>NZ_BMHK01000024.1 GCF_014640675.1 Novosphingobium endophyticum | reverse complement strand
GCGCGAGCCGGCGATGCAGGTCTGGCCGGTTGCGCCGAAGATGCCCGCCAGCGCGCCGATCAGCGCGCGGTCGAAATCGGCGTCGTCGAACACGATGTTGGGCGACTTGCCACCCAGTTCCATCGTCAGCGGCTTGAGGTTGGCGCCGGCCTTCGAAGCGATGATCCGGCCCACACCGGGGCTACCGGTGAAGCTGATCTTGTCGACCTGCGTGCTGCCGGTCAGCGCCGCGCCGACATCGCCCGCGCCGGTGACGACCTGGACGACGCCCGCGGGGAAGCCCGCCTGTTCGCACAGCCTGGCGATTTCGAGCGTCGTGGTCGAGGCGTGCTCGCTCGGTTTGAGGATCACGCAGTTGCCTGCGGCGAGCGCGGCGGGCAGCGTATTGGTCAGGATCGCAACCGGCGAGTTCCACGCGGTGACACAGGCGACCACGCCGTAGGGCACGCGGATGGCGAAATCGAGCGTGTCCTTCTGGTCGAGCGGCACGACATCGCCATGCATCTTGTCCGCCCAACCGGCGTAATAGCGAAAGATGCGCGCGGCATATCCCATCTGGCTGCCAGTCTCGCGGATCACCTTGCCGTTGTCCGTGGTTTCCAGCATCGCCATGCGGTCGGCATCAGCGTCGAGCAGGTCCGCGACCTTGTTCAGAAGCTTCGCGCGCTCGCCGGGCGTGGTCTTTGACCAGGCGCTGTCGAAAGCGCGGCGCGCGGCGGCGATCGCGTTCTCGACATCGCTCGCGGTGGCGACGGGGACATGCGCGTGGACATCCTGATTGTAGGGATTGATCGCCGGCATCGTCGCGCCGTCCGATGCAGGGCGCCATTTGCCGTCGATGAAAAGATCGTATCTGCGGATCATCGCATTGGACACCCTCTATTAGCAAGATAGTTGAGCACCACGTTCGGACTGTGAAAGGTTGCCGTGCGGCAGGCCGCCGAACGCCATGCGTGCCATTTTGTCCTCCGCGGCCACGTTCTTCCGGCTTCTCCCTAGCCAAGCTTTGACTCGAAATCAATATTGCAGAACATCCATTCTGTTGTGCAGAACGATAGTCGCCCAACAGGTTTCGGCCCGTTCGGAAAAGTGTCGTCACCGGGGGTCTTCGTCCGAATGCGGGTTCCGCCGTTCGGCCGCTTTGGCCAAACGGCGGAACCCGGCATCTGAAGCAGCCCCTGCGATGGGATAGCTTGCTGAAGCGACCAGATTGCTTTGAACCGGCAGCTCCTAGTCTAAGTGGGACGTTCGGTGCCCGAACTTGAAACGTTAGTAGCCGCTGCCCTGATTGACGGGAGCGTCGTCTGCCCCATCCGCTTGCGCAGTCGCCGCTGGCGGAGTTCCGGCGAAACCGAGATTGTCGCCTTCCTCTCCATACCAGGTGCGAAACTCCATGAAGCCGGGCAGACCGCTGAACGAACTGTTCGCGTCCGCGTCGATGACGCAGTGGATAACCGCAGGCTTGCCGGACGCCAGAGCGCGCTCGACAGCTGGGCCAACGTCCTCGGCGCGCTCGACGTATTCTCCGTATGCGCCAAAGCTTTCGGCCGTCTTGTCGAGACGTACCTTGCTGTTCCAGTGCGCTCCCGGCTTTTTCGTTTCGGGGCCGAAATTCGCCTTGTAGGAAGCGACTTCGATCCCCCACGCGTGGTCCACCGCGACGATGCAGATTACCGGGAGGTTTTCGCGCACGGCCGTTTCGATCTCGGAAATGTGAAACAGGATCGAGGAGTCGCCAGTCACCAGCACCACGCGCCGCTTATCGCCGACAGCCAGCTGTGCCCCGACAGCGTAAGGCAGGCCGGGGCCGACCGCACCGTAGTTCGAATTCCACATCGCGTCGCGCGGCACACATTGGAGCAGACCGGAGAACCACATGCTTGATGCGCCGCCATCCCGCACCAGAACGACGTCTTCCGGCAGAACCTTGGTTGCCTCTATTGCGAGGCGCCCGGGGTGCATTGGCTGGGACGCAGTTGATATCGAGGCGGTAAGCTTGCGCTTCTCTTCCGCATGCGCCTTTGCCAGTTCTCCAACCCGCGGCGGCAGCGCCCTTGATGTGTCGGGAAGAGTTTTCGCCAGTTGCGGAACGATGTCGCGCAGATCGCCGACGAGCGGCACGTCGATAGGACGGTTCACCCCGATCGCCGTGGGATCACGCTCGATATAGATCCATTTGCGGTCGGTGCAGCCTTTCGACCAGTGATGGCCGCGTCCGTAATGCAGGGTTTCGCCAAGTTCGGTGCCGATCGCGACCACCGCATCCGCGTTGCCGACGATCTCGTTGGCGGACAGGCTGCCATAGGGGAAACTGCGATCGTCCATTCCGGCGATAACGGCCTCCACGGCCGAACTGTAGACGATCGGGCATCCCAGCCTGGTGGCAAGTTCGGCGACATCCGCATGCGCGCGCGAAACGAAGGCGCCCTGACCGATGAGAAGGATAGGGTTTTTGGCGCTGGTCAGAATATCGACCGCGCTTTCGATGGCACCGCTGCCGGCTTCCTGGTTGGCAAGGCGATAGCGGCTTGGAGACAAGGCTGGCGGAAGCTTGAGCTTCGGCTGCATGACGCTGAGCGGCATCTCGACGAACGTCGGCCCGGGCACGCCGCTCATGGCCAGTCGAAACGCCTCGTGGATTATTTCGTCGGTCTGTTCGGGGTATTCGATCGTGCCCATGTACTTCATCATGCCGGCAAAGATCGGCGGCTGGCTCATATACTGCATCTTGCCGCGCCGTACCCGCTGTTCATAGAGGCGCTGGCGCTGCCCCATGATGAACACGGCAGGGATGTTCTCCTTGGCGAGATAGGCCGCGCCCGCGGCGATATTGGCAACGCCGGGGCCCTTATTGATGCCCATGACGCCCGGCTTTCCCGTCAAGCGATAATAGCCGTCTGCCATTAGGGCGCCCGCCTGTTCGTGATGTGGCGCGATGATCCGCATGCCGCGCCGCTCGGCTTCGAGAAACATGGCGAAAAAACTCGGATCGGGGATGCCGAATATCGTATCGACGCCTTCCGCCATTACCAGTTCGACGATCCGCTCTGGAACAGTGTATTCTTTCATTCGACAAATTCCTTGATTGCAGGATGATGGGGGCTTCAGTGGAGATGTGCGAGTGAGGGTAGTCCGGCCTGCGCGTCCTTTCGCGCTTGGGCTGCGGTCAACTCGGAAAGAACGGGCGCAATGACCGGGTTTTGCCTGGCACGATCATAATATTCGACGAGCACGGGATGAGCCAGCATGGGATCCCGTTCGAGGCCAAGCATCGCCGCGATGCGCGTTCCAAGGTGCAGCGAGGGAGCGAGGATGCAATCTGCCAGCGATGCAGGCGCAGGCGCCACGGGCAAGGAAGGGACCATGAAGCAGGCGAGGTGATCAAGCCCCGCCCGCCAGCGCGCGATCTCCGCCGACACGACGCCATCGTCGCGTTCCCCGGGCGAAAGTTGCGGAAAGAGGCGGATGACCGGGTCCATCACGTAGCGATCCATGATGCACCCCGCCAGCCTTAGCCTGGCGCGATTTTCGGGGCTTTCCGGCAGAAGGCTGGGAGCCGGGAAGCGGTCCTCCAGATAATCGAGGATGACCGACGATTCGGGGATTGTCGTGCCGTCTTCCGTCACGAGCACCGGAATCCTGGCGATGGGGTTGATCTTGAGGAAGGTGGCCGAATGCAGCCCTCCTTCCGGCAGCGGCAAACTCTCAAGGTCCATACCCTTTGCCTTTGCCGCGATGCGGATTCGTGCGCCGAACGGTGAATTTGGGCTGGTGTAGATTTTCATGCGACACCTTGTTTCGAGCATGCGAACCACCTCGGGCCGGCAAGGAGCATCGGCTCAAGGCTTGGCCGCGTTGATGATCATCGCCCAGCAAGTCCAGTATCCGACAATGGCTGCGCACTCGATCGCCCCTTTTTCGCCGAACCGCTCGACCATCCGTTGAAACAGCTCGTCCGTCACGGCGTTGTCATGCACGGCTTCAGCGTATTCGATGACAAGGCGCTGCTCTTCATCGAACAGCGAGCTACTTTTCCAGACCGCCAGAGCGGCAAGTTGCGCCGGGCTAATGCCAGCGGCACCTGCGGCAGAAATGCGCGATTCGAAGCCATAGCCGCACCCTGCCTTCAGGTGGCAGGTTTGTATCGCCAGTTCCCGCAGATCCCGGCGCTTGCTGAAGTCAAGCTCCAGCGCCATGAAACGGCTCATGGCGCTCATGTGCCGGGCTAACCCGGGGTTAAGCGCGACAATCGCCATGCCCGCATGATCGCGCGGTATTTCGGGGTTTTCGACACCGGGAAACATCTGCTCGAACAGAGCTTCGGCGTCAGCCCGCGATGCGTCCGGTGTCGGTTGGAAATCAGATGGCTTGAATACGGCCCGTATTCGCAAGGCATTCGCTCCTCACACATTTGTTCGGGGCGCGTTCCATCGCGCCCCCGAACTGCCTAGCCTGCGACACCTTCACCCGCCTGAAAATGACATGGACTGCCGCAACTGAAACCCAAGGGGTTTCGCTCTAATTCCATATTTGATACCGGATCCAAAATTGAAATTCAAGATGCCTGAGATCGGGGCGACCCATGATGTTTGGGAGGCAAGGGGGGTGCAAAGCGAATATTCAGACCATGTCGAACGGCACGACGGGGCAATACCGGTCAAATCAAACGGATGAGCGCGCGAATCGCACGTCTGGAGTTGCATCCTCGCTTCGATGGATGAACAGAGGCGACCAGAGACGGTCGATCTCGATGAAAATGGGAAACAGCAAATGATTAGAGCAACGTATGGCTAGTTCCAGATCGACGAAAAGCCCGGCGGAGGGTCCTCGCGCTGGAGTGCGTTCGCTTGAAACCCTGATGACGCTGGCCACCAGAAAGGCCGGCATGTCGATCAGCGATCTTGTCGAGGCTCTCGATTTGCCCAGAGCGAGCCTGCACAGATTGCTGCGCTTGCTCGAATCCGAAGGTTTCCTGGCCAACCAGTCTGGATACTACAGCCTCGGCCAGAAAAGTTTCAGTCTCGCCCGTCTCATCGATTCATATCAGGGAGAGGCGGAGTTTCCCGCATGCGCAAGGCCGGTGATCGAACAACTGGCCAGAAAGGCCCAGGAAACGGTGATTCTGGGGACCCTGTCGGAAAGCCGGCAGGAAATAGTCTATGCCGATGTCATGGTCGCGGACTCACCTCTTCGATATGCCGTTCCGGCAGGAGATCGCAGGCCGCTATACAGTTCGGCATCCGGCAAGGCGGTCCTCGCGTTCCTTTCCCAGGACGAAATTGACCACTACGTCGAAGAAACCGATTTCGAGCCGATCACCCGCTTCACGACCACGAAAGAGCAACTGCTTCCAGCACTTGAAAAGGCGCGTCAGACGGCCCTGGTGACCGATTTCGGCGGTCACTATGTTGGCGCCATGGCAATCGCCAGCCCGGCTTTCGATCATGAGGGGCGAGTGAAATGTGCGGTTGTCGTGGCAGGCCCGACGGACCGGCTTCAGGACCGCCTGGAGATCACACAGCAGCTTGTGCGCGAGGCTGGGGAGAAGATCAGCCGCGTGCTGGGGTACGAGGGAACCTATCCAGCGCCCCAGCCCTGACCGGCGACAAGGCGGGCTATTTCGTCAATTCAGTTTACCTCACGAATGGCTTACTGTTCGGTTTACCGGCGCGCCTCTGCCCAGCAGCAGGAACGAGGCGGCTCCTGCGAAAACGGAGATCGATGCGATCGAGAGGAACAGCGCATAACTTCCTGTCATTGCAAGGGTCCTGCTGATAACCAACGCGCCGAACAAGGCCGAAATCGCCATGGCGCTCGTGAACAGGCCAAGGACCGAGCTGAAAAGTTCCGGTCGGAAGTACCGTGTCGTCAGGTAGGCGGCGACGTCACCTTCAGCGCCGACCGAAAACCCCAGGCTCATGACGCCCAGAGCTGAGAGGACGTAGGAATTGGTTTCGGACGCCAGGACAGCAAGGCCGGTGGCGGGGAAAAGGAAGCAGACCGTCGCGACAAGTTGCGGCGGGTAGCGGTCGAGGGCGACGCCGCAGACGATGCGGCCGATAATGACGCCTATCGCAAAGATTGAAATCATGATCGAAGCGGCTGCGGCTTCGATCCCCTTTTCCTGGACGATAAGGGCAAGCTGCGTCGTCTGCATTGTGAAGTGCAGGTTGACGAGGAGCATTGCCCCGAAGATCACCCAGAACGCCCGGCTGCCGAAGATTTCGCCATAGTCGCGCCGCGCGCTTCGCATTTCGGGCGGGCGCGTGTCCCGGTCGCGGAAGCCGCGGGGCACCAGCGACAGTGCGCTCGCGCCCATGATCGCCGCGAATACCGCCATGAACAGGTAGGCATTACGCCAGCCGAAGGATTCGAGGAACATGGAAAGCAGGGGGCTGAAAAGCGCGGCCGCCAGGGCCGGCATGCATGAAGCAACACCCAGGGCGAGACCGCGGCTCACAGTGAAATATCGCGCTATGAGGCGGCCATACACGACTATGCCGGTAACCGCCGACATGATCAGCATCTGAAAGGTGCTGAGAATGAAAAACACCACGAAACTGCCGGGCTGAAGCGCCAGCCCGACAAAGACGAGCGGTAGTGCGGCGACGCCTGCCGTAGCGATGCGCCGCATTCCGAACTTGTCGGCCAGCCTTCCCGCTATCGGGAGGAAGACCACGGCGATCGCTGTGGTCAGCCCGATGAGCGCGAAATCGGACCTTTCCCACCCGAATTCCGCGATGAGATAGGGTGAGAACAGGTTGTTGATGTAGATCGAGGTGGTGCCGGCAATCAGGCCGATACTGGCGGCAAGAAGGGCTCGCCAGTGCACAAGAAACTCGCCTAGATAAGTCCCCTTGCCCGCCATCGATGGCTCGACTGTCATGCCTGGCTGCCCTCCGGGTTGCGGATCGTGATCAAATCGCGGTGCCGCTCGGCCCAATCGCGCAGCGTCGTCAAGGGAATCCGATAGTCATCAAGACGTGTCCGGTCGACGTGATAGCCGACATCGTTGACCCATTCCTGCGAACGCACCCACGTCGCGGCCAGCCCGGCGGAGAGGGCTTCCTGCGCGGAAACCGATCGAGACCGGACAGGAACTTCGAGCACGGTTTGCAGCGTTTCGGCGATATCGGCCACCGTCATTTCGTCGCCCGCGAGTTCGATGGCCTTGCCGCAGAATGTTTGCGGATCCTCGAACGCTGCGTGCACGAAGGCGCCAATGTCGTCGCCGGCGATCAGTTGCACTTTCGATTCCGGCCTGATGGGTGTCAGGAGCAACCCGTCGCGCAACTGAGGGTAAAGGTACCGCGCCTTCGCGTCCGTAAGATTTTCCATGATGAAAGACGGGCGCATGACGGTCCAGCAAGGGAAGCCCGCATCCCGTACCTTCTGTTCGACGGCCCATTTATCGGTCCAGTAGGACACCGACCAGTAGCCCTCGTCCCATCGCGGGAAGGCCTCGTGATCCTCAACCTGGCAGACGGAAGAATGCACGAAATGCGACACGCCGGCGTCGAGGGCTGCGTCGACCAGCGCAAAGCCGTGTCGGCGTTCCGAATTGGTGCCGGTCAGATCGGGACGCTGCACCGAAAAAACACCATGCGCGCCTTCAAGCGCGGCAGCGAGCGTGTCGGGCGCCTCGAGGTCGCCCACCGCAATTTCACACCCTTCCCGGCGCAACTCAGAGACGGAAGGCGTATCGGGATTGCGAACGAGGGCTCGCACGCGATGGCCGGCGCGGACCAGAGCGCGGGCCGCGGCGCCTCCCTGGGTTCCCGTAGCCCCCGTGACAAGGATGGGCGCTGATGTTGCCTGCACTGCAAATCTCCCGGTATGCGTGGGCTATGTGGCGCGAAATCCGACTGCCGCGGGTTCCGCGAACCTTCTGGTCATTCTGCCAGAGCGGTATCTTCCGTCCCCTCCTTTTTATCCAGAAACAGGAACAACGCTCCGCCGATAATCGCAGACAAACCCGCGATCAGAAGGAAGGCCGAGAACCCTCCACTGAGCTTGAGCGTCGCACTGAGGAGGAGAGCACCTATGACGCCTGACAGGCTGAGCGAGGCGATCACCAGTCCGACCACCGAACTGTAGATCGCGCGGTCGAAGTAGCGCATTACCAGATAGCCCCCGACATCGCCTTCGGCCCCGAGCGACAGCCCAAGCACCGTGATCGCCATGGCGACGGCCGGCAGCAAGTCCGTGCCGGTCGCGAGGATGAGCAGGCCGACCGAGGGCGCAGCCATGGCGATGGCGGCCACGCGATGTGGGGCGAACCGATCCAGCGCCACGCCGCAAAGCAGGCGCCCGACAATCACTCCGCCTGCATAGAGCGAAATCAGGAATGATGCGGTTCGCGCCGCAACCCCGATGTCCTGGAGCAGGATGCTTATCTGCGACATCTGTAGCGTGATCGTCAGGTTGCAGAGGATCATTCCGGCTACGATCAGTTGAAATGCCCGGTTTGTGAAGATCACCCGGTAGTCCACCTTTGCTCCGGTTGCGTCAGGCGTGGAGTGACCGGGGGCGCCAGGCGCCACGCCCTCCCTCGGGATGAGCGCGATTGCGAGCAATCCGAACAGAAGTTCGATAACCGCGACGACCTGATAGCCGGTACGCCACCCCTCGCGCTCGACAAGCTCGGCAAGCAGGGGAGCCGCTACGGCCCCGGCAATCGCCGGGGCGGATGCGGCGATGCCGAGGGCGATTCCACGCGCAAGATCGAAATCTCTGGCGATCAGCCGGGTATAGACAACCACACTTGTCGTGCCGCCGACCAGGATGACCTGGAAGACGTTGATCGCAAAGAACAGCCAGAATGAACCGGTCATCCGGCTCAGCACCAGGAACAGGAGCGGCGCGCAGAGCACACCTACGAGCGCGATGCGGCGGACTCCGAAGGCATCGGCGAGCCGCCCCGCGATCGGCTGGCAGATGACCGCGACGACGACGATCAGCCCCAGAAGGGCGAACTGAGATTTCTCCCACCCGAACTCGGCGATCAAGTGCGGCGAAAAGATGTTCGTGACGTAGTTGTTGAACGTGTAGCCGAAGGCCAGGCCGATCGACGCCGCTGCGAGCGCTCGCCAGTGCGTCCTGAGTTCACCGAGATAGCCCAAGGCTATTCTCCCGCTCCGGCCGGCATGCCTTCGATCAGAACGGCCCGAAAGGTTCCCGACGCCAACCGGTGCTTTCGAGCGGCCTGATATTCCGGACTTTCATACCATTCGAGAGCATCCTCCCATTCGGGGAAGCGCAGGATGACTGCCGCTTCTATGGTATCGCCTTCCAGCACGCGGTGCCGGCCGAGCTTGGATGAAGCGACCAGCTCGATCTTTGCGGAGGGCGCGCGCAAAGCCAGTTCGGCATAGGTCTTCAGTCCCTCCGGATCGTGCGTGCTGTCGCGAAACATGATGACGTAGGCAGACATGCGCTTGCGCTTCCTTCCTTGAACCGCGGTTCGCATCCGATCGAGCGGTGCGCGGTGACATCCTCGGGCGCTTGGTGCCCTTGCCTGCCAGCGAAGCGGGGACACCATGGTCCCCGCCCGATGGGCTCTCCTAGCTGCCCAGCTTCACGGTGAAGCGGACCCATACCTCGCGGCCGCGCTCCGTCACGCAGTTGGCCTCGTCGCCACCGGCCGGACCGGGCAACGGACCACCCTGGATCTGGCCGCCGTAGAAGGAACCGTTTTGAAGATTGCTGTTGAAGCAGTTCGCCGAGGTGAGCTTGTCGGTCAGGTTGTTTCCGATGAGCGCGACTTCCCACGCGTCCTCAGCGCCCCGTAGCGCCAGGTTCGCATTGACCTTGGCATAGGCCGGCTGGAAGAAGCCGGGCAGGTTGGTGAGGTTCAGCGAGTATTTCGACGAGTAGCTCACAAGTCCGCCTACCCCGACGGCCATGCCGTTTCCGACAGGCATCTCATAATCGATGCCGAAATTGCCCATCCACGAGGGCGCGCGCACGAGCGGCTCGCCGGCAAGGTCCTGGGCCGAGAAGTTGCCGGTCACCGGATTCTGGAGCTGGTCGCAGCCCTCCGGCGCGGTCTGGCCGTTCCCGCAAGGGGCATTCGGGAAAGAACCATAGCGGGCGTGGTTGTAGTTGAGCGCTGCCTGCACCGAAAGGCCCGGAACCGCATAGGGCGCAAAGGACATGTCCATGTCCAGCCCGTAGACATTTGCCGAGGCGGCGTTGAGCGTGCGGTTGATGATGACCTGCCCGCGGATTTCGCCGGCGCCGACCTGCAGGTCCTTGTAGCGGTAATAATAAGCGGCCGCGTTGAAATTGATCTGCCCGTCGAGCAACCGGGACTTCACGCCCGCTTCTCCGCCGATCACCTTCTCATCGCCAAAGGATGCGGCCGTGGTCGGCGCGGCAAAGATCGTGCCGTTGAATGAGCCGGACTTGAAGCCTGTCTTGAATGCGGCAAACAGGGTCAGGTCGTCCGACGGCGTGTAGGTCAGTGTCGCCTCGGGTGAGAAGTTGGAAGATGAAACTCTCGGATCGAGCAGCACCGACCGGCCGATCGGGCCATTGGATGCGGCGTAGTTCCATTGCTTGTGGATGCGC
This sequence comes from Novosphingobium endophyticum, assembly GCF_014640675.1. Taxonomy (GTDB): domain Bacteria; phylum Pseudomonadota; class Alphaproteobacteria; order Sphingomonadales; family Sphingomonadaceae; genus Novosphingobium; species Novosphingobium endophyticum. The sequence continues at coordinate 41,174 of NZ_BMHK01000024.1, read as the reverse complement.
GTTTCATCGGTCCACCGCACGCCTGGAGCGAATTCCAGTTCGGGGGAGATCTTCCAGATCAACTGGCCGAACAGCGACGCGGCTTCGATATCAATGACGTGATCGTTGTCCTGCGCTATTGCCGGAAAGAACGCCTGCGTGTTGCCCAGAAGATTGACGTGCGTTTCCTGCTGCGCCTTCTGGTAATATCCGCCCAGCATGAAGTTGAACGGGCCGGCGTAGCTGCTCGTCAGGCGCAGCTCCTGGGTGAACTGGTTGGACAGGAAGTCGTTGTCGGCGACGAGCGGCAGGACCGTCGCAAACCCGGCAAGGAACAGATATTTCTGCTCCATCAGGTACAGGCCGCTCAGCGATGTCAGTTCGAGATCGTCAGCGACCCGGAAGGTGTTTTCGACCGAGAACAATGCCTGTTCAAGATGGCTGAAGGGCTTTCCTCCATTGCGCAATGGCGCGAAGGCTTCCGGATTTGGCCAGGCTGCCGCGATCTTGCGATCGAGTTTGCAGCCGTCGCCAATGAACTGGATGTTCAGCGGGGGAACGCCGCCGGTGCCTTCCGGGCAGTAAATACCCTGATAGGCTGGCCATGTCCCGTCGATCTTCTGGTTCTGGTAGGACGCCTTGATGCGGGCGCGATAGCCATCGGTCGGTTCGAAAAGTATCGTCCCGCGCATCATCAGGTCTTTCGTAGGGTTCACGCGCCGATCGGCCGGATCAATACTGCCAAGGGCGGTGTTGGCCTGAACCACATTGCGGAAATAGCCGTCCTTAGCGGAATACCGGGCGGCAAAACGCAGTTTCAGCGAATCCGAGACCGGGCCGGATGCGACGAGTTCCCCGATGGCTTCGTTCGCTTCGAATTCATAACCCGCGCGCGCCTTGAACTCGGTGCTGTTGCCCGGATCGGCGCTGCGCAGCGATATGACGCCGGCGGGGCTGTTCTTGCCATAGAAGAGCGCTTGGGGGCCTTTCAGTACTTCGATCTGCCCGAGATCGAGCATGCCCAGATTGTATGCCAGGCCCTGGCTGAGCTGCAGGCCGTCCACATTGAGCGAAATCGAGTTGTCGATAGTGGCATTATTGGCCGTTGTGCCAATGCCCCGCATCGAGATCTGCAATCCGTTGGCGGCAAGCGAGGTGCCGACAAGCAGGCCCGGAACCCGGTGGGCGACGGTGTAGATATCGTCGGTGGAATACTGCTCCAGCTGGGCCTGCGAAATCGCGGTCAGAACAACCGGAACCTTGAGAATGGACTCATTGCGCTTGCGTGCCGTGACGATGATCGGCTCGCCGGCTGTCGGTGCGGACAGGCGTTCTGACACGCCTTGCGGGTATTCGTTTTCGGCCTGTGCCAAGGCAGCATTCGAGGAGAATAGCGCGACAGAACCCGTCAGCAACCAGGAAACACCACGAAGCGACATAAGACAACCTCCCTGCTTATTTGATTTTTTATATTGCTAAATTGAATCCAGACGTTGGAAATCAATGTTCTTGATTACCCCGTACATTTCTCTTCCTTGAAGATTTCGCTCTGCTATTTCTTTCATGTGGTCGCCCTGAAGGCACTGCACGAAAATGTCCGCAGTCGTTTTGTAGTATGACGTTTTCACATGCTCCTCGACGGCGCGCTCATCCGTATAGGCTTCGATGACATGGTATGTGTGCGGATCGTCAGGATCCTTGCACGCTTCCAGAAGCGCACATCCGGGCTCGTACTGCCGAACCTTGTCTTTGAGTTCGTTGAAGGTGTTCTCGTAGAGTCCGACCTTCTCCGGTTTTACCCGCAAAGTAACGTGAATGATCCGCATGTCCTCTCCCGTCCTGAGTGGCCTGAAACAATGCCGTTTGGGGAAATGTGCGTCATAATATCAAAAATGATGTTATGGCCATAAATGATACCGTGCCCGAATGTCAATCCGGCGGCTGCAGGGGATCGCCCGCTTTCCCGATACCGCCCCTCGTTGCAGGCGCGCGCTTTTGGCCGGCTCGCAGAACGCCTTGACATTCGCACCGGGCTATGGAGTAATCTCATATATGGAATATATATCATAATTGATACTTGGATGACGGGCCAGAAAACGCGCTAGCACCCGGGGTAACCGGTCTGGAACGAATGGGCCGGGGCAGACGGCTCGAGTTGCAGAGGAGGATGGGATGAGGAAATTCAGCGAAGTTGCCGCGTATCTACTGTGCGGAGCCGCTATGGTGCAGGCCGTTCCCGCCCTGGCCCAAGGCACAGGGTCCGCGGCGCAAGCGGTAACCGAACGCGGGTTCAATGAGATCATTGTGACGGCGCGCAGGCGAGAGGAGTCATTGCAGGATGTCCCCGTTGCGGTTGCCGTCATTTCGCAGGCCCAGCTCCAGAACAACCTTGCAACGGACCTCACGAAGATCGGGGAACTTGCTCCCCAGGTGATGATCGGCCGTCAAACCGTTGGCACGGGGGCAATCATCGGCATCCGCGGCATTAGCTCAACGTCGTCCGACCCTGGCCTTGATCAGAGCGTGGCTGTGGCCATCGATAACGTGGTGCTCAGCCGCGGCCGCATCGTCACCGCGGCCATGTTCGATCTGGCGCAGGTGGAGATCATGGAAGGTCCACAGGTGCTGTTCTTTGGCAAGAACTCACCCGCCGGCGTGATCACACTCAGAAGCGCCGGACCCACCGAGGTTCTGGAGGGCTACGTTCGTGCAGGTTATGAGTTCACCGCCGACGAACGCTATCTCGAAGCCGCAATTTCAGGTCCGTTGAGCGACACCCTCGGAGCGAGGCTCGCGTTTCGGGCCAGCTCCATGGAAGGCTGGATGCGCAACGTGGCGGAGCCCGTGGTCTATCCGCTCAACCCGGCTGTGACCGTGCCAGGCGCAACCGGCGGCCGAAGGCAGCCCGAGGGCGAGGATTACACCGGCCGCCTGACGGTGGCATGGCAGCCATCGGACGATCTGGATGTCACGCTCAAGGTTCTGCTGAGCCACCAGAAGCTCAATTCCTCGACAGGATATGCGGAATCCTTCTGTACCAACGGACAGACCGTACCGACGCTGTTCGGCACGATCCCGTTCCCCACCGGGGACTGCGCCAAGAACCGCGTCAAGTCGGAGGGCGGCCTGCCAGCAGATTTCGCCGCGAATTACCCCTTTTCGAGCAATGGCGCGCCGTCGTTCAAGACCGATGCCGTGCTAGGGTCGCTCAACGTCGACAAGTCTTTTGGCGATGTCACGGTGACCTCGACGACCGGCTACTACAAGCAGGACTTCGTCGACGCGCGGAACGCCGATTTCACCCCGTTCACAACGATCTGGTCGGTCCAGGAAGAGGATTACAAGCTCTTCACACAGGAGCTGCGTTTCGACACGGGCTTCGAGGGGGCGCTCAATCTGATGGGCGGCGTCTATTTCGAGGATTCGTCGCGCTTTTTCGGCAATTATCCTGACGTCTTCCACGGCGGGCTCAACCCCACCGCCAACAACTTCACGACTGTCGAGACCGTCGCCCACGCCGACAACCAGAGCTTCTCGGTGTTCGGACAGGTCCGCTATCGGATCACCCCGGCGATCGAACTGGCGGGCGGCGCGCGATATTCGCATGACAAGAAGAAGCAGGACATCGTCAACCGCGCCGTCGGCATCTCCAGTTTCCCTTTCCGCCCGGAAGGAAGCGTATTGCGGGCACGCCTGAGCGACGACAACATTTCGCCGGAAGTCACTCTCAGCTGGAAGCCTTCGCGCGATCACCTGGTCTATGGCGCGTACAAGACCGGCTACAAGGCCGGCGCCATTTCAACGGCCGCCCTGCTCTTCACGTCCGCGACGCCGGAAAATGTCCAGATCGGGGCGGAGAAAGTCGAAGGCTTCGAGGCGGGGTACAAGGGGGAGTTGTTCGACCGGCGGCTGCGGTTCGACGTGACAGCCTACACCTACAAGTACAAGGATCTGCAGCTCGGAACGTTCGACCCGGAAACGATCAGCTTCCTGATCCAGAACGCGGCGGCTGCCCGTACAAGGGGCATGCAGGCATCGCTTAACTGGTTCGCGACCGATGACCTCTCATTCCGCGGCAATCTTGGCTACAACCGGGCGCGGTACCTGAATTATAGTGACTCGCAATGCTTTCCCGGCCAGACGGCGGCACAGGGTTGCATCGCCGGCAGGCAGGATCTGACCGGCAAGCCTTTGACCCGGGCCCCGAAGCTCACCTTCAATCTGGGAGCCAGCTACACCGCTCATCTCGGGGGCGACTGGAAGGTCAATCTTGCCGGGGATGCCAGCTACAGTTCGAAATACCAATCGGCAGCGGACAATGCGCCAGGCGGCGTCCAGCCCAGCTTCTGGAGGCTTAACGCTGCCCTGCATCTTTCTCCCGAAGACGAACGCTTCCGCCTGTCGATCATCGGTCGGAACCTGACCAACTCATACTATTTGATTTCCACCTCAGGCCGCCCGGCCGGCACGACCAACGAGTTCATCGGTGTGTTCAGTCGTCCTCGGGAAGTCGCGTTGCAGGGCGAAGTCCGCTTCTGACGCCTGACTGCGCTCAGCGGAACCCGGCTTGTCCGGGAAATCCTCGGATTAGAATGGGAGTAGAACGATGACCCGTGTGAAGCTTGTCCAGTCAGCGGATGAATTTCCACTCAGCCGCACCGGCGAGTCCGGCAAGCACCTCAAGGCCTTGTTCGACCATGTCGCCAGTTGGGGAGGAGGGGAAAGGATCCCGGACACGGGCAAGGTCTTCGCCGTGGTCGCAAGGGATCCCAGGCTGGCGCTGTTGCTGATCAAAGTCAGCGACTACATGACCCAGGAACTGCCTTGGACGACCGACAGGAACGACCTGCGCCAGCTGATGATCCAGACGGTGAATCTGCATTTCAAGTGCGACTACAATTTCCAGTCACACCTTGCGCCAGCCGAACGGCAGGGCATCTCGGCCGAAATGCAGGCGGCGATTCCGTTCTGGAAAATCAGCAACATCTTTGACCAGGAGCAGAAGCTGGTCATCGAGTTCACGTTGGCCGCTGTCGCTGGAGACGTGCCGGAGGAACTCTTTCAGAGGGTATCCAGCCACTTTGGCGAGCTTGGAGCAATCGAATTCACTGTTGCGGTAGCCTGGTGGTCGTTTTGGGCAATCATCTGCAATGCGATCCTGCCCGAACACGATTTCGGTTATGCCCATTCATCGGCCAATGGCGCCAAGGCAACCGGCTAGCTCGCCCGGGCTCATACCAAGCTGCAGTGATCCCGACCTATGAGGACGGCCTACTGGCGGTTCTCGGCGAGGAATGCCCGAAGGGGCGATGTGGTTCATCGTTCCGAGGGCCTGACGATGTCCGAGGGCCGGCAGGATGCCGCCCGCAGGGTTGCCAGTCCCGTCCGCTGGATTTCGTCGCAGCGTCACGACGATGAACCACATCGCCGTTTCCGCTGCTCCTTGCCAGCAAACGGGACTGGCAATCCTCATAGGTCGGGATCGCTGCAGCTTGGTATCAGGTGGCGCAGGATTCTGCCGGCTCCAGTGTCACCAACTGAAGCGCATTCGCCGTAAGGTCTACAGAAACCCTGTGCCGCTGTGTCGAGGCGACCTGAACCGCTGCCACTTGCTGCAGGTTGGCGGTAGCCGGGTTGCCCCAGTAATTACTTACCGTGTCGTCGATCCGGTACATTCGCTGGCACAGGCTTTTGCCGCGCAAATTGGCGGGCAGTTTGCCCATGTCGATGGTCACCTGGTAGGACTGCGTCCCGGTATGCTGGTAGTTCCAGACCATCACCGCCGCGCCGTACTTGTCCTTGGTGGCGATGCTGTAGACGCCCTTGCCCTCGTCCAGCGCGTCTGACTGCGCCGTCACACGCTCTTTCTTCAGCATCGCCATCATCTTCAACGCATTGCCATAGGGGGTGAAAATATTGGTGGGCAAATCCTCGGCATTGTCGCCGCCCCTGACCGCAATGTGCTTACCATCGCGGGCGCGGGTGATCAGCTGATCCTTGCGCTCCTCGCCGAAGTGGCGAACGACCCAGTTGAACGGGTAGGTGTTGGGCTGCTCCATGTACCAGTAGTGCAGAGAGGGCACGCCGGCCGCGCCGATGAGATAGTCGGGCCGTGCATCCTTCTCGTTATCGAAGGAGGGACCGGGATAGATGCCAGTTTCGGTAATGAAGGCAGGAATTCCGGTATCAAGCCCCCGGCGACTAAGTGCCGCATTCAGCAGTTCGCGCTGACCGGCGATCTCGCTCGGGTTGCCCTTGTAGAAGTGGAAGGCGCGCGGTCCGGCCGTGTCGCCGGTGCCTTCGGGAAATTCGCCGTAAGCGTGCCAGGAAAGGAAATCGAGCTTCTTGTCGGGGGATGGATCGGCGGCATAGCGATCGAGGAAAGCGTACATCCATGTTTCGTTGTACTGCATGTAGCCCGGCCCGCCGATTTCCAGCGGCACCTGCGGCTGCAGCTCGCGATTGATCTCGTTCACGACCTCATAATAGACCTTGTAGTAATCGTAGAGTTCGCTCGGCGATATGGCTTTCGCCAGATTGTGATCCGGTTCGTTGAACGCCTCGACATAGCGAATTCGCGGGTAGCGTCGCTTCAGATCGGTCATGATCCTCTTGATGATCGGCTTGATATCGGCCGGGCTCCGGTTCATGTCCCGCACGGACACGCGCGTGTCCATGACCATCAGCAATTCGTCTGACAGCAGGCTTGCGTCGGCAAGGTAATCGTCGAGGCCCTCGTAATTGTAGGTATCGCTCGCAGGGTCGTGGATGCGCTCGGCATCGACCCACACCTTGTAGATTTCGCCGTGCAGCCCTTGCTCGTTGAGGAACCCGACGTCGGCGTCACGCTGTGCCGCCCAGCTCGACCAACGGGAGAAGTTATTGTAGCGCTCCGGGTGCAGAAAGTCCCCGCGCGAACTCGCAAAGTCGACCGAAACCGTCGCGGACCGCGCATCGGTTGCAGCAGGCGTCGGCTGAGAAATCGCCGGGGACGTGGACAGTATCAGGCTCGCCGCCGCAGTCGACAGCGCCAGTCGCGCCGGCAGGATAGTCTTCGTGGTCATCTAAGGGCCCCTCCAAGCGATCAATTGTCGTCGTGCTCATAGCATGCAGTTCTGGAGTATGTCTGCTTTCTTTGTATTCGTTTGTATCGGTTCGTATCGGCGCTGCCCGGAGATGATTTATGACGTCGCGGAGCCCGGCGCCTGAATTCGCGCACATGCTGGGCAACCTGCCGCTGCCCGGTCAGCTCGGCAAAGTCGCCGTTTGGCGCAAGGCTTCGCCAAGCGCGAGCGCCGCTGATGTGGCAAGATTCATCGAACGGACCTGCGCCCGCATCGGAATGCGCACCTGGGCATGGCAGGCCTCTGCGACCGCAGCGGGCACGCCCGCGCTTTCCTTTCCGAAGAGCAGGACATCGCCGGCCATGAAACGAAAGTCGTAAGCCGATTGACGGCTCTTTGTGGTGAACAGCACCAGCCTTCGCGAACCGACTGCGGTCCTGAACGCATCGAACCCGGCATGTCGCGCAATGGCGACATGATCGATGTAGTCCATGGCGGCCCGGCGTACTCTTCGGTCATCCCACTCGAACCCCATGGGCTCGATCAGGTCCACAGCCGCCCCCATACAGGCACCGAGCCTCAGAATGGCGCCGACGTTTCCAGCTATTTCCGGTTCGAAAAGGGCAATGCGCATTCAGGCTGATTGGCGCCAGCGAGCGCGCCATGCAAGCCTGCGGCACGACCTTCTCAGCTCCCCAGCGCAGATTCCGTGACCGGCGTCATTCCATGAAACGCTCAAGGTCCGCGGGGACGGGCATGGGCCGGAATGCGCTGATCCTGGCACGTCCGCTGTTTCCGGCGGGCAATCGCCCGGTCACGTTGCCGGGAATGACCAGCAGGAGACGGAGCAACTGACCGGCGGCCTCTGCCGCGTCACGCTCGCGCAGGGCCTGCGTCAACATCATCCCATGCGTTCGCAGGTGTTCCGGCAGCAGCGGCTGGGCGATGATATGCGCACGTTCAAGGTGGCGCCAGGCTTGGGAAAGGTCGCCCGCATCGCGCGCCTCGCGATATGCGGCATACTCGCCGCGCACGAAGGCCTGTCTCTCGGAACGCGCCACCTTCATCGCTTCACGCCCTCATGTGTGCCGACGCGAGTTCGCCCCGCGCCTGCCGTTCGGGCCGCACTCGGCCGGGCCTACCAGATTCGCACCCGCTGCTCGGGCGGCAGGTACAGCTTGTCGCCGGGCTTTACGCCGAACGCCTTGTACCATTCGTCGAAGTTCCGGACGATGCCATTGACGCGGTAGTGCGGCGGCGAGTGCGGGTCGGTCACCAGGAACTGGCGCGCCTGAGCCTCGCGCATCTTGCTGCGCCAGACCTGCGCCCAGGCCATGAAAAAGCGCTGATCGCCGGTATAGCCATCGATCACGGGTGCTTCCTTGCCGTTCAGCGAGAGCTTGTAGGCCCGGTAGGCGAGACTGAGCCCGCCAAGGTCGCCGATGTTCTCGCCCATGGTAAGTTTGCCGTTCACGCAGGTCTTGCCATCGTCGAAGGGGCAGAAGGCATTGTACTGCGCTTCGAGCTTGTCCTGCAGCTTCTGAAAATTGGCCTTGTCCTCGGCCGTCCACCAGTTGCGCAGGTTGCCGTCACCGTCGGCCTTGGCGCCCTGATCGTCGAAACCGTGCCCCATTTCGTGGCCGATTACGCCGCCGATCGCGCCATAGTTCACCGCCGGGTCCGCCGAGAGGTTGAAGAATGGCGGCTGCAGGATCGCGGCCGGAAAGACGATCTCGTTGAACGACGGATTATAGTAGGCGTTGACCGTCTCGGGCAGCATGAACCACTCGGCGCGGTCGACCGCCTTGCCGATGCGGTTCATTTCGAAATCGTTGTGCCATTTGCCGGCGGCCATCATGTTGCCGAGCGCGTCGTCGGCCTTGAACGTCAGGCCCTCGTATTCCTTGAACGTGTCGGGCGCGCCGATCTTGGGCGTGAAGGCGGCCAGCTTGGCCTCCGCCGCCTCGCGCGTTTCCGGCCCCATCCACGGCAGATCCTGAAGGTTCAGCGCCATGGCCTTGCGCAAGTTGGCAACGAGATCCTCCATCGCCACCTTGTTCTCGGGCGGATAGTACTTCTCGGCGTAGATCTTGCCGATCAGTTCGCCGGCCATGCCTTCAACCGCGCTGATGCCGCGCTTCCAGCGAGGGCGCTGTTCGGGCTGGCCGGTCAGCGTCTTGCCGTAGAACGCGAAGGTCGCATCGTCGATGTCGCTGGGCAGGACCGAGGCGTGGCCGCGCAGGAAATGGGCCGCGAGCCAGGCCTGCCAGACAGCGACCGGCGCGGTGTCGACAAGCTTGATCGCGGCCGGCAGGCCGCCGCCGAACCGCGCTTCGGCCTGAGCCGCATCGAACTTCGCGTCCTTCAGCTCCGCGTCCGTGGGAGGAATCTCGGCGGCGATGACGTAAGCCGCATCGCCGGCGCCCAAGGTGTCCATGAAGGTCTTGACCAGCCCCTCGGACCCGAACGCCTCGATATCCGCCATCGACAGCTTGTTGTAGGTGAGATCGCGGTTGCGCGCGGCGGCGCGGTCCCAGTCGGCCTGGGCAATTGCGGTCTCGAGCGACAGCACGGCCTTCGCCGCCGAGCCCGGATCGGCATACCCCGCCTTGCCGAGCAGGAAGGTCAGGTAATCGGCATATTTGGCGCGGATCTCCTTCGAGCGCTCGTCCTGCTTCAGGTAGTAATCGCGGTCGGGCAGCCCCAGGCCGGCGACCGAGGCGTGGAGTGCGTAGATGTCGCTCTGCTTGGCGTCGGCATCGACATAGACGCCGATCGGCGAGGCATAGCCCGGCGAGGCAAAGAGCCTGGCCAGGTCTTCAGGCGTTCTGGCGGCGAAGATCCGGTCGAGATAGGGCCGTGCCGGGGCGAGGCCCGCCGCGTTGATCGCATCGGTATCCATGAACGCGGAATAGGCGGCGGCGACGCGCGCCGCGTCGGTACCCGGCGCCGGCCTGGAGGCGAGCAGGCTTTCCATGATGCCATGCATGCGCTTTTCGGAAAGCTCGCGCAGTTCGTCGAACGAGCCCCAGCGGGTGCGGTCGGCGGGCAGCTCGACGGACGCCACCCACTTGCCGTTGACGAACGAGTCGAAGTCATCGCCGGGCTTGACATCAGGTTCCATCCATTGGGTCTGGACACCGAAATCGCCCCAGGAGGCGGTCGTCGGATCGTCGGCGGCAAAGGCCGCGGAAGTGGAAAGCGAGAAAACGAATGCGGAAATCGCGGCGCTCGAGATCAGCGCCTTTCCGGAAAATCGAGGCATGGTCTACCCTTTTGGATTGGTCGACACGGACTGGGCGGGGGTCCCACCGACCCACCAATGAAGCGCAACATAATTACCTTGTTGCGCAATGCCAGTCCCAATTCGCGTTTTCAGTCGACCGGCAAGGCCTGCGCGCTGTCGAATTGAAGCGCGGCCAGCCGGGCGTAGAGACCGCCCGCCCCCGCCAGCGTTTCATGCGTCCCCTGCTCGACGATCCGGCCGCCATCCATGACGATGATGCGGTCCGCCTCGCGCACCGTGGCCAGCCGGTGTGCGATCACGAGCGTGGTGCGGCCTTGCATCAGCCGGTTCAGCGCGTCCTGCACGAGCCGCTCGCTTTCGGCGTCGAGCGCGCTCGTCGCCTCGTCGAGCAGAAGGATCGGCGCGTCCCGCAGCAGCGCGCGGGCAATCGCGATGCGCTGGCGCTGGCCGCCGGAGAGGCGTCCGCCATCCTCGCCCAGGAAGGTGTCCAGCCCTTGCGGCAGGTCTTTCAGGAAATCTTCCGCGTTGGCGGCGCGCACCGCCGCCCGAATCGCCTCGTCGTCCGCCTGCCAGTTGCCGTAGCGCAGGTTGTCGCGGGCGCTGGCGGCGAACAGCACGCCTTCCTGCGGCACCAGGGCGATGCGCCGGCGAATCTCCGCGGGATCGGCGGAGGTCAGCGGCACGCCGTCGATCTTGATCGTGCCGCTCTGCGGGTCGTAGAACCGCTCGGCGAGCTGGAACAGCGTCGACTTGCCCGCCCCTGAAGGCCCGACGATGGCGACGGTCTCGCCTGGCTCGACCGTAAGGCTGAAGTCGTGCAGCGCCGCGACTTCGGGCCGTGAGGGGTAGCGGAACGTCACGCGCTCGAATGCGATCTTGCCGCGCGCCGGGTAGGGCATGGCCTGCGGCCGCGCGGGCGGAGAGATCGCCGGACGCTCGGCCAGAAGTTCCGCCAGCCGGCTCGCGGCGCCCGCACCGCGCACGAGGTCGCCATAGACCTCTGTCAGCGAACCGAAAGCGCCGGCGACGATGCCCGCGGTCACCACGAAGGCGGCGATCGTGCCGCCGGTGATCGCGCCTTCGGCTACGCCAATCGCCCCGCGCCACATGATGACGGTGATCGACCCGAAGATCAGGAACATGATGACCGCGGTCATCACCGCGCGGATGGTGATGCGCCGCTTGCCGGTCGCGAAAGTGCGTTCGACCGCACCTCCGAAGCGTTCCAGCTCGCGATCTTCCTGATTGAAGGCCTGCACCACGCGCAGCGCGCCGAACACTTCACTGGTCTTCGCGCCGATTTCGGCAACGCAGTCCTGACTGGAGCGCGAGACCACGCGCAGACGGCGGCCGAACGCCGTGATCGGCAGGATCACCAACGGAATCGCGACGACCAGGCCGGCCGTCAGCGTCGGCGCCAGGGCGAAGAGGTATATCACGCCGCCCACCGCCATGATCGCGTTGCGCAAGGCCACCGAAACCGTCGTGCTCACGACCTGTTCGACGATCGCGGTGTCCGCCGTCATGCGCGACGCGATTTCCTTGGGGCTGTTCTCCTCGAAGAAGCTGGGAGACAGCGACAGCAGATGCTTCTGGACGCGCAGGCGAATGTCGGCGACGACCCGTTCACCCAGCCACGACACGCTGTAGAAGCGGATGGCGGTGGCGATGGACAGTACGGTGACGACGCCCAGCAGCGCCAGGAACCACCAGCGGATCACCGCGGGGTCGGCGCCCTGGGCAAAGCCCTGGTCGATGATCTGCCGGAAACCGAAGGGAATCGCGAGTGTCGAGGTCGCCGTGACGACGAGCGCGCATGCCGCGACGATCACGCGTCCGGGATAATTGAAAAGCTCGCGCCAGACCATTTGCAAGGGGCCGAGGCTTCGGCGACGAGCCGCGGTCCCGCCTGCCGCGCTGGTTCCGCTTGTCGACTGTTCGTACTGGCCCGGATTGGCGTCCATGCGCGGCCCCTTACAGCCTCGGCGCGCCAAGGGAAAGGCTTAGAGACCATTCGGAAATGCGGCACCGTCCTGCGGTCGGGGGCGGGTGGAGGAATGGGCCGGTGCCGCATCCCGAACATTCTCTTGAGCCGCAAACAGGTAAATGGCGCCATCGAGATGCACGAGCCCGGTAATGCCGCATTGCACAATCAGAATTTTGGGCGCACATTGATCTTAATCATAACGATAGCGGCTGGGTCGGCCAGGAGTTGAAGCTTGCTTTACAACGCATATGAACTGCAGCGCACAATGCTCGGTAACGCGGCTGCCTGGGCTTCCGTCGGCGCGGAAATCCTCACCAACCCGGCACTTCCGGTTGGCTATTTCGGCTTCGGCCCGGTCATGGCATCGGCACTTGACGTCTTCGCCCATGCCGCCGCGCCGCGCGGCAAGCCGGAATTCGGGATCGAAGAGGTCACCGTCGACGGATCGACCCATGGCGTGGTCGAGGCGATCGTGCGTCATCGCCCCTTCGGCAACCTGCTGCGCTTCGATCACAAGGGCCTGCCCAAGAATGCGCCGAAGCTGCTGATCGTCGCGCCGATGAGTGGTCACTACGCCACGCTCCTGCGCGGCACGGCCGAGCGCATGCTCCAGTCCTGCGAGGTCTATGTCACCGACTGGGCCGACGCGAAGATGGTTCCTTCTTCCGCAGGCCGCTTCGATCTCGACGACTATATCGACTATCTGATCGACTTCCTCGATTGCATCGGCCCGGGCACGCATGTGCTGGCGGTTTGCCAGCCTTCCGTCCCGGCCTTTGCCGCCGCTGCGGTGATGGGCAAGCACGCGCACCCCTGCCGCCCGGCGACGCTGACCATGATGGGCGGGCCGATCGACACGCGCGAGGCGCCCACCAGCGTCAACGACGTGGCCATGCAGCAGCCGCTTTCCTGGTTCGAGCACAACGTCATCGCCACTGTCCCGTTGACCTATCCGGGCGCCGGACGCCGGGTCTATCCCGGTTTCCTGCAACTGGCCGGCTTCATGGCGATGAACCTGGGCAGCCACATGATCAGCCATTTTGACTTGTTCAAACACCTCGTCGAAGGCGACGGCGAAAGCGCGGCGGCCACCAAGGCGTTCTACGACGAATACCGTTCCGTCTGCGACATGACCGCCGACTTCTATCTTCAGACGGTCGAGCATGTGTTCCAGAAGCACTCGCTTCCCAAGGGCGAGTTCGTCCATCGCGGCGAGCGAATCGATCCCGCCGCCATTCGCGATACCGCGCTCTTGGCGATCGAGGGCGAGAAGGACGACATATCGGGGATTGGCCAGACCAGGGCCGCGCTGCATCTGGCCACGCACCTGCCGGACGAAAGCAAGAAGTATTACCTGGCCGAAGGAGTCGGCCATTACGGGATCTTCAATGGCAGCAAGTGGCGCACGCGCATCGCGCCGGCAGTGGAGAGCTGGATCAGGCAGCACGGCAGGACCTCGCTCAAGGTGGTCGCCTGATCCGAGGCTCCGTTCCTGCCGGGATGCGATCGGATCGGGCTGTCACCGGGTTCATGCGGGTGGAAAAATTCACGCGGATAGGCTACCATGGATGTCATGGGTAGCACGTTAAATCGGCGGACTGTTTTGAAGGGGGCCATGGCGGCAGGCGCCGGTCTGGCACTTCCTTCGCGACTCCTGGCGGCCGAGCCGACCGCCTCCGCCCTCACACCTTACGAGAAGCGCGTTCTTGACGTTGCCGCTCGCGAAGCAAGCCGGGTGGGCAACAAGCTGTGGCGCACCGATCTGATCGGTATTGCGGACTTCGCGCAACCTTCGTGGAAGCCGCGTATGCATTTCGCCAATATCGAGGCGGGCACCGTGCGTTCGTTCCTGCTGGCGCACGGCAGGGGTTCCGATCCGCAGCACAGCGGCTGGCTGCAGAGGTTCTCGAACACCCCTGGATCGGAAGCGACGTCGCGCGGGGCTTTCCTGACCTGCGAATGGTACCGTGGCAAGTACGGCACTTCGATTCGCCTCAAGGGCCTGGACGAAGACAATTCGCTGGCGCTCGAACGGGCCATCGTCATGCATCCGGCCTGGTACGTCGACCGGTCCATGATCGACAAGTGGGGCAAGCTGGGTCGCAGCGAGGGCTGCTTTGCGATGAGCAATTCCGACTTCAACGAGGCGCTCTGGCACCTCTCCGGCGGGCGCCTGCTGTTCGCGGACCGCATCGGGGAAAGCTGATTTCCTACCGACATGCATGGCTGCGTGTCGAACCGGGTTAGACACCCCTGTCACGGGGTGTTACGCAATCGCCATGACTGGCAGCCTCACCGGATTGAAAAGAGACGCGCCCACGGACGCGCGGCAGGTTCGTTCGCGCAATGCGCTCAACGCCGCGCTGCTGGCACTGCTTGAGGAACAGCCCTTCGATCAGCTGACGATCCGCGAGATCACGGCGCGCGCGCGGACCGGATACGCGACCTTCTTCCGGCACTATCCGACCAAGGAAGCGCTTCTGGCCGACGTCGCGGCCGAGGAAATCTCGGGCCTGCTCGCCATGACCTTGCCCATCCTGCACGACACGGACAGCTATAGATCGACCCTGGCGCTGTGCAGGTATGTCGGGGAACACGCCGGCCTCTGGTCCGCCCTGCTTGCCGGAGGCGCCGCCAGCATCGTGCGGCGCGAATTCATCCGTCAGGCTCAGGGGGTTGCCGAGAAGGAGCAGAACACGCGCGACTGGTTGCCATCGGATCTCGCCGTCGTGCACGGCACCGGATCGACCATCGACATTCTCGCCTGGTGGCTGTCGCAGGATCGGGAATATAGCCCCGAGCAGATAGCCACTATCCTGCATCGGCTGGTAATCGCGCCGCTCATCGAGGACCGTGTCGAGAGGCCGGAGACCGCTCGATAGTCCCGGCCGGGGCATAGCGCATGGACGAACAGGCGCCACCATCCGATCGCGAACCGCGCCTGAAACTGGTCGCGCTTGTCCTTGCCGCCGGTTCGGCGACGCGCTTCGGCGGTGACAAGCTGTCCGCGCTGCTCGATGGCGAGCCGCTGCTGTTTCATGCGATCCGCGCAGCGCGCGCGGCACCGGTTGCGCGTGTGATCGTCGTCGCCAGGCCCGGTCTCGACGTCGGAAGCTGGCAGGGCATTCCCCCTGTCGAGGTCCGCCGCCTCGTCAGCGCCGCCATGTCGGAATCGCTCAAAGCGGGCATCGCTGCGACGACCGATGCGGACGGCGCTTTCGTGTTCCTGGGCGACATGCCGCGCGTTCCCCGCGAGGAGGCGGAGCGGCTGGCGCTCTTGCTGGACGACAACTACGCGGCGGTGCCCCGGTTCGGCGGGCGCCCCGGCCACCCGGTGCTGCTTTCCTCCCGCGCCTTTCCGGACATCGCCGCGCTGAGCGGAGACGAGGGCGCCGGGCGTCTGCTGCGTTCGCGCAAGGACGTCGTGTTTGACGAGTGTACAAATCCGGGCATACATTTCGACGTCGATCGGCCCGAAGACCTCGGACGATCGGCGAGCCGGGACCGATCAGGTTAAGGCCGGACCGGGAACCCCGCGACCGCAGGAGAGGAACATGCCCGCCGCATGACAGACTTCAGCCCCCTGTTCACCCCCTTCCGCCTCGGCAGGTTCGAGCTGCCCAACCGCATCGTTTTTCCGCCGATGGGCCTTCAGGTCTGCGAAGGCGGCGTGCCGGGGGAAGAAGCCGCGATGTACTACGCGCGCCGCGCCAGCGGCGGCGCCAGCCTCGTCGTCACTGAAGGTGTCTACATCGACCACCCCTGCTCCGGCGACAATCCGCTGCTGGGCCGGTTTCACGGCGAGGACGCCTTTGCCGGCTGGCGCAACGTCGCGCGGAAGGTTCGCGCCGCGGGGGGGATATGCATCCCGGAGCTGTGGCACGTCGGATTGATCTATCGCGGGCCCGACGTGCTCGTCGGCGGTCCGCTCGCCTATCGGCCGGAACTCGGCCAGGTCAGTCCGTCAGGATACATCGATCCCGCCAACAAGGTCTGCGACGGTATGTCGCAGGCCGAGATCGACGATGTCATCGCCGCCTATGCGCGCGGCGCGCGCAAGGCCGTCGAACTCGGCTTCGACGGGATCGAACTGCACGGCGCGCACGGCTATCTGATAGATCAGTTCCTGTGGAAGGCGCTCAACCACCGCGGCGACCGCTACGGCGGTTCCGCCCGCGCCCGTGGCCAGTTCGCCGCCGAAGTGATCCGCGCCTGCCGTGCCGAACTGGAGCCGGGCATGCCGCTCATCCTGCGCCTCTCGCAATGGAAGATGGTCGACTATGACGCGCGTCTCGCTGATACGCCGCAGGAACTCGAGGAACTGCTGGCCCCTGTTGTCGAGGCGGGCGTCGATCTTGTCGACTGTTCGCAGCGCCGCTTCTGGGAGCCATGCTTCAATGACGGCGCCGATCTCAACCTTGCGGGCTGGGTGAAGAAGGTGACCGGCGTGCCGACTTGCACTATCGGTTCGATCGGGCTCGACAGCGACTTTTTCGCCAACCTCGGCGAAGGCAGGACGTCCGGGCTGGACCTGGGCCGCCTCGACGACCTCATGCGCCGCCTGGATCGCGGGGATTTCGATCTCATCGCCGTCGGGCGCGCGATGATCGCCGAGCCGGACTGGCCGAAACTGGTGCAGGCGGGCCGGTTCGACCGCCTCAAGCCGTTCTCGCCCAAGGCGCTGGACGAAGCGCTGATGGCCCATGTGAAGGATTAGACCGCGCCGAGAGCATGGGGCTGTTCAGCCCTGTTCCGGCGGCTCCACCTTCAGCACCACGCCGTCGTGCCCCACGACTTTCAGCCGCATTCCCACCGCCGCGTCCGGCCCTTTTGCGAGCCATTCGCTGTCACCCAGCCGGACACGGCCCGAGCCGCCCTCGATCGCCTGCGTCACCATGACCGTCTCGCCCACGACGCGCTCGCCGCGCTGGTTCATCATGGGATCGGCGGCAATGACGGGATGATCCTTGAGCAGCCGCTTGCCGGTGAAGACCGCGAGGATCGACAGCAGTGCGAAGAGCACAATCTGCAACGGCAACCCGATCGGCACCAGCCAGGTCACCAGGCCGGTAATCAGCGCCGCGCCGGCCATCCAGATGAGGAACACGCCGGGAATCGCCATTTCGGCGACCGCCAGCACCAGGCCAATCGCCAGCCAGGTGTAATGTACCTCAAGGTCGATCAGCCCGTCCATCAGATGTTTCCGCCGGGCGTCCGCGGCACCGTGGAGGTGGAGCGGCGAGGCGCGGCGGGGGGCGCTGGCGGGGCCGGAGGAGCCGGCGGATTGCCATTCAGGGCTTCCTTGGCCAGTTCGCCAATACCGCCAAGCGTACCTATGAGCTGTGTCGCCTCGACCGGGAACAGGATCGTCTTTGCATTGGGCGACGTCGCGAACTTGCCCACGGCATCGGTATATTTCTGGGCGATGAAGTAGTTGATCGCCTGGCTGCCGGATTCGGCGATCGCCTGGCTGACCATGTTGGTCGCGCGCGCTTCGGCCTCGGCTTCGCGTTCGCGGGCCTCGGCATCGCGGAAGGCGGCCTCGCGCCGGCCCTCGGCAGAGAGGATCTGCGACTGCTTCTCGCCCTCGGCGCGCAGGATCGCCGAAGCGCGGCTTGCTTCGGCCTCGAGGATCTCGGCGCGTTTCTCACGCTCGGCCTTCATCTGGCGGGCCATGGCGTTGGAGATGTCCTGCGGCGGGCGGATGTCCTTGATCTCGACGCGGGTGATCTTGACGCCCCATGGCGAAGTCGCGTGATCGACCACCGATAGCAGCCGCGCGTTGATCTCGTCACGCTTGGAAAGCGTTTCGTCGAGGTCCATCGAGCCCATGACGGTACGCAGATTGGTGGTCGTGAGCGCCATGATCGAGGCATAGAGGTTGTGCACCTCGTATGCCGCCTTGCCGGCATCGAGCACCTGGAAGAAGACCACCGCGTCCACGCCGACCATGGCGTTGTCCTTGGTGATGATCTCCTGCCCCGGAATGTCGAGCACCTGTTCCATCACGTTGACCTTCTGGCCGACCCGGTCGACGAAGAGGATGATGACGTGAAGGCCGGGATGCGCCGCCAGCGTGTACTTGCCCAGACGCTCGATTGTATAGACATAGCCTTGCCGCACGACGCGCACGCCCATCATCAGGAACACGACGACGACTACCACCAACGCAACGAGAAATTCCAGCACCGAATGCCCCCTTTGACTGCCGCCCGGAAGCGACCCTAGCGCGCAGCGTGGCAGGGGCAAGTAAATGCCGCGTCAATGCGGTGTCAGAGTTTCGAAAAAAGCGCGAGCATGCTGTTCCAGGCCTCGTCGGCCTGCGAAGGGTCCCACGACGGGGAATCGGGCACGCACCAGCCGTGATCGGCGGGATAGACCTCGACCTGTGCAGGGCGGCCCGCAGCCTGCGCGGCCTCGCGCAGCTTGACCTTGACCTCGGGGTCGCGGGCATCGTCGTTGCGGGCGATCGCAAAGAAGTACGCGGCCTGGGTCTTCGCGAGCAGGCGATGCGGACTGTCGGGCTCGTCCGTCACCAGCCCGCCGCCGTGGAGCGAAGCGGCGGCTCCGACGCGGGCAGGCACGGCGGCCGCCGTACGGACGGTGAACGGCCCGCCCATGCAATAGCCGTTGCTGCCGACCCCGCGGGTCTTGTCCACCGCGTCATCGCTGTCGAGAAAGGCGACGAAGGCGGCCGCGTCGCTGGTGATCGCCTCGGGCGTCAGCTGTTCGCGCAAGGGCGCGATCTTCGCCTGTCCCTCGGGCGTGCGCCATTCGGAAAAGCTTTCGAGCAGCGGCGCCGGTCCGCCGCGATAGTACTGGTTGACCACGAGCACGGAATAGCCTTCCGCCGCGAGCGTGCGGGCCATGATCTTGAACGCCTCGCGAAGCCCGGCAATGTCGGGCCACATCACGATGCCCGGATGGGTCCCTTCGGCCGGGTGGACGAAAAAGGCGTCGGCGACGCCGCCGGGCATCGTGATCGAGACCATCCGCTCGCGCACCTGGCTACCGCCTTCGCCGTTCGCCGGCCGTGAGCAGCCGACAAGCGCGATCGTGGCGCCGAGAGCGGCGAACTCCCGCCGACTGAGCCCGCGCCGGGCAAGGTTGGCCTCTTCGGCCTGACCGGTGAATTCATCACACATGAGGGGCTCCCGTCTCGCTCGATTTGCCCGCAGGGTACCAAGACGAGGATCGTCTTGCGAGCGATTGGTTTGCAAGCGAAGCGGGTATGCCGGTTTCAGTCTCCGGTGAAGTTGAGTTCCAGATTCACGGCATTGGGATCGGCAACAAATATCTGCCGCAGCCCGAGGCGCTCAACGCCGCTCACTCTGTACTCGCAGGCCATCTCGTTCAGCTTCGCGACGGTTTCCTCGAAGCCCGCGCACCGCAACGCGACATGATGCACCGCATGGGTCGGCTCACCCGGACGATAGTCGGAGTAACGGTCGGGCGCGGAGAGCCGGTCGACGAGGTGGATGATCGCATTGCCGGCAGTGTCGCGCATCCAGTAGCCCGAGATGCTCATTTTGACCGCCGGGTTCTCGCTTCGGGTCAGGCCAAGAAGGTTCTCGTAGAAGGCTGCCGTCTTCTCAAGCTCATCGGTGAGGATGTTGACATGGTCGATGCCGCTGACCTGCATGGCTTTCTCTCGTTCCGCTTCCGGGGCATCATGGTCCGCCCATGCGCCGGGCACAAGTGCCGTGCGGCGTTGCCGATCTGTCCCTCAGGCGGCGACCCGCGCGGTGAGCGCGGATTCGCTCTCGCTCATGAGCGCAGCGATGATCTCGGCGACCGGTTCTTCCCTGGTGACCATTCCGACCGACTGGCCGGCCATGATCGATCCGCGCTCGACATCGCCGTCGATCGCCGCGCGGCGCAGTGCGCCCGCCCAGAAGTGTTCGATCTCGAGCTGCGCCTGCCCCATGTCGACGACGCCTTCGTCGAGCAGGCGCGCGACTTCCAGTTGCTTCGCGGTGAATTCGTCGGTGCCCTTGTTCCTGAGGGCGCGTACCGGGATCACCGGCAGGCGCGGGTCGACCTGGACCGAGGCAATGGCGTCACGGGCCGAAGCGCGGAAAAAGGCCTTCTTGAAATCCGGATGGGCGATGGATTCGTTCGCGCAGGCAAACCGGGTTCCGAGCTGGACGCCCGCCGCGCCCATCTCGAGATAGCCCGCGATCAGCTCGCCCCGGCCGATGCCGCCGGCCACGAAAACGAGATTGTCGGCGGCGAGTTCAGGCAGGATCTCCTGCGCCAGCACGGACGTCGAGACCGGGCCGATATGCCCGCCGGCCTCCATGCCCTCGATCACCAGCGCATCGGCGCCCGAGCGCAGCAGCTTCTTGCCCAGCGCCAGAGTAGGGGCAAAGCAGATGACCTTCGCGCCGTGGACCTTGATCGCCTCGACGCTGCCCTTGGGCGGGATGCCGCCGGCCAGCACAACGTGCCCCACCCGATGTTTCGCGCAGACCTCTATCAGGTCGAAGAGCTGCGGGTGCATGGTGATGAGATTGACGCCGAAGGGCTTTGCGGTGAGCGCCTTCGTTCCCGTGATTTCCGCATCGAGCAGCTCGGGCGTCATCGCACCGCAGGCGATCACGCCGAAACCACCGGCGTTGCTGATCGCGGAGACGAGGTTGCGCTCCGACACCCAGGACATGGCGCCACACAGGATCGCATGTTCGCTGCCGAGAAATTCGCATCCTCGCGCCATCAGCGCTGAGGTCTTGATAAAGGCGGCCATCGTTGCTCCCATAGCCCGCGTCGGAACAGGGCAAGCGCCATAGGCGGACGTGCCGTGCCAGACAAGCGTTCAGAGTGCGATGCATTGGTGGATTTCGCGCGTTTCCCTGTGAAAAGGAGCGCGAGCAAGCGACGAGGAGCGATCCATGAGCCGGATTTCGCGGGCCGTCCGGGCAATATGCGACCTGCGCCGTCCCGCACCCGTGCTGCTTGCCGCCGCCGGTCTCGTCTTTGCCGCTGTCGCCGGCGGTATCCTCGCCGGCCGCGCCGCGATGCCCGAAGCCGGTGTCGCGTCCGACAGAAATGCAGAGCTGTCAGCGATGACCTCCTCGTGGGATGTTAAGCCCGCATCACGCGAACTGCTGCTCCGGATCGAAGCCGCGGCCGCCGCCGAATCCGCCGGATTGCAGATCGGCGGCGCAGATTACAGCGCGGCGCTGGCCCGCACCGCGCAGATGGCCGCCGATGCGAACTCGCTTGGCCCCGAAGTGCCGGGGGCGCTGCGCGCGTTTCTGATGACCCACATCGAAACCGCCATGTCCGCGTTTCATGCCGGAGACCCGGCGAAGGCACGCGGCGCGCTCGACCGCATCAAGTCGCGCCTCGCCATCTACCGCGCGCACTGAGCAGCGGATCGATCCGCATCGCCGATCCCTTCCCCGGCTCAGAGTGAGGAGCACTCATCCGGTTGGCGGCGAGGACAGGCGGGAACACGCAAGGACTGCGCATTTTCGGCACGTAAACGACGGGCATACAAGGACATCCGGGAAACGCCGGGGACGCGCGGTTCATCAAAATCTAACCACACTGTGGCATTCAGCGCCGCAGCGATGGGTCCTTTCGGCTGCCCCTCCACGAAAAAGGAGTCTCCGATGACCCGTTTCCGCATGAGTGATCAGGCCCGGCCCGCCGATGCCACCGCGCAGGCATCGCGCTCGATCATGCTGGTGGAGGATTCAGCGGCGATGGCGCTTATGCTGAAGTCGCGCATCGAGGCGGAGACCGCCGAAGAAGTGGAATGGTGCAAGACTTATGCCGATGCGTCGCGCGCGCTGGCACAGGGCCGGCCCTGCCTGGCCGTGACCGGCATGAACCTGCCCGACGCACCCGACGGAGAGATCATCGACCTGCTCGAGGAAAACGGCGTTCCCACGATCCTGTTTACCGCCACACTCAACCGCAAGGTCCGTGAACGGGCCTGCGCATCGCATGTCGTCGATTACTTCATCAAGGACGCACCGGACACGGTCGATCACATCATCCGCACGATCCTGCGGGTCACCAATGCCAATGTGGCCTCTATCTTGGTCGTCGACGACACCGAGAGCGCCCGCCTCGCTCTCACCGAAATCCTGCGTGTGCAGAACTACCGGATCCATGAGGCATCCTGCGGCGAGGAGGCGCTCGCGGTTCTGGAAGCCAATGACAACATCCCGCTCGTCATCACCGACTTTCACATGCCGGACATCGACGGGCAGGAACTGACCCGGCGCATCCGGGCCGCCTATCCGCCCGAACAGGTACGGATCATCGGCATTTCGTCGAGCACCGACCCCTATCTCTCCGCGGCGCTGCTCAAGGCGGGGGCTTCGGACTTCATCTACCGCCCGTTCATCGTCGAAGAGGTGAAGTGCCGGGTAGCCGGCAACATAGAGACGCTGAGCCAGATGCGCAGGCTCCAGTACATGGCCGAGCGGGATTTCCTCACCGGAATGTACAATCGCCGCGCCTTCTTCGACCGCGCGCAGCCCCTGCTTGCCCAGCTTCAGGAGAGGAGCGGTCACGCTTCACTGGCGATCCTCGACATCGACCACTTCAAGAAAGTCAACGACGGCTACGGCCATGATGTCGGCGATCAGGTGATTCAAATAGTGGCAAAAGTCGTGCTGAAAGTGCTCGGGCGCTGCAAGGGTCTCTCGGCCCGCCTCGGCGGCGAGGAATTCGTCCTGCTGCTGAGCGACATGTCGAGCGACGAGGCGATCGCCGTCTGCGAGGAAGTACGCCAATCCATTGCCGAGGCCGCAATCCCGCACAACCAGACCAGACTTCGGGTGACCGCCTCGATCGGCGTGGCCGTCGTCCAGTTCGCCGAAGGGCTCGACAACAATCTCAACGCCGCCGACCAGATGCTCTACATGGCCAAGGAACAGGGCCGCAACCGGGTCTGCGCGGACGCCGCCTTCTACAGCGCCTGATCGCCGCGGCTACCCGCACTGCCCCCGGTGCAGGAGCTTGTGGTCCGCCAGCACCAGCGCCATCATCGCCTCGACCACCGGCACGCCGCGAATGCCGACGCAGGGATCGTGGCGGCCTTTGGTGAACAGCTCCGTCGCTTCGCCTTCGCGCGTGATCGTCGGCTGCGGGGTGAGGATCGAACTGGTCGGCTTGAAGGCAACGCGCACCGTGAGGGGCTGGCCGGTGGAAATACCGCCGGCGATCCCGCCCGCATGGTTGGCAAGGAAATCCGGGCCGTGCTCTCCGGGGCGCATGGGATCGGCGTTCTCCTCGCCGGTGAGGCGCGCGGCGGCGAAGCCGTCGCCGATCTCGACGCCCTTGACCGCGTTGATGCCCATCATCGCGGCGGCCAGATCGGCGTCGAGCTTGCCATACAGCGGCGCGCCCCAGCCGGCGGGTACGCCGGTCGCCACGCATTCCACTACGGCGCCGACCGAGGAACCGGCCTTGCGGGCCTTGTCGACGATCTTCTCCCACCGCTTCGCCGCCTTGGCGTCGGGGCAGAAGAATGGGTTTCGGCATATCTCGGCGGGGTCGAAGTTCGCCATGTCGATCGCGTCGCCGCCGAGTTCCGCGACGTAGCCGAGGATCGAGACTTCGAGAATGACGAGCCGCGCCACCGCGCCCGCGGCCACGCGGCTCGCGGTCTCGCGCGCGGAGCTGCGCCCGCCGCCGCGATAGTCGCGAAAGCCGTACTTGGCATCGTAGGCATAGTCGGCATGGCCGGGACGATAGGCCTTGGCCACGTCCGAATAGTCCTTCGAGCGCTGGTCGACGTTCTCGATCATCAGGCTGATCGGGGTCCCCGTGGTGCGCCGCATGCCGTCGGGGGCCTCGAACACGCCTGAAAGGATACGGACCTTGTCCGGCTCCTGGCGCTGCGTGGTGAACTTCGACTGGCCCGGACGGCGCGCATCGAGGAAGGGCTGGATCAGACTCTCGTCGATCTCCAGCCCCGGCGGGCACCCGTCGACGACGGCTCCGATCGCCGGCCCGTGGCTTTCGCCCCAGGTGGTGAAACGGAATAGATGGCCGAAGCTGTTGACGCTCATGCCTTGCGCTTTGTCTTGTGACGCCGGATTTGTCCATCCTTCGACAGGCTCGGCACGAGCGGAAGTGACATTTTTGCGCCCACCCCCCGTTCATGCTGAACTTGTCGAAGCATGCCGAACGCGGCATTAGGCTGCCCATGTTTCTTGTCGTGTTCCGCAATTGCAAACGCGCCGACATCGACGCGCGGGCCTATGCCCGCGACGCGCAGGCGATGGAGGAGCTCGCCCGCAGGCAACCCGGCTTCCACTCATTCAAGAGTTACGCCGGCGAGGACGGCGAAGTGATCGCCCTGTCCGAATGGGCCGACGAGGCCAGCGCGCGGGCGTGGGGGCGCCATGCCGAACACGCCGCCGTGCAAGGCCGCGGGCGCTCCGGCTATTACGAGAACTACACAGTGTTCGCGTGCGATTCGCCACGCATCCACCGCTTCGAACGGACCCGGGCTTGAGCGTCTACTTCTGCGGCATCCGCTTTGAGGAGTTGCCCGCCACGTGTTGAATGACCGGCAAGTTGGCGGAGCGGTAACTTGAAATCCTCCCCTTCCGGGGGAGGTGGCTGTCACGAAGTGACTGACGGAGGGGGCGCGGTCGGGCGCAATGCTGGCGTGTGCAAACCCCCTCCACCGCCCTGCGGGCGGTCCCCCTCCCCCGGTGGGGGAGGATCGGCAACGTCCATTTTGTCAGCGTATCCGGAAAATCCGCTGCTTGCTCGGTCGACTTGATTGCGGACGGTTCTTGGCTAGACCGGCGCCATTGGCTTCGAAATTGGAGTGGCGAGTGACGTTAGACATGTTCGGCATCCCCAACTGCGACACCGTAAAGAAGGCGCGTAAGTGGCTGGACGCGCAAGGGCTGGAATACACCTTCCATGACTACAAGAAGGAAGGCGCCGACGCCGCGAAGCTGGAGGCGTGGGCTGCTAAGGCCGGCTGGGAAAAGGTGCTGAACCGCGCCGGCACCACGTTCCGCAAGCTCCCCGATGAGGACAAGGCCGATCTCGACGCGGCCAAGGCGGTGAAGATGATGGCCGCGAACCCCAGCTGCATCAAGCGGCCGGTGGTCGAGCATCCCGGCGGACTGCT
Organism: Novosphingobium endophyticum; assembly: GCF_014640675.1. Lineage (GTDB taxonomy): Bacteria > Pseudomonadota > Alphaproteobacteria > Sphingomonadales > Sphingomonadaceae > Novosphingobium > Novosphingobium endophyticum. The sequence goes on along the minus strand of NZ_BMHK01000024.1, from coordinate 15,783 downwards.
CGTCGGCTTCAAAGAGGCCGAGTGGGAAGCGGCGCTTTCCTGAGGCTCAGGCCCGGTCGCGCAGCCACTCTCCGACCGGCGCGACGGGCAGCCCGACATCGGTGATCCCCAGCACCCCGCTGCGCGCCGCCTTGATCTGCGGCACCGCCGAGACGGCGGGCAGCGCGGTCATGATGTCCCAGTCGTGGTTTTTCCAGTGCTCGGCCGGGGTCAGACGGATGCGGCTGTCGATGCCCGGCTCTCCCTTCACGACGAGATGGTACTGGTCCTCGTCGATGTCCCACCCTTCGGCGAGCTTCTTCGCCAGGTACCAGACCACGGTGATGCTCACGACGGTCCTGCCGCCCACCTTGCCATTCCAGCCGCCACGCAGCGCGGCGTTGGTGCCCTTCTCCATGCAGAACCAGCCGAGGTCGACCTTTTCGGCGGCAGTCGCGTATTCGCAGAAGAACTCGACATCGTCGAAGGTCACCCCGAGCGCGTCGCCGATGCGCTCGACCGCGTCCCTGAACAGGATCAGCCAGGCCTGCGCGCGGCCCATCAGTTCGTCGGTCATGCCGCCCGCCTCCCCCATGCCGAGGAAGCCCCAGGTCTCGACCGATTCGTAAACCGAGCAGTCCGCCGATTCGGTGATCGAGACCGATTCGACGTCGCGGCAGATCGCGGTGAAGCTGGCGATCATCGCGTTTATCCAGCCGGGATTGATGCCGGTGACGTAGAGCGAGCTGTTGCCTTTCTTGCAGGCCGCCTCGAGCCGCTCCTTTACCTCGCCGCGAATGCCGCCGACGTTGAGGAACAGGTTGGTGCTGACCACGTCGAGCCCGGATTCGAGCAGCCGGACCGCCTGATCGAGGTCCGCCTCGAAAGGCGTGTAGAGCACCGTATCGGCGCCCAGCGCGATCAGGTCCTCGATATCGTTGGTGGCCATGATCCCGGTCGCGGGCCGTCCGCAGAGTTCCCCCGCATCGACGCCCTTCTTGGCCTCGGACCAGGCATAGCATCCCGCCAGTTCGAGGCGCGGATCGTCGAGGATCGCGCGCAGGCTGTGCTTGCCGACCTTCCCGGTGGTCCACTGGATGACGCGCAGCTTGTCCATCTTGTCTCTCTCCCTCGACCCGCCGGCATTTGCCGGCCGGGATTGCAGGCAAGTCTCACCCGGAGCGGGGCGCGGGGATAGTTCCACAATGGGGACTATGACGCCTTCGTGGCGGTGACGATGTAGTTGAGCGAAAGATCGTCCGAAAGGTGCAGGCTGCGCGTGGGCGACCACGAAATGCCTTTCGGCTCGCCCATCACCAGCCCTGCGGCGCCGAGCAGTTCGCGCAGTTCGCCAGGCGTGGCGAAATCATGCCAGTGGTGCGTGCCGCGCGGGACCTGCCCGAGGCGTTCGGCGGCCTCCACCACCAGCAGGCGCGAGCGTGCGGTGCGGTTGGGGCAGGAGAGGATCATCAGCCCGCCCGGCGCCAGCGTCGCGGCCAGGTCGTGGATGAAGCGTCCCTTGTCGCCCACGTGCTCGATCACTTCGAGCGAGCAGACCAGATCGAAGTCCCTGAGCCCCATCGCGCCGAGTTCGCCCTGGCGGTAGTCGATCGTGCCTGGAAGCCCCTCCCCTTCAGGGGAGGGGTTGGGGTGGGGGGGCTCGTCCTGGCACGGCGTTACCGGTGAGCCCCCACCCCCGGCCGCTCCCCTGAAGGGGAGGGGGGCAAGCAGCCCCATCGCCTCGGCATGGGCGCGGGCGGCGGCGATATTCTCCTGCGCCGCATCGACGCCCGTGACATCCGCGCCAAGGCGGGCGAGCGGTTCGCAGAGCAATCCGGCGCCGCACCCGGCGTCGAGCGCGCGCCTGCCCGCAAGCGGACGGACGGACCGCGAATCACTCCGGAAATGCATGTCGATCGCCTCGCGGATGAAGGACAAGCGCACCGGATTGAGTTTGTGCAGCATTGCCGAGGAACCCTTCGGGTCCCACCAATCGGCCGCCAGGGCGCCAAAATGCTTGGCTTCCTCGGGACGAATGGTCGCGGAAGCGGCCGCGTCGCTTGCGCTCGTGCTCGTGGCAGTTGCATTGTTCATGGACCGACCCTAACAGCGCGCCGAAATCTTATCCACTCGCGCATTCACGGGGAGCACCGGCACCTTGGCACGTATCGTGATGAAATTCGGCGGCACCTCGATGGCCGGGACCGAGCGCATCCGGCGCGTGGCGGGGATCGTCAAGCGCCAACAGGAGGCCGGTCACGAAGTCGCGGTGGTGGTCTCCGCCATGGCCGGCGAGACCGACCGGCTCGTGACCTTCTGCCGCGAATCCAACGCGCTCTACGATCCGGCCGAGTATGACGTTGTCGTCGCGAGCGGCGAACAGGTCACCTCCGGCCTGCTCGCGCTGACCCTGCAGGCGATGGGTTGCAAGGCGCGCTCGTGGCTGGGCTGGCAGATTCCCGTCCACACCGACGATGCCCACGCCAAGGCGCGGATCGAGGAGATCGATTCCGAAGCCGTGATCGCCTCGATGGCGGCGGGCGAGATCGCGGTGATCCCCGGCTTCCAGGGCCTCTCGCCCGAGGGTCGTGTCACCACGCTGGGGCGCGGCGGCTCGGACACCTCGGCGGTTGCCGTCGCGGCCGCCGTCAAGGCCGACCGCTGCGACATCTACACCGACGTCGACGGCGTCTACACCACCGATCCGCGCATCGTCGCCAAGGCGCGCAAGCTGCCGCTCGTCACCTACGAGGAAATGCTGGAGCTGGCCTCGGTCGGCTCGAAAGTGCTGCAGACCCGCTCGGTCTCCCTCGCGATGAAGGAAAACGTGCGCGTGCAGGTGCTATCCTCATTCATCGACGACGGCGCCCCGCCGGCGGACGACCTGCCCGGCACGATGATCGTGAGCGATGAGGAATTGGAAGGAAGCGACATGGAACGCCAGCTGATCACCGGCATCGCCGCCGACAAGAACGAAGCGAAGATCACCCTGACCCGCGTGCCGGACCGCCCCGGCGCCGTCGCCGCGATCTTCGCGCCGCTGGCCGACGCGAACATCAACGTCGACATGATCATCCAGAACGTCCCCAAGGACAAGGGCGAGACCGACGTCACGTTCACCGTGACCCAGGCCGACCTTGCCCGCGCGCAGGCGATGCTGGAGGAACGCAAGGAGGCAATCGGCTATTACCGCATGATCGCCGACGACAAGGTCGCCAAGATCAGCGTCGTGGGCGTGGGCATGCGCAGCCATGCCGGCGTTGCCTCCACCATGTTCAAGACGCTGGCCGATCGCGGCATCAACATCCAGGCGATCTCCACCAGCGAGATCAAGGTCTCGGTGCTGATCGATTCCGACGAAACCGAACTGGCCGTGCGCGTGCTGCACACCGCCTACGGGCTCGACGCGACGGCCTGAGCCAGCGCCATGCTCCCTCGCGGCTGAAGGCGGCGTCCGGGTCCGGACGTCGACCTGCGGCGCATGAGGCCGCAATCGCAGCTCGCCCGCCTCTTATCGGCGGATACGCACAATTCATCGCAGAATAATCGGGCGATCCGATCAAGCCAATCGGATCATCGCGCTACAAATCGTCATGCGATGGGCCTATTTCCCTCTGGTCAGTTCAACACCCAACAGAGGGAAACGCACAACCATGGGTATCATCGGCAGCACCATAAAACCGTTCAAGAACACCGCTTTCCAGGCAGGCAAGGACTTCTACGACGTCACCGAAGCGGACATCGCCGGCAAGTGGGCGGTGTTCTTCTTCTATCCGGCCGACTTCACTTTCGTTTGCCCGACCGAGCTTGAGGACCTCGCCGCGCAGTACGAGATTCTCAAGGACATGGGCGTGGCAGTGTTCGGCGTTTCGACAGACACGCACTTCAGCCACAAGGCCTGGCATGACACCTCCGACAAGATCGGCAAGTGCGATTATGCCTTCCTCGGCGACCAGAACCACGCGCTGACCAAAAACTTCGGCGTGCTGCGCGAGGATTCGGGCCTTGCCGACCGCGCGACCTTCGTGGTCGACCCGGACGGCGTGATCCAGATCATGGAAATCACCTGCGAAGGCGTTGGCCGCAATGCGTCCGAACTCGTCCGCAAGATCAAGGCCGCCCAGTACGTGCGTGCCCACCCCGGCCAGGTTTGCCCGGCGGCGTGGGAAGAAGGCGGCGAGACCCTCGCTCCTTCGCTCGACCTTGTCGGCAAGCTCTAAGCCCGCCGCGACGCTTTAGGGTCGCGCGCGAAGGGTGCGCGGCCCGGGGTCCCTCCCCCCTCCCCCGGGCCGCCACCATTCCTCTCCCGCATTTTATCCAAGGACCCAGTTCGATGCTCGACGCCGACCTGAAGCAGCAGCTCTCCCAGTACCTCGGCATGCTGCGCGAGCCGATCGAGCTTGTCGCCTCGCTTGGCGACGATGCGAAATCGGCGGAAACCCGCGAGCTGCTGACGCAGATATCCGACCTTTCCGACAAGGTTTCCGCGACCTTCGACGGCGAGGATGACCGCAAGCCCAGCTTCATCATCCGCCGCGCCTCCGACGCGCAGGCCTGGGTCCGCTTCGCGGGCGTTCCGCTCGGCCACGAATTCACCTCGCTGGTGCTCGCACTGCTCTGGGCCGGCGGTCATCCGCCCAAGGTCTCCGACGAAGTGCTCGAGCAGATCCGGCGACTGGCAGGCGACTACGAGTTCGAGATGTACTTCTCGCTCTCGTGCCACAATTGTCCGGACGTGGTGCAGGCCCTGACGCTATTGGCACTGAACAATCCGCGCGTCACCGCCACCCTGATCGAGGGCGGCGCGTTCAAGGACGAGGTCGAGACGCGCGGCGTCATGGCCGTGCCCGCCGTGTTCCTGAACGGCAAGATGTGGGGCTCGGGCAAGATGAACGTCGATGAAATCCTCGCCAAGGTCGACGGCGGCGCCTCAGCCCGGGCGGCGGAGAAGCTGGCCGCGAAGAAGCCCTTCGAAGTCCTCGTCATCGGCGGCGGCCCCGCCGGGGCCTCGGCGGCGATCTATACCGCGCGCAAGGGCTTCAGCACCGGGATCGCGGCGGAACGCATGGGCGGCCAGGTGATGGACACGATGGGCATCGAGAACTTCATCTCGGTCCCCTACACCGAAGGTCCCAAGCTGGCGACCGCGCTCGAGCAGCACGTCAAGGAATACGACATCGACACGATGAACCTGCTGCGCGCCGACAAGCTGATCCCGGCGAGCGAGACGGGCGGCTATCACGAGGTCGTGTTCGAGAACGGCGCCTCGCTCAAGGCCCGGTCGCTGATCCTCACCACCGGTGCGCGCTGGCGCAACCTGGGCGTTCCCGGCGAGGCGGAGTATCGCAACAAGGGTGTGGCTTACTGCCCGCACTGCGACGGACCGCTGTTCAAGGGCAAGCGCGTGGCGGTGATCGGCGGCGGCAACTCGGGCGTCGAGGCGGCGATCGACCTTGCCAACATCGTCGCGCACGTCACGCTGATCGAGTTCGACAGCAAGCTGCGTGCCGATCAGGTGCTACACGACAAACTGCGCTCGATGGGCAATGTCGACGTGATCGTCTCCGCCCAGACCACCGAAGTCACCGGCGACGGCGAGAAGGTGAACGGCCTGGAATACAAGGACCGCGAAAGCGGCGAGACGCACCGGATCGAGCTTGAAGGCGTCTTCGTGCAGATCGGGCTGGTGCCCAATACCGAGTGGCTCAAGGACTCGGGGCTGGAACTGACCCGCTTCGGCGAGATCGAGATCGACAGCCACGCCGCTACCAACCTGCCCGGCGTCTTCGCGGCGGGCGATGCGACGACGGTGCCCTTCAAGCAGATCATCATCGCCATGGGCGAAGGCTCCAAGGCGGCGCTCTCCGCCTTCGACTACCTGATCCGTCACGAGGCTCCGGAAGAAATCGCCGAGGCCGCGCAAGCGGCCTGAGGACGGAACGGGTCGAAGCCGCAAGGCCGCGCGCGAGCGGCCTTGCGGCCGCTCTGGAAATGCCCGGCGTGATCGCCCATATGCCTTTGCGCAAGGAGATCCCGCGATGACCGACAAGCTCCAACTCACCGATGCCGAATGGCGCGAGCGGCTCACGCCCGAGCGCTATCACGTCCTGCGCGAGGCCGGCACAGAGAGGGCCTTCACCGGCAAGTACGAGGATAACAAGCAGGCGGGCATGTACCGTTGCGCCGGCTGCGGCGCGCCGCTGTTCTCCTCCGAGGCCAAGTTCAATTCCGGCTCGGGCTGGCCAAGCTATACCGAGCCCGTCTCCGACGCCGCGGTCGAGAAACATCGCGACGCCTCGCACGGCATGGTCCGCACCGAAGTGACCTGCGCGAAATGCGACGGCCACCTCGGTCACGTCTTTCCCGACGGTCCGGGGCCAACGGGTCTGCGCTATTGCATCAACAGCGCATCGCTGGATTTCGCACCGAAGGAGGACTGAAGAGGTCCGCCCCTCCCGGGAGGGACGAAGCGAATTCACTCCGCCGGCAGCACACGCGGTTAACGCTGGAGGCGGCTGAACAGGCGGTCCAGCGTGCGCGTGATCAGCGCGTTGTGCGCCATCCATGCATGGTATTCCCGATACTTGGCATCTTCGGACAGAAGATGCGCTTCCTCTGTCTTTGCCCGCCAGTAATAGATCGCGCTGACCACGCCGAGCAGCACCGTGTTGCGCACCATGTCGGTCAGGGCATTGCTGGTGACGAGAAAAGGCAGTGTCGAGCACCACCAGAACAGGTTCTTCGACAAATAGGCCGGGTGGCGGGTGAAGCGATAGGGCCCGCCCGTCAGCACCCCCCGATAGGTGAGGTTGGAGAAGCGCAGGCCAAAGGCGAAAGTCGCCCAGGCGTAGATGGCGGTCAGAAAGACCAGCAGGCCGGCCCAGAACCACAGCAGCGCGTCATGCCCCTGCATCCAGTAGGCCCAGCCGCCCGTGTTCACCTCATAGCCCAGCACGTCGGAGCGGCCCATCGTGCCCCAGACGAACGGCGGATAGCAGATCAGCGCCGCCACCCAGCCGGCCAGCAGCGGATTGCCGCTGCGGATATGCGCATCGAGCGCGCGGAAGGTGAAGAGATAGCCGACCGTGCCGATCTGCACGTCAATCAGGAACAGTGCCTCTATCAGCAGCGTGCCCAGTTGCACCGGATCGTGCGCCAGCGCGCCGAAGTCAGCCTCGACCACGCGGGCGAAGCCGCCCGGCAGGATCGAGATCATGAAGGCGCCGAAGAACGCCTTGATTCCCCAGGCGCGCCAGTGCTTCTTCACCTCCTGCGTCTGCCAGGCTTCGCGTCCGATCAGCATGGCGCCGAAATGCCATGTGTGGTCGCGCGGGTTCACCATGTAGCGGTCGAGCCAGAGGACATAGGGAACCGACAGCACGAAGACCGGCACCGCCGCCGCGCCGATCACTTCCATCGCGAAGAGGTATTGTCCGTCCCAGTACCAGCGACCGATGCAGTAGAAGAAGCCGATCGCCGCCCAGGTCGCCCAAAGGCCGGCGAGCTTGGTGATCGAGACATCGAGCGTCTCCGCAAGCGGCCGCGCCCGGCTCCAGTCGATCCCCGTGCTCTCGCGGCGGTGAACCTTGTCCACCACGATCGACCATAGCGACATCGCAATGCCCGTGACGAACAGCGTCGCGACCGACGCATAAGGCCCGCTCAGCGGCGCGTGAGGACCGGGAAGCGAGAAAAACACGGCAATCGCGGCCCAGTTGCGGCAGACCAGCAGCCAGGCCACCAGAGCGGCCAGCCCGGCAAGGCCCACGCCTGCCGAGACATCGCTGACCGGCCGGCGCGCGTCGAACGATTGGGCATTGCTCATGCCCAATCGCCTAGCGATAAATGGTTAAGGCGCCGGAAACGGCGATATGCTGAAGCTGGACACGATCGCCCTCCCGGCGAGGGCCGGGATGACGTTGTCGCTGTCCGCCCTAGCGGAACGCGGTAATCCGGCCCGAATCGTCGAGGATGTACAGCGTCTGGTTGGCGACGACGGGCGCCAGCGACACGCCGGCATTCAGCTCGGTGAAAGGCGTTGCCTCGCCGCTCATGGGGTCGACCGTGGAAACCTGCCCGCGCGTGTTGGCCACCCAGAGCTTGTTGCCGGCGAGCACCGGGCCAACCCAGAAGATCGGGTCCTTGCGCTTTTCCTGATTGCGGTAACGCTGGAGCTGCGTGAGCCAGCGGACCTTGCCGGTGGTACGCTGGATCGCGAGGAGCTCGGCATGGTCGTCGAGCGTGAAGATCCAGTCGCCCGCCACCGCTGGGGTCGAGATACCGGCGAGATTGAGCTCCCATATGCGCTGGCCGGTCACCAGTTCATAGGCGGCCATGCGGCCGCCCTGACCGAGCGCGTAGACGTAGCCACGGTCGATGATCGGATCGGCATCGACGTCGGTCAGGCTACCGACCTCTGTGGAGATCGAGGTACGGGCCAGCGCGTCGGACCAGAGCTCGCGTCCGTTCTCATAACGGTAGGCGACGAGTTCGCCCGAGGAGTAACCGGCAATCACCGTGCCCTGCCCGGCGGCCGGTGCGGCAACGCCAAACACGCCCGCCTGCGAGAGCGAGCCGGATTCATTCCAGATGAGCTGCCCGTCGGCGGCATTGAGCGCGATGATCTGGTTGTCCTGCGTCATCACGTAGACGGCGTTGAACGCAAGCGTGGGCGAACCGCGCAGCGGCCCGGCAGGCTTCTTGAGCCAGATTTGCTCGCCATTCGAGGCATTGAGCGCGGCGACTTCGCCGGTTCCGGTGGTGACGTAGACCTTGTCCGCATCGTAGCTGACGCCGCCGCCGAAGACCGACTTCGAACCGTCGCCCGAGACGGCAAAGCTCTTGCTCCAGACCCGCGCACCGCTGCCGGCGTCGAAAGCATGAACCACGCCATCGGTGTCCATCACGTAGAGCAGCCCGTTGCCGATAACCGGCGAAGCGGCGAGCCGCTGGCGCTGCGACGAGCCGGCCACGGAGACTGTCCAGACGCGCGATGGGTTCGCGGCAAGCGCAAGGTGGCCATAGGCCTTGTTGGCGGTACCGCCGGCCTGCGCCCAGTCTGCCCCGGCCTCTTGCGGCGGCAGGATCACGCTGACCGCGCCGAGCGTGGGATCGACTTTCGCGCCGCTCTCGATCCGCGAGAGGATCGGCACACGCTCACCGACAGTGGGCGTTTTGGGGCCTTCCTTGCCTCCGAACATCTTGCAGCCCGACAGGCCCATCACCATCGCCAGTGCCAGCAGCGGGACGGCCTTGCGGGTATGGGAGCCTCGGGTATTCGGGGCGGTGGCCTTCATGCGCGGATCCTCACGAAACATTCTGTTCATTCTCCGGCGGTCCCGTCGGCAACGGCGACGGCCGTCTGGCCATCCTTGCCGAAAGGTTCACCCTTGTCATCGACCACGTCCTCGACCGCGTCCACGCCCAGCACGGCGGCGAGCTGGCGGGCGCGGCTGCGCAGGGACGGGCTGACATCCTCGTCCTTGGCGATCGCCGCGAAGAGAGGTCCAGCCTGGTCCTTCTTGTCCATCTTCAGGTAGGCCATGCCCACGAGTTCGCCGGCTACGCCGAACCAGGGATTGCCCGGCGCGGCATAAGGCTTGAGTCGATCGACGACGGCCTGCGGCTTCATTGCATCGAAGTTCGCCGCGACTTCACGCACGGTCGCCAGATCGCGCAGCGGCTGCGGCGCGCTTTCGTCGCCGGCCACTTCGCCATAGAGCCTGAGCGCGTCGTCGGTCTTGTCCTGCTCCAGCGCGATGCCCGCCAGCAGCAGCTTCGCGGACGCGGCGCTGCCGCCCGAACTTTCGCCCGCCAGCGTTTCCAGCTTCGACCTGGCCTCATCGAAATTGCCGGCTTTCACGCTGTCGAGCGCCTGGATGAAGTTTTCGGCATTCTGCTCCCGCAGCTGCGTCTGCCGATGTTCCCAGTAGAGGTAGCCGCCGAAGGCCAGGATACCCAACACGATCAGCACCAGCAGCGGCTTGCCATAGCGCGTGAAGAAGCTTTCGAGCCGGTCCTGACGCACCGCATCGTCGACCTCGCGCAGGAACACATCCTGCTGCGCTGCGAGTCGCTGTGCGGTCTTGTCGTTGCCGGGGGTGTTTTCGGAAGGAGGCAGAGCCAATTTTCGGGCGCTTTCTGCGGAAATCGGAATGGTTGCGGGCTGTTTAGCGAATAGGCGGGGCTTTTCAACGGGGATGATCGCTGCACGTCCCGTGGTGAAGCACCGGTGAATGGGCTTGCGGTTCAGATCGCGGCAAGGCCGCCCACCGCCTGCCCGTATACCGAACGATAGGCGGAAATCATTGTATTTTCATCGTAATATGCCTGCGCATGGGCGCGGTTCGCGATGCCGATGCGCAGACGTAGCTCGGGATCAAGCGCCAGTTCACGCAGCGCTACGGCCAGCGCCGCCTCATCGCCGGGGGCCGTGATATGTCCCCGGTTTTCCGCCGAAACCATCCCGGCCACGTCGCCGACCGCGGGCGATGCCACCGCGAGCCCCGCCGCCATCGCTTCGACCACCGAGATCGGGAACTGCTCGCTGTCGGAAGACAGCGCGAAGAGATCGAACAGCCCCACCGCGTGCGAAGGTTCGGCGACGAAGCCCGGAAGATGGACCCGCGCAGCCACGCCGCTCTCGCGCGCCTGCGCCATGATTGCCGCGCGCTCCGGCCCTTCGCCGAGGATCACGAGGCGCCAGTCCTCCGGCAGCGCCGCGAAGGCGCGGACCAGACGCGGCAGGTTCTTGACCGGCCGCAGTCCGGCAAGCGTCCCGAGCCATTTCTCGCCCGGCTGCTTGGCGATGCCCGGCAGGACATCGGGCCGGGGCTTGTCGACATAGGCGGCACAATCGATGCCGTTCGGAATCACTTTCACCCGCCCGCGCGGCTGGTGCCAGGCTTCGAGGGCGATTCCCTCAAGCCGTTTCGAGGGAACGACCAGCGCGGATGCGCCCCTCAGCGCGACGCGGCGGAACCAGTTGCGCGAGGCCTTGAGTCCGCCGGCCTCGTCCTCGTTGAAGCCGTCCTCATGATGGACCAGCGGCGGCAGCCGCAGCACGCGGCGGTACAGCGCATGCGCGAGCACCGCGTCCATCGCGCCCCAATTATAGGTGAGAATGAGGTCGTGCCCCCGGAGCGCGCGCGCGATGCGCCAGAGGCGTCCGGGCGTCGGCGTGCCCTGGAGGTCCGGAAAGGTCTCGGGATAGCGGACCGACAGCGAGGGGTCGATCACCACGGCGGCGCCATAGGCCCCCGGCTGGGCCGAGACGACGGTGTGCTCCACCTTCGTCCCGAAGGCATTCATCAGCCGCGCCGCGCGCAGTTCCTTGCCGCCGGCCGAGAAGCTCGAATGAAGATGGAGCATGCGCAAGCGAGCCGAACCTTTCATGCCTGCGGCGAACCTCAGGCGACCCGCGCCAGAAGTCGCTCGATCGCGGCGATGGCCTCGGGTTCGTCGAGCGTGGGCGTGTGGCCGACATTGTCCAGCGTCACGGCCTCCGCCTCGGGGACGCGCGCGATCATCCGCTTCAGGGTCGCCTCGCTCAGCAGGTCCGACAGCGCGCCGCGCAGCACCAGCAGCGGCCGGCCGGCGAGCGCTTCCCAAGCCGGCCAGAGGTCCGCCGGGCTCTCCAGATCCTGTTCGCGCAGCGGCTCCGCGATCTTCATGTCATAGTCGAAGACGATACGGCCGTTCGAGCCGAGCGCCATCAACTGCTTGGCCTTGCCGATCCAGAAGTCGAGCGGTTGCCCCGGATGGGCCGCGCCGTGCGTCCCCTCCAGCGCGCGGGCGGCGTGAACCCAAGTCGCGAAATTGCGACCCTGCCCCACGTAGTCGAGGATGCGCGAAAGGCCCACGGGCTCCAACAGCGGTCCGACATCGTTGAGCACGGCCCCCGCGATCCGCTCGGGCGCGGCGAGCGCGAGCCCCATCGTCATCAGGCCGCCCAGCGAAGTCCCGATGGCGACGAAGCGGCCAATATTTTCCTGATCGAGCAGCGCCAGCACGTCCTCGCAATACTGCACCGGATTATATGTGGCCGCATCCTTTGCATATTCGCTGTCCCCGCGCCCGCGCATGTCCGGGCACAGCACGCGCCACCGCGCCGCCAGACGCGGCGCCAGCAGTTCAAAGTCGCGCGCGTTGCGGGTGAGGCCGGGCAGGCAGATCACCGGCGGCTTCGCGTCCCCCTCGGGAGAGCCCGGCCCCGCATAATCCCGAAAATGCAACTTCACCCCGTCGCGGCTCGTCCAGAACCGATCCTCGTAATCCGACATGCCGAAGCGGGGTCCTCCTTTGCGTCGGGCCTTGATCGGCCGCCGTGCGGACCCCACTATCGCCTTATGGGAAGCGAACCGCAAGCAAGTGCCTATCGTCCCGATACAAAAATCGAGACGATCGCCCCGTGGCTCGCCGACGCGGTGTCCGCAGCGCAATTCCCCAAACACACCTTGCGCTTCCGCAACGACCGCTGGGCCGCCGCCGTCGGACTGGACGGTCTGAGCGACGCGGAATGGATCGCGCACTTCGGCCGTTTCGAGCCGCTGGCGCGAAACCTGCCGGAGCCGCTGGCGCTGCGCTATCATGGCCATCAGTTCCGCGTGTACAATCCCGAGATCGGTGACGGACGCGGGTTCCTCTTCGCGCAGATGCGCGATGGCGAGGGCCGCCTGCTCGATCTCGGCACCAAGGGCTCGGGCCAGACGCCGTACAGCCGCGACGGCGACGGACGCCTGACGCTCAAGGGCGCGGTGCGCGAGATCCTCGCTACCGAAATGCTCGAGGCGCTGGGCGTCTATACGTCCAAGACCTTCTCGGTGGTCGAGACCGGCGAATCGCTCTGGCGCGGCGACGAGCCCTCACCCACGCGCTCGGCCGTGCTGCTGCGGCTCAGCCACGGGCACATCCGCATCGGCACGTTCCAGCGCCTGCTCGCGTTCCAGGAGCGCGATCACATGGAGCAGCTTGTCGGCTACTGCCTGGAAACCTTCCCTGGCGGCGCGCCGCCGGGCGATGCGCCGGGCCGCGACGAACCCGCGGTGATCCTGATGCATCAGGTGGTCGAGCGCCTCGCCGACCTGGCCGCCTCGTGGATGGTCGCCGGCTTCGTCCACGGCGTGCTCAACACCGACAACATGAACATCTCGGGCGAGAGCTTCGACTACGGACCGTGGCGCTGGCTGCCGAAGTGGGACCCGCGCTTCACTGCCGCCTATTTCGACCACGCCGGGCTCTACGCCTTCGGCCGCCAGCCCGAGGCGGTGCTGTGGAACTGCGGACAGTTCGCGGTGGCGCTCAGGATGCTGACCGAGACCGAGCCGCTCGTGGCCGCGCTCGACCGCTTCGGACCGCTCTACCAGGAGGCGATGTGCCGCCGCTTCGCCTGGCGGCTCGGTGTCGAATCGCGCGGGCTGGAGGCCGACAGCGCGCTGATCCAGGCCGCCGAGCGCCGGATGACCGAATCCGGAGAATCGCCCGACGAGTTCTTCTTCAACCATCGCGGCGCTCGCGCGGCGCCCGACGGTGATTTCGGTCAGGCGCTGAATGGCTATGCGCCCGCCGCCGCCACCGACGATCCGTTCTGGTCGATGGACACACCGCCGGGCGTGCTCATCGACGAGGTCGAGCGCATCTGGTCCGACATCGACCAGCGCGACGACTGGAGCGCGCTCCACGCGAAAATCGGCGAGATCCGCGAGCTGGGCCGGAATCTGGGCGCAGCGCCCGAATTTCGCCATTCGTAATGATTAATATTCCCTCGTTAGCAACCCGGTAGGAATAAGTGTGGCATAGACGGCCAAACCTCGAACCATCACAATGGACGGACCACCAGCCGTAATGAGCGCCGCAGCGACAGAACAGGCGAGAATCTCCAGCGAACAGGCGCCCGATTCCGGTACCGACAAGGCCGACATCGTCTCGCGCGAGCCGGCGACGGGAGCCGAGATCTGGCGCGGCAAGCCTTGCGACGTCGGCGACGTGGTCGATCGCGCGCGGCGCGCCTGGCCCGGCTGGGCCGCGCAGCCGCTCTCCACCCGCATGGAACTGGTGCGCCGCTTCGCCAACGAAGTGCGCAAGGAAGCCGACACGCTCGCCCGCACCATCGCCCGCGAGGTCGGCAAGCCGCTGTGGGAAGCCAACGCCGAAGTCGAAGGCGTCATCAACAAGGTCGAGAGCTCGATCCGCGCCTATGCCGAGCGCACGTCGCAGCGCAAGCTCGACAGCGCCCTGCAGGGGACCATGGCGGTACGACACAAGCCGCATGGCGTGCTCGTCGTGCTCGGCCCCTTCAACTACCCGGCGCACCTGCCGGGTGCCCACATCGTGCCCGCGCTTATCGCCGGCAACGCGGTGATCTTCAAGCCGAGCGAGAAGGCCCCGGCCTCGGGCGAGATCCTGGCCCGCTGCTTCAATCGCGCCGGCATTTCCTCGGCGGTCATGCAGTTCGCTCCCGGCGGCCCCGAGGAAGGCCAGGCCTTCGTCGCGCATGACGGGGTGGACGGGGTGCTGTTCACCGGATCGGCGCACGCCGGCATTTCCATCAACCGCAGGCTGGCGACGCGCCCGGACAAGATCGTCGCGCTGGAGATGGGCGGCAACAACCCGATGGTGGTCTGGGACACGCCCAAGCTGACCGACGCGGCCGCGATCATCGTCCAGTCCGCCTTCGCCACGGCCGGCCAGCGCTGCACCGCGACGCGGCGGCTGATCGTGAAGAATGCGATATACGACGCGGTCATGGCCGAAGTGAAAGCGCTGGCCGACCGGGTGATCGTCGGCGCTCCGTTCGACGAGCCCGCACCCTTCATGGGCCCGGTGATCGACAATGCCGCCGCCGACGGGCTGACCGAAAGCTTCCTCTACCTGCTCAGCCATGGCGGCAGGGCGATCAAGCACCTGGTACGCACGCAGGAGGCGCTGCCTTTCCTCAGCCCCGCGATCATCGACATGACGGCCATGAAGGACCGCCCCGACGTGGAGCTGTTCGGCCCGATCCTGCAGGTGGTGCGCGTGGACGATCTCGACGAGGCGATCGCGGAGGCCAACAATACCCGCTTCGGCCTCGCCGCGTCGCTGATCGGCGGCACCCCGCAGGAATACAACCGCTTCTGGGCCAACGTGCGCGCCGGCATCGTCAACTGGAACCGCCCGACGACCGGTCCGAGCCACTCCGCGCCGATGGGCGGCATCGGCCTTTCGGGCAATCACCGCCCGACAGGTTACTACGCCGCCGACTACTGCGCCTACCCGGTCGCCTCGGGCGAGATGGAACAGCCGCGCGCCATGATCGGCGTGGGGCTCAGATAGACGATCGCGTCAGTCCGCCGCCGGAATGTCCGTCGGCGGCACTTCCGGCTCTGGAGCCGTGGGCACGATGACTTCCACATCCGGCCCCGTCTCTTCTTCGCCGGCCAGCTGGTAGCTCTCGCCCATCATCGACCAGAACCAGATCACGAGGACCGTGAATATTATCAGGATCAGGAAGATCCACAGCCACTTGCTACGATCAACAGGTGAGGGATCAGCCATAAGGCACTCTCCTTTGGATGCCCCCTGAACAGGGTCCCTGCCGATGCAACGGGCGCAGGCGGCGAGCAATCCCCGCCGTGCCCCGCGCACACCAGAATCTTCATCCAAGGTGGCCGCGCCATTCTACAGAACTTTTTGCGATTCGAACAGGTTAACCCGTCACAAACGTAACCGGGGCAGATCCCGGGGCATTTATGCCTGAGCTGCGATGACGAGGTCTGGCAACCAGGGAATGTGTCGTGCTTTGGGAACGGCGAAGCGGCAGCCGAG
>NZ_BMHK01000023.1 GCF_014640675.1 Novosphingobium endophyticum | reverse complement strand
CGGTGAAAAAGACGCAGCGCTCTCGCTCGCCTCTGTCACGCTGCAAAGCCCGCAGTCAGCGGATCGGGTCACGAAACCAACGCTTCGTGAATAGGAGAGGCTAGCCACATCGATATGAGTCACAGTGCCGATCGTTTCTGCATGGATCGGCACATAACCCGTCGGCACCGCAATTTCCTTCATGGTGCCAAGGCCAGGCGATTGACCGGCTGCCTTCATGGCCGGGAGAACGCTTTCCTCTAACCTTCGTATGGTATCGCCCACACGTCCAAAGTGCCCGAGCTGCGAGATCCATTGCAGCAACGTGATCGTGATGATTGCTATGACAGCGAGGGTGGCGAAAAATAATATCACGCGACCACGTTCATCATACAATCCAGCGGAAAGGCCGATGATTCCAACGATCGAAAAGATGAAGCTTCCCAGAAAGGTGGATAGCGTGTTTTGTGCAGTCGGATCGGCGAGTAGCACTTTGGTTGAACGCGGCGTTACGTTTGACGTGGCAGAAGCATAGGCAGCAACCATGATCGAAAGCGAAAACGTCGTTACCGCAAGCATGCTAGTGGCGATCACGTTGAGAATACTGTCGACCGAGCCCGATGCGAGCGAAAGGCTGTAGTCGAACGGTACGTAATCACCGGCGAGCGCGGATAGCGCCGCGATCAGCACCGCGGCCAAACTGAACAGGGCAGCCCTGAACCAGATTTTCCGCCGGATGCGGTTGAACAACCACGCGGCCCGGCCCGCGAATTTGACTGGCTTGCGGCCCTTGGTCACGAGCGTTTGCTCCCGTGCTTTTTGAATCGGTCGCGCAAGCGCCTAGGGCGTGTCTGCAGTTCGCACGCGAGCTCATCCTCGTCGATCGGATCGAGAAGATTGTGGGAAGCTATGTACTCGGCAAGTTCGGCATTTTCCTCCTGTTCAAAAGGGCGCAACGACCGGCGAGGGCTCCGCAGCTTCTCGATGGCCGAGATCATGGACTTGCAATCGACGAGGCGTGCTAGTTCGCTTTGCTCACAATCAAGATGCTCGGCCAATAAGCTCATGCGGATTGATCGTATCGCGTCTCGAACTGTTTCGTCACCAGCCGCTGCAGCATCAATTGCGACATCGCATTCGCTATCGAAGCCGAGCGATCGATTGTTCATATTTGTGGAGCCGATCCGGATGATCTGGTCGTCGACTATCGTCAGTTTGGCGTGGACGTAGATGGCCGCCCCACTCTTGGTGAACGGGTGATAGATGCGAAAGCGGCGTCTTGGGTCCAGCGCCCCGATCATTGCCACGAGCTGGCTTCGCGCAGTGTCCATGGCGACCTGTTCGAGCCAGCCGTCTGCCGTCTTGGGCATGACTATCACAAATTCTGGTGGGTCGTCTTCCTGAAGGCGGCGCGCGATCGCAGCCGCGATCGTTCTTGAAGCGAAGTATTGATTTTCGGCATAAAGAAACCGCTTCGCATTGGCGATCATGTCGAGGAACAACGCCTCGTTTTCTCGGATCGATGGCGCGCCCTGATACTCGCCCCGCGTCCGCGCCAGCGCGATATCCACGTTCGTGAAAGTCGCGGCTTCCCCGAAGGGCCACGCTGCATCCTCGCGAACCTTGGGGAGCGGCTTGCCTGTGGCTCGCTCCCATCGGTCGGATGCGACTTCGTGAACCTGCTCCGCGGCCGGGCCGTCGAAAACCATCGACATGTCGTGCCACGGCTCGGCCGGTTTCTCGTCCGGCGTCAGGCGTCGGGGGGCATTGTCGGCATGCTCGCGGGTATCCCAACGCCCGCTTGTGGCATCGATCCCTCCGCAAAAGGCGAGATTGCCATCGACCACCACCAGTTTCTGATGATGGCTGGCACCGATTGGATGAATGCTATCAAACTTGATCCTCAATCGATTGCTGATCATCCATCGAATGATCGTGAATATCATTCTGCCACGGAATAGGACTTTGATCGCTTCGAAGTTCCATTTGAGAATGTAAATGTGCAGGGCTTTGTTGTGCCTCAAGAGGGTGACGATGAATCGGCGAAGAGATTGCCCCCTCGCTCCACCCTCCAAGCTTATGCGCGTATCGAAATCCCAACCTACAAAGACGACCTGACTTTTCGCACTCTCCAAAGCAGTTTTCAGATCTGCAAAATATTGCTCACCGTCTATAATGGCTGATGCGTGATTGGCGCGGGCAACGCTCGTACAATTTTTCCCGGGCGCAAACAGTACTCTCGGGCTTTCGTTCAATCCGTCCATACCGGCGCCCTCTCATGGCCCGGCAAGGTATCAGTTCGCCGACAAGCGTAAAGCAAATTGGAGCTGCACGCTCACGCAGCGGAACGGCCGATTGCCGCCAACAAACTAAGTGATCTCCGAACCGCTTTGCAGGATAACCGGGCAGAGGACTGAGGTGGTCCCGCCTTCCTGGACAGTTTGGCGGCTGAGTTAAGCTAATTCCGGTTGTCGCTTATGCCGCCAGTTTTAGGTGGTGCCGGTTTTCTGGCGCCCCATTGGTGCCCCGTCGTGAGACGGTTGCTACACATCACATCTAAGTCATTGAAAAATGGTGCCGGCTACAGGATTCGAACCCGTGGCCCCCTGATTACAAATCAGGTGCTCTACCAACTGAGCTAAGCCGGCCCGGTGCGCCACGTCGCAAGGGTGACGCACTGAAAGACTTCGGCGCCCTTACCGCGTGGCAGGGGCGCCGGTCCAGATGGTTTTGCGGCTTGTTTGCGATTTCCTTTCCGGATCAGAAGACGGCGTGGGGCGAGTCCTCCTTCATCATCGCCTGCCGGACGAGCGGAATCGGCGGGCCGCCATAGCTGAGGAAGGCGTCGTGAAACGGCTTCCATGCCGTCCGGCCGCCGCGCGTCGCGGTCCAGTCCTCGCGCAGTTTTCGGATCATCAGCTTGCCTAGCGTGTAGTTCAGATAGGCCGGGTCGTAAGTGCCGCGCGCGGCCTGCTGCTCGGCGGTTCCCTCGTCCTGATAGCACTCGTCCATGAACATGCGCTTGGCCTCTTCCTGCGTCATTCCGCGCGCATGCAGGCCAATGGCCGAGAGATAGCGGCAGTTGCGCAGCAGCGCGTTGGAAATCTGCCCGACGTGGACGCCGGGATCGCCATCTCCGAGACCGGCTTCCCACGTCAGTTCCTCGGCATAGTGCGCCCATCCTTCGGCGAAGGCATAGCCGACCCAGAGGCGCCCGACCCAGGAAGGCGAGCGGTTGGAGTGGAGGAACTGCAGGAAATGACCCGGCATGACCTCGTGCACCGAAGTGAACAGGAGGTCGTTCCTGCCCGGGATGTAATCCTGCTGCTTCTGTTCCGGCCAGGAGGGATCGGGCGGCGAAATGTAGTAGATCGAGGGGATGCCCTTCTCGAACGGCCCCGGCGGGTCGATGTAAGCGGAGTTCTGCCGGTTGTAGGGCGGGCTTTCCTCCACAAGCGCGCGTTCGGTGCCGGGAATCGAGACGAGGTCCTTTTCCTTCACGAAGGCGGTAAGCTCGGGAATCTGCTTGCGGGCCGCGATCACCGGCCCGCCTTGCGGCTTGTCGGCGCGCATCTTGTCGAAGCAGCCCTGGATGTCCTTGCCCGGCGCGTAGCTGGCGCAGGCCTTGCCAAGGGCCTCCTGGTTGCGCTTCAGGTCGGCGCGGCCGACCGCCTCGAGTCGGTCGAGCGGGGCGTCGACCGCCTCGGTCGCGGCGAGCATGCGCGAAAAGCGTTCCGCGCCCAGCGCGAAGTCCTGCGTGGGCGCGGCCTTTGCCAGCCAATCGGCAAGGTCTTGCATTGCGGCGGCCGCTTTTTCAGACGCCTCCTTGAACTGCGCCTGCAGCGCCGGGTCCCTGACGTCCGCGAAGGCGGCGCGGGCATCGCCGCGATAGTATTGGGCAAAGCCGCCGAAACCGGCAACGCCCAGCTTGATGAAGCTGGCCGGCATCTCGGTCTTCAGGTTGCCGCGGATGTTCTTCGCGGCCTCGGGCACGGCCCTGAAGAAGGCGATCATGGCCTTCATCCGCGCTGGTTTGTCCGCATAGTTGCGGCTTACATAGACGTTGGGGTCGAGCCCGCCGTCGATGTAAAAGGCCGGATTGGCGTGCGGCTTGTCGGCATCCTCCAGCCAGAAGAGCTGGCCCCTGGCGACCTGCACCAGATAATCGCGCTCGAAGCGGTCGGGATCGGAAAGGCCGGTGAAGGCACCGGCTCCGGCGATGACCGAGTGAAGGAACGCAGCCCGCTCTTTGAGGCCCGCCTCGCTCCAGTCGGGCAGCCTGCCGTCATGCTGGTGAGCGCCCTGATAGACGGCGAAGGCCGGGTCGAGGGCCATCCAGCCGTCGATGGTGTCCTGAACGAAGGTTTTCCATTGGCTCACCGGTGCTTCGGCCGCAGGCGCGGCGGCGGGTTCCGGAAGCGGCGGCGCGGCAGCCACGGGGGCTCCCAGCGCGAGGCAGGCAAGTCCTGCCAGCAGTTTGTGTTTCATGAGGTTGGTTGTGTCCTTGATCGGTAGTGCCGAGCGGTGTCCGGTGACCGGCGGGCACCGCTCGATGGACCATTTGTGATCTATGGGGCGCCGAAGGTCCAGCCTTCCGTGCGGGCAAGATCCTCGGTCAGTCCGGCCGGCTGCCAGAGCGCCTCGCGCGGCGCGGCGGTTCGCAGCCAGGCGGCGGTGAGAACGGCGTCGGCGGTGTGGTCGTCGATCGGCCCTGTGCCGGCGACAGGCGGCGAGCCGAGGCTTGCAAGCGCTTCGGCAAGTGCCTCGTGCGAGGTCATCTTGGCGCGGCTCGCGGTGCGGTCGGCGGCGACGGCGGCAAGCGCGGTGTAGATCTCCACGATCAACGATCCGCGTGCAGGCAGGGGGTCGACGGGCCAGACAGGGACGCGCCCCTCCAGACGATGCAGCATCCGCATCCCCGTCAGGCTCGACTTGCCGACTTGCGCCGCGCCGACGAGGTTGAAGTTGGAATAAGGCTTGCACCCCGCGCGGGCCTGCGCCTGTTCGGTCACGCGCATCCGGCCCCGCCGGTGCGGCGCGCCGGGCAGGTGGAAATGTATGCCCTCGCGCCCGCCGTGACGGCGGAAATAGGCGCTGGCCCGGGCATGTTCGACGAAGCTGGTGGCGGAGAGGTGCGGATCACCCGCGCAGATCACGTCGATCATCGCCCACAGGCCGCGGGCGTCGGCGGGGCTGTCGTCCCATCCGGGGAAGAAGGCGCCAGCGTCGGCGAACGGCAGCGCGATGCCGAGGTCGAGGCCGACCAGCGTATCCTCCGGCAGATGGTGGAGCAGCAGGTCCAGCACGTCTTCGCGCGACCACAGGAGATGGCCGCGGGGACGCAGCACCTCGGGCGCGCCGCCGTCGAGGCCGCAGAGCGCGACGGCGATCCCCTTCTGCCGCGCGCCCACGGCGCCCGACCAGTCGATTGCCATGAAGTGCCGGAAACGCGGCGCGCTCACTGCCCCCGCCGCTCGGCGCGCTTGCGGTCCCACCATTCGATGCGTTTCAGCACCTCGCGTTCGAAACCGCGTTCCACTGGCTGGTAGTAGGCTTGCGGCGCCATGCCCTCGGGCCAGTAATTGTCGCCGGAAAAGCCGTCGGGCGCCTCGTGGTCATAGGCGTAGTCCTTGCCATAGCCGACGTCCTTCATCAGTTTGGTCGGGGCATTGAGGATGTTCGCGGGCGGACTCAGTGATCCGGTCTCCCGCGCCGAGGCGAAGGACGCCTTCTGCGCCTTGTAGGCGGCGTTCGATTTAGGCGCGGTGGCGAGATAGAGGCAGGCCTGCACGATCGCCAGTTCGCCCTCGGGCGAGCCGAGGAACTCGTAGGCGTCCTTGGCCGCAAGGCACTGCACCAGCGCCTGGGGATCGGCGAGGCCGACGTCTTCAGAGGCGAAGCGCACCAGCCGGCGCAGGACGTAAAGCGGCTCCTCGCCCGCCGTCAGCATGCGCGCAAGGTAATAGAGCGCGGCCTGCGGGTCCGATCCGCGCAGCGACTTGTGCAGCGCGGAGATCAGGTTGTAGTGCCCGTCGCGATCCTTGTCGTAGACGGCGACGCGGCGCTGGAGGAATTGGCCGAGGGCCGCCGGATCGAGCGGTTCCTTGATCCTTGCGGCATAGAGCGTTTCGGCCTGGTTGAGCAGGAACCGCCCGTCGCCGTCGGCCGAGGCGACCAGCGCCTCGCGCGCGTCGGCATCGAGGGGGAGGGGGCCTTCCAGCGCCTCGGCCTTGTCGAGCAGCGCGCCGAGCGCCTCGGCGTCGAGGCGGTGCAGGATCAGCACTTGCGCGCGGCTGAGCAGCGCGGCGTTGAGCGCGAAGCTGGGGTTTTCGGTGGTCGCGCCGACGAGGGTTACGGTACCGCGCTCCACGAAGGGCAGGAAGCCGTCCTGCTGGGCGCGGTTGAAGCGGTGGATCTCGTCCACGAACAGCAGCGTGCGCTGTCCGGCCTTCGCCATGGTTTCGGCCTCGGCAAAGGCCTTCTTGAGGTCGGCGACGCCCGAAAACACGGCCGATACCGCGGCGAAGCGCATGCCCACCGCATCGGCGAGCAGCCGCGCGATGCTGGTCTTGCCGGTGCCGGGCGGACCCCAGAGGATCATCGAGGAGAGCCGTCCGGCCGCGACCATGCGCCCGATCGCGCCTTCCGGCCCGGTCAGATGCTCCTGCCCCACGATCTCCTCCAGGCTGCCCGGACGCAGGCGGTCGGCGAGCGGGGCGTCCGCGCGCGCTTCGGCAGGCGGCGGGGAGGGCATTTCGTCGGCAAACAGATCGGCCATGGCGTCTATCTAGCGATGGTTTTGTCCAATTGCATCGGATTCGCTTGCGGGATAGTTTTCCCTCGAACGGAACGGAGAGGGGGAAGCCATGGTCAGGACGACGCGCGTGAAGGCGCCCTGGTATTTCTGGCTGGTGGCCGTGCTGTCCCTGCCGTGGAACGCTTTCGGCTGTCTCGATTTCACGATGACGATGACGCGCAACCCCGATTACCTCACGCAGTTCCCGCCGGAGATGATCGATTTCATCGATGCTTTCCCGGCCTGGGCCATCGCGGCCTGGGCGCTGGGCGTCTGGGGCTCGCTTGCGGGGTCGGTCCTGCTTCTGCTGCGATCGCGCTGGGCGGTCGCGGCCTTCGTCATCTCGCTTCTGGGTCTGGCGCTGAGCACGGTCTATCAGTTCGCGGCCGATATACCCGAACCCATGGTCTCGGGCATGAATCTGGCGGTCACCATCGTCATCTGGATCGTGGCGGTCGCGCTGCTCTGGTTTTCGGCCCGGATGCGCGCGCGCGGCGTGCTGCGCTGAAGGCGGTCAGGCTTTCGCGCCGGGCTTCTGCCGGATCAGCCGCAGGTAGGTATCGGCCACGGCCTGGTTGATCTTGTCCCAGCTGAATTCGCTGGCCCGCGCCTCGCCGGCCTTGCCGTGGGCGGCGCGCAGCGCGGGATCCTCGATGTAGGCCTTCAACGCTTCGGCGAACTGGTGGATCGCACCGGGGGGAAGCAGGCGGCCGGACTTGCAATTGTCGACGAGGCTCTGGCTGCCGGTCGCGGCGGCGGCGACCACGGGAAGGCCGCAGGCCATGGCCTCCAGCGTGACGTTGCCGAAGGTCTCGGTGACCGAGGGATTGAACAGCACGTCCATGCAGGAAACGGCGCGGCCGAGGTCCGCACCCTGCTGAAACCCCACGAAGGCTCCGCCGGGCAGGCGGGCCTCGAACCATTCGCGCGCGGGACCCTCGCCGATCACCAATGCCTTGTACCGCACGCCTCGCCGGCGCAGGTCGTCGAGCGTGTCGGAGAAGACGTCGAGGCCCTTTTCCATGACGAGACGGCCGAGAAAGCCGATCGCCACGTCCTCGTCGGCGATGCCGTGCGCACGCCGCCACTCCCGATCGCGGCGGCCGGGATGGAATATCTCGCGATCGACACCGCGCGACCAGATCGAGATGTCATAGTTCATGCGCTGCTCGCGCAGGAGCTGGGCCATCGATTCCGAAGGCGCCACCAGAGCGTCGCAGCGGCGATAGAAGCGGCGCAGCATCGCCTCGATCACCGGCTCGCCCCAGGCCATGTTGTAATAGCGCAAGTAGGTCTCGAACCGCGTGTGGACCGAGGCGAGGACCGGCAGGCCCCGCCTGCGCGCCCAGGTGACAGCCTGATGCCCGACCGGATCGGGCGAGGAAACGTGGACGATGTTCGGCGCGAAGGCCTTGAGATCCCGCTTTGCCTTGCCCGCGAGCAGGAGCGGCACGCGGTATTCCGAACGCGAAGGAATGGGTATCGAACGAATGCCGACCAGCTCTCCGGTCGGCTCGAAGGCGGGGCTGGCCACGACGGGGGCATAGACGCGCACTTGGGCGCCCTGGCGCAGGTGATACTCGGCAAGCCGGTTCAGCGCCTGGTTCGCTCCATCACGAACGTAGTTGTAGTTGCCCGAGAACAGGGCGATGCGCAGGTCGGCGGTCTCCATGGTGGCCCGCGCCATAGCGGCCCCTTTCGCGCTTGGCGAGAGGGGCCGCACTCAGGCGCGGGTACTATACCGGCCAGCGCGGCGGTCAGTCGCGCCAGCGGCGCCGATCCCTGCGCCAGTCCCGCCGGTCGTGCCGCCAGTCGCGGCGGTCACGTCGCCAGTCCCGCCGCGAATCCCGTCGCCAATCGCGGTCGCGCCGCCAGTCGCGCCGATCGTGGCGCCAGCGGTCTTTCCGGTAGGAATCGTAGTAGCGGTGGTAATAGCGATCGCGGTAGTAGCGGTTCGGATAACCGTCGTAATAGTAATAGTAGCCCGGACGTCCGCGTACGGTCACATAGCGGCGCGAGTGGTAATAGCGACGGTCGTAGTAGCGATCGTCGTCGCGGTCCGCGATGGCCGCGCCGATCGCGAGGCCGATGATCCCGGCGCCAATGGCGATCGCCGCATCGTCGTTCCGGCCGCGGTCATGCGCCTGGGCGGGGGCGGCGACCAGCAGCGCCGAGGCCGCGAGCGCCGTGCCGAGGCCCAGCCGTGCCGCGATGGATTTCAACCCGATCTTCATATGCGTCTCCCTTCGAATGGCCTACCGGGTGACGGCGGTTTCGGTGGGCACGTTGGAAGGCGAACATCGCAGAAAGGGACTGAACCCTCACTGAATTCGTATCAACATGTAACATGGCGGCCGAAGCGAGCGACCGCGCGGGGGCCACGGTCCGTTGCGCCTTTGCGATATTCCGCGGGGGCCCGGCAGGGCATCGGCATTGAAACCGGCAGGCATACGTCCATCGCCGTCGGACTTGCGATTGGCGTCGTTATCGGTCTCGCGATCGACAATATCATCGCCGGTATCGGCATTGGCATCGCGATGGCCTTGGCCATGTCGATTTCAAAGGCGCGATCCCGGCAACGCGGCGATCGGCGGCACAAGCGCGACTGAAGGGGAGGATGGATGCCCCGCGAGGATTAGACCAAGGTGCACCGGTGCTTTCCGTAGTATGCTAAGACCCCAGTAAATCGAAGATTTAACATCCCGATCCCCGCAATGGTGGCGGAGATGGCTCTTGCTCACAAATTCGGGACCGTTGCCGAACAGGCTTACCTGCGCAGCGACCTGCGCGACCTGTGCCGCACACTCATGGAGGCAAGGGGGCGCGCCCGGCGCGCATCAAGGCTCCGCAGGTCGGGAGGGGCGTCGTCGTTGCATAGAACCTCGTTGGATCCGGGTCCTGGATCCCGTTTTGTTCACTCAGGCTTTGCAGCTTCTGTGGAGCCGAACGTCGCCCATTCTGCGTCCGGATGCGGAGGGCGGGGCAACGGGACTTCGTATTTCGCCACCGCATCGCCGTAAACATGGCGCCCATGGATGCAGGCCTTGGCGATCATGTTGGCCGATATCGGTGCCGTGATGAACAGAAACAACGTGATCAGCAGCTCGTGCGCGGACCACGACATTCCGTGGCTCGGGAAATAGAGCATCGAGGCGATCAGGCACCCGCCGACGCCAAGTGTCGTTGCCTTGGTCGGGCCGTGCAGGCGGCTCATCAGTGCGGGCAGGCGCGCCAGCCCCCAACTGCCGATCAGCGCGAAAGCGCCGCCCAGCACGATCAGGAAGGCGATGACGAAATCGAGGATTGCAGCCATTGTGCCCCCTATTCCACAATGTCGCCGCGCAGCAGGAACTTGGCATAGGCCACCGTCCCTACAAAGCCGACCATCGCCAGGAGCAGAGCCGCCTCGAAATAGACGGTCGTGCCTTCCCTGATGCCGAAAAGGATGATGAGGGCGATGGCATTGATGACCATCGTGTCCAACGCCAGGATGCGGTCCGGCGCGGTCGGCCCCCGCAGCAGCCGATAGAGATTGAGGACCACGGCGAGCGCGATGCAGGTCAGGGCGATCGTCAGCGCTACATCGATCATCGGAAAATCTCCATCAGCCGCCTTTCATAACGCGCCTTGATCCGCGCGACCTCAGCCTCCGGGTCGCTCGTGTCGAGTGCGTGGACCAGAAGATGACGTCCGTCGGTCGAGATATCGGCAGATACCGTGCCGGGCGTCAGGCTGATCGTCCCGGCCAGCACGGTGAACGCCTCGGCCGACTGGAGGTCCAGCGGGATGCTGAGCCAGCAGGACCGCAGGTCGCGGTTGCGGCAAAACAGGATGAGCCGTGCAACCTGGAAATTGGCGACGATGATGTCGCCGATCACCAGCAGCCCATAGGCGATCAGCGGCCAGCCATATCGTACCGGCGGACGCTCCGGCCAGAACGGTGCGGTGAACAGCGGCACCAGCGTCCCGAAAAAGAGGCCGAGCAGGAAGCCGCCGACGCTCAATTCGTTGAGCACCAACATCCACATGACCACCAGCAGCAGGGTCAGTCCGGGGTGGGGAAACAGGCGTCTCATCTTCCAGCCCCTCCCTGCTCCGGTCCCAACACTGACCGGACATAGCCCGTAGCGTCGAAAACCTGCGCGCTCGTGGCCTCCATATAGGCGGTGGCGGGGCCGGCACCCGCGGTCAGCGCCGCGAGCAGGATCAGCAGGAAGGCAGCGGGCAACGCTTCCAGGGCGCGCGGGGCCGGGCGGTCGGCCGCGATCGCTGGATTGGCGTCTTCTTTCCAGAACAGCGTGCTGCCGGCGCGAGCAAGGCCGATCAGGCCCAGCAGGCTGGTCCCCAGCACAAAAGCCCAGATCGCGACCATGTATGCAGAAGGAATCGCGGCCTGCAGGATCAGCAACTTGCCGACGAAGCCGGATAGTGGCGGCAATCCGACCAGCGCCACGGCGGCAGCCAGAAACTGGAAGCCGAGCCACCCCTGCCCCTTGTAATGCGGCGTCGGCACGATGGCCCCGCCTTCCACGCCGCGCCACCGGATGATCAGGTCGACCGTCAGGAACAGCAGGGCGGCCGTAAGCGTCGTGTGCGGCAGGTAATAGAGCGCCGCCGCCATGGCGTGCCCGTCGAACAGCGCGATGGCGGTGAGCAGCGTCGCGGTCGAGCCGATGAGGCCGAAAGCGGCCATATCCGCAAGCCCGCGCGCGGCGAGCAGGCCGAAGAACCCGAGCAGCATCGTACCAAGCGCCGACGGCAGCAGGAACGTGCCCGCCGCATCGCCGAAGATCAGGGGCATCGTGCGGATGATGGCATAGGCGCCTACCTTGGTCATGATCGCGAACAGCGTGGCGACCGCGGGCGCTGTCGCCGCGTAGGTGCGCGGCAGCCAAAGATGCAGCGGCAGCAGCGCCGCCTTCAGGGCAAAGACCACCGCCAGCAGCAGGCCTCCGGCTCGCAGAAGTCCCTGGTCGCCTTCCGGCAGCGCCCCCGCGCGCACCGCCATGTCGGCCATGTTGAGCGTGCCGGTAACCCCGTACAGCAGGCCGAGCGCGATCAGGAAAAGCGTCGACCCGAGCAGGTTGACGATCACATACTGGATTCCGGCGCTCAGCCGCTGCGCGCCCTGTCCGTGCAGCATCAGGCCATATGAAGCGATCAGCAGCACTTCAAAGAAGACGAAGAGGTTGAAGAGGTCGCCGGTCAGAAAGGCGCCGTTGATTCCAAGCAACTGGAATTGCAGCAGCGGGTGGAAGTGCCACCCCTTGCGATCAAGGCCCGTCAGCGCGGCGTGAACCGCGACCGCAAACCCCAGCAGCGCGGTCAGCAGCAGCATCAGCGCCGACAGCCGATCGAGCACCAGCACGATGCCGAAGGGGGCGGGCCAGTCCCCCAACGCATAGGCGATCGCCCCACCCGACGCGGCTTGCGCCATCAGCACGATCGCGAGCGCAATCAGTCCCATCATCGACGCGATGGAGATGATCGCGCCGATCCAGCGGTAGCGGAGCCAGAACAGCAAGCTCGCGGTTCCGGCAAAGGCGGGCAGCAGCAATGGGGCCGCGATCAGCGCGTCCATCATGACCGCGCCTTCGGGTCGGGGCGGGGCGGGTCGGCCTCCAGGATGCCATCGACCTGGTCGGTGCCCGTTTCCAGGAAATTGCGCAGCGCCAGCACCACGGCGAGGGCTGTCATGCCGAACGAGATGACGATGGCCGTCAGCACCAGCGCCTGCGGCAGCGGATCGGTGTATTCAACCAGGTCCTTTTCATAGAGCGGAGGCCGGTTCACGATCAGGCGACCGATAGCGAAGAGGAAGAGGTTGATCGCGTAGGAGAGCATGACAAGGCCCAGCACCACGGGAAAGGTGCGCCCGCGCAGGCAAAGATAGATGCCGGCCATGGTCAGGACGCCGATTGCCGAGGCGACCAGGAATTCGATGCTCATGCCTGGGCCTGTCGCAGCTTCGCGGGATCGATGTCCATAGGGCCTTCGTCTGCGCCCCCGTCGTCCTTCTCTGCCCGCAGGGCGACATTACTGAGTTCGGCGAGCGCGAGCATCACCGCGCCGATCACCGTCATCGCGACGCCGACGTCGAACATCATGGCGGTCGCCAGTTCGAACGAGCCGATCAGCGGCAGGGAAAAATAGCCGAAGGAACTGGTGAACAGCGGTGCCCCGAAGAAAAGCGATCCGAGCCCGGTCAGCGCGGCGATGATGACGCCGAGACCAATCAGCAGGTGCTCGTCGATCCGGCGTCGCTGGTCGGCCCACTCGAATCCCGAGGCCATATATTGCATCAGCATCGCGATCGAGACGACGAGGCCGGCGATGAAGCCGCCACCGGGCATGTTGTGCCCACGCAAAAAGATATAGAGGCCGATCATCGTCGCCAGCGGCAGCAACAGCCTTGCGGCCACCGCGAACATCATCGGGTGGCGCTCCGGTGATCGCGGCAGGTCCGCGATCCATTCGCGCAGCCTTTGGCCAGAAACGCCTCGTGTCGCCGGCTGCAGCAATGCGAAGATGGTGAGCGCCGCGATGCCGAGGACGGTGATCTCCCCGAACGTATCGAAGGCGCGGAAATCAACGAGCGTCACGTTGACGACATTGGTTCCGCCGCCATGGGCATAGGAGTTGGCCCAGTGATAGGCGGAAATAGGGTTGTTGGGCGCCCGCGTCATCACCGCCCAGGCGGCCAGGCCGGTCGCCGTTCCGCCCGCCAGCCCGATCAGGCCGTCGCGTAGCCTCCTGCCGTCGCTCGACACCCGCTCCGGCTTCTTGGGGAGCAGGTTAAGCGCGAGCAGCAACAGCAGGATCGTCACAATCTCGACCGAAATCTGCGTCAGCGCCAGATCGGGCGCCGACAGGTAGATGAAGGCCAGTGATACGATAAGGCCAATCACGCTGATGTAGATCAGGGTCAGGAAGCGCTGCCTTTGTCCTTTCACCACCGCGCCGGCCGCCGCAAGCAACAGAAGCCAGGCGATGATCGCGACCGGCGGCGCGGGGATGGTCGCGCGCGTGCCCGGCGCATAGCCGCCGGTCCACACGCCCGCTGCGCCGAGGCCGATCGCGACGATGAACAGCAGGCCAAGCTGCCGTTGCAGCGAGCCGTTGTGGATCGTCGTCGTGACCATGTGCGCCAGGCCGACCAGCCATGCGACGCCCGCTTCGAACAGGCGCTTGGCGTCGGGCAGGCGTATCGTGTCCCAACCGCGCTGGAGCAAGCCATGCCGCCACAGCATCACGGTGCCGATAGCTACGGCCACGATGCTCATGCCGAGCGCCGGGGTCGGTCCATGCCAAAGGGCCGGCTTGAATACGGGCGCGGTTCCGCCGGTCGCCGCCGCGGCGGCCGGTGCGACGAGATCGGTCGTCAGCGCCTGTGGGAACAGGCCGACCAGCACGGTGAGCACGACCAGCAGGGCGGATGGGGCCCACAGGCCGAAGGACGGGTCATGCGGACTTGCCGGATAGGACGGGCGGCGCTGCCCGAGATAGAGGTGGAAGATGTAGCGCAGTGAATAGGCGACCGAGAGCGCCGCGCCGATCACCACCAGCAGCGGCACCAGCCAGTGCTGTCCGGCCCAGACGACATGCGCCGTCTCCTCCAGCATCATCTCCTTCGACAGGAAACCGCCCAGCGGCGGCAGGCCCGCCATCGAGGCCGCGGCAACGATCCCCAGTGTCGCGGTCACCGGCATCAGACCCGCAAGACCGCCCAGCAGACGGATGTCGCGCGTCCCCGCCTCATGGTCGACGATGCCGGCGTTCATGAACAGCGCGGCCTTGAAAAGGGCATGGTTCAGCAGATGGAAGACGCCCACCATCGCCGCTGCCGGCGTGCCGAAGCCAAACAGCATGGTGAGCAGGCCGAGATGGCTGACCGTCGAATAGGCGAGGATCGCTTTCAGGTCATGACGGAACAAAGCGATGGCCGCACCCAGCACCATGGTGACCAGCCCGGTGGTCGATACCAGATAAAACCACAGCTCGGTCCCCGCCAGCACCGGCCAGAAGCGGGCGAGCAGGAACACGCCTGCCTTCACCATGGTTGCGGAATGGAGATAGGCGCTGACCGGCGTCGGCGCGGCCATCGCGTGCGGCAGCCAGAAGTGGAAGGGAAACTGCGCCGACTTGGTAAAGCAGCCGATCAGGATCAGCACAAGAGCGGCCGGATAGAGCGCGGAAGCGCGGATCGTGTCCCCGCTTGCCAATATGTCGGCCAGTTCGAACGATCCGGCGATCCTGCCCAGCAGGAGAAGTCCCGCGATCAGGGCGAGCCCGCCGCCTCCCGTCACCGCCAGCGCCATGCGCGCGCCTTGCCGGCCCTCTGGCTTGTCGTTGCGAAAGCCGATCAGCAGGAAGGACGACAGGCTCGTCAGTTCCCAGAAGATAAGCAGGAGCAGGACGTTGCCGGACAGCGCTATGCCCAACATCGCGCCCTGGAACAGCAGGAGCAGCGCCAGGAAGCGGCCGATGGCTTCTTCGGCGGGAAGATAGAACCGCGAGTAGATGACGATCAGCAGGCCGATGCCGAGAATGAGGGCCGCGAACAGCCAGGCCAGCGCATCGACGCGCAAGCTGAGATCCAGCCCCAGCGCAGGCACCCAGGCGGCCCGGAACTGTGCGACCTCTCCGGCCAGCACCGCGGGCGCCAGCATGGCGAGGAGTACCAGCCCCGCCACCGCTGGCGTGGAGGCGATCCCGGTCAGAATGTTACGATGCGCGCGACCTGCGATCGACGTCACCAGCGCGCCGATGAAGGGTAGCAACATGAGGAGGGCCAGATACAAAAGTTTCTCCCTGCGCGATGCCGACGAAGAGCGTCGCGAGTGCGTTTGTTTGCTGACGCGGAGAGTCTGTTTTCGCTTTCCTCCACCGGGGAAGCAAGATCAAACGGCCAACCGCCCACGACTGAGTAGCCCAGACAGTTCGGGATTACGGCAAGCGACGGCGCCTCACTGGAAGTTTGCGTCCGGGATACGGCACCGTGATCACGTTTCAGCCCTTTGCTGGCCGTAACGGCGTGATACGGCGGTTTTCGGCTGCAAGGCTCAGCATGCGAACGGCAATCTCGCGCTCTCCCAAGACGATGTCGGGTAGGCCCAGGCGCTCGAGATGCTCGACCTCGGCGTGGGAATGGGCACGCGCGATGACCCGGAGATGGGGGTTGAGATCGCGGGCGTGCTGGAAAATGGCCCCTGCCTCAAATCCCTCCGGAATGGCGAGCAGCAGCGTGCCGGCTTCTCCGATTCCTGCCGCCTCCAAGGTTCGCGGATCGAGCGCGTTACCCGGCAGGACGTCGAGCCCATCCGCCTCAGCTTGCCGCGCCATGTCCATCTGGTCCTCGATAATGATGAATGGCCTGCCGCGACCGCGCAGTTCTTTCGCAATGAGGCGGCCGACCCGGCCGTAACCGATCAGGATCACATGGCCCCTGGCCTCGGTCGGCTGCGGGGTCTCATCCTCCACGGGTGCTTCTTCCAGTCGACTTACGATCAGCGAAAAAATGAAGGGGTTGGCGAAGATTGAAATGATTGCGCCCGCAAGGATCAAATCACGGCCGGCAGCCGGCAACATGCCAAGTTGCGTGCCCAGCGCAGCGAGAATGAACGAGAACTCGCCAATCTGCGCAAGACTGGCCGCCACCGTCAGCGCCTTCATTCCTGAATGGCCGAACGCTCGAACGATCAGATAGGCGGCGATGGATTTGCCCAGAAGAATGATTGCGACGGTCGCCAAAAGGGGCAGTGGCTGTTCAATCACAACCATCGGATCGAACAGCATTCCCACCGAGACGAAGAACAGGACCGCGAACGCATCGCGAAGCGGCAGCGTCTCCTCGGTTGCGCGGCGGCTGAGCGGGGTTTCGCCCAGGATCATGCCCGCGAAGAAGGCGCCGAGCGCGAAAGAGACGTCGAACACAAAGGCCGCGCCGAACGCTACCCCCAGAGCTATCGCGAGCACGGCCAGCCGGAACAGTTCGCGCGATCCGGTGTGGGCCACCCAATGGAGCGCGGCCGGAATCACACGGCGTCCCACCAGCAGCATGAGGACCATGAAGCCCGCGACCTTGAAGAAGGTGCCGGCGAGCGGCGCAACAAGCGACGACACGCCGCCGCCTTCGGTCGTGCCATTCACAATGTTCGCAATTGCGGGCAGCAGGACCAGCGCCAGGACCATCGCGAGGTCTTCGACAATCAGCCAGCCAACCGCGATCCGTCCGCGTTCAGTCTGTACAAGATTGCGGGCCTGGAGTGCGCGGAGAAGGACCACGGTACTCGCTACCGACAGGGCCAGGCCGAAAACGAAGCCGGCGAGGATGCCCCATCCGAGGAACCATGCCAGCCCCATTCCCATCAGGGTGGCAACCCCGATCTGCACGAGCGCGCCGGGTATGGCGATGTTTCGGACCGACAGGAGATCCCGCAGCGAAAAATGCAGGCCGACGCCGAACATGAGCAGGATGACGCCGATTTCGGCCAATTGATTCGCGAGGCCGGTATCGGCAACGAAGCCCGGCGTGAAAGGACCGACGATGACGCCCGCCAGGAGGTAACCCGCGATCGGCGAAACCTTGAGACGATGGGCGAGCGCCCCCATCAGGAAGGCGACCACCAGGCCAGCTACGATAGTGGCTATAAGCGGTGAGTGGTGCATCCGTTTTCCAATGCGTCGCGCGGTCCGCATAGGACCGCTGCTGCCAACGCCGCCCGTGGCGCTGGCACGAACCGGCCGCCTCAACCTAGATGATCAACGCCATCACGCACAAGCTTGGCGCAGATCTCGTCGTGCTCTGCACCCACGGTCGTAGCGGCTTTTCCAAAGCAGTCTTCGGAAGCATGGTGGAGGCTGTCCTTTGATGTGTGACATCCGACACGATGGTTGTGCGGAAGCCCACAGGAGGCTGAATAGTCGCCTGAGCGCAGGAGCAGTGCGCTTTGTTCCGGGGAACACTTTGTAACCAAGATCCCGCGCGCCTGCGGAGCGTCGTTGATGTCCCGCTACCGTCGACCTTTTGACGGTCAATGCGAGATGAAGATTGCAAGCTCGGGCGAATCAAGGATGGACCGTGTCACGCCGCCAAGGACAAATTCGCGGGCTCGTGAGTGTCCAAAGGCTCCCATGACAAGCAGGTCGCGGCGATCTTGAATGCAGTAGTTCTGGAGTGTCGCTGCCGCGTCCTTGCCTTCAACCGGTACGTCCACCGCCGCTGCATCGATGCCGTGAAGCTTCAGATTGCGGATCGCGTCGGACGAAGTCGCGGCCCTTGAAAGATCCTTTTCGCCCGTGATTTGAACAAGCGTCACGGAATCTGCCCGACGCAACAGCGGCACGGAGTCGGATAGCGCTCGCGTGGCAACGCTACTGCCGTCCCAGGCAACCGCGATCCTCTCGAACTTCACCTCGGTCGCCTTGGGCAGCAAGAGGACAGGACGGCCGCTTTCAAAAACGAGTCCCTCCGCGACCGGGATCGCCTCGGCATGTCCATAGACAGGTACGACGGAGAGATCATGGGTTCTTGCCCGCACCGCGAGCCGCCAATGGGTGACCATGCCGGGACAATCGATCACGATGCATTCGCCAAGCAGATTTTCCGGAATTGTTGATTTAAATGAGTTTGCCAATGTCTCTGCATTCGCAGCGCTCTTCTTATTCTCGCCGGCGATCATGCCGTCGATGCTCAAAAGCTTGTTCGCCAGCCAATTGGACCTCGGAGGAATGTGCACCTGGCAAACGCCTAGTGAGGCTTTGGCTTCCAGGCGTCTCGCCAATTCTGCGACCTTGTCCAGCGCCCAGTTGGGGGTAGGCTCGGGATAGGTACTGGCTTGCAACAGAATGTCGCGCACTTTTGAATCTCCTTCGGATATTTGAATCCTTTCGCTGGATTTGTCTCCATATATCGTTTGTTGCGCGTCGTTAATCGCGGAGGGCGGCATTGTCTGACTTCGTCCAGGACAAGAGCCAGGAGACGCAGGCGGCCGGGAGAGGTGTCAGCCGGAAAGGAGTAGTATAATAGGATAATCGGCGCGGCGTGAGACAGAAGTTCTGGTGTTTCGCGCATTGGCCGGTGACCTGCCCCCCGGCGGTCCCTCGATCATAACGAGAGTCTTGCGGTTGAATATTCCGGCACGCTCGCCTGCACAAGCGCGTCGGGCGTGATGCTTTCGTCCTGCACGAACGTCCGACGCGCTTGTGCAGGCGTTCGGTTCCCCAGCGATGAGTGGGGCCGAACATTGTTGTAATCGTAGCGCCAGATGGCCAACTTCCGCCGGGCATCGGCCAGGCTGTCGAACAGTTCCTCATTGAGCAGCTCATCGCGCAGGGATCCGTTGACTACCGCGCCATGATCAATCTTGCAGCGCTCAAAATCGCACTCCGATAAATGTCCACAGGCCTTAATCCACGCCTGGAATGAAATTCTGGCGCACCGTCCATTTGTAGATCTTCGCTCCGTCGATCGTCTGGGTGGCCTCCGGTTCCCAATCTCCCATCGAGAAGGCATGGCTGACGACCCGCGTACCGGTTTCGAGGTCTTGTAGGAGCTTGGACCGCAGCTTCATGTTCAGCGTATCGAGGAGGTAGAGCGTCACCACACTGGCTTCGCCGATGTCGGCGGTGAAGAGGTCTTCCTGCCTGAAGGTCACCAGATGCTCCACCCCTGCCTCGCGGGCGTTTCGGCGAGCCTCGGAAATCCGCTCGGGATCGATGTCGATCCCGACCCCGCGTGTGCCGTATATCTTGGCGGCCGTGATCGGAATGCGGCCATCCCCGGAACCGAGATCGTAAAGAACATCGTTTGCGCCCACTTTGGCAAGCTCGAGCATGGCCTCGACCACGGGCTGCGGTGTCGGTACGTAATGGATGTCCGGTTCGCGAGTCATCTCCTCCACATCGGAGCGCGCGCCGGTTTCCGCGCAGCCGCCAAGCGCAAGACCAACCGCCAGCGATGCCGTTGCCAAGGCTTTCATCGCGTTATCTCCTTTTTCTCGAGTCCAGGAAGGGAAGGAGCAGCGCTCCCGTCCCGACGACCGCCAGGCCCAACAGCGCGCTCGCGCCAGTGTGCATGAGACTCGAATATAGAAGGTAGGCATTGGTTGCACAGAATAGCGCAGGCAGAAGCGGATACCACGGTGTCCGAAACGGCCGCTCGATGTCCGGGTGTCGGTGCCGAAGCAGGATCTGCGCGAAACCGACAAGAAGCAGGAAGCCCCAGAACACGGGCGCGGTAAATTCGACGAGCAGGCCGAACTCATCACGGCCTGATGCCGCGGCCAGCACCAGCAGCAGCGCAATGCCGCCCTGTGCGATCAGCGCGTTCCCCGGCGTTCGGCGCTGGCCGTCCCATCGGCCAAGCCAGCGAAGGCGCGGCATCGCCTGCCCCAGGGCATAGGCGGTGCGCGCCCCGGTGATGGCGGTGGCATTCGCCGAGGTCAGCGCCGCAACCGCCACCAGCAGGCTTATCAGCACCGCGCCGGGCCGACCGAAGGTTCCGCCCATCAGCTCAGTAGCAACGGCATCTGAGCCGGCAATGCCGCCGAGGCCGAGCGCGCGAAGATAGGCCCAGTTCACGAGCAGGTAGAGAGCCGTGACGATAACGAGGCTTGCGATCATCACTGCGGCAATTCGCTGCCGGCTCCCTCGCAGTTCGGCGGAAACGTAGACGATTTCGCTCCAGCCGCCAAAAGTGAGCAGGACAAAGACCAGCACGAGACCGAGCGACCCCTCCGATGGGATTGCCGTTTCTGAAACGGCTTCTGGCGCGAAGACGAACCCAGCGACGATCACAAGGGAGAGCCCGACGATTTCCAGGCCGGTGAGCCAGAGTTGGGTGCTCGCCCCGGCCTGAACCCCGAGCCAGTTCAGGCCGGTGAGGGCAACGACCAATGCTGCGGCACAGATGGGAGCGGCGCCGTCGCCGAGTGGCCAGAGCGCGGTAAGGTAGTCGGCGAATATATACGCCAGAAGTGCGAGAGAGCCTGTCTGGATAACCGTTAGCCGTGCCCAGCCGTATAGGAAGGCGAGCCGGTGTCCATATGCTCGTTCCAGGTAGTGGTAATCACCGCCCGCATGCGGATAGGTGGAGGCGAGCTCCGCATAGCACAGGGCGCCAACGATCGAGATAAGGCCCCCGATCAGCCAGACACCGAGGAATTCGGCGTCGCCAGGCGAGTTGGCCGCCACCAGCGCTGGCGTACGGAATATGCCTGCGCCGACGACGACCCCCACGCAAAGCGCGATCGCGTGGCGCGCCTCGAGGACAGGCGCGGGTTCGGACTGGGTCGTCCGCGCGCTCAACTTCGGCCTCCTGGATGGAGGATAACTGTCGAAAGACGGGCGACACTTTCGGCCGGACCATCAGGCACTGAGGATCTGCATTTTGGGGCGAACCTGCCGATCCACCGTTGGATTGGAAGTGGTCGACTGCGCTGCCGATTGCACTCGTCGAGCACGCGCGGGCCGAGCCTACCTAAATAGCATCCTCTCCTGCCTTTCCGACCGATTCTATGTCTTCGCCTACCCCCTGCACGGTATTGCAAGCAGTGCCTGCGAGCATGAAAAGCCCCGCTGTAATCATCGCGAACAGTTTGCACATTGTCGACATTCGCCTAACCTCCTTGAGTTGACTCCCAGCTTGCCGCTTCTACGCACATCGATCGGAAAGGGGTGCCCGATCAGGAACAGCACCTGAGCGAACGTGCCGGTTGCATAACCGGGCCGGGCTCCCATCAATCGATTATCTTCTTCGCCGCCTTCCATCCGAGCACGAAGAAGATGATGGTTCCGATCAAAGCGATGACGAAGATGATCAAGGCGATATCGGCAAGTGCGCCGGCTAGCCCGCCAAAACCGAGGATGGCCGCTATGAGGGCGATTACTGCGAGCGTGAATGCCCATCCATACACATTGAAGCTCCTGCGTTAGAGGGGCGAAACCGGAGTTCGGCACCTCCGGGGCGGCTCGTTCGACATACCGTCTCGAACCGCTCATCCATTCAAACACTGTGAACAGGTTATCGTTCCCCCGGGACGCGAACTGATCCGGAAGCGTTTCCCCAAGCGTTGCCGACGTTTGCTGATCTCAGCGATGCCCCGCCGCGCAAACAGAGGCCGGACACATGAATGATCCTGACCAGGAAGGCATCAGTCCGCCAAAAGGCAGGGCGCGAACAGCGATACGAGGGTCGGTTCCGAGAGAGAAAGGTGCCGAGGGGCAATGACTGGTATCAACATGCTTGCAGGTTCGGGGAGTCCCGAACCGGCTCCCGGTTTTGCTTCTCGGTTCATCCGTTGTAGCGTTTCTCCATGGATCCTTCGAGCATGGCACGGAGCAGACACCTCGCGAAGGCAGCCAGATCTGCAGGCCGCGGATTGGCTCGCATATTGGCGGCGATTCTGTGCCTGGTGCTGGCGTATCTGGCAGCGGCACTGGCCGGATCGCTGCTGCCCGCTAATGGCGACTGGGAGGAGCCGGATCACGGAGTTCGGATCTTCGTTTATACCGGTGCCGTCCATACAGGCGTTCTCGTTCCTGCCATGAACGGCATTCAGGATTGGCGACATCTGGTCAAGGCAGAGCATTTTGTGGACCCGCGCTACGCCGCGTCCAGCCATCTCCTTTTCGGTTGGGGGGAGCGCGATTTCTACCTCGACACCCCTACATGGGCCGAAACGGATCCGCTGACGGTTTTGAAGGCCCTGTTCTATGGCCGGCGCACATTGCTTCACGTCGATTACATCCATAGCCCGAAGCCAGGGCCGAACCTGCGCCCGCTTGTCATCAGCGAGGAACAATACAGGCAGTTGTCACGGCAGATTGAAAGCCAGTTCCAGCTCGACAGGAACGGTCGGCCGCAGCCGATCGAGGGTTATGGGCCTGCCGACGTGTTCTACGAATCGACCGGGCACTACAATTTCGTCCGAACCTGCAACGAATGGACGGGAGAGCAACTGCGCAAGATCGGTGTCGAAATCGGGCAATGGACTCCGTTCAGTCAAAGCGTGATGATCTGGTTCAGCGAAAGGGGCGCGGGCCGCGAGGCGCAATTATCAAATTGACTTTGATACCCTCACCCAGTTCGCCCTGCCCTTCCCGGCAGAATTAGAGCGGCGTGGCGTGCGTTCCAACCCAAGCTTCCGCTCAACTGGGCGCCCAACGGGTCGGAACCGGCGGTGTCGCGATCCTTGTCCTGCTTTCGCTTCCGCCCGAGCATGGCGCCGATATAGCCATCCCGAGCGAAGAGTTGCTCGGCCGTGGCAATGTGGGGGCGTTTTCGGGGAAAGCTCGCATCACCAGATCATAAGCGACTGGTATAGCGTCATTTTTATTTGGAAATTGGATGCCCCGCGAGGATTCGAACCTCGATAGACGGAATCAGAATCCGTAGTCTTACCATTAGACGACGGGGCAATGAGAGGCGCCCTCTAGTAGTCGTTGCGATTCGGGTCAAGACGGCTTGGGGGCAGCTCTCTTGCCCCTTTCGTCGCGGCAGGTTAGCATCGGGGTCAGGTGCCCGCCAGCCGGCGGGAAGATATGAACGAGATTTGAGAAATGGCGGAGCACAATCCGCCGGCCGCGAAAGTCAAGGTGTCGAGCCGCCGAAGCAGGCGGCGCAAGGGACGAACGGGCAGGTCACGCTCGCACGTCGCCGGCACGGCCGAGGGGGAGGCGTGCCGCAAGGACGCCAGTCCCCCCGTGACGGGAGCAGCGCCGCGCGAGACGACGAACGATAACGGAAAAGCGGGGCAACAGTCCGCGGCGGATCAGTCGGGCCCCGAAGCATCGGAACCCCGGCCGGGCGCGACGCGTGGGCTCGGATATCGCAAGTCCTACGCGGCGATCGACCTGGGC
Organism: Novosphingobium endophyticum; assembly: GCF_014640675.1. Lineage (GTDB taxonomy): Bacteria > Pseudomonadota > Alphaproteobacteria > Sphingomonadales > Sphingomonadaceae > Novosphingobium > Novosphingobium endophyticum. The sequence goes on along the minus strand of NZ_BMHK01000023.1, from coordinate 30,296 downwards.
ACGAATAACTGCCGGCTGCTGATCGCCCGCCCGTCGGGCGAAAACTTCACGGTGATCGATGCCTTCAGCCGCGTGGTCCGCCTCGGGGAAGGGCTGGCGCAATCCGGGCGGCTCTCCGATGACGCGATGGAGCGCACGCTGGCGGCGCTGCACGTCTGCGCGGAAAAGCTGAGGCGGCGCAACGTGTTGCTCGCGCGTTCCGTTGCGACAGAGGCCTGCCGCCGCGCCGCGAACGGATCGGAATTCATCGAACGCGTGCGGGAGGAAACGGGAATCGCGCTCGACATCATCAGCGCGCGCGAAGAGGCGCGGCTGGCCGTGCTGGGGTGTCACGTCCTGCTGGAGGATGGCCCGGGGCCGGCAATGATCTTCGACATCGGCGGCGGCTCGACCGAGCTGGTTCTGATCGAGAGCACCGATACCGTGCCGCGTATCCTTGACTGGCAGAGCGTGCCCTGGGGGGTCGTTTCGCTCAGTGAAAGTTGCGGCTCGGAAGGCGAAGGCCAGGCGGAGCGGCTGGAGCGTTACCGGCATATGCGGCGGCTCGTCTCCGACAGCTTTTCCGCGTTTTCCGCGCGGATCGCGCCCGCCCGCCAGGCTGCCGCGGGCCATGGCGCGCCGCGCCTGCTGGGTACGAGCGGCACGGTCACCACGCTGGCGAGCCTGCATCTCGAACTTCCGCAATACGACCGCCGTATGGTCGATGGTCTGATCGTCCCCGCTGAATCGATGCGCGAGATCAGCACGCGGCTTTCCGCGATGTCGATCGAGGAACGGCGCGAACTGAACTGTATCGGGCGCGAGCGCGCCGACCTTGTCGTCGCGGGCTGCGCGATTCTCGAGGCGATTCTCGATCTCTGGCCGGCGGCGCGGCTGGGCGTGGCCGATCGCGGCATTCGCGAAGGAATCCTGCGCAGCCTGATCGCCTCGCATCGCCCTGGAGACGGCTGCGCCGGCGGCGTTCCGCGCGGCGATGTGCCGGCACGCTCGGCCTGCGTGCCTCGGCATGGCGATGTCGCGCAGCCCGTGGGCCGCGGCCGATGAGCCGGTCCGGCCGCGATCCCGGGGAGAAGCTGCGCAGCGCGAAAAAGCGCTCGACCAGTTCGGCGCGCTGGTTGCAGCGCCAGCTCAACGACCCTTATGTGAAGAAGGCGAAGGCGGACGGCTATCGCAGCCGGGCCGCCTACAAGCTGATCGAGCTCGACGAGAGATTCTCGCTGTTCAAGGGCGTCACCCGCGCGGTCGACCTGGGGATCGCGCCGGGCGGGTGGAGCCAGGTGCTGCGGCTCAAATGCCCCGGGGCGAAAGTCGTAGGGATCGACCTGCTGCCGACTGACCCCATCGAAGGCGTTACCATCTTCGAGATGGACTTCATGGCCGACGAGGCTCCGGCGGCGCTCGAAGGGGCGCTGGACGGCCCTCCCGATCTGGTCCTTTCGGACATGGCCGCCAATACCGTCGGCCACAAGCAGACCGACCACCTGCGGACCATGGGCCTGGTGGAAACCGCGGCCGATTTCGCGATCCAGACGCTCGCGCCGGGCGGCATTTTCGTCGCCAAGGTCCTGGCGGGAGGGACCGATACGGAGCTGCTGGCCCTGCTCAAGCGCCACTTCTCGAGCGTCAAGCACGCCAAGCCTCCGGCAAGCCGCAAGGACTCCTCCGAGTGGTACGTGATCGCAAAGGGCTTCAAGGAACGGCACTGACCCCCACGGCAGACGAAAACGGCCCGCTGGCGTAATGCCTGCGGGCCGCGTCGCGCCGGCCTGTGCCGGCACCGGAAAGCGCGGATTACTCGGCCGGAGCCGTCTCGTCGGCGGCGGGAGCGGCCGCCGCGTCACCGGCGGCTTCGCCTTCCGCCGCAGCGGCGCCGTCATCACCCTCGGCGGGGGCCTCGTCGGCCGCAGGCGGCGCGGGCAGCGGCAGGTTCGAACCCTGTGCGTTGAGAAAGGCGAGGATGTTGGCGCGGTCTTCCGGCTTCGAAAGGCCGGCAAAGGTCATCTTGGTGCCGGGAGCAAAGGCCTTGGGGCTCTTCAGCCACTCGTCCATCTTCTCGAAGGTCCAGGTGCCGCCGACGCTCTTCAGCGCGTCGGAGAAAGCAAATCCGGCGACGCCCGTGCCGATGCCTTCGCCCATGACGCCATGCAGGTTCGGACCGATTCCGTTGGCTCCGCCAGCATTGATCGTGTGGCACGACTGGCACTTGGCGAAAGCCGCTTCGCCCTTTGCAACATCGGCGGTGGCGAGCAGGGTGGCGAGCGGAACGCCGCCGACGCCTTCGCCTTCCTCCGCGACGCCTTCGATCGCATAGCCCATCGTCTCCGGACGATGCGGCTTGTTGGCCTGGAAATAGTGCGAGCTGACGGTGTTCAGCCCAAGGCCAACGATGCCCGCGAACAGCGTCCAGCCTGCAATGGTGTTGAAACGATCATCCATTCGAGATTGCCCCGCCGGTGAATTTAGCGCTTTAAGTTGCGCTGCGCTCTAGTGTCGGGTGTGGCGGAGCGCAAGAGCCATTGCGGATATCGCGGTTGCGGCCTAATCGCGCTGACATCATGCACTCCTTTCCCGAACCCGCTCTCGCCCTGGTGGCCGAGATGGAGGCCGCGGCGGCGACGAATCCGTCGCGCGCCATGGCCCTGCAGGGCGCGCCCGGCTGCAACGGGCACCGCGCCGCGCTTGAATACGATCCCGGCTGCCTGCCGCTGCCGTGCTTTTCCTTTGAGGACGCGCTCGACGCGGTGAAGGAAAAGAAAGCCGAGCGGGCGATCATCCCGATCGAAAATTCGCAGCATGGCCGCGTGGCCGACATCCATTTCCTGCTGCCCGAGAGCGGCCTGTCGATCGTAGGCGAGCATTTCATGTCGATCCATCATGCCCTGATGGGACTGGGTGAGGGGCCGTTCACCGCCGCCTACAGCCATCCTCAGGCGCTGGGGCAATCCCGGCATTACCTGCGCGAGCGCGGGATCGTGCCGATGTCCTACGCCGATACCGCCGGTGCCGCCGCCTTCGTGCGCGAGCAGGGCGATCCCGCCGCCTGCGCGATCGCGCCGAAGCTTGCGGCCGAACTCTATGGTCTCAAGGTGATCGAGGAGAACGTCGAGGATGCGGCCGACAATACGACGCGCTTCGTCGTGCTGGCCAAGGAGCCGCTCGATCCGTTCCTGCTGCAGGGACAGCCGACGATGACGACGTTTATCTTCGAGGTGAAGAACGTGGCCGCGGCGCTCTACAAGGCGCTCGGCGGCTTCGCGACCAACGGCGTCAATATGACCAAGCTGGAAAGCTATCAGATCGGCGCGAGCTTCGCGGCGACCACGTTCTACGCCGACATCGAAGGCGCTCCGGGCGATCCGCGCGTTGACATGGCCCTTCAGGAGCTTGCCTTCCACTGCAAGTACGTGCGGCCGCTGGGGACTTACCGCCAGGCGCGTCCGCGCGGCTGAGGGGGATGCTGATCCTTCGGATTTACCGCAAGGATTACAAGACATTCATCGCGCCACCCGCTTGCGCGGGCCAGCGCGGCATGCCAATCAGGCCGGCGTGACGGTTGGTGGGGCTCAGATTGCGGGTGCAACTGCCGCCCGGGACGCTGCGAGCGACTGGGAGACCGTTCGCGCGGCCGCCGACATCCAGTACAAGCCGCTCCCGCCGGTCAAGGTCGAGATGCCGGCGGTGCCGGACTGGCTGCGCGTGCTCGGCAGGGCGCTGGAGGCGATATTCGAGCCTATCGGGCGGTTGCTCGGGATGTCCTGGCCGATATTCCAGTATGTGCTGATAGGGCTTGCGGCATTGCTGGTGCTTTTCGTGCTCTGGCGCCTGCTCGAGCCGCTGCTCGACAAGTGGCGCAACCGGGGCGAGGCGGCCGGGGCAGAAGTCTGGACTCCCAGCAGGGCCGATGCGGCTGCCCTGCTGGAGGATGCTGACCGGCTCGCGGCCGAAGGGCGTTTCGGCGAGGCGGTGCATCTCCTGCTCCGGCGCAGCGTCCGTCAGATAAGCGATGCCCGGCCCGACTGGCTGATTCCCGCAAACACCGCGCGGGAGATCGCGGTGCTGCCGATGCTGCCGGAGGGCGGACGCCGTGCTTTCGGGGCGATTGCCGAGCGCGTGGAGCGATGCCTTTTCGCGCTGCGCGATCTCGACGCCCGGGATTGGGCCGTTGCCCGTGCCGCCTACGCGGACTTCGCCCGCATCGAGCTGCGCGCGTGACCGCCGCCGCCATTCCCGCCGTCGCCATCCCCGTTGGCGCCAATCCCTTCTCGCGGCGGGCGGTGCTGGCGATCGTCCTGATCGGCGTCTTGCTGTTCGTGGCGCTGCTGTGGATGATCGGGACCGGCAACGGCATCGGCTCGACAAACGATGGCCAGGCCCACGCCGGGGGCAAGGGCCTCAACGGCTATGCGGCGATGGCCGATTACCTGGAGCGGCGCGGCTTCCCGGTGCGCAAGGCGAAGAACGAAGGCGCGCTCGACAAGCCGGGACTGCTGGTCCTGACCCCGCCGGCCCATGCCGATGGCGAGGCTATCGAGAAGATCGTCAGCGCGAGGCGCTATACCGGGGCGACCATGGTCATAACGCCGAAGTGGATGGCCGCGCCGCCCGCGCGCGAGCAGACCGGGGCGAAGAAGGGCTGGGTCCGCATTGTCGGAGCGATGGGACCGAACTGGCCGGGCTTTCTGGACGATGTCAGCGTCAGCATCGAGCCCGTGGGGAAGGAAGGGTCGCCGGCCCGCTGGCACGGCATGGGGCTGACCGGCACTCTGCCCGCACGCGAGCAGGTGCTTTCCGGCAAGGGCGATCGCCTGGCCCCGCTGGTCGCCGGGCCGGACGGGCGCATTCTGGCGGCGCTGCTTGACGATGGCGGGCATTATCCCATGCTCGAGGATCTGGCGGTCGAGCCGATGCAGACCGAGATCGAGGACGAGGATCTCTACCCGCTGATCATCGTTTTCGAGCCCGACCTGCTCGACAATTATGGCATGGCCAGCCTGGAAAGCGCGCGTCTGGCCGAGAAGCTGGTGCGCGCCAGCGGGATCGGGGCCGGGGAGCCTGTCATCTTCGACATGACGCTGAACGGTTTTGGCCAGACGGACAATCTGCTCACGCTGGCTTTCACGCCGCCGTTCCTGGCGGCGACCCTGTGCCTGCTGCTGGCGGCGCTGATCGTCGGTTGGCGCGCGTTCCTGCGCTTCGGCCCGCCGCTCGCGAGCGCACGCGCCATTGCTTTCGGAAAGCGCGCGCTGGTCGCCAACGCGGGAAGCTTCCTCCGGCGTAGCGGGCGTCTGCATCTGATGGCCGGCCCCTACAGCGACCGCGCGCGCGAACGGCTGGCGCGGGGGCTGGGGCTGCCGCGCCATCTCGATACGGCGCATGCCGAGGCCGCGATCGACCGCGCGCTCGCATCGCGCGATCCGGACGCCGAACCCTTTTCGATGATTGTCGCGCGCCTCCGGCAGGCGCGCAAACCCCACGATCTCCTGAAAGCCGCGCGCGATCTCCACGCGCTCGAAAGGATGCTTGCCCGATGACCCAATCCGATACCCTCAGCCTGACCGACGTCGCGACGCTCGCCGATGCCATACGCGGTGAGGTTGCCAAGGCCATCATCGGCCAGACCGGGACCGTCGAGCACCTGCTGATCGCGCTGATGGCGCGCGGGCATGTGCTGCTCGAAGGACCGCCGGGAACCGCAAAGACCTTCCTCGCGCAGTGCTTTGCGGCAACGCTCGGGCTCGATTTCGGGCGCATCCAGTTTACGCCCGACCTGATGCCGGGCGACATTCTCGGGTCCAACCTGTTCAACTTCCAGACCAGCCAGTTCACGCTGACTCACGGCCCGATCTTCTGCGACCTGCTGCTCGCCGACGAAATCAACCGCACTCCGCCCAAGACCCAGGCGGCTCTGTTGGAGGCCATGCAGGAACGCCGCGTCACGCTCGACGGTTCGGCGCACCCGCTGTCCGCGCAGTTCATGGTGGTCGCGACGCAGAACCCGATCGAGAGCCAGGGCGTCTATCCGCTGCCCGAGGCGCAGCTCGACCGGTTCCTGTTCAAGTTGCTGGTCGACTACCCCAGCATCGAGGAGGAGATGCGCATCGTTGGCCGCTACGGCGCGAATCGCGGGGCGCCGTCGCCGGCGGATCTCGGTATCGAAGCCGTGGCCTCGCCCCGGATGCTCGATGCCGCCGCGCGCGCAGTGGCGGCCGTGACGCTGGCCGAGAGCGTGACCGACTACGTCGTGCGGATTGTGCGCGCGACGCGGGAGAGCCCCGATCTGTCCTGCGGCGCCAGCCCGCGCGCGGCGGTATTGCTCGCCGGCGCCGCGCGCGCCCGCGCCGCGCTGGACGGGCGCGATTACGTCGTGCCCGACGACGTCAAGGCACTCGCCACCGCCGTGCTTCGCCACCGCCTGCTGCTGAGCCCGGCGGCGGAAATCGAGGGCAAGCAGGTCGAGGCGCTGGTCGCGCAGCTCGTGGAGCAGACGGAGGCGCCGCGCTGACTGATGGGCACCCGTCTATCCCCGATCGTTCCGACCACGCGCGCCGCTGTGCTGCTGGTGCTGGCGGCGCCGGCCGCGCTGGTGATCGGGGCGACGCGGCCGGACGCATGGGTCGCCGCGCCGCTGCTGGGGCTCGCCGTGCTGGCGCTCATATTCGTCGACGCGCTGCTGGCGGGGCGGCTGGATGATTTGCAGGTCGCCGTTCCGGGCGATGTCGAAGTGGGGGCGGAGGCGCGGTTCACCGCGCAGGCCGCGCTGGGGGCGGGATGGCCTTCGGGCGTGGAGATTGCCTTGGAATGCGATCCCCGACTTGTGCCGGGCGGACGCTGCACGTTCCGCCTGGAACGCGGCGAGGGCGAATGGCGCGCGGCCAGCCCGTTCCGCCCCTCGCGGCGCGGCACCGGGCGCGTCACGCGTGCCTGGTTGCGTTGGACCGGGCCGCTCGGCCTCGGCGCGCGGCAACTGGTCGGCGATCTTGGCGAAGAAGTGCGCGTCTGGCCGAACATCGCCGCCGTGCGTTCGCCGGCGCTGCAGACCTTCCTCAAGGACGCGCAATACGGTCTCATCGCCCGGCGCATCCGGGGGGAGGGCACGCAGTTCGAATCGCTTGCCGAGTACGAGCCGGGAATGGACCGCCGCCGCATCGACTGGAAAGCCTCGGCTCGCCACGCCCATCTCTATGCCAAGGAATACGAGACCGAGCGCAACAACCAGATCGTTTTCGCTTTCGATTGCGGCCAGGCGATGTGCGAGCCGATCGCGGGCATGCCCCGGCTCGACCGCGCGGTCTCGTCGGCGCTTGCCACGGCCTATGTCGCGCTCAAGGGCGGGGACCGGGTGGCATTGTTCGGCTTCGCCTCGCACCCCGAGGTATCGACGCCCTTCATCGCCGCGCCGCGTGATTTTCACCGCCTGCAACGCGCCGCCGCCGGGCTCGAATACCGCGCGGAGGAGCCCAATTTCACGCTGGCGCTGGCAACGCTGGCCAATCGTCTGCAGCGACGCTCGCTGATCGTGGTGTTCAGCGACTTTTCCGACCCGACCAGCGCCGAACTGATGATCGAGAGCATCGGCCGCCTCGTTTCGCGCCACGTCGTCCTCTTCGTGACGATGGAGGACGAGGAGCTGGAGCAAATCTCGGCCGAGCAACCCGGCGATCTCGAAACGCTGTCGATGGCGGTCTCCGCCGATCTCCTGCTGCGCCAGCGCGCGCTCGTCACTCGGCGCCTGCAGCAGATCGGCGTCGATGTGGTCGAGGCGCCGTTCGATCAGATCGGCACGCGCCTGCTCGACGCCTACCTCGCCATCAAGCGCACCGGAGCGATCGGATGACTGCCAGCTTCAGCGCCATAGAAAGCGCCGCGCTGCGTTCGGACCGGTTCCGCCTCGAACGCGAATCCGACTGGCAGCGGCTCGAAGCCATCGTCACGCGCATGGAGAAAGGGCGGCTCAGGCGCATTTCGGACGAGGACTTGCTGGCGCTTCCGGGGCTCTATCGCACGGTCGCCTCCAGCCTTTCCATCGCGCGGGAAACCTCGCTCGACGCGGCGACGCTGGCCTATCTCGAATCGCTGGTGCAGCGCGCGTGGTTCGTCGTCTACGGGCCGCGCACCAGCCTGTGGGAGTGGTTCCGCGGTTTCCTGGGCGGCGGCTGGAGCGCGGCGGTGCGGGCGATCTGGTTCGATATCCTCATTGCCCTTGCGGTGATGGTGGCGGGAACCGTGGTGGGCTGGCTGCTGGTCGCGAACGATCCCGAATGGTTCTACGCGCTCGTCCCCGGCGGAATGAGCGGCGAACGTGTGCCCGGCGCGACGGCGGAGGCGCTGCGATCGACCATTTTCGGCAATTCCGGGCAGAACGGCATGAGCGTCTTTGCCGCGCAGCTCTTCAGCAACAATGCGCAGGTTTCGATCCTCGCCTTCGCGCTGGGCTTTGCCCTGGGCGTGCCATCGCTGCTGCTGTTGGTGCACAACATGGCCTCGCTCGGCGCCATGTTGTGGCTTTTCCACGGCGCCGGGCTGGCGACGGACTTTGCGGGGTGGCTGGCGGTTCACGGCACCACTGAACTGTTTGCGATCCTGCTGGCCGGCGCCGCGGGCCTGCATATCGGGCGCTCGCTCGCCTTTCCGGGGCAAAAGCCGGTGCTGCAATCGACCGCCGAGGCCGGACGGCGCGCGGCGCTGGTGATGACGGGTGTCGTGCTGATGCTGATCGTCGCCGCCCTGCTCGAAGGCTTTGCCCGCCAGCTGGTCGACCAGACGCCGGGCAGGTTCGCGATCGGCGGTTTCATGCTGGCGGCCTGGCTTGCCTATTTCTTCGCGTTTCGCGGCAATCAGGGCCGCTCCGGCCGGGACCATGCCGGATGAGCGCGCTCCCGAATCGCCTGCGCCGTTCCTCGCGCGAGCGCATTCTCGTCACGCCGGAAGGAATTGCCGTTCCGGTAACGGTCGCCAGCCGGGGCGCGCGGGCCGGGGCGCTGATGCTCGACCTCACCTTCATCGTCCTGCTGATCGTCGGTACGACTCTCGCGCTCCTCTACATCGCCGGTGGCACCGCGGGGATGCTGCGCGAGGTCGACAGCAAGAGCGCGGCGGGCCACGCGTTGCAGTTTCTGGTGATCCTGTGGATCGTCATCATGTTCCTGTTCCGCAACGCCTACTTCCTGTTTTTCGAGCTGGGGCCGCGCGGTGCGACACCGGGCAAGCGCCTTGCCGGCATCCGCATCGCCGCGCGCGACGGCGGGCGGCTGACCGCGGAGATGGTGATCGCCCGCAACCTGCTGCGCGACATCGAACTGTTCCTGCCGATTGTGTTCATCGCCTCGGCGGGAGCGGACAGCGGCGCGGCATGGCTCGCGGCTACGGGCTGGTTCCTGATCTTCATGCTGTTTCCGATGTTCAACCGCGACGGGCTGCGCGCGGGCGACATCATCGCGGGAAGCTGGGTGCTCGAACGCCCGCGCCAGAAGCTCGAGGCGGCGATGTCGGTGGCGAACTTGGCGCAGCGGCCGGCCTACACGTTCGATGAAGCCGAACTGTCCGTCTACGGCGAATACGAGCTGCAGGCGCTCGAACGCGTCCTGCGCGACAAGCGGCCCGATTCCATCGAATCGGTCTATCAGACGATCGCCGCCAAGATCGGCCGCAGCGACGGCTGGAACGACGAGCGCGCTTTCCTGGAGGATTACTACACCCAGCTCCGCGCGCGGCTGGAAGCGGGCATGCGCATGGGCCGGCGCAAGGCCGACAAGTTTTCAGGAGACAGGCGATGATCGCGGACCTGAGGATCGTTCCGGACGACCTTGCCGGAGAGCAGGTGCTGGCGCTGCTGCAGTTGCACCTCGACGAGATGCACAAGTGGTCGCCGGCCTGCAAGGTCCACGCCATGCCGGCGGAGCGCCTTCGCGAAGACGACGTCAGCTTTTTCTCGGCGTGGGACGGTGAACGTCTCGCCGGCTGCGGCGCGATCAAGCACCTCGACGAGGGCCACGGCGAACTCAAGTCGATGCGCGCCGCGCCGGAGTATCGCGGCAAGGGCGTGGGCAAGGCGATCCTGCTCCACCTGCTCGCCGTGGCGCGCGAGCGCGGCTATTCGCGGGTGAGCCTCGAAACCGGGCGACCCCAGGCATTCGCGGACGCGCAGCGGCTCTATCGCGCGCACGGCTTCACCGAATGCCCGCCCTTCGGTGACTACGTTTCCGACGAATTCTCGATGTGCATGACCCGCGAGCTGTAGCATGGAACTGAGGACGGCCGCCCTGATCGATGCTCCGGCGCTCGCCGATCTGGGTGTTCGCAGTTTCGCGGAGAAGTTCGGCCACCTTTATCGGCCCGAGGATCTGGCGGCGTACCTCGGCGAATACCATAGCCCGGCGAGGGTCGCGCAGGAGGTCGCCGACCCCCGGATGCGGGTGATGCTGGCAGTCGATGGCGATCACCTGCTCGGCTTCTGCAAACTTGTGATGGACTGCGGCTGGCCTGAACATGCGCGCGGGCGCAAGGTGATCGAACTCAAGCAGCTCTACACCGATCCCGGCGCGACCGGACAGGGCATCGGCGCCCGGTTGATGGGCTGGGCGCTGGACGAGGCACGCGATCTCGGCGCGGACGAGGTCCAGCTTTCGGTCTGGAGCGGTAATTTCGGCGCGCAGAAATTCTACGCGCGCCACGGGTTCGGGAAGATCGCCGACATTCACTTCATGGTCGGGGCGCAGCGCGACGAGGAATGCCTTTTTGCCCGGCTGATGGCCTGATCTATCCGAACCATTTCCAGCGCCAGAACATGACCAGCTGCATGACGAGAATCCCGGCGCACATGGCGACGACGATCCAGAAGGCGTCTGTATCGGCAGCACCCGGTATTCCGGCGACATTGATGCCCAGCAGCCCGGTGATGAAGGTCAGCGGCAGGAAGATGGCGGCAACGATCGTCAACAGATAGCTGGTGCGGTTCGACCGGGCCACGGCGCGGGCGCGCAGGTCGTCCTGCAGCACCATGGCGCTTTCCTTGCTGATGTCCAGGTCGTCGATATAGCGGCGCAGGCGGTCGATGGTCTCGGCAATCTCGCGCCTGTCATGGTCCTCGAACCAGTCCGGGGCGTCGCGCGAGATCCGTTCCAGCGCTTCGTGCTGGGGCGACATGTGGCGCTTGAGTGCCAGGCAGTTGCGGCGGATCGTCGCGATCTTGTCGAGCATGGCTTCCGGGTCGTTGCCCGGATCGGCGTCCTCCAGCACGTCGATCACTTCGTTCATGTCGACGATCGAGCTGTTCATGCGCGCGATCATGTGCTCGATCAGCGACGTGATCACGGCACCGGCGTCCACCGGACCCTGGCCCGCATCCACGTCACACATGATCGCGTGCGGGGTCTGGAGCGGCCGGCGCCGCAGCGTGACGAGCCGGCGCCCGTCGCACCAGATCTGCAGCGAAACCATGTCCTCCGGTTCGGCGCCGGGGTTGAAGTTGATCCCGCGCAGCGTCGCGACGATGGCGTTGCCTTCGCGGAAGGCGCGCGGGCGGGTGGCCTCGCCGGTAAGCAGCTCGACCGTGGGTTCGGGCAGGCCGAGAGAGCGGTCCAGCCATTCGGCGGCGCCGGGCCGGTTGCGGCACAGATGCACCCAGAGCACTTCGCCCGGCTTGCCCGGCCGCCACGCCCGGGCCTCGTCCCAGTTTACCGCGCGGCCGCCTCCGTGGCCGTCGAGCACGCGGCCGAACAGCAGCAGGGTCTCCGATTCGGAATCGTCGGTCTGGGAATCCTCAAGCATGGCCGAATGCATGCCGCAAATCGCCCCCGGGCAAAAGGCCGCAGGAGGCCTGCGCGCAATCCGGCTTCAAACCGTCGCGCTGAGCGCCTATAGGGCGTCCATGTCTTCAGTTCGACCCTGGCGCGATATCGAGCGCCGCAAGAGCCGCCAGATCATGGTCGGCAATGTGCCCGTGGGCGGCGATGCGCCGATCACCGTGCAGACCATGACCAATACGCCGACCTCCGACGCCAGGGCGACGATCGACCAGATCCGCCGCTGCGAGGAAGCCGGCGCCGACCTGATTCGCGTCTCGTGCCCCGATGTGGAGAGCACGGCGGCTTTTCGCGAGATCGCGCGCGCCGCGCAGGTGCCGCTGATCGCCGACATCCATTTCCACTACAAGCGCGCGCTCGAAGCCGCCGACGCGGGAGCGGCCTGCCTGCGGATCAATCCCGGCAATATCGGCTCGGACGAGCGCGTGGCCGAAGTGGTGCGCGCGGCCAAGGCCAATGGCTGCGCGATCCGCATCGGCGTCAATGCCGGCAGTCTCGAGCGCGATCTGCTGGAGAAGTACGGCGAGCCTTGTCCCGAGGCTCTGGTCGAATCCGCGCTCGATCACATCAAGCTGCTGCAGGACCACGATTTCCACGAATACAAGGTGGCGGTGAAGGCCAGCGACGTATTCCTCGCGGTCGCCGCCTATCAGGGTCTGGCCGATGCGGTGGACTGTCCGCTGCACCTCGGCATCACCGAGGCGGGCGGGCTGATCGGCGGCACCGTCAAGAGCGCGATCGGCATCGGCAATCTGCTCTGGGCGGGTATCGGCGATACCCTGCGCGTCTCGCTCTCGGCCGAACCCGAGGAGGAAGTGCGCGTCGGCTTCGAGATCTTGAAAGGGCTGGGCCTCAGGACGCGCGGCGTGCGCGTGGTCTCGTGCCCGTCCTGCGCGCGGCAGGGCTTCGATGTGATCCGCACCGTGGAGGCGCTGGAGGCCCGTCTCTCGCACATCAAGACCCCGCTCTCGCTCTCGGTACTGGGCTGCGTCGTCAATGGCCCCGGCGAAGCGCGCGAGACCGACATTGGCATTACCGGCGGCGGCAACGGCAAGCACATGGTCTACCTCTCGGGCGTGACCGATCATCACGTGCAGAGCGCGGATATGCTCGATCACATCGTCGCGCTGGTGGAAGCCAAGGCGGCGGAGATCGAGGCGGCCGAAGCCGGGCAGGCGCAGGCGGCGGAATAGATCCGATCTTAACCGGGCCTCAGCATTTCGCGCATAGCCTGTACCGGTTATGCGCGCAGGCCCTGTCATCCTTGTTATCGGAACGGTCGCGGTCGCGGGCTGGATCGCGCCGGGCCTGAGGGCCGGAGGCGACGATGTCGCGGACGCCGGGCCGAAACGCGCGGCGATCGAATCCGAGCCGCAACAGCAACGCCAGAACTGGCTTGGTGGCGAAACCGTGCTCCAGCGCCGCCCCGACGGCCATTTCTACGCCGAGGCAACCGTCGATTCGTACCGGACGCGCTTTCTGGTCGATACCGGTGCCAGCATGATCGCCCTGACGCGCGCCGATGCCGAGGCGATCGGCCTCTACTGGACCGACGGTGATCTCGTCGCGGTGGGCCGGGGGGCGAGCGGGACGGTCTATGGCGTTCCGGTGACGCTCGACCGCGTCGAACTCGGCGGGTTCGAGGCGACGAGCGTCGACGCCGCGATCATCCCGGAGGGGCTCGACGTCTCGCTGCTCGGCCAGTCGTTCCTTTCCAGGCTGCAGGGCGTGCGCATCGACGGTGACCGGATGATCATCGGGCCGGAGGACTGAACGAGCCTCGTCGTCCCGGGCTCGGCTCGGGACCGGTGGCGGTCGTTCGAAACAACCTCCCGGAGAAGCACCTGTGGCAGGCCGCGTGTAAACACCGCCGGCGGTCCCGGATCAAGTCCGGGATGACGCCACGAAAAAGCCCCGCCGGATCGAACCGGCGGGGCTCTTCATTTCGCGAACGAAGGGAAGTGAGGCTTACGCCTCGCCTTCCTCGTCGCCCTTGATCAGGTATTCGCCCGCGTCGGCGTCGGTGCCGTGGGTCTCGCCCTCGACCGCCGCCAGCGGATCGTCACCCAGATCGTCGAGCGGGTCGCGCTGCTGTTCGGCGGCGCGTTCCTGCTCGGCCGTCTCGGCGGCGATGAGCGCTTCCTGCATCTTGCGGTAGGAGGCTCGCAGCGCGGCGTCGCGGCTGGACGCCGCCACGCGCACGCGGTTCATGCCCGCGCCGGTGCCTGCCGGGATGAGCCGGCCGACGATGACGTTTTCCTTGAGGCCGATCAGCGAATCCTTCTTGCCCTCGACTGCCGCCTGCGTGAGCACGCGGGTAGTCTCCTGGAACGAGGCTGCCGAGATGAAGGAACGGGTCTGCAGCGAGGCCTTGGTGATGCCGAGCAGCACCGGCTTGCCTTCGGCGGGCTTCTGACCCGACTTCAGCTTCGCGTTATACTCGTTCATTTCCTCGTAATCGACCTGCTCGCCGGCGAGCAGCGTGGTATCGCCGCCGTCGGTGATCTCGACCTTCTGCAGCATCTGGCGAACGATCACCTCGATGTGCTTGTCGTTGATCTTCACGCCCTGCAGTCGGTAGACTTCCTGGATTTCCGCGACGAGGTATTCCGCCAGCGCCTCGACGCCGAGGACCTCGAGAATGTCGTGCGGATCGGGCGAGCCCGAGATCAGGTTGTCGCCCTTCTTGACGAAGTCGCCTTCCTGCACGTCGATCACGCGGCTCTTGGGGATCAGGTACTCGACCGGATCGCCCTCTTCCGGGATGATCGCGATCTTGCGCTTGGCCTTGTAGTCGCGAACGAACTCGATCCGCCCGGAGGTCTTGGCGATGATCGAGTTGTCCTTCGGCTTGCGGGCCTCGAACAGCTCGGCAACGCGCGGCAGACCGCCGGTGATGTCGCGGGTCTTGGCGGCTTCGCGGCTGGCGCGGGCGATGATGTCGCCCGCCTCGACCTGCTGGCCGTCCTCGACCGAGAGCGTTGCACCCGGCGCCATCATGTAGCGCGCGGCCTCACCCGACTGATCGTCGAGAAGGGTGATGCGCGGACGCAGATCTTCCTTCTTCTTCGAGCGGCTGGACGAACGGTCTTCCGTCACGACGCGGCTGGTCATGCCCGTGGCATCGTCGACCTGTTCGGTCAGCGTGCGCTGGTCGATCAGGTCCTGATACTTCACCACACCCGAGGTTTCGGTGATGATCGGCAGAGTGAACGGATCCCACTCGGCCAGGCGTTCGCCATCCTTCACCGCCGCGCCGTCCGTGTGGAGCAGCACGGTGCCGTAGGGCACGCGGTGGATCGCGCGCTCACGGCCCTCTGTGTCGATGACCACGACTTCGCCGGTCCGGGCCAGCGAGAGCCGGCGGCCGCGCTTGTCGACGATCGTCGGGATATCGCGGTACTGGACCGTGCCGTCACAGATCGATTCCAGATGGCTGGTTTCGTTGAGCTGCGCCGCGCCGCCGATGTGGAAGGTACGCATGGTGAGCTGGGTGCCCGGCTCACCGATCGACTGCGCGGCGATGACGCCGACCGCTTCGCCGATATTGACCGGAGTACCGCGCGCGAGATCGCGCCCGTAGCACTTGCCGCAAACGCCCATGGTCGCCTCGCAGACCAGCGGTGAGCGGATGCGCGCCGCCTGGAGCCCGGTCGCCTCGATCGCAGCCACGGCCGGCTCGTCGAGGAGCTGTCCGTTGGAAGCCACGATATTGCCTTCCTTGTCGACGATGTCCTCGGCCAGGGTACGGCCAAGAATACGCTCGGCGAGAGAGGCGATGACCGAACCGCCCTGTACGATCGCGCGCATCTCAAGCGCCCGCTCGGTGCCGCAGTCCTCGACGACGATGACGCAGTCCTGCGACACGTCGACCAGACGGCGGGTCAGGTAACCCGAGTTCGCCGTCTTGAGCGCGGTGTCGGCCAGGCCCTTGCGGGCGCCGTGGGTCGAGTTGAAGTATTCAAGGACGGTGAGGCCTTCCTTGAAGTTCGAGATGATCGGCGTCTCGATGATCTCGCCCGACGGCTTGGCCATGAGGCCGCGCATGCCGGCAAGCTGCTTCATCTGCGCCGGGCTTCCACGGGCGCCCGAGTGGCTCATCATGTAGATCGAGTTGATCTGCGCCATGCGGCCGGTTTCGGGGTCGATCGGCTGGGCCTTGATCTCGTCCATCATGGCGTTCGCCACCTGATCGCCGCAGCGGCTCCAGGCGTCGATCACCTTGTTGTACTTTTCCTGCTGGGTGATCAGACCGTCCTGGTACTGCTGTTCGTAGTCGGCCACCAGATCCTTGGTCTCGGCGACCAGCGCGACCTTCGAATCCGGAATGATCATGTCATCCTTGCCGAAGGAGATGCCGGCCTGGAACGCGTGGCGGAAACCAAGCGACATGATGGCGTCGGCGAACAGCACCGTGTCCTTCTGGCCGGTGTGGCGATAGACCTGGTCGATGACGTCTCCGATTTCCTTCTTGGTGAGGAGGCGGTTGACGATCTCGAAGGGCACCTTGTGGCTCTGCGGCAGGCACTCGCCGATCAGCATGCGGCCCGGCGTTGTCGCGAACCGCTTCATGTACTGCTGGCCCTGCTCGTCGGTCTGCGGCACGCGGGCCTCGATCTGCGAGTGCAGCGTGACCGATCCGTTGAACAGCGCCTGATGCACTTCGGCCATGTCGGCGAACTTCATGCCTTCGCCCGGCTCGCCGGTGCGGTCCATCGACAGATAGTAGAGACCGAGCACCATGTCCTGCGAGGGGACGATGATCGGCTTGCCGTTGGCGGGCGAGAGGATGTTGTTGGTCGACATCATCAGCACGCGCGCTTCAAGCTGGGCTTCCAGCGAAAGCGGCACGTGGACGGCCATCTGGTCACCGTCGAAGTCGGCGTTGAAGGCCGAGCAGACCAGCGGGTGCAGCTGGATCGCCTTGCCTTCGATCAGCACCGGCTCGAACGCCTGGATGCCAAGGCGGTGAAGCGTCGGCGCGCGGTTCAGCAGCACCGGGTGCTCGCGAATCACCTCGTCGAGGATGTCCCAGACTTCCTTGCGCTCCTTCTCGACCCACTTCTTGGCCTGCTTGAGGGTCATCGAAAGACCCTTGGCGTCGAGGCGGGCGTAGATGAACGGCTTGAACAGTTCGAGCGCCATCTTCTTCGGCAACCCGCACTGGTGCAGCTTGAGTTCCGGGCCGGTCACGATGACCGAACGGCCCGAATAGTCGACGCGCTTGCCGAGCAGGTTCTGGCGGAAGCGGCCCTGCTTGCCTTTGAGCATGTCGCTGAGCGACTTGAGCGGACGCTTGTTGGCGCCGGTGATAACGCGGCCGCGGCGGCCGTTGTCGAACAGCGCGTCGACCGCTTCCTGCAGCATGCGCTTTTCGTTGCGCACGATGATGTCCGGCGCGCGCAGCTCGATCAGGCGCTTGAGGCGGTTGTTGCGGTTGATGACGCGGCGGTAGAGGTCGTTGAGGTCAGAGGTCGCGAAGCGGCCGCCGTCCAGCGGGACCAGCGGGCGCAGTTCGGGCGGAATGACCGGCACGACTTCAAGGATCATCCACTCGGGGCGGTTGCCCGAATCGATGAACGATTCCACGACCTTGAGGCGCTTGATGATCTTCTTGGGCTTGAGTTCCGATTTGGTGGTCTCAAGCTCCTGCAGAAGGTCGGCGCGCTCCTGTTCCAGATCGAGGTTCATCAGCATGTGCTTAACTGCCTCGGCGCCGATACCGGCGCTGAACGCGTCCTCGCCGTACTCGTCCTGGGCGTCGAGCATCTCGTCTTCGGTCAGGAGCTGGTACTTCTCCAGCGGGGTCAGGCCCGGCTCGGTGACGATGTAGCTCTCGAAGTAGAGGACGCGCTCAAGCAGCTTGAGCTGCATGTCGAGCAGCAGGCCGATGCGCGAAGGCAGCGACTTCAGGAACCAGATATGCGCGACCGGCGCGGCCAGCTCGATATGGCCCATGCGCTCGCGGCGCACCTTGGTGACGGTAACCTCGACGCCGCACTTTTCGCAGACGACGCCCTTGTACTTCATGCGCTTGTACTTGCCGCAAAGGCACTCGTAGTCCTTCACCGGGCCGAAGATGCGCGCGCAGAACAGGCCGTCACGCTCGGGCTTGAACGTGCGGTAGTTGATCGTCTCCGGCTTCTTGATCTCGCCGAAGGACCAGGAGCGGATGCGCTCGGGGGAGGCGAGACCGATCTGGATCTGATCGAAGGTCTCGGGCTTCGCCATCTGGTTGGTGAACTTGGTCAGGTCGTTCATTTTTCAGTCCCTCTTGGGGGTGAATTCTCTAGGCAGAAGGAGAGGGCGGGACCGTCGGTCCCGCCCGGACCTCGCTATTCCGCAGCCTCGGCCAGCTCGTCGCCATCCTCGTTATCATCGAGGCTCTTGAGCTCGACGTTGAGGCCCAGCGAACGCATTTCCTTGACGAGCACGTTGAAGCTCTCGGGAATGCCGGCCTCGAAGGTGTCGTCGCCCTTGACGATCGCCTCGTAGACCTTGGTGCGGCCGACCACGTCGTCCGACTTCACCGTCAGCATTTCCTGCAAGGTGTACGCCGCGCCGTAAGCCTGGAGCGCCCAGACCTCCATTTCGCCGAAGCGCTGGCCGCCGAACTGCGCCTTGCCGCCCAGCGGCTGCTGGGTGACGAGCGAGTAGGGGCCGATCGAACGGGCGTGGATCTTGTCGTCGACGAGGTGGTGCAGCTTGAGCATGTAGATGATGCCCACGGTCACCTTGCGGTCGAACTTGTCACCGGTGCGTCCATCGTAGAGATCCGACTGGCCCGACTTGTCGAGGCCGGCCAGCTCCAGCATGTCGGCGACGTCGGCTTCCACCGCGCCGTCGAACACCGGAGTGCCCATCGGTACGCCCTTGGTGACGTTGCCCGCCAGCTCCAGCAGCGACGCGGTGTCGCGGCTGTCGATGTCGTCGGCGTAGTGCGCGCCGTAGATCGCCTTGAGGCGTTCGCGCACCGCTTCGGGCGGCGCCGCCGCTTCGGGATCGGGATTGGCGTGACGCCAGTCTTCCAGCGCTGCCTTCACCTGCTCGCCCAGGCCGCGCGCGGCCCAGCCCAGGTGCGTCTCGAAGATCTGCCCGACGTTCATGCGCGATGGCACGCCCAGCGGGTTGAGCACGATGTCGACCGGGGTGCCGTCCTCAAGGAACGGCATGTCCTCGACCGGCAGGATGCGGCTGATGACACCCTTGTTGCCGTGACGGCCGGCCATCTTGTCGCCCGGCTGCAGCTTGCGCTTCACCGCGACGAAGACCTTGACCATCTTGAGCACGCCGGGGGCCAGCTCGTCGCCGCGCTCCAGCTTTTCCTTGCGGTCCTCGAACCGCTCCTGGATCGCCTTGACGGTCGCATCGTACTGCGCCTTCACCGCTTCGAGCTGCGACTGCATGTGGTCGTCGGCGACAGCGAACTTCCACCACTCGTGCTTCTCGACCTCGCCGAGGACGTCCTCGGTGATCTCGGCGCCCTTCTTCACGCCCTTCGGCGCCGAAGCCGCGATCTGGCCGACCAGCATTTCAGCCAGGCGGTTGTAGGTCGCGCGGTTGAGGATGGCGCGCTCGTCCTCGCGGTCCTTGGCGAGGCGTTCGATTTCCTCGTTCTGGATCGCGCGGGTACGGTCGTCGATCTCGATGCCGTGGCGGTTGAACACGCGCACGTCGACGATGGTGCCCGAAACGCCCGGCGGCAGTCGCAGCGAGGTGTCGCGCACGTCGCTGGCCTTTTCGCCGAAAATGGCGCGCAGCAGCTTTTCTTCCGGCGTCATCGGGCTTTCGCCCTTCGGCGTGATCTTGCCGACGAGGATGTCACCCGGATGCACTTCGGCGCCGATGTAGACGATGCCCGCCTCGTCGAGGTTGCGCAGGGCTTCCTCGCCGACGTTGGGGATGTCGCGGGTGATGTCTTCCGGACCCAGCTTGGTGTCGCGGGCCATGACCTCGAACTCGTCGATGTGGATCGAGGTGAAGACGTCGTCCTTCACGATCCGCTCGGAGATGAGGATGGAGTCCTCGTAGTTGTAGCCGTTCCAGGGCATGAAGGCGACGAGGCTGTTGCGGCCCAGTGCCAGCTCGCCCAGCTCGGTCGAGGGGCCGTCGGCGATGATGTCGCCGGCCTCGACGAAATCGCCCACTTTCACCAGCGGACGCTGGTTGATGCAGGTCGACTGGTTCGAGCGCTCGAACTTCTGCAGGCGGTAGATGTCGACGCCCGACTTGCCGGCCTCGATGTCACCGGCGGCGCGGACGACGATACGCGTTGCGTCGACCTGATCGACCACGCCGGCGCGCAGGGCCGAGATCGCGGCGCCCGAATCGCGCGCCACGGTCTCTTCCATGCCAGTGCCCACGAAGGGTGCGTCGGCCTTGACCAGCGGCACCGCCTGTCGCTGCATGTTCGAGCCCATCAGCGCGCGGTTCGCGTCGTCGTTTTCCAGGAACGGAATGAGCGAGGCGGCGACCGAGACGAGCTGCTTGGGCGAAACGTCCATCAGCGTCACCTGGTCGCGCGGCGCCATCACGAATTCGCCGTTCTGGCGGGCCGAGACCAGCTCCTCGACGAAGCTGCCGTCCTCGTTGATTTCGGCCGAAGCCTGCGCGACGGTATGCTTCTGCTCTTCCATCGCCGAGAGGTAGATGACCTCCTTCGACACCTTGCCGTCGATCACGCGGCGGTACGGCGTCTCGATGAAGCCGTACTTGTTGACCCGCGCGAACGTCGAGAGCGAGTTGATGAGGCCGATGTTCGGGCCTTCCGGCGTCTCGATCGGGCAGATACGGCCGTAGTGCGTCGGGTGAACGTCGCGGACCTCGAAGCCGGCGCGCTCACGGGTGAGGCCGCCGGGGCCAAGCGCCGAAACGCGGCGCTT
Source organism: Novosphingobium endophyticum (assembly GCF_014640675.1). Taxonomy (GTDB): domain Bacteria; phylum Pseudomonadota; class Alphaproteobacteria; order Sphingomonadales; family Sphingomonadaceae; genus Novosphingobium; species Novosphingobium endophyticum. The sequence goes on along the minus strand of NZ_BMHK01000023.1, from coordinate 9,613 downwards.
GTGGGTGACTTCCGAAAGCGGGTTGGTCTGGTCCATGAACTGCGAGAGCTGGCTGGAACCGAAGAACTCGCGAACCGCGGCCACGGCGGGCTTGGCGTTGATGAGGTCGTTCGGCATCACGGTCGAGACGTCGACCGAGCTCATGCGTTCCTTGACGGCGCGTTCCATGCGCAGCAGGCCGACGCGGTACTGGTTTTCCAGCAGCTCGCCCACCGAACGCACGCGGCGGTTGCCGAGATTGTCGATGTCGTCGATCTCGCCCTTGCCGTCCTTCAGGTTCACCAGTTCCTTGACCACGGCGAGGATGTCCTCGGTGCGCAGGGTGGTGACGGTGTCTTCGGCATCGAGGCCGAGGCGCATGTTCAGCTTGACGCGGCCGACGGCCGAGAGGTCGTAGCGGTCGGGATCGAAGAACAGGCCGTCGAACAGCGCTTCGGCGGTTTCCTTCGTCGGCGGCTCGCCCGGGCGCATGACCTTGTAGATGGCCTCGAGACCCATCTCGCGGTTCTCGGCCTTGTCGGCCTTCAGCGTGTTGCGGATCCAGGGTCCGGTGTTGACGTCGTCGATGTCGAGCAGGTCGAGCTGGTCGATACCGGCCTTGTCGAGCTCCTCGAGGTTTTCCGGCGTCACTTCGTCACCGGCCTCGATGTAGATGCGACCCGTAGACTCGTCGATGAGATCCTTGGTGGAGAAGCGGCCGAAGATTTCCTCGGTCGGGATGAGGAGTTCCTCCAGACCGTCCTTCTGCGCCTTGTTGGCGGCGCGCGGCGAGATCTTGGTGCCGGCCGGGAAGATCACTTCGCCCGAGCGGGCATCGACGATGTCGAAGGTGGGCTTCAGGCTGCGCCAGTGCTCCGGCACGAAAGGCAGGCGCCAGCCGCCTTCGCCACGCTTCCAGGTGACGGTGTTGTAGAAATGGTCGAGGATCTGCTCGCTGTCGAGGCCCAGGCCGTAAAGCAGCGCGGTGACCGGCAGCTTGCGCTTGCGGTCGATACGCACATTGACGATGTCCTTGGCGTCGAACTCGAAGTCGAGCCAGGAACCGCGGTAGGGGATCACGCGGGCGGCGAAGAGGAACTTGCCCGAGGAGTGGGTCTTGCCGCGGTCATGGTCGAACAGCACGCCCGGCGAGCGGTGCATCTGCGAAACGATGACGCGCTCGGTGCCGTTGATGAAGAACGTGCCGTTCTCGGTCATGAGCGGCATGTCGCCCATGTAGACGTCCTGCTCCTTGATATCGAGGACGGAGCGGGTCTCGGTTTCCTGGTCGACCTCGAACACGATCAGGCGCAGCGTGACCTTCATCGGCGCGGCGTAGGTGATGCCGCGCTGGCGGCATTCAGTCACGTCGTACTTGGGCTCTTCCAGCTCGTAGTGGACGAAGTCCAGCTCGCTGGTGCCGGCGAAGTCGCGGATCGGGAACACCGAACGCAGCGTCTTTTCCAGGCCGGAGACATAGCCGATCGAGGGGTCGGAGCGCAGGAACTGCTCATAGCTCTCGCGCTGGACCTCGATGAGGTTGGGCATCTGGACGACTTCATGGATGTCGCCGAAGATCTTGCGGATACGCTTCTTGACGGAGCGTCCGCTGGAGCCGTTCGTTCCGATGGGCTTGGTCGCCATGTGGATCTGTTGCCTCTTCGCTTCTCAAGGGGGCCGATTCGCGGAGAACCGGTCCGGAAAAAATTCGTCATCGCGAGAGTCTCTCCGCCCCCAGGCAGAGCCATCCGCAACACGAAAAGGCCGCCAGCCATGCAAGGAATCCTTGAAAAAGGTTCCATTGCGGCCTGCAGCCTTTGCGTCAGATGGAAACCCGGACCGCTTCCTTCCTGGACGTGTCCCCGCGCATGGACCCGCCTTGCTCGAAGCGCCGAGCAGGGGCGGATATAGGATTGTGCCGGCCAACTGTCAAACGTTCCGGATGGCGGCGAGTCGGCTGCCTTCGACGAAGGACATGTGGCGCGCATCGCGCCCATTTTCCGCAAAACGATCAGCGTCATATCGTTTTGCGATATTATCGATTGACAATAAGGCAGCGACCATTTATTGAATATCGATATCAAGATTATCGGAGAACGATCAATGACCCGCACTTCAGACACCTTCGGCGCTTTCGCGCTGGCCGTCCTTACGGTTTTCGCGCTCTGGTCCTCGACGCTGGCCATGCCGGAGGCTTCCCATGCGCCGGCTTCCGCCGCCGTAACCGCGCAGGCGCTTGCGTGACATCCGCCGCTCGCACGGCCCCCGGCACGGGGCGCGACCCGCTGTTGGCGATCGTCAGAATCATACTGGGGATCGCCATGGCGGCGGCGCTCGCTGGCGCTGCGGCATTCACGATGGCCGTGCCGGTCCTCTTTGCCTTGCGCGGGAGAGTGGTGGCGAGGCTCGTGGGGCAGGGGGCGCCGTCCGAAGCGGTCTGGGCCATCGCCGCGCTGCTGTTGATGGCGGCCGTGCTGGCGGTGCTTGTCTTCTATTTCCAGCGGCACCTGTTCCGCATCGTCGGCAGTGTCGGCGAAGGCGATCCGTTCGTTCCCGCCAATGCCGAACGGCTGCGCGGCATGGCGTGGATCACTGTCGTGATCCACGTCGTCACCGTTCCCATGGTCATTGTCGGCGGCTGGGTGGAGGACGTGACCCGCGCCATCCACTTCAAGATCGATTTGCCGCTCGCCGGGCTGTTCCTGGCGCTGATCCTGTTCATCCTCGCGCGGGTCTTCCGTGAGGGTACGCGCATGCGTGAGGATCTGGAAGGGACGGTCTGATGCCCTCCGAGCCGCCCGAAGGCAGCCGCATCCAGGTGAAGCTCGACGACCTGCTCCACGCCCGCCGGATGACCCTGACCGAGCTGGCAGAGCGGATCGATATCACGCTAGCCAACCTTTCGATCCTCAAGACCGGCAAGGCCAAGGCGATCCGCTTCTCCACGCTCGAGGCGATCTGCCGCGAGATGGGCTGCCAGCCGGGAGACCTGCTGGGGTACGAGGCGGAGACCGTGGAGGAAACCGGAGAGGCGTGAGTGCGCCGGCACGGGTGGGTTCATGCGCCACCCGTGCTTGACTCTTCGCTTGATTTCCGCCACTGGCCCGCTCCGACCGGCAGCCTTCGGGCCGTCGTTCATCCGTCCGAGACAGTTGGTGCTCCGGGATTTGCCGGGGCTTAATTTCCAGCCTAGACGGGGAACAGGAATTTTCCGGCCCCTCGCTCCCGATTTGAAGCGCGGTGCCACTCTCGCGCTTTGGCGCGAAACTCCTTCCCCATCGAACGGACTCGCCCGTGGTGCATCAGCGCCATGGTCAAACGTAGCCGGGCGTTGCGGATTGGGCCCACCCCACCCCGTGCGCCCATTGTGAAGGAGTAAGGCATGGATCGTTCGCAGAAAGCCGACGCGGTCGCCCAGCTCAACGCGACTTTCAATGAGGTCGGCGTGGTGGTCATCACCCGCAACCTCGGCATGACGGTGGCCCAGTCCACCGCCCTGCGCGAGAAGGTTCGTGAAGCCGGTGCGTCCTACAAGGTTGCGAAGAACCGTCTTGCCAAGCTTGCCATCGCGGACACCGACTATGTCGGTATCGGCGACTTCCTGACCGGCCCGACGGCCATCGCCACTTCGGTGGACCCCGTCGCAGCCGCCAAGGCTGTCGTCGATTTCGCCAAGACGACCGACAAGATCGAGATCGTCGGCGGCGCGATGGGTTCGCAGGTTCTGAACGCGGACGGCGTCAAGGCTCTAGCCTCGATGCCCTCGCTCGACGAACTGCGCGCCAAGCTCATCGGCCTCGTTCAGGCTCCGGCGACCAAGATCGCCCAGCTCTCGACCGCTCCGGCGGCCAAGCTGGCGCGCGTCTTTGCCGCCTACGCGGACAAGGCTGCCTGAGCGCAAGCCCAAGCAACACGTTTCGAAACGATTTATCCCGCCCGGCTGCATGAGGCACCGGCGGGACCACAGATCAGGAGTGAAGTAACATGGCCGATATTGCCAAGCTTGTTGAAGAACTGTCGCAGCTGACCGTCCTCGAGGCGGCCGACCTCGCCAAGGCCCTTGAAGAGGCTTGGGGCGTTTCCGCCGCCGCCGCCGTTGCGGTTGCCGCTCCGGCTGCCGGTGGTGAAGCCGCCGCCGCTGAAGAGCAGACCGAATTCGACGTCATCCTGACCGGAGACGGCGGCAAGAAGATCCAGGTCATCAAGGAAGTCCGCGCCATCACCGGTCTGGGCCTCGCCGAAGCCAAGGCTCTCGTCGAAGGTGCTCCGAAGCCGGTCAAGGAAGGCGTCAACAAGGCTGAAGCCGAGGAAGTCAAGAAGAAGATCGAGGAAGCCGGCGGTACCGTCGAGCTCAAGTAATCTTCTTCCCGGATTTCCGGGACGAAACAGGAAGGGCGGCTCGTCGGAGCCGCCCTTTTTGCATCGCGGGGATGTGCGAACGGCGGTTTCGGCTTCCCATCCTGCCGCGTATTTGTGACAGTGCCGGGGCGCGCTCCGGCCGAAAGTCCGGGTGCGGTTGAGAGAGGGCGCATGGCCTACCGGTTTCGACTCAAGGACGACACCGTCGCCGGAGCGGCGCGGAGAATCGCGCGCGAGCAGATCGGTGGCGCGATCGGCGCGATCGAGGGCAAGGATGCAGCCGTCGCGGTGCATGAAGTGCGCAAGTGCTGCAAGAAGATGCGCGCGCTGGTCCGCCTGGTCCGGCCGGTCTTTCCCGATTATGCGCAGGAGAACGCGGACTTTCGCGACATTGCGCGCGCGCTTTCCGGTTCCCGCGACGTCAAGGTGTTGCTCGATACCATCGACCTGCTGACCCAAGGCGCTCCGGAGGCCGCGAAGACCGGGCTCTTCGCGCCGCTGCGCCGGCAGCTTGCGCGCGATCAGGCGCAGCAGGCGCCCAAGGGAATGGCCTCCACTCATCTCGACGAGGCCCGCAAGCGGCTCGAAAAGGCGCTCGAACGCAGCAAGGACTGGTCCTTGCAGGGCGAGGGCTGGGACGCGCTGGGCGGCGGTCTGCGGCGAATCTTGCGAAAGGCGCGCAAGGCTGAGCGCGCGGTGCATTCGGAGCCTTCCGCCGCGAACTACCACGAATTGCGCAAGCTGATGAAATACCATTGGTATCACACCCGGTTGCTGGTACCGCTGTGGCCCGCGACGATGCGACCATGCGCCGCCGAACTGAGCCGGCTGGCCGACATGCTCGGCCTGCACCACGACATTTGCGTGCTCGAAGAATGGTTGGGTGCGATGCCGCCCAGCACGGAGCGGTTCGACGCGGTCGAGGCGATGCTCGCGCTGGCGCGGGAACGGCGCAAGCAACTCGAACGGGACATCGCGCCGCTCGTTGCCCGGTCGCTGGCCGAGAAGCCGCAGGCGCGGGTCGATCACTGGGGCGCCTTGTGGGCGATCTGGCGCAGGGAAGCCGCTGACGAAGGTGCATGAACGGACATGGCTGTCGAAATCGAACGCAAATTCCTGGTGGAAGGGGACGCCTGGCGCGATTCCGTCACGGCGAGCAGGCGCATCCGCCAGGCCTACCTCTCGAACGGCGGCGCGGCGAGCGTGCGTATCCGGGTGATCGACGAGGAAAAGTCGGTGCTGACCGTCAAGTCGAAGGGCAAGTCCGGCGAAGCTGCGCTGTCGCGCGCCGAATTCGAATATTCCGTGCCTCTTGAGGATGCCGTGGCGATGCTCGACCTGCGCACCGGGCGGATCATCGACAAGATGCGCCACCTGGTCCCGGCAGGAAACGGGCGGACCTGGGAAGTGGATGTCTTCGCCGGCGCCCACGAGGGCCTCGTCCTGGCCGAGATCGAGCTGGAGGCAGCGGACGAACCGGTGGAGATCCCGAGCTGGATCGGCCGCGAAGTGACCGGAGACCCGCGTTACGGCAATGTGGCGCTGGCGCAGGAAGGGTGACCGCCAGCGCGCCGATTACTTCAGGGTTTCAAGGTAATCTATGATCGCCTTGCGCTTTTCGGGATCGGGCATGGCGATCACCATCTTCGCACCCGGAACCATTTTTATCGGCCCCTTGAGCCAGGTGTCGAGGCTGGATCGATTCCATGTGATTCCCGAACGCGCAAGCGCGGGGGAAAACTTGTAGCCCGGCACTTCTCCGGCCTTGCTTCCGAAAATGCCGAACAGGGTCGGGCCAACCCCGTTCTTGCCGGCTTCGACCGAATGACATGCGCGGCACTGCGCGAACGCAGCAGGGGGCGCTGTTTTCGTTGCCGCGATTTCGGTTCTGGTCGCGGGCGCTGTCGCCGGTACGGCAGAGGGGCTGACCGCCTCGGTCGGCGAAGGCGATGTCGCCGTGGCGGCCGGCGCCGCAACCGGTGCCGCGTCCGTGGTGGCCGGCGGCGGCGCGGTAGCTGTGTCCGTGCCGGCATCTTGCGGCGGGGCGTCAGGAGTTTCGGAAAGGTCGGCCGCGGATGTGGCCTCGCTGTCCGTTTCGGGGGCGCCGCAGGCTGCGAGCAACGCAAACGAAACGCCGGTGAGCAAAAGCCTGAATCGCATGAATTTCTCTCCTCGGGCAGGATCCGTATCCCACTCTCGTCCAGAAATGAAGCGGCTCGATGGCGAAGTCGTGCTGATGCCGTTTTCGCCGCGAAGCACTTGCCCGTGCCCAGTGCGCTTCGTGATGCGGCCGCGCTCGCGCGGCCTCCGCGTACGCGGCCCGCTTCAATCCTGAACCCTACCTTTCGAATTTTTTGTGCCGCGCCCGCTTGACGGCCCGGCTGCGCGCAACCATATCCCCGGCCGTTGGCACTCTCTATGCGTGAGTGCCAATCCTATTTTTTGGTTCGTAGGATAAGGGAGATTCCCATGGCATTCCGTCCGCTGCACGATCGTGTGCTCGTGCGCCGTGTTGAGGCTGAAGAAAAGACGGCCGGCGGCATCATCATTCCCGACAGCGCAAAGGAAAAGCCCGCGGAGGGCGAGATCGTCGCTGCCGGTAACGGTGCCCGCGCAGAGAACGGTACTATCACCGCGCTCGACGTCAAGGTGGGTGACCGCGTGCTGTTCGGCAAGTGGTCCGGCACCGAAGTCAAGGTCGACGGTGAAGACCTGCTGATCATGAAGGAATCGGACATCCTGGGCGTTATCGCCTGAACCTGTCCGCACCCATCCATCTGAATTTCTGAGAGGAATTACACAATGGCAGCCAAGGACGTAAAGTTCTCGCGCGACGCCCGTGAGCGCATTCTCGCCGGTGTCGACACCCTCGCCAACGCCGTGAAGGTCACGCTCGGCCCCAAGGGCCGCAACGTCGTGATCGAAAAGAGCTTCGGCGCCCCGCGCATCACCAAGGACGGCGTCACCGTCGCCAAGGAAATCGAACTCAAGGACAAGTTCGAGAACATGGGCGCGCAGATGCTGCGCGAAGTGGCCTCGAAGGCCAACGACGCGGCCGGTGACGGCACCACCACCGCCACCGTGCTTGCCCAGGCGATCGTGCGCGAAGGCATGAAGTCGGTCGCGGCCGGCATGAACCCGATGGACCTCAAGCGCGGCATCGACCTCGCCGTCACCAAGGTCGTCGAGAACCTCAAGCAGCGCTCGAAGGACGTTTCGGGCTCCTCCGAAATCGCGCAGGTCGGCATCATCTCGGCCAATGGCGACAAGGAAGTCGGCGAGAAGATCGCCGAGGCCATGGAAAAGGTCGGCAAGGAAGGCGTCATAACCGTCGAGGAGGCCAAGGGTCTCGAATTCGAACTCGACGTTGTCGAAGGCATGCAGTTCGACCGTGGCTATCTTTCGCCCTACTTCGTCACCAACCCCGACAAGATGACCGTCGAGCTCGAGAACCCCTACATTCTCATTCATGAGAAGAAGCTCTCGAACCTTCAGTCGATGCTCCCGATCCTCGAGGCCGTGGTGCAGTCGGGTCGTCCGCTCCTCATCATCGCCGAGGACATCGAGGGCGAGGCCCTGGCCACCCTCGTCGTCAACAAGCTGCGCGGCGGCCTGAAGGTCGCGGCCGTAAAGGCTCCGGGCTTCGGCGATCGCCGCAAGGCCATGCTGGGCGACATCGCCACGCTGACCGCCGGCGAGATGATCTCGGAAGATCTCGGCATCAAGCTCGAGAACGTGACCGTGAACATGCTCGGCGAAGCCAAGAAGGTCACCATCGACAAGGACAACACCACGATTGTCGACGGTGCCGGTTCGAGTGAGGAGATCAAGGCCCGCGTCGAGCAGATCCGTTCGCAGATCGAGACCACCACGTCTGACTACGACCGCGAGAAGCTGCAGGAGCGTCTTGCCAAGCTTGCCGGCGGTGTTGCCGTCATCAAGGTCGGCGGTGCTTCGGAAGTCGAGGTGAAGGAGCGCAAGGACCGTGTCGACGACGCGCTGCATGCGACCCGCGCCGCCGTCGAAGAGGGCATTGTTCCGGGCGGCGGTACTGCGCTGCTCTACGCCACCAAGGCTCTCGAAGGCCTGAAGGGCGAGAACGACGACCAGACCCGCGGTGTCGACATCGTGCGCCAGTCGATCATGACCCCGCTTCGTCAGATCGCGGAGAACGCCGGCTTCGACGGGGCCGTCGTTTCGGGCAACCTGCTGCGCGAGAACGACGAGACCCAGGGCTTCAACGCCGCGACCGACGTCTACGAGAACCTCGTCGCCGCCGGCGTTATCGACCCGACCAAGGTCGTGCGCACGGCACTGCAGGACGCGGCTTCGGTCGCCGGCCTGCTGATCACCACCGAGGCGGCGATCTGCGAGAAGGCGGAAGACAAGCCTGCCATGCCGTCGATGCCCGACATGGGCGGCATGGGTGGCATGGGCGGCTTCTGAGCCGGCCCGGCGTTCCAGCCAACCGAAAAACGGGCCGGGAGGAGTTGTCCTCCCGGCCCTTTTTGTGTGCCAGGCATGGCGTTGATGTTGAAGGTGCAAGTCCTTTGCGGGCCGGCTGAACGGAACCGCTCTTATGTTCGTGATCAAGAGCCTTGGTCATGATGTATCCTTTCCGTCGGCTGGGACGGTGCGCGTCGAGGAAGACGAACAGGTTGAGGGTGCCGTTGCGCTTGTACTCGCAGTCATAGCGCTCGAGCTGGCCGGGCTTTGCGGGAATGGGCGCGCGCACCTCGCCGATGAGCTGGATGGGGCTCTCGTCGAAACAGACCACAGGCCGCTCCGGATCGGGCGCTTGTGCATAGAGATCCAGCACATCCTCCATGCGCGCAACGTATTCCCCGTCGACCTTGGGAATGCACCACATGTCCTTGCGCCATGGCTTGAGATGATTCTCCGCCAGTCGTCGGCGCACGGTCTCGCAGGAAAGCGCGTCATGATCGGTCAGCCTGACCATCTCATCGGCGAGAAGCTCAAGCGTCCAGCGNGGCTCCTCACTGAGTGCGCCCTCAAGGTTCGCCTCCACCAGACGGCGCTTGGTCCGATAGATGGTCGATCCGCTGACCTGCAATGTCGCGGCGATCACCTCGTCGCACACGCCGTCCTGCGCCGCCAACAGGATCTGCGCGCGCTTGAGTTTGCGCGCCGCGTGACGGCCGCCGCTCAACATGGCGTCAAGCTGATCCCGTTCCGACTGGCTGAGTTCCACGCGATACTTTATGTTCATCCGAGCCTCCTTCAGCGGTGAGACGCAGATGAATCCCGGAAGATG
>NZ_BMHK01000022.1 GCF_014640675.1 Novosphingobium endophyticum | reverse complement strand
AGCCAACCACCATCAGTCTGCGCCGCAAACGCGCCGGATGGAATCTCGATTATCTCGCCTCAATCCTCGATACCAAAATCCGTTAACTTGGATTCGGAGCCCTGGAAGGTTCCGCCCGGAGCTTGCGCCTCTGTCCGCCGCCGCCCATCTTTGCCGGTGATGACCAGCGCGCTCGAAACCCTGCTACGCGACATCCGCGCCTGCCGCGTCTGCGCCGATCGTCTGCCGCATGAGCCTCGCCCCGTCGTGCAGGCGGGGAGCGGCGCGCGCGTGCTGATTATCGGGCAGGCGCCGGGCAGCAGGGTCCACGCAAGCGGCAAGGCGTGGGACGACGAGAGCGGCGAGAGGCTGCGCGACTGGACCGGCCTCTCGCGCGAGGCGTTCTACGATCCGAATAAGGTCGCGCACATGCCTTCGGGCTTCTGCTATCCGGGCAAGGGCAGCGGCGGCGACCTGCCGCCCCGCCCTGAATGCGCGCCGCTCTGGCACGAGGCGCTTCGCCGCCACCTGCCACGGGTGCGGCTTAGCCTGCTGATCGGCCAGTATGCGCAGAAGCGATATCTGCCCAAAGGCTTCGCGCGCAATCTGACCGAGACGGTGCGCCGATGGCAAGACGCGCCGGAGAGCCTGTTCCCCCTGCCCCACCCGGCGTGGCGAAGCCGGCTGTGGATGGCGAAAAACCCATGGTTCGAGGCCGAAGTCCTGCCCGAATTGCGCGGCCGGATACGCCTGGCCCTTAACTAGTCGCCACGGCGATTCTGCCAAAAGCCGGCGCCGCGCATATCAGCGCGAATCTGTTCTTTCAGGAATTTATCTTCAAGACAGTGCGCAAATCCATTATTGAGTCCATTATTGAGGTGGCAGTCGTTTGCGCAAATTGTGAAGCGGGCCTGGTTCGAACAGACAGGGGAGAGGCTCTTGATTGCGGCTGACCAGACAGGTCACATCGGCAACAGGCAACCTCGCCTCGCGAGATCGGCATGAGTGACGAGGCTCCGGATCGCGACGAGGGTACCGGGCAGGCCGTTCCGGCGGTTTCCGGCAACGAAGCGCACCTGCAGTCGATCCTCGACAGCGTGCCCGATGCGATGATCGTGATTGACGAAGCGGGCAGGATCATCTCGTTCAGCTCCGCCGCCGAAAGGATGTTCGGCTTTTCTGAAGCCGAACTGATCGGCGAAAACGTCAGCACGCTCATGCCTTCCCCCGACCGGGAGCGGCACGACATGTATCTCAAGCGCTACCTCGTCACCGGGGAGCGGCGCATTATCGGGATCGGCCGGGTCACCACCGCGCGGCGGCGCGATGGCACCACTTTTCCCATCGAGCTTTCGGTGGGCGAGGCGCACATCGGCTCGCGGCGCATCTACACCGGCTTCATCCGCGACCTGACGGAGCGCCAGCGCACGGAACTGCGGCTTCACGACCTGCAGGATGCGCTCACGCACGTTTCGCGCGTCACGGCCATGGGAACGCTGGCGACCTCCATCGCGCACGAGTTGAACCAGCCGCTCACCGCCATCGCCAACTACGTCCAGACCGCGAGCGAGATGCTGGCCGATCCGAGCGCGGAAAACATCGCGCTCATTCGCGAAGCGCTGGACGAATGCGCGGCGCAGTCCATCCGGGCCGGGCAGATCGTGCGCCGGCTGCGCGACTTTATCTCGCGCGGCGAGACCGAGCGGCAGATCGTCGCGCTGCCCCGGCTGGTCAACGAAGCGAGCGCCCTCGCCTTCGTCGGCACCGGCAGCCGATCAGTGGAGTTCGAGGTGCGGATCGATCCGTCCGCCGAACTCCTGCTGGTGGACCGCATCCAGATCCAGCAGGTCCTGCTCAACCTCATCAGGAACGCGGTCGAGGCGATGGAAACCTCGCCATTCAAGCGGCTGGAACTCAGCAGCAGCCGCATTCACGATGGCCATGTGCAGGTGACGGTGGCCGACAGCGGGCCAGGCCTCGCCCCGCAAGTGGCGGCGCAGCTCTTCCAGCCGTTCATGACCACCAAAGCGGCGGGCATGGGGCTCGGGCTTTCCATTTGCCGGACCATTGTCGAGGCGCACGGGGGAAAGATCTGGGCCGAGCCCTCGTCGCTTGGCGGCACCGCGTTCCATTTCACCCTGCCCGAGGCGGAGATCCACGCCGATGAATGACAGCAAGACGGTCTATCTGGTAGACGATGACGAAGCCATCCGCCGGTCGGCCTCATTCATGCTGCGCAGTTCCGGCTATGCGGTGACGACGTTCGCAACCGGCGTCGATTTCCTCGATGCCGTCGGGCAGCTGGACGCCGGCTGCATCCTCCTCGACGTTCGCATGCCGGAGATGGACGGGCTGGAAGTCCAGCAGGCCTTGCGGGAACGGGCGATAACCTATCCGGTCGTTGTGATGACCGGGCATGGCGATGTCACCGTGGCGGTCCAGGCGATGAAGGCAGGCGCGGTGGACTTCATCGAAAAGCCATTCGACAAGGCCGTGTTGCTGGAAGCAATCGAGGACGGCTTTTCCCGGCTGGCGCAGTCGCACAGCAACCTTTCCCGTCGCGAACAGGCGCTGGCCCGGCTGAGCGTGCTGACCCCGCGCGAGCTGGATGTCCTGGAAGGGCTCGTGCGGGGGCACCCCAACAAGACGATCGCCTTCGATCTGGAGATCAGCCCGCGCACGGTGGAGGTCCACCGTGCCAATCTGATGCAGAAGCTGGAAGTGGCGAGCCTGTCCGAAGCCCTGCGCGTCGCCTTCGCCGCCGGGGTCGGAGCGGATCAGGATTGACGATCGACAGGCGGTAGGTCGACGACGCGAAATGGCCAGCTGCCGCCCTCACTCCTTTCGATCATCACCTCGTCGCCCGGCAACAGGCGTCGCATCTCGATCAGGAACAGCGTCCTGCCATTCGTCGCCGGCTGGAAGGACAGCGCCCAGCCGCCATCGGTACGCACGACATGCCCCCGCCGGTCCGGCTCGTTGGGCCAGAAGCGCCGGAACCCCGCAATCGCGGGATTTGCCCGAACCGCTTGCACATCAACGGTGCCGTCCTTGCGCATGGGAAGGTTCAGCATGTAGGCCCTGCTTGCCGAACCGCTCGGAAATCCCGGCGTCTTGGCCAGTTCGAGACGGATGCTCTTCCAAACATAAGTCAAAGGACCGCGTGCCGTCATTCTCAACAACTGCGGGATACGACCAGTCGCGGAAATTGGGATTGTTACGTAACCCGGCCGTCTAAGCACTTTCAGCACGGGTCTCCAGCTCCTCTCGATCGAGGATCGCGATCGTGCGCTTGCCTGGCGTTTCGATCAGCCCGTCGCAGCGTAGCCTGGTGATCTGGCGGCTGACGGTCTCGATGGTGAGACCAAGCACCTCCGCGATCTCCTGCCGCCCGAAAGGCAGTTCGAACACGATCCGACCGGCTTCGTCTTCGCCATCCTCGGAAAGGCGCGAGGCCATTTCGAGCAGAAAGCTCGCCACCCGTTCAATCGCGCTCTTCTGCCCCAGCAGCAGCATCCAGCGCCGCGCGTGGTCGAGGTCCGACAGCGTCCGCTGCAGCAGCGAGTGCTCGAGATCGGGATTGCGTTGTGCGACGGCATCGAAATCCGCCCGCGTGAAGGTGCACACCATGGCGTCGGTCAATGCCGTCACCGACTGTTGGCTCTTCGTTCCGAAGGGCCGGCCGATGAAGTCGCTGGGATAGGCGATACCAAGCGTCTGGTCGCAGCCGTCCCAGGTCGAGGCGGAGAGCTTGAGCACGCCGTCGATCACATTGCCGACAAGCAGCGAATCCTCGCCTTCCCACAGCAGCGTCTGCCCCCTCGTCACGTTCTGGCGGCGCCCGTACCTGCTGAGTTCCTCGAGCCTGTCTTCGGGCAACGAATGGCAGATTGCGCTTTCGCGGACGGCGCAGTGAGCGCATGCATCCATGGTTCAGAGGTCCTTTCTGAAAGGGGGCCACGGGTTTTGCTGTTCTCATTGCCCGGCCGCCTTGCGGCGCTGATCTGCCGGTCAATGAGCTACATCAAGTTCACGCCCTTTTTCTCGTCCACGGCTCGCGGCCTCGCCATTCGCAATTTTACGGATGGGAACACCGCGTAGCGCGATGAGGGGCGCCCCGTTTCACCCGGCGCGCCGAACCGGATACGCCGCGATGCGCAGGATATAGTCCGCCGCGCCGGACGTGAGGTGGCATTCGAGGATTTCGTCGAACGTTCCCACCGCCCGCTCGAAATCATCCATGGCGTCCCGGCTCTGGCTCACGAGCGTGATTTCCACGAAGATTTCGGCCCCCGGCCTTATTCCGATGAATATGCCGTTCAAGCGCAAAATAGGAAACAACTGGCGGGCATTCTGGATTATTCTCCAATAGTCCCCGGGCGCATTCGCCCTCGTACCGGATCGAAGGTGAGGAGAAGGACCGCCATGCGCATCGGCACCGTTCGCGAAATCAAGAACCATGAATACCGCGTCGGCCTGGCTCCCGAGAGCGTCGAGGAACTCGTTTCGGCCGGGCACGAAGTCTGGGTCGAAACCGGCGCGGGTCTCGGGATCGGCGCCGCCGACACCGCCTACGAGGCCGCTGGCGCTGCCATCCAGCCCGACGCCAGGACCGTGTTCGACGGCGCGGAAATGATCGTCAAGGTGAAGGAACCGCAAGCCGTGGAGCGTGCGATGCTGCGCCGGGGCCAGATCCTGTTCACCTACCTGCACCTCGCGCCCGATCCGGACCAGACGGCGGATCTCGTCAAGTCGGGTGTCACCGCGATCGCCTATGAAACGGTGACCGGCCCCGGCGGCGGCCTGCCGCTGCTCAAGCCGATGAGCCAGGTGGCCGGCCGGATGGCGATCCAGGCGGGCGCGACGGCGCTGGAGAAGGCGCATGGCGGCCGCGGCGTGCTGCTGGGCGGCGTCCCCGGTGTTCTTCCCGGCAAGGTCCTTGTCATCGGCGGCGGTGTCGTGGGCTTCAATGCCGCGCAGATGGCGGTCGGCCTGGGCGCCGACGTGACCATTCTCGACCGCGATCACGGCGTCCTGGAACGGCTCGACAACCATTTCGAAGGCCGCGTGCGTACTCTCTATTCGGGCAAGGCGACGCTCGCCGAGCTGGTCACCCACGCCGATCTCGTCATCGGCGCGGTCCTGATACCGGGTGCCGCGGCGCCACGGCTGGTCACGCGCGAGATGCTCGCGACGATGAAATCCGGCGCGGTCCTCGTGGACGTGGCGATCGATCAGGGTGGGTGCTTCGAGACCAGCCGTCCTACGACCCATGCCAAGCCTACCTATGTCGTCGACGGCATCGTCCACTATTGCGTCGCCAACATGCCCGGAGCCGTGGCCCGCACCAGCACTTATGCCCTCAACAACGCGACCCTGCCGCATGTGCTGCGAATCGCCGGCAAGGGCTGGAAGGCGGCGCTGGCGGCCGATCCGCACCTCGCCGCCGGGCTCAACGCCCATGAAGGCAAGATCACTTACGAAGCCGTCGCCCGCGATCTGGGCTACGCGTTCACGCCGGCGTCGTCGATCATCGGCTGATCCCACCCGGCGCGGTTCGCGCTAAACGCGCTCCCCGCCTCGAGCCTGAACCAGATCCTCGCGGTTGACCTCGAAGTCGCGCGCGTCGTGGCGCTCGCGCAGCTGGCTCTCCGGCTCGCCCGAAGTGCGGTTGACCATCCTGCCCCGGATGACGGCGGGGCGCGCCGCGATCTGCCTCACCCAGCGATCGAGATGGGTGTATTCATGAACCGACAGGAATTCCTGTCCATCATAAGCGCCATTCATGATGCCGCCGTACCAGGGGAAGATGGCCATGTCGGCAATGGAATATTCGTCGCCCGCCATGAACTCGCTGCGGGCCAGGTGCGTGTCGAGCACATGCAGTTGCCGCTTGGTTTCCATCGCGAAGCGGTTGATCGGATATTCCATCTTGAAAGGCACGTAGGCATAGAAATGCCCAAACCCGCCGCCGACGTAGGGCGCCGCGCCCATTTGCCACATCAGCCAGTTCATTGTCGCCGCGCGCTTGTGCGGTTCCGAGGGGAGGAACTCACCGAACTTCTCGGCGAGGTAGAATAGGATCGAACCGCTTTCGAACAGATGAACCGGCGGATCGATCGAGCGATCGACCATGGCCGGAATCTTCGAATTGGGATTGATCGCCACGAAGCCGCTGCCGAACTGATCGCCTTCGCCGATGCGGATCAGCCAAGCGTCATATTCGGCGCCCGCATGCCCCTTTTCGAGCAGCTCCTCGAGCATGATGGTGACCTTGACGCCGTTCGGCGTGCCCATCGAATAGAGCTGGAGCGGATGCCTGCCGACGGGCAGTTCCTTGTCGTGCGTCGCGCCCGAGACCGGACGGTTGATATTCGCGAAGGTGCCGCCGCTTGGCGCATCCCAGGTCCACACCCGGGGCGGAACATAGCCCGGGGGCTGGTTCTGCGCGAAATCGCCGTCGGCCATTCGCTTTTCTCCTTCTCGATAATGGTTTGCCGTGCGTGCGACAGATAGGCCTCGATCGCATATCGGCAACCGTCGCCGCCAGATAATGCCCGCCGCGAACGCCGGCTGCCACGCGTCTTGCGGCAGCCTATTCGTGAATCCGGGTCAGCATCTCGATCAGCATTTCGACCTCACGGTCGGTAAAGCGGGATTTCAGCCAGCGTTCGTGCTCGACGATCGCCTCCTTGGCGGTCACCAGCGTCTCGCGACCGGACGGAGTCAGGTTGAGCGTCTGCTTGCGCGCGTCGGTCGGGGATTTGCCGCGCACCAGATAGCCGCGCGCCTCGAGCCGATTGACGATCGCCATCGTCGTCGCGCGGTCCATGCGCATGCGCTGTGCAACGTCGGTCTGGGCAACGTCGGGATGGTCTTCGACCAGCCACAGGACGGACACCTGCTTCTGGGTCAGGCCAAGTTCGGAGAATGTCTCGGTGAAGTGGCGATAGACCGCGCCGTGTGCCAGCCGGATATGGAAGCCCACGATGTTCCGGATTTCGCCGATGTCCTCGTCCCCCTCCACGTGGGGCGCGGTCGGCACCGGATCTTCCTTGGATCTAGTCATCAGGGTCTCCCGGCGGGATCGTCATACTGTGAATCGAGAGGACAAGCATGGCCGTCATCGCCCGAACCCGCCAATGCCAACGATTTCAATGCCCCATCGCCGATGAAGCCTCACGCCGCAATCAATACCCGTGCCGCCGGTTGTAATCCGCGATCCACTCGAGCGTCTTTACCATGCCACCGAAGGGGTAGAAGTGCAGCCGCACGCGGCCGTGCTCCGGCCCCAGCCCGGCGGCGAAGGCATCGACCATCTTGTCCGGGCCGGCACTGCCGAGCAGGTTGGTGACGGAAATGCCGTACTTCTTCAGAACCGAAGCCGATGCACCCACGCCGCAGCGCGCCGCGTAGGACAGCAGGCGCTTGATCCCCGCCGGACCCGGCACGCCGAGACGGACCGGACAGTCGATGCCGCGCACGCGCAATTCCTTGAGCCACGCGAGGAAAGCATCGGGGTCGAAGCCGAACTGGGTGACGATCAGCGGCGCCATGCCGCGCCGTTCGATCTCGGCGACTTTCCGTTCAAGCACGGCCCAGCATTCGGCCGTGGTCATGTTCGGGTGGCCTTCGGGATGGCCGCCGATGCCGATCGCCCTGATTCCCGATCGCTCGAAAGCGCCGGTGGCGATCAGCGCGGACGTGTCGAAATAGGGTCCCTCGGGCTCGGGCGGATCGCCCGCGACGATGAAACAGCGTTTCACGCCCGCCTGCTCGACGACGGCCTTCAGATAGCCCTCGAAGTCATCCTCCGAGTGGATACGCCGCGCCGAAAAATGCGGCATCGGCTCACAGCCAAGCTCGCGCACCGCCACCGTGGCGGCGACGCGTGCCTCCAGGGCCTCGCCAGGCAGGTAGGTGATGGCGACGGGGGTTTCGGCCGGGACCAGCGGCGCCGCGTCGCGCAGCGCAGGCTCGTCCCTGGCGGTCATCTCAAGCGAGAAGCCGTCGGTGATCCCGTTGGGCTCCTTGTCCCAGTTCGGGTGGATCAGCGGTATGGCCATGCGTCTCCTCAGCCGGTGGCGGTCGCCGCCCGTTCGCGCTTGCGGCGATCCTGGCGGCGCGGCGATTGCGGGGTTCAGCCGTGGGTGCGCCAGCCTTCGTGATAGGATTCGCGCGCCACGCGGCTGTAGGGCACCGGCGAGACGATCGCGCGGACCGAAAGCTGCTTGTGCGGCTCGACGGTGGTCTTCCCGGTGCCGCCGTTCTCTTCGCCCCAGACCACGCGGATCTCGCTGCCGACCGGAACCGAGGGGTCGATGGTGGCGAGCGAAAGCGCCTGCTTTTCATTGAACGAATAGCCGGTGAACATCGAGAAGCCGAGGGTCTTGCCGTCGGCGTCGGTGACGCGGTCGTAGTTCGAGGAGGCATAATTCGCCAGCGGCACGTCGAAGAACTTGTAGTTCTCGCCATCGGGATCGAACAGCGACGCCATGATCTTCGCCATGTCCTCCGGATGCCAGGCGAGCGTCACCTTCGTGCGCTGCGCGGCCGGATCGAGCTGCTCCAGCGCCTTGCGGCCGTGGAAGTCATGATCGAACTTCACGAACGGGCCGTAGCCCAGTTCCCACGGGTTGAGGTAGTAATCCTCGATATTGTCCGAAACGAACGAGCCGCCGATCGAACCGGTCGCCTCGTAGCTGTCGCCGCCGAGCCACTCGCGGTAGGCCTTGAGCTTGTCGCCGGTGTAGATCGCCGGGAGCGGCGAGGGAATCCATCCCGACTCGAGCGTGTTCGAAGGATAGGCCCGGCTTCCGCACGGGATCAGGCCGAATTCCCTGCCCGCCTCCAGAATCGCCGCGCGGATTTCCTCCTGCTCCTCGTAGGGGCCCCAGATTTCGAGGCCCGGCGCGCCCGACATGCCATGGCGCAGGGTGCGGACCTGGCGACCGGCGATGTTCATCGTGCTCATGTTGAAGAACCTGAGCTGCTCCAGCGGGCCGCCGTGCAGCTTCTCGATCACGGCCCAGGCATTCGGACCCTGGATCTGGAAGCGCCATTCCTTGCGGACCACCGGCTTGCCCATCGGGCGCATCGGCGAGCGGTCGTCCAGCTCGATCTCGACGTCGTAGCCGCCGGTCGCGGCATGGAAGCGCAGCCAGTTCGAAGCCGGGGCGCGGCCGACATAGGTGAACGACTCCTCTTCCTCCCAGAAGATGATGCCATCACCGATAACGTGGCCATAGGGTGTGGTCGGGACGTACTGCTTGGCCTTGCCCACCGCCCAGCCCTTGGGCGAGTTCACCATGGTGTCGGACAGTAGCTTCAGCGCGTCCTTGCCCCGGATATAGAGGTTCACCATGTGGTGTGACTGGTCGAACAGCACCGCAGAGTGCTGCCAGGCCCACTGCTCCGAACGCCAGTTCGAAAACTCGGGCGCAACCACGGGGTAGACATAGGCGCCCAGCTGCGAATTGCGCAGCATTCCCACCACATCCCCCGTCCGCGCGATCACATCCTCAAGGCTGTTGACCGACATTTCGTCCTTCTCCCATCGAAAAACACTGTAAGCAACGCATATCAAATTTCGTATGCCATGCAAACAATCGTCGTCCTGTGCTCCCGCCGCACCTCGTGCGGAACGCGATAGAGGCGATGAAAGCATTGCTGGGCGCCCGAACGACTCGGGCCCGCAATAGTTCGCCAGACCTGCCTCGCGCGGGATCGTTCAACCGCCGGAAAGCAAACGTAAAGAAATCCAACGGCACAAGATGGCACAGGTTGGCATGCCGGTGGATAGGTCGAGTTAATTGCTGGTAGCCAAAAGCGAAACTTGATACCATTCGAGTCTGACGAGCAGGGCGAGCGAGGTATTTCGCGATGGCCACGAACGATCTCTTTTCAAAATACATGCACTCCTATGAGGCGCATCGGGAAACCGAGTGGACGCTGGAGCAGTACCTGTCCAAGTGCAGCGATGATCGCATGCTCTACGCGGGCGCTGCCGAGCGTCTCCTGGCGGCAATCGGCGAGCCGGAAATCGTCGATACATCGAAGGACGCGCGCCTCGGCCGCATTTTCATGAACCGGACGATCCGGGCCTACCCGACGTTCTCCGAATTCTACGGCATGGAAGATACGATCGAGAGGATCGTCTCGTTCTTCCGCCACGCCTCCCAGGGGCTCGAGGAGCAGAAGCAGATCCTCTACCTGCTGGGTCCGGTCGGCGGCGGCAAGTCGTCGATCGCCGAACGGCTCAAGGCACTGATGGAGGTCCATCCGATCTACGTGCTCAAGGCCGGTGACAGCCTGAGCCCGGTCTTCGAGAGCCCGCTGATCCTGTTCGATCCCGATGTGGACGGACCCGACATCGAGGAGACATACGGCATCCCGCGCCGGTACATGGCGGGCCTGATGAGCCCATGGTGCCGCAAACGCCTCGACGAGTTCGGCGGAGACATTTCCAAGTTCCGGGTCGCGCGCATCACCCCTTCACGCATGCGGCAGATCGCCATCGCCAAGACGGAACCGGGGGACGAGAACAACCAGGACATCTCCTCGCTGGTCGGCAAGGTCGATATCCGCAAGCTCGAGCTGCTCTCGCAGAACGACCCCGACGCCTACAGCTACTCGGGCGGCCTCAACCGCGCCAACCAGGGCATTCTCGAGTTCGTCGAGATGTTCAAGGCCCCGATCAAGATGCTGCATCCGCTGCTGACCGCGACGCAGGAGGGCAACTACATCGGCACCGAGAATATCGGCGCGATCCCCTTTTCCGGCGTCATCCTGGCGCACTCCAACGAATCGGAATGGCAGAACTTCAAGAACAACCGCAACAACGAGGCTTTCATCGACCGCATCTACGTGATCCAGGTTCCCTACTGCCTGCGCATCACCGAAGAGCAGAAGATCTATGAAAAGCTGCTACGCGAATCGCAGCTTTTCGAAGCGCCCTGCGCGCCCGGCACGCTGAATATGCTGGCCCGGTTCTCGGTTCTGACCCGGCTCAAGAATCCGGAGAACAGCTCCATCTATTCCAAGATGCGCATCTATGATGGCGAGAGCCTGCGCGATATCGATCCGCACGCCAAGACGATGCAGGAATACAAGGACAACGCCGGCGTCACCGAAGGCATGAACGGCATGTCCACGCGCTTCGCCTTCAAGGCGCTGGCGGCGACGTTCAACCATGACACCGAGGAAATCGCCGCCGATCCGGTGCACCTGATGTACGTACTCGAATCGATGGTGCGGCAGGAACAGCTTCCCGCCGAAACCGAGGCGCAATACCTCGAATTCATCAAGGGCGAACTGGCCCCGCGCTTTGCGGAGTTCATCGGCAACGAGATCCAGAAGGCCTACCTCGAATCCTACGAGGACTATGGCCAGAACCTGTTCGACCGCTACGTCGCTTATGCCGACGCCTGGATCGAAGACCTCGACTTCAAGGACCCCGATACCGGCCAGATGCTGGACCGCGACGTCATCAACCAGGAACTGACACGGATCGAGAAGCCGGCGGGCATCGCCAATCCCAAGGACTTCCGCAACGAGGTGGTCAAGTTCGCCCTGCGCATGCGGGCGGCCAACCACGGCCGCAATCCCTCGTGGAACTCCTATGAGAAGATCCGCGAAGTCATCGAGAAACGCATGTTCAGCCAGGTGGAAGACCTGCTGCCCGTGATCGGCTTTGGCTCCAAGCGCGACAGCGAGACAGAGCGCAAGCACGACGAGTTCGTCACGCGGCTGGTCGAGCGCGGCTATACGCCCCGGCAGGTCCGGCGGCTGGTCGAATGGTACATGCGCGTCAAGCAGGCGGAGTAAGGCCCGTTTGAGCTGAGGAGGCGTACCAACAACGACATGCATATCATCGACCGACGCCTCAATCCCCGCGGCAAAAGCCTGGTAAACCGCCAGCGTTTCCTGCGCCGGGCACGCGACATGGTACGCGGTGCGGTGCGGGACTCGCTGGGATCGCGCAAGATCCGGGAAATCGAGAGCGAAGGCGAAGTCAGCATCAAGCCCGGCGGCGTCCATGAGCCGACGCTGCGGCGGGACAGCTCCAGCGGCAATCGCGACCACGTCCTGCCCGGCAACCGGGTGTTCCGTACCGGCGACCGGATCAAGCGCCCGCAATCCGGCGAGGCGAGCGGCAGCAAGGCCGGCCAGGGCAACGGCGAGGACGAATTCCGCTTCATTCTCACGCGCGAGGAGTTTCTCGACCTCTTCCTCGAAGATCTGGAACTGCCCGATCTCGCCAAACGCCAGCTGACCGCCAGCGATGCATTCGACATCCGCAGGGCGGGATACACGGTCACAGGCTCGCCTTCCGCCCTCTCGGTGCCGCGCACCATGCGCAATGCGATGTCGCGCCGACTGGCAATGCGCCGGCCGAGCAAGGCTGAGATGGACGAACTCGAAGAGGAGATCGCAGGGCTGGAAGCCAAGGCCGTGCCCACGGAAAAGGACCGCAAGACACTGGGCGAACTGCGTGAAAGGTTCGAGGCGCTGGTGCGGCGGCGCACGCTGATCGGCTATATCGACCCCATCGACCTGCGTTACCGGCGCTTCGAGCAGGATCCCCGGCCGATCTCGCAGGCCGTGATCTTCTGCCTGATGGACGTTTCGGGATCGATGAACGAGCACATGAAGGAGCTGGCGAAGATCTTCTTCATCCTGCTCTACCTGTTCGTCACGCGCTGCTATCGCCACGTCGAGATCGTCTTCGTCCGCCATACCGATTCCGCGCAGGAAGTGGACGAGGACACGTTCTTCTACAGCACCGAAACCGGCGGCACGCGCGTTTCCGCGGCGCTCGAGGAGATGTTGGACATCGTCCGGAAGCGCTATTCGCCGCTGGACTGGAACATCTACCTCGCCCAGGCTTCCGACGGCGACAACTTCACGCGCGACAATCCGCGAACGATGTCGCTGATGCGTGACGAGATTCTGCCGCTGGTGCAGTATGCCGCCTATCTGGAGGTTTCGGACGCACCCGCGTCTCCCACGGCAGCTTCGGCAATGGGCGAGGAAAGGCCCAGCAATCTGTGGCAAGCCTATCAGGAGATCGGTACGGCGGGCGGGAAGTTCGCGATGCGCAAGGTCCACTCGCGCAAGGACATCTATCCCGTCTTTCGCGAGCTGTTCCAGCGTCGGGGCATGGCGCGCGCCTCATGAACGCACCGACCTCCACCCTGCTTTACCGCGGCAGCGACTGGGACTTCGACACCTTGCAGCGGATCTACGACGCGGTGGAGCGCATCGCCATCGGCGAACTGGGCCTCAATGTCTATCCCAACCGGATCGAGGTGATCACGTCCGAGCAGATGCTCGACGCCTATGCCTCGACCGGGATGCCGATCTTCTACAAGCACTGGTCGTTCGGAAAGCAGTTCCTCGCCAACGACCTGCTCTATCGCAAGGGGCTGCGCGGCCTGGCCTACGAGCTGGTGATCAATTCCGATCCCTGCATCAGCTACGTCATGGAGGAAAACAGCGCGACCATGCAGACGCTGGTGATCGCGCACGCCGCATTCGGCCACAACCACTTCTTCAAGAACAATTACGTCTTCAAGCAATGGACCGATGCCGAGGGCATCCTCGATTACCTCGAATTCGCGCGGCACTACATCGCCCGGTGCGAGGAACGGCATGGGCAGGCCGAAGTGGAACGGCTGCTCGATGCCGCGCATGCGCTGATGCAGCAGGGCATCCACCGCTATCCGCGCGCCGCGCCCCTGAACCTCAACGCGGAGCGACGGCGCGAGGAGGAGCGCCGCGCCTACGAGGAAGCGACCTACAACCCCTTGTGGCGCACACTGCCCAAGAAAAAGCGCGGCAAGCGCGAGAATCGCGACGAGCGCCGCCGGACGTTCGGGCTCCCGCAGGAAAACGTCCTCTATTTCCTGGAGAAGTCCGCTCCGCGACTCAGGGGCTGGCAGCGCGAAATCCTACGAATCGTCCGGCTCATCGCGCAATATTTCTATCCGCAGCGCCAGACCAAGGTCATGAACGAGGGTTGCGCCGTCTGGTGCCACTACCGGATTCTGGAACGGTTGCACAAAACCGGACAGATCAGCGACGGCGCCTTCATGGAGTTCCTGCACTCGCACTCGAACGTGCTCTACCAGCCGGTCTACGATTCGGGGCACTATGGCGGCCACAATCCTTACGCGCTCGGCTTTGGCATCATGCAAGACATCGAGCGCATCTGCATCGACCCCACCGAGGAGGACCGGCTCTGGTTCCCCGAATTCGCCGGCGGGAACGAACCGGTCGAGGTGCTGAAGAACGCCTGGGCGAACTACCGCGACGAAAGCTTCGTCGCCCAGTTCCTCAGCCCTCATCTCATCAGAAAATGGCGTCTTTTCAAGCTCGACGACAACGAAAGCGAGGACGAGGTCCGGGTCGCGGCGATCCACGACGAGCAAGGCTACCGCGAGATTCGCCGGACCCTGGCGCGCCACCACGACGTCGCCTGGCAGGATCCCGACATCCAGATCGTGGACGTCGATTTCGACAGCGACCGCAAGCTCCTGCTCGAACACAGCGTGCGCGACAAGGTGCTGCTCGAACCCGACGATGCGGAGCGGGTGCTGCAGCATCTCGCCGACCTGTGGGGATATGAGGTGATTTTGACCGAGGTGTCCGGCGCCGACAGGAAGAGTCTCAACACTTACACGATAGAGCCGCGGCCCGGCTTATTCTTCTGAACGGTCTCCTGACGCGCCGAGTTACCTCGATTCGGGTTCCCTTCCAGTCTATTCTGGCGTAGATTGGTCGCTTGGAATTGCCGGCTCAGCCATGCGGGCTTGCCGGTGCATGGATTCCGGCGTAACCACCCTTCGTCGGCATGCAAATGCTGGTGGGTGGGGCAGAACCCGGAGGAAGACGAATGGAAGGCAATCTTTCGTCGGCCGAATATCGTCAACGTGCTGAAATGCACGATTCTCTTGCGAATGCGACGGCCGATGCCGAAGCGCGCAAGATGCATCGCGCCATGGCCGAGACGTACCGGCGCAAAGCTGATCAGCAGGACGTGGGCCTGGAAGAATACCCCGTAGGACGCGGGCCGGTTCTTGAGGTTCAGATCCCGGTGGGCGCCCGCGGCTGACAGCCCGGTCAGAGGCCCGATTCCGTCCCTTTCAGCAAGCTTCACGGCAGGTCATGTCCGATCCGCCGTAAATGGCCGCATGCCTGTCGCAATTCCGGCGCTTGCCCGTTGGAGGCGGCGCGAGTCTCTGCTATAATTCGCCGCACCAAAGGCGCTGGTCCGACCTGGCGCCCGGCTCGGTCCCGAAGCCCTCTTGCGGACCGCACCTTCGGGACAGGCCGTACAGCGCTCCGGATGGACTGGAGAACGCCATGGCTATCTCACCTCACCTGCGCGAGTATCTCACGGGCTGTGGCACGGCCTACGACGAGATCCCGCACGATCGCACCTTCACCTCGGCACAGGCCGCGCAGGCCGCGCATGTCTCCGGCAATCATGTGGCAAAAGGCGTGATGCTGCAGGCAGGCGATGACTACCTTCTGGCGGTGCTGCCCGCGTCCCGGAGAGTGGACCTGAACCGGCTTCGCAGATCGCTCGGCCGCGATGTCCGCCTGCTCAAGGAACCGGAAGCGGCGATGAGCTTTCCCGACTGCGAATTCGGGGCCATTCCGGCGCTGGGCGCCGCCTATGGCCTGGAAGTCATCGTCGACGACGACCTCATGCGTGAGGAAACGGACAGGGATGACGAGATCTTCTTCGAAGGCGGCGATCACCGCACGCTGGTTGCCATCGAAGGCGCGGACTGGCGACGGATGAACGGCAAGTCCAGGCATTGCGCCTTCGGCATGCTCAACTGATACCAACGGCCAGCCGCCCTTCCGCAGCATCGATCGCCGCCGTAACCGCGTCGCGGCGCATCAGTTGCGAGGTGTCGAGAACGATCGCATCGCTCGCGGCCCTGAGCGGCGCCTGCGCGCGTTCCCGGTCTCGCTTGTCTCGCGCCGTCAGTTCGGCCGCCACTTCCCTCAGTTCGATCGGATATTCGGCTTCCATCAGCGCTTCGAAACGGTGGCGGATGCGGATGGCAGGCTCGGCAGTGACATAGAACTTGAGATCGGCATCGGGCGCTATCACCGTCCCGATGTCGCGCCCCTCCAGCACTGCGCCGCCGCGCCGATGGGCAAAGGCCCATTCCCGCTCGAACAGGGCCTGCCGCACCGCCGGGAAAACAGCAACATGGCTCGCAAGGTCCGCGATCAGTTCGGAAATCAGGTGCGGCTCACTGAGCAGTTCGATCGGGAAATCGCAGGCATCGAACGCGTCGTCTTCATCATCGACATTGCCGCCATTGAGCAGAACCTGCCGGGCGACGGCGCGATAGTGCAGCCCCGTATTGAGATGCGGAAGTTTGAAACGCCGGGCCAGCGCACCGGCAATTGCGCCTTTTCCCGCTGCTACGGGACCATCAACGGCGATAAGCATGGCCTTGTGCCCCCTATCTTGTCGATGATCCCGAGATGGGCATCTACAGGCATGTTTGCAATGATCCGGCAGGGTTGGCCGGGCGGCACGGTCAGCCCTGCAGCCCGCGGTCGATGGGTCCGGAATCGAGCAGCGGCGCGGCGTCGATGTCGCTCGCGCCGAGCAGCTCGCTGAGACGTTCGAGCCCGGCGAGGATCATCGCCTGCTCCCATTCCGGCAACGAGGAATAGCGTTCTCCGAAGCGGTCCTGGAGCATGTCAGGCGCACGGTTCAGGACCGACCGGCCCTCGTCGGTGATCCGCAACAGCATCCGCCGCTTGTCGAGGTCGCTGCGCTGGCGTGTGACGAGACCCACCGCGACCAGACGGTCCACCAGCGTCGTGATCGTTGCCTGGCTGAACTGGAGCGCATGCGCCACGGCGCTGGGCATGACCTCCCCCCCGCGGTCGACCTCCTGCAACACCATGAGCTGCGACGTCGTCAGCCCCGTCACAGCGGCCAGCTGCTTTCCCCCCAGTTCGGTGACTCGCAGGAGTCGGCGAAGCGCGCGTAGCGTAGGATGCAAAAAATCGGTTTCCACAGCGGTTTTCTACTTTTTGTCGCCGTCCGCGACAATCGAATTTCCCTTAGTCAAACTAAGCATTTTGGCAAGGCGCGCGCCCTCCGGGAGGCGCTGCTCCAGCATAATGGGTTGATAAAAGCGTCACAATCCTCATATACGGCGCCACATCGGGCGCAGCGAAGCGCCTATTTGAACTGAAAAATCCTTTGGGAGGTAAATTATTTCCGACCGGAAGACCAAAGCGATCCCCGGATCGCCGCGGGACAACACGCTTTCTCCCGAACCAGGCGAGGAAGCGTTCAGTTTCAGAGAGCCTCGCGCCGAAGACGGGCCGGCCGTCACCAGCCTGATTGCCGCCTGCCCGCCGCTCGATACCAATTCCGCGTATTGCAACCTGCTCCAGTGCAGCGACTTTGCCGACACCTGCATCATCGCGGAGCGCGGCGGCGAGCTGATGGGATGGATTTCCGCCTATCGCCCCCCCACGCGCCCCGGTGAGCTGTTCGTCTGGCAAGTCGCGGTATCGGAGAAGGCGCGCGGGCAGGGCCTTGGCGGGCGCATGCTCGATGCCCTGCTGGGGCGGCCCGCGACGCATGGGGTGACCGCGCTTACGACGACCGTCACGCCCGATAACGACGCATCGCTCGCCATGTTCCGCAGCTTCGCGCGGCGGCGCGAGGCGCCCCTGGAGCGGACCCCGCGCTTCGACCAACAGATTCACTTCGCCGGCGCGCACGCAACCGAATGGCAAATTCGCATCGGCCCTTTCCATACCCAACCGGCCGGCGACGCCCGACCGGCCAAACCGGAGATTTCGCTGTCATGACAATCATGCCGAAACCCAGCCAGAATATTCCCGACCGGGGCATCTACGAGCGCCGCGAATCCGTGGTGCGCAGCTATTCCCGGGCAATGCCGCGCCAGTTCAACCGGGCCGAGCACGTCTGGATCCACGACGATCAGGGCGGCCGTTATCTCGACTTCCTGGCCGGCTGCTCGACGCTCAATTACGGGCACAATCACCCCGTGCTCAAGCAGGCCCTGCTCGACTACATCTCCGCTGACGGCATCACCCACGGCCTTGATCTGCACACCGATGCCAAGGCCAGCTTCCTGGAAGCGCTGGAGACAGTGATCCTGAAGCCGCGCGGCCTCGACTATCGCGCCATGTTCACCGGCCCGACCGGCACCAACGCGGTAGAGGCGGCAATCAAGCTGGCTCGCAAGGTCACCGGACGCGAACTGGTGATCGCCTTCACCAACGGCTTTCATGGCATGACGCTGGGCGCGCTCGCCTGCACCGGCAATGCCGCCAAGCGCGGCGGCGCGGGCGTGCCGCTCTCGCACGTCAGCCACGAACCCTACGACGGCTACTACGGCCCGGACGTGGACACCGCCGATCTGCTCGAACAGCGGCTTGCCGATCCCTCCAGCGGCCTCGATGCGCCGGCGGCGATCATCGTCGAGACGGTGCAGGGCGAAGGCGGGCTCAACGCCGCCTCGCCCCAATGGCTTCGCAGGATCGCGGCCATCGCCAAGCGCCACGGCGCGCTGCTGATCGTAGACGACATCCAGGCCGGCTGCGGGCGCACCGGCGGCTTCTTCAGCTTCGAGGAGATGGGCTTCACGCCGGACATCGTCACGCTGGCCAAGTCGCTTTCCGGCATGGGCCTGCCTTTCGCGCTGACGCTGTTCCGCCCCGAGCTAGATCAGTGGTCGCCGGGCGAGCACAACGGCACCTTCCGGGGCAACAACCATGCCTTCGTCACCGCCGACGCGGCATTGCGCCACTTCTGGGGCGACGAGGGCTTCATTGCCGACGTCAAGCGGCGAGGCGACCTGCTTGCCGCGCGGCTCGAGCGTCTGGCGGCCGACCTTGGCCTTTCGACGCGCGGGCGCGGCATGATGCGCGGCATCGACGTGGGCTCGGGCGAGGCGGCCGAGGCCATTACTTCCGCCTGCTTTGCGCAGGGCCTGATCATCGAGACCAGCGGCGCGCACGACGAAATCGTCAAGGTCTTGGCGCCTCTCGTCATCAGCGACGACGAACTCGCCGCCGGGCTCGACATCCTCGAACGCTGCACGCGCGACGTGCTCGCGGCCGCCTACGACGTGGCCGCGGAATAAGGAGATACTACCCAGATGATCGTTCGCAAACTCTCGAAAATCCGCGACTCGGACCGCAACGTCAAATCCGACGGCTGGGAAAGCGCGCGCATGCTGCTCAAGGACGACGGCATGGGCTTCTCGTTCCACATCACGACGCTCTACGCCGGCGCGGAACTCCACATGCATTACCAGAACCACCTGGAGTCGGTCATGGTGCTCAAGGGCACCGGCACGATCGAGGACCTTGCCACCGGCGAGGTTCACAGGCTGGCGCCGGGCGTCATGTATGCCCTCAACGAGCACGACCGGCATATCGTGCGCTGCGAGACCAATATCCTGACCGCCTGCGTGTTCAACCCGCCGGTGACAGGCGACGAGGTGCACGACGAGAACGGCGCCTATCCGGCCGATCCGCAAGTGCCCGCCGAGCCTGAATTCAGTACCTGATCGCAGTCAGAACCAAGCAGGGGAATTCCCATGCAGGACATCTATCCTTCGCGATGCGCGGCAGAGCCCGAGATGCTCCCGCGCACCGATCCTGTCGTGCACGGCACGTGGACCGAAGCGGCGCCATTGACGCGTGCGCAGACCGAAGGCTTCGAGCGCGACGGCTTTCTCGTGCTCGAAGACCTGTTTTCCGCGGATGAGATCGCGGCGCTCCAGACAGAGGCGGCCAAGATCCTCGCCGATCCCGACGCGCTCGAACCCGAGACGGTGATCGCCGAACCGGGCGGCAAGGAAGTACGCTCGGTCTTTTCGGTCCACACGCAGAACCGCCTGATGGCGCGCCTTGCGGCCGACGAGCGGCTGGCCGGCGTCGCCCGGTTCCTGCTCAACGACGACATCTACCTCCACCAGACCCGCCTCAACTACAAGCCGGGCTTCCTGGGCAAGGAGTTCTACTGGCACTCCGACTTCGAAACCTGGCACGTCGAGGACGGCATGCCGCGCATGCGCGCGCTGTCCATGTCGGTCCTGCTGGCCGAGAACACGGCCAACAACGGCCCGCTGATGCTGATCCCCGGATCGCATCGGAATTACCTGACCTGCGTCGGCGAGACGCCGGAAAACCATTACAGGACGTCGCTGCGCAAGCAGGAATACGGCGTGCCCGACGATCAGAGCCTGGCTGAAATGGCGCACCGGCACGGCATCGTCGCGCCGACCGGCAAGCCCGGCACGGTGATCATCTTCGACTGCAACACGATGCACGGTTCGAACGGCAACATCACGCCCTTCCCGCGCTCAAACGTGTTCTTCGTCTTCAACGCCGTCTCGAACCGGCTGGAGCGTCCTTTCGGCCCCGAGACGCCTCGGCCCGAATTCATCGCCGCGCGCGCCGAAACACCGGCACTGCGCCCGGTAAGCGGCCTACTGACAGGGGAATTGGTGTGATGGGCAACCATAGCGTCGAAAAGATCGGCGGCACTTCCATGGCCGCCACCGCCACCGTATTCGACAACGTGCTGATCGCCGGCCGCGAAGGCGCGGAGCTTTACAACCGCATCTTCGTCGTTTCGGCCTACGCGGGCATGACCGACCTGCTGCTGGAGCACAAGAAGACCGGCGCTCCCGGCGTCCATGCCCGCTTCGTCAACAACGACGGAGAGGAGTGCTGGCGCGAGGGGCTGGAAGATGTCCGCAACGCGATGCACGAGCGCAACGCCACCATGTTCGCGCGCGCCGGCAGCCGCGATGAAGCGGACGCCTTCGTCGATCAGCGAATCGATTCGCTGGCCGCCTGCCTCGAAGACCTCGACCGGCTGCGCTCGCACGGGCGCTTCTCGGTCAAGGACCAGCTCATGACGGTGCGCGAGATGCTTGCCGGGCTGGGCGAGGCGCACAGCGCCCACAGCACCGCCCTGCTGCTGCGCCACCGGGGCGTCAACGCGCGCATGGTCGACCTCACCCACTGCGGCGAGGAAGACCAGGCCAGCCTCGACGAACGCATCCTCGCGGCGCTGGAACCCATCGACCTCACCCGCGAGTTGCCGATCGTCACCGGCTATGCCGGCTGCAGCGACGGGATGGTGCGCCGCTACGCGCGCGGCTATTCCGAGATGACGTTCTCGCGCATCGCCGTGCTGACACAGGCACGCGAGGCGATCATCCATAAGGAATTCCACCTCTCCAGCGCCGATCCCAAGCTGGTCGGCAAGGGCAAGGCACGCAAGATCGGCCGCACCAACTATGACGTCGCCGACCAGCTTGCCAACCTCGGCATGGAGGCGATCCATCCGCGCGCCGGGCGCGGCCTGCGCCAGACCGATATTCCGCTGCGCGTGCGCAACACTTTCGACCGCGAGGACGAAGGCACGCTGATCTGCGGCAACTATGTGTCCGACCGGCCGAAGGTGGAAATCGTCACCGGCGTGCCGACCGTCCATGCGCTGCAGTTCTTCGAGCAGGACATGGTGGGCGAAAAGGGCTACGATGCCGCGATCCTGGAAGCACTTACGCGCCACGGCGCCTGGATTGTCAGCAAGTCATCGAATGCCAACACGATCACGCACTACCTCACGGCGACCGGCAAGACAGTGGCCCGCGTCCTCGAGGAATTGCAGGGCGCCTATCCGGGCGCGGCGATCAGCGCGCAGAAGGTCGCCATGGTCTCGGTGATCGGCAGCGACATTGCCCGGCCGGGGCTGGTGCCCGACGCGCTCGTGGCGCTGGACCGCGCGGGCGTGGGGATGATGGCCATGCAGCACCAGATCCGTAACGTCGATATCCAGTTCGTCGTCGATTGCGCCGATTTTGAGACCGCCGTGCGCGCACTGCACAAGGCGCTGGTGGAAACCACCGCCGCCGCAGACGGTCGCCGGGCGGCCTGAGAACGGCCCCGGCGCGCCGCCTCCTCCATGCTCGCCGCGACCCTCCCCGTCAGGAGCCTGCTGCTCGCCATCTTCATGCTGATGGCGGGCAGCGGCTTTCTCTCGACACTCATCAGCGTGAGGCTGGAGCGCGCGGGGGAAGGCACACTGCTGATCGGCATGGTCGCGACCGCCTATTTCGCCGGGCTCACCATCGGTGCCCTGCGGGTCGGACGGCTGATCCAGCGTGTAGGCCATATCCGCGCTTTCGCCGCGTTCGTCTCGGTCCTCTCGGCCAGCACGCTCGCTTATGCCTTCTGGCAGCACCCGCTGTTCTGGGCCGCTTTGCGCCTGATCGACGGGTTCAGCCTCGCCGGCGTCTATGTCTGCATCGAAAGCTGGCTCAATGAGCGCGCCGAGCCGAAGACGCGCGGCTCCATTCTCGCCGGCTACATGATCTGCCTCTATCTCGGGCAGGCGGCGGGCCAGTACCTGCTGAACCTCGATGACAGCGCCGCCCCCTCGATCCCCTTCCTGGCATCCTCGGTGCTGATCTCGCTCGCCTCGATCCCGGTCTTGCTGACGCGCATCGCCGCGCCACTGTCGGGCGATGCCATGTCCTACTCGCTGCGTCGGCTTTACCACACCTCGCCGCTCGGCGTGACCGGCGCGGTCCTGACCGGCATGATGCTGGGCGCGTTCTATGGCCTAGCCGCCGTAAGCGTGCGCCGCATGGGGCTGGATCTTGGCGCCACGGCGATGTTCATGAGCGTGGTGATCCTGGGCGGCGTCGCCCTGCAGTGGCCGCTCGGCCATCTTTCCGACCGCTATGACCGCCGGCGCGTGATCGTGTTCGCGTTCGCCGGCGCGGCGCTGGTCTGCGCGGGCCTCGCTCTCACACGCGGAAGCGGCGCGCAGCTCTTCGCGCTCGGCGCCCTGTTCGGAGGCCTCAGCTTCGCGCTCTACCCGCTGTGCGTCGCGCATACCAACGACCGGCTGGAGGCCGAAGAACGGATCGGCGCGACCGGCGGCCTCGTGCTGCTCTATTCGGCCGGCGCGGCGGTCGGGCCGATGTTCGGCTCGGCGGCGATGACCCTGTCGGCCGAAGGCGGCCTGTTCGCTTTCATCGCCCTGTGCGCCGCCTCGGCGCTCGGCTTCGGCCTCTGGCGGCAGACCGCGACCCCGCCGGTGCCGTCAGACACGCAGCAGACCTATCAGATCCTGCCGCGCACCACACCGGTTGTCGCGATCATCGATCCCAACTCACCGGACAACGCAAACCTGACGGAAGACAACTGATGCCGCAAACCGATCCCGCCACCCTGCGCCGCGCGATCGCCGCTTCAGCGATCGGCAACGCCACCGAATGGTTCGACTACGGGATCTATGCCTATGGCGTCACCTATATCTCGGCGGCGCTGTTTCCCGGCGACACCGACGAGGCGGTGCTGTTCGCGCTGGCGACATTCGCGATCTCGTTTCTGATGCGGCCGCTCGGCGGGCTGTTCTGGGGGCCGCTCGGCGACCGGTTCGGGCGCAAGTCGGTGCTGGCAATCACCATCATCGTCATGGCGGGCGCGACTTTCTGCGTGGGGCTTGTTCCGGACTATGACGACGTCGGCTTCTGGGCGCCGTTGCTGCTGATCGTCCTGCGCATGGTGCAAGGCTTCTCCACCGGCGGCGAATACGGCGGCGCGGCGACTTTCATGGCCGAATATGCGCCGGCCGAACGGCGTGGCTTCTACGGCAGCTTCCTGGAGTTCGGCACGCTCGCGGGCTTTTCCCTCGGCGCGCTGTTGATGCTGGGCTTTGCGCTGTTCCTGGGAGACGCCGCCATGCACGAGTGGGGCTGGCGCATTCCCTTCCTGGTGGCGGGGCCGCTGGGCGCGGTGGGCGTCTACCTGCGATCGCACATGGAGGACACGCCGGTCTTCCGCGAGGCGCGCGACGAGAGCAAGCGCGTCTCGCACGGCCTTCCCTACCTGATCCAGCACTACTGGCGGCCGATGCTGGTGATGAGCGGGATGGTCGTGGCGCTCAATGTCGTCAACTACACCCTGCTCAGCTACATGCCGACATACCTCGAACGCCGGCTGGGCCTGACGCCGGACGAGGCGCTGATCGTACCGATCCTGGGCATGCTGTTCATGATGATCCTGCTGCCTTTCGGCGGTTCGCTATCGGACAGGGTGGGGCGCAAGCCGCTGTGGTGGTTCTCGCTCATCGGACTCTTCGTGGGCGTGGTCCCGCTCTATTCGCTGATGTCCTATGGCCTTGCCGGCGCGGTGGTCGGCTTCATGGCGCTCGGCCTGCTCTACGTGCCGCAGCTCGCGACGATTTCGGCGACGTTCCCGGCGATGTTCCCGACCGCCGTGCGCTTCGCCGGCTTTGCCATCTCATACAACGTCGCCACCTCGATCTTCGGCGGCACCGCGCCCGCGATCGGCAGCGAACTGATCACGGCCACCGGCAATACGCTGATGCCAGCCTACTACATGATGGCGGCTTGCCTGGTCGGCGCGGCGGCGCTCGTGTTCCTGCCCGAAACGGCGGGCAAGCGGCTCGAGGATGTTCATCCGGAATAGCCCCGCGCCGGTGCCACCCCGCCGGAAGGGTCGGGACGGTAAATCCCGTCAGGCGCGCTTCAATTCGCCCAGAGACTCACGCCTGCCAAGCGCTAGCAGGGCAATGGCCGCGAGCAGCGAACCGCAGGCCATGACAGTCGCCACGACCGGCAGCCCGAAGCCGACCTGAAACAGCAGTCCGCCGCATATCGGACCCAGGACGGCGCCACCCCGGCCCACGCCGATGACAAAGCCGGTGCCGCCCGCGCGCACGGCGGTCGGGAAAGACGCGGCGGCAATCGCGTAAAGCCCCACCATTCCCGCATTGGTGAAGAAACCCGCCGCGGCGGCGGCCATCGAAAGCCCCTGAAGATCGGCCTGTCCCAGGCCGAACACGCAGACCATCACCGCGGATGCCAGCATCACGCCGATCACCAGCAATCGCAAGGCGACCCGCAGCGAAAGCACGCTGAACAGGAGCGAGCCGATCAGGCCGCCGACGTTCGCCCAGACCAGCACGCCACCCGCCGAGGAGGGCGTGAAGCCCATGTCGACGACGATCTTGGGCACCCACTTGAGGATGAAGTAGAACGTCATCACGTGCAGGAAATAGGCCAGGGTCAGCAGGATCGTGACCGATGCCAGCCCCGGAGCAAACAGGGCGACAGGACCGGTGCGCGGAGCGTCGGGCTCCGGGTCGGGCAGTTCGGCGACAGGCTGGTGGCCGAGCGCCTTCAGGCTCCTGTTCACTTGTGCGAGCGTCTCGCCCTTGCGGCGATTCAGCAGCGAACTCACGGGCTCGGGCACAAGCAGCGGGATCAGCGGAAGACACATCGCCGTCATGCCCGCGCCCAGGAAGAACACCTGCCGCCAGCCGCCGGATTCGAGCAGTTCATTGGCGATGGCACCGCCGGCAATCGCGCCCGCGGGATAGCCCGCGGCCATGATCGCCACGGCCGCCGCCCGCCACTTCCGGTTGGAAAACTCCGCCACCAGCGCGTTGGTCGTCGCCAGCATGCCGCCAATGCCAAGGCCGGTGAACAGTCGGGTAGCGGCGAGGGCGCCGATGGTCCCCACTTGCGTGGTAGCCAGCATTCCCGCCGCCATGATCAGGAGACAACCGATTGCCGTGGCCTTGCGGCCGACACGGTCGGCGACTTGCCCAAGAACCATCGAGCCCGCCGACATGCCGATCAGTTCCATGGACAGTACGACACCGAGTGCGGCGCGGTTTATCCCCCATTCGTCGGCAATGCCGGGCGAGGCGAAGCTGATCGAGAGCACGTCGAACCCGTCGAGGCCATTGAGCAGGACACAGACACCCACGGCAAGGAACTGCCGCAAGGTCATCGGCGCGTCGTCCAGCATCCTGCGAGGATCGGCCTTCACCTGGATCGTCAACTGCATTCTCCCGATCCGCCAGCCCGCCATTGCGGGTGCCACGGCAATCCGTCGGACATGCATGAAGGGATCATCGCGCCTGCCGGCGGTTCGCCTATCCTTACGACATCCAGCGGACGGCGCCATTCATAACAAACTTATTGCTATAAACAATAACGGTATCGAGGCGCGGCAGACGGTCCTCGCGATGAGGCGTCACACCGCCGGTCCGCATTCAGACCGGCAGGCCCACGTAGTTCTCGGCGATGCTGGTCTGCGCGGCGCGGCTGGTGGCGATGTAGTCCAGCTCGGCCACCTGCATGGCACGTTCGAAATCGCCGTCCTCGGGGAAACGGTGCATCAGGCGGGTCAGCGACCAACTGAAACGCTCCGCCTTCCATACGCGGGCAAGCGCCTTGTCCGAATAGCCCGAAATCGCGTCCCGATCGTTGCGCTTGAAGAATCCGGTCAGCGCCTCGGCGGCATAGTGCACGTCGCTCGCAGCAAGATTAAGCCCCTTGGCGCCCGTGGGCGGCACGATATGCGCGGAATCGCCGCACAGCATCAGGCTGCCGTGGCGCATCGGCGCGAAGACATAGGAACGCAGCGGCGCGATCGACTTCTCGATCGAGGGGCCACGCATGATATGCGCCGCCGCGTCGGGGCCAAGGCGGATCGCCAGTTCGTCCCAGATCCGCTCGTCGGACCAGTCCTCTACCTTCTCGGTCAACGGAACGTCGACATAGTAGCGGCTGCGGGTATGCGAACGCATCGAGGCGAGCGCGAAGCCGCGTTCGTGGTTGGCGTAGATCAGTTCATGGTTGCAGGGCGGAACGTCGGCGAGGATGCCAAGCCAGCCGAAGGGATAGACACGCTCGAACTCGCGCCCCGCTCCGGCGGGGATGGCCTTGCGCGAAGGACCGTGAAAGCCGTCGCAACCGACGATGAAGCGGGCGTCGATACGCTGCCGGGCACCGGCGCTGCTGAACGTGACGTAAGGAGAATTGCCGTCGATGTCATGCAACGCGACGTCCGCGGCTTCGTAGATCACTTCCAGGCCGCGTTCGTCGGTGGCGTCCATCAGGTCGCGGGTCAGTTCGGTCTGGCCGTAGACCATGACCTGCTGGCCGGTCAGCGCGGCGATGTCGATGCGGATGAGGCGCTCGCCGTCGGCGAGATTGAAACCGTCGTGCGGTAGTCCTTCGGCCTTTATGCGGCCGTCGAGACCAAGCCGCTCCATCAGGCCGACCGTGACCTGTTCCAGCACCCCGGCGCGGATGCGCGAAAGGACGTAGTCCCCCGTCCGCCGTTCAAGCACGATGCATTCGATTCCCTCGGCCTTCAGCAGGTGGCCCAGCAGCAGTCCCGCAGGGCCGGCGCCGATGATGGCGACTTGTGTACGCATGCTTGCTCTCCCGGCTTCCGCGCCCTCGCGGCGCGTGTTGCCATGGACGCGACATTGACAGGTCCGGCCCATTGGCTGAAGGTGCGGCTGGACCAATATTCCGGTACTTTCGGGACATTCCGATGCCTGCGCCTTCCGCCATTCCCACATATGTCCTCTACGGCGAGGAATTGAGCGCAGGTACGCAGGTATTCGCGCATATCGAGACGATTGCCGTGCGCAGTTCGCTGCACGACTGGGAGATCTCTCCCCACCGCCACACCGGCAGCGTTCAGGTGATACTGGTGTCTGAGGGACAGGTGGACTTTCTCATGGACAAGACCCGCAAGATCCTGCGGGCACCGTGCCACATGGTCATTCCGATCGGCAGCGTGCACGGTTTCCGCTTCGAGCCGGACACCCAGGGTCATGTGCTGACGCTCTCCGCCGGATTTGCGGGGCGCTGCGACGGAGCAGAGGACCCCATGCTCCGTCTGCTCAGTCACGGCGCCGGCCGTGAAACGCCCACGGCCGTCCAGCCGCGCGTGGATTGGCTGTGCCGCGAGATGCTTTCGCTGGAGGCGCAGTGGCACGCACCGCAGCCGCTGTTCCTTGCGCTGGCGGAAGCGCTGGTACGCTCGCTGGGCAGCGAGGAGGGGGAGGACGACCTCCTTGCCGGTGGCGACCGGCGGCTGTCCCGATTCCGCGAACTGGTGGAGATCCACCTCAGCGATCACCTTCCGGTGAGCCGCTACGCGCAAGTGCTGGGCATGACGACGAAGACGCTGACGCGACTGTGCCGGCGCGAGCTGGGGCGCACGCCGCTGGACGTCATCCACACGCGCCTGGCGCTCGAGGCGCAGCGCCTGCTCTGCTTCACCAATGTCGGCGTGGCGCAGGTGTCTGACGAATTGGGCTTTTCCGATCCGTCCTATTTCTCGCGCTTCTACCTGCGGATGACGGGGCGCCGTCCGCAACAGGACAAGTCCGCTTTTTCCGGCGGTCACCAGAACGATGCCTGATTATGCGCCCAAACGCTCCGGACTCGGCATCGACGGCATACGCGGCGCTCGACACTCTTGCTGCAGCGCGGCATAAGGCCGCCATGGATTTCCTCGTATGGTATGAGCAGACGGCCAGCTGGATCGTCAGCTTTTGTCCGCCGCCGGACAAGGTCGCGCATAGCTATGCTGGCCTGGCCATCTGGCTCGTCGCCGCCCTGACGCTGCGCAAACCGCTCCATTCGGTCTGGCCGCTGCTGGCGGTTATCGCCTTGGAGCTGGGCAACGAAGTGATCGACCGCATGGCGCACGGTTCGTGGCGTATGTCCGATACCACGCGTGACCTTGCCGCGACCTGGTTCTGGCCTTTCCTGCTGTTCGCCTGCATGCGGCTGTTCCCCTGGCTGTCCGGCGGGAATGGCGCGGCGCAGGCGGAGCCGCTAGCGCCGCCGCTTCAGCACCACATAGAGCGCCCCCGCCCCGCCATGCCGCCGATGCGCGCCGCGAATCGCGACGATGTCCCCGGCGTGCTCGCTTGCGGCGAGCCAGTCTGAGATCTTGGCGCGAATGGCCCCGCGCCGTTCGCCGCGATCCATGGCATCGACCGGGCGCGGCTTGCCGGTCACGATCAGCACGACACGCGCGCCCATGGCCTTGGCCTGCGTCAGCCCGTGCATCAGGCGGCGATAGGCGGTTTCAAGGTTCGCCCCGTGAAGGTCGAGATGGAAGTCGGGAATCAGCGTACCCTTCGAAATGCGCCTTTCCCAACTGCCGTCGAGATGAGCCCGGTCCTCGCTTGCGGGCTTGGCCGGAACGGGAGCGGGGGGTAACGGTGGAGGGACGCGGCCCTTGACCTTCCTGGTCGGTGCAGGACCGGGCACGGGCGCCGCGTGGGGCTTGGGCGGCGAGTGCTCCCCTTCAGCGCCGGAGGGACTGACCTTGCGCCGGACCAGCGGCGTCACGGTCCGCGCCACCCTGGCCCAGACCTCCTTTTCTTCCGGCGACAGCGGGCGCCCCGAACGTCTCATTGCACGCCAAGGCGGCTCAGCGTTCCCTTCGGCAGAAGGATCAGCGCGTCGCCGCGTCCGCTCATGCCGCCAGCGATCGTGCGCGCCTCCTCGCCGGCGCCCCAGAAGGTATCGAAGCGATTGGCGCCCTTGATCGCGCCGCCGGTGTCCTGCGCGACCCACAGTCCGTCCGCCTCGCCGCGATCCAGATCGAGCCAGACGGGGGCGCCCAGCGGCACGAAGCGCGGGTCGGCGGCGACCGAACTGCGCGGGCGGACGGGCACGCTGAGCGCACCGAGAGGACCGTCACCGTTAAGTTCGCGGAAGAACACCCAGGACCTGTTTTCGCGCATCAGCGCCGCGCCTTCCGCCGGGTGCTCGCAGATATACTGCATGATCCCCTGCATCGAGCCCGGATATTTTCCCGGTCCCGATCCGATCAGGCCGCGTTCGCGCATGAGGCCGCCGATACCGGTATAGGGCTGTCCGTTCTGTCCGGCGTAGCCGATGCGCATGACCGTTCCGTCGGGCGCGCGCAGGCGCCCCGAACCCTGCACCTGAAGGAAGAACACCTCCACCGGATCGGCCGCCCACGCGATTTCCAGACCCCTGCCCATGAGCGCGCCCTGCTCGATCGCGGCACGGTCGTAATAAGGCACGAACCTGCCGCGTTCATCATATCGGCCAAGCGGCATCCGGCCGTTCGCCAGCGGCTGCGCATCGCCCGGCCGCGCCCGCACGAGATCGGGCGGCAGGCCATAGATCGGCACGTCGTACCCCGGCAGGCGCACCCGCGAGCCGGTGATTTCGGGCTCGTAGTAGCCGGTGGCGAAAGCGGTACCGTCGCCGACGCGGGCGGTTTCGAAAAAGGCGGAGAAGAACCGGCTCGCCGTCGCCGGCGCCCAGCTTGCGGCGGCCGTGCAGGCCTGGCGCCAGTCCCCGGGGCTGGTGAGGCCGCTCGTGTCCGTACGCGAAGTGACGCGCGGGCAGCTCTCGCGAAAGGAGGCCAGCGCGGCGACGGCATTACCGTGTCCGAGCCGGAGCGAGCCGATCGCCGGGCCGGGCCGCACGCCGAGCGCCGCCGCCGATTCGGCTTGCGGCAAGGCCGTGGGTGCTCCCGGACCGCCGGGAATGAGCCGGACGCACGAAGCGAGCAGCATGGCCAGCGACACGGCGGCCACCCGGCATGCCCCTGCATATCCGGACCAGTGCCTCGCCGCTCCCCCTCGTTCCAACGTCACGCTCCGGTAAGAGTCGGGGCCGGAAAACCGGCCCCGCTTCAAATCAGTGTCGAGAAGACCTGCCATGCGATCCGGCCGACGACAATCAACCTTCGTCGGTGGCGTCTAGCAGCCAGTCAGGATCGGGCGAATTGACGTCGCGGCCGAAAGTCCACACGTCCACCGCCTCCACCGCATCGTCGAGCGAACCGGCAATGACAAGCCCTTCGGCATCGCGCGTGACCGCGGCGATGTCGGCGCGGAAGCGCACGGTGATGCGGGCATAGGAGTCGTCGAGCCCAGCCGAAGTGATAGTGCTTTCCTCGACGCGGATCAGGCGGTTGTCGAGCGATTCGCCGGCTTCCACGCGCGCATCGATCGCGGCGGCGAAGCTGTTGTAGACATCATCGTCGCAAAGCGCGCGCAATTCGGCCTTGTCGCCCTTCCAGAAGGCTTCGAGAATCATGCGATAAGCGCCGCGCGCGCCTTCGAGGAAGGCGAGCGTATCGTATCGGCGATCGAAACGGCCGATCTCAGCGAGACCGCGCTCGACCGAAGGCGCCGCCAGCGGCAGATCGCGCATTTGCGGCTGCCTTGGCTGCGGACGATCATCCGCCTTGGCGTCGGGCTTGCTGGGAGCCGGAACGCGCCGTGCACCCGGCTGCCCCTGATGCCCTTCGAACCGCCCCGGGATCGGCTCTTCCTCGTGCTCGGCACGACGTCCGAGCACGGAATAAAGCCGCAGGCCCAGAAAGGCTGCGATCATGGCCAGGATTACAATTTCCGGTGTCACGTTCCCTTAACCATCCCTTCTTCGCACTGGTCGGCGGCTTGCATTCGGCGGGTTTCG
Source organism: Novosphingobium endophyticum (assembly GCF_014640675.1). Classification (GTDB taxonomy): domain Bacteria; phylum Pseudomonadota; class Alphaproteobacteria; order Sphingomonadales; family Sphingomonadaceae; genus Novosphingobium; species Novosphingobium endophyticum. The sequence goes on along the minus strand of NZ_BMHK01000022.1, from coordinate 24,934 downwards.
CTTCATCCGTCACCGAACCCGCGGGGCTTTCGATCCTGACCGTCGCGTCGATCAGCGAACGCCCTCTCCAGTACGTCAACATAGCCTGAGATAGGTAGCCTTTACAAATGAACAACGCGTGAGCGGCCGGGTCGAGGCATTTTTTCGCCCGTCTGTTGCCTTTTCGACGGCTGCCGAGCCGGCGCGGACTTCTCCGTCCGTGAAACCGCCCGATTTCACGCCGAACGCAATTTCCGGAGCCTCGGGTGTTCCACCGGCCGGCAAAATGCTCTAGGCGCGCGCAGACATTTACGAAGACATCTTGCGGAAAGACAGCACAATGGCCGACGAGGGCAACATCATCTCCGACCTCAACTCGGGCAATGGCGAGGACACTTCGCCGAGCGCGGGCATCATCTCGCAGTACATCAAGGATCTCTCGGTCGAGAATCCGAACGCGCCGCAGAGCTTCCAGTGGCAGGAACAGCCGCAGATCGACATCCAGTTCAACATCGGCGCCCGCCCGATCGATGCGGACGTCCACGAAGTCGAACTGAAGATCACCTGCGCGTCGAAGACCGACGCCGGCACGGCCTATGTCATTGACCTGTCCTATTGCGCGCTCGTCGGCATGCGCAATCTGGACGAGGCCCAGGCCCATGCGTTCCTCTTCGCCGAGACGCCGCGCATCCTGTTCCCCTTCGCTCGCCGCGTGGTGGCCGATGCCGTGCGCGATGCCGGCTTCGCGCCGCTGATGCTGGAGCCGATCGACTTCAACGGCCTCTACGTGCAGCAGCTCCAGGCCCAGCAACAGGCGGCCGAAAGCCAGCCTGCCGGCAACGCCTGAGTCCGCCACCCGAACGTGACCGCACCGATACCGGCCTGACGCGATGAGCCTAGTCCGCAATGTCGGCACCATCGGAGGGCTGACCGCGCTCAGCCGCGTCTTCGGCTTCGCGCGCGACATCCTGCTCGCCAGGGTGCTGGGTGCCGGACTGGCGGCGGACGCATTCCAGCTCGCCTTCGTCCTGCCCAACACCTTCCGCCGGCTTTTCGCCGAAGGCGCCTTCTCGGTCGCATTCGTGCCGATGTACACGCGCACGCTGGCGGGCGAAGGCGGTGAGGAAGCCGCCGACAGGTTCGCCAGCGACGTGCTATCGGTCTTCGTCTGGGTGCTGCTGGCCTTTTCGGCGCTGGCGATGATCGCCATGCCGGGCATCGTCTGGCTGCTCGCGCGCGAGTACCAGGACGTTCCGGGCAAGTTCGAACTGGCGGTCACCCTCAGCCGCGTGACGTTCCCCTACCTCGCGCTCGTCAGCCTCGTCGCCATGCTCTCGGGGCTGCTCAACGCCCATTCGCGATTCGCGCCCGGCGCTTTCGTGCCGGTGCTGCTCAATGTGGTGCTGATCACCGGCATCGTCACCGGCCATTTCCTGCGCGAGGCGGGCGGCAACGACATGACGGTGGCATGGTCGATTTCCGTCGCCGTGACGGCTGCGGGCATTGCCCAGCTCGCCTACATGGGATGGGCGACGCGCAAGGCAGGCGTGCGGCTGAAAATCACGGCCCCGAAGTTCACGCCCGAGGTCAGGAAGCTCGGCCTGCTGATCCTGCCCGCCACTTTCGGCGCGGGCGTCTATCAGATCAGCCAGTTCGTCGACACGTTCTTCGCCACATCGCTGGCGCAGGGTTCGCTGACGCTGCTCAAGTATGCCGACCGCCTGAACCAGATGCCGCTCGGCATCGTCGGTATCGCGCTCGGCACCGCGATCCTGCCGATGCTGGCGCGCCACATCCAGAGCGACGACCGCGCCGGCGCGCAGCGGCTTCAGGCCAACGCGGTGGAGATCGCCACGCTCCTGACCCTGCCCGCCGCCGCCGCACTGGCAATCTGCGCACCGGCCTTCGTCACCGCCTTCTTCGTGGGCGGCAAGATGACGGTGCAGAACGGCGAGGTCATGGCCAATATCGTGGTGGCCCTTGTCGTCGGCCTGCCGTCCTACGTGCTGGTCAAGGTGTTCCAGCCCGCCTTCTTCAGCCGCGAGGATACGCGCACCCCGGTGTGGGTGGCGGCTGGAGCGCTGGTCATCAACATCATCGTCAACATTATCGTCGTTCCGATCTTCGGCATCGTCGGCCTCGCCGCGGCGACCGCCTTCACCTCGACGCTCAACGTGCTGACGCTCTACACCATCCTGCAGATTCGCGGCTGGTTCCGTTTCAGCGGAAAGCTCGCCTCGCGGATCGGCCGCCAACTCGTGGCGACGGCAGCGATGAGCGTAGCGTTGTGGTTCCTGATGCCCACGATGGCATCGCGCTACGCCGGCAATGTCTTCGAGAAGGTCTGGTCGCTCGGCGCGCTGTGCGGAGCCGGGTTCGTCGTGTTCTTCGGCGTGGCCTATGTCGTCGGCGCTCTCGACAAGGACCTCATTGCCCAGCTACGGCGTCGCCGGCCGGCGGCGAAGGAGCAGCCGGTCGATCTTTCGGAATAATATCAGGCCATATCACACATGCGCATCGTCTCCGGCATTCAGCCCACCGGCAACCTGCACCTCGGCAATTACCTGGGCGCGATCCGCAACTGGGTGAAGATGCAGGATGATGCCACCGCGACGGGCGGCGAGTGCCTTTACTTCCTTGCGGACCTCCACGCGATCTCGATGCCGCACGTTCCGGCCGAGCTGGCGTCGAATACGCGCGAGATGGTCGCCGCGCTCGTCGCCTGCGGCGTGGATCCGGACCGGTCGATCCTGTTCAACCAGGCGCAGGTGCCCCAGCATACCGAGCTGCAATGGCTGCTCAACGGCACCGCCCGCATGGGCTGGCTGAACCGCATGACGCAGTGGAAGGACAAGGCCGGCAAGAACCGCGAGGGCGCGAGCGTGGCACTGTTCACCTACCCCGTGCTCCAGGCCGCCGACGTCCTGCTCTACCAGGCGACGCACGTTCCGGTGGGCGAGGACCAGAAGCAGCACCTCGAACTCGCGCGCGACATCGCCCAGAAGTTCAACAACGACTTCGCCCCCAAAGATGGGAATGGGGAAGAAGCGCCGGTCTTCACCCTGCCCGACCCGATCATCCCGCCCGAAGCGGCGCGCATCATGTCGCTGCGCGACGGTACGGCGAAGATGAGCAAATCCGACCCATCGGACATGGCGCGCATCAACCTGACCGACGATGCCGACACGATCATGAAGAAGATCAAGAAGGCCAAGACCGACCCCGAACCGCTGCCCTCGGACAAGGCGGGCCTGGCAGGCCGTCCCGAAGCGGCGAACCTTGTCGGCATCTATGCGGTGATGACGGGCGGTACGGTCGAGAGCGTGCTTGCCGAGTTTGGCGAAGAAGGCTTCGGGAAATTCAAGCCGGCGCTGGGCGAACTGCTGGTTTCGAAGCTGGCGCCGATCAACGACCGCTTCGTCGAACTGCGGCGGGATCGCGCGACGCTTGACGCGTTCCTTCGTCAGGGCGCGGAAAAAGCGCGGGCACTCGCCGTACCGACGCTGAACGCCGCCTACGATGCGCTCGGGCTGGTGCGGGGGTGACCACAATACAAAGCCCCGTCCTCTGAGGAGTAGGGCTAGCGTGTGTGCACCTCCCCCTGCCCCCCTCATCGTCACCCTGAACTTGTTTCAGGGTCCATCGAGCCGCCCAACCGGGGGGTCGGAAACACCGCAAACCGCGCGCCCATGCTTCATTCAATGGGCGGGGCGAACCGAGGAATGGATGCTGAAACAAGTTCAGCATGACGACGCCGGAGACGAAATTCGTGTATCCGATTGCCCTGCGCCTCTGAGGAGCAGGGCCTTCAATCCGTTTCAAGGGTCCAGCAGCTTCGCGCGCCGCGCGCGCCAGGGCTCCGCCAATGCCGCCACGGCGCCCAGCGCTTCGAGGCCTTCGCGATCCCGCTTGTGATCGCCGGCGATGAGCAGGCCGAAAACGCGCCGCACCGTCCATTCGGGCCACGGCCGTGCGACGAGCCTCATCACATCGCCCGCGCCGGCCTCGCCCTCCTTGATCACGCGGTAGTACCAGCCGGGTCGGCGCGCCTTCACCACGTTCGCGTTGACGGGCGCGCCGTCGAAACGGTGGTCCAGCTTCCAGCAGGGCTGGCGCCCCTGGCTCACCTCGACCAGCGCGCTGCCGAGGCGCCAGCGGTCTCCGATGCAGACCATGTCCTCCGTCAGTCCCGCCGTGGAGATGTTCTCACCAAAGGCCCCGTAGTCCGCCAGCAGCGGGTGGGCGCCGATCGTCCGGCGCCAGAAGTCATAATGATCATACGGATAGTGGTGGATCGCCTTGTCCGGTCCGCCATGGACGGTGCGATCCGCCTGCTCATCGCCATCGAGGCCGAGGCGGTGGACGCGCACTTTCCCGGCAACCGGAAACTTGCCGATGGCGCTGGGCTCGCTCTCTCCGCGAAACGGGCGGGCCTTGCCGCGCTGGACCGAAAGAACCGGGAAGGACAATTCAGGAACAGAATTCGCCATAGGCCGTTGTATTCCTACATGCGATCCTTGTGTGCAAGGCACTGAATGGCGGCCATGGGCAGCCGAATGGTGGTTTGCTTCAGGCTACGGGCCGTCGTACACTTGGCTCCATTCAACCGCTATTCAGACCGTAGGCCTTAGATAACTATCGGAAAAGGAATCGCGGGTCCGTCGTGCGGGGTCAGGCAGGCCCCCATGAACATTGGAGAAGGCCAGGATGACTTATCACTCCGGATCACTTTGGGGCAGATTGCGCTTCGCCGCGGCGGCAGTGCTGCTCATGGCGGTGGCGGCTTGCGCCACGCCTTTCAAGGCGGACGTCTCGCGCTTCCAGTCCCAGCTTCCGGCGCCTTCAGGCCAGACGTTCGCGGTTGTCGCGGACGATCCGAAGCTGAGCGGCGGCCTGGAGTTCGAACAATACGCCAGACTGGTCGAAAGCCGCATGGCCAACCTCGGCTACGCGCCGGTGGCGGACCCCGCCAAGGCGCAACTGATCGTGCGTTTCGACTATGGCATCGACAACGGCCGCGAACGCATCCGTTCGACCGGCGGCTTCGGCCCTCGCTGGGATCCGTGGTACGGCTATAGCCCATATTGGGGACGTCACCGCTTCGGCTACTGGGGCGGCCCGTGGCACTACGGCTGGTATGATCCGTTCTTCGACAACCGCGTCGACAGCTATACCGTCTATACCAGCGGCATAGACCTGAAGATCGACCGCGCCGCCGACGGCCAGCGCCTGTTCGAAGGCAAGGCCGAGGCCGTCTCGACCTCGAACCGTCTGCAGTACGTCATACCCAATCTCGTCGAGGCGATGTTCACCGGCTTCCCCGGGAACTCGGGAGAGACCGTACGCATTACAGTGGCGCCAGAGAAAAAGTGACCTGACAGGCTCCCCGTAAAAAGGGAGTCACCGAGGGACGGGTCCGTCGCGAGGCGGGCCCGTCCTTTGACTTTGGCGGAAGCCCGCCTCGTCGAACCCGGACATTCCCGCCCATGAACACTTTCATGACCATCATGTCGCAGCTTTTCTGGGGCGTGACTGTGGGCGCACTTTCGTCCGCCTTCTCGTCGCTGGCGACAGGCGCGGCGACGGTCGCGGCCGTTGGCGGCGCGGGATGGTACGGCTGGAAGCGCCGGCGCCGGAAGCGGTCTGGCGAGGATCAGGACTGAACCGCCACGCCGCCGGCGGGGCCGTATGACGGGAACGTCCGATGCGCTCGAACCGCACAGTTGACCTCCCCCCGCGCGGCCTGAGCGGAGTTGGGTAATGACTGAGGCGTTCGGGTAGGCGTCGTTGCGGAAGCCCACCCCGCTGCGACTATGTTCGCCTGAAGGCTCACCAAGTCTCGCGGCCCTCCCGCTTGCGGGAGGGCACAGACACGCCGCCCCTGGAACTCCCCTCCCGCATGCGGGAGGGGTTGGGGGTGGGCTTTTTTCGCAGCGTCCGTTTTGTCAGCGCGACCGCGCCATCAGCTCCCGAGCGACACAACCCCGCCGGTCGAGCCGAAACCGCCTTCGCCCCGCACCGTCTCGTCCAGTTCTTCCACCTTCAGCCACGATGCGCGCGTGACGGGCGCCAGGACGAGCTGGGCCACCCGGTCGCCGCGCAGGATGGCGAAGGCCTCGGCGCCGTGGTTGATGAGGATCACTTTCACCTCGCCGCGATAATCCGAATCGATCGTGCCGGGCGCGTTGGCCACGGTGATGCCATGCTTGAGCGCCAGCCCCGAGCGCGGGCGGACCTGGATTTCAAACCCGTGCGGAATAGCCACGGCCAACCCGGTCGCGACGGCATGGCGCGCGCCGGGAGCGATCGTCACGTCCTCGGCCGAGACCACGTCCATTCCGGCCGCGCCCTCGGTCGCATAGGCGGGCAGCGGCAGATCCTCGCCGTGCGGCAGGACCTTGATCGGCACGGGAACGCTAGGAGACGAGTGCATCGGCAAACCTTTCGACGAGGAGCCGCGCGACATCCTCCTTGGGCATTTCGGGCAGGCTGACGACATCCGTGCCGGTTACGATATGCACCGTATTGGCATCGCCGCCCATGACGTCGCCCGACACGTCGTTGGCGATGATCCAGTCCACGCCCTTGCGCTTGCGCTTTTCCTTGGCGTACTCGATCACGTTGTCGGTCTCGGCGGCAAAACCGATCAGCAGCGGCGGCCGGTCGGGCCGCGCGGCGACCGTCGCGAGAATGTCGGGATTCTCTGTCAGCAGCAGCGCCGGCGGGGCCGAGCCGCGCTTCTTGAGCTTTTCCTTGGCGGTATTGACCGTCCGCCAGTCGGCCACGGCGGCGACCATGACCGCGATATCGGCCGGCAGGGCGCGCTTGACCGCCTCGGCCATTTCCAGCGCACTCTCGACATCGACCCGGCTGACACCCGGCGGCGTGGGAAGATGGACCGGCCCCGCGACCAGCGTGACCCGCGCACCGGCCGCGGCGGCGGCGGCGGCAATCGCGAAGCCCTGCTTGCCCGAGGAACGATTGGCGATGTAGCGCACCGGATCAATCGGCTCCCAGGTCGGTCCGGCGGTGACAAGCACATGGCGGCCCTTGAGCGGCCCATCCACCGGCAGCGCGTCGGCGGCCCCGCCTTCCGCGAACATGTCCGCGCCCATGTGCTGGTCTTCGAACGCCTCGGGGGCGCCGGCATGACGGTCGCCTGAAACGAGATGGTTGATCGCCTGAGGATCGGTGGGCGGCGCTGCGCGCGCGGCACCCTTTTTCGACACCAGCGGCGGTGCGGGCGCGGCCTCCGGTGCCGTGGCGGCCTCTTCCTCGTGATGACCGAACGAAATCGCCTTCTTGGCCTTCTGCAACCCGCGCGAGATCATGGAACCGGTCAGACCGCCCAGCCCGTGGACATCGGAATCGGAATGCTCGGTTTCATGCTCGTCGAACTGCGGCTGCCAGATCAGCGGGTCCGGCTGAGGAGCGTGCGGCAGGCCGGGAACAGGCGCGGAACCCGGCAGCGGCGCGACTTCCACCGGGCCAAGGCCGAGCGCCCAGGCAATGCGCTGCCAGATCGCGATGGGATCGGGCAGGCGGCCGGGTCCGAACTCACCGCAGGCCATGGTGCCTTCGTCCGGCTCCATCACGTCGACGCCGGCCTCGCGCAGGGCATGGACGTTGCGCATGGTCGCCGCATGTTGCCACATGCGCACGTTCATGGCGGGCACGGCCATGACGGGCTTGTCGGTGGCGAGGAGCATGGTCGTCGCCAGATCGTCGGCGATGCCTGCCGCCATCTTGGCGAGCAGGTCGGCCGTCGCCGGACAGACGACCACGAGATCCGCCTCGCGGCTGAGCTGGATATGCCCCATCTCGACCTCGTTCCTGAGGTCCCAGAGCGTGGTGTAGACAGGTCTTTCCGAAAGCGCGGCGAGCGCCATGGGGGTGACGAACTTCGACCCGCCCTCGGTCAGCACGCAAGTAACCTCGCCGCCCTCCTTGCGGATGTGGCGGACGAGCTCGCAAGCCTTGTAAGCGGCGATCCCGCCGCCGACGACCAGGAGGATTCTGGGTCCACTCATCGTCCGGGCTTGTGCATCAGCATCGGCGAACACGCAATTACTTTACGGCGGTTAACCGCGCCCCGCCCGCAAGCCTTGCCGCTTCGACAAGCGCACCCAGCGCGCGCGGCGCAAAGACGATGCCGGCGAACATGGCCGGCGCGATCATCGCCCCCCAATAGAAGTTGTCCCACCGTCCGGCGAGCATGAAAGCCGCGCCATAACCCGCGCTCAGCAGGAAGCCGAAAGTTCCCGCGCGCGAATTCCAACCCAGCCAGCCGAACGTCATCAGCACCACCGCCGGCCCCGCCAGCCAGTGCGGCAGCCAGCGCAAGTTGCTGGACTGCACGACGTTGGCGAGCCAGCCCGGCAGGCCGCGCAGCACCAGCCAGGGCGCCGAATGCGGATCGCTCGGCAGAACGTCCTGGGCGACGATGGCGAGGTGCCAGGCAAGACCGGCGAGGAACAGTACGACGAGCGCCAGCCAGGCCGCCCCCTCGCGCCAGTTGCGATAATAAAGCGCGGTCGCCGCCATGAGCAGGACGAAGGGCAGCGTATGCTCGCGGATCGCCAGTGCCAGCGCGGCGGCGAGGAATGCGCCGATCCAGCGCCCGCCATGATCCCTCGTCCCGATCCGGTGCAGGCCGAAGGACAGCGCGATCAGCATGCCCGCCCAAAGTTCATGCAAGGGAAAGAAGTGGCGATTGAGGCCAAGCGCGGCGGCTACGGCGACCATGGCCGTCGCCCTTGCCGACAGCCGTCCAAGCGCGGGATCCTCGCGAAACTTGCGCCACCACGCGGCAATCACGCCCAGCATGAGCGCGATCGCGGCCGCCATCTGCCCGAAGCTGCCCAGCCAGGCGTCAATATAAGCAAGCGTCGGCAGCCGCACGGCCAGGCCGGGGTTTACGGGATAGCGGCGGGCTCGCTGCTCGGAGACGATGAAATCGTAGTAGCTCTCACCCTGCCGGATCCGCTCGATGGCGACCTTATAGAGCGCGATGTCCTCGTCGTAATCGGCGGCCACCGCGTCTGCGGCCTGCCGCGCTTCGACGGAACCTTCCGATCCGGCGGGCCTGCCGACGGGTACGAGGGCTGAAGCCGTCAGCAGCAGTGCCAGCACCGCGAGCGCGATGCGCGCGACAAACGGCGGCAGGCCAGCTAGCCGAGAATGCTCCAGTACGTGACCGCCCATGCGGCAATGCCCCCAGCAATTGCGGCAAGAGCATAGCGCGCCCAATGGTTACTATCGGGTTTACCCGAACCTTCCCGCGCTACCCTTCGCCGCCAGATGAGGTCGACTTCGGGCAATGGCGCCTGTTCGGGCGCGCCTCCCTTGGGCGGGAATTTCTCCTCGATCCGGCGGACGAGGTCGGGCAGACGCGCGAGCACGCCCAGATCCTCGCGCAGGCGGTCGGCGATCTTGGCCTCGGGGCCCAGTTCGTCGCGAATCCAGCTTTGCACGAAGGGGCCGGAGACATCCCACATGTTGATGTCGGGATCGAGCGCGGTCGCCAGTCCCTCGACCATGACCATGGTCTTCTGCAGCAGCAGGAGGTGCGGCTGGACCTGCATGTCGAAATCGCGGGTGATGGCGAAGAGCCCGTCGAGCATCTGTCCCACCGAAAGCTCAGACACCGGCTTGCCGCGCATCGGCTCGCCCACCGCGCGAAGGGCCGTCGCGAACTCCTCGATCGTGTGATAGGCGGGCACGTATTGCGCCTCGAAATGGATTTCGGCGACGCGGCGGTAATTGCCGGTGGTGAGGCCATAGAGGATTTCCGCCAGCCACAGCCGCGCCTGGCGGTTGATGCGGCCCATGATGCCGAAATCGATGGCAACGATGGTGCCGTCGGCGCGCACGAACAGGTTTCCCTGGTGCATGTCGGCATGGAAGAAACCGCCCGAGATCGCCTGCGTCAGAAACGTCAGCACCAGCTTGCGCGCCAGCGCCGGCATGTCGTGCCCGGCGGCGCGCAGGGCGTCGAGATCGCTCATCCTGACACCGTCGATCCATTCGACCGTCAGTACCGAGCCATTGGTGCGATCCCAGTCGATGTCGGGGATGCGATAGCCCTCGATCCCCTTCATCGATTCGGCGAGTTCGGAAGCCGATGCCGCCTCGCGCCGCAAGTCCAGCTCGCGCACGGTCCAGCGCTTGAGGTTGTCGATAACCGCGCGCGGGCGAAGCCGTGCCGCCTCTCCGCCCAGCGCCTCGAGATGCGCGGCGGCCCATTCGTAAGTGCCGACATCGCGGGCAAAGCGTTCACGGATGCGTGGGCGCAGGACCTTTACCGCGACCTGCCGCCCGTCGGTCGTCACCGCGCGGTGGACTTGCGCGATCGAGGCCGCGCCGACCGGCTCCTCCTCGAAGGAGGCGAACAGGACATCGAGCGGCCGGCCGAAACTCTCCTCGATACGCTCGCGGATCAGTCCGAAGTCGACCGGCGGGAGGCTGTCCTGCAACGCCAGCAGGTTGCGCGCGGGGCCTTCGCCGACCAGATCGGGGCGGGTCGCCAGCGCCTGCCCCAGCTTGATCGCCGCCGGACCGACTTCCTGAAAGGCGCCCGCGTAATCCGGTTCCCGTGGCTGGCGCGTGCCAAAGCGGGCGATACGGCACAGCCGCTTGACCTGCGCGGGCGCATTGCGGTCCCTTTCGATTCCCCGCAGCGCCCCGTGGCGCGCCAGAACGCGGCCCCACTTGAGCAGGCGCAGGATGTGGATGGCGGGATGGGTCAAAGCACAACCTCGCGCCGCCAGGCCGCGAGACAGCCTTCTCCCCTCTCGCTGGCGGGAGGGGCCGGGGGAGGGCATGTTGTCGTGCGTAAACCGGTCGCCAGATCGAGAGCGGACACTCCCTCCCCCTGTCTCCCCTCCCGCCAGCGGGAGGGGAGACAGGGGGCTTCGCTGCTTCGCGCGAAGGTCGCTCTCACACCTTCCACCCCGAATGGATCGCCACCAGCCCGCCCATGATCGGCTCGACCCTGGTATGCTTGAACCCCGCCTCACGGATCATGCGCTCGAACTCGGGCATCGGCGGGAAGCGGCGGATCGATTCGACGAGGTAACGATAGGAGTCCGCGTTCCCCGCGATCGCTTTGCCGATCCGGGGCACGAGGTGATGCGAATAGGCATCGTAGATGTCCTTGAACCCCGGCCACTGCGTGGTCGAGAATTCCAGGCAGAAGAACCGCCCGCCGAACCCCAGTACGCGGAATGCCTCGGCAAGCGCCTTGTCGACATGCGTCACGTTGCGGATGCCGAAGGCGATGGTGTAGGCATCGAAGAAGCGGTCCGGGAAAGTCAGCTCCTCGGCATTCTGGCGTGACCAGACGAGGCTGTCGATGCCGCGCTCCATGGCGCGTTCGATCCCGACGTCGAGCATGTCCTGGTTGATGTCGGATACGGTGATCCGCGCGCCCGACTTTTCCATTCGGAACGCGATGTCGCCCGTGCCGCCCGCCATGTCGAGGATCTGCTCACCCGCGCGCGGCTTCACCCGGCGGACGAACTTGTCCTTCCACACGCGGTGCATGCCTGCCGACATGGCATCGTTCATCACGTCGTACTTGCGCGCGACGCTGGAGAAGACCGCGCCGACGCGGCCCTCCTTCTCCTCGGGGGCGACCTCTTCGTAGCCGAAGGAAACGGTTTCGTTCATGGGCGGGGCTTTAGGCCGGTTTGCCCGGCTAGCAAAGGGGCCTGAGGCGGGAAGCGGCGGCTTCTCCGGTCCAGGGTCGATATCGGGGTCATCGTGATCAACCGAGCGGGCTCCCCGGAGTTTTTAAGTAACGAAATTTTTTTATTTTTGTGGTGATCCCTTATCTCAATCAGTCAAGGGTCGCGCAAATCAGCATCATGAGCGGATATTCGCCAGTAAACACGGGGTGGAAAGACCGGCGCGGTGCCGTCTCGGTCCTGAGCGCGCTGTCGCTGCCCTGCATTATCGGTTTCGTCAGCCTCGCGGTCGAAGTGGGGAACGGCTATGCCGTCCACATCCGCAATCAGGCCATCGCCGACACCGCGGCGCTCTCCGCCGCGCAAGCATATCTGGTCAACGAGAAGAATGCGGAATGGGAAGGCGCGGCCAGGGAAGCCGTGGCTGCGGCCGGGCTTTCCGCCGATGCGGTCGCCCCGGCCCTGGTCGATTCTCCCGACGGCAGCGGCGCCCAGGCGATCAAGGCCGTCGTCACCACGCAGCAGCCCTACTTCTTCAGCCGCATGTTCAACCTGGGCAGCAGCTTCACCATCAGGGCCGCCGCCTATGCCAAGCTGCCCGGCGAGACCGCACCCTGCATCATAGCGCTGGCACAGGGTTCCCTGAACGGCGTCGAGGCCGCGCGCGGCTCCGGCATCGACGCGGCGGACTGCGCGATCCACACCAACGCCAACGTTTACGCGTCGGGCAGTTCGTCGATCTCCTCCAACAGCATCAGCGCCCACGGAACCATATCCAGACCGCCCAACGAAAGCGCGATCACGGCCTCGCTGATGGGCGAAGGCGCCGATGTCGTGAGCGATCCGCTCGCGGGCAACGCAGCCATTGCTACAGCGCTATCCACCACTGGGACGTATACCGCGGTCCAGCTTCCCCACATCGCCCCTGTACCGACCGTTTCCGCATCATGCAGCAATGCGCGGTTCGAGCGGACATGGTGGCCGGCAAACGGCTATTTCTACAAGAACGGCGGAACCTCGATCGGCGCCACGCTGGAAGGGGACACCTGGGTCTTCCCCGCCGGAACCTACGAATTCGACGATCTTTCGGTCGGCGAGAAGATCGCGTTCGACGGCCCGACGACGATCAATGTCAACAAGTCCATCACCATGGTCTGGCCGAGCATCACGATTCGCGGCGACGGTGTCGTCAATGTCGGCAAGAACGTGGAGAACGTCGCCGGTCTCACGATAACCGGCAACGGCATCGTCAATGTCGGTGGAAACGCCGCGTTCGGCGGGTGGGGAGACGGCCTGAAAATCGGAGGCAGTGCCGAACTCAACGTCGCCGGCAATGTGAGCACCGGCGCCGGCTTCTCACTGGGCGACGGCGGCTCAGCCACCGTCAACATCGCCGGGAACCTGACGGTATCGAACTACTTCATCTCCGGCGACGGCGACCTTGCCGTGGCCGGCCGCACGACCGTGCAGGGCAGCGCCAGGACGACCGTCGGCAATGGCCGTCATTACTTCGGCCCGATCGAGACCGCGGGCTCAACCGCGCTGACGGTAGGCGACGGCGATACCGACGTGAACGGCAAGCTGACCGTGGGCGACAGTTCCACCGTGCGCTTCGGCGATGGCGCTTTCGCCATCGTCAAGGACGTCTCGGGCGACGGTCTGGCCATCCAGGTCGGCGGGTCTTCCAGCCTGGCGTTCGGATCCGGCCCCTTCAGCGCAAACGGCGGCATCAAGGCGTCGGGCACCGTCACTTTCGGGGCGACGGCAAGCCACTACATCAACGGCGATCTCGTACTCGGCAACAATACCACGTTCGGCGCGGGGGCCTACTACATCAACGGAGGCCTGACCAACGCGACCGCCGGCAGCATGACCGGCACGGATGTCAGCTTCATCCTGGCGGGACACGTGACGATCAGCGGCGCGGCCGCGCTCAACCTCACCGCCGCGACGACCAGTTCCACCGGCGCGCTCAAGGAGATGCTGATCGTCACCACCGACAGCCGGGACACGGTCATCGAAGGCGCCGGCGGCAGCGTGCTGTCCGGCATCATCTACGTTCCCAATTCGGCCCTGGAGGTCCGCTACGGCGGTACGCTCAGCGGCGGAGGCAAGTGCTGGAGCCTCGTTGCGCAGACGGTCTACGTCCATGACGGGGCCGGCGCCGCGACATCCGCATGTTCCGCGCTTTCCGACGGGAGCGGCGGCGCTTCCACATCGATTTCACTGGTACGATGACCATGACGAAAGACACGATTCTTTCCCTTCGCGACGATCGCCGGGGCGTCGCCATCATCGAGTTCGCGCTGTGGGCCAGCGTGATCTTCGTCGTCCTCCTGGTCAGCGCCGACTTCGCGATGTTCTCCTTGTACAAGGCGCGCCTGGGACGCGCCGTCAGCGCCGCGTCGCTTGCGGGCTTCAACAGCCGCGAAGCTCCCGACACCGATCAGATCGCCCGCTATGTGACCGCAATGGCCGACATTCCGGGGATCACTCCCGAAGTGACCGTGACGTGCAACGGCAATACCGTCTGCGATGCCGGCCTGGCGCAATGCGGCTGCATATCGCTGAGCGACGGCAGCTTCTCGGCGGCGCATTCGTGTGGCACCTCCTGTCCGTCGGGCGCGCTTTCGGGCAAGTTCCTGACCATTTCCGCGCGGGCCACCTATCGCCATGTCGTCATGCCCAATCCTTGGCTGGAGGGAAGAGTGATGACCGCGACCACGACGGTCCGCCTGTGATGCCGCGCCGGCTTCTGCGCGAGCGGCGGGGCGTGACGGCGGTGGAGTTCGCCATCATCGCGCCGGTGCTGCTGCTCTTCATATTCGGGATCATCGAGACAGGCCGCATGATGTGGACCTGGCAGGCCCTGCAGGAGGCCGCCTATGCCACGGCGCGGTGCGTCGCCATCGGCGACACGCGATGCGCCACCGACGAACAGGTCAGGCAATACGTGATCGACCGCCTTGCCGGCTCGCGGATCGGCCTTGCCACATCGGACGTCTCTATCGCGAGCACCGCGACATGCAACGGACTGAGCGGCATGTCCCGCGTCGCATTGACCTTGCCCTACGAGGCCCCGCTGGGCGGCCTGTTTCCGGGCTTTCCGTCGGAACTGACGGTGTCGGGCTGCATGCCGGCACAGGGAGGGTGAGCGCTGCCATGGCCCTGCCCGTTCCTCGCAACGGGGAGGATCTGATGACACCCCGCGCTATTGCCGCTAACGCACCCGCAAATGCCCGAGCTTCCCGAAGTCGAAACCACCGTGCGCGGCCTGGCGCGCTATCTCGAAGGCGAGCGCATCGCGCGCATCGCGGTCAACCGGCCGGATCTCAGGCGCCCCTTCCCGCCCGATCTGGTCCAGGCGCTGACTGGCGCGCTGGTCGTTTCGCTCGGACGACGGGCCAAGTACGGCCTCATCCACGCCGACCGGGGGCAGACCATGGTCTTCCACCTTGGCATGTCGGGCCGCTGGCGGATCGAGCCGGAAAGCCCCGACCGGCACGACCATCTCGTGATCGAGACGGGAAGCGGCCATGTCCTCGCCCTCAACGACGCACGGCGCTTTGGCTCGGTCGATCTGGTGTCGACCGAAGGGCTGACGGCATGGGGTCCCTTCGCCGGCATGGGCCCCGAGCCCCTGGGAGACGGACTGACGCCGCGGCACTTGCGCGCCGCCTTCTCCGGCCGCACGGCGCCGATCAAGCAGCTTCTGCTCGACCAGCGGATCGTGGCCGGGCTCGGCAACATATATGTGTGCGAAGCCCTGTTCCGTTCGGGCATCCGCCCCGACAAGCCGGCGGGCCGCGTCGCCCTGTCCGCGCTCGGCCGTCTGGTCCCGGCGATCCGCGCGGTTCTCACCGAATCGATCGCGGCGGGCGGCTCCACTATCCGCGACTATGCCCAGCCCTCGGGCGAACTCGGCTACTTCGCCGCCGCCTGGCAGGTCTATGGCCGCGAAGGCCAGCCTTGCGGATGTGGCGCCCCGGTGTTGCGCATGGCCCAGGGCGGGCGCAGCACGTTCTGGTGTCGAAAATGCCAGAAATAGGCGGTTTCGAGCCGGTCAGCCACCTTGACGCAAGGCCCGCCTGCCGCTAAGGGCCGCGCTTTCCGGCGAGTCCGCTCGCCATTCACGAGATTCGACAGGCAATTGGGCCGCGAGGCGGCCAGACAGAGGAACGACATGGCCAACACGCCGCAAGCCCGCAAGCGCATCCGCCGCAACGAACGCCGCGCCGAGATCAACATCACCCGCATGAGCCGCATCCGCACTTTCGTGAAGAAGGTGGAATCGGCCATCGCCGGTGGGGACAAGACTGCCGCAGCCGATGCGCTCAAGGCCGCTCAGCCCGAGCTGGCGCGCGGCGTTGCCCGCGGTGTGCTCCACAAGAACACTGCCGCGCGCAAGATGTCGCGCCTTTCGAAGCGCGTCGCCTCCCTCTGAACTTCCGAATCGCAGGGCGCGAGAATCGATTCGCGCGCACTGTCATAAGGACGAAACAGGAACGGGGCCGGAGAGTCGATCTCCGGCCCCGTTCCTGTTTCATGCCGCACCGCAGCATGGCCGTCCACAAAGCGCGGAATACCTGCGATTCGGTATATCAACTTCTGCAACTGACTGATTTTTAAGGCGGAAATTTTCCCCCGTAAAATTTCGGCGGAGTTGCGTGAGTCAACCGACATTATTTTATTTATTTGGTTGGCCGCGTCTTGCCTGTCCGGCCAAGGCGTCTTTAGAAAGGCGTCGGCCGTTGCGGAACGGGCCGGGGAACATCGATTAGCAGGCGAGATACCTGCTGCAAACACCGGTTTGCAGCAGAGGACTCGTTTACGCCGGAATCGTGTGGAAAACGGATTGTTCCGCAAGTCTCGGGGGGCCGGATGCGGACAAGGGGAGTTCGACCGTTGACAGGTAATTCGACTGGGCGAGGGGCTGGCGCAGGTCATGGCGTGCACCACATCATAAAGAAGTCAAAGGCGGACAAAGCGGTAATGGAAGAGGATCAGGAAGCCGTGAATCTGGCGGCGGACTGGGCCGACATCAGCCAGGGCCTGCGCAAGGACCTGGGGCACCAGGCTCACAGCCAGTGGATCAAGCCGATCCAGCCCGGCAACTACTGCAAGGAAACGGGCACGCTCGACCTTTACCTGCCGACCGAATTTTCGGCCAACTGGGTGAACGACCGCTTCGCGGACCGTCTCTCGCTGGCGTGGAAGATCTCGCGGCCGGACGTGCGTCATGTGCGCATCCTGGTCCACCCGGGCCGCCGCCAGCTTCCCGAGCTGCGTCTCGGCCACGGCGGCCGTCCCAGCGGCGCGCCGGCCAACGATTCGGCACAAGGCGTGGCCGATCCGATCTCGGCCGCACTGGCCGGCGATTCCTTCGCCGCGCTCGGCCAGGGCACCGCCGGCATCGATGCCTCGCAGACTTTCACGACTTTCGTCACCGGCACCGCCAACGTGCTGGCCTTCAATGCCGCGCAGCGCATGGCGGCAAGCGAAAAGCCGCAGTTCTCGCCGCTCTATCTCAAGGCGGCGACGGGCCAGGGCAAGACGCACCTGCTCCACGCGATCGGGCACGCATATCTTGCAAGCCACCCGCATGCCCGGATCTTCTACTGCTCGGCCGAGCGCTTCATGGTCGAGTTCGTCCAGGCCCTGCGCCAGAACCAGATGATCGAGTTCAAGGCACGCCTGCGCGGCTTCGACCTGCTGCTGGTGGACGACATCCAGTTCATCATCGGCAAGGCCAGCGCACAGGAAGAACTGCTCTATACGATCGACGCGCTGCTCAATGAGGGCAAGCGGCTGGTGTTCGCCGCGGACCGCGCGCCGCAGGCGCTCGACGGCGTCGAGCCCCGCCTGCTCTCGCGCCTCTCGATGGGCCTTGTCGCCGACATCATGCCCGCCGACATCGAACTGCGCCGTTCGATCCTGGAGAACCGCCTGCAGCGCTTCGCCTCGGTCGACGTCCCGGCCGATGTCATCGAGTTCCTGGCGCGGACCATCAACCGCAACGTGCGTGAACTCGTCGGCGGCCTCAACAAGCTGATCGCCTATGCCCAGCTTACCGGCCAGGCCGTCTCGCTGCAGCTTGCCGAGGAACAGCTTACCGACATCCTCTCGGCGAACCGCCGCCGGATCACCATTGACGAGATCCAGCGCACCGTCTGCCAGTTCTACCGCATCGACCGCACCGAGATGAGCTCCAAGCGCCGCGCCCGCGCCGTCGTGCGCCCTCGCCAGGTGGCCATGTACCTCGCCAAGGTGCTCACCCCGCGCTCCTATCCCGAAATCGGCCGCAAATTCGGCGGACGCGATCACTCGACGGTGATCCACGCGGTGCGCCTGATCGAGGAACTGCGGACCCGCGATGCCGACATGGACGGTGACGTCCGCTCGCTCCTGCGCCAGCTCGAAAGCTGAGGTTCTGCCGGGGGATCCCCGGCCTGCACACAGTCTTGTCCACAACGGGCGCGAGAGGGACCGGCCTTCTCGCGCCCGTCGTGTGACCATTTGGCGGTGCCTTCTCCGCGATGCCGGGCGTTAAAGATCTTTAACTTGCCGGTTGCTTGCCGCGTACAGCACTATTGGCGAGACTGGTACAATCGCCCGCCGACACGATTGATAGTCTGTCACGCGGGTAGATCCCGCAGGACGCGCCGGCCAGACCCGGACCAGGGCGGTCTGCCGCAAATCCTGCCGGCAATGCCAAGGGTTTCTCGCAATAAATTAGTACCTTGCGCGCAAAAATTAACGATTGACTAAGGACATCTACTTAGACTTGCGGATCGAAACGACATCTCTGCGACAATGATAAAAAAGGCACCGCGATGCGCTTCTACAAAGCCACGGCCTTTCTGTTCCCGAGACACTACGAACGGCGGATATTGCTCGTCTGCCTCGTCACGGCGCTGATCCCGCTGACCGCTTGCATCGTTCTTCAGGCCACTACGGGCGCATGGAACATCCCCACGCTGACGACGCTCTTCGTCGCAACGCTTGTCGCCGCCGCGCTGGGCCTCGCCGCGATCCACGCCCTGCTCTCGCCGATTGGCCATGCCGTGACGGTTCTCGATGCCGTGCGCGGCGGACACCCCTTTGTCGACCTGCCCGAATGCGGCGATGACCTCGTCGGCCGGCTGTTCAGGGGTGCCGCCGCCGCAGCCAGCGAGGCGGCCGGCCGGATCGAAAGCCGCCTCGAGGCCACCGAGCGCGATCCCCTCACCGGCCTCCGCAACCGGAGCGGCTTCCTCGATTCGGCGGAGAGCCTCCTGCTCGGCACCGGAAACGCGGTGGTGGCGCTGGTCGACGTCGACCATTTCAAGCTGATCAATGAACAGTTCGGCCGCGCCGCCAGCGATTCGCTGCTCAAGGGGCTGGCCATGCGCCTTGAGGACAGCCTGCGCCGCACGGACATCGCAGCACGCTGGGGCGGCGAGGAGTTCGCGGTGCTGTTTCCCGACACGCAGCTCGACGAGGCGCGTCTGGTGATGGAACGCCTGCGCGCATCGGTCGCGCTCGACAGCGAGTTCGGCCTTGAGGGCTGGCCCGTCACCTTCTCGTGCGGGCTCGCTTCGCTGCGCACCTTCGCCGATCTGGGCGACGCCACGCACCGGGCGGAAGCCGCGCTCCACATCGCCAAGGAAAGCGGGCGCAACCGCGTCCAGATCGCGCGCGGGGAAAACGCCTGACGCAATGGCGAAGTTTTATCTCCCCTCCTCTTCCGAGGACGGGGTCAGGGGGGCGGTGACGATGCGCTGCGTCGCTCGCAGAGCGATCAGGGACACCGGCGCAAGCACCGCCCCCCAAACGCCTTACGTTCTTCCCCCGGCCCCTCTCCTGCTCTAAGCGGGGCCGCATGAGTCCCGCCAACGTCCTGCTGCCCGCCACGTTCGGGCAGGCCGCCCTTCGAGGCATCCGCTGCACCTGCCCGCGCTGCGGAGAGGCACGGCTGTTCCGCAAGTGGCTGAAGCCGCTCGAAACCTGCCCGCGCTGCGGCGTCGACTGGAGCCCGCAGCGCGCCGACGACTTTCCCGCCTACATCGCGATCCTTGTCACCGGACATCTGCTGGCACCGCTCGTGATCGCGCTGGCGACAGATTTCGAACTCGGCCCGGCGGCCATGTTTTCGATCATCGTCCCGCTTGCCGTGGCGATGATGCTGGGCATGCTCCAGCCCGCCAAGGGCGCGGTGATCGCGGCGCAGTGGTGGTTCGGGCTGCACGGGTTCCGCCGGGAACGGCTGCCGGAAGCTCCCGGTTCGAACCCGGACCGCCCATGACCCTCTCACCCGACAGGCTGGAACGATATGCCCGGCACATCGTGCTGCCGGAAGTCGGCGGCAGCGGCCAGGCGGCGCTGGCCCGCGCGCACGTGGTGCTTGTCGGCTGCGGCGGGATAGGAAGTCCATCCCTCCAGTATCTCGCCGCAGCCGGCATAGGCCGACTGACGCTGGTGGATGACGACGTCATCGACCTCAGCAACCTTCAGCGCCAGACGATTTACACGCCGTCGGATATCGGCAAGCCCAAGGCGGAAACGGCTGCCGATTGGGTGCGGCGTTTTGATCTTGGCCTGGAAGTGCGCGCAGTCGTCGGTCGGGCGGGGGTAGAAAACGTTGCGCAGACTCTCTCCGGCGCAACCCTTGTACTGGACGGGTGTGACAATTTCGCGACGCGCCTTCTGGTGTCAGATGCTTGCGTGAAACTGGGGATCCCGCTGACGAGCGCGGCGATCGGGCGCTTCCAGGGGCAAGTCGCCAACTTTGCCGGGCACCTGGCGGACCAGCCCTGCTACCGCTGCTTCGTGGGCGATGCCTTCGACGCCGACGATTGCGATACCTGCGCGGCGGACGGTGTTCTGGGCGCCATGGCGGGGATGATCGGCACTTTCGCGGCGATGCATGCCATTCGCGTGCTGCTGGCGGGCCATGCCGCGCTGGGCGATCCGCAGTTCGGCACGCTGCACATGTTCAACGGACTGGCCCCCTCGATGCGTCCCCTGCGGATCGCAAAGGATCCGGGGTGCAAGGGATGCGGCACGGCGGCTGAAGGGGATTGATCTCACGCCCCCGCGCGAGAACTATAGCGAAATGCGCAAAATCAGAGTCAGGTCGATGCAGATTAAGCGCACGATGCTCTAAGCCCGCCCTGCCAGCATCTCATCCACCCACGCCGGCACCACTGCGGTCGCAGGACCATGGCGCGCCTCGTTGAACCACAGCGTGCCTTGCGAAGGTTCGAGATTGAGCTCGAGCGTCGCCGCGCCGAGATCGCGCGCGTCGCGCACGAAACCGGCTGCCGGGTAGACCGCGCCCGACGTACCGATGGAGACGAACAGGTCCGCCTCGCGCAGGGCCACATGGATCTCGTCCATATGGTAAGGTATCTCCCCGAACCAGACGACATCGGGCCTCAGCGCCGCCTCGCCGCATTGCGGGCACGGTGGACGCTGGATCAACGCCCCCGTCCACGGTGAACGCTCATCGCAGGCGAGACACCATGCGTTGAGATGCGTCCCGTGCATGTGCAGCACGCGCTTTGCCCCTGCCCGCTCGTGCAGGTCATCGACGTTCTGGGTCACGATCAGCAAGCCACCCGGCCATTCGGCGTCAAGCCGGGCCAGCGCGTGGTGCGCGGCATTGGGCTGCCTAGTCTGAATCGCTTCGCGCCGCATGTCGTAGAAGCGCAGCACGAGATCGGGATCGCGTTCGAAGGCCTCGGGCGTGGCGACATCCTCCACCCGGTGCTGCTCCCACAGCCCGCCGGCATCGCGGAAGGTGTCGATGCCGCTCTCTGCGGAAACCCCGGCACCGGTGAGGATGACGATGTTGCGGATTTTGCCCAAACCTGACCTCATTTCGCCATGCTGAACTTGTTTCGGCATCCATCGTGCCCCACAGACTGTCCGAACGAATGACGCACAATGGGCCCTGAAACAAGTTCAGGGTGACGAGAAGGGTTGGAGTCGTGGCACGGATCGGAATCATCGGCAGCGAGGGACGCATGGGCCGCGCCATCGCGGAGGCCATCGCGGCGGCGGGCGAGACGCTGGCAGGCGGCACCGACAAGGGTGGCGACGTAGCAACGCTCGCGGGCAAGTGCGACGTGCTCATCGACTTCTCCAGCCCCGCCGCGCTCGAAGGCAATCTCGAGGCGGCCATGGCGGCCAACCTGCCTATCGTCATTGGCACCACCGGCCTTGAGGAACGCCACCACTGGCTGATCGACAGCGCGGCCGAGACGATCCCCGTGCTCCAGACCGGCAATACCTCGCTGGGCGTCACGCTGCTGGCCCACCTCGTGCGTGAAGCCGCGAGCCGGCTCGGTGAGGAATGGGACATCGAGATCGTCGAGACCCACCACCGCATGAAAGTGGACGCCCCTTCGGGTACGGCGCTGCTGCTCGGCGAAGCGGCGGCGAAGGGCCGGGGCATCTCGCTCGCCGACAGCTCCGAGCGCGGCCGCGACGGCATCACCGGCAAGCGCGAAACCGGCACGATCGGTTTCGCGGCGCTGCGCGGCGGCACCGTGGCTGGCGACCACACGGTCCACTTCCTCGCCGACAACGAGCGCCTCGCCCTCTCGCACCTCGCCGAGAACCGGGGCATTTTCGCCAAGGGTGCGGTCAAGGCGGCGCAGTGGCTGCTGGGCAAGGGGCCGGGACGCTACACCATGCCCGAGGTGCTGGGGCTTTGAAGAAGGCCGACGTTTTCGAATTCTTCCGCCGTCTCGCCGAACTGAACCCCTCCCCCGAGACGGAGCTGGAATTCGGCAATACCTACCAGCTTCTCGTCGCCGTCGTGCTTTCGGCGCAGGCGACCGACATCGGCGTGAACAAGGCCACGCGGGCGCTGTTTCGCGAAGTGAAGACGCCCGCGCAGATGCTCGATCTCGGCGAGGAGAAACTGAAAGCGCACATCAAGACCATCGGCCTGTTCAATTCCAAGGCGAAAAACGTCATCGCCCTCTCCGAAATCCTCGTGGAACGCTACGGCGGCGAAGTTCCGGATGACCGTGATGCGCTGGTCGCGCTGCCCGGCGTGGGCCGCAAGACCGCCAACGTCGTGATGAACTGCGCTTTTGGAGCCGAGACCTTCGCGGTCGACACGCACATCTTCCGCGTCGGCAACCGCACCGGGCTCGCCAGGGGCAAGACCCCGCGGGCGGTGGAAAAGCAGCTTGAAAAGAATGTGCCCGCCCCGTTTCGCGTCGGCGCGCATCACTGGCTGATCCTGCACGGGCGCTATATCTGCAAGGCGCGTACGCCCGAGTGCTGGCGCTGCCCGGTCGTCGATCTGTGCGGCTACCGACACAAGGTGCTGGAACGGACCAGCGGAAAGGCGAAATCCAAGGCCGGGGCCTGATGTCTCCGTCTTCAGGGCAACGACCGACGACCGGGAACTTTTCCGCCCCCGGTTCGTCGGGAACGTAAGGAGGTTGTCATGAAACCCGTCCGCTTGATCGCCTTTTTTGCTGTCCCGCTGACGCTCACCGCCTGCATGCAGGGTGAAACGCGCGAGGCTCCGCCAGTCGAACCCGCCGCCGAAGTGATCGGCGAAGCGCGAAACTGCCTGCCGATCACCCAGTTTTCCAACACCCGGATCCGTGACGACTGGACGATAGACTTCATCGGCGGCGCCGGAAACAACGTCTGGCGCGTCACCCTGCCAAATCGCTGCTCCGGCCTGAAATCGGCGGACAGCTTCACGTACGAAACCTCGCTGAGCCAGCTCTGCAACACCGACATCATCTATCCGCTGCAGCGTTTCGGCAGCGACCTGCGGCGCGGCGCCGGCTGCGGCATGGGACAGTTCGTGCCGGTCAGGCTGGCTCGGTAAGCGGGCTCGATTCTTCGCTGCTGATCGCCGAAATCACCGTCGCGGCGACGAGATCGCCTACCACGTTGAGCGTGGTGCGGCACATGTCGAGGAAGCGGTCGACGCCCAGGATCAGCCCGATCCCCTCCGGCGGCACGCCGACGCTGCCCAGGATCAGCGCGATCACCGGAAGCGAACCCGCTGGCACGCCCGCCGTGCCGATGCCGGCGAGGATGCACACCAGCATGACGAAAAGCTGCTGGCTGAGGTCCAGGTTCACCCCGAAGAACTGCGCGAGGAACAGCACGGTCACGCCTTCGAACATGGCCGTGCCGTTCTGGTTGGCGGTCGCGCCGATGGTCAGCACGAAGCGGGCGACACGGCGGGGCAGCTTCAGCTCCTCGTCGGCGACACGCAGCGCGGTGGGCAGGGTCGCGTTCGAGCTGGCCGTCGAAAAAGCCATGACGCTGGCCTCACGCGTTTCGCGAAAGAAGGCGAGCGGGTTCTTGCGGGCAATGAAGGCAAGCAGCGCCGGGAAGACGCCGAACATCTGCACCGCCAGCGCCAGCAGCACCACCGACACATAGGCGGCAAGCTTGAACAGCAGATCCCACCCGAACTGCGCCGCCAGATTGAACATGAAGCAGAAGATCGCGAAAGGGGCGAGCTGGATGACGATCCCGATCAGCCGCATCGCCACTTCGAAGATGCCCTCGATCCCGTTCTTGAGCGTCGCGGTGCGCGGCGTGCTCACGAGCAGCAGGCCGATGCCGAAGAACAGCGCGAAGAACATCACCGCGAGGATGTCGTTGTTGCTCATCGCGGTGATGACATTGGAGGGAATGAGGTTCAGCACCGCGTCGACGCCGGAGGCCGATTGCGAGGATGCCTGGACTATGCCCCCGGCGGTATCGGCGCCCCGGGCCAACAGGTCCTGCGCCGCCTGCCGGTCGACACCCTGGCCCGGCCGCAGCACGTTGACGAGCAGCAGGCTGAGCGCGACGGCAATGCCCGAGACGATCACGGTGTAAACCAGCGTCGCGATCCCGACTTTCCGCAGCGCCCTGATCTCCCCCATCTCGGCAATGCCGACGACGAGCGCGGAGAACAGCAGCGGGATCACCAGCATGAACAGCAGGCGCAGGAATATCTGCCCGATCGGCCCGGTCACGTAGGTCACGACTGTCGAAACCCACGCGCTGTCGCGAGCGAAAGTGTAGGCCAAAAGGCCCAGCACCAGACCGGCGATAAAGCCAACCAGGATGCGCCACTGCAAGCCGTTATGGCCGACTTCCGGCCGGGCGTCGGTTTGCTCGGTCATTCGTGCTGATCCCTTTTTCCCACGGCGCGTCGTTCCGCCAGCATGAATCCAACGTCTTCACACGAGAGCTTCGTCACCCTGAACCTGTTTCAGGGTCCATTTCTCGATTCAAACCGAAGGTCTGAT
>NZ_BMHK01000021.1 GCF_014640675.1 Novosphingobium endophyticum | reverse complement strand
ACGTGAGCCGGGCGCCGCCCGAAGCATTCAGCTCCTGGTCGCCCCCGAAGCGCTGCCCGTCCTGCGATAAGCCAAACCGTCATAATCTCTGTGGCGCGGTACTAGCTGAAAGCAACTGCGTCGCCGCGAGGCGGGGTGGGGAGGAAGCCGGAGGCAAAGCTCGGAGCTGACGAACAGGAACCGGATATAAGGCCGGTGCGGTGGGGTAACCGGGCAATGGGCCGGGACGCCCGATATTCAGACAGACATGCGCGCAGGTAAATCCGGCGGCGCCCGAGCGAAGGATCAACGTCTTACCCTCACATGATGAGTTTGGGGTCAAGTCGATTAGCAAGGTGGCATTGGTTTTCTCACTTTTGCGCATGGGGATCCAAGGTCTGAGCCCGATCGACCAGTACCAGCCCGGTATACGAGCCTGTACCACCTCACATACGGTCGCCGCTCGGCTGCACCATTATCCCGCATCCGGTGGGCAAAGGCTCAGGAGAACGGGACCATTCTGAGAATCGGCTGTTGAGGCCATGACCATCGCCTGGTTCACCAACCAAAGGCTGGTCTCCCTCGCAAACCATCACGCCGCGCTGAACACTACCGGAAACCGCCGCGGTACGTAGAACGTATGCCAGGTGGTGTGAGAGGGGGAGACCGTGAGGAATCCCCCTACTCGATTTGTCTAATGGACCCGGCAAGGAAAGGCTGCCCCGTGGGTCGGCCCCGCCGCGCCAGACGGGCAGCAAAGATCAGCGCATTGCGCCGCTGATACGATTCGCCGCGATGACTGAATTGTTCACATTGGCGACAGGAAAGTGCCGATTCGCGCAATTGCCCGCAGGCCCACGGCATTTCATCGCGAACCGGTAGCGACTCACCGTCAATTCCTTCATATTTCAGGAACTGGGACGGTGTAGTTTGGAATTCATGATGATCGGGTCAACCCAATTCGTGGCGTGGTGGCGCTCCGGCGCTCGACATCTCATGTCCGCAGCGGCGGTGGCGGCCGCGGTGATAATGTCGCTCGCTCCGGTTCATGCCAAAGATTCCGCCGATGACATTTCCCAGGTCAACACGGCTTTCGATTCGGTACTCGGTACCGAACTGCGCGGGCCTCCGACCTATTCCACGCCGTTCGAGCGCCAGCTTGCCTCGGTGGCCGAAGCCTCCAAGGGCCGCATCGGTGTCGCCGCCGTCGATCTCGCCACCGGCCGCACGATCGACGTGCTGGGAGACCAGCGCTTCCCGATGGCCAGCACCAGCAAGATCGCGATCGCCGCGACGTTCATGGCCGGCGTCGAGCAAGGCAAATGGAGCCTGACCAGCGAATTCCCGCTGCTGATCCCGGTCAGGTCCGCACCGTTCTCTACCCCCGTCGCTCCGGTTCGTCCCGGCGCTTACATGACCGCGCGTGACCTGATCGAGCAGATGATTACCCGCTCTAACAACTATGCGACCGATGCGCTGCTTAAGGTGGTCGGCGGTCCTCAGGCGGTGAACGACTGGGTGTATAACACGGCCGGCATCACCGACTGGAGCCTCGACCGCGACATCGCCACCCTGGTGCGCGATGACGGGGCGATCGATCCCGCGCAGGTGATCGACAAGCGCGATAGCGCGACCCCGCTGGCCATGGCCCAGATGCTGACGGGTCTCTACAACGGCAAGTGGCTGAAGGCTGAAAGCCGTGACGTCATTCTCGGCGCGATGAGCCGTTGCCGCACCGGGCGTCACCGCATTCCGGCGATGATGCCCGATGGCGTCGTGGTCTCGCACAAGACCGGATCGCTCAACAATACCTCGAGCGATGTCGGCATTGTCGAGACGCCTGACGGCCGCGCCTTTGCCGTCGCCATCTATGTGACCGGACAGGGCAGTCGTCCGAACCGCGAATCGCGCATCGCCCAGATCGCACGCGCCGTCTACGACGGCTATCTCACCGAAAGTTCCAGCTATCTGCGCACAGCTTCGCGCTGAAGCGTGATTGCTGGGCGGGCCTCCTCGGGCCGCCCGCCACGGGAAAAACAAAGGCCCGCCGGGAAGATCCCGGCGGGCCTTTGCCGTCAACTTTGCCTGAGAGCCAGGCTCAGTTGGTGTTGCCGTTGTCGAGTTCCGCCTCGGTATCCTTTGCGGCCTGTTCGGCATCAGCCGCGATGTCGTCGGTAGTCTTTTCCGCGTCCTGCGCCGCGTCCTTGGCGGCATCGGCGGTATCGTCACCGGCGTCGCCGATCGCGTCCCCCGCCGCATCGATGGCGTCGCCGGCGTCGGTGGCGAGGTCGCTGATGTCGTCAGCGGCCGAAGTCGCGGCGGCTTCGGTCGCGTCCTGCGTCTGCTCCGAGCAGGCGGCGAGCGAGAGGGCCGCTGCGGCGGCGGCGGCGGTAATGACGATCTTGCGCATCTTGTTACAATTCCTCGTTTGCGATTTGAACCCCGACGGCGAAAGCCACGAAGCAAACCGGCCCCGCGCCGGTCTTGGTCCCGAAGGATTAGGAGTGCCTTCGCGGCGTTTCAAGCATTCGCGTCAGAACGCACCGACGCCGGTACGGTTCCCGGGAATGTTTGCTGCTGGCTGCTGACGCCCAGCTTCCGCGCTGCTAGGGCCTTTGGCATGGATTCCAAGCAGCATCTCTATCTCGTCGACGGATCGGCCTATATTTTCCGCGCCTATCACCGCTTGCCCCCGCTGACCGACCCGGAAGGCACGCCGGTAGGCGCGGTTTACGGCTATACGACGATGCTGTGGCGACTGGCCGAGGATCTGCACAAGGCCGATGGGCCGACGCATCTCGCCGTGATTCTCGATGCCGGCAGCAAGTCCTTTCGCAACGACATCTACGAAGATTACAAGGCCAACCGGCCGCCGCCGCCCGAAGACCTGGTTCCGCAGTTTCCGCTGATCCGCGACGCCACTCGCGCCTTTTCCCTGCCCTGCATCGAGGAGCAGGGCTATGAGGCCGACGACCTGATCGCCTCCTACGCGCGCGAGGCGACGCGGCGGGGCTGGGACGTGACGATCGTCTCGTCGGACAAGGACCTGATGCAGCTCGTGGGCAAGTGCGCCGAACCGGATGACGGAATCGAGGGTGGCTGCATCGACATGCTCGACACCATGAAGAACCAGCGCATCGACATCGCCGAGGTGATCGAGAAGTTCGGTGTGCCGCCCGAGAAAGTGGGTGACGTGCTCGCGCTGATGGGCGATTCGGTCGACAATGTGCCCGGCGTCTTCGGCGTCGGCCCCAAGACCGCGACCAAGCTGATCCAGGACTATGGCGATCTCGAATCCGCGCTTGCCGCAGCGCCTTCGATGAAGAAGTCCAAGCTGCAGGAGCGGCTTATCGAGCAGGCCGAGCAGGCGCGCCTGTCCAGGGTGCTGGTCACGCTCAAGGAGGACTGCGCGCTGCCGATGCCGCTCGACGCGTTCAAGCTCAACAGCGTCCCGCCCGAGCCGCTTTCCGTCTTCCTTGCCAGGCATGGCTTCACCAGCCTGTTGAAGCGTCTCGATGCCGGCACCGGCAGTCCGACGCCGACGACCCGGCTCAATCCCGCCAAGCCCGTCACCGCCGGGGCCAATCCGCAGGAGGGCGCCGCGCGCCAGCCGCTGCCGGAAATGCCGGCGATCGACTATGACGCCTACGAATGCGTGCAGACGCTCGCCGCGTTGGAGGCGTGGATCGCCAGGGCCGCGAATGCGCGCCTCGTCGCCGTGGATACCGAAACCTCGATGCTCGATGCCATGCAGGCCGACCTTTGCGGCGTGAGTCTGGCCATCGGTCCCAACCAGGCCTGCTACATTCCGCTGGGCCATGGCGGCAGCGACATGTTCGCCGAACGGCCCGAGCAGGTCCCCCTCGAAGAGGCGATGGCGCTTCTCAAGCCGCTGCTCGAAAGCGATGCGGTTCTGAAGGTCGGGCAGAATATCAAGTACGACCTCAACGTGCTGGCCCGCTACGGGATCGAGCTGGCCCCGGTTGACGACACGATGATCGAGAGCTTCTGTCTCGACGCCGGCCGCTCGATTGACGGCATCGGCGGCGGGCACGGCATGGACGAACTTTCCCAGCGACACCTCGATCACAAGCCGATGGCTTTCAAGGATGTGTGCGGCACCGGCAAGAAGGCGATTCCCTTCGGCGAAGTCCTGCTGCCCAAGGCGACCTGCTATGCCGCCGAGGACGCCGATGTCACCTGGCGGCTGCACGCGCTGCTGGATCCCCGCCTGTCGGAGGAAGGCGGCACGCGGATCTACGAGCGGGTGGACCGTCCGCTGATTCCCGTGGTGGCGCGGATGGAGCGCCACGGCATCAGGGTCGACCGCGAAAAGCTGGCGGGCCTCTCCAGCCAGTTCGCCGAGGCCATCGGGGCGCTCGAAGGTGAGATCCACGGCCTTGCCGGGCAGGCGTTCACCATCGGCAGCCCCAAGCAGCTGGGTGACATCCTGTTTGACAAGCTGGGCTACAAGGGCGGGCGCAAGGGCAAGTCGGGCCAATACTCCACCGATCAGTCCGTGCTCGAAAAGCTTGCCGGAGAGGGCGCGGTGGTCGCCACCAAAGTGCTCGAATGGCGCCAGCTCTCGAAGCTCCGCTCGACCTATACCGAAGCGCTGCAGGCGGCGATCAACCCGCGCACCGGGCGTGTCCACACCAGCTATTCGCTGGTCGGCGCGCAGACGGGACGCCTCTCTTCCACCGAACCCAACCTGCAGAACATCCCGATCCGCACCGAGATTGGCCGCCAGATCCGCGACTGCTTCGTCGCGGAGCCGGGCAATGTCCTGCTCTCGGCCGACTATTCGCAGATCGAATTGCGCCTTGCCGCACACATGGCCGACGTGCCGAGCCTCAAGGAAGCCTTCGCCCATGGCGAGGATATCCACGCGCGCACGGCAATGGAGATGTTCGGCACCGTCGACCGCGACACGCGAGGGCGGGCCAAGACGATCAATTTCGCGATCCTCTATGGCATCTCGCGCTGGGGTCTGGGAGGGCGTCTCGGCGTCGAGGCGGACGAGGCGCAGGCGATGATAGACCGCTATTTCGAGCGCTTTCCCGGCATCCAGCGCTACATCCACGAAACACTCGAAAGCGTGCGCGAGCGCGGTTATTCCGAGACGCTGTTCGGCCGCAAGACCTGGTTCCCGCGCATCAATTCGAAGAACCAGGCCGAACGCCAGGGCAGCGAGCGCGCCGCGATCAACGCGCCGATCCAGGGCACCAGCGCCGATATTATCAAGCGCGCCATGGCCCGCATGGAGCCGGCGCTTGCCGGGGCGGGCCTGGGGCACGTCAAGATGCTGCTGCAGGTCCACGATGAGCTTGTCTTCGAACTGCCCGAGGCTGACGTTGCTGCAGCCTCACCCGTGATCGAACGGGTCATGGCGGGCGCCGCTGAGCCGGCGGTCAGGCTCGACGTGCCGCTGGGCGTGGAGATCGGCTTCGGACCGAGCTGGGGCGCGGCACACTGAAGCGCAGGAGCGCTGTCATGCCCTTGAAATGGCGGCATGGTCGCCTAACCTGCCGGCCATGATCGAGTTCATCGAAGGCAACGTCACTGCCCTGCCCGACTGGGCCGAGCGGCCGCTTCTCACCGCCGCGGCCGCCATGATCGGCATCGCCGTGGCGCTGGTGGCCCATGCGGTTCTGTTCCGGATATTGCGGCGTGTTGCCCGTTCGAGCGAAAGCGACGCGGACAATATCGTGGTCAAGCGGCTGGCCCGTCCCACCCGCTACGCCTTCATCGCCCTGGGCGTCGTGTTCGCCGCGCGCGAAGTGCCGACGCTCGAGGCGATATGGTCGCGCTTCTCGGGATTCGTCATGCCGCTGCTCACCGGCTGGGTGGCTATCGCCATCCTGCACGCCTTCGTCGAGGCGATGATCCTGCGCAACGACATTACCGTCGCGGATAACCGCAACGCCCGCCGCCGCCGGACGCGGCTCGCGATCCTCAGCCGCATCGGCACGTTCCTGATCGTCTTCCTCACCATCGCCGGCATGCTTGTCTCGATCCCGGGAGTGAGAGAGATCGGCGTCACGCTGATGGCCTCGGCGGGCGTTGCCGCGCTTGCGGTCGGTGCCGCCGCGCAGCCCGCGCTCAAGGCACTGATCGCCGGCTTCCAGATGGCGCTGACCGAGCCGATCTCAATCGACGACGTCGTCATCCTCGACGGAGAATGGGGCCGCATCGAAGACATTCGTACTACTTACGTGGTCGTGCGCCTGTGGGATGACCGCCGGCTCGTCGTGCCTTCGCAGCGCTTCCTCGAGGACACGTTCCAGAACTGGACGAAGACCGGGTCGCAGTTGCTCGGCACGGTCCTGCTCTACCTTGATCATGCGGTGGACGTCGCCCCGATCCGCGAGGAATTCACCCGCCAGATTACCGCGCATCGCCTGTGGGACAAACGGTCGCAAGCCGTTCAGGTGACCGATTGCCGCGAGGAGTCGGTCGAGGTGCGCCTGCTGATGAGCGCGCAAGACGCGGGCAGCCTGTTCGATCTGCGCTGCGATATACGCGAATCCATGCTTGACTGGATCCGCCGCGAAATCCCCGAAGCGCTGGTGCGCCGCCGTACTTTGCCGGCCGCCCCGGTGGAGCTGGCGGCAGGTCCGTCGATGGCGGAGGCGATCGCGGGCGACGGCAAGGCGGCTTCGACGGGCGAACGGGCCTGAGGCGCAGGGCCGCCGCTCGCCGGTCGGCCCCACAGATCTTCGAGAGCCGGCCGGAGCCGCGAGGCCACGAAACGCGCACCTTCGTTGCTGAGGTGGTCGTCGTCCCGATAGAGAATGGCGCCGCCGGCTACCGTCGAGCAGAAAGATTCCTCCGCGCAGAAGTAGGCGCGCGGCAAAATTACCGAGACCCCGGGCGTTTCGAAGTCTGCCAGGACACGGTCGGCCAGCGGACCCCAATGGCTGTCCTTTGGCGGTGCCTTTCGACAATATTCGGGATCGGAGCCGAGCTTTGCCGCGCGGGCGAAGCAGTTGGCGGGCCAGAAGTTGAATTCCGGCGTCGATCCGATGATCAAAATGCGCGTGTCGGTGCCTGTCGTGGCCCGGATCCGGCGAACAAGAGATTCGAGACGTCCACGCAGGGCCGACATCGCGGCATGGTCGCGCCGCGGGCCTTCGACCTGCGCAGGCGCGGCATTGGCGATGCCCTGCAATATCGCCGACCAGCGCGCACTCACTATAATCGCGCCCAGGGCCGGCTGGGCGGCCGCTTCGTCAAGCGTCGCGCGGTGCACCTTCGCGCATGACGGATGCCGGGGATCGCTTGAGGACGACAGGATGGCGAGCGGGGAGCAGCCGGACGCCGTGGATTGCCGGATCGCGAAGCCCTCGCTGCGTGCAAGCCCTGCCAGTCCCGGCATGAGGTGATCGGCGTGCGAATCCCCCCAGAGCAGCACCTGGTACCCGCCACCCATTTGCCCGGTTCCGGCCATGCAGTCCGCCGGTGCTGACAGCGCTGCGGTATGGCCATCGTTATGGCAGCGCGCCCTGTAGATGTTCACGCTTTTCGTTGCATGCTCCGCAGCCGCGACCTGGGGTGAAACGAATGCTTCGAAGCCGTTGGCGACCCAGCCTCCGGCGCCGGCTGCCGCGAACATCGTCAGCATCGATCCACTCGCCCCCAGCGCGGCGCGGCGGCTGAGCCGGATCGCCCCGCGCTCGCGGAAGGGCTGCTCGACGAAGCGCAGGGAGAACGCGGCCAGAGCGAAGGCCGCGAGCACGGCCATCGCTGCTTCGGGTGCATGAAGCGGCCGGTTGAGCGCGATGTGCAACAGTACCAGCACCGGCCAGTGCCAAAGGTAGAAGCTGTACGATGTGAGCCCGACGAAGAGCACGGGCCGCCACGAAAGCATTTGCCCGGCGCGAGTCGGGGCACCCTGGCCGGCATGGATCAGCAGCAGCGTACCCAGGCAGGGCGGTACCGCGGAGAGTCCGGGAAACGGCAGGTCTTCGGTATAGATCAGCATCGGGAATGCGATCAGCGCGAGGCCTGCCCAGGCCGCGCCCTCGCGCTGGAGGCGACCGCGAAGTGACGGCAGGGCGCCGACGGCGAGTAGCGCGCCGAAGCCCAGTTCCCAGGCGCGATAGGGGATCAGATAGAAGGCCTGGCTCGGCCAGAGCCGCACGACGATCTCGGAAGCGGCGAGCGAGACCAGCACCGCCGCCCAGACGAACTGTTTGAGCAGCCGCCGGTGGCCGAGTGCGATCAGCGCCGCCGCGATCAGCGGCCAGACGATGTAGAACTGCTCCTCCACCGCCAACGACCAGGTGTGCAGCAGCGGCTTGTCACCCGCCGGCCCGTCGAAATAGCCGCCCTCATGCCAGAACAGCACGTTCGATCCGAAAGCGGCGACCGCGAGCAGGCTTTGTCCGTACTGTTTCAGTTCGCCCGGCGGCAGGATCACCACGGCGGCGCACGTGGTGATCGCCAGCATGAACGCGAGTGCGGGGAGAATGCGGCGGAAGCGGCGTTCATAGAAGCCGCCGATGGAGAACCGGCTGGCCTCCGCGTCCGATGCGATGATCGAGGTGATGAGAAAGCCGGAGATGACGAAAAAGACATCCACGCCGACGAACCCGCCGGGAAGCACGGCGGGAAAGGCGTGGTAGATGACCACGCCGCCAACCGCGACGGCCCTCAGCCCGTCGATGTCCTTGCGATACCGCATCTCCACCTTCCCGCAGCCGCGAGAAGGCTATCGAGCCGTATGCTCCCGGCTTTGGCAAGCCTGCCCGCAGGCGCGGAGACGCGAAACGCGCCGATCGCCGTCATGATCGCGACGAAAGGCGCTGCAACGTTCCGACGGCGAGTCTACGGCCTCATTCCCCGTGCTTCTTGTCGCGCGTCGATTCCACCATGCCCGGCGTGATGAAGCCGATTGGCGTCACTTCCATGGCGCGCTTTTTCAGTTCGCCCTTCATGCGGAGGTATTCGGCTTCCATTTCCTCGGTCACCGTGGCGCGGCTGTCCTCCAGGGCCTCCTCGAAGTCGGCCATGGTCACCGTGTCGACATCGGCGCCGTGCTTGCGGATGGCGGCGAGGCCGGCGCGGCGGGTCACGTCCTCGAGGTCGGCGCCGGTGAAGCGCGTCGTGCGTTCGGCGATCTCGTGCAGCGAGACGTCGTCGGCGAGCGGCATCCGGGATGTGTGGATGCCCAGGATATGCTCGCGGCCAGCCTCGTCGGGCGCGCCGACATAGACCAGCTCGTCGAAGCGGCCGGGGCGCAGAAGCGCCGGGTCGACGAGGGCGGGGCGGTTGGTCGCGCCAATCAGGACGACCGATTGCAGTTCCTCCATGCCATCCATCTCGGCCAGGATGGTGTTGACGACCCGCGCGGTCACTTGCGGTTCGCCCAGGCCGCCGCCCGATCCGCGCGCGGGTACGAGGCTGTCGATCTCGTCGATGAAGATCACGCAGGGCGCGACCTGCCGGGCGCGGGCAAAGAGCCGGGCGATCTGCTGTTCGCTTTCACCGTACCACTTCGAAAGCAGGTCGGACGATTTGATCGAGATGAAGTTAGCCTCGGCTTCCTTGGCGACGGCTTTGGCGAGCAGGGTCTTGCCGGTGCCGGGCGGGCCATAGAGCAGGAAGCCCTTGGCGGGACGGATGCCCAGCTTGTGAAAGGCTTCGGGCGTCTTGAGCGGCAGTTCGATGCCTTCCTTCAGCTTGAGCTGCGCTTCGTCGAGGCCGCCGATATCGGCCCAACCGATGTTGGGCACCTGCACCATGACCTCGCGCATGGCCGAGGGCTGGACGCGCTTGAGAGCCTCGAGGAAATCGTCGCGCACGACGGAGAGGCTCTCCAGCACTTCGGCCGGGATGGTGCGTGCTTCCAGGTCGATCTTGGGCATGATCCGGCGCACCGCCTCGATCGCCGCCTCGCGGGTGAGCGCGGCGAGGTCGGCGCCGACGAAGCCATGCGTCGTGCGGGCCAGTTCCTTGAGGTCGACCCCTTCGCCCAGGGGCATGCCGCGCGTGTGGATCGCCAGGATTTCGCGCCGGCCGCCTTCATCGGGAACGCCGATCACGATTTCGCGGTCGAAGCGTCCGGGCCGGCGCAGCGCCTCGTCGATCGCTTCGGGCCGGTTGGTGGCGGCGATGACGACGACGTGGGCGCGGGTGGTGAGGCCGTCCATCAGTGTCAGGAGCTGCGCGACGAGGCGCTTTTCCGCTTCGCCGTGGACCTGGCTCCGCTTGGGCGCGATCGAGTCGATCTCGTCGATGAAGACGATCGCGGGCGCGGCCTTGGTCGCTTCCTCGAAGACTTCGCGCAGCGCCTTCTCGCTGTCGCCGTAGCCGGAACCCATGATTTCGGGTCCGTTGATGGAAAAGAAGTTGGCCTCGCTTTCATTGGCGACGGCCTGGGCGAGGCGAGTCTTGCCGGTGCCCGGCGGGCCGTGCAGCAGCACGCCCTTGGGCGGCGCGACGCCGAGGCGGGTGAAGAGTTCGGGATAGCGCAGCGGCAATTCTATCATCTCGCGCAGCTGGCGAATGGTATCGGACATGCCGCCCACGTCGTCGTAGTTGACGTCGCCGCGCGCGTCGTGCGCTTCCTCGTAAGTCTCGCGCAGCTCGACTTCGGTATTCTCGTCGATGTGAACGATGCCGCGCGGCGTGGTCGAGACCACGGAGAGGCGAATCTGCGTCAGCGCATAGGCGGGCGCGTTGAACATGCGGCGCAGCTGCGGCGGAATGTCGGCGACCTGTTGCTGCCCGGTCGTGGCGACGAGGTCGCCCTGGACCATCGGGCGGCCGGCGAAATTGCGCTTGAGCGCGGCGGTTGGGCCTTGCAGGCGCATGTCCTTTTGCGCCGGCGCGAAAACGACGCGTTGGGCGGGGCGGGATTCGGCCTTGCGGACGGTGACGTGATCGCCCGAACCGACTTCCGCATTGCCGCGTTGCAGGCCGTCGAGGCGAATCACCTCGAGCCCCTCGTCTTCGGGATAAGCGAGCACGGCCTGGGCCACCGTCATCGCCTTGCCGGTGATTTCCAGAACGTCGCCTTCCATCGCGCCGATTGCCGTAAGCGAGGGGCGCGACATGCGGGCGATGCCCTGGCCGCTTTCTTCCTGCCGGGCGGCGGCGACTTGCAGCCTTACCGTCCGTTCTTCCACCTGGGGTTCCGCTTCCGCCATGGGTTTCCTTTCCTGCTGCCTCCCCTTTTTCACATCCATCGCGGTTGGGAATTGCGATCGCTCAAGGGAGTGAACCCGAGCTAGGTATGACGCAGGGCGTTTTCAAACGGGCAAACCCGCCTGCGACCGGATCGGTTCCAAAAATTCGCGATAGGGAGCCATTCGGGCGAGGCAAAGGCCTTGCGGGAACCGGCCGAAAAAAAGGCCCGGTCGTTACCGACCGGGCCGTGGAAGTTTTGGGAGAGGATGCCTGA
This sequence comes from Novosphingobium endophyticum, assembly GCF_014640675.1. Lineage (GTDB taxonomy): Bacteria > Pseudomonadota > Alphaproteobacteria > Sphingomonadales > Sphingomonadaceae > Novosphingobium > Novosphingobium endophyticum. The sequence continues at coordinate 47,288 of NZ_BMHK01000021.1, read as the reverse complement.
AAGGCAGTTTCGTTATGAGTGCAGCCCGGATTTTGTGCAAGTGCGAAAGAGCGAATTGAAGATGTAAAATATGCAACCTTCGTTGCGCGTCCTCCAATCGCCTCCAGGACTGGACGCATTTCCAGCGGAAATACGCCGTTTTCTCATTCGGCCGCTTTCAGGATCGATTCGCAAATACGCGGCCAGGGGTTTTCAGCCTTCGATGCGGTAACGCTAACTGCTGCGCCGCGACATTTGCAGCCCGGCAAGGCCACTGCCTTCGCGGCGACTTCCCCGGATATTTCGCGGTCAGGCGCACAGGCGTCGGCGGATCGGTTTATCGACGCCGCGATCCGGTGCCTGACGGCGCGAGGGATCTCAGTGAACCAGAAGCAGCGCGGGCGCCTTCGCCTCGTTCAGGAAATAGGCCGTCACGCCGCCGAACAGGAATTCGCGCACGCGGCTTTTGCCGTAGGCGCCCATGACAAGAAGCTCCGCGTCGTTTTCGGCGACGGCGGCTGCGAGCGTCTCCTCGGTCGATCCCCGCTGCTCGTGCTCTTCGAGCTCGGCGTGGATTCCGTGGCGCGAAAGGTAACGCAGCGCGTCGGTCGTCGGAAAGCCGCCGGGTTTTTCCGCCACGCTGATGAGCTTGACCAGCTGGCAACTTCCCAGCAGGGGAACGGCCGCCCGCAGCGCGGCTGCCGCCTGCTCACCGCCGTCCCACGCGACGCAGGCACGACGTACGGGCAGTTCGAGCGGCTTGCCGTCGGGCAGCGCCAGCACCGGCGTGCGGCACGTGAGCGCGAGTTCGCCGGCCAGGCCGCCCGAGCGCGAGACAACAATCAGGTCGGCGAGGCGCGCTGCCCTGGCGAGTGCGTTGATCGGGTCGTCCTCGCTGCGAAAGACATCGAACGGCACGTCGTCACGCGCGAGGCGGGCCTCGATGGCCTTGGCAGCGGCATCGTCCTCCTCGCGCGCGCGTTCCAGCGCGTCGGCGATGACATAGCTGCCGCCCATCGGATCCATGGCAACGTATCGGGAAACCGGCGTGTCGACGAGCACGGTAACGTGGCCGCCCGAACGCCGAGCGAGATTCAGAGCCGTTTCTATTCGGGTATCGTTGTCGGCCCGGCGGTCCGCATTGACGAGAATCGAACGCATATCCTTGTCTCCCATTGCTTTTCGATCCTAAGGCCAATGGCGACTCGCCACCATGACCGGGATCAATTTCTATTCTGGAGCCAGGATGGAACTCCTGTCGATTGTCAGTCGTCCAGCCCGCTCGAACAGATCGAGAATCACCGGTTCGCGCTCGCGCGTACGAATCGCGGCCTCGAAATGTACTTTATGGGGAGGACGCGGCAAAATTTCCACGAGCGACCCGCCAAGCAGGTGCTCGCGGACCATTGTTTCGGGCAGTACGGCGGCACCCTGTCCCGTGGCGACGATCTCTATGAGCATGCGCACGTTATTACAGGTGTGCAGGGCGCGGGCGGCGATACCGTGGTCATCGAGAGACGTGATCGTGACATGATGAATCGGAGAATGATCGGGAAGCGACCAGACCGGCAACGGACTTGCGAAGCCGCCTGCCGCGCCGACCGCCGGACTCGCCGCCCAGACCAGCTCGACCGAGCCGATCGGCACGGTGCGGATGCCGGGGCTCGCGACCGGGCCGGCGAGGAAGACGATGTCGCGCATGCCCGAAAGGAGCTGTTGCAGGAGGCGTGCCGTCAGGTCGAGCTCGACTTCCATCGTCACGCCCGGCCGGTCGCGCTCGATGTCCTGGATGAAAGCGGGAAGGCAGCTCGCCGCCGCGATCTCGCCCGAACCAATGCGCACAGCGCCCGTGGCCCCGGCGAAGTCGCTCGCTTCGAGAAGGACCCGTTCGAGGCCGCTGCGCAGCGGCTCGCAGGCCTGCACCAGCCTTCGCCCCCGGGCGTTGAGGACCATTCGCCGTCCGTCGCGCTGGAACAGCGACTGGCCCAGTTGTTCCTCGATCTCGCGCACGCGGGCCGAGACCGCCGGCTGCGTGGTATTGAGCCGCTGCGCCGCCGCCGCGAAAGTGCCCAGGCGGTCGATCCACATGAGCGTCTCCAGATGGTAGAGTGCAATGCGTTTCATAATAATCGCATATCGGAATGCATAAAAAACAATCGCTATTCGTAATGACATGGCGTGTCTAGGGTGCCGCCAACGCGAGAGGAGAACCGATGAACAAACTCTACCCCAGCGCCGCAGCTGCGCTCGACGGGCTGCTCGGGGACGGCATGCTGATCGCCGCGGGCGGTTTCGGCCTTTGCGGGATTCCCGAGCGCCTGCTGGATGCCGTGCGCGATTCCGGCGTGAAGGACCTGACCTTCGCCTCCAACAATGCCGGTATCGACAATGAGGGTATCGGCAAACTCCTGCGCACCCGGCAGGTTAAGAAGATGATCTCGTCCTACGTGGGCGAGAACAAGGAGTTCGAGCGGCAGTTCCTCTCCGGCGAGCTGGAGGTGGAGTTCTGTCCGCAGGGCACCCTGGCGGAGCGGATGCGCGCCGGCGGCGCGGGCATTCCCGGCTTCTACACCAAGACCGGCGTCGGCACCCAGGTCGCGGAGGGCAAGGAAACCAAGGAGTTCGACGGGCAGGAATACGTGCTCGAACGCGGCATCTTCGCCGACCTCAGCCTCGTCAAGGCGTGGAAGGCGGACGAAACCGGTAACGTCGTGTTCCGCAAGACAGCGCGTAACTTCAACGTACCGGCCGCGACGTGCGGCAAGGTCTGCGTGGTCGAGGTGGAGGAGATCGTGCCCACCGGTTCGCTCGATCCCGACTGCATCCACCTGCCGGGCGTGTTCGTCCAGCGCCTCGTGCTGGGCGCGCCCTATGACAAGAAAATCGAATTCTCGACCACCCGCGAGAGGGAGACCGCCTGATGTCCGAGGAAATCAATAAAGGGTGGGATCGTAACCAGATGGCCGCCCGCGCGGCGCAGGAACTGCGCGACGGGTTTTACGTCAATCTCGGCATCGGTATTCCGACGCTGGTGGCGAACCATGTGCCCAAGGGGGTGACCGTGACGCTCCAGTCGGAGAACGGGATGCTCGGCATCGGCCCGTTCCCCTATGCTGATGAGGTCGATCCCGACCTTATCAACGCCGGCAAGCAGACGGTCAGCGAACTGCCGCATTCGGCCTATTTCGACAGCGCGACCAGCTTTGCGATGATTCGCGGCGGGCATATCGACCTTGCCGTGCTCGGCGCGATGGAAGTGGCCGAGAACGGCGACATTGCCAACTGGATGATCCCGGGCAAAATGATCAAGGGCATGGGCGGCGCGATGGACCTCGTCGCCGGTGTCAAGAAGATCATCGTCGTCATGGAGCACACTTCCAAGAACGGCGATCCCAAGTTCATCCCCGAATGCACGCTGCCGCTCACCGGCAAGAACGTGGTCGACATGATCGTGACCGACCTGTGCGTGTTCCAGCGCCCCGATCACGACACGCCGTTCAGGCTGATCGAGCTGGCGCCGGGCGTCACGGCGGAAGAAGTCGCGGCCAAGACCACGGCGCACTATGTGAGCTGAACATCGCCCCGGCGTGACTTGCGGTGGTCACGCCGGGGCCGCATAACTCCGGCGTAACACTTCACGCACGGGAGCTTTCCAATGGCCGACCTTTCCGCAATTCCCCTGACCCGCATCGATGGTGCCAGCGATAGCCTCGCCAATCACAAGGGCAATGTCCTGCTGGTGGTCAACGTCGCTTCCAAGTGCGGCCTCACACCGCAGTACGAAGGGTTGGAGGAGCTCTATAAGGAGTACAAGGGCCAGGGTTTCGAGGTGCTTGGCTTTCCCGCCAACGACTTCGCTGGGCAGGAGCCAGGCTCACACGACGAGATCATGGAATTCTGTTCGCTCAATTATGGCGTCTCCTTCCCGCTATTCGCCAAGGCGGACGTGACCGGTGAAGATAAGCAGCCGCTCTATGCCGCGCTCACCCAGGCGAAGCCCGAAAAGATCGGTCCGGCGGAGGAATTCCGTGAGCGGCTGAAAGGCTATGGCAAGACGCCTACCGAGGACCCGGAGGTGCTGTGGAACTTCGAGAAGTTCCTGATCGCGAAGGACGGCACGGTCGCCGCCCGCTTCGCGCCGGGCGTCGAGCCCAAGGCCCCGGAACTCGTCGGCGCGATCGAGGCCGAACTGGCGAAGTAGCGGCCAGTCAGCCCTCGCCCGTCGCCACCGGGCGGGCGGGGTCGCTGATCCATTCGCTCCACGAGCCCGGGTAGAGCCGCGCGCCGGTGAGGCCGGCGATCTCCATGGCGAGCGCGTTGTGGCAGGCGGTGACGCCCGAGCCGCATTGCAGGACGGCGGGCCTGCCTTCCAGCAGTACGGTGAACGCGGCGGCGAGTTCCGCTGCGGGGCGGAAGCGGCCGTCGCTGCCCAGGTTGTCGCGAAAGAAGCGGTTCTTCGCGCCGGGAATATGACCCGCAACCGGATCGAGCGGATTGGGTTCGCCCCGATAGCGCGAAGGATCGCGGGCATCGAGAACCTGCGCTTCGTGGCTGGAGACATTGGCGAGCACGTCCGCAGCGTTCACCGGTGCGCCGACGCGCGGTTCGCCGGGGACGAAATCCCCCGTGCTTCGCTGTAGCGGCGTACCGGTCTCCAAGGGCAGGCCCGACGCGGCCCAGGCCGGCTTGCCGCCATCGAGCACGGCGACCGGCCGGTGCCCCATCCAGCGCAGCAGCCACCAGGCCCGCGCCGCCCAGGCTCCTCCATTCGAATCGTAGGCGACGACCTGCTGCCCCCTGCTCAATCCGATCCCGCGCAGCCACGCGGCAAACCTTTCCCGGTCGGGAAGAGGGTGGCGGCCGTTGGTGCCGTCAGGCGTGCCCGCAAGATCCTGGTCGAGGTGGGCGTAGCACGCGCCCGGCAGATGCCCCGCGGCATGGATCTGTCTGCCCTTTTCGGGCGCGCCGAGATCGAATTCGCAGTCGAGCAGGAGCACATCGGTTCCGCCCGCGAGAAGGTCGCGCAAGTCCTCGACCGAAATCAGCGTCCCGTAGTCCATATCGTCTGTCCAGCCGCTTCCCGGTCGGATGCACAAGCTTGTTTCGCATCGGACCCATATCGGGTTCTTCAGATAACGCCTGCGCACCTGTTTCGGCAACCTTGCGAATCCTGCCGGGATTTGACTGGACAGACCGGATTTCCTTGGGAAAATCAGGTCATTCTGGAACGAGGAACACCCATGACAACCCGCTCGCTAACCCTGCTTGCCGGCACTGCCCTGTCGCTGGCGCTCAATTCCGCTCCCGCCGCCGCCGAAGAGGGCATGTGGACCTTCGACGGTTTTCCGCGCGCGAAAGTGCAAGCCGAATACGGCTGGGCACCCGATGGGGCCTGGCTCGACAAAGTCCGCAATTCCGCCGTGCGCCTGACCGGTGGCTGCTCGGCCAGCTTCGTTTCCGGAAGTGGCCTCATCCTCACCAACCATCACTGCGTCGCTTCCTGCCTGTTCGACAATTCCACGTCCGGCAACGACCTGCTCGACAAGGGTTTCGTCGCCGCGAGCCTGCCTGACGAGAAGAAGTGCCCCGGCCAGCAGGCCGAAGTGGTCACCAAGATCACCGACGTGACGGGCGACATAAAACGCGCGATCGGCGCCAGCACCGGAGAGGCGCTGATCAAGGCGCGCGATGCGCGGATCGCCGAAATCGAGGCCGCCGGCTGCACCGATCGTGAGAAGACGCGCTGCCAGGTCGTCACCCTGTTCGGGGGCGGGCAGTACAAGCTCTATACCTATCGCAAGTACTCCGACGTGCGGCTGGTATGGGCACCGGAGGACCGCGCGGCGACGTTCGGGGGCGATCCCGACAATTTCAATTTCCCGCGCTACAGCCTCGATGGTGCGTTCCTGCGCGCCTACGAGGACGGCAAGCCGGTCAGGACGCCCAACCACCTGAAGTGGAACCCGCGCGCGCCCAAGGAGGGGGAGATGACTTTCGTCGTCGGCAATCCGGGCTCGACCGCGCGGCTCTATACCGCCAGCCAGCTCGCCTTCGAGCGCGAAGTGCGCCTGCCGGTAACCGTCGCCACTTATTCGGAACTGCGCGGGAGGTTGATCCGCGCGATGAAGGAGAGCCCCGAGCATGAGCGTGAAGGGCTCGACGCGCTCAACGGCATCGAGAACAGCCTGAAGGTCTATATCGGCCGCACCAAGGCGCTGAATGACCAGACCTTCGCCGCCCGGCTGGCGAAGGCCGAGACGGACCTCAAGACGAAGAGCGCGGGCATGGCGGGCATCGGCGATCCCTGGAGCGAAATGGACAAGGCGGTTCAGGCCTATCGCCCGCTCTTTCTCGCCTACCGCTTCACCGATCCCGCTGGGGAACTCTACGGCTATGCCCAGACGCTGGTCATGGCCGCCGCCGAGCGCGCCAAGCCCAATGCCGAGCGCCTGCCGGGCTATACCGAAAGCGCGCTGCCGCTTACCGAAAAGCGCCTGCTCGATTCCGCGCCGGTCTATCCCTGGCTGGATGAGCTGCGGCTCGAATGGAGCCTGTCGAAGGCCCGCGAATACCTGGGCGCGGACGATCCGGACACGAAGCTGCTGCTGGGCCGGGAAAGCCCCGAGGAACTGGCGCAGCGGCTTGTTTCCGGCACGAAGCTGGCGGAGCCGGTCGTCCGCAAGCAATTGTGGGAAGGCGGACAGGCGGCGATCGAGGCCTCGGACGACCCGATGATCGTCTATGCCCGCAAGCTCGAGGCGCGCCAGCGCGAACTCGAAAAGCAGGTCGACGAGGCCTATTCCGGCCCGGCCACCGCTGCCGCCGCGAAGCTCACCGAAGCGCGCTTCGCGGCCTTTGGCGATACGATTTATCCCGATGCGACCTTCACGCTTCGCATAAGCTACGGCAAAGTCGTAGGCTGGCCCGAGCGCGGCGCGCAGGTGCCCTATCGCACCACGCTCGGCGGCACGTTCGAGCGCGCCACCGGATCGCCTCCGTTCGACCTCGCTCGTGCCTTCGCGGCGAAGGAGCAGCAGATCGACAAGTCCGTGACTTACGACTTCGTCACCACCAACGACATCATCGGCGGCAACTCCGGCTCACCGGTGATCGACCGGGCGGGAACGGTGATCGGAGCGGCCTTCGATGGCAACATCCATTCGATGGGCGGCAACTACGGCTACGATCCGGTGCTAAACCGCACCGTGATCGTTTCCACGGCCGCGCTGCAGGAGGCACTGGAGACGATCTACCCCTCGCCGCGACTGGTGAAGGAACTGGCCGCGAAGTAGAGCACAAATCACGTCGTCCCGGACCTGATCCGGGACCGGTGGAGGTTTTTACGAGCGGCCTTGCCGAAAGGGCAGGCCGAACGACCGCCGCCGGTCCCGGGTCGAGCCCGGGATGACGGCCTTTTCGGCGATGCCTCCCTTTGAGCCCGCCTGGCTCAGCCCAACGCGGCCTTGAGCGCGTCGACGAGGTCGGTACGTTCCCACGGGAACAGGTCGCCCTCAGGCTTGCGGCCGAAGTGACCGTAGGCGGCGGTCACCGCGTAGATCGGTTTGTTGAGGCCGAGGCCGAGGCGGATGCCGCGCGGGGTGAGGCCGCCGAGCCGGTCCTTGGCGACCTTGACGATCGCCGCTTCCAGCGCCTCTTCTGAGACTTTGCCGGTGTCGTGCAGGTTGACGTAGAGCGACAGCGGCTCGGAAATGCCGATGGCGTAGGACACCTGGATCGTGCAGCGCCGGGCAAGCCCCGCCGCGACGACGTTCTTGGCCAGGTAGCGCGTCACATAGGCGGCCGAACGGTCAACCTTGGTCGGGTCCTTGCCCGAGAACGCGCCGCCGCCATGCGGAGCCGCGCCGCCATAGGTATCGACGATGATCTTGCGGCCGGTAAGCCCGGCATCGCCGTCGGGCCCGCCGATCTCGAACTTGCCGGTCGGGTTGATGTGCCAGACAGTCTCGTCGGTGATGAAGCCCTCGGGCAGGATCTCGCGGACGACCTGCTTCACATAGCCCTTGAGCTCGGCTTCCTTGCCGCCTTCATGATAGCCCGGCTTGTGCTGGGTGGAGACGACGATCACGGTGGCGGCAACCGGCCTGCCATCCTTGAAGCGCAGCGTGACCTGGCTCTTGGCATCGGGCTCGAGGAACGGTGCCGCGCCGGATTTGCGGTCTTCGGCAAGGCGCTGGAGGATCTTGTGGCTGTAATCGAGCGTGGCTGGCATCAGGTCCGGCGTCTCGTCGCAGGCGAAACCGAACATGATGCCCTGATCGCCCGCGCCTTCATCCTTGTTGCCGGCCGAATCGACGCCTTGCGCGATGTCCGCGCTCTGCGGGTGCAGGTGGTTCTCGAACGTCAGGTCGGTCCAGTGAAAGCCGTTCTGCTCATAGCCGATGCGCCGCACCGTCTCGCGCACGACGCGCTGGATTTCCTCCTGCGCGCCTTCAGCCCAGTGGCCGTTCGCGTCGATCATGCCGCGCCCGCGCACTTCGCCGGCCAGCACGACGCGCTGCGTCGTCGTCAGCGTCTCGCAGGCGACGCGCGCCTCGGGGTCCCGCGAGAGGAACAGGTCGACGATGGCGTCCGAAATCTGGTCGGAAACCTTGTCGGGATGGCCTTCCGAAACGCTTTCGGAAGTGAAGACGTAGTCACTGCGCATTGTGGGACACCAGCCATATAAAGAAATCTTTATGTCTTGTGCCGTTTAACCCCGGCGGCGGCTCAGTGCAACCACCGAAACGGCCAGCGCCGCCAGCAACCCGGCCAGTGCCAGCGGCAGGGCGTTGCCGTGGCGGGCGAACGGTGTCGGCTGATGGGGAGGGGGGATGCGCCCGTCGAGCCGTCCGGCCGTGCGCCAGGGCATATGCCCGCGAACGATGCCATCGGCATCCACCACGGCGCTGATGCCGGTCGTGGTGGCGCGCACGACGGGCAGGCCTTCCTCGATCGCGCGCAGCCGTGCCTGGGCGAGGTGCTGGGGCGGGCCCCAGGCGCCGAACCAGCCATCGTTGGAGGGATTGAAGATATAGTCGGGCCGGTTGCGCGGGTCGACGACTTCGCCGCTGAAGACGATCTCGTAGCAGATCTGGACCCCGGCCTCGCCATAGCTGCCGAAGTCGTAAGTGCGCGGGCCCGGGCCCGGCCAGAAGTCGAGCGATCCGGCCACGAGGCGCCGCGCACCGAGCGGTTCGAGCAGCCAGCGCAGGGCGAGGTACTCGCCATAGGGCACGAGGTGTGCCTTGGAATAGCTGGCAAGGATGCGCCCCTTGCCGTCGAAAGCGGTTACCGTATTGCGCGCGCCGACTTCGTCCCCGTCCTCCATGACGAGGTCGACCGCGCCGGTCAGCAGCAGGCTGTGGGGGCCGATGACGCGGCCGATCCGCTCCCGGGCCAGCACCGGGTCGCCGGCGTAAGTGTAAAGGCGATAGAGGTAAGGAGGATATCCGTCCCGCAGGTAGTCGCCGAGGCCGGATTCGGGCCAGAACACCACGCGTTTGTCTCCGGATCTTTCCGGCAGGGACAGCATGGCCAGTTTGACGAAGTTTGCCTCGAACTGGCGCGGATCGTCGATCACTTCCTGCCGCAGGTCAGGCTGGACGAGAGTGTAGCGGATCTGGCCTTCGTCGCGGGAGGCCCAGCGATCCGGGCCGGTCATGACCAGCACCAGCGGCACGGCGATCGCCAGCGCCGGCGCGGTCCAGATCCAGCGCGCAAGGCCGCTTCTCGCCGCGCCGAGGCGGATGAACAGGCCCGGCAGACAGGCCAGCAGCACAAGCACGCCGGAAAGGCCGTAAGTGCCGATCCACGGCGTCAGCAGGGCAAGGCCGCGCGTGTCGAACGGTCCGAGCAGGGCGATGCCCAGCGGGTTCCAGGCAAAGCCGGTGAAGGCCCAGGCGCGCATCCACTCGGTGACGATCCAGGCCGCCGGGAATGCGAGGGCCAGCGCCAGGAACGGCGCGCCGCCGCGCAGTGATCGCCAGCCGGCCAGCGCCGCGAGGCCGGGGAAGACCGCGAGGTAGAGAGAAATCAGCACGACCGAGATCCCGCCCAGCCAGGCCGGCATCTGCGCCTGATAGGTGAAGGCCGTCGCGATCCAGTTGTTGCCGAGAGCGAAGTGGCCGACGCCGAAGCACCAGCCGGCAAGGAAGGCCCGCCGCCCGCTGTCGCTACGCGCGACGAGTTCGGCGAGCAGGGCGATCCCGAGGATCGTCAGGGGCCAGAGTGCGAGCGGCTGGAAACCGCAGGCGGCAAGCGCCCCCGCCGCGATGGCGGAAAGTCCGGCGGTAAGCCGGGGGAAGCGCTGGAAGGTCGCCGGTGCGCTGTTCAGGGCCGGTGCATGCCGAAGGGAATCCATCGGCGCTGCTATGTAGACCCGCCGGGCGACGACGCAAGCAAAGTCGCGCCTCGTCCGGTCGGTCGGTTGTCTGTCAGTCTACGGTTTCGAGCGTGCCGCCGGACCCGTCGGTTCCGTCGGTGGACGGGCCGGCCTTGCGGGTGCGGCGCCGCTTGGGCTTTTCCTCGCCTTCCTCGCCTGCCGGAGCATCGGCGGCTTTGGGCTTGGCGCGAGTACGGCGCTTGGGCTTTTCCTCCGCACCGGTCGAGATCGAGGGTGGGAGCGTCTCGGGATCAAAGCCGCCCGAAGAGGCTTCCTTGTCCGCCTCCTGCTTGCCCGCGGCGTTTTCGCTTCCGCCGGTTTCCTCGCCGTCCTCGCGGCCGCGGCGCGGCCGGCGCTGCTTCAACCCGCCGCGAGCGCCGCGGTTGTCGCGCAGGAATGGGTTTTCCGTCGGCTCATAGGTCGGGCGTTCGTCTTGCGAACCGCTCTCGTCCCCGGTTTCGGCAGGTTCGCGCTGTTCCTGAGCAACGGCGCGAGGGCTGCGCTCCCCGCGCGGCTCGCGATCCTGCTGCGACCGATCCTGCTGCGACCGATCCTGCTGCGACCGATCCTGATACGCCCGGTCCTGATACGCCCGGTCCTGATACGCCCGGTCCTGATACGCCCGGTCCTGATACGAACGAGCGGCTTCGCCGTACGTATCCTCGTCCGACGACGCATCGTCGCCGTAATCCTGCGAGCGATCGTCTTGCGAGCGGTCGTCGCGGCGCGGTTGACGCGCCTCTTCCTGGCGCTGCTTCTGGTCGGCGATGACGCGGAAGTAATGGTCGGCGAACTGGAGGTAATATTCCTCCTGCACGCGGTCACCATTGAGGTGCGCGTCATGCGCCAGCTTCTTGTATTTCTCCAGCATCTGCGGCGCATTGCCGCGCGCCCTGCTGTCGATACGGTTAGTCTGCTGACCGCCCTGTTGACGATTGCCACCGCGGCCACGCCTGCGGTTATTACCACGATTATTATTCAAGGATATTTTCCTCAAAACCCCTGGCTGCCGACCGGGTATCCGGGCGGATTGCCTTGCGTCGCATGATCACGGATCACTGCGATTGCCGTGATTTCCCCATTTGCCGTGCAGAGGCGCCCCAAGCTGCACCGCTTGCAAATGGTGGAGGTGAACCAAGCATGGGAAGTCTTCGTCCATGGACTGGTTCGTATCCATGCTTAGGCATTCCGGCGGCCGATTCCAAGGGAAATCTTATGCCGCCGGTGAAAATTCGAGGACGCGCGCGCGTCCGGCGAGGTCGCGGTGGAGACGGGCATCGAGCCCTGCGGCCTTTCCTATCGCGCTTACCGCGTCGGCCTGGGCATGCCCGATCTCGACCAGCGCGGCGCCGGCGGGAGCGAGCAGGCCGGGCAGTTGCGGAACCAGCACGCGGTAATCGTCCAGCCCCTCGGGGCCGGAAAAAAGCGCGCTGGCCGGCTCGAAGGCACGGACCGTCCGATCGAGCGGCGCCGCATTCTCGACATAAGGCGGGTTGGCGAGGACAAGGTTGAACGGCCCGCCCAGGTCTGCCGCCCAGCCCGGCTTGTTCCAGTCCGCCTGAACCATGCGAACCCGTCCCGCGAGGCCCAGCGCCTCTGCATTGGCCCGCGCGACCGCAAGGGCGCCGGGCGAGCAGTCGACGCCCACGCCGCGTGCGTCCGGCCGGTGGGAGAGCACCGCCAGCAGCAACGCGCCCGAACCCGTGCCGCAGTCGAGCACCGCGCGCGCATCGGGCCTCGCGGCCAGCGCGGCCTCGACCAGCACTTCGGAATCGCCGCGCGGGATCAGCACGTCGGGCGTGACTCTGAAGGGCAGACCGTAGAACTCCTGCGTCCCGGTGATGTAGGCGACCGGTTCGTGGGCCACCCGGCGCGCGACCAGCGCGGCGAAGCCGCCGGGCGCGGGAGCGTTCATATGACGCAGCAGCATTTCGGAGCGCGTCGCGCCCAGAGCATGGGCCATCAGCACTTCGGCGTCGAGCCGCGCGGTATCGCTGGTCGCGCCGAGGCTTTGCGCGGCTTCGCGGAGGGCCTGGGCGACCGTATTCCCCGCGTTCTCACCCATCCATCGCCGCCAGACGCTTCGCCTCGTCCTCGGCGATGAGCGCGTCGATCAGTTCGCCGAGACCGGGCCCTTCGAGCACTTCGGGCAGGCGGTGCAGCGTCAGGTTGATGCGGTGGTCGGTGACGCGCCCCTGCGGGAAGTTGTAAGTGCGGATGCGTTCGGAGCGGTCGCCCGAGCCGACCATGGCCTTGCGCGCCTCGGCCTCGGCGCCCTGCGCCTCGTCGCGCATCTTCTCATAGAGGCGCGCGCGCAGCACCTGCATGGCCTTGGCCTTGTTCTTGTGCTGGCTGCGCTCGTCCTGGCAGATCACCACCAGGCCGCTGGGCAGGTGGGTGATGCGCACGGCGGAATCGGTGGTGTTCACATGCTGCCCGCCCGCGCCCGATGCGCGGTAGATGTCGATCTTGAGGTCCTTGTCCTCGATCTGCACATCGACTTCGCTCGGTTCGGGCAGCACCGCCACCGTCGCGGCCGAAGTATGGATGCGCCCGCCGCTCTCGGTAACCGGCACGCGTTGCACGCGGTGGACGCCGCTCTCGAACTTCAACTTGGCGAAAACGCCGGTGCCCGCGATATTGGCGACCACTTCCTTGAAACCGCCGATGTCATTGGCGTTGGCCGAGATCATCTCGACCTTCCAGCCCTGCTCGGCGGCATAGCGCTCGTACATGCGGTAGAGGTCGGCGGCGAACAGCGCGGCCTCGTCGCCGCCGGTGCCGGCGCGGATTTCGAGCATGGCGGGGCGCTGGTCGGCGGAATCGCGCGGCAGCATGGCAATGGCGAGCTTGCGTTCGGCCTCGGGCAGTTCCTCCCTGATCCGGGCGATCTCCTCTGCGGCGAGCGCGCGCATGTCCGGGTCGGGATCGTCGAGCTTCTGAAGCGACGCCAGTTCCTCGCGCATCGAGGCGACCTGGGCGGCGACGCGCGCCACCGGCTCCAGTTCGGCGTAATCGCGGCTGGCGGCGACGAAGGCGTCGCCTTCGAGCGTCCCGCTCGCGAGGCGCGCTTCGAGTTCGGCGAAACGGTGCGCGATCTGGGCGAGGCGGGCGTCAGAGACGGTCACAAATAGATTTGCTTCGAAAGAACTGCATTGATCTCATCTTCGCGAGCGTCGTCAATCTGAGTGCGAGAACTGTAGCCGGGCTTTCCGTCACGAAGCTGGATAGAGGCGAGAAGGTCGGCATTCAGCTTGGCGGCTTTGTCGTAACGCTTGCGCGGCGAGCCGAAGGTTACAAGTTCAACCGAGAAACCAGCGCGTCGCAATTCGGCAGCAGCTCTAATAGCAGCGTTCAAGAGCTCATCAGCCTCCACCGCGATGGCAACATCAAGTGGCGTGTCGTTCCGTGCGCCCACCAGCATCGCCAGCCGCTCGATCCCCGCCGCCCAGCCGACCGCTGGCGTCTCCGGCCCGCCCAGCGCTTCCATCAGCCCGTCGTAGCGCCCCCCGCCCAGCACCGTGCCCTGCGCGCCCAGCCGGTCGGTCACGAATTCGAAAGCAGTGTGCCGGTAGTAGTCCAACCCGCGCACAAGGGCCGGGGCGCGGACGTAGTCCACCGAGGCCGCCTCGAGCCCTTGTGTCACCGCGCCGAAGAAGTCCTGCGCCTCGCCCGAAAGGAAATCGTCGATCTTCGGGGCCGCCTCGGTGAAGGCCTTGTCGCGCGGGTCCTTGGAATCGAGGATGCGCAAGGGATTGCGCTCCAGCCGGTCCTGCGAATCCTCGCTCAGCGAGGCCCGGTGATCGCGGAAGTATTCCACCAGCGCGGCGCGCCAGGCCTCGCGGCTGTCGGCGTCGCCCAGCGTGTTGAGTTGCAGCGTCACGCCCTCGGCAATGCCCAGGTCCTTGAGGAGCTGGTCCGCCATGACCAGCAGTTCCACGTCGGCCATCGGCTCTGCGGCGCCGATCACTTCGGCGTCGAGCTGGTGGAACTGGCGGTAGCGGCCTTTCTGCGGGCGTTCATAGCGGAACAGCGGCCCGTGCGTCGCCACCTTGAGCGGCGCGTACTGTTTCCAGCCATTGGTGAGATAGGCCCGCGCAATGCCGGCGGTGAACTCGGGGCGCAGGGTGAGCGAATCGCCGCCGCGATCCTCGAACGAGTACATTTCCTTGGAAACCACATCGGTGGTCTCGCCGATCGAGCGGCTGAAGACCTCGGTTTTTTCGAAGACCGGCATCTCGATGCGGCGGAAGCGATAGAGCTTGCGCACGCGCTCGAAGGTTTCGACGACGTGCGCGAAAGCCTCGGCATCGACGCCGAAGATGTCCTGGGTTCCCCTGATCGGCTTGGGAATGGCCTGTGGTGTGCTGCTCATGAGGCGCGCGCTTAGCCCGATTGGCGCCGTGGGGGAAGACCGGGCGGGGGCGGTTGCGCTTCGGCGCGCCGGTTGCCAAACCCCTGTCCCATGAAAAGTCTTTCCGCGGTTGCGACGCTCCTTGCCTCCCTTTCCTTGACCACGGCTCCGGTATTCGCCGCCGAGCCCGCGCGGCCGGAAATGACCAGCCCGGCGATCCCGGACGCGGCGGACACGCCCTGGCCCGGCGGGACGATCCAACTCGACATCGATGCCGGCGACACCACGCGCGCCGCCTACAAGGTGACCGAGACCATTCCGCTTGCGCCCGGCACGCGGAACCTGACGCTGCTGTTCCCGCAGTGGCTGCCCGGCAATCATGGGCCGCGCGGGCCGCTTGCCGAGCTGGTCGACCTGCGCTTCACGGTCGACGGCAAGCCCGTGACCTGGCGGCGTGACCCGGTCGAGGTCCATGCCTTCCATGTCGACCTGCCGGCCGGTGCGCGCCAGCTTGTCGCCCGCTTCGTCCATACTTCGCCGTTGCAGCCTTCCGAGGGGCGCGTGACGATGACGCCGGACATGCTCAACCTGCAGTGGGAGAAGATGAGCCTCTACCCCGCCGGCCATTACGTCGGCCGGATCCGGATCCGCCCCAGCGTGACCCTGCCCAGGGGCTGGACGCCGGGCACTTCGCTCGATGGCCAGACGAACAGCGCAAATCGCTGGAGCTGGGCCGAGACGGACTATGAGGAGCTGGTCGATTCCCCGATCTTCGCGGGCGCCTATTTCCGCAAGTTCGACCTCGGTCACGACGTTGCGATGGAAACGGTGGCCGACACGCCCGAACTGCTCGAACTGGCGCCTGACAACCTCGGCAAGCTGCGCGAGCTTGTCGATCAGGCGCTCGTCCTGTTCGGCAAGGCGCCTTTCGATCACTATGACTTTCTCGTCGCGCTTTCGAGCCGGATCGGCGGCATCGGTCTCGAACATCTCGAATCGAGCGAGAATCAGCTGGAGCCGCGCAATTTCGTCGACTGGAAGGCGCTCGACTGGGACCGCAACGTGCTGGCGCACGAGCTGGTGCACAGCTGGAACGGCAAGTACCGCCGCCCGGCCGGGCTCTGGACACCGGACTACCGCACGCCGATGCGTGACGATCTGCTCTGGGTCTACGAAGGGCAGACGCAGTTCTGGGGGCTGGTGCTCGCGGCGCGCTCGGGCGTTCAGCAGAAGGATACCGTGCTTGACGCCATCGCCCGCGCCGCCGCCGCGCTTGCGGCCAGTCCGGGGCGCGGCTGGCGTTCGGTGGAGGACACCACTTTCGATCCCGTCTTCGCGGCGCGCAAGCCCAAGCCCTATGCCTCGCTGGCGCGCGGCGAGGACTATTACTGGGAAGGCGCGATGGTCTGGCTGGAAGCCGACCAGGTGATCCGCCAGGGCACCGGGGGCAGGAAGGGCCTCGACGATTTCGCGAAGGCCTTCTTCTCCTACCGCGACGGTACGGGGCCAACCCTGAGCTATACGTTCGATGACGTGGTGGCGACGCTGAACGGGGTTTACCCGTTCGACTGGGCCGCCTTCCTCAAGGAGCGGATCTACCAGCCGGGCCGCGCGGCGCCTTATGCCGGGATCGAGAAGGCCGGGTACAGGGTCGTCTTCAAGGACGAACCCAACTCTTACGACAAGGCTCTTTTCGACAAGTACGGCAGCCTTGACCTGACGCATTCGCTGGGCATGACGGTGAGCAAGGAGGGGGAAGTCAGCGGGGTGATCTGGGATGGCCCGGCCTTCAACGCCGGGATCGTCACCGGCGCGAAGATCGTCGCGGTCGACGGCACGGTCTGGTCGGCCGATGCCATGACCAGGGCGATCCGGAACGCGAAAGGCCGGAAGGAGCCGCTTCAGTTCGTGGTGCAGCGCGGCGAAAAGGTGATGACCGTGCCGGTCGACTACCACGGCGGCATGCGCTGGCCCTGGCTCGAATCGGCCACGCCGGGCAAGGCAGGCGGTCTCGATCGACTGCTTTCGCCCCGTCGCGATTAAATCCGGCTCCGGCCATTCGCCTGTTGCGGTGCAAAAAGGGCGCGGCTAAGTCGCGCCCCGCGACAATCACACCTGCCTAACAGTCGCGGCTCTGCACAAGAAGGAAGAGTATGCGCATCGATATGATTCCCGTCGGCGAGAATCCGCCGGAAAACCTCAACGTCATCATCGAGGTTCCTACTGGCGGTGAGCCGGTCAAGTACGAGTTCGACAAGGCTTCGGGCGCGCTCTTCGTCGACCGCATCCTGCATACGCCGATGCGCTATCCGGCCAATTACGGTTTCGTTCCGCACACGCTTTCGCCCGACGGCGATCCGCTCGACGCGCTGGTCGTGGCGCGCTCACCGTTCATTCCGGGCTGCGTCGTGCGCGCCCGCCCGATCGCGGTCCTCAATCTGGAGGACGAGCACGGCGGCGACGAGAAACTGGTCTGTGTTCCGGTGGATTCGACCTTCCCGTACTACAGCGACGTCAAGGAGAAGACCGATCTTCCCGAGATCGTCTTCAGCCAGATCGAGCATTTCTTCACCCACTATAAAGACCTTGAAAAGGAAAAGTGGGTAAGAGTCGGCACGTGGGGTAACGCCGAGGAGGCGCGGAAAATCGTCCTCGAGGCCATTGAGCGCTATAATGCAACTACGCGCTGAGCGGCTCTTCGAGTCGCGCTGACAGCACGAGTTCCACTCCCCCATGTGGAACGGGGGCCGACGGTGCAAATCGTCGGCCCTTTGGTATTATAAAGGCGGAATTTTTTATTCCGGCCGCGGGCTGCATCGGTTTTGCGCGAGCGTCGCGCGGCCTGCAACCGTCAGGTGACGACGCGGCCGCCGTTGACCCCGATGGTCTGCCCGGTGACGTAGCCGGTGGCCTCGTTGCACAGCCAGGAGCAGGCATTGGCGATGTCGTCGGGCTCACCCAGACGGCGAACCGGGACGGATTTTTGTAGTACCTCGGTTGGAATCTGGAACCGCTCGCGGTTGGCCTCGGACATGATTGTGCCCATCACCGAGCCGGGCGGAATGTTGTTCACGGTGATGCCGTAGGGCCCGAATTCCTGTGCCATCGAACGGGTCATCGTCACCATCGCGCCCTTGGACGAGCTGTAGGGGATCATGTTGATCGCACCGGTCTGCGCGCTGGAAGAGGAAATGTTGACGATGCGGCCCCAGCCGGCGGACTTCATGTCGGGCAGGCATTCCTGCGTGACGATGAAGGGGCCGCGCATGTTGACGGCAAAGATGAAATCCCAGCGCTCGTCGGTCAGCTCCTCGAAAGGCGTGAAGTCGGTGACGCCGGCGTTGTTGACGAGAATCGTGATCGGGCCGAGCGCTTCGCGGCATTTCTCGACCGCCGCCCTGACCGAAGCGCGGTTGGAAACGTCGGCGCCCAGTGCGATTGCCTTGCCCCCTGCGTCCTTGATCGCTTTCACCGTATCGGCGCAGCGCTCTTCGTCGAGATCGAGCACGCCGACCGCGACGCCGTCCCCGGCAAGACGCTTGGCACAGGCGGCGCCGATCCCGGCCGCAGCGCCCGTGACGAGGGCAACTTTGTAGCTCATGATGTTCTCTCCCGGTCGTTTCCAGTGGGTCGGAAATGGCTAGGCGAGAACGCGCGCGTGCGGAAGCCGGAATCTGGAGCACATGTTCAGTCTTCGCCGGGGCGCGATATGCGCCCCGGTAAGGCGCAGTGCTTCGGCAGGGCCGCGCGGCCGATCCTGGCCGGCGGGCCCGCTTTCCACCTGGTCCGGGCGCACCGGATCAGGCGCTGGGCTGGATGCCCATGCAGAGGTATTTGACCTCCATATAGTCGTCGAGGCCGTAGTGCGATCCCTCGCGCCCGAGGCCCGATTGCTTGACGCCGCCGAAGGGCGCGACTTCGGTGGAGATCAGGCCGGTGTTGATCCCTACCATGCCCGCTTCCAGTGCTTCGGCAACGCGCCATACGCGGCTGAGGTCGCGTGCGTAGAAGTAGCTGGCGAGGCCGAATTCGGTGTCGTTGGCCATGGCAATGGCATCGGCTTCGTCCGTGAAGCGAATCACGCCGGCGAGGGGACCGAAGGTCTCCTCTTGCGCCAGCTTCATATCCGGCTTCACGCCGGCGATCACGGTGGGATTGAAGTAGGAACCGCCGCGCTCGTTGCGCGAGCCGCCTGCGAGGATCTTCGCGCCGCCATCGAGCGCGTCCCGCAGGTGCTCCTCCACTTTCTCGACCGCCTTCTCGTCGATCAGCGGTCCGATGTCGGTGCCTCCATCCATGCCGTAGCCGACCTTCATCGCCGAAACGCGCGCGGCGAGCTTTTCGACGAATTCGTCATAGACGCCGTCCTGCACATAGAAGCGGTTGGTGCATACGCAGGTCTGGCCCCCATTTCGGTACTTGGAGATCATCGCGCCATCGACCGCGGCATCGACATCGGCATCGTCGAAGACCAGGAACGGTGCATTGCCGCCCAGCTCCATCGAGCACTTCTTGATCGTCTCGGCCGATTCCTTCAGCAGCTCGCGGCCGATCTCGGTCGATCCGGTGAACGTGATCTTGGCGACCTTGGGATTGCCGGTGAGTTCGGAGCCGATCTGTCCCGCGCTGCCGGTCACGACATTGACCACGCCTGCCGGAATGCCCGCCATTTCGCACAGCGCGGCGATGGCGAGGGCCGAATAGGGGGTGGCCGAGGCAGGCTTGATGACGATCGTGCAGCCTGCCGCCAGCGCCGGCCCTAGCTTGCGGGTGATCATCGCATTGGGGAAGTTCCAGGGCGTGATCGCGCCGACGACGCCGACCGGCTGCTTGATAACGACGATGCGGCGGTCCGCCGCGTGGCCGGGAATGACGTCTCCATAGGCGCGCTTGCCCTCTTCGGCGAACCATTCGATGAAGCCGGCGCCATAGGCGATCTCGCCTTTGCCTTCGGCGAAGGGCTTGCCCTGCTCGCGGCTGAGCAGTTCGCCGAGATCGTCCTGGTGCTGCATCATCAGGTCGTAGAGCCTGCGCATCAGCCTGGAGCGCTCGCCCGCGGTTTTCGCCCGCCAGGCCGGGAGCGCGGCTTCAGCGGCGTCGATGGCGCGGGCGGTCTCGGCCTTGCCCATCTTCGGTACGGTGCCAAGCGCCTTGCCGCTGCCCGGATCGGTCACGTCGAAAGTGGCGCCCGAATCCGCGTCGCACCACCTGCCGTCGATGTAGCACTGCTGCTTGAGGAAGTCGGTGTAGGCCATCGCGTGAGGTTCCCTGGTCTCCCGGCTCCGCCCTGCGGAACCGCTCCTTCGCTGCCCCGCATAGGATTGCCCGGCCAAGGTGGCAACCGCTCGCCGCCATGCGAAGCCGGTGGCACTGCGAACATCGCCATCCCGGCATCGCATCTGCGCATTGACGCGAGGCCGGCGTGCGGATACCATCCACATAACGAAAAAATATTCGTAATAGCGAATTTGAGGTGGAGAAGGACGACGGACTACGCTGGCTACATTGATGGCGCCTTCGTCAAGGGCGAAGGAAAGGCCTTCACGGTCGAGAACCCCTCGGACGAAAGCTGCGTCGCGAGGCTGACAGGCGCGAGCGGCGCGCAAGTCGACGGTGCCATCGCGGCGGCGCGGCGCGTCTTCGACGAGGGCGTATGGCCCGGCCTCTCGATGAAGGAGCGCGCCGCGATCATGACGCGCTATGGCGAAGCGCTGCGCAAGGCGGCGGGCCGGCTCAGGGAACTGGCGATCCTGGAGGCGGGTTGCCCTGTGTCCTCTACAGTCATGGGCGCGCAAGTCCACGCGCCGCTCAGGATGACGGACGAGATCATCGAGCTGTTCCTGCGCCTTCCGGAGATCGAGGAAAACCCGCTGCCCCTGCACGAGCGGGTCAATGCCCACTTCGTCGTCCAGAGTCTCAAGCGGTACTCGCCGCTGGGCGTGGTTTCGGCGATCCCGGCCTACAACGTGCCGTTCTATACCGCGTTCTGGAAGGTCGTCCCGGCGCTGATGGCGGGCGATACGGTGATCCTGCGGCCGAACCCGCTGACCCCCCTTTCGGCAATGATCTTCGCCGAGGCCGCCGACGAGGCGGGCCTGCCCAAGGGCGTGCTCAACGTGATCACGGAGGACGGGCTGGAAGGCGGTATCGCGATGACCACCGATCCGCGTGTGGACATGGTTTCGTTCACCGGCTCCTCCAGCGTCGGCACGAAAGTCGCCGCGCAGGCGGCGCCTACGCTCAAGCGGCTGGTGCTGGAGCTGGGCGGCAAGTCGGCGCAGATCTACCTGCCCGATGCGGTGGCGCGCGCGCCACAGGCCGCCTACTCGGTCTGCACCTCGCATGCGGGACAGGGCTGCGTGCTGGGCACGCGCGTCTTCGTGCCGCAGGAGAGCAAGGCCGAAGTGCTTGAAGGCATGGCCAAGGCGCTGGCGGGCGTGAAGATCGGCCCTGCCAGCGATCCGGCGACCCAGCTCGGCCCCGTCATCAGCGCGGCCCAGCGCGACCGCTGCGAGCACTTCACGCGCGCCGCCGTCGAGGCGGGCGGGCGCGTGGTATGCGGCGGCAGGAGACCGGAGGGATTAGACAAGGGCTTCTACTGGGAACCAACCGTTCTCGACCTGCCGGACAACGGGAACCCGGCCGCGCAGGAGGAGATCTTCGGGCCGGTCGTCGGCGTCATTGGCTACCGCGACCTCGACCATGCGGTGGAAATGGCGAACGATTCCCGGTTTGGCCTCTCCGGCTGGGTCCACGGCGCCGACAAGGTCAAGTCGCTCGAAGTCGGCCTGCGCATCCGCAGCGGCGCGGTCAACGTCAACGGTGCGCTGATGTCGAGCTACGCCAGCGGCGGCGGCGTCAGGATGAGCGGCCTCGGGCGAGAGCGCGGCATCGAGGGCCTGCGCGAATTCCAGATGATGACCACGCTGAATATCGGCGGGTGAGGAGAATGGGCATGGATGGACTGGTTCAGGGCAAGGTCGCGGTCATTACCGGCGCGGGATCGGGCGTGGGGCGCGCGGCGACGCTGCTGTTCTGCGAGCATGGCGCCAGAGTGATCGCGGCGGACATCGATGGCGGGAATGCGGAAGCGACCGCGATGATGGCGCGCGACGCGGGCGGCGAGTGCAGGGCGGTGACCTGCAATGTCGCCGATCCCGCATCGGTGGAGGCGGCGGTGACGGCGGCGGTCGCGGCTTTCGGGCGGCTCGACATTATCTACAACAATGCCGGCATCACTATCAGCCCGGTACCCGGCAAGGGGCTACGCAGCCTCGTCGAATGCGATCCGGAAGAGATGAAACGGGTCGAGGACGTCAACATCAACGGCGTGATCTATGGCTGCCAGGCGGCGATCCGGCAGTTCGAGAAGCAGGCCAGGGAAGGCGCGGGCAGCGGCGGCGCGATCGTCTCGACCGCTTCGGTGGCCGGGCTCATGGGCTATGGCGGCGTGCTCTACGGTGCGACCAAGGGCGCGGTCGTCCAGCTGACCCGCGCGCTCGCCATCGAAGTCGCCGGCAAGGGCATCCGCGTCAACGCGGTCTGCCCGGCGGGAATGCTCACGCATTACGCGGGCATGGACCCCGACTCCGAGCACCGCGGCCGCATTCTCGAAGGCATGGGCAAGGCGCACCCGCTGGGCAAGCCGATCGACCCCGCCGATACGGCGGCGGCGGCAATGTTCCTGTGTTCGGACCTTGCCTCGAACATCACGGGCGTAAACCTGCCCGTCGACGGCGGCCTTGCCGCCGGCCGCAAGGTAGGAGACTGATACCATGGCAACCTGTCCCGCACATTCCAACGCGCTCGCTTCCCTGATGTCGGACAACCCGCGCTATGCCGAGATGTTCGACGTCAACAGCCAGAGCGCCAATGCCGGTGTCGACGGCAATCGCGACTATACCGACGACATGAATGCGCTGCGAGAGCGGGGCGCGGTGCAGAAGGGCTCTCTGCGTGAGCTTCTCGGCGTGCCTGAATTGACGCATTCGATGGGTCCCCCGCGCGAGGCGATGACCTTCTTCTCCTACCGTGCATGCGAGATCGGCTTTCGCGAGAACCTCGTCTTCTCGTCGGAAGGCTATAATGAGAGCCCCGGCGTGCGCACTATCGGCAAGACCATCCTCTCGATGGTCGGCAAGCCGCACAAGCGCCTGCGCTCGGCGGCCCAGCCCTTGTTCAAGCGCCCCAAGGTGATCGACTGGTGGAACAAGCGCTGGATCGAGGAGACTGTCGCGGCGATCCTGGATCGCATGGACGGCTGGAAAACCACCGACCTGAACTTCGAACTCTGCGCGAGGCTGCCCATGGCCACGGTCACTCGCGCGATAGGCCTCGAAGGCGAGGATGTGATCGAGTTCCGATACCAGCTGGACCGCGCGACCTTCGGCGCGGCCAAGCTGCCGCCCGAGGAGTCGGCGGCTGCGCGCACCTACATCGACGAGACCCTGCGCGCGCTCATTGCCGAGAACACGCGGGCCCCCGGTGATAACCTCATCTCCGGGCTGATCGCGGCCGAGATCGTCGACGAGGAGGACGGTATCAAGCGCCCGCTCACCGAGGATGAGATCTTTGGCTATTGCAAGCTTGCGATCTTCGCGGGCGGGGGCACGACCTGGCGGCAGCTTGGCATTACCATCGACGCGCTGATGACTCACCGCCATTTCTGGGACGCCTGCCGCGAGGACCGTTCGCTGGTGGAGGCCGCCGTCGAGGAATCGCTGCGCTGGCGCTGCACCGACCCGATGATGCCGCGCCTGTGCGTGGAAGATTACGAAGTGGAGGGGGTGACGGTGCCCGCGGGTACGCGCGTGTTCCTGTGCTTCGGCGCGGCGAATCACGATCCTGATGTCTACGAACGTCCCACCGAGTACGACATCTTCCGCAAGAAGAGTGCGGCCAACATGGGCTTCGGCTTCGGCCCGCACCGCTGTCTCGGGATCGAAGTCGCCCGGCAGGAGATGATCGTTGCGATCAACGGTCTGCTCGATCGGTTCCCGGACATGTCCTATGATCCTGCCCGTCCGCGCCCCGAGTACCGTGGGCTCGAACATCGCGGCATGACCTCGGTACCGGTGCGCCTTAAATGAGCGGGACGATGAAACGGGTTGTTCTGGCCAGCTACGCCAGAGGCAATCCCAGGCCGTCGGATTTTCGTGTCGAGGACGTGCCGGTCCCTGAAGCCGGCGAGCGCGAAATCCTGCTCAGGACGCTGTGGATCGCTGTCGATCCGCTGATCCGCTTTTCGCTGGACGAGAACCTGCTTTCGGGCGCCACCCGAATGGAACCGGGCAGCCTCATGGTCGGGCCGACCGTCTCGCAGGTCGTGGCCTCGAACCATCCCGAATATGCCCCGGGCGATTTCGTGGAAGGGCGTTCCGGCTGGGCCGAGTACAATGTCCTCGCGCCGGATGAGGCCGATTATCGCGGCCCGCCGCGCAAGCTCGACCCGTCGCTGGCGCCCGTCTCCACCGCGCTGGGCGCGCTGGGAGGGCCAGGCCAGACCGCGTACGAGGGCATCGTCAACGTCGGTCGGGTCAAGGCGGGCGAGACCGTGGTGATCTCCGCTGCCGGCGGCGCGGTGGGTTCGATCGCGGGGCAGATCGCAAAAGTGCTGGGCGCGCGCGCGGTCGGCATCGCCGGCGGGGAGGCCAAGTGCCGCGCGCTGCTCGATCTCGGCTTCGATGCGGCGGTCGACTACAAGGCGCCCGATTTCGCCGACCGGCTCAAGACGGCATTGCCCGAGGGCGCCGACGTCTATCTCGACAATGTGGGCGGCGATGTGACGCTGGCGGTGCTGCCGCTGCTCAAGCGCGGCGCGCGCATGCCGATGTGCGGCTTCATCGCCTATTACGGCATGGGCATGGAGGGGCCGGGGCCGGACCGCCTGCCGGGGTTCTACCGTCAGATCATGGCCAAGGGACTCGAGATCAGGGGTTTCGCGGGCATATTCGCGGGCCAGAAGGGCCTGAACGACATCGCCGGGTGGATGAAAGAGGGCCGGCTGCGCTTTCCGGAGGCCATCGTCGAGGGCATCGAGGCGGCTCCGGAGGCCTTCTCCAGCGTGTTTTCGGGCCACGACCACGTCGGCAAGCTGCTGGTGCGCATCGCGCCCGAGGCTTGATTAGACGCATGAAGAGGGACACGGTGGATCATGATGACCACTGAAACGCGCCCGCCCCCACCTCGCAGCACCGCCAATCCCGCGCCCGTGCGTCTGCGCGATTCGGTGCGGCGAACATCGAGCATCGATGTCTCTTGGCCCGAGGGCATAGAGAAGGACCGTCTTCTCATCGGCCGCGCGCGCGATCTGCTGACGCCCGCGAGCGGTCTGCCCCCGCGTGTGCTGGCCGAAGGCCGCTTCGAGGCTCTGCTGGCCGAGGACAAGACGATCACCGCGATCCGCGCGGATGCGCCCGCGCCCGATCTCTCGCACCTCGTAGGCGAGCGCGGTGGCGGGCATCTGCGGATGGTGCTGCGCGAAACGATGCCGCGGCTCGTGGCGGATTGCGATCCGCTCTACCTCGTGCTCGACGATATTTCAGGTTCGGCGCTAGTCTCCGCCTTTGCCTGGAGCCAGTGGTATCCCGATTGGGCGGCCAAGTTTCGTGAGCGCATGGGTGCGGAAGAGCATGACCGGCTCCTGGCGCAGCGCGTCAACGTTTGCTGGGGACTGCGCGAAGGCAATAGCGGCGTGACCGGGACGCTGAAGAATGTGGCCGACGCCGATGCCGGCGACCTGCGAAACCCGGCCGATCCCGAAGGCTGGCACCAACTCGCCGATGCGGATGGTCCTGGCTTCCGGCGGGCGCGCCGCATCGACGTGACGCACGACGATGCCGCAGGCGTGATCCGCATCGATTCCGCGTTCCAGGACAGCGCGAAGCGGCGCGAGCGCGGGCGCGTGGCGATCCACGAATACCGGCTCCGGGCCACGGCGGATATCAGGACGCTGGAGATCCTGACGCTCGAACCGGAAGCGCGCATCCTGCCCTTTTCCGAATGCCCGGGGGCAATCGGCAATACGGCCCGCCTCCTGGGCAAGAGGCTGCCCGACATTCGGGACGAAGTGCTTTCATTGCTGCGCGGGTCCGAGGGCTGCACGCATCTCAACGATGCCCTGCGCGCGCTGGCCGACGTGCCGAAGCTGGTGAGCTGCCTGCGCGAACCGGCCTGACAGCCAACTCGCTCCGCTGGGGCGGTATGTGCCCAAGCCGGTTTGCTCCGCCGGGGGTTTTGACGCACCTCTCAGGCAACGGGACAGCTCTCGAATCCCGACAGGTCCGGGAGAGATCAAATGGACAACGCGGAGTTTGCCAGGCGCTATGGGCCATGGGCGCTGATCGCCGGGGCATCGGAAGGAACCGGCGCGTCCTTCGCGCGTCGCCTTGCGCAAAGCGGGCTCAATCTCATTCTCGTCGCCCGCAGGGACGGGCCGCTGGCTCGGCTCGCGGAAGAACTGCGCGCGGCCCATGGCATCGAATGTGTCACTGCCTCGATCGACCTCGCCGGTGAGGATGCGGCCGCGCGGCTTCTTGCCGCGGCCGGCCCGCGCGAAGTCGGCCTGCTGATCCTCAATGCCGGCGCCGATCCCAATGGTGCGATGTTCCTCGACAACCCGATCGCGAACTGGGACATGCTTGCTATGCGCAACGTCATGACGGCGATGCGCGCGCTTCATGCGTTTGGAACGCCGATGCGCGAGCGCGGACGCGGCGGCCTGATGGTCGTGGGTTCGGGCGCCTGTTATGGCGGCTTGCCGGGAATCGGTGTCTATGCCGCGACCAAGGCTTTCGATCTTGTCCTGTGCGAGGCGCTCTGGGCCGAGTTGGAGCCGCATGGCGTCGATGTGCTGAGCTACGTCATCGGCCGCACCGACACGCCCGCGCACCGCGAACTGATGGAAGCGCGCGGCATGCCCGTTCCAACCGGTCTTGCCGATCCCGACGACGTCGCTCGCCTCGGCCTCGAACGGCTCGCCTACGGTCCGGTGTGCAACTGGGGCGAGGCGGACGACGAGGCGGTAATGTCGGCGACTTCCGCCGCCCAGCGCCGCGAACGCATCCGGGCGATTGCCAAGGCGTCAGCCGCCTATGCCGGAAAGGATTGAGCCATGACCGACGCACTTGCCCAGCTTGCCGACAAGCAGGCGATCACCGAGCAGCTCTATCGCTATTGCCGATCCGTCGACAGACTGGACGTTCCGCTGGGCCAGTCGGTGTTCCACGCGGATGCCACCGCCGATTACGGACCGACCGGTTACCAGGGGACCGGGCATGGCGCGATCGAGTGGATCTGCCAGGCGCACAGCCAGCTCCTGTGCCACTCGCACCAGGTCAGCAACATCCTCATCGAACTCGACGGCGACCGTGCCGGCAGCGAGGCATACGTTACCGCGACCCTGCGCATGGAGCGCGGGGGCAAGATGATGCTCATCGAGAACTGGGCGCGCTACTGCGACCGCTGGTCACGTCGCGACGGATTCTGGCGGATCGACCACCGCGATACCGTGATCGATTACGATTCCATCCGCGAAGTCGCGCCGATGCATGCCCACGAACGGGGCCGGCGAGACGAGACCGACCCATCCTATCCCGCTTTTGGAGTTCATGCGTGAAAGACATCAGGATCACCGTCTCGTTCGACATGCGCTCGCCCGAATGGGCGACGCCGACCGACGAGCTTTACCGTGCCGCGATCGAGATGGCGGCCTTTGCCGACAGGATCGAGGCCGACCGGATCGGGCTGATGCAGCACCACGGATCGGAAGACGGCTATCTGCCCCAGCCGTTCGTGCTCGCGGGCGGCATGGCGGCGGTGACCGAGCGCATCCGCTTCCTGCTCGGCGCGGTAATTCTCCCGCTGCACGACCCGGTCGAGCTCGCCGAGCAGATCGCGATCGTCGATCTCATGTCGAAGGGCCGGCTCAACGTGATCTTCGGCGCGGGCTACGTTCCGAGCGAGTTCGCCATGTTCGGCAAGTCGCTCAAGGACCGGGCGAAGCTGATGGATTCCGGGCTGGAGATCATCCTGCGCGCGCTCAGGGGCGAGCGTTTCGAATATGAGGGCCGCCCGATCTTCACCCGTCCGCTGCCGGTGCAGGAACCGGAGGACATCGTCATGGTCGGAGGCGGCGTTCCCGCCTCGGCCAAGCGCGCTGCGAAGTTCGGAGTCGGCTTCGGGCCGATGAAGCCGGACCTCGTCGATCTCTATCTTTCCGAATGCGAGCGGCTGGGCAACAGGCCGCGCACCTGTTTTCGGCCCGCTCCGGGCATGCCGAACGCCATCCATCTTTGCGAAGACCCCGACGCCGGGTGGGAAGCGATCGCGCCGCACGCTGTCCACGTCATCACCGAATATGCCAAATGGGCCGAGCAGGAGGGCAATGCTTCCAGCTCGCCATTCAAGGGCCTGACCGATCCTGCGGCGCTGCGCCACGCCGGCATGTTTGTCGCATGGACGCCGGAAATGCTGCTCGAGAAGGCGCGGACGATGGAGGGCGGCAACATCGGCTTTCAGCCCCTGCTCGGCGGCCTCTCGCCCGAGGAGGGCCGGAAGAGCTTGAAGCTGCTGGAGCAGGCCATGCCCGAGCTGAACGAGATCATCGGCCGATAGGGCCGTCAGTCCGCCGTGACGCCGGCGTCGATGTTGATGCAGGCGCCGTGGTAGGAGCGCGCGGCGGGTGTGGCGAGGAAGGCGACGCAGTCGGCGACATCGTCCACCTCGCAGAGCCCGCGCAGGCTGCCCATGCGGCTGGTAAGCTCACGGTCACATTCGGCCAGTGCCGCCATGCCGCCGACGAGCCCCGTCATCATCCCGCCCGGCGCCACCGCGTTGATGCGCACCGGCGTCTTCATATATTCCATGGCCAGAGCCTTGGTCATGTGCGTGAGGCCTGCCTTGGTCGCGCAGTAGGCGGCGAAATAGGCCTGTCCCTGGAACGCGGCGCAGGACGTGACGTTGACGATCGCGCCCTGGCTCTCGATGAGGTGCGGGATGCCGGCCCGGATCAGGAAGAACGGTGCTTCGAGGTTGACCTTCATCGTCAGGTCCCAGGCCTCGTCGGGGAAGGTTTCGGTCGGCCCGGGTTTCATGACCCCGGCGACGTTGCACAGTGCATCCAGCCGGCCGGCATCCGCGACGGTTGCCTCGACCGCTTTCGCGCAATTCGCGCGCTGCGACAGGTCGAGCGCCAGCACCAGGGCCTCGCCGCCCGCCTCGCGGATGGATGTGGCAGCTTCTTCAAGGCCCTCCGCCGCCACATCGACCAGCGCCACTTTCGCGCCCAGCCCGGCCAGCCGCTGCGCCGTTGCCCGGCCCAACCCCGCGGCCGCGCCGGTGACTAGTGCGACCTTTCCATTCATGTCCGCAGGTTGCAGCATCGTTCCCTCTCACGCTTCGTACCGGATCATTCCTTGCCATAATGGCGCCGGACAAGCGCGATGAAGGGACTCGAATGCGCCTGGGCGATATGGGCGTCGCTGGCATGGAGCAGACCGATTTCGCGGGTGAGCTCGAAATCCTTGACCGGTACGAAGCGGACCGACGGTTCGGCGAAGCATTCGGGCATCATGCCGACGCCCGCGCCAGCACGAGCGATGGCCAGCACGCGTTCGTCGCTGGTTGTCTTGAGCACGAAGCGCGGGCGCACGCCGCGCGCGATGAAGAAGCGGTTGATCTCCGGCAGCGCCTCGCAATGGCGGCGCAGCGCCATGCGGTCCCGCGCGAGCTGTTCGGCCATGACTTCGCTTTCGCCGGCCAGCGGATGATCCTTCGGCAGGACCATCATGTAGCGCTCGCGTGCCAGTACATCAGGATGAAAGCGCGTATGGTGCGCCCGCACGACGGTAAGCGCCACGTCGATGCGCCCGCGCTCGAGCCGTTCGGCCAGGTCGCGCTCGCCGCCGTCGAGGATCTCCAGCGCCTCGCTCGAACCGAGCGCGCGATGCGCTTCCAGCAGGCCTTCGACGGTCCGGGTGGGGATGGTGCCAAGGATCCCGATGCGCAGCAGCGTCGGGTCCTGGACTTCGGATAGCTCCACCAGCGCATGCTCGTATTCGGCGGCGATGCGGCGCGCCCGCACGAGGAAACGGCTCCCGGCCGGTGTCAGCGCCACGCCCTGGCGATCCCTGTCGAACAGGCGCGCGCCCAGCTCGCGCTCCAGCTTGGCGATTCCCGCCGAAAGCGTCGGCTGGGTGACGCTGACGGCCTTGGCTGCCCGGCTGAAGTTGCCGTTTTCCGCCACTGCCAGGAAATAGCGCAGGAGGTACTGATCTATCATAGATGCTGTCTATAACGAGACAGTGAAATTTTCAATTTCCAAGCCGGTTTGCAGCGCGTTAGATAGACACCGCAAATCAGTCGATCTCGGGAAGAATGGATGCCCCTCGCAGCAACAAGGATGATCCGGGCATGAGCGCGCCTGTCCTCCAGACCAACGTCAATCTCGACAGTCCCGAGGCGCAGACCCGGGCGAAACATAACCGCGCGCTGGTCGAAGAATTGCGCGAAAAGGTCGCCCTGGCCGCGCTCGGCGGCAACGAGAAATCGCGCCAGCGCCACGTCAGCCGGGGCAAGCTGCTTCCCCGCGAGCGTGTCGAGCGCCTGCTCGATCCCGGCTCGCCGCTGCTCGAGCTGGGCCAGCTCGCCGCGAACGGCCTTTATGGCGAGGATATTCCCGGCGCCGGCCTCATCACCGCCATCGGGCGCGTCTCGGGCCGCCAGTGCATGATCGTGTGCAACGATGCCACGGTGAAGGGCGGCACCTATTATCCGATGACCGTGAAGAAGCACGTCCGCGCGCAGGAGATCGCGCTGGAGAACAACCTGCCGTGCATCTACCTTGTCGACAGCGGCGGCGCGAACCTGCCGCATCAGGCGGAAGTCTTCCCCGATCGCGATCATTTCGGCCGCATTTTCTACAATCAGGCTAACCTGAGCGCGCGGGGCATTCCGCAGATCGCCTGCGTCATGGGTTCATGCACCGCAGGCGGCGCTTATGTCCCCGCGATGTCGGACGAAACGGTGATCGTGAAGGAACAGGGCACGATCTTTCTCGCCGGCCCGCCGCTGGTACAGGCCGCGACCGGCGAAGTCATCTCCGCGGAGGATCTGGGCGGCGGGGACCTGCACTCGCGCAAGTCGGGCGTCACCGATCACCTTGCCGACAATGACGAACACGCGCTGTCCATCGTGCGCGACATCGCCAGCCACCTCGGCCCGCGCTTCGACAACGGCCTGGAACTGTTTGAACCGCGCGCGCCGAAGTACGACCCGGAAGAGCTTTACTCGATCATCCCCGAAGACGTACGTGCGCCCTATGACGTGCGCGAGGTCATCGCCCGCGTGGTCGATGGCAGCGAGTTCCATGAGTTCAAGGCGCTCTATGGTTCCACGCTGGTCTGCGGCTTCGCGCATGTTCACGGGATGCCGGTGGCGATCCTCGCCAACAACGGCGTGCTGTTCTCGGAAAGCGCGCAGAAGGGCGCGCACTTCATCGAACTCGCCTGCCAGCGCAAGATTCCGCTGCTGTTCCTCCAGAACATCTCCGGCTTCATGGTCGGCGGCAAGTACGAGGCCGAAGGCATCGCCAAGCACGGCGCCAAGCTGGTGACGGCGGTGGCCACCGCGAGCGTACCCAGGATCACCGTGCTGATCGGCGGCAGCTTCGGCGCAGGCAACTATGGCATGTGCGGCCGCGCCTATGACCCGCGTTTCCTGTTCACCTGGCCCAACGCGCGCATCTCGGTGATGGGCGGCGAACAGGCCGCCAGCGTGCTTGCCACCGTCCACCGCGACGCTGCCAAGTGGGATGAGCGCGAAGCGGAAGCCTTCAAGGCGCCGATCCGCCAGAAGTACGAGGATGAAGGCAACCCATACTATGCCACCGCGCGCCTGTGGGATGACGGCGTGATTGACCCCGCGCAGACCCGCGACGTGCTGGGTCTGGCGCTGGCGGCAAGCCTTGAGGCGCCGATACCCGATCGTCCGCAGTTCGGCGTTTTCAGGATGTGATGATGACCACCATTCGCGACCGCCTTTTCGTTCTCGAACACGAGTTTTCCGACCCCGCGCTCGACGGCGTCTATTACTGCAAGGATTGCGTGACCGTGGAAGGGCTGTTGGCGCTGTTCCCGGAACGCGCCGCCGATCTGGAAGTGGTTCGCGTGCCGTGGCCGCGTCCGCGCCAGGCGGTTGTCGACGCGCTGGGTGAGGAAAACCAGAATCTGCCCGCGCTCGCTTTCGCCGAAGGCGGCGTCGTCAACGAGATCGAAGCGCTGCTTTCCGCCCTCCATTCCCGACACGGCTTTCCGAAACGGCACCCATGATCAAATCCCTCCTCATTGCCAACCGTGGCGAAATCGCCTGCAGGGTCATCCGCACCGCGCGCAGTCTCGGCATCCGCACGATCGCGGTCTATTCCGATGCCGATGCACACGCTCTCCACGTCCGGGAAGCCGACGAGGCCGTGCACATCGGCCCGGCACCCACGCGCGAATCCTACCTTGTCGGCGAGAAGATCATCGCCGCTGCCAGGCAGACCGGCGCCGAGGCGATCCACCCGGGCTACGGATTCCTGTCCGAGAACGCGGCGTTCGCGCAGGCGGTCATGGATGCCGGGATCGTCTGGGTCGGGCCTAACCCGTCCTCGATCACCGCGATGGGCCTCAAGGACGCGGCCAAGAAGCTCATGGCCGACGCCGGGGTGCCGGTGACGCCGGGGTACATGGGGGAGGACCAGTCTCCCGGTGTGCTGGCGGATGAAGCGGGCAAGGTCGGCTATCCGGTGCTGATCAAGGCCGTCGCCGGCGGCGGCGGCAAGGGCATGCGGTTGGTTGAGAGCGAAGAGGATTTCGCCGATGCGCTGCAATCGTGCAAGCGCGAGGCGGCATCCTCCTTCGGCAACGATCACGTGCTGATCGAGAAGTACATCGCTTCGCCCCGCCACATCGAAGTGCAGGTGTTTGGCGACAAGCACGGCAATGTCGTCCACTTGTTCGAGCGTGACTGCTCGTTGCAGCGCCGCCACCAGAAAGTGATCGAGGAAGCGCCTGCTCCGGGCATGGATGCGGCAACGCGCGAGGCTTTGTGCGCCGCGGCCGTGCGTGCTGCAAAGGCCGTCGACTACGTCGGTGCGGGCACGATCGAGTTTATCGCCGACGGATCGGGCAAGCTCTCGGCGGACAAGATCTGGTTCATGGAAATGAACACCCGCCTGCAGGTCGAACACCCGGTGACCGAAGAGATCACAGGCGTCGATCTGGTCGAATGGCAGCTTCGCGTGGCCTCCGGCGAGCCGATCCGCGCGCGGCAAGAGGACCTCGCCATAAACGGCTGGGCGATGGAAGCGCGGCTCTATGCGGAAGACCCGGCCAAGGGCTTCCTGCCGAGCATTGGCAAGCTGGAATTGCTGCAGTTTGGCGAGGCGGAAGGCGGGCGCATCGATACCGGCGTCTACGAAGGCGCCGAAGTCTCTCCGCACTACGATCCGATGATCGCCAAGGTCATCGCCTGGGGCGAGGACCGCGAGGAAGCGCGTGAACGCCTGGGTGAAATGCTCGCCGACAGCGCGGTCTGGCCGGTCAGGACCAATGCCTCGTTCCTGGTGAAAGCGCTGCAGCATCCGGACTTCGTCTCGGGCAGGGTCGATACCGGCCTGATCGGGCGCGACGGCGAGGAGATGGCGGAGCCGCCGGTGCCGTCCGATGACGTGCTTCAGGCCGCTGCCGACGCGCTTGTGCCTGTCACCGACATGGCCGGGTTTCGCCTCAATGCCGCACCGGCGCGTTCAGCATGGTTCCTGCTCGACGGGGAGAAGGTCGAGATCGAACTCACCGGCGATGGCAGCGAGGTACCGGCTCCCGGCGTGCTGGTCACCGATCAGGGTCAGGCCTGGCTGCTCTCGCCATGGCGCCACGATGCCGCGCATGGCGCCGCCGACGGTTCGGGCGCGATCCTCGCCCCGATGCCGGGCAAGGTGATCGCCGTGGAAGTCGCGCACGGTGATGCCGTGACCAAGGGCCAGAAGCTTCTCACGCTGGAAGCGATGAAGATGGAACATTCGCTGACCGCGCCGTTCGACGGCGTTGTCGCGGAACTCACCGTCGAGGCGGGCGCG
The DNA here is from genome assembly GCF_014640675.1 of Novosphingobium endophyticum. Classification (GTDB taxonomy): domain Bacteria; phylum Pseudomonadota; class Alphaproteobacteria; order Sphingomonadales; family Sphingomonadaceae; genus Novosphingobium; species Novosphingobium endophyticum. The sequence continues at coordinate 13,457 of NZ_BMHK01000021.1, read as the reverse complement.
CAAGTGCAGGTCGAGGCGCTGCTGGTGAAGATCGAGGAGAGCGAATAATGCCGGGCCGGTTTTTCGACGAATGGAACGTGGGCGACAGGATCGTCCACCAGCCGAGCCGCACGGTTACCGAGACCGATAACCTGATGTTCTCGGCCATGACGCACAATATGCAGCCGCTGCACCTCGATGCCGAGGCTGCCAAGGCGAGCGAGTTCGGCCAGATCCTCGTCAATTCGACTTTCACCTTCAGCCTCGCGGTCGGCCTCTCGATAGCCGACACGACCGTAGGCACGCTCGTCGCCAACCTCGGCTTCGACAAGGTGGTGACGCCCAAGCCGACTTTCATCGGCGATACGCTCACCTGTTCGAGCGAAGTGGTCGAGATGCGCGAAAGCAAGTCCCGCCCGACGCAGGGCATCGTCGTGTTCAAGCACGAGCTGACCAACCAGCGCGGTGAGATCGCGCTATCGATGCTGCGCACGGTATTGCTGAAGAAGAAGGACGCTTGAGGCGGCTCTCCGCGCCTTGGGGATGACTTATCCCGACATCTGATCGCTGAGCATCCGCGCCGCGTTCTGCAGCGCATCCTTGAGGCGCGGCATGGCTTCGCCGCGCATGGCGCCGCCGATACCGATGGCGACGAGCGCGTGGCTCGGCCGGCCTTCTCGCCCGCCCTTCCAGACGGGGGCAGCAATCACGGTAACGCCGGAGATATAATGACCCGCGTCGACGGCGACGCCGGTCTCGCGCGCGTCGGCGACCTGCTGCGTCCATTCCTCCCAGCCCGGAGCCTCGTCCCAGCGCAGCTTCTCGAAGCGGGGGCGCAGTTCCTCTATCCGGTGGTTCCCGAAGGCCGCGATGCAGCGGCCCGTGGCCGATACCAGCGCCGGAAAGCGGCTGCCGACCTGGGTCGAGAGCTGAAAGGCCTCGCCCGATTGCGACATGGCCGTGACGATGATGTGGTCGATGCCGAAGATCTGCACGCCCAGCATCGTCAGGCCGAAATCGCGCGCGATCCGGTCGAGCGCCGGTTGCGCAAGATCGCTGAACCCGTCGCGCCGCAGCCATTGGCGTGCCAGCGTCAGCACACCGGCATCGAGCGCATAGCGCTTGGTGTCGGGATCGAAGGATACCATTTCTTCGGTCACGAGCGCGCGCAGCACGTAAAGGCAGGTGCTCGGCACGAGGCCCAGTTCGCGGGCAATCGCCTGCACGCCCATGGGGGTGCCGCGCTTGCCCAGAAGCCGGAGAACCGCAGCTGCGCGCGAGATGGCGGGCGCCTTGCTGCCTTTGATGGCAGCGTTCGGTGAGGGGGTGTCCATCATTCAATATATTGAATAACGTTCAATATTTGCAATAGCAAGCCAAATATGTCATTTGCATCGCGAGACACACGGAAAGGGCGCGATTCGCACGCGGCGATGCGCTCCGTACGGGAGAGCCATTGGTGAAGCTGACTGATTTCACGAGCTACGCGGACGCGCAGGCCCACGCCTCGTCGGCCGCGCTGTGGGAGCTGTTCGACGGCGACCGCGAGCACCTCAACATCGCGCACGAATGCATCACGCGCCACGCGGACGGGTCCGGCCGTCCGGCCGTGCGCATTGCCCATGCGGATGGCGACGATGAAATTCTGAGCTTCGACACGATCTCGACCGGCGCCGCCCGGTTTGCGCACTGGCTCGATGCCGAAGGCGTCAAGCCGGGCGAACGCATCGCCTTCATGCTCGAACCTTCGCTACCCTTCTACGTCTGCCTCTTCGGCGCGATGCAGACCGGCGCGATCTCGGTTCCCCTCTTTACCCTCTTCGGCCCCGATGCGTTGCGTCTTCGGGTCGATGACTGCAAACCCAGCATACTGATTACAAACGCCGAGAAGGCGGAGCTGGCCCGCAGCATGAATGGACCGCGCGTGATCGTGGCCGACGAGGGGCTGCTTGAGGAAATCGGGAAGTTTCCTGACACTTACGCTCCGAAGACGAAGGCCAATGACATGGCCGTCTTCCAGTACACCTCGGGCACCACGCGCGAGCTGCCCGAGGCGGTCAAGCATTCGCACCGCACGCTGGTGACGCTGATGTTCGCCGCGCTCTATGGCACCGGCATTCGTCCGGGCGACGAGTTCTTCTGCCCGTCCAGCCCCGCCTGGGGTCACGGGCTGTGGCACGGCACGCTGGCGCCGCTGGCGATGGGCGTGACCACCGGAACCTTTGCCGGCCGCTTCGATCCGGTTCGCCTGATGAAGGCGCTGGACGATTTCACCATCACCAATATGTCGGCCGCCGCCACGCACTACCGCATGATGAAGAACAGCGGGAAGGGCGGCGATTTCACCTTCCACTTCAAGAAGCTGTCCTACACGGGCGAGCCGATCGATCCGGGTACGCTCGAGTGGATCGACGAATATTTCAAGGTTCCGGCCTGCTCGATGTACGGCACCACGGAGATCGGCGTGGTGCTGGTGAACTATCCGGGCGCCAAGGACTTCGTGGTGAAGCCGGGCTCGCTGGGCAAGGCGGTCCCCGGCCAGAAACTGGAAGTCCACCGGCCGGACGGCACCGTGTCCGACCCCGGCGAAATCGGCGAACTGATGCTCTGGCGCGGTGGTGGCTGGATGACCACCAAGGACCGCGCGAAGACGGATGAGGACGGCTATTTCTACCATTGCGGCCGCGCCGACGACGTCATCATCTCGGCGGGCTGGACGATGTCGGCGGTCGAGATCGAGAATACCATGCTGCGGCATGACAACGTGCTCGAATGCGGCGTGATCGGCGTGCCTGACGAAAAGCGTGGGCAGGTCGTAAAGGCCTTCGTCGTCGCCAATTGCGAAGGCAGCGACGCGCTGACCAAGGAACTGCAGGACTTCACCCGCGAGCGGCTCGCCCAGCATGAATTCCCGCGCATCGTCGAATACGTGGCGGAACTGCCCAAGAACCCGGCCGGAAAGGTCCACCGCAAGAAGCTGCGGGATCTTGAAGCCGAGCGCGCGGCGGCCACGGCGGCCGGATAAGTATTCCCCCTCTCCTTCAGGGGAGGGGCAGCGAGACTTGGTCCGGTGAAGCCGGGCCTAGTCGCAGCGGGGTGGGGCCTGTCCTTTGCGCGCAGCGTGGTGTGCAACGGAGAGCCCCCACCCCAACCCCTCCCCTGAAGAGGAGGGGCTTAGTGACCAAAGTTTTTGAGGAGCCAAGCAAAATGTCAGCCAAATTTCCGAAGATAACCGAGGAAGGCCTTGCCGACCTGCGCAGCCGCATCGGCGTGAAGATCGAGAACACCGTCGAGCCGTGGAACTACGAAGCCACCCGCGACGCCATCCGCCACTATGCCCACGGCATCGGCGACGACAATCCGCTGTGGTGTGAGCCTGAATATGCCGAGGGCACCAAGTACGGCTCGATCGTGGCGCTGCCTTCGTTCCTGTTCACCACCAGCCGCATCGTCTCGGGCTACTGCGGCGGCCTGTCGGGCGTCCACGCGATGTGGGCTGGCGCCGACTGGACCTGGCACAAGCCGGTCCTGCGCAACGACACCATCCGCACCGAGGCTTACCTGAAGGATCTCGTCGAGCACCAGACCAAGTTCGCCGGCCGATCGTTCCAGCAGATCTACCACGTCGATTTCTACAACCAGCATGGCGACCATGTTGCCGGAGCCGATTCGTGGGTGTTCCGCACCGACCGTGACGAGGCCCGCGAGCGCGGCACCAAGTACACCGAAGCGCGTGGCCGCGTTGAGCCCTTCACCCAGGAACAGCTCGACGAATTCTACGACATCTACGACCAGGAAGAAATTCGCGGCAATACCCCGCGCTACTTCGAGGACGTGAACGTCGGCGACAAGCTGCCGCCGATGATGAAGGGCCCGATGACCGTCACCGGCTTCATCTGCTACGCGCAGGGCTGGGGCGGCCTCTACATCCGCGCCAACAAGCTGGCCTACAAGATGCAGAAGGCCCACCCGGGCCTGGGCATCCGCAACCGCTTCAACGTGCCGGATTGCCCCGAGCGCGTGCACTGGGACGAAGCCTTCGCTCTCGAAGTCGGCGCGCCGGGCGCTTACGACTACGGTCCGGAGCGTTGCTCGTGGCTGACGCACCACATGACCAACTGGATCGGCGACGACGGCTTCCTGCACAAGTCGAACTGCCAGATCCGCCGCCACAACCCGGACGGCGACGCCATCATCATCACCGGTGAGGTGACCCGCAAGTTCGAAGAGAACGGCAAGAAGTACGTCGAAGTGGCGCAGAAGGCGACGACCCATCGCGGCGAAACCTCTGCCTTCGGCACCGCCGTCGCGGAACTGCCGAGCAAGGGCTGATCGCGCGCTGGCGATAATCGCCAGCACCGGCAATACGATTTCGGCCCGGTCCTTTACGAAAGGTCCGGGCCGTGTCGTAAATGACCGGGAAGACAGCGCGAGAGGAGAGGGCCGTGGAACAGCAGAACACCGCAAAGCCGCAATTCGATCCGAATGGAGATGTGAAGGTGCCGGCGTTCGTCCTGCCGGTTTCAGGGCTCGTGAGCGATGAGGCGGCTGCGTTCCAGCGGATGCGCGCGACCATGCCGGCCTTCGACGCTGCGGGGCAGGCGTCCGACGTGGCCGAGCGCCGCGAGCAGATCAATACCTTCATGGCGCCGCAGATCGAACGCTTGCGCGCGATGTTCGCGGTCAACATAGACCGCACCACGATCGGCGGCGTCGAAGCGCTCGACGTGACCCCGGCCGACAGAAGCCACGATCCCGATCGCGTGCTGATCAATCTCCACGGCGGCGCGTTTATCCTCGGCTGGGACGGCATCGCACAACTTGAATCCATTCCGCTGGCGGTGCTGGCCGGCTACCGCATCGTCAGCGTCAATTACCGCATGGCGCCCGAGCATCGCCACCCCGCGGGCGTCGAGGATACTGCAAAGGTCTATGCCGAACTGCTCAAGGACTACGCGCCCGGTCGGATCGGCATCTACGGCGGATCGGCGGGCGGCGCGCTGACGGCGCAGGCTGCGGCCTGGCTTCCCGCCCACGGCCTCCCACAGGCGGGCGCCGTGGGCATCTTCGGCGCGGGCGGCGTGCCTTTTTATGCCGGAGAATCGGCATATACGGCAGGTTACATCGACGGTTCGTTCCCGCCTCCGCCGGCCGATGGCAGCGAACCGGAAGACATCACCTGCGGCCATTTCGACGGCATCGACGAGCGGAACGATCCAAGCGCCTGGCCGGGCTATCATCTCGACACGCTCGCCACGTTTCCGCCCACGCTGATCATCACCGGCACGCGGGCGCTCGACCTCAGCTCCGCGATCTACACCAATTCGCAGTTGCTCAAGGCCGGCGTGCGCTCCACGTTGATCGTCGGCGAGAGCATGGGGCACTGCTATCACTATCAGGTCGCGATACCCGAAGGGCGGGACGCCGTGGACCAGATCGTCGCCTTCTTCCGAGAGAACCTGAATTGAGCTTATGCCTGTGACCGATGAGACTGTCTGGAAAGGCCCGCTGGCAGGCGTTCGCGTGCTGGATTTCACGCGCGTTCTGGCGGGGCCGGCGGCCAGCCTTGCGCTTGCCGATCTCGGCGCCGAAGTGTTCAAGATCGAACCGCCCGGCACGGGGGACGAAACCCGCACCTTTCCGCCGATGCGCGATGGCGAGAGCCACTATTACCTCGCGGTCAATCGCGGCAAGAAGTCGATCGTCGTCGATCTCAAGACGGAAGAGGGCGTCGCGCTGGTCAAGGATCTGGCCGCGAAATGCGATGTGCTGGTCGAGAACTACCGGCCCGGCGTGATGGACCGTCTCGGCCTCGGTTACGAGACGATGAAGGCGATCAATCCGCGCCTGATCTACTGTTCGATCTCCGGCTATGGCCAGACCGGCCCCCTGAAGGATCGCCCGAGTTTCGACATTGTCCTTCAGGCCATGTCCGGCGCGCTTTCGATGAACGGCGAGTCTGACGGCCTACCCACCAAGCTGGGCATACCGCTTGGCGACCTGGTGGGCGGCATCAATGGGCCGATCGGCATTCTCTCGGCGCTCTACGAGCGCGAGCGCACCGGCGTGGGGCGGCACATCGACGTCAGCCTGATGGACGGACTGATGGGCATGCTGGGCTACATCGCGCAGCTGGCCTTCTTCACCGGCACCGACCCGCAGCGCGTCGGCTCGCAGCATCCCAACCTCGTGCCCTACGGCATATTTCCGGCGAGCGACGGCTCGATCGTCGTCGCCTGCCTTACGCCGGGTTTCTGGAGCCGCATCTGCCGCTCCATCGAACGGCCGGAGCTGATCGAGGATACGCGCTACGACACGCTCGAGAAGCGCCGCGATGCCCGCGATGAGGTGAACGCGATCGTCTCGGCCTTCACCGAGCGGCACACGGTCGACGAACTGGTGGAGATCTTCACCGCGCACGAAGTGCCGCATGCCCCGATCCTGGGCGTGCTTGAGGCGCTCTCGCAGCCGCAGGCCGTCGAACGGCAGATGGTGGTGGAGGCCGAGCACGCGGCGCTGGGCGCGATCCCCATCGTCAACCGCTCGATCCGCTTCACCGATGCCGAGCAGCCGGCTCCGGCCGCGCCTCCGGTGCTCGGCCAGCATACCGATTCCATTCTTGGCGAACTGCTCGAACTATCGCCTGAGCGGATCGCCGCGCTGCGCGCCGCGGGGGTCGTTGCCTGACCGGCCGGTTTCGCTAAGGTCCGCGCATATTCTGCGGACGTATGAGAGGACCTGCCATGACCGAACTGCGCTTTGACAACCGCGTCGCGGTAATCACCGGCGGCGGGCGCGGGCTGGGCCGTGCCCACGCGCTGCTGCTGGCCAGCCGGGGGTGCAGGATCGTGGTCAACGATCCGGGCGTCTCGATGGCGGGCGATGCCACCGAGGAAGGTCCCGCCGAGGCGCTCGCCGCCGAGATTCGCGCGATGGGCGGCGAGGCCGTCGCCAATACCGACAGCGTTGCCACGCCGGAGGGCGGCAAGGCGATCATCGATAGCGCGATGGACGCCTTTGGCCGCATCGACATCCTGATTCACTCGGCCGGCAACGTGCGGCGCGGCAAGCTGACCGAGCTGGCCTACGAGGATTTCACCGCCGTTCTCGATGTCCACCTGAAAGGCGCCTACCATGTCGTGCGCGAGGCTTTTCCGCACATGATGGCGCAGGAATATGGCCGGATCGTGCTGACCAGCTCGATCAACGGGCTTTATGGCAAGTCCGACAATGTCACCTATTCGATGTGCAAGGCGGGGTTCATGGGCCTGTCCAACACTGCGGCGATCGAGGGGCAGAAGCACAACGTGAAGTCCAACCTGATCGTGCCGGCGGCGGTCACCCGCATGTCCGAAGGGATAGACACCAGCCAGTTTCCGCCGATGACGCCCGAGCAGATCGCGCCGATGGTCGGCTGGCTATGCCACGAGGACTGCACGGCAAGCGGTGAGATGTACGTGGCCATGGGCGGCCGCCTGGCGCGGGCCTGGATCGCGGAAAATGGGGGTGTCTACCTCCCCGAATGGTCGCTGGAGGACGTGGCGGAGCGGATCGAGGCAATCCGGTCCGGCGGTGAGCAACTCGCCTTCCCGCCGGTGCCCGACGGCCAGCTCGAACACCTGCTCTACGGATTCGGCATGATCCGCAAGGCGGCTGAAGGCTGACCCGCAAGAGGAACGTGGCTATCGCGGCGGAGCGCCGCTTTCCTGTTCCTCATCGCCACCGGCGCTCGCCAGGATCGTCTCGAGGTTTTCGCCTTTCCACGCCGGTTCGTTGTCAAGCCGGGTCAGCATGGTCCGCGCGCTCTTGGCAAGAGCGCCGCCATGGGGGTTGAATGCGACGGGTCGCAGGGCGATGCGCGCCTCGTCGCTGCGCCCCAGCCTGATCAGCGCGGTTGCCAGGTTCATCCTCAGCCCGAGATCGAAAGGTGCAAGCTCGACGGCCCGGATAAGGCCCGAGACCGCGAGGGGCGGGGGGGATTTACCCTGCTCGACGAAGCTCCGGTAGTAGTAGATCAGCGGCAGCGGGTGATCGTTCTCCCGGTGATTGAGCGCCACGAACGGCGCGCGGGCGCGTTTGTAGGCGGTCGCCGGGTCATCCGCTTCGGCCGCGAGGCGGAAGAGGGCGTAGCCTTTCTGCACGTAGGCGTTCACCTTGTCGGGGTCGAGGGCTAACGCCGCATCCGCCGCCGCGATCGCCTCCTTGTCGTCGCCCGCGTCGTATTCCGCTTCCGCCAAGGACGAAAGGACAGCGGCATCCCCCGGGAACCGGGCCGCGATCTCTCGCGCTTGGACGACGAGTTCGCCCGCTTCCTCTTCGTTGACGCCGCGCTTGGAACGGATGCGAACCGGCATCATGGCCGCCTCGCCTTCGCTCAGCCTGCGTATCCTCACCGAACCGATCGAGAGCATCGAGGGCTTCAGGTTGAGCGCCATGATTCGCGGTTTCGCCAGATAGCGATCGAGTTCCTTTTCCAGCTTGTCGGGATCGCCGAAGGCTTCGAGCGCGGCATCGCGCTGGCTTTCTCCCCGCCTCAGGAGAGCGAGGTAGCGGGTGAGCTGGCCTTTGCGCGTCTCTTCGAAAGTAAGATAGTGACACAGAAGCCAGCTCTTGCCGTAGAATGCGTCCTGGCTGCGCCTGGAGCGCTTTTCGTACTCGGTGGGATCGAGAAGATCCGCGACGCGCACGTCGTTCGCATAATACAGCTCTCCCGCCCGGTGCGCGGCGGCCCGGCCCATGATTATGCTGCCGTCCCTTTCGAAGCTGGTCGATGCGAAGAACTCGGCGGAACCCTCCGAAAGCCAGCGCGGCATCTCCATGGTGTTTGACGAGATCAGGAAGTGGTGCGCGTACTCGTGCAGCAGCACGACCATGGAAAACTCGGGCCGGCCCGTGCCCGAATTGACCTGGGGCACGATCGCCAGCGACCCTCCCGCGCGCGGAACATAGAAGCCCGCCACGAACCTGCTGTCGCCCCCGTGCAGCTTCCGCACCGCGTTCTCGTTGCGGACGACATAGACAGTGACCCGGTTCGACGGGCTCGGCGGGGGAGCTTCGCTTCCCAGCAACAGCGCCATGCCGGCATGATAGCGTTCAAGCTGTTCCGAAAAGCGGCGCACGTCCCGCTCGCTGTCATCGGCGTAAATCACGAAGTGATCGCTCGACGCTTCCAACCACTCGGCCCGTGCCAGTCCCGGCCAGAGCAGGAGCGCCAGCATGCCGACAATGATCGAGGATCGCATCTGTCTGTAATACCCCCTTGTTATTCACGTTTCTTGTATAGGGCCGTCCTGCCGGCGCAATGAGTTACAAGAATGTAAGGTGGGTATGGTGCGGCCTGCAGGCCTGCCGCAATTGCCTTTGGTGCAGCGTAAATGCGAATCAATGTCATTAGCGATTGACATTGCGATCGACTCGCAATAGCGGGGCCCCTGCATTCAAACAGGGGAAACAACACGTGTCAGGGTCCAGCTTCAATTCGTCCGTCCGGGTCGCGACGGTTTCGCTCGCCGCCGCCATGATCATGGCCGGGCCGGCTCTTGCGGCCGAGGCGGACGACGCCGGTGATGCGGAACAGGGCAGGGAGCCTATCCTGGTCAATGGCCACCGCGAGGAAGTCAATCTGCCGACGGTGCGCGGTCCGATCATCGACGTCCCGCAGATGGTAAACACCATTTCCGCCGAGACGCTGCGTGACCGTCAGGTCGTTTCGCTCGAGCAGGCTCTGCGCAACGTCGCCGGCGTCACCACGCAGGTTGGTGAGGGCGGCGCGCTGAACGGCGACCAGTTCGTCATTCGCGGCCAGTCCGCCAAGAACGACATCTTCACCGACGGCCTGCGCGATTTCGGCGTCTTCACGCGCGATGCCTTCAACTACGAATCGGTCGAAGTGCTCAAGGGCTCTTCCTCCACCGCGCTGGGCCGCGGCGTTACCGGCGGGGCGATCAACACCACGTCGAAGCAGCCGCGCACCGAGGATTTCTTCAGCGCCACCGGCGGCATCGGCAGCGCCGACTACGGCCGCATCACGGTGGACGCCAACAAGGGCCTGACCGACACGATCGGCCTGCGGCTCAACTTCATGGCGCACCGCAACGACGTGGTCGACCGCGACGACATCTGGGCGCGCCGCTGGGGCTTCGCGCCCTCGCTCGGCTTCGGTCTCGGCACCGACACCAGCTTCACGCTGATCTACTTCCACCAGGAAGAGGACAGGCAGGTCGATTACGGTGTGCCCGTGGCCGAAACGGTCGATCCCGACGACATCCACCGGCCGGTGACCGAGTTCGGCGTTCCGCGCTCCACCTATTACGGATTTCCGGGCGATCAGGATAACGTCGTGGTCAACACGCTGACCGCGAAGTTCCTGCATCAGGCCGGTGACTGGCTGACAGTGACCAGCGACACCAAGCTGGGCGCGTACAAGCGCCGCTTCCGCCAGACCGTTCCCGGCTGCCGCGACGACGAGCAATGCGGGGACTTCCTGCTCGACGGCGATCCGACGACCGTGCCAATTTCCCGCACGACCCCGCGCGGTGCCTATGAGCAGACGACCAAGGGCATCCAGAACGTCACCACGGTCAACCTGACCAAGCCGCTCGGCGGAATGAAGAACGACCTCATCATCGGCTGGGACATGTCCTACCAGACCAACGACCGCTCGGACGATGCGCGGCCGAGCCCCGAGCTTCAGGATCTGCTGAATCCGGTCGGTTCGCCACTGCCGGAATATCCCGGCGTCGTCTATCTCAACCGCGATACGCGCGCGACCGACATTGCCTTTTTCGTCGACGATCGCTTGTGGCTGACGCCGCAGTTCTCGATCAATGCCGGTATCCGCTACCAGCACTATAAGGTGACGCAGGAGGAGGTGGCCTTCTTCACCAACACCGGCGGCGTGCTCGCTGAATGCAATGGCGTGGTAGGTGCCACCGCGGCCTGCGTCGTGGACGGCAAGGCCACGCATGATCTGTGGAGCCCCAAGTTCTCGGCGATCTGGGAACCGTCGGAAACGATGACGTTCTACGCCACCTACAGCAAGGCGCTGAACCCTCCGGGCAACTCGGTGGCCAATGGCGACACGCTGCGGACGCCGAGCGACGGTGACACCATCAGCCGCACCGATCTCGATCCGGAATCGACCGAAACCTTCGATCTGGGTGCCAAGTTCGGTTTGTTCGGCAACCGCATGCTGGTCCAGACCGCCGTCTATCAGGTCAATCGGCATAGCCCGGTCGAGATTGACCCCGTTTCCAACAACCTCATCGCCTCGTCCGAGCCGAAGCAGCGCCTGCGCGGCTTTGAGTTGGGCGTGAGCGGAGCGGTGACGCCGGAATTCCTGCTCAACGTCAACTACGCCTACATCAACGCGAAGTACCGTCGTGACGGAACCGAGGACGGCGACGAGGTTGCCGGCAACCAGGTCCGCTACGTCCCCGAGCACGCGGTATCGGGGTGGGCCAGCTACAAGCCCACCACGGGGGTCCTGCAGGGCCTCGAGATCGGCGGCGGCATGAACTACCAGTCGAAGGTCTATCTCAACCCCGACAACAATCAGGTCGTGCCGTCCTACGTCAGCTTCGACGCGCTTCTGGCCTACAACTTCGGCAAGTTCCGCGTGGCGCTGAACGGCTACAACCTCAGCAACGAACTCTATTACGCCCAGGTCAATTCCAGCCGTATCGTCCCTGCCGCGGGTAGGACTTTCGTCGGAACGATTGGTGTCGCTTTCTGACCCAGGCGGCTAAGGGCATCGAGGCCGGCGGCGCGAGCTGCCGGCCTCCTCATGATTGGAAAAGATGACGCCATGCTGATCCACGTCCCCGGCGTGCTCACGCCCGAACAGGTCGCCCATTGCCGCGAAGTGCTGAACAGCACCGAGTGGGTCGACGGGCGCGTGACGGCCGGAGTGCAGTCGGCCATCGCCAAGAACAACCTGCAGGTGCCCGAGGACGCGCCCCAGGCGCAGGCGCTCGGCCAGATCATCCTCCAGGCACTCGGCGCGAATCCCACGTTCAACGCCGCCGCGCTGCCGCTGCGGGTCTTTCCCCCGCTGTTCAACCGCTATGACGAAGGCATGGGCTTCACCGCCCATGTCGACAATACCATCCGCTACATCGCCGGCGCGCGCCAGCGCATGCGCACCGACGTGTCCTCGACGCTGTTCCTTAGTGAGCCGGGCGACTACGACGGCGGCGAGCTGGTGATCGAGGACAGCTATGGCGAGCAGCGGGTGAAGCTGGCCGCCGGCGACATGGCGCTCTATCCCGCCGACAGCCTGCACCGTGTCGAGCCGGTGACGCGCGGCAGCCGCTGGGCCGCGTTCTTCTGGACGCAATCGATGGTTCGCGACGATTCCGAGCGCGCGCTGCTCTACAATTTCGACCGTTCGATCACGCTCGCCCGCGCGGAACTGGGCGACGGCCATCCGGCGGTGCTGGGTATCACGTCCACCTATCACAACCTCTTGAGGAAATGGGCCGAACTGTAATGGCACTGCGTTTCAACCAGTCGGGCCTGCTGTTCGTCCCGGTCAGGTGGCAGCGCGTCGCCTTTGTCCGCTGGCTCAGGCGCATTCATGCCTGGACGGGCTTCTGGGGCGCGGTCCTGTTCTTCGTGCTCGGCCTGTCCGGCGTCCTGCTCAACCATCGTTCGATCATGAAGCTGGAGACGGGCGAGGCGGTGGAAGTGAGTGCGATGGAAATCGCCGTGGACCCCGCGCGCCTGCTCGACCGCGACGCACTGGGGCGCTGGGCGGCGAAGGAGTTCGATCTCACGGCCGAACCGCGCCCGCCGCGCCGCAAGGGCGGCGCGGAAGAGGCCGCTAGGGGCGGCGAGCGCAAGAGTTTTCTCGGCCGCGAACGGCAGGAAGCCGAGAAGTGGGAACTCGCTTTCTCGCAGGCCAACGGCAAGGTCACCGTGGAATACACGCCCGGTTCGCGCAGCGTCTCGGTTCGGCAGGAGGCCGACACGCTGCTCGGCTTTCTCAAGAACCTCCACAAGGGCTCCGGTCTGGGCGTTCTCTGGGTGCTGTTCCTCGACACGATCGCCGGCGCGCTGGTGGCGATGAGCCTGACCGGCTTCCTGCTGTGGACCCGGCTGCATGGCGGCCGCCTGCTCGCCGGGGGTATCGTCACCGCAAGCCTGGTCCTCGCTGTAGCGGCGGTATGGCCACACTTGCTATAGGGCATCGAGCCTGAAATCTGAATCCTGAGCTTGTTGAAGGGTATTTGGACCTCACGCAGCGCCGGGCGCCNTCGCGGCGGTCTCCCGAGAAATCGATGAACACGGTCTTGGTCTGGGTGAACTCCAGGATTCCGGCTTCGCCGCGCACCCGGCCGTAGCCTGAATCCTTCATGCCGCCGAACGGGGCCTGCGGCGCGGCGACGCGGTAGGTGTTGACCCAGACGACACCGCTCTGGATCGCGCGCGTCATGCGCATGCAGCGCGAGATGCTTTCCGACCACACACCGCTGGCG
>NZ_BMHK01000020.1 GCF_014640675.1 Novosphingobium endophyticum | reverse complement strand
CCTCGGCTGCCGCTTCGCCGTTCCCAAAGCACGACACATTCCCTGGTTGCCAGACCTCGTCATCGCAGCTCAGGCATAAATGCCCCGGGATCTGCCCCGGTTACCTTGCGCCCGGCTCTCCTCTCCGCGCCGGTTCTTGCGAGCCCGGCTCAGCAGGCGGCGGCGAGTTCCGCAGCGAGCACGGCGACCAGTTCACCGGCGGGCATGGGGCGGGAGAGGGGGGCGCCCTGTCCCGCCCACTGGGCGCCATAGCCCCCTTCGCCCTTGGACTTCGCCGCGGCATTCAGCGCCTTCCCGGCATGGTAGGCGCGCGGATAGGGCGCGACCGGAGGCAGGTCTGTGCTGCGTGCGAAAGCGGTGAAGCGGTTGGCGAGGCATCGTGCCGGGCGTCCCGATATGGCAGGCGTCATGGCCGTGTGCCACGCCGCATCGCTGGCGAGCGCGGTCCGGTGCGCCGCATCGGCGTTCGATTCGGGGCAGGCGATAAATGCCGTACCGAGCTGCGCGGCGACAGCGCCGAGATCGAGCGCGGCCCGAATGGTCCGGCCGTCCATGATTCCGCCCGCCGCGATTACCGGCAGTCCCGCTCGCGAGACCAGAAGCCGGGTCAGTGCCATGGTGCCGATCCGGTCGTCGGGCGCATCGGGATCGAACATGCCGCGATGGCCTCCCGCTTCCCATCCCTGTGCGACGACAGCATCGATTCCGGCGTCCTTCGCCGCAAGCGCTTCGGCCAGCGAGGTCGCCGTTGCCAACAGGAGGCATCCGGCGGACTTGAGCGCCGCGATGGCCTCTGCCTCGGGCAGCCCGAAATGGAAGCTGACGACGGCCGGCGCCTGCTCCACCAGCACGGTCAGCATCTCGCGGTTTCCGGCAAAGGTCGGATAGATCGTATCGAGCGTCGGCGGCGGCTCCGCGTCATACTTGGCAAAGAGCGGGCCGAGAGCGGTGAGCCATGCCGCCTCGCGCTCCGGATCGGGCTGGCACGGGGTGTGGACGAAGAGATTGACGTTGAAGGCCCGATCGGTCGCCGCGCGAACTCGCGCGATGTCGCGGGCCGCGTCTTGCGGCGTCAGTGTGCCCACGGCAATCGAGCCGAGCGCGCCCGCTTCGCACACGGCCGCGGCAAGGGCGGGCGTTGAAGTACCCGCCATGGGGGCCTGTATCAGGGGTATGGAAAGGCCAAGGCGCGCGATCGGGTCCATGGGACGTGCCGCGCCGCCGGGATCATTCTTCCGCCGGCTTGCTCTGAAGCTGGCAGTAGTTCTGGATGCCCATCCGCTCGATCATGTCGAACTGCTTTTCGATGAAATCCACGTGCTCTTCCTCGCTTTCGAGGATGCGTTCGAAGATCTCGCGGCTGACGTAGTCGCGTACCGCCTCGCAATGGGCAATGGCTTCCTTCAGCAGCGGGAGCGCGTCGTGCTCGAGAGCGAGATCGGCCTTGAGGATTTCCTCGACGTTTTCGCCGATGCGCAGCTTGCCCAGCGCCTGGAAGTTGGGCAGCCCTTCGAGGAACAGGATGCGGTCGGCGAGCGTATCCGCATGCTTCATCTCGTCGATCGATTCGTGCCGTTCGTACTCGGCGAGACGTTTGATGCCCCAGTTGTCGAGCATGCGATAATGCAACCAGTACTGGTTGATGGCCGTCAGCTCATTGAAGAGAGCCTTGTTAAGGAAATCAATGACCTGCTGATCGCCTTGCATCGCGCTGACTCCGTTGCTGGGGAGTCATTTATATGAACGCAAACAACCTGCCTGACAAGTCAGGGGGTGACGGAAATCAAAATGTCGCGGGAATTTCAGTGGGCAGTCGCGACTGCCATGTTCCCGCCGATCGACTCTTCAGCGATGATCTCTTCGGCTTCCTCCAGACATTGACGACACTGAGGCGTCTGGCCGAGCGACGCATAGAGCGCCTCGGCATCTCCCCGGCAACACCGCGCAGCAGCCCTCAGGTCTGTTTCCTTGATCGCATTGCAGATGCAAACGTACATGGGCGAATCCTCTTGACCTTCCCATAATACGCAAATGCGAATGGATCGCAATATCATTTTTATTTTGCGGTTTTCCTGCCATTGTCCAGTAGCTTGCGAGCGATCAGCGACCGCCAGAGCCATTCCAGCGGGCCGCTGCGGTAGCGGTCGAGCCAGGGTTTGCTCCAGCCGAGCATCAGCACCCAGCCGAGCAGGACGAAGAGCCATTGCCGCGCCGGGCCGACGGTGCCGAACAGGTCAAGACCCCAGCCATAGAAGATCGCCGTCATGACTAGGCTGGTGCCGAGGTAGTTGCTGAAGGCCATGCGCCCGGCTGCGATCAGCCATGTGCCGGCGACGGTTCGGGAAAGCGCCGGGGTGGCGAGGACGAGCAGCGCGGCGTAGCCGAAGGCGGTGAGCACGTGAGGGACGATCAGTCCATTGGTAAGCAGCATGGACATTGCGATCGGGGGGAAATGCCGGGGCCAGGCCCAACCGAGAACCATCAGCGTCATCGCCAGCCCGGCGATGGTCGCGATCATCCCGATCGCGATCAGACGCGAGCGGGGCCATGCTCCGGCGAAGAAACCGTGCCGTTGCAGGACCGTGCCGAGGATCATCAGCGGCAGCACTTCGCCGAACGTGCTGCCCGCCATTATGACCAGCCAGAATGGATCCTCGCGCATCTTGGCCAGCGCGATCTCGATGAAGCCTTGCTTATACAGCGCCGTTTCCCTGGCGCTTTCGTCCCAATAGAGGTCGAGCCTGGCAAGGACGCTGCGCTGTTGGTCGAGTGTCGCCGTGCCCAGCCGCACGGCTTCCTCGGCCTCTACCAGCGGCATGTCGGCAAGGACGTTGAGAAGGCCGCCGCTCGCGGCAATGGTGACCGCGAGCCCCAGCAGCAGGCCGGTCGGCAACCGCCGCAGGAGAAGGGCCGCTATGCCGCATGCGGCATAGACGAACAGGATGTCTCCCCACCACAGCAGCACATAGTGGAGCATCCCGAACAGCATCAGCCACGAGAGACGGCGTACCTGTAACAGTTCGCCGAAGTCACCCCGCGCGTCCGCCTTTTCGCAGAACAGCGAAATGCTGGCGCCGAACAGTATCGCGAAGAGCGCGCGCATCTTGCCTTCGAAGAATACGAAACCGAAGGCCCATGCGGCTTCATCCGCGAAATCGACCCGCTGCGGCAGGTTTGGCGTCAGCGTGCCCACACTGGGGCCGGCGAACCCGGCAATGTTGATTGCAAGGATCCCCAGAACCGCCACTCCGCGGATCAGGTCGAGCGAGACGACCCGGCCGGGATCACCTGCGACCGCCTCTGTCGGACGCAAGGCGATCGACGCGTCGATCAGTCCCTCACGGGCAGGCAGCCGTACCCGGCAGCCGAAAGTCGCGAACAGACCGCGTCCGCATCCGCCTTTGACGCGAATCCTCCCGCCTGGAGCTTGGTGAGCCGGCCGGCGGGGACCAGCATCTTGCCGTGCCCTGCCAGTTCGGGACGGTTGCCGATCCTGGCCCAGAGCTTGTCGGCATTGCCGGCAACCCCGAAGGCGCCGAGCTGGACGCGCCATGGACCCGACGCGGGCGCGGCGGATGCGGGCCTGGAGCCAGGCTTTGGCTTTGGTGTCGGCGCAGGCGCCGGCGCGGGCCGGGAAGCAGCCACGGCCGGCGGCGGTGTCTTGCGCGTGAAGTCGGCGCCCGCCGCGGCCGGGCTTGCGCTTCCCGCCGCGCGGATCGCCTCGCTGACCGCGCGTTCGGCCGAAACGATTTCCGGCGCGCGCGAGGAACTCTCGGTCGCGGCGGCGATCGTCCCGTTGCCCAGTTCGGCGGCGGCAAGCTGGCGCTCACGCGTCGCCTGCGCCTCGGCTGCGAGCCGGGAGGCCAGGATCACGCTCTTCTGCCGGTCTTCCAGCGGGATATGCTGGTCCATCTGCGGCAGGGCGCTGGCCGCCTGCGGCAGGCCCGCCTGCTGGGCGAGGCTGACGAGGGCATAAGCGCGAACCCAGTCCTTTTCGACATTGTCGCCATTGAACAGCGCCAGGCCGAGAAGGTACTGCGCGCGCGGTTCGCCCCGCGCTGCGGAAGCCTCGATGTAGGGCATCGCCTTGGCCCGTTCACCGTTCTGGAACAGCAGCAGGCCGTAGATATCGGAGGCCTGTACATGCCCCTTGGCCGCTGCCTTGCCATAAAGCTCCTCGGCCTTTTTCGGGTCTTCCGGGACACCCCGGCCGAGCTTGTACGCCTGCGCGAGATTGAACAGGGCGTCGGGGTCGCCGGCGGCGGCGAGTGGCTTCCACTCTTTCACGGCCGCCTCGTAATTCCCGTCCGACCAGGCATCGACGCCTGCCTTCACATCCGCGAGCGCGGGTGAAAACGGCAGCGCGGCGCCTGCGCCGACCAGGAAAAATCTGCAGAAAATTCGAAGAAATTTCTTCACGATGAGATTGCCCGATCCTTCCCGCGTCTTGCCAGCATGGTAATCGAAAGCGCCGCCCCGGCGCCAGTAGGTAGATCGGTAATGCACCGATTGTCACGCATGCCCGTCCTGAACGGAAATGGTGAAAGTTGTCTTGCCACGGCGCGCAAAGCCGCGATTTGGCGCCAGCCGGAGAAATCCGGCGATCTATCCGTTGCTTAACTCTAAATTAGGAACGTTCTGCGATCCCGTTCCCGAGACATTCACTGCGTATCGCATTTCTGGGGGACATCGTCTTGCGAGTACTGGCATTGGCATCGCAGAAGGGCGGCTCGGGCAAGACGACGCTCTCGGGGCATCTTGCCGTTCAGGCCCAGCGCGCCGGGGCTGGCCCGGTCGTCCTGATCGACATCGATCCGCAGGGGTCGCTTGCCGACTGGTGGAACGAGCGCGAGGCGGAGTATCCCGCCTTTGCGCAGACTACCGTAGCGCGCCTCGCGAACGATCTTCAGATGCTGCGTCAGCAGGGCTTCAAGCTGGCTGTCATCGATACGCCGCCGGCGATCACCATGGCAATCCAGAGCGTCATTTCGGTTGCCGAGCTGATCGTCGTGCCGACCCGTCCCAGTCCGCATGACCTGCGCGCCGTGGGTGCCACGGTCGATCTGTGCGAGCGTTCGGGCAAGCCGCTGATCTTCGTCGTCAACGCCGCAACTCCCAAGGCGCGCATCACCGCCGAGGCCGCCGTGGCGCTTTCGCAGCATGGTACCGTGGCCCCGATCACGATGCACCAGCGCACGGACTTTGCCGCTTCGATGATCGACGGACGCACGGTGATGGAAGTCGATCCCAACGGCCGCTCGTCGCAGGAAGTGACGACGCTGTGGAACTACATCGCGGATCGGCTGGAAAAGAACTTCCGCCGCACCATCTTCGCAGCGCCTGCCAGCCTGCCGATGCCGCAGGGGGTACAACGTCCCGTAGGCGGCTTCGGTCGCCGCGTCGCCGGTTCGTGAGGGGGGACAGCCACATGAGCGAGCCCCGCGACTTCGCCTCCCTTTCACCGAGGCTGTTGGCGCGCAAGGGCGGTGCGAAGCCGGCCATGCGCCCGCAGGACACCTCGAAATTCACGGCCGGCGGTATTCCGATCGATCCGCACCGGGCAGACGATCTGGGCTGGAACGATTTCGGCGACGGCCTGCGTCCGGAAGCGGCAGCCTCGGTCCCGCAGACGGCCGCGAATGGCAACGGCCACGGCGGATACGAGATACCCGAAGTGCTGCGCCAGATAGAACAGGTCGCCACGCGCATCGACCGCGATCATCCGGCCGCCCGCGTCAGGTCGGAAGGCCGGCGCGCGGCCTTCACGCTGCGTCTCGATGCGGAGCGCCATTTCCGTCTGAAGATGGCCGGCGTCCTTCTCGATCGCAGCGCGCAGGTCATCGTGACCGAGGCGCTCGACAGGTTTCTTGCCGAAATGCCGGAGCTTTCCGTGCTTGCCGGCACTGCACGCAAGCCCAGCTGAAGCAGGGCACAAGGGGGCAGACCAATGCAACGTACCAACAACCCGACCAGGACTGCAGGCCAAGCGCTGTGCTCCGCCATGGCCGTCGCACTGCTTGCAGGTTGCGCCGGGCAAACGCCGTTCGCCGGCGGCAGCAAGGCCTCGGTCGCGGGTGAGCTTGGCGTTGCCGGTTCCGAGATCGCCATCGCCAGGGCCGAAAAGCACGTCGCCCGGTCGCCGGACAGCGCCTCGGCGCGCACCGAACTGGCGCAGGCCTACCTGACAGCCGGGCGCTTCGATTCGGCGGCGACAACGTTCGAGGACGCGGTTGCCCTTGGCGGTGACAACGCGCGCATTGGCCTGGGCATGGCGCTTGCCTACATCGGCGCGGGCCGCAACGCGGAAGCATTCGCGGTTCTGGGGCGCTGGCGGGACCAGATTTCCGCGAGCGACTTCGGCCTCGCCGTTGCCCTGTCCGGCCAGCCCGCCATGGGCGTCGCCGTGCTCACCGACGCGGTGCGCGCGGGCGATGCCAACGCCAAGACCCGTCAGAACCTTGCCTATGCCTACGCGCTCAACGGCCAGTGGACGCAGGCGCGCCTCATCGCCTCGCAGGATGTTCCCGCGGACCAGCTCGACGCACGGCTCACTGAATGGGCCGCCAAAGCCCGCCCGGAAGCCTCGCGCGAGCGCGTTGCCGGGCTCATCGGGGCGCCGCTTCGTTTCGACCCCGGCCAGCCAGCGGCGCTCGCGCTCGGTGGCCATGCGGGTGACGCGCAGCTCGCCCAGGCACAAATGCCCGCGCCGGCAAAGGAACTGCCGCCTGTCAGGTTCGGGCAGGGCGCAGAGGTGACCGAGGTGCCCACGCCTGCCGCTCCGTCTGCAGCTTCGCTTGCAGTCGCGGCGAAAGAGCCCGCGCCGGAGCCAGCCACGGTCTTCATTTCGAAGCCGGTGTTCCAGAAAGCCGCGAAGAGCGAAAGCATGTTCCAGGCGACTTTCGAACGGATGTCGACCGAAAAGATCGCCGCGAAGGCGAAGCCGGCCGGCCGAACCCATCTCGTCCAGCTCGGCTCGTTCCAGAGCCGCGAAAGCGCCGAGCGCGCCTGGAGCGTCTTCGTGAAGCGCGATCCGGCGCTGAAGAACCACTCCATGCGCATCACCCAGGCCGAAGTGAACGGTCGCCGCTACTATCGCGTCGCCGCCGAGGGCTTCGACCGGGCTTCTGCACATTCGATGTGCGCCTCAGTCAAGCGCCGGGGCGACGGCTGCCTCGCCTATTCCGAACTCCAGCCGCTGCCGGGTGCATTGAACCCGGCGGGCGGCTCTGCCGGAGCAACGCTGCGGGCACGCTGAGAATTCCTTCACCCACGAGTTCCATGTGAACCTCACAGGCCTCCGTCTTCGGACGGGGGCCTTTTTTTTCGTGCTGTGGCGGGCAGAACTGCTTCAGCCGGCCTTCTTTGCCTTGACCGCTACGCCGCCCTTGAACAGCGCGAGGACGCGGCCTTGGACGGGCTGCTTGTCAAACGGCGTATTTCCCGCCGCAGCGGCCATCTTGTCGGAATCGACGATCCATGGCCGGTCGGGGTCGATCACCGCGATGTCGGCTTCGGCGCCTGCCGCCAGCCGGCCGGCGTCGACGCCGAGCAGGCTGGCCGAATTGGCCGCGAGCAGGTCAAAGGCGCGGCTCATCGAGATCACGCCGTCGCGCACGAGGCTCATGGTCAGCGGCAGCAGCGTTTCGGCGCCGGCCATCCCCGGAGCGGAATCGGCGAAGGGCAGGCGCTTGTCCTCCGGCCCGCGCGGATCGTGGTCGGAGCTGATCATATCAATCGTGCCATCGGCGATCGCGGCGATCACGGCCTTGCGGTCCGCTTCGCAGCGCAGCGGCGGAGAGAGGTGCGCGAACGTGCGGAACTGGGCCATGGCAAGGTCGGAAAGCATGAAATAGGCCGGGCTGACGCCGGCGGTGACGCCGAGTCCGCGGCCCTTGGCGCGGCGCACGAGGTCGAGCCCTGCCGCCGTGGTAACCTTACGGAAATGGATCCGGGCGCCGGCCATCTCGGCAAGGGCAAGGTCGCGCGAGATCGCCAGTGCTTCGGCCTCGGCGGGCGCGCTCGGCAGACCGAGGCGCGTTGCCATCTCGCCGGCCGTGGCGACGGCATTGCCGACCAGCCCGGCATCCTCGGCGTGGGCCACGACCACCATGTCCATCATCGCCGCGTACTGCAGCAGCCGCAGCATCGTGCCGGAGTCCTGTATCCAGCGCCGGCCCGTGGCGATGGCGCGGGCGCCGGCCTCTCGCATCAGCGCGATTTCGGCGAGCGATTCGCCGTCGAGGTTCCTGGTCGCGGCGGCCAGGGGGTGGACCCAGAAGTCTGGCTTGCCCGACTGCGCGGCGAAGCGCACGCGGGCAGCCGTGTCGAGCGGCGGGTTCTGGTCCGGCATCAGCGCGGCGCGGGTGATGCCTCCGAAGTGGAATGCGGGCTTGTCTATCGTGAACACGGCCACGTCGACGAGGCCGGGCGTCACCAGCTTGCCGGCGGCATCATGGACTTCATCGCCCGGCTGGGGCTTCACGTCGCCGACAGCGGCGATGAAGCCGCCTTCGCAGCGCAGGCTGCCGGGCTCGATGCGCCCGTCCGGCAAGACCAGTTTACCGCCGGTGATGGTGAGGGGCGGATGAATGCTCATGCCCAGCCCTCCAGCCCGCGAGCCTTGCGGGTCAGTACGTCGAGGCAAGCCATGCGGATGGCAACGCCCATCTCGACCTGGGTGGTGATCTGCGATCGGCCTGCGAGGTCCGCGACGTCGCTCTCGATTTCAACCCCGCGGTTCATCGGGCCGGGGTGCATGACGAGCGCATCGGGTTCCGCCTTGGCGAGGCGCTCCAGCGAGAGGCCGTAGAGGTGGCGGTATTCGCGCGGAGAGGGAATGAACTGGCCCTGCATCCGCTCCATCTGCAATCGCAGCATCATGACAACGTCGGCGCCTTGCAGCGCCGCATCGAAATCGTGGAAGACCCGCACGTTCATCCGCTCGATTTCCGCAGGCATCAGCGCGGGCGGGGCGCAGACGCGAACATCGGCGCCGAGCGAGGTGAGGCACAGGATGTTCGAGCGGGCAACGCGGCTGTGCAGGATATCACCGCAGATGGTGACGCGCAGGCCATTGAAGGCGCGCTTGGCCTGACGGATGGTGAGGGCATCGAGCAGCGCCTGCGTGGGGTGTTCATGCTGGCCGTCGCCGGCGTTGATGACCGGGCAATCGACCTTGTCCGCGATAAGCTGAACCGCGCCCGAGCTGCCATGGCGGATGGCGATCGCATCGGCACGCATGGCGTTGAGCGTCATGGCCGTGTCGATCAGCGTCTCGCCCTTCTTCACGCTGGATGTCGCGACCGCCATGTTGACGACGTCGGCGCCAAGGCGCTTGCCTGCGATCTCGAAGCTGAGCAGCGTGCGGGTCGAGTTCTCGAAGAAGGCGTTGATGATCGTCAGGCCCGACAGCAACTCGCGCCGCTTCTGCGCGTGGCGGTTCAGCTCCACCCACTGCTGCGCCTCGTCGAGCAGGAACATGATTTCGTGCGGGGCAAGGCCCGCGATGCCCACGAGGCCGCGATGCGGGAAAGCCGCCGCGCCTTCCGGATATGTATATTCTGGCGATGTCATTGAAGATAACGCCTTAGGCATGCCGGTGCTTCGGCTCAAGCCAATTCGGACGGGAAACGCTCCGCTGCATTGCGCTGGCGTGAGCGGCGGGTATGAGTACCGGCGGAAAGGCAGGTAAATTCATGGCATTCGCGCGCAAGGTCTGGAAGCTGCTGGTGGCATTCAAGGACGCCCTGGCGCTGCTGTTCCTCTTGCTGTTCTTCGGCATGCTCTATGCGGCGCTATCCGCGCGGCCGACGCCGGGGCAGGTGAAGGACGGGGCCTTGCTGCTGGAACTGAACGGCGTGATCGTCGAGGAGCGCAGCGAGATCGATCCCCTGCAATTGCTGCTTTCGAGCGAGGCGCCGTCGGGCGAGTATCAGGCGCGCGATGTCGAGCGCGCGCTGCGCGATGCCGCCGGGGACAAGCGGATCAAGGCAGTTGTGCTCGATCTTTCGCGGTTCCTGGGCGGCGGCTTCGTGCACCTTCATGACATCGGCGCCGCGATGGACGCAGTGCGCGCCGCCGGCAAGCCGGTGCTTACTTTCGCCAATGCCTATGGCGACGACGGCGTGCTGCTGGCCGCGCACGCCAGTGAGGCCTGGGTCGACCCGATGGGCGGGGCCTTCGTTGCGGGGCCGGGCGGCACGCAGCTCTACTTCAAGCGCCTGTTCGACCGGTTCAAGGTCAATGCCCACGTCTACCGCGCGGGAACCTACAAGAGCTATGTCGAACCCTATATCCGCGAGGACATGTCGCCCGAAGCGCGCGAGGCGAATGAGGATCTCTACGACGCGATCTGGAGGGCCTGGAAGGACGATGTGAAGAAGGCCCGGCCAAAAGCCCGGATCGACCTCGTCGCGCAAGACCCGCTTGCCTGGACGCGGGCGGCGAAGGGCGACTTTGCCCAAGGGGCGAAGGCGGCAGGTCTGGTGGACCGCGTCGGTGGGCGGACCGAGTTCGACAACCGCGTCGCCGAGATCGCCGGCGAAGGATACGGCGAGGGACCGGCCTATGCGCATACCCGGCTGGACACTTGGCTGGCGGCCAACCCGGAAAAACAGGAGGGCGCGAAGATCGGCGTCGTGACCATCGCGGGGGAGATCGTCGATGGCGATGCCGGGCCGGGGAAGGCGGGCGGCGAACGCATCGCCCGGCTGCTCGACGACAACATCGATGAAGGGTTCAAGGCGCTGGTCGTGCGGGTCGACTCGCCTGGCGGTTCGGCCTCCGCGGCCGAGCGCATCCGCCGGGCGATCGACCGGTACAAGGCGCGCAAGATCCCGGTCGTCGTCTCCATGGGCAATCTTGCGGCGAGCGGGGGTTATTGGGTCGCGACTCCGGGGCAGCGGATTTTCGCGGAGCCCGGCACCGTAACCGGCTCGATCGGCGTCTTCGCGGTCGTTCCCAGCTTTGAGAAGACACTGTCCGATTTCGGCGTGACCACCGACGGCGTTCGCACGACCCCGCTTTCGGGGCAGCCTGACATTCTCGGCGGGTTCACGCCGGAAGTCGAAGGCATGCTCCAGGCATCGATCGAGAATATTTACGACAAGTTCGTCGGCCTCACCGCAAAATCGCGAGGCAAGACGCCCGAGCAGATCAATGCCGTCGCGCAGGGGCGTATCTGGCCGGGCGCGGAGGCGAAGGAGATCGGTCTGGTCGACGAGATGGGCGATCTGGACGCCGCGCTCGCGCATGCGGCGCGGGTCGGCGGCGTGGGCAACGACAAGTGGCAGGCGGTGTTCATCGGTGAAAAGCCGGATCGCCTGAGCGCCATGCTGCGAAGTCTCTTTACCCGACCGAACGAGAGCGAGGCTGCCTACGACCTCACGGGTCTCATTTCCATGCGTCAGCAGGTTCAGGCCAACCGCATCGCCGGCCAGTTCAGGAATTTCCTCTCGTCACGCGGGGCGCAGGCTTACTGCCTGGAATGCCCCGTTCTGCCCGCGCTGCGGCAGGGCGGGGCGGATTCGCCATGGACGAGGCTGGCCGTGTTTGTGGGCCTCGACTGACCCGCCCCTCAATCCGGCGGTGGAAGCTCCACCGGTGCCGTGTCGGGCTCGTCCACGTCCGGCCCCGATGGCGGCGTTTCGGCGGGCGGGAAGGGCTCGCCAGGCTCTGCCGGGG
Source organism: Novosphingobium endophyticum (assembly GCF_014640675.1). Classification (GTDB taxonomy): domain Bacteria; phylum Pseudomonadota; class Alphaproteobacteria; order Sphingomonadales; family Sphingomonadaceae; genus Novosphingobium; species Novosphingobium endophyticum. The sequence goes on along the minus strand of NZ_BMHK01000020.1, from coordinate 58,286 downwards.
GGACGGGCGTTTCGGGCGGGTTGTTGGCGGGGACATCGCCGGGTTGGGTCGCCATGTTTCACCTCTCAAGTCTTGTTCAGGCTAACGTGGGCACCATAGGGACTGCTCGCAAGGCGTCGAACGAATCGCGGCGCTTGCCCTTTTCCCCGCGTGCTTATAAGGGCACGTCCCTTGAGTTTCAGGCTTCATCCATGCGGGCGTGGCGGAACTGGTAGACGCGCTGGTTTTAGGTACCAGTATCGAAAGATGTGGGGGTTCGAGTCCCTTCGCCCGCACCAGTCCGCCGCCGTGAGAGGGTGAGCCGAGAGAGATGGCCGTGAAAACGGCCCCACGGATTGCACAGGAAGGCATCGAAATGCAGATCGTCGAAACCACCAACGAGGGCCTGAAGCGCGCCTACACGGTGACCATCCCCGCCAAGGACATCACCGCCCGTGTCGAGGGCGAGATCAAGAAGATCGCGCCGCAGGTGCGCATGCCCGGCTTCCGTCCCGGCAAGGTGCCCGCCAATCTCGTCAAGAAGATGCACGGCGAGGCGATCCACCGCGAGGCGCTCAACACCACGATCCGCGAGGCGATGGACAAGCTCGTCGCCGACAAGGCGCTGCGTCCGGCGATGAACCCGGACGTCTCGCTGGGCGAGGGCTATGAGCAGGGCAAGGATGCCGAGCTGACCGTCAGCCTCGAAATCCTGCCGCATGTCGAGGCCCCCACGCTCGAGGGTCTGAAGCTCGAAAAGCTGACGGTGCCGGTTGAAGAGGCACAGGTCGACGAAGCGGTGGAGCGCATTGCTTCGCAGCAGCAGCGCTTCGAGACCAAGGATGGCGCCGCAGAGGACGGCGATCAGGTGATCCTCGACTTCACCGGCAAGCTCGACGGTGTCGAGTTCGAGGGCGGCAAGGCAGAGAAGGCGCCGCTCGTGATCGGCGCGGGCCGTTTCATTCCGGGCTTTGAAGAGCAGCTTGCCGGGATCAGGGCCGGTGACGAGCGCACCATCACGGTGACCTTCCCCGAGGACTATCCCGCCGAGAACCTCAAGGGCAAGGAAGCGACCTTCGACGTCGTCGCCCACGAAGTGAAGGCTCCCGCCGAATCGAAGATCGACGACGATTTCGCCAAGGAACTGGGCCTTGAGAGCCTCGAACAGCTGCGCGGCCTGCTCAAGGGCCAGCTTGAGCAGGAGACCGCCGGCCTTACCCGTACGGCGATGAAGCGCTCGCTGCTGGACCAGCTTGCCGCCGGCCACGACTTCGAAGTGCCGCCGACCATGGTGGAGGCCGAATTCTCGCAGATATGGCAGCAGCTCACGCACGAGGCCGGCCAGGAGGAAGATCCCGAGGCGGCTCTGAAGGAGATCGAGGCGGAGAAGGACGATTACCGCAAGATCGCTGAGCGCCGCGTGCGTCTGGGCCTGCTCCTCTCCGAGATCGGCCAGAAGAACGGCGTCGAGGTCACGCAGCAGGAAATGTCGATGCTGGTTTCCCAAGCCGCGCAGCAGTACCGTCCCGAAGACCGCCAGCGTTTCATGGAATATGTCGCCAACGATCCGATGATGGCCGCCCAGCTTCGCGCGCCGCTCTATGAGGACAAGGTCGTCGACTTCCTGATCGAGAAGGCCGAAGTCACCGAGCGTGAGGTGACGCGCGAGGAACTGCAGGCCGCGATCGAGGCGGACACCGAGAGCGAGGCCTCCGAAGCCAAGAAGCCCGCCGCCAAGAAGGCGCCCGCCAAGAAGGCTCCGGCGAAGAAAGCCGAAGCTGCGGCCGAGGAAGGCGAGGCCGAGAAGCCCGCCGCCAAGAAGAAGGCCCCGGCCAAGAAGGCCGAAGCCGCGGCGGAGGAAGCTGAAAAGCCCGCCGCGAAGAAGGCTCCTGCGAAAAAGCCGGCAGCCAAGAAGACCGAGGCGGCCGCCGGAGAAGGTGAAGCCAAGCCCGCGGCCAAGAAGCCGGCCGCCAAGAAGGCTCCGGCCAAGAAGGCTGCCGCCAAGACCGAACACTGATCCGCTCGGGATTGAACATCGCGAAGGGCTCGGGGCACGGATCGCCCCGGGCCTTTCATGTTTCACGGGTGCTTCCGCGTTTCGCGCAGGAAGCGGGGGCGGTTACCGGTAATCCCGTCGCCGTTCGACCGCGCCGAGCGACGATTTGTCCCGCCCGCCGCGACGATTGATCGCTTAAAGCCCTTGAACATCGGTGACGGGCACGCGACATAGGCGGACCAAATCAGATGAGGACTCCCATGCTCGACCTGTTTGGCGCCTCCGGCGCCCAAGGAAAGTTCACTGCCGATCCCGTGACCGGCGCCCTGGTGCCGATGGTCGTCGAGCAGACCAGTCGCGGCGAGCGCAGCTTCGACATCTACTCGCGCATGCTGCGCGAACGCATCGTCTTCGTTACCGGCGAGGTCGAGGACCACATGGCCTCGCTGATCGTCGCACAGCTGCTGTTCCTGGAATCGGAGAACCCCTCCAAGGACATCTCGATGTACATCAATTCGCCGGGCGGCGTCGTCACGGCGGGCATGGCGATCCATGACACCATGCAGTACATCCGCCCGCGCGTTTCGACGGTTTGCATCGGGCAGGCCGCATCAATGGGTAGCTTCCTGCTGGCCGCCGGCGAACCGGGCATGCGCATCGCGCTCCCCAATGCGCGGATCATGGTCCATCAGCCTTCGGGCGGCGCGCGCGGCATGGCGTCGGACATCGAGATCCAGGCGCGCGAAATCCTGCGGATGCGCAAGCGGCTCAACGATCTCTATGTGAAATACACCGGCAAGTCGCTTGACGAGGTCGAAAAGGCGATGGATCGCGACACGTTCCTCGAGGCTGAGGAAGCCCTGACGTTCGGCCTTGTCGACAAGGTGTTCGAATCGCGGCCCGATGCCGAAAAGTCCGGCGAAGGCTGACGGCGAAAACCCGGGCCGTTAAGGCTCGGGGAACGCGATCTTCAGGCAGTATCAATCAATTCTACCTAGGATTGCTAAACCGGCACCCGGCAGAGTAGACTAATCGAGTCGCCTCATCAGGAGGCCCAAGACGGAAAATGACGAAATTGAGCGGATCTGACGCGAAAAGCACCCTGTACTGCAGCTTCTGCGGGAAGTCCCAGCACGAAGTGCGCAAGCTGATCGCGGGGCCAACGGTTTTCATCTGCGATGAGTGTGTCGAGCTGTGCAACGACATCATTCGTGAGGAAACCAAGGCGGGAATCGCGGGCAAGAAGGACGGCGGCGTGCCGACTCCCCGCGAAATCTGCGAGACTCTCAACGATTACGTGATCGGCCAGGACCGCGCGAAGCGCGTGCTCTCGGTGGCGGTGCATAACCACTACAAGCGCCTCAAGCACAGCGGCAAGCAGGGCGAGGTCGAGCTTTCGAAGTCGAACATCCTGCTCGTTGGCCCGACCGGTTCGGGCAAGACGCTGCTTGCCCAGACGCTCGCCAAGACGTTCGACGTGCCGTTCACGATGGCCGATGCCACTACGCTGACCGAAGCGGGCTATGTGGGCGAGGATGTGGAGAACATCATCCTCAAGCTGCTCCAGTCTTCGGACTACAACGTCGAGAAGGCACAGCACGGCATCGTCTACATCGACGAGATCGACAAAATCAGCCGCAAGGCCGAGAACCCGTCGATCACGCGCGACGTATCGGGCGAGGGCGTGCAGCAGGCGCTTCTGAAGCTGATGGAAGGCACCACCGCTTCGGTTCCGCCGCAGGGCGGCCGCAAGCATCCGCAGCAGGAATTCCTGCAGGTGGATACGACCAATATCCTGTTCATCTGCGGCGGCGCTTTCGCGGGCCTGGAAAAGATCATAGCCGATCGCCTGCAGAAGCGTTCGATCGGCTTCGGCGCGCATGTCGCCGATCCGGACAAGCGCCGCGTGGGCGAACTACTCCAGAAGGCCGAGCCGGAAGATCTGCTGAAGTTCGGCCTGATCCCGGAGTTCGTCGGCCGCTTGCCGGTTATCGCGACGCTCGAGGATCTCGACATCTCCGCGCTGGTCAAGATCCTGCGCGAGCCGAGGAACGCGCTGATCAAGCAGTATCACAAGCTCTTCGAGCTGGAGGACGTCGAACTGTCCTTCACCGAGGAAGCGCTGGAGGCGATTGCCCAGAAGGCGATCGACCGCAAGACCGGCGCGCGCGGGTTGCGCTCCATCGTGGAAGGGCTGTTGCTCGACACGATGTACGATCTGCCGACCGAGACCGACATCGCCGAAATCGTGGTGGACAAGGAAGTGGTCGAAGGCCGCAAGGAACCGGTCCGCGTCCTCAAGGGCGACAAGGCCGAAGCGGCAGCCTGACGACCTTCGCTATGATGCGAAAGGCCGCTCGCAGCGATGCGGGCGGCCTTTTCCGTTTGGGCTCCGTATCGCTCCCGCGGAGTCTGAGGCCCGGCTTGCGCGCTGCCCGCCTGCGTCCGTACGCTGCCCCCAAAGGGGAAAGCCATGGCCGACAGCCGCATCCACGTCTCACGGATCATCCACACGATCCACGCCACGACCGACATCGGCCGGTGCCGCCAGCTCTATCAGGACGCGCTGGGCGGCCTGGTCTTCGCGGAGAACTATTTCCCGGCCGAGGATCGCGACGCGGCCCTGCTATACGTCACCGATCACATGATCGAGCCGATGGCGCCGCGAAATCCGGGCGATCTGACCAAGGCGTTCGCCCGCATGACCGCGAAGATAGGGCAGGCGTTTCACTCCTTCGAACTCAAGGTGCCCGACGGAAAGGCTGCCAGTGCCGCGTTCCGCGAGGCGGGTTGTACCGTAGCCGGCGACTATGGCGTCTTCTTCTTCGTGAAGCCCGAATCAACGGGCGGCGTCCTGCTGGAAGTCTGCGAACTGCCGATGCCCAACGATCCCTACGATCGCGGCAACTGGTCTCCGCAAGTGGGGGCAGGGCATCCCTGCGGTGTGACGGGCCTCGATCATATTGCCTGTGTCACGAGGGACATTGAAGGCGCCCTGCGCTTCTTCACCGAAATCGTCGACGGGGAACTGCTGGAGGATGGCCGCACCGACATGCCCCAGCCTGCGCGGCGCGTGCTTTTGCGGATCGGTGACACGAACGTCGCCTTCGTGCAGCCCGATGACGCCAATTCAGGCGCGCTGGGCGAATTCCTGATCTGGGAGCAGAACGGGATCTACGCACTCGTCTGGAACATTGCCGATGAGGCTCGGGCAAGGGGACACTTCGAAGGCAAGCTCGATCTCCGGCTGACCCGGCAGGATTGCGTTTCCGCCGGATTTGCCATCGATCCGGCCGATTTCCTCGGCGCCCGCCACGAATTCATCGCGGGCTGATCAGGTCGCTGCGTGGCATTCGACCACGCAGGCGCCTTCGGGGTCCGTCTCGACCTGAAAAGTCGGGTGGTCGATGCCGAAATCGTGATCGAGGGCATGGGCGATTTCGCGCAGGAAAGCATCGGAAGGATGCCCGCCGGGCATGACCAGATGCGCGGTCAGCGCGGTTTGCGTCGTGCTCATCGGCCAAACGTGAAGGTCGTGGACACGCTCGACTCCGCGTTGCCGCTCCAGAAACGCGCGAACTTCGCCGATGTCGATCCCGCTGGGTACGCCCAGCATGCCCATACGCAGTGAATCGCCCAGAAGCCCCCAGCTTGACCAGGCAATGACGGCGGTGATGAGCAGCGAGGTGATCGGGTCGATCAGAGCCTGTCCGGTCAGCAGGACGGCGATCCCGGCGACGACAACGCCTGCGGAAACGGCGGCATCGGCCATGAGGTGGACGAAGGCGGCCCGCAGGTTCAGGTCCGACTTGCGCCCCTTGGCGAAGAGCAGCGCGGATACCGCGTTCACGACGATGCCGATGCCGGCGACAACGATCATCGTCATCCCTGCGACCGGCGCGGGCTCGGCGAAGCGGCGGATCGTCTCGACCAGAATCGCCCCGATGGCGACCCACAGCAGCGCGGCATTGGCAATCGCGGCCAGAATTGATGAACTTTTCAGCCCATAAGTGAAGCGCTGCGAGGGAGGACGTGCCGAGAGGATGTTGGCAGCCCAGGCCAGCAGGAGGGAGAGGACGTCCGAAAGGTTGTGCCCCGCGTCGGCCAGCAGCGCCATCGAGCCGCTGACGAGCCCGGCGGCAACTTCGGCGATTACGAAGCCGACATTGAGCGTCACCGCAATCGCGAAGGCCTTGCTGGCGTTACCGGAGGCCGGCGGTCCATGGTGGTGATGCCCAGGCCCATGCCCGTGCCCGTGATTATGATGTTGCGCGCCCATGGCCGCTGCATTTGCATGCTGCGACGGATCCCATCAAGCGATGACGTAACATCACATTGCGGCCAATTGGCCGGACGAAGCCAGGAACGCGAAAGGATGCGATCCGGACCCCGCCGCTTTTTGTCGGACTGCATCCCGCAGGCGGTAAATGCCGCTTGGCCCCTGTTCGACGTTTCCCGGGCGCGGTAGCACATTTTTCGACAAGCGAATTCGCACGAGGGAGGACTGCCGCACATGTCATGGGATGCCGCCGCGCGCACGGCACGAGTGCTGGGAGAAGGCGAGCGCCTCCCGCGTCTTGGGGAGGACGCTCTCGATGAACGGCATATGGCCGCGCTCGAGCGGTTGCGCGTGATCTACGGCTATCCCAAGGGCGAGCCGCTGGCGTCCTTCTTTGCAACGCTTGCCAATAGTCCGGAGTTCTTCGCGGGCTATATCTCGCTTGGCGTTGCCGCGACCGAGCAGTCGGCGCTTTCCCGCAGGATCCGCGAACTGGCGGTGCTGCGCGCAGGCTGGCTTTATGGTGCGCCATACATGTGGGGCGAGCATGTCCACGCGACGCGCGCCGCCCTTTTCACATCCGAGGAAATCGACCGCATCACCGTCGGCTCGCAGGCGCAAGGGTGGGATGAACTCGAACGTGCAGTCCTGCGTGCGGTCGAGGAACTGCATGGCGACGCCATGATCTCCGACGCGACCTGGGACGAGCTTTCAGAGCATCTCGATTCGCGCCAGTTGCTCGAATTGCCGATTCTCGTCGGCCATTATGCGACGACGGCCTTTTTGCAGAACTCGCTTCGTACCCGGCTAAACGATCACAATCCGGGGCTAACCGCACGCTGAATTACTGGTAGACGCACGAGTCATAGCCGTCGCGCTTTACCGTGCCGATACGGGCGGCGATCGTATTGCCATAACGACGTGTGAAGCCGGCGGGGCTTTTGACCGCCCGCTTCTTCGGGCTGGGCAGGGCGGCCGCCATGCGCGCGGCCTCCAGCCGGGTGAGGTTGGCCGCGGACTTGCCGAAGTAGCGCTGGGCGCCGGCCTCGACGCCGTAAGTGCCGATACCGGTCTCGGCGACGTTGAGGTAGACTTCCATGATCCGTCGCTTGTCCCACAAGTTCTCGATCAGGAACGTGAACCAGACCTCCAGCCCCTTGCGCAGGTAGCGGGTCCAGCCATCGCCCTGCCAGAGGAACACGTTCTTCGCGGTCTGCTGGCTGATGGTCGATCCGCCGCGCAGGCGGCCGCCTTTCGCGTTGCGCTCCATCGCCTTTTCAATCGCTTCCGTGTCGAAGCCGGTGTGACTGCAGAACTTGCCGTCTTCGCCCGCGATCACGGCGGCGACCATGTTGCGGTCGATCCGGCTGAGCGGTTCCCAGTCCTTCGTGATCCCGTTGCCATCCACCAGCATGGTGACAGTGACGGGCGGCGGAACGAAGCGGTAGAGTACCGTGAGGCCCAGGCTGATCGCGATGAACCAGACGATGAGCTTGGCAATGAAGCGCATGAAGGCAGGCTACTGACTTGTTGGAGACGGATGCGCCGCTTCTAGCCGAAAGGCCGGTACGTGCGCCAGTCTCGCCAAAGCCGGCCCGGTGATCGCATGTGCAAAAAAACCTTGGGCGCGCTGCCCCGGGGCGGCCCGCGCATACGAAAAGGCCGGGCTCCCTCGCGAGAGCCCGGCCGGAATTTCGCAGCATAGCCGGTTGGTGTCAGGTCGCCGGTACCATTTTCTTTTCGCCGGCAAGGCGGTTCATCGCCTTCTGCAGCTTTTCGAAGGCACGCACCTCGATCTGCCGCACGCGTTCGCGGCTGACGTTATAGACCTGGCTCAGTTCCTCCAGCGTCTTGGGATCCTCGGTAAGCCGGCGCTCGGTAAGAATGTCGCGCTCGCGCTCGTTGAGCGCGTCCATGGCCTCCACGAGCATGTCATGGCGGACCGAAGCCTCCTCGGCATTGGCGACGAGTTCGTCCTGCAGCGGGCCTTCGTCGGCCAGGATATCCATCCACTGGCCTTCGCCTTCCTCGCGCAAGGAGACGTTCAGCGAGGCATCGCCGCCCATCATCATGCGCCGGTTCATGTTGACGACTTCGGTTTCCGACACGCCCAGCGTGGTCGCGATCTTGGCGACATCGTCCGGGTGCAGGTCGGTGTCCTCGTAGGCGTCGAGGTTCTTCTTCATGCGGCGCAGGTTGAAGAAGAGTTTCTTCTGCGCGGCGGTGGTGCCCATCTTCACCAGGCTCCACGAACGCAGGATGAACTCTTGTATTGAGGCTTTGATCCACCACATAGCATAAGTGGCGAGGCGGAAGCCCCGATCGGGTTCAAACTTCTTCACGCCCTGCATGAGGCCGATGTTGCCTTCGGAAATCAGTTCCGAGACAGGCAGGCCATAGCCGCGGTACCCCATCGCGATCTTCGCGACGAGGCGCAGGTGGCTGGTCACCAGTTGTGCGGCAGCTTCGGGATCCTCATGTTCCTTGTAGCGCTTGGCGAGCATGTATTCCTGCTCGGCCGAAAGCACAGGGAACTTGCGGATCTCGGCCAGATAGCGGTTAAGGCTCTGCTCACCGCCAAGGGCCGGCACTGCCGGGAGATTACGTCGGTTGTTGCTCACGTTCTTCCGTCCTTTCCGGTCGGCCAACGGTCAAAGACCCTTGCGAGGCGTCTTAGCTTGTGGCCACCTTGTTAACATAGCACATAAATCCGATTTCAGTGTCGCAAATCGTCGATCAGCCCCGTCATATCGGCGGGGATGGCGCTGACGAAGTGCACCTTCTTTTCCATAACGGGATGGACGAAGCCGAGTTCCGCCGCGTGTAGCGCCTGGCGGCAAAATTGGTGCCGCTGGAGAATCGGGCGGAGCGCTGAAGGAGTGCGACCATAGACAGGATCGCCCAATAGCGCATGGCCGATTGACGACATGTGAACGCGCACCTGGTGAGTGCGCCCGGTCTCAAGGCGACATTCCACGAGCGACGCGCCCGTGAGCCGTTCGATCGTGCGGTAGTGCGTCACCGCGTGCTTGCCCCGGCCGTCCTCCACGATCGCCATCTTCTTGCGGTTGGTATTCGAACGGGCAATGGCGCCGGTTACCGTGCCGGAAGCCGGAACCGGATAACCGCCGACGACGGCCATATAGGCGCGTTCGATCGAATGGTCGGCGAACTGGGCGGCAAGGCCTTCATGGGCACGATCGGTCTTGGCGACGACGAGCAGGCCGGAGGTGTCCTTGTCGATGCGGTGGACGATTCCCGGCCGTGCGACGCCGCCGATGCCGGAAAGCTGGCCCCGGCAGTGGTGCAGCAGGGCATTGACGAGCGTCCCGTCGGGATTGCCCGCAGCGGGATGGACGACGAGGCCCGCCGGTTTGTCGACGACGATCAGGTATTCATCTTCGAAGACCACATGGAGGGGGATGTCCTGCGCCACCGCTTCGGCGGGTGCCACGGCGGGGACCGAGATGGCGAACGCAGTGCCCTCCGCGACCTTGAGCGAGGCCTGCAGGACGGGCTTGCCCGCCAGCGAGACCCGGCCTTCACCCATCAGCGCCTTGATCCGCTCGCGCGAGAGGCCGCTGGCCTCGGCAAGCGCCTTGTCGATCCGGCCGCCGGCGGGGCCGATCAGGCCCTCGATCAGATCATTGTCACTGTTTGCACTGGCCCCCATCGCGGCTACGATTTGGGGATGGTTGTCGAAGTGACAAGTGGCGCCCTCGCAAAACTGCGCGGTGAAGCGGCCCGGGCGGCGCCGCTCGAATGTTGCGGCGTGCTGCTGGGGCGCGGTGGGCGGATCGAGGAAGCGCTGCCCGCCGCCAACGTGGCGCCGCAGCCGGAGATCCGCTTCGAGATCGATCCGGCCGTTCTGCTGTCCGCGCACAAGGCCGCGCGGGCGGGCGGCCCGCAGGTTCTGGGCTACTATCACTCGCACCCGGCAGGGCATCCGGTGCCGTCGGCCACCGATTGCGAACATGCCTCTGGCGACCGGCGGATATGGGCGATCGTCGCCGGCAGTGAAGTGGCGCTGTGGCGCGACGCAGAGGAAGGATTCGAATGGGTCGATTTCGCGATCCGATAGGCGGGCAGGGGCCTTGCGGGAGAAATCCACTGGCATTCGAAGGGAATCAGCATCGGGCACGGTTGCTTTCTGGTGCAAGAGCGGGAAAGGTCCTCCTCAAATAGGAGCGGGGCGTTCGGCGCGGGTTGAAAATGCCTGCACGAAAAGAACTTTCCGTTGCCCTGCACGAAAAAGCGAGAGCCTGCGATTGATGACCGTCAGTTCCGTCGAACTTGCCAGCCTTCTGTGTTCCCGTCTGTGTCACGACATGCTCAGCCCGGTTGGAGCCCTTTCCAACGGGCTTGAACTGCTGGCGGATGAGAAAGATCCGGAAATGCGCCAGCGGTGCCTGGAGTTGCTTGACCAGAGCGCCCGCATTTCAGCGGACAAGCTCAAGTTCTTCCGCCTTGCCTTCGGCGCGGCTGGGGGTTTCGGTGAACTGATCCCGGTGAACGAGGCGCGCGTGCTGATCGACGGGCTGGTTGCCAGTAACGCACGAATCTCGATCAACTGGGCTTTGTCCAGCGAAGCGATGCCCAAGCCGGCGATCAAGACGCTGCTCAATTTCGGCATGATCGGCATCGAGGCGCTACCGCGCGGCGGTACGCTGGATATCGCCGCGGAACTGCGTGACGGAACGAGCGAGATCGTGGTACGTTCGGCCGGCCCTCGCATCGCGTTCGATCGCGATATAGGCCGGGCGCTCGAAGGCGCGCTTCCCGAGGGTGAACTGTCCAGCCGGACCGCGCCGGCGGCCATGCTGCATCAGTTGGCACAGGAGACGGGCGGCGGATTGCAGTTCGTGCTGGCTGAAGATGCGCTGGTGCTGGGCGCGGTTCTGCCGGGGGCCTGAGGAGCACACGCGAACGGGGGGCGAGGCGATGAATCGATGGCTGGTCAATCACATCGTCGAATCGCCCAACTGGAATGAGCGCAAGCTGCCGATCTCGATGGTCGTGCTGCACTACACCGGCATGAAGACCGCCAAGGAAGCGCTGGAGCGCATGTGCGACCCGGAGGCCGAAGTCTCCGCCCACTACATGATCGACGAGGACGGCATGGTCACCCGGCTCGTGCCCGAGGAGAAGCGCGCCTGGCACGCGGGTCGCTCGTACTGGCGCGGCTTGACCGACGTGAATTCGGCCAGCATCGGCATCGAACTGGTCAATCCGGGGCACGAGTTCGGCTATCGCCCGTTCCCCGAAGCGCAGATGGACGCCTTGTTGCCCCTGCTGGCGGATATCATTGACCGGCATGACATTCCGCGCGCCAACGTCGTCGGACATTCCGACGTCGCGCCCGCCAGAAAGCAGGACCCGGGCGAGTATTTCGACTGGCGACGGTTGGCCCAGCTCGGGCTGGTGCTTGAGACTCCGGCGGCGAAGATGAACCTGTTCTATGACAATCCCGGAGCGTTCTACCTTGCGCTGGAGCGTTTCGGCTACGACATCAGCGACGGCCGCGCGGCGGTTCGCGCGTTCCAGCGGCGCTGGCGGCCGCTGATCATCGACGGTGAAATCGACGGTGAGCTCGGTGGAATCCTGTTCGAACTCCTGTTGGAGCGCGACACCGGCCGTGCTAGATGATCGCCTGCCGGGGAGCTGGGCAGCCGCGTCGCAACGCAAGTTGCGCCGAGGAAAGTCCGGGCTCCACGAAACAAGGGTGGCGGGTAACGCCCGCCGGGTGAGTGGGGCGTCATGCCTTGCGAAGCCCAGGGACAGTGCCACAGAGAGTATACCGCCGATGGCCCGCGCTTCCTTCGGGATGATCGGGGGCACAGGCAAGGGTGAAAGGGTGCGGCAAGAGCGCACCGCGCTTCCGGCAACGGCAAGCGGCATGGTAAACCCCACCCGGAGCAAGACCGAATAGGGGCTGCTTGCCTAGGCTTTTGGGCCGAAGCGGGTCGGTTTCGGACCCAGGCAGCCCGGGTTGGTCGCTGGAGCGGCGTGGCAACGCGCCGCCGAGAGGAATGGCTGCCGCTGCGGCGTTAGGTCCCTGTTTGGGGATACCACGCCAGGCACAGAACCCGGCTTACAGGCTCCCCGGCATTTTAGCTCCTCCTCCCCCACACGGGGAGGAGGGCGATTTCATCGTCAGTACGTCCGCTCAAGGATCTCGTTGTCGTTCGATGCGCCGCCTTCGAAATAGCCCAATCCGTAGTCGCCCTTGATCGTGGTGCGCTGCATGCGGCGCTTGTAGCGGGGATCGTGGCCGCTGACGGCGTGGAGCACACGCCAGTTGTCCCAGACCAGCATGTCGGTGGTCGACCACTTGTGCCAATAGGCCAGTTCCTTGCCCAGCGCGAAGATCTCGCGCGATACGGCCTCGACCAGCGCCTCGCCCTCGGGCGTTTCCGCGCCTTCGATGCCTTCGGCCATCCAGGGGGAGAGGTGCAGTACCTTTTCGCCGGTCTCGCGCGTCCAGACCGCCGGGTGCACGGCGCGGGGCACGTCCTTCGCCGCTTCCATGACCGCAGCGGAGCCGGGGCGTTCGGAATGGACGGTATAGTCGTCCGGCACGCCGAAGCGGAAGTCCTTCATGATGACGTTCATGCGGTAGAGGATGTTCCTGCCCTCGATCCGCTCACGCAACTCAGGCGAGAGCCTCTGGTACAGCTCGATCCCGTCGAGAAAGCCGGTCAGCCCGCCTTCGGGCGGAATGTCGATGGCCCGCAGCACCCCGGCGCGGTTGAGTTCGTTGTTGTAGGCATGGTCGAAATGCCAGGGCAGCCACGAGATCACGGTGCGGCCCTCGACCGTCATCGTGCCTTTCTCCGCGACCTTGGCTTCCATGTCGATGACGCCGGGCATCCCGTCCTGATCGACGCGCGGGACAGCCTTGCTGGGGTGATCCTTGAGCGGCCCGAAGATGTCGCTGAGCGCCACGTGCATCCGGCCGGAAGGCTCGACCTGCTCGAACACGATCATGCCGTGTTTTTCGAACAGGGCATTCACTTCCTCGCGGATCGCGGGATCGCTTGCCTGCTCGAAGGAAATGCCGCGAATGCGGGCACCGAATTCACGCCCGGCGATAAGCGGTCCGACATCGAGCTGCGCCATTGTTACCTCTCCTCGGTTCCCTTGCGGCCCGTCATGAGGCGGCAAGCCTTGCGCCGTGCGGATTTGCCTCTGGTGTGCCGTGTTGCGCGTGCCACGCGTCGACCGCATCGTAACATGCCTCGACTACCCCGGAATAGGTGCGGCGAAAGATATCGCGATGTTCGGGATGATCGAAGACGAAGGCGCGATTGTTCCTGACGGCATCGAGCACCATCGGGGCGATCGCATCGGGGGTGTAGAACGCCATCGACTTGGCGTTCTCCGACGCCTCGCCGACATGCAGTTCGGTCTCGCCGGGGCCGCCGAAGCGGGCGGGGCGGTAGCGGGCGTTGTTGTCCTTCATCCCCGTGGCGACGCCGCCGGGGCAATAGCTGGTGGTGAACACGTTGTGCTGCGCGAGTTCCAGCGCGAGGTTCATCATCAGGCCGATGATCCCGGCCTTGGCCGCCGAATAGGGGGCGTGGACCGGTATCCATCCGGGCAGCAGTCCGGCCATGGAAGCGGTCGCGCAAACATGGCCTTCCCTCGCCGCGATCATGTCCGGCAGGAAGGCGCGGGTGGTGTTCATCACGCCGTGCAGGTTGACCTGGAGGATCCAGTCGACATCGTCGTCCGACATCTCCACCAGCGGATCGAACGAGCTCGCCCCGGCATTGGCGAACAGCAGGTGTACCGGGCCGAGTTCGGCCGTCACCTTGTCCTTCATCGCCGCGATCGAGGCGCGTTCGCACACGTCGCATTCGACCGCCATGGCCTTGCCGCCCGACTCGCGGATCGCGGCAACGACTTTCTCGGCATTGTCCGGCATGATGTCGGCAACGGCCACTTTCGCGCCCTGCCGCGCCAGTTCCTTCGCCAGCCCCATGCCGATGCCGCTGCCGCCCCCGGTGACGAGGGCCGTACGCCCTGCAATTTCGGTCATTCGTCTCTCCTTCACCTCCTCCTCTGGAGGGGGCGATGTTACGCCAAGACGGGCTCTTCGGCCTTGAGCTTTGGCATGACCTTGTCGGCAAAGAGTTTCATCTGCTCGTAGACGTCCTCGTAGGGCATGCCGCCGAAGCTGAAATTGGCGATGATCTCATAGTCGCCGACCATCGACTTGCGCATGAGGTGCTTCTCGTAGAGCTCTTCCGGCGTGCCGATCAGGTTGCCGCCGACATAGTCCTTGTAGGCCTTGTCCGGCCCGCCGCGGGCCTCGGCGGCCTGACCCATGTAGGCGTAGGTCGCATAGCTGGGCAGCGACTTGAAATGGTCGGACATGAACTCGTAGTGGTTCGCCACCTGCAGGAACTGCGCCGCGAAATACTTGTCGGTGTACTCGGTCACTTTCTCCTTGCTGTCGAAGCAGACCATGAAATCCGAGATGATGAACGGCGGTGCGGCCTTGCCGTGTTTGGCCTTGAACGTCTCGCGGTAATTGTTGATTTCGGGCATGGCCTTCGACCAGTCGCCCTGACTGAAGCGCAAGGCCTTCAGACCGTAATCGGCGGCAACCTCGGCCGAGGAAGGCGACATCGAGACCATCACGCAGCGATCGCGAGTCCAGCCTTCGGGGCGGGGGCGGATCTCGGTGCGGGGGATCTGAAACCACTTGCCGTCAGCCTCGACCACGCCGGTCTCAAGTCCGTTCATGATGATGAGCGCGGATTCGTCGAATATCTCGCGCGAGTCGGCGAGGTCGCGATTGAAGGACTTGAACTCGCGCCGCGCCGCACCGCGTCCCATGCCGAGATAGAGGCGGCCTTCGCACAGGGCATCGAGCATCGCCGTCTTCTCGACTACGCGCAGCGGATCGTTCCACGGCAGGATGACGGCGGCGGGCATCAGCTTGATGGTCTTGGTCTTCGCCGCGACCCAGCTCAGCGCCTGCAGCGGATCAGGACAGGCCGCGTAGTCGGTGAAGTGGTGTTCCACCATCGCCGCGAAATCGAAGCCCATCGCTTCGGCCTCGATCGCAAGCTGGGTCTCGCGGCGGAAGAATTCGTAGTCGGGCAGACCGTGAAGGTTCTGGTAGCCCAGGTGAACGCCGACCTGCATGTCATCTCTCTCCTTGTCGAATTCGCGTTGCGCTCAGGCGCTTGCGGCCATCGCGCGTGCCGGGGCGACAATCGGTTCCTCGCCGTTCAGCGTACAGCGATGCAGTTCGCGCCTGCTGCCTTCCTCGAAGGGCATGACGCGGTGCATGGTGCCGGTGTTGTCCCAGATGGCGAGATCGCCCATGCGCCACTGGTGGCGGTAGACGTACTGGTCGTGCGTCGCGTGGCGCATCAACCGTTCGAGCAGGTCATGGCTCTCGGCGGAATGCATGCCTTCGACGTAGGCGCAGGCGGTGCTGAGCACGAGCGACTTGCGGCCGGACTTGTGCTCCCACACCAGCGGATGCGTCTGCTGCGGATAGCTGGCCCAGACGGCGAATTCCTCGGGCGTGCAGTCTCGTTTGGCGGGGAAAAGGGCCGCCTGCAGTGAGTGCCGCACGCGCAAGGGAGCAAGCGTCCGCTTGTCCTCCTCGGACAGGTCCTCATATGCGGCGTAAGTGTTGGCGAAGAGCGTGTCGCCGCCCTCGCGTGAGAGCGCCACCGGCGTCAGCAGCGTGGCGAAGGGCGGGATCTTCTCCGAATAGGTCCCGTCCATGTGCCAGAGCTGATTGCCGAACAGGAAGCGCGCGTACTCCGGGTTGATCTTCGGATCGAGGCTGACTTTCAATACGCCTTCGTCGCCCTCGTTCAGCACCTTGCCGTCCGAGCCGCGACGCGCCGAACCGATCCTGAGGTCACCCAGCGTGCGCGCGGCGGCCCGCAGATCGTCGTCGGTCAACGGGACGTCACGAATGACGATGACGCCGCGTTCGACCAGCAATGCGCGAATTTCCGGTGCGTGTTCACCCGACAGCAGCTCGGCTTTTCCGATGTGTACCTGCGCGCCGATGCGCGGCCTCAGATTGGCGGCTTGCAGTGCCATTCGGAACTCTCCCGGGTTTCAGCCTCGGGGGCTGAACGATTGTTACCCTTGTCGTTTCAATAACAGCGATTCGGCGCCGAGTCATCCCTGAATTGGCCGCGCGTTGCATGTTTTTGCACCCTTGTCGTTTCAAACAGGTTGCGGCCTGTGCTCGTGGGCACTAGGACAGATGCAACGGAAACCGACAGGGGCAAGGCAGGTCGCCATGGCGTCGAGCGCACGAACGAACAACAGCGCCGAAGGTGAATCCTCGGCCGGCCGCCGGCGTCCGGGCCGGCCAACGCTCAGCAACGAGCAACTGCTGGACAAGGCGCTCGAGCTGTTTTTCGAGAAGGGTTTTGATGGCACCAGCATCGATGCCATCACGGCGTCCGCAGGCATGGCCAAGCGCACCGTCTATGCCCGCTATGGCGACAAGACCAGCCTGTTCAAAGCCGCGCTGAGCCGCGCCATCGACGAATGGATCGTACCCGTGGAGCGCCTGCGCGCGGCGGAGTGCGACGATCTTGAGGAAACGTTGCTGCGGATCGGCCAGATCCTCGTCACGAACGTGTTGAGCCCGGCCGGGCTCAGGCTGTTGCGTCTGACCAATGCGGAAGCGATGCACATGCCGGAAATCAGCACCGGAAACGTCCAGCGCGGCACCGAGCCGACGCTTGCCTATCTGACCGACCTGTTTCGCCGGCACCTTGGCGGGCCGGACGGGGCAAGGGATGATGCCGGGCAGGCGGCGCAGGCTTTCCTGAACCTCGTGGTAGGCGGCCCGGCCAACAACGCGGCATGGGGGATGCTGATCGACCCGGACGAGGTTGAACGCCATACCCGCTACAGCGTGCGGCTGTTTCTGCACGGATTTCTGGATCGCAACGCCCAGACGTCACCCGACGAGGAACGCGCGCTGCGCGAACTGCTCGGCGAGGCGCGGGCGCAGCTTGACGAGGCCAGGGCGCGGCTCGATCAGGCGGCGCGGCTGGCCTAGAGCGGCGTGCGGGATATCTGACCCACCGTGATTGCCGCAGGAAGCCTCTCGGCAAGGAACCTTGTGCAGGTCGGGCTGGGTTGCCCGGACAAGCAAGGTGACGCTGTCCGAGGGGCTTCCTGCGGCAACCCCTCCGGGGCGGGCCGCTTTTGGCCCGGCACAGCGTTGCTTGTCGGTCACTATGCATCGGCATGGCTCCCTCCTCGCGCCTCGCGCCAGGCCAAAATCGGCTCCGTCACGGTGGCTCAGATATCCCGCACGCCGCTCTATACCGGCAGGCGGTTGAACCCGTCGACCACTTGCGCGAGGACCGAGATCGCCAGGGTCTCCGGATCGCGCAGCGACGGGATAAGGCCGATGGGGGCGACGATGCGTTCCATGTCCGCCTTCCCGACGCCCAGGGCGCGCAGGCGTTCGCAGCGCTCGGCGTGGGTCTTCCGGCTGCCCATGGCGCCGATGTAGAAGGCCGGGCTGTCGAGCGCCCCGGCCAGCAGCGAGGGCTCCCAGTCGTGATCGTGAAAGAGCATCGCGAAAGCCGTCCGATGATCCAGCGAAAGCGGCAGGCCGCTGCCGCTGGTCCGCAGCCATGTCGCCGCCGCGCCTGCCGCCAGCGAGCGTTCGATCTGCTGCTCGTCGGGCGAAAACACTTGCGTTTCGATATCGCTGGCAAGCGCAAGGTCGCGCAGGCAGTCCACGGTCGCGCCGTGCCCGGCGATCACCAGCCGCAGCGGCGGCGAATGGCGGACGACGATGAAATCGTCCTCGATCGCGACCCGGCCTTCGGGAAGCTCGCCGCCGACTTCGGGCTGTCCCTCATGGCGGGGCAGGCGCAGGGCGAAGGGGCGCCGCCGCGCCAGCATCGAGGTCAGGTCACGGCCGATGTTTCTTTCTGAAGCGAGGGGATTGATCAGCAGGTCGACGGACCCGCCGCAAGGCAGGCGAATGTCGATGAAGGGCGAGCCACGCCCGTAGCGGACGCAGTGGGGCTTTCCGTTTTCGATTGCCTGTCGTGCTTCGGCGATCACGGCATGTTCGATGCACCCGCCGGACAGCGAGCCGAACATCGCGCCTTCGGCGGTGACCGCCATGTGCGTTCCGGGATGGCGCACGGACGAGCCCGAGACATGGGTGATCGTGACCAGCGCGGCGGGAACGCCGGCTTTCTGGGCTTCCGTAATACCCGTGAAGATACCGCGCGCGTTGAACATGACGTTTCCCTAGCAGCTAAGGCCGTAAACTCATAAACGGCACCATCGAGGGCGTCGCGCAGCGATTTGACCAAAATGGCCCATCGCCGCGTCAAGAAGGCTTGAAATATCGACATATTCCTGCGCCTTCTTTCCTTGCGCTGAGCCATTTTGCTTCAAACCTCGATGGCGCCGTTTATGAGTTTACGGCCTAAGGCCGGAGAAGCAACGGGCCCACGGAGCGCATTGCGACCGATCAATGATCGGCTTGCCGATGCCTGTAAGGATGCCGGCCGGAGGTACAGCAGGTTATGACAGATCGGAGAGACATGGTGCGCAAGGTTCTGGCGGTGGTCCTCGCGCTTGGAGTGCCTGCCGCTCTGGCGCAGGAGACGGATGAGAGCAGGGAAATCATCGTCGAGGCGCCGCGCTCGGTTCCGCTCGCCGTGGAACGTTCGCCCTATACCGGCGCTGCATCGGTGATTTCCACGGTCAGGATTCCGGTCTTCTACCACGATCTCGATCTTGCGCGACCGGGCGACGACGAGCGGCTGATGACGCGGGTGGCAACAGTGGCGCGGGATGTGTGCAGGGAACTCGACAGGCTTCACCCCTTGGACCCCGATACGGACTGCGTGAAACAGGCCATCGCCAGCGGCACTGCGGCGGCCAAGGTGGCGATTGCGCAGGCCAGGGCGGGGCAATAGCGCCGGCGGGCATCCTTGCGCAGGCCAGCTTCCGCCAGGGTGGACACGTGGGTCTGATATGGAACATAATAGGAACATACTTGGTGATTCGTTCCTATGTCGGACCATACTTTCAAATGGCAGAAACCGCGCGGCGCGCGCCTTTCCCAGCCCTCAAACCGGCGTCTTCCCGGCCTCGATCCGGGATGGCTGCATGAAATCCATGCCGGAGAGGACGATCAGGCGGCGGCGCTGGCCTTTGTACTCGCCTCGGTCCGCGGGGAGACTCTGCTTGTCGCACGCCGGTCATCCCGGCGCCCTGCGCCGATCTTGTGCGGTGAGGGGCTGGCGATGTTGGGATTCGCCCCCGAGCAGTTGGTCCTTGTCGATGCCGGGGATGAGCTGGAATTGCTGCGGGCCGGGCTGGACGCGGCGCGTTGCCCCGGCGTGGGCACGGTCCTGCTCGAAACGCGGGGCCGTTTTGCCGGCTATGACCTGACCGCCAGCCGCCGGCTCGCCCTTGCCGCGGAGCGGACGCGGGCGCGCGTGATTGTCCTGCGCATCGATACGAAGCCCCGCCCCAGCGCCGCGCGGACCGGCTGGTCGGTCGCCAGTGCGCCTTCCGTCCCGTGGGAAGCCGGCGCGCCCGGCTGGCCGGCGATCGAGGTGGAGCTGCTGCGCCGCCGGGATGGCCCCGCCGGAGGGCGCTGGCGGCTGGAATGGGATGCCGGACGTGGCGCTTTCCGGGAGCCAAGCGATGAAACGGAGATACCTGGCACTGTGGTTGCCCTACCTCTCCTGCGAGCGGGCGCGGCAGACGGCCGGACCATCGATCCCCGCGCCGCCTGAGCCATTCGCGCTTGTCGAGCGCAGCGGCAATGCCCTGCGGCTGGCGGCGGTGGATGCCTCGGCGCAGGCCATGGGCCTTGTCGCGGGCATGGCGCTGGCCGATGCGCGGGCGCGCTGTCCGGGGCTGGCGACACTGCCGCACGATCCGGAAGCGGACCGCCGCGAGCTGGGCGGGCTGGTCGCAGCCATGGCGCATGTGACGCCGATGGCGGCGGCCGATCCGCCCGACGGCATCGTGCTCGACATCACCGGCTGCGCGCACCTGCTGGGCGGCGAGCGGGAACTGGCCGGCCGCGCGGCGGAACTGGCGCGCTACAGCCTGCGTCATGCCTTCGCCGGCAATGCGGCGGCGGCGCGCGCGCTGGTCCGCCATGGGAACGGAAGCGAGGACATCCACGCGCTTCCCGTCGCCGCGCTCGAACTGGAGGCGGCGGCGCTGATCGCCTTGCGCCGCGCGGGACTCACGCGCATCGGCGACCTTGCCCGGCGGCCGATGGCGGGGCTGGCGGCGCGCTTCGGCGAGGAGGCGGTGGTGCGCCTGCGCGAGATCCTGGGCGAAACCCGCGCGCCGATCGCGCCGCATGTCATCCCCGCCCCGGTCCGCGCCGAGGCCCGCTTCGCCGAACCCATCGCCCGCACCGACGATGTGCTCGATGTGATCGAGGATTTGCTGGGCCGGCTGGAGCGTGACATGGCGGCGCGCGCGATCGGCGGACGGCGCTTCGTGGCGACGCTCTGCCGCAGCGACGGCGCGCGGCGGCGGCTGGCGGTGGAGACCGGCCAGCCGGTGCGCGATCCGCCCACCGTCATGCGCCTGATGCGCGAACGGATCGAGACTTTGGCCGATCCGCTCGATCCGGGCTTCGGCTTCGACGCGATCACTCTGGCCGTGCCGCGCGCCGAGCCGCTGGCCGCGCGCCAGATCGCCCTGGACCGGTCCGAGGCGGCCGGCGAGAGCGTGGCGGCGCTGATCGACCGGCTCGGCGTGCGGCTGGGGATGGAGCGGGTCCGCCGTATTGTTCCGCGCGACCGGCATTTGCCGGAAAAGGCGCAGGCTCTGGTCCCCGCCGCAGGAGGGAAGGATAACCCGTCATCCCGGCGAACGCCGGGACCGCTGGAGGTGTTTACGCACGCCCTTGCCGAGAGGTCGCGTCGAACGACAGCCGGCGTTCGCCGGGATGACGGGGGCGATATTCTTCCCCGCCCGCTCTACCTGCTCGATCCGCCGCAGCCGGTTTCGGTCGTTGCCGGGGTGCCGGACGGGCCGCCGCAGCGCTTCCGCTGGCGGGGGCAGCTTCACGAGGTGCGGCTGGCCGAAGGGCCGGAGCGGATCGCGGCGGAATGGTGGCGCAGACGCGGCGGCCATCTCCCCGGCGAGGCAGGGCCGACGCGCGACTATTACCGGATCGAGGACAGCGCGGGGCGGCGCTACTGGCTGTTCCGCAGCGGCCTGTTCGAGGAGCGTCCCGATCCGCGCTGGTATCTGCACGGATTGTTCCCGTGACCGGTGCGGAAACGCCTTTCTTTGCCGAGCCGGTGGCGGCCAGCAACTTCAGCTTCCTGCGCGGCGCCTCGCACCCGCGCGAGATGGTCGCGCGCGCGCAGGTGCTGGGCATGGCGGGCATCGGCATTGCCGACCGCAACACCGTGGCAGGCGTGGTCCGCGCGCATCAGGCGTGGAAGGATCTGGGCGGAGTAGCCGGCGGTTTCCGGCTGATCGTCGGCGCGCGCCTCGCCTTTGCCGACGATACGCCCGATGTGGTCGCCTATCCGCTGACCCGCCGGGGCTGGGGGCGGCTGACCCGGCTGCTCACGACCGGCAATCTGCGCGCGGAGAAGGGCGCATGCGAACTCCGCCTGCCCGACCTGCTGAGCCATGCCGAAGACATGGCGCTGATCGCGATGGACGGCGATGCCGCGCTGCTGGGCGCCCTGCGCGAGGCTACGCCGCACCTGTGGCTTGCCGCGACGATGCCGCGCGGCGGTCGCGACGCGCGGCGGCTGGTCGGGCGCATGAGGCTCTCGGCGGAAACCGGCGTGCCGCTCATCGCCACCAACGACGCGTTTCATGCCCGGCCCGAGGACCGCCCCCTGCAGGACGTACTGACCTGCATTCGCGAAGGCCTCACCGTCCAGACCGCCGGACGCCGCCTTGCCGCCAATGCCGAGCGGCACCTCAAGCCCCCGGCCGAAATGGCGGGTCTGTTCCGCGATTGTCCGGAAGCGCTGGCGGCGACGCGCGAGCTGTTCGGGCGCGTGGATTTCACGCTCGACCAGCTCGTCTACGAATACCCGCGCGAGCCGGTGCCCGAGGGCTGGACGCCGCAGGGCTGGTTCGAACATCTCGTGGAGCAGGGCGGGCGCGAGCGCTTCCCCGATGGCCTGCCCGCTTCCTACCGTGCGGTGCTGGACGAGGAGTTTCGCCTGATCCGCCTTCGGGGCTATGCGTGCTATTTCCTCACCGTGCATGACATCGTGCGCCATGCCCGCAGCCTCGATCCGCCGATCCTGTGCCAGGGCCGGGGCAGCGCCGCCAATTCGCTGGTCTGTTACCTGCTGGGGGTCACCCCGATCGATCCGGTGAAGGAAAAACTGCTGTTCTCCCGCTTCCTCTCCGAGGAACGCAACGAGCCGCCCGACATCGACGTCGATTTCGAGCACGAGCGGCGCGAGGAAGTGATGCAGTACGTCTTTCGCCGTTATGGTCGCGAGAAGGCGGGGATTGCCGCCACCGTCATCCACTATCGCCAGCGCAGCGCCGTGCGCGAGGTGGGCAAGGCGCTGGGCCTGACCGAGGACGTGACGGCGCGGCTTGCGGGCACGGTGTGGGGCACATGGGGCGGTGACGCCATGCCCGAGGAGCGGCTGGCCGAGGCGGGCTTCGATCCCGCCAATCCCGAACTCATGCGCCTGCGCGACATGGTCGGCCAGTTGCTCGAATTCCCGCGCCACCTCTCGCAGCATGTCGGCGGCTTCGTGTTGACGCAGGGTCGGCTCGACGAACTGGTGCCGATCCACAATGCGGCCATGCCCGACCGGACCTTCATCGAATGGGACAAGGACGATCTCGATACGCTGGGCATGATGAAAGTGGACGTGCTGGCGCTGGGCATGCTGACCTGCATCCGCAAGTGCTTCGACCTGCTGCGCGCGCATGGCCTGCGCGACCTGACGCTTGCCACGGTCCCGCGCGAGGACGAGACCACCTACAGGATGCTGCAAAGGGCGGACAGCATCGGTACGTTCCAGGTCGAAAGCCGCGCGCAAATCTCGATGCTGCCGCGCATGAAGCCCAAATGCCTCTATGATCTCGTCATCCAGGTGGCGATCGTGCGGCCGGGGCCGATCCAGGGCGGCATGGTCCACCCCTATCTGCGGCGGCGCAATGGCGAGGAAGCGGCCGAATATCCCGGTCCGCCGGACAATCCGGATGAGCTGCGCGATGTGCTGGAAAAGACGCTGGGCGTGCCGCTGTTCCAGGAACAGGCGATGAAACTGGCGATCGTGGCCGCCCGCTTCACCCCCGCTCAGGCCGACGGGCTGCGCCGCGCCATGGCGACATTCCGCCATGTCGGCACCGTGCATCATTACCAGTCGCTGCTGATCGAGGGCATGGCCGCGCGCGGCTATCCCCGCGATTTCGCCGAGCGCTGCTTCGAACAGATCAAGGGCTTTGGCGAATACGGCTTTCCCGAAAGCCATGCGCAGGCTTTCGCCTGGCTGGCCTATGTCTCGTCCTGGCTGAAGTGCCACTATCCGGCGGCGTTCGCCTGCGCCCTGCTCAACAGTCAGCCCATGGGCTTCTACGCTCCCGCCCAGCTTGTGCGCGACGCGCGCGAGCATGGGGTGGAAGTGCGGCCGATCGACGTCAATGCCAGCGAGTGGGACAATACGCTGGAAGGCGAACATATGCTGCGTCTCGGCCTGCGCCAGATCGACGGCTTTCGCGAGGGCTGGGCGCAGGAGCTTGCGAAGGCGCGCATGCAGGGGCCGATCGTCAGCATGGAAGACCTTGCCCGCCGCGCCGGGCTGCCTTCGCGTGCGCTGCATCTCCTCGCCGATTCCGACGCTCTCGGTTCGCTGGGGCAGGGCCGGCGCGAGGCCGGCTGGGAAGCGCGGCGCGTGCCGCCGGCGCAGCTTCCGCTGTTCGCGGCGCGGGACTTGCCGGAACTGGGGCGCGAGCCCGATGCCGCGTTGCCGCCGATGCCGCCCTCAGAGGAAGTCGTCGCCGACTACCAGACTCACCGGCTCTCGCTCAAAGGCCATCCGATGCAGTTCCTGCGCGCCCATTTCGCAGGCCGCGGCGTGCTCGATTGCGCCTCGATCAATGCCGGGAAGGACGGCGCGAAAGTGCGCGCGGCGGGTGTCGTGCTGATCCGTCAGCGGCCCGGCACCGGCAAGGCGATCTTCATCACCATCGAGGATGAGACCGGCGTGGTCAACGCGCTGCTCTGGGCGCGCGACTTCGAACGCCAGCGGCGCGCGGTCATGGCTGCCCGGCTCATGGTGATCGAAGGAGAAGTCCAGCGCAGCAAGGAAGGCGTGGTCCACCTGATGGCCCGTCGCGTCATCGATGCCAGCGAGGCGCTGAACCGGTTGTCCTCCATTGGACACGATGCGTCCACCGCGCCACCGGCCCGGCATTCAGGTGCGACAGCCTCGCGGAAGCATCCGCGAGACGTCCGCATTCTGCCAGGATCGCGCGATTTCCGCTGAGCGGACCGGCACAAATTTCGTTGCCGTTTCGGGCCTTAGGGTTTCCTTAGCGAGGTTCGTCTAATTCCGATTCGTTATCGTCGGACGGGATGGTGGGATCAGGTGGGGGGCCGGCATTTGGGTGCCAGAGTTGGAATCGGGGAGAAATTCCGACGCCATCGTCTGCTGGTGCCGATTGCCGGGCTGACGTTTGGCGGGCTTCTTCTGCTGGTCCTGCTGACGATTTTCCTCATCCATCGATTCGACCGCACCGCGTTGCAGCGCGAACAGCACATGGTGGAGCAAGGCTTTCACCGCCAGATCGAGCAATATGAGGAGGTCATTGTCCCGCAGGCCGACTGGGACAAGGCGATCGCCAGGCTCGACCACGAATTCGACGCTGATTTCGCCGACGTCAATTTCGGCTCCCAGCTTTATACTTTCAACGGGTTTTCCCGGACGTTCTTCGTCGACGGCGATGGCAAGGTCATCTACGCCGCCGTCGACGGCAAACAGGCCGACAAGAAAGCGTTCCGTCCTTTCATCGATGTCGTGACCGCGCTGCTCGTCCCTATCCGCAACGCCGAAACCTTGCGCCCGCCGATCAGACCCGATCCGGCAAGCAACCATCCAGTGACCCAGCCGATCCAGGCCAACGGCATGGTCCGGGTCGAGGGCCGAGTCTACATCGTCATCGCGACCCTGATACAGCCGGATCTCGGTCTGGTGCTGCCGAAAGGCCCAAGGGCTCCGGTGGTGATTACGGCGATGCCGATCGATGGCACTGTCCTCGGCACCTTTGCGGCCCGCTATCTCGTGGACGATCTGGAACTGGTGAATTCCTCGGCTCATGCAGGCAACCAGGCTTCGCTATCGCTGCGGTCGCCTACCGGCAGGGAGATCGGCGCGCTCGCCTGGACGCCCCGGCAGCCGGGCAGCGCTCTGTATCACCAGTTGAGGCTGCCGCTGTTCGGGGCCCTGCTGGTGTTCGGGGCCGTCGGATGGCTGATCGTTCGGCGCAGTCGCGTGATCGTCGACGAGGTCATCGCGAGCGAGAGACAGGCCAAGCATCTGGCCTATCACGATCAGCTTACACGCGTGCCCAACCGCACCATGCTGTTCAATCGCATGCCCGCCATGCTGGCCGGAATCGGCAGGGACTTTCCGCTTCTGGCAGTGCTCTGCGTCGACCTCGACCGCTTCAAGGAAGTGAACGACACGCTGGGACATCACGCGGGCGACGATCTGCTCAAGACCCTTGCGGAACGCCTGCACGCCGCGTCCATGTCCGCCAGCGACGCGCTCATCGCGCGTCTCGGCGGCGACGAGTTCGTATTGCTATGCCCCGTCCTCGACAGGCGCGCTGCCGAGGAATTGGCCGAATGCTGCCTTTCGCTCATCATGCAGCCGATGGACTGCCCGTATGGCCGCATCGACGTCGGCTGCTCGATCGGAGTCGCCGTCATCGACAGCAACGAGGCCGATCCCTCGCAGGTCCTGCGCCGGGCCGACCTGGCGCTCTACGAATCAAAAACGCAGGGCCGGGGCCGCGCAACCTTCTTCGAGCCCGGCATGGACGAAGCCTTCCGGGCGCGCCGGGCAATTGAGGAGAACCTGCGCACCGCGCTCAGGAATGGTGCGCTCCGCCTGGTCTATCAACCGCAGGTGGACATCGCGGGCGAGGCCTGGGGCGTCGAAGCTCTGCTGCGCTGGTCTCATCCGAATCTGGGCGAAATCTCGCCGGAGGTCTTCATACCGATCGCCGAAGAGTCCGGGCTGATCATGGCTATCGGCGAATTCGTGCTGGGCCGGGTGTTCGAGGAGACCGGCTCCTGGCGCCATCTGCGCGTTGCCATCAACGTCTCGGCGATCCAGATGCGCACGCCGGGCTACGCGGCGCAAGTGATCCAGTTCGCCGCCAAGGCGGGCATCGATCCCACGCGGTACGAGATCGAGCTGACCGAGACCGCACTACTGGGAGATGGGCCGGCCACTGCCGAGAATGTGGACCTTCTCAGGCGCGTGGGATTTTCCATCGTCCTCGACGACTTCGGAACGGGTTATTCGAGCCTTAGCCTGCTCCACCGCTTCCAGGTGGACAAGATCAAGATCGACCGGTCGTTCATAAGCAGTCTCGATGAGGCGGAAGAAGTCGAAGGGCTGGTGAGCGCGATCGTAAAGCTGGCAAAGTCCTTCCGCCTCGGCGTGATCGCGGAAGGCGTGGAAACCGAGGAACAGCGGCAGCAGCTCATCCTCGCGGGATGCACCGAATTCCAGGGCTTTCTGACCGGCAGGCCCATGCCGGCCCCGGACATTGAGGAGCTCTTCGAAATGCCCGCCATCCAGCGCCGCCTGGCGTGAGGCGCGGGAAAGGGATCAACCCGCGCAGCGTATCATCCCAAGCTGCAGTATCAGCCTTCCGGGGCGACGTGACCGCCGTTTCGCAAGAGGATGCGCCGCGCGATCTCGCGCTGGCCTTCGGCGATACGGGTATCGACCGAGACGAATACCTTTCCCCGACGGATCTGCCCTTCGAAGTAGTTGGCTTCCCTGCCGTCAACGTCGTGGTCGGTCAGCATTCTCGCCATGGCTCCGCCGGTGGCGCCGATGATCGCGCTGACGCTGGCGACGGATGAGAATGACGAAGCGGCAATCGCGCCGGCCGCCGCCACCAACCCTATCCCGGGAATGAAGAGGATAGCCGCTCCCAGCATGGCTCCTGCGATGCCGCCGCCCGCCGCAGCAGCGGCGACGCTCAGCTTGCTGTGCCCCTGCCAGTCCCCATTGTCAGGGTCCCTGAACTGGCCAGCCCGCCACAACAGCGAAATCGAGCTGTCGGGGATATCATTGCTCTTCAGTTCCGACACTACTCGCTCGGCGTCCGCCCGTTCGTCGAACATGGCCGCAACAAGATGCTGCTTCCTGACGTTCAACTGGTTGTGAGCGCATGAGAATGCAGCGGCAAACAGGTCGCGCTCCCTGCTCGTCCTGAATGATACCCTCAGCCCGGAGGAATGATGTAGGCGGGCGACGCTGGGCGATACCTCGTCGTGGGACAGCGTTCTCAGCAGCATCTCTATGGATGAGCGCCGCATCTTCTGGTCCGTGCCGCGATTGATCCATTCGTAGAGCAGCGGTTGCGGGTGGTTTGGGTGAAGAAAATGGAGGGCGGGCAGGTCTTCCGCCTTGATCACAAACGCCGGTGTCGTGTCTGCATCCATCCCCATTGTATATATTTTATACCATCCGAACAGGGAAACTCCAGTCTTCATTGGGCATTGTCCCTGAATAGAACACCGGTACATGAGTGGGGGAAGCCTGCTTTGTCTTTACCTGATCCGGCGCGTTTCCGGTCCGCGCCGCTCAGACTTCCTCCGGCCAGTAAAGCTGCATCGGATTGGTTATCAGCAGTCTGCGCTGCAGTGCATCGGTCGGCGCGATGCGCGAGATCATATCCACGAGATGCCCGTCGTCGGGCACGTTGCCCTGCATGTTGGGATGCGGCCAGTCGGTGCCCCAGAGCGCGCGATGCTGATAGTCCTCGACCAGCGGCGCCACCGCGTCGGCAAATGCGTTCCACGGATCGCCCCCTCTGCCATCGACGGCTGGGTTCAGACGGTCGGGGCAGGTGGCCTTGAACCAGATGTCCTCGCGGCTGTCGAGCAAACGGCGGAAGGCCTTCATGTCCGCGCCGTCCGGCCCCTGCGTCACATCGGGGCGGCCCATGTGATCGATCACCAGCGGCACCGGAATGGCGTCCATGAACGGGCGCAGATCCTCAAGGATATCGGCCTCGAAATAGATCACCACATGCCAGCCATCGGGCAGGCGCTTGCTGACTTCGAGGAACTTGTCCTTGGGCGCGTCATCGACCAGGCGCTTCAGGAAATTGAAACGGATGCCGCGAATGCCGCCTTCGTGCAGGGCGGCCAGATCGGCCTGCGAAATCGCCGGATCGACCACCGCGACGCCGCGCGCCTTGCCGTTCGACCTTGCGATGGCGTCGAGCGTGGCGGCATTGTCGGTACCGTGGCAGCTTGCCTGCACGATCACGTTGCGCGAAAAACCCAAATGATCGCGCAGAGCGAAGAGCCTGTCCGGTCCGGCGTCCTCGGGCAGGTACTTGGCCTTGGGGCTGAAAGGGAACCGCGCCATCGGGCCGAAGACATGGCAATGCGCGTCCACCGCGCCCGGCGGCGGCACGTAAGCCGGTTTCGAGGGATTGGCGTGCCAGCTTACGATACGGTCAGACATAGACAATCCCATCCATCAGCTTGCGCGCGGTGCGCAGCAGGGCGGCGCTGGTAACGGCGCCGCTTTCATCGACTTCGAGCACGCAGCTCATCTCGCCGGTCGGGTGTTCGATGCTCAGCGTCTTGCGCGCGCCTTCGGGGACTGCGGCCACGTCGGCGGCGGGCGAGCCTTCGATCAGGCAGGCGGTCGCCGCTGTAACCGCGCCGAGCACGCCGATAGACGCGTGGGCGCGGTGCGGGATGAAGACCCGCGTGGTCACCGCGCCGCCATGTCGGGGCGGGGCGACGAGAGTCATTTTCGGGACCGACTTTTCCGTCACGTCGCCCAGGTTCATCAGCGGCCCGGCCGCGAGGCGGATGGCCTCGATCCTCGCGCGGATGGGGGCGAAGGCCTCGCTTTCCAGATCCTCGCGGCTTTCGTACCCGGTGGCGCCGACATCCTCGGCCCTGAACACGATGCAGGGCATGCCGTTGTCGATCAGCGTGCAGGGCACACCCTCGATCACGTCAGCCGCGTTGCCCGTGGGCAGCAGGGCGCCGCAGGATGACCCCGCCGTGTCGCGAAATTCCAGGGGAATCGGCGCATGGGTGCCGGGCACGCCGTCGATGGAGGCCTGACCCTTGTAGCTGACCTGTCCGCCCGGTGTTTCAATCGTGGCCACCGCGATTTGCCCGGTGTTCTCCATGTAGATGGCAACGCGCGTCTCATCGCTGGTTGCCGCCACCAGCCCGCGCTCGATCGCGAAGGGACCCACGCCGGCCAGAATGTTGCCGCAGTTCTGCTGGTCGGACACCAGCGCCTTGTCCACGAAGACCTGCAGGAACAGGTAATCGACATCGATCCCCGCGCGCGCGGACTTGCTCACTACCGCAACCTTGCTGGTCAGCGGATCGGCCCCGCCCATGCCGTCTACCTGGCGCGGATCGGGCGAGCCCATGACGCCGAGCAGGAAGGCATCGCGCGCGGCGGTGCCTTCCGGCAGATCGTCCTCCAGGAAAAAGCCGCCCTTGGACGTGCCCCCGCGCATCCACATGACGGGGGCGCTGGAAAGGGCGTCAGACATATTTCAACCCTTCCTTTTCCAGCCGCTCGCGCATCTTGTACATGTCCAGCCCGAGCACCCCGGCGGTGAGTTTTTCGCGCTTTTCGGCTTCGTTGGCCTCCCGTGCGCGGGCCGTTTCCAGCACCTCGGCGGCCTTTTCGCGCGGGACCACGCATACGCCGTCGTCGTCGGCCACGATCACGTCGCCGGGATTTACGGCGGCATTGGCGCAGACCACCGGCACATTGACGCTGCCCAGCGTGTTCTTGACCGTGCCTTGTGCGAAGATCGCCTTGGACCATACCGGGAAGCCCATCTCCGTCAGATCGCGCACGTCGCGCACGC
This sequence comes from Novosphingobium endophyticum, assembly GCF_014640675.1. Taxonomy (GTDB): domain Bacteria; phylum Pseudomonadota; class Alphaproteobacteria; order Sphingomonadales; family Sphingomonadaceae; genus Novosphingobium; species Novosphingobium endophyticum. The sequence continues at coordinate 27,918 of NZ_BMHK01000020.1, read as the reverse complement.
CGGCGTCGATGACGAGGCCGCGGCAGCCGCGCGCCAGGGCGCTGGTGGCCAGCAGGTCTCCGAAATAGCCGTCCTCGCACGGGCTCGTCGGCGCCAGCAGCAGGATGTCGCCTGCCTTGAGCTGTTCGATCGCGACGTGGACCATCCAGTTGTCGCCCGGAGGAGCGCTGATCGTCACCGCCGATCCGGCGATGCGCGCGCCGCGATAGATCGGGCGCATATAGTTGGCGAGCAGGCCGGTGCGCCCCTGCGCCTCATGCACGGTCGCGACGCCGCATTCGGCCAGGCCGTCTATGACCTCCAGTGCCGCCCGTTCGATGTTCTGTACGACGATGCCGCCCATGACCGCATTCTCCTGCCGGTGGATTTCCGTGTGTTCCAGTTGGACACGGGGCCCCGCGATCGCAAAGCGAAACTCTGGTCACGCGATTAGATTTCGCTAAACGTGGTTTCATGGAGTTCTGGGACCTCAACTTGCGGCACTTGCGTGCGATTGCCGAGATCGCGAGGCTCGGTACGATGAACGCGGCCGCAGACGCGGTCAATCTGACCCAGCCTGCTATAACGCAGGCGCTAGGGCGGATCGAGGCGCTGCTGGACACACCGCTATTTGAGCGGCGCCATGACGGCATGGTGGTCACCGCGGCGGGGGACCTTCTGGTGCCCAGGATCAGCGCGGCGCTCGAACACATTGCCAGCCCGCACGTCACCATGGCGCGGTTTCGCGCCCTGCTCGCTTTCGCTGATTGCGGGAGCTATCAGGGAGCAGGCGCGTTGACCGGACTGTCGCTGGCCTCGCTGCACCGCGCGATCAGCGACCTTGCACTGGCAACCCGCCGCCCGCTGGTAACACGGCGCGGCAAGGTGGTGGTTCTCACCGAGGCAGGGGCGCAGATGGCGCGCGCATTTCGGCTGGCGCGGGTCGAGCTGGAATCGGGGCTGGCGGAATTGCACGCTCTTCAGGGCCACGAAACGCGCCGCATCGCGGTGGGCGCCATGCCCCTGGCGCGCGCACGCGTCTTGCCGGGAGCGGTGACCCGCTTCATCCGTCGTCATCCCAGGGTCAGATTGTCGATCGTGGAGGGGTCGCGTGCGGAACTGATCGAGCCGCTGCGCAATGGCGCCATCGACCTTATGATCGGTGCCTTGCGCGATCCTCTGCTCGAGCCGGACTGCGTCCAGCATCCGCTGTTTTACGACGAGCCCGTGGTGATCGGGCGGGCAGGGCATCCGCTGGAAGGCCGGAAACCGTCGATCGCGGAACTGGCTGGCTATCCCTGGATCATCGCCGCGCGGGGAGCACCGTTGCGCGAATCATGGGAGCGGATGTTTGCGGTGCAGGGCCTCGCTTCCCCAAGCGTGCAGGTGGAGTCAGGCTCGGTCATGACGATAAGGCAATTGCTGATCGACAGCGACTGCCTGACACTGCTCTCGCCGGATCAGGTCGCCGTGGAACTGGAGGCGGGGTGGCTATGCCGCATTGGACGATTGCCGGCGGGTCTGGGGCGTACGATCGGCGTCACTACGCGCGCCTCATGGCGGCCGACCGCTGTGCAGGCCGACTTCATGGCCGACCTGGAGGCGGCCTCCAGCGCATGACGACAAATTAGCGTCAGCTTATAGCTTTGGGTCAGTTTCGATTGGCTGTTTTGCAGCGCGCGGCGCACTTGTCGTCTCATGAAGCATGAGGTTGGCATTATCGGCTTTGGAGAAGCCGGGCGCACTTTCTCGCTGGCCGGGCAGTGGCGCGGCACGGCTGCCGTCTACGAAGCGCTCCACGGTGAACCGGCGATGCAGGCGGCCATGGGCGAGGCGGGCGTCGCGGCCTGCGCGAAGATGGCAGATGTGCTTGCCGGCGTGCCCCTCATCTTGTCTCTGGTGACTGCGGATCAGGCGGTGGCCGCCGCGCGGGATGCATCGCGGGATATCGCGCCGGGCGCGATCTTCTGCGACATGAACAGCGCCGCGCCGCAAACCAAGCAGGCCGCCGCCGCGATCATCGAGGCGGCCGGCGGTCACTATGTGGACGTCGCGATAATGGCCCCGGTCAGTCCGCAAGGTCTGGGCGTGCCGCTGCTGCTCTCGGGCAGCGATGCCGAAGCGGCCGCCACAGCGCTTGCCGGATTGGGCTTTACCAATCTTCGAGTGGTTGGCGGCGATGTGGGGCGCGCCTCGGCGATCAAGATGATCCGTTCGGTAATGGTCAAGGGCATGGAAGCCCTGACCGCGGAATGCGTGCTCGCCGCGCGGGAAGCCGGTGTGTTGGACGAGGTGCTCGCTTCGCTTGATGCCAGCGAGAAGCCCCGGCCCTGGGCGGAGCGCGCCGACTACAACCTGGACCGGATGATGGTTCACGGGGTTCGCCGCGCCGCCGAGATGGAGGAAGTCGTCGGAACGCTCGAAGGCCTCGGAACCGGCGCGGCAATGACGCGCGGCACTGTCGAGCGGCAGCGGACGATCGGAACGCTGGGGCTCAAGACGCCGGCAGCGGGCCTCGCGGGGAAGATTGACCAGATCAGGGACGAAAGGATGCGAAAGGCATGACGTTGGTGATCGACTGCCACGGCCATTACACAGTGCTGCCCAAGGCGCACGACGCATGGCGTGAAGAGCAGAAGGCTGCTTACAAGGAAGGCAAGGCGCCACCACCTTATCCCGAGATTTCGGATGACGAGATCCGCGAGACGATCGAGACGAACCAGCTTCGTCTCATCAGGGAGCGCGGCGCGGACCTGACGATCTTTAGCCCGCGCGCCTCCGCCATGGCGCACCATGTAGGCGACCAGCAGGTGTCCGGGGCGTGGGCGCGGCACTGCAATGATCTGATCTATCGCGTCACGCAGCTGTTCCCCGAGACCTTCATGGGCGTGTGTATGCTGCCGCAAAGCCCCAAGGCGGACCTCACGGCCTCCGTCAAGGAACTGCGCCGCTGCGTGGAGGAGCTGGGCTTCGTCGGCTGCAATCTCAATCCCGATCCGGGCGGCGGTCATTTCGAGCATCCGCCGCTCACCGACGAATACTGGTTCCCGATCTATGAGGCGATGTGCGAGTTGGACGTGCCGGCGATGATCCACGTTTCCGGCTCCTGCAACCCGGCGATGCATGCCACCGGCGGGTTCTATCTCGCCGCCGATACGGTCGCGTTCATGCAACTCATGCAGGGTGACCTGTTCAGCCGGTTCCCGAACCTGCGCTTCATCATCCCGCATGGCGGCGGCGCCGTGCCCTATCACTGGGGCCGCTATCGCGGGCTGGCGGACATGCTGAAGAAGCCGTCGCTCGACGAATACATCATGAACAACGTGTTCTTCGACACCTGCGTCTATCACCAGCCGGGCATCAACCTTCTGGCCGACGTGATCGACAACAAGAACATCCTGTTCGGTTCGGAAATGGTCGGCGCGGTGCGCGGCATCGATCCGACGACCGGCCATTATTTCGACGATACCAAGCGCTACATCGACGCGCTTAATATCAGCGAGGAGGAACGGCACGCCATCTTCGAAGGCAATACCCGCCGCGTGTTCCCGCGTCTCGACGCCAGGCTGAAGGAGAGGGGGCTGTGACGGATACGGAAAAGCCCACGCAGAACATCCACCAATATCTTGCCGAGTTCGAGGATATTCCCGGCACCCGCGTCTATACGGCAGCGCGGGCACGCAAGGGGTATCATATCAACCAGTTCGCGATGAGTCTGATGAAGCCCGAGAACCGCGAGCGGTTCAAGACGGACGAGCGCGCTTATCTGGACGAATGGCCGATCAGCGAGGATGCCAAGCAGGCGTTGCTGGCGCGCGACTACAACGCGCTGCTCGACATGGGCGGCAACGTCTATTTCCTCTCGAAGCTGTTTTCGACCGACGGCATCAGCTTTGCGGAGGCGGTCTCGACGATGACCGACATGACGTTCCCGCAATACCAGGAAATGATGCTGAAAGGTGGCCGCTCGCCCGAAGGCAACCGCTCGATCAAGGGAGGCTATTGAATGGCCCGCATTACTGCCGGCGTGGGGTCCAGCCACGTTCCGCTGCTTGGCGTCGCCGTCGATCAGGGCAAGACCGGCGACGACTATTTCGGCCCGATCTTCAAGGGCTACGAATGGACGAAAGCGTGGGAGAAGGCCGAAAAGCCCGACGTCGTCATCCTTGTCTACAACGATCATGCCTCCGCTTTCGACATGAAGATCGTGCCCACTTTCGCGATCGGTTGCGGCGAGCGGTACAAGCCGGCCGACGAAGGCTGGGGGCCGCGCCCCGTGCCTGACGTCGAAGGTCACCCGGACCTGGCATGGCACATCGCGCAAAGCCTGATCCTGGACGAATTCGACATGACCATCATCAACGAGATGGACGTCGACCATGGCCTGACCGTTCCGCTCTCGATGATGTTCGGCCAGCCGGAAAAGTGGCCGGTCAAGGTCGTGCCGCTGGCGGTGAACGTGGTAACTTATCCAGTGCCCTCGGGTAATCGCTGCTGGGCGCTGGGCGAGGCGATCAGGCGCGCGGTGGAGAGCTTCCCGGAAGACCTCAACGTGCAGATCTGGGGCACTGGCGGCATGAGCCACCAGCTTCAGGGTCCGCGCGCCGGTCTGCTGAACCGCGAATGGGACAACAGGTTCATGGACCAGCTTGTCGGAAACACCGATGCCGCCCGCTGGATTCCGCACATCGAATACCTGCGCGAGACCGGAAGCGAGGGAATCGAGATGGTGATGTGGCTGATCATGCGCGGCGCGCTGGGCAAGGAAACCCGCTGCCTGCATCGGCATTACCATATCCCGTGCAGCAACACCGCCATCGGGCACCTGGTGCTCGAACCCGTGGAGCCCGAGGCGGCCTGACGTCGCTGCCCCGGAAACGACTTTCAAGGAGTATCACATGCGCATTGCACTCGCCGGCGCCGGCGCCTTTGGTGAAAAGCACCTCGACGGCCTCAGGAACATCGATGGTGTCGAGATCGTCTCGATCATCAGCCGCACCGGAGAACAGGCGGCCGCGACGGCGGAGAAATATGGCGCGAAGCACAGCTCGACCGAGCTGGAAGATGCGCTCGCGCGCGATGACGTGGACGCGGTTATCCTGTGTACGCCCACGCAGATGCATGCCTCGCAGGCAATCGCCTGCATGGACGCAGGCAAGCACGTTCAGGTCGAAATCCCTCTAGCCGACAGTTGGGCGGATGCGCAGGCCGTGCTCGCCAAGCAGAAGGAGACGGGCCTCACCTGCATGGTCGGCCACACCCGCCGCTTCAATCCCAGTCACCAGTGGGTGCATAACCGTGTCACGGCCGGAGAATTCAATATCCAGCAGATGGACGTGCAGACCTATTTCTTCCGCCGCAAGAACATCAACGCCAAGGGAGAGCCGCGCAGCTGGACCGACCATCTCCTGTGGCACCACGCCGCGCATACGGTCGATCTTTTCGCCTATCAGGCCGGCCGGGTCGTCGAGGCGCATGCGATGCAGGGGCCGATCCATCCGGAACTGGGCATCGCCATGGACATGTCGATCCAGCTCAAGAGCGAAAGCGGCGCGATCTGCACCCTCTCTCTCTCGTTCAACAACGACGGGCCACTCGGCACGTTCTTCCGCTACATCGGCGATACCGGCACCTACATCGCCCGTTACGATGATCTGGTGAACGGCAGGGAAGAACCCATCGACGTCTCAAGGGTCGACGTTTCGATGAACGGTATCGAACTACAGGACCGCGAATTCATCGCCGCCATTCGCGAGGGCCGTGAACCCAACAGCTCGGTCGCGAAAGTGTTCGATTGCTACCGCGTGCTCGGCGAGCTGGAGGCGCAGCTGGCCTAAAGCTGAAGAGCGGGGCAGTCAGTTTCTGTGCGCGGGGCTCGGGACCGACGCGACGTGTCTGTAGGTTTCCCGCCCTGCCTCCAGCCCGATCGGCTGGCCGGCCCCGTAGCCGTCCAGAACCGATTCCGGAGGACGGATGAGGCCCCGTTTTCCGCGCGCTTCGGCCACGAGGGCGCGCGCCATGTCCTCCACATCCTTGTTGTTGCGCGGCCTCCATGGAAGCTCCGCGTCATCCGAACGGTGACGCGGAATCCTGAGTGCATCTGCGACCGCGGGCGCATGTGAGGCGAGGAAATCGCGTATCTTCGGTTTGAAGCAGAAGGTCAGGAAATCGATCCTGGCGTTCAGCTTGTCGATAGGTGACTGGGGCGGGATGAAGTTGGACCACACGGAGCCGCGAAGCTCGCTCCGGTACCAGGCCGCTGCGTTCTGCCAACGGTGCGGCCGCCGCCGGGACCAAGGCTTCGTCGAGGTGTAGTGCTCAAGATAGGGGGTGAGCGCGCCGCCGAAATTGAGATAGGTTTCGTGGAGGTTCCAGCGCGGATCGAGCGGGGTCCATTGTCCCTCGAGCACATGGTTGAGCGCATCCTGGTCCGGCGCTTCCTGGCAGTTTTCCGGATGATCGACCAGGAACTGGCGGGCCCGCGCCAGCGTTCCTTCCGCGAGAATCCGGGGCCAGTCGAAGACCATGACGCCGGACTGGAGATATGGCGCGTCGTCGGCGAGAAACAGGTCCCTGCGTCGCCGTCGGATATTGCCTGTCAGGTAGTAGACGAAATCATGCACCGCGGCGGCCGGATATCCCTTGAGATCCGCCGTCAGGAGCGGCTCCAGCGATGTCATGATCCTCGTGTCGGCATCGAGATAGACCAGCCGGTCGATGTCCGCGCCGAAAATCATGTCGAAATAGAGCCGCAGATAGGCGGCGCGCGGCCAGCGGCTGTTGATCGGCCTGATCGCGTCCCGGACCTCTTTCGGCGCGATGATATTTACCGCGATCCCCTTTCTCGCGAAGAATTCCGTCGCCGCCTGAAGCTCGCCTTCATCGACGTCGCAGCAGACCAGATGGAGATGCGCATCGCTGCCCGGCGGCAGATGATCGGCCACCGATTTCAGCTGGCAGCAGGCTGCCGGCAAATAGCCCCGGTCGGTGGCTGTCACGATGGCCGTCTTCATGGTTCCCTCTTTCGGACGGAATAGCCGGAAGGTGCGGCGATCTTTGGCGGGAGGTTCGTCAAAGGCACGCGATATCGCAGGTCAGTCCCAGATTCCGGACGTGATCCGCGATCTCCTCCTTGTAGATTCGGTTCATCACCACGATCAGGCCCGGCTCGATCGCGGCCAGATCGTCTGGCGGCACAATCCGGTGACCCGTGCCCGGCATGAAGTGATGGTGGCGGTTCGGGTTGATGTCGGTGACGCAATCAACTTCGCCGGCGAGGCCAAGCGAAGTCAGGAACGACACCGCCTTTGATCCCGAGCCCCACAGGACCACTCGTCGCCCCGCTGCGGAGGCATCCCGCACGAGGGCGCGCCAATGGTCCCTGTGGGCGGCGACCCGCTCGGGAAAAGTACGCACCAGTTCAGCGATTTCCGACACCGACGGATCATCCTCGCGTCTGCTCCGCGCGGCGGAAGGCAGAGCCTCGATGGTCAGGTACTGGTCATCGTATTCTACCGCGGTGCGGGTAACCTTGAAGCCGCACCCTTCAAACAGCCGCCGCAGCGAGGTTTCGGTGAAGTACGAACAGTGCTCGTGATAGATGTCCTCGAAGGCGCATTGCTGGAGGATGCGATAGGTTTCGGGTACCTGGAAGAAGACGACCGTGCCATTGGCCTCGGTCAGCCCGGCGCGGATGGTCGCGATGAAATCGGCCGTGTCGGGAATATGCTCCAGCGTCATCTTGCAGCACAGGAAGTCGGGCTCCTCCCGGCAATGGCCGGGTTCGAAGTACTCCGGGATCAGGCGCACGCGCTCCGCGCCGGGAACGCCCTCCAGCCTTTCCGGGATTGCGCTCGGATCGACGCCCACGCCCCTGTTCTCGCCCAGCTGAGAGAGAAGCACGAGGAATTCGCCCTTGCCGCAACCGATCTCCATGACCTCGCGGCCGCGCAGGCCGTGGCGTTCGACGAGTTCGACCGCGAGGTTCCTGTGAAAGCGCGAGAACGTCGGTGAGAAGCCCTGGGTCTCTTCGTAGCGGTCCGAATATTCCGTCTGGTCGGGATCGAAGCCGGCGTTGAAGATGAAGCCGCATCCGCCGCAGAAATGCAGCGAGATCTCGCCGCGCTTGCAGCCCAGCGCCTCTTCCCGTGTCTCGAAGAGAAGGCAGGAATTGGTCGGTACACCCTCGACCCGGTAGAAGAGCCGGGTATCTCCCGCGCCGCAGTTGGGACAAGCCGTTCCTGCGGCGTGCCCTTGCGCCTGTGCCGATAAGGTGGGGTCCGCAAAGTTCATCCGACGATCCTCGGTTCGGGGACCGGAACGATAAAGCGCCCGCCCGCCGCCAGATAGGCCTGCTGCTGAGCCAGGATTTCATCCGCGAAGTTCCACGCCAGCATCAGCACGTAGTCGGGCCTGCGCTTCGCCAACTCCTCGGGATCGAGGATCGGGAGGTGCGCGCCCGGCATGAGCAGGCCCTGCTTGTTGACGTTGCGGTCGACGACGAAATCGAGATGCCGCGTGTCGAGGCCGCAGTAGTTGAGCATCGTGGCGCCCTTGGCCGCCGCGCCATAGGCGGCGATCGAATGGCCCTGGCCCTTGAGCTGCTCCACCAGCGCGACGAGTTTCTCCCGCAGCGCGTCGACGCGGGCCGAGAACTCGGTGAAATAGGCAGGCTGATCGAGGCCGATCGCCTTTTCATGGGCCAGCATCTGCTTGACGCCGGTATCCGTGGCTTCGAACGGCTCGACGAATATCCGAAGCGATCCGCCGTGGATTGCAAGTTCTTCCACCCGGTTGAGGAAAAGTCCGTGCCGCCGGAAGAGGTTGTCCAGCGCCGTCAGCGAGAAATAGCAGAGGTGCTCGTGATAGATCGTGTCGAATTCGACGTGCTCGATCAGCCGCAGCAGGTATGGCATCTCGATCACGGCGGTGCCGTCGGGTTTCAGGAGATTGCGGATTCCCGATACGAAGCCGTTGGTGTCGGCGACGTGGGCGAGGACGTTGTTGGCATGAACTATGTCCGCCTGGCCATGCTCCGACACGAATTCGCGCGCGAAACTCTCGGTGAAGAATTCGCAGAGGGTGGGCACTCCGGCCTTCCGCGCGGCGGCGGCGGGCCCGTCCGCCGGATCTATGCCGCAAACCGGCACTCCCCGCTCGACATAGTTTTTTAGCAGATATCCGTCGTTGCTGGCCAGTTCCACCACCAGGCTCGACGGGCCGAGCTCGCGTTCGGCCAGCCGCTGTTCGACATTGGACCGGGAGTGCTCCAGCAATGCCGGCGAGAACGAGGAGTAATAGGGGTAGGCGTCCGCGAACAGGATCTCCGGAGCAACCGTCTCGAGTATCTGGACGAGCGCGCAGTCCGGGCAGAACGCGACGACGAGTGGAAAGACGAGTTCGGGGACTTCGCACGTTTCCGGCTTGATCAGCCGGTCCGCGAGCGGCGTGTAGCCGAGATCGAGAAAGGGCTGCAGCGAAGTGCCGCCGCAGGAGCGGCAGCCGGTGACCGTCTGCGAGGCGTTACGGCGCTGGTGCAACAGAATCTGGTTCATGTCGTCCTCTTCAGGCCGCGGCGAGTTGCCGGACGGGATACAGGTGTTCGTTGAGCGAGCCCTCGTCGATACGCTGCTTGAGGTGGGCAATGCGCTTGAAGCGCGGACCTTCGAATGCCTCGACCGTCAGGCCGCTCTCGGTGAAGGCGGTAAACAGTTGTTCGACGCCGCGGCGACAGGTCCACTGCGGCTTGAAGGCGTGCAGGCGAAGGGCGATGTAGTTGCAGTCCACGCGGTAATTGCGCAGATCCGGACTTGCCCCGTCGGCGAAGGCGATCTTCGAACCGGGAACGACGTCCCGCACGATCTCGGCGATTTCCCGGATCTGGTAGTTTTCGGAGGTCTGCCCGACGTTGAAGACTTCGCAGTGTACCTCCGTGCGCGGTGCTTCCACCGTTGCGATATAGGCAAGCGCGATGTCCTCGACATGGACGATGGGCCGCCAGGGTGAGCCGTCGCTTTTCAGATGGACATCGCCGGTCGTGCAGGCCCACGCGGTGAGGTTGTTGACCACGAGGTCGAACCTCAGCCTCGGCGAAAGGCCATAGGCCGTCGAGGCGCGCAGGAAAGTCGGGCTGAAGGAGGCGTCGGCCAACGCTGAAATCCCGACTTCGGCCTCGACTTTCGACAGCCCGTAGGGGGTCACGGGATTGAGAGTGCCTGCCTCGGAGATGAACTGATCTCCGGACGCGCCGTAGTTCGAGCAGGACGACGCGAAAACGAAACGGGGCACGCCGGCAGCCTTGGCGAGACGGGCCAGTTCGAACGAAGCCCTGGCATTGATCTCCTGCGTCAGACCGGGCCTGTAATCGCCGAGCGGATCGTTCGACAGGCCGGCCAGATGAATGACCGCGTCGAAACCTCTCAGGCGCTCGATGGAATCCTCTTCGGCGACGAATTCACGGACATCGCCGCCGATCGACGGGATATGGGCGACCGGTCCGGCGAAACTGCATTCGGCGAACAGGTCGCTATCGAGTCCGGTTACGTCATGACCGCGCGCAAGCAAGCGCGGCGCGAGTACCGTTCCGATGTACCCGAGGTGCCCAGTCAGCAGGATCTTCATGCTCATTGTCCTTCCAGATTTTCCAGGGCGCCTTGCCGGAGTTCCAGTAATCGTTGAGAAGCTGCTTTTCGCGCATGGTGTCCATGCACTGCCAGAAGGAGGTGTGCCGATAGGCCATGAGCTGGCCGTCCTCGGCGAGGCGCGAAAGCGGGCGATGTTCGAACATCTCCTCCTCTTCCTCGATGTAGTCCATCACGCCGGGCTCGAGCACGAAGAAGGCGCCGTTGATCCAGCCCTCGCCGATCTGCGGTTTTTCGGCGAAGTTCGTGATCAGGTCTCCGTCGAACTCCAGGTGGCCGTAGCGGGCGGGAGGGCGGACGGCGGTCAGGGTCGCCAGGCGCCCGTGCGACCTGTGAAAGGCGAGTAGCGCGCGAAGGTCGATGTCCGCGACGCCGTCCCCCCATGTCACCATCATGGTGTTGTCGCCGAGCCAGGGCGCAAGTTTCCTGATACGCCCGCCCGTGCCGGCCTTCATCCCCGTCTCGACGAGGTCGACGTTCCAGTTCGGCGCCTGCTCGGGCGAGTGCCGGACAACCTCGCCTGAACGCGTGCTGATCGACACCGAACCCGACACGGCGAAATGATCGTGGAACCAGCGCTTGATGAACTCGCCCTTGTAGCCAAGGGCGACGCTGAAATCGTTGAAACCATGGTGCGCATAGATTTTCATGATGTGCCAGAGGATCGGCATGCCGCCGATCTCCACCATGGGCTTGGGCCGGGTTTCGGTCTCTTCCGACAGTCGCGAGCCGAGGCCGCCGGCCAGGATGCCGACTCTCACTTTCGAAAAATCCTGAATGGTCATTTGAACGCCGCCTGATTGACTTGGGGTGATCCGGTTCGCCCGACGAAACTGCCCTTGATGGACTGCGCCATCTTCGGGGAAATCATGCTTGTCAGTTCGAGGAAATAGCGCCCCAGTTCGATGGGGGTCATGCTCCTGCGGATCAGTCCGCCCCATAGCTTGTAGGGGGCGACAACATCGCCGTGCCGCGATGCGATCTCGAAGAGGTGAGCCGCCAGCCGAATGTGTTCGGCCGCCGCGCCCCGGCTTTTGCGGCCGGTCTGCCAGGCACTGCGCTGGAGCTTGTCGTCGATGTTGATGGAACGCTCTTCGTGCTCGCGGTTGTAGAAGACGGCTTCCTCGACACGCAGGAACTTGCCGAGGATCGCCATCTCGGCCAGCAGAGCCCGGTCCGAGCCGTAGTAGGGCCGATGGAGGGTCGAGCGCGCCAGAAGGTCGCGGCGGAAGACGCCGAATATCGGGAAGCAGGTCTTGGCCAGGGCGATCACCTGCCTGAAGCGCCGCGTCGCGTCGTCGCTGTCGATCGACGGGGTTTCTTCCGAGGGAACCGGAAGCAGTTCGTTCGTGGGCGTGATCTGCGAGGTCAGGCCGTAGGCGACGGCCGCATCCGGATTAGCCTCCAGCATGTTCACGCAGGCTTCCAGGTAGTTCGGGCTGAGATGGTCGTCGTGCGCGCACCACTTGAAGTATCCTCCCGAGCCGTAGGTGAAGCCCAGGTTGTAGTTCGCCGCGGCTCCGACATTTGTCCGGTTCCTTATCAGGGTGATCCGGTCGTCCTGACGCGCGTAGGACGAAACTATGTCCACGGTGTCGTCATCGGAGGCATTGTCGGTTACGATGAGGCGGAAGTCCGCGAGTGTCTGGTCAAGAACAGATTCAATCGCATTGGCTATGTAATTTGATCCGTTAAATACGGGCAGGGCCAGTGTAACTAATTCTGTTTGACTTCTCATGATGATTCCGCATCTGTCGTAAAAACTCTGACATATCGGTTTCCGTGGAGCGCTCAGAAAAATCCATGGAAATTCAACGCCAATCTGCGCTCATGGTGCCATATCTCACGTAATGCTGAAGACACGCACTGTGGTTAGACCGAACGGGCAGAATCATAATCCGAAAGGGCAACGATATCGCGTGTTGACTGGATCTTGCCGGAGACGTGCACCTGGCGCCCGGATTCGACGAGGAAGCGACCGTGCCTTACGTGAGTTTCCCCACCACTGCCTCGGCGATCGACAGGGACGCCGTAAGGCCCGGGCTTTCGATTCCGAAGAGGTTGACCAGCCCCTCGCATCCGTGGTCCACGGGGCCTGAGATCACGAAGTCGGCCGGCGGCTCGCCGGGGCCGGAGAGCTTGGGGCGCACACCTGCATAACCGGGTTGCAGCCTGTCGGGGTCGAGCGCCGGCCAGATCCGCTTCGCCGCCGCGGCGAACTTTGCCTTGCGGTAAGGATCGACGGCATAGTCCACCGCGTCGATCCACTCGACGTCGGGACCGAAGCGGGCCTGACCCTGAAGATCGAACGTCAGGTGCGTGCCGAGGCCACCCGGTTCGGGCACAGGGTATATGAGATGCGAGAACGGAACCTTGCCCGAATAGGTGAAGTAGGCGCCGCGTGCATAGTGGATCGGCGGAACGTGCGCAGGGTCCAGCCCCTCGGTCGCAAGCGCGATTTCCTGTGCGGCCAGGCCCGCCGCATTGACAAGAACTGGCGTCGAGATCACGGCTGTTTCGCCTGTGTCCGTCCAGACGTGGTAGAGGCCGCCCTTACGGACGATCCGGTCGACCCGGCTCGCCGTGACCAGCATCGCATCGTGCGCCTCGGCCTCGCCGAGCAGCGCCAGCATGAAGGCATGGCTGTCGACGATTCCGGTCGATGGGGATAACAGCGCGCCGGCACAGGCCAGCTCGGGTTCGAGCTTTCGCGCTTCCGTGCGATCCAGCGCCACGAGATCGGTCACCCCGGCATCTTCGCCGTTGCGCCGGATGGCTTCGAGGTCTGCCAGCTGGCTTTCGTCGTGTGCGAAAATGACCTTGCCGATGCGCCTGTGGGGCACGCCTCGCTGGCTGCAGAAGGCGTATAGCCGCTCCTTGCCGGCGACGCAGAGCGATGCCTTCAGGGAGCCGCGCGGATAGTAGATGCCCGCGTGGATGACTTCGGAGTTGCGGCTGCTGGTCCAGGATCCGAAACGCGTCTCGCGATCGAGAACAAGCGGGGCGCGCCCTTTTCGCGCCAGAGCGCGGGCGACGGCCAGGCCCACGACTCCCGCGCCTACGACGACGGCATCGACGCGCTCGCTCATGGTGGCAGGTTCCGGGAGGTCTCGGTCTTCGAATTCGGCGGTGGGTTGACCAAGACGCCCCTCCCTACGCGGCGACCGATTGTGCCAGCTTTGCCTCGAATATCCGGATGAAGTTTGAAATCCAGCTCTCCGGAGTGTTGCAGAGCGAGTGGGCATTTGCGAATCCCGCGCGGCTCATGCGTTCGATCCGCTCATCGTCGGCAGCGAACGCGCCGATGACCTCCGCGAGATGACCGGGATGCGCGATGTCGAAGGTGTCTCCAAACCCCATTTGCACGACGTCGCCGGCCAGATAGGCGTGGGACGATACGATTACCGGAAGCCCGCTCATCGCGGCCTCGAGTATGACCAGCCCGAAGGGTTCGGTCACCCTGCTGGGCACGACGACCGCGCGGGCGCGTCTGGCTATTTCCGCTATTTCGGATCGGCCTTTCCATCCGGTGACTTCTACCCCGGTTTCTTCGGCGGAACCGTTCGGCACGAGGTCTCCGATGCCCACCAGCGTCATCTTCTGGCCTGTCGCGCGCGCGGCATCGATCGCGAGATCGGCTCCCTTGTCCCGGCCGAGGCGGCCCACAAACAGGAAGCCCTCGTTGCGCTCTGCCTCGATCCTGTCATCGGTCCAGGCTTCAGCCGGATTGGGGATGGAGACGAGGTCGTTTGCGGCAAACCCACTGTTCACGAACTTTTCCTGCATGCGCGTGTGCAGGAACGTGAACGTGCTGCGGCTCTTGCCGAACCGGGCGAGGCCGTTCAGGTGCATATGGCGCAAGGCCCTCCAGTATTTCCTGGCGGGGTTGCGACGATCGCACTGGCTCAGCAGACACTGCGCGGAAAGCGAGCGATAGCTGCAGGGTGTCGAACTCCGGAAGTGTGAGAAGCCCCCGTTGGGGCAGATGTTGAAGAAGTCATGGCAGGTGACGATCAGCCGGTCCTCCACCTTGCGCAGCGCGCGAAAGACGGAAGGCGAGAGGATCTGCGACCAGTTGTGCAGGTGGTATACGGTGCGCGGCGTGTCGTTCTCACGGATCCACTGCCCGATGACGTCTTCGGTCTGGCGATTGTGCAGCCCTTGCGCGAATGCCTGCCCGGCGGGCAGCTCGAGCAGGGCGGACGAATTCAGCCCCACTTGCGCAACGCCGAGCGCATTCAGTTCGGCGGTCGGGGAATCCCCGCAGATGTAAGTGACCCGATAACCCAAGCGGCGGTATTGATGCACCGCCTGCAGCGCGACCATCGTCGCACCGCCCCGCGCACTGGCGAAGTCATTGATAACGACTACTTCATCGATCGCGGTCATCCGTTCATTTGCTCCGATTGCCGACCGGGACCGGCCAGGGATGGCTCACCGAGGTCGGACCCCGAGAGCGCAGAAGCGCCTCGTTCGCAGGACTGACCGACTTCGCGGCGGCCGTCCGGCCCGCTATGCCGCCGGCCGCCTTGCGCACGTCCATGATGACGCGGCCGGCACGAATATCGAGGTGATGGCAGCCGATGATGCCGGGTTCGAAGTCCGGCGCGATCACCCGCGCGAGTGTCTCTTCGTAGTCGTCGAGAGACAGGTGGCGGATTTCCATCAGCCGCAAGCCATAGCCGTAGAAGCCGTGCGAGTTATCTTGCGCCGGCCGGTACAGTTTTCCGTCAATTTCCAGTATGCGGCCCGCGTTTCTCGCCTCCCGCGCGTTCATCACCACGGGATTGACCGCGTGCGGTTCCAGCCGCGTGAGGCCGGGGCCGTCCGCCCTGAAAATGTGAAGTTCGGTGTTCATGTCCAGGAACGGATCGTTCGAGATATTGGTGAAGAGCCACCAGGTCCCGTCGATCAGGTTGAGCGTGGAATCCGAAGCGACGACTCCATCCAGCGCTGTCGTGTAACGCTCCCAGCGGTTCGGGAAATCGCGGCATCTCCAGACCTCGATCCGGCGCTGCTCCGATGTTTCCGGCATCATGTAAAGCTCGCCGGCGTGCGGGAAGAGGAACGGGAAAGAGAGGTGATAATCGGTGCGCAGCGCCGGCTGGATCTCGGTCAGTTCGCCCTGCCTGAACTTGCCGACGCTGATATGGCCCCGGGCGGTCCGATAATCGTATTCCTCGAAAAAACAGAACAGCGAACCGTCCTTCTGCCAGAGGAACGGGTCCGCGAAATACGCGTTCCTGTCGGAGACGTGGGCTGGCGCCTCGGCCGGTTTGAAATCGGACCACGCGCATTCATCCGATTTCAGGAAGAACATGCCGGGCCGCGTCCCGATCCTTTCCCGGACCATGTTGAGCGCCCGTCGCGACCCCGTTCTGCCCAGATGAACGAGATAGTTCAGAAACTCCGGGACCTTCGGGGGGCGGGGCCGCGCAAATTCGAGATCGTCCAGCCGGTCGGGCGAGCCGAAATGGCGAGTGCGCCGCAAGGCGCGCATGATGAGCGGCACTGCCTTTTCGCACATGAAGAGTTCGTTTCGTGCGGCAATGAACTTCGTGTTGAGCGATGCGGTCGCGATGCCCGCGCAAGCGTCCCGATCCGCTACCCTGCCAAACAGCGAGATCGTAGTCACCGGCGCATCCGAAGCGATCGCGGCCAACCCCGCGTAGCCGGGTTCCTGATCCACGCAGTCGAGGAACCAGCAGCCATGGCCTGCAAGGCCGGCATGGCAATCGCTGCCGAACGCGCCCGACAGGTCGAGGATCACGTCGAGGCCGAGCTGATCGATCGCCGCCGTGTCTCCGACCGGCAGCACGGGAAGATCCTTCGTGGCGTCGGAATAGGCCGCGAAATCGGCTGGCTTGGGCCTCGCTGCCAGTTTTCGCTCTAAGGCGTTCCACAGCGTCAGCAGCTGGCTGCCGGCACGCCGACGGAGGTGCGCTGGCGGCTGCAGCAGGGCAACCAGCTCGAGGTGCGGTTCGGCGCGGATTTGCTCGGCCAGTCGCGCGCACCAATCGGGGGGATGCACCGGGCTGTGCAGGACCATTGCAATGCGGAGGCCTTGCATCCTCATCCAGTCAAACCGCGCCTCATCCGGGTCGCGCTGCGGGGCGATGGGCAGCGAAACCCATTCCCCAGCGCCTCAAGTCCCGAACTTTAGGATGCGGCTGGTGCCCCTCCCATCCCCTATTAGGCGGTAGCTACAATGTCTTGGAGGGGCGGCGGGGCTACCCCGTTCGGGCTGAACGGACGCGATTGCTCTGCGTCAGGGATGAAGGCTGCGGGAGGGCTGGCGCGCGGTGAGCACCTGCCGAAGCGAGGAGCCGGCGCGCCCCGCGACCTGGAGGATTTCGCTCACCGGCCCATCCGGCCGCCCCGCGGCGAACCAGACGGCCGCTACGGCCGCCGCGTAGATCGTGCCGCCAGCGGCGATTTCGGCGGCCAGCCGGACAGCATGGCCGCTTTGGGCCCGTTCGAGCAACCTGTGTGCGAGGTACACGCCGCCGGCCATGGCCGTGAGTCCGATGAGCGTGATGATATGGGAGATGGCCTGGGCGGTCACGGACACGCCGGTCAGAATTTTCGATGCTATCAGCTCCAGCACCATCGAAATGAATTCGCACAGGCAGCGCCCCAGGGCGGCCCCCAGCAGTCCGCCGAAGAGGAAGCCGACGATGATCAGGGGGACTTTCAGAACGAGCACTATGGCTTGCTGGATAAAGAGTATCCGCGTTCGTCCCATGGCCATCGCGACCGGCTGCAAGCCGGTGCTGAAGATGCTGATGGTATAGAACACGGCGCTGATCTGCACGAAGGGAATGGCGGCGATCCACTGCTCTCCAAGCGCGATCCTGACGGCCGGATCCGCGACGAGGGCCAGCCCGATGCCGAGCGGCGCCGTCACCATCGCGAGCGTCGCCTGGGCGCGCAGGCAGGCATTCTTCAGGCGGACGGCATCTCCGTTGAGATTGGCGAGGCCCGGGAAAAGGGCGTGACGGATGGGCTGGATCGTTTCGCGCGAGGGTATCACGGCGAGGCTGTCCGCTATGGCGTAGACGCCGAGCTGCGCCTTGGGGACCAGCGCGCCGAGTATGAGTTGATCGACCCGCCAGTTGAGCGTTTCGCACAGCTGCTTGAAGAACATCCAGCCGGAAAACGACCAGATCTCCCGGACGTGGAGCAGCGAGAAGCGCGGCCGATAGGGCACGAGGACGTAGGTAAGCAGCGCCGCGAAGACAGCGCCCAGCGCATTGCCCGCAATGATCGCCCAATAGGAATAAAAGACGAGGGCGAGCGCGATCGCGGCCCCGTGGCTCAGGAGCTTGTGCCCCAACTGGACCAATGCCATCGGCCCGAAGCGCATCTGTTTGGTTACGAGCGTGATCAGCGGGTTCTGGAGGCCCATCACCGCGCCGGTCAGCCCGGAGATCATCAGGACGGGGACCAGTTCGGGCACCGAATAGAGGACGGACAGCGGCCATGCCAGGACGGAGAAAAGCAGGCACAGGGCGCCTGATCGAATCAGTGCCATTGTCCACACCGTGTCGACGTGGCTCTTGTCGACCTTGTCCTTCTGAACAAGCGCGTTGGACAGCGACAGTTCGGTGCATGACTGGACGAGGCTGAGGACCGATCCCGCGATCGCGACTATTCCGAAGTCTTCGGGCGTGAGCAGGCGGGCCAGGATCACGATGGCGACCGCCCCCAGCAGGTTCGCAGCCAGACGCGCGCCCGCGAGCGAAAACACCCCCCGCACCATGCCGAGTTTCAGACTCATGCCGGGCTCCGGATTGCCGGGCCGGATTTGCCCGGGGTTGGGAGAGCCGGTGTCATTGCGCGCCCATGCGGCTTCAGAGCGAGGTGATGCGGCGCGGATCGAGCCGTCCGCGCAGCAGGTCGGCGATCGCCAGCAGGTTGCCCGTCAGTCGCCCGCGCCGGTCGACGTGAGGCTCCGGCGCGATGCTCCTTACCAGGTTCGCCGCAAGGTTCATCAGCAGTTGACGCCAGCCGATGTCGGGCTGCATCGTTCCCTTGCGATAGAGGTAGACGATGTTCGCCACCTGCGAGTAGCCGAGGCGTTTTCCCGGCTGCCGTCCGCCCCGCACGCCCAGATGGATTCCGGTGGTTTCCGGCGCGCAGATCAGCTTGCCGCGACGGCCCAGCTGGTACGTCAGATCGACATCCTCCATCCATCCATAGAGCGGAAGGTTCTCGTCGAAACGCAACTCGCCGAGCGCATCGAGACGGATGACCATGTTGCAACCGTACAGGGCCTTTCTCGGCAGATGGCCGGTTTGCGACGGACGTTCGCGTTCGGTCTCCAGGCGGTGGACGGCGTGTTCGAACGCTATGGGATCGTGCATGATCCCGTCGTCGACCAGCGCGCCGGTCAGCCCGGCGAGATCGGGGGGCGCCGTCATCAGCTTCTGAACAGCCTCGAGGTAATCGTTGGCCGGAACAAAATCGTCGTCAAAAAAAACGACGATGTCCGACGTTCCCGTTATCAGGTCGATCGCTGCGTTGCGCTGGCAACACAGCCCGCGCGGGGCGATGACGACGGTTGTGTTCGATCCCGTACTTTCGACGCCCTCGACATCGTCCGCGCAGGTTCCGACGACCAGAATCCCGTCGGCGGGGCGTGTCTGCTTCTCCAGGTGCCGGACCAGCTTGCGCACCGACTCGCTGCGGCCGCAGGTTGCAATGACGACATGGATCCGCAGCGCCTCGGCGCATTGGTCATTCACCGTACTGATGTTTGGAAGGTTCATCGATTGCGCCCAAGTTCCCACCGTTAGACACGAAATCGGCAGCGGCGATGCCGAGGGACTGACCGTGCCTTGTCGAACCGCTGGAGTTGTTCCTTCCCCGATTACATCAACCTGGCGGGCCGGGTAACTGCGATACCCCCCCATAGCCGCCGAATTCCCGCACAGGGCCGCGGATGATAAATTTGGCCTACTCCGAATCGGTAAGTCGCTCATGTTCCCCGCTATCCGACTTCTTCGGGAAGATTTACGCCGGAGATCAGCCGCGCCACCGCGCGGCGCGGATAGGTCTTGAACCTGCCCAGCGGCAGGCGCTCCGCGAACCCGACAAGGGCGTCGGTGCCCTGTCGCAGTGTCGCCGCCATACTCCCGGCGTGGCTGATGGACCCTTCGCACAGTTTTTCGTGGCGATCGGCGAAATACATTTTAAAGTCTTCATCGCCCTTGCCGAAATCGACGATCGCAAGACCATGCTCCCGCATGCTCAACATACACTCGTGGATCAGGCTGATACCCGGACCGAGCTTGGACAGGCTCAGGTCGTACGACGGAAACCACCAGTGCAACACGGTTGCGGAACGCAGACCGACGTGGCCGGCGATCAGGCGGTCCCCCGCGTACAGGGTGCTCATGATGCCGGCGAAGTCGGGCTCTTGCATGTGCCTCAGCGTTTCGAGCACTTTGCCGGCCCAACCGTCACCCATCGTCGCCCGCAGACCCATCCGTTCATATTGGGTGTTCTTCATCGCGACATGCACGCTGTAGGCCCGATCGGATGGATCATGGAACACGAAGCGAACCGGGCCGAATGCGTCTTCGGCTTTTCGCTTCCGGCGCCGGACCTCGCGCTTCACCTTGCCCCACCATTGAGAACCCTTGCGAGCGAGGTAGGCCTCGAATCCGTCCGACAAGTCCATTTGCGGCGAGATTGAGAATGTATGCGCGCCGGCGGTCAGCGCGGTGAACGCCGCGGGCAAATGGTTGTAGTCGTATGCCGAGATTCCCGCAGCTTGCAGCAGAGCGTGTGCTGACGGTTCCACGCCAGGGGCGAGGATTGGTCCGTGGTAGTCGTTGATGTGCCCGCCGATCGGTTTGCCGGTTCCGCTCCGGGTCAGATGGAAGGGAAAGAACCCGACAACATCACCGCGCTCTTCCAGAACCGCGACGCGCGCATCCGGGCGGGCGAGGGCGACGGCTTGCGTGAACTGCGGGCGATAGAACGGACTATGGTAGAGCGAATTTCCGTCGCAGAACTGCTTCCAGAGGGCGAGCAGGTCCGCGTCGAGATCGGATGGATCGAGTAGATGGCGTCGCATAGGATTTCCCGGGTCTGGTTGACAGGCGCGACGAGCGGTCATGCCGGGTCGCCGGCCGGTAGCTCGTTTGCCGGTTCAGGCGCTCTCCCGGGCCGTCTCGCCGCCGGGCGTCCGGTCAGGGCGGGACGCAGCGCGAGCGCGGCGCCTGCCAGCATCGAGAACATGGCCGGGGGGCTGGGCTGGGGAGACCCGATCGCGGCCGGGATGAGGCTGAAGACGGCGGCGCTTGCGAAAGCGCCTCCAAGCATCTGGGGCAGTTCTCCCCCCTGGCCCCAGCTCGATCGCCGCGAAGGCTGAAAGACTGCGAGAAGATACATCGTGAAGGACACGATGCCGATCAGTCCCATCGAGCCGGCAATGGCCGTGATCAGGCTCGATGATCGGAAGCTCCCCGGCCCGATGCCCAGGCCATGGGATTCGAAGAGGGCATGCACGCCTTGCATGGCCCAGAACAGACGCTGCTGCCCCGAATCGCTCGACGATTTTTCTACCGTCATTTCGACGACCATCTGGTAGATCGCGGCGGGCAGCTGGGGGATGACCGCCATCAGGACGGCCACCGCGAAAACGATCATGAAACCGGCAGCGGAAACGCGCAGCAGCTTTCCCCTTGGCGCCACGCCGGGAACGGCCACGGCACGAAGCAGGAAAAGCGCGGAGTAAGCGGCGAGCGCGACATAGGCCGTAGAGGACGTGCTCATGACCAGCATCAGGGCAAGGGCGATCGCCAGCACGCCGGTCGCTCTTGCCCGCACGGACCGGTACCACAGCTCGGTATTGATCGCGAAGAAGGTGAAGCAGGCGCCAGCATAGGTCGAGGCTTCGGGCAAGAGGCCACGGATGCGGATGAATCCGTCCACTTCGACGTTCATCTGGACATAGTCGCCGTTGCGGAAAATCGACAGCGTCTGTTCGAACGGCGTCCCGCGCGTCAGCAGGTCCAGCAGGCCTGTGATGATGAAGAACCAGCCGCCCCAGATCGACGCATCGACGAGGACTTTTCCTCCCCCCCGGCCGCGACAGAAGATGTAAGCGGCGATTGCGATTAACAGGCAGCCCAAAAGGTATGTGCCGGCGGTCAGGTTTTGCGATTTCGGCCACAGGGGAATGACATCGAAAAGACCGGATTCGGGGTGGGGGCGCATGGGGTAGACGCTGATCGCCCCGCCGAACAGTCTTGGCCCGATGAATGCATGCGCAATGCCATAGAAGCAGAAGAGGACCAGCCAGGCGTTGGCGCGAACGGCATCGGGAAAGCGGCCGTAAACTCCTCCCTTCGGAACCAGAATTCGCAGAAATACGAACATCAGCGCGAACTGAACCGGAGGGATCGACGAGCCCCCGAGCGCGGGAAGCAGGACTGCGGCGGAACCGTCGAAAAGACCGCTGAGGATGAGAAAGAGGAACGCGCTGTTCGGGCCGCCGGCAACGACGATCGCGAGACCGATCACTGCCTGGATCCACCCGATGAACGTCAGTTCCAACGACAGCTCCTCGTCAATTAAGCCCCGGGGCCGGGTTCCCGCCTGGCCGGATGGGCAGGCGCAAATCGAAGCCCGGCAATGCGCGTTTCAGGCCCGGTGAACCTGCCCGCTCTGGGGTGCGTGGAAGTATCCCTATGCCCGGCCATGCCTGCGGACTTACTACTTCTGGTCCGATTGCCGCCATTGCGCATTCGAGTTAGCCTTGGCGGGAATTTGGACATGCCGTTTTTGGGCTCGGTCACGCATTGATGCGTTTCAGATTCGCCGAACTTCAGGAGATTCCGTCAGCCATGAAGATCGGGTCGATCGTTCCATCAGCCGAAGCTTCTCCTCTCGAAGCCCTGCTGCCGAGGGAACGCTGGGATGCGATTGACGTCCCCCGGCTCTCGCCCATGCAGCATTTCATCTGGAACGAAGCCTGCTTCGCCACGATGTACCGGGACCGTTCCGCCGTGCTGCTGGTCACGGAGGGCGGAATCGCTCCATTTGTTCGCAAGGGGGCGATCCCGACATTGTACCTTGCAGGGGCGGAGGAACTGGGCGAGCCGAGCGAAGCGCGCTATGCCGACGCGGCGGCGGCCGAGCGTCTGGTCGATGCCATCCTGGCGCAGCGGCTTCCGGTCAACCTCGGGCAGCCGCCCGAGGGGACGGTGTTTTCGGAGGCCTTCAAGTCGAGAGCCCGGGCCAGGGGGCTGCTGGTCACGCGGCCGACCGAAGGATCTCCCTACATTGAGCTGGACGATAGCTGGAAGGATGCGCTGACTCGATTCAGCTCGCGTCGGCGCTCCGATTTCCGCCGTATGCGCCGCCGCGCCGAAGAGGATGGAAGGATAACCTTCGAGTTCCATCAGCCCCAGCCGCACGAGGCATCGGCGCTGCTCGATCAGGCTATCGCGGTCGAGGCACGAAGCTGGAAATCACGCACCCGAACGGCGATTGCGGATAACAAGGTGCAGATGGATTTCTTCAGGCGCTATGCGGACCTCGCGTCGGCCGATGGCATATTCCGGATTGCTTTCATGAAGATCGGTTCCGTGATCGCCGCCGCCCAGATCTGCGCCGAATGCGACGACAGCTTCTGGTTGTTCAAGATCGGTTACGATGAACGCTTCGCCCGCTGCTCTCCGGGTCAGCTCCTGATGCTGGAAAGCATCGAGAGGGCCGCAAGCCGCGGCCTCAAGCGCTATGAGTTCCTCGGCAAGGCGGCCGACTGGACGAAATTCTGGACCTCGACCGAACGTCCTCGCCTCAGGTTAAGATACTATCCGAGAAATGCGCTTGGATCTGCCGCGATCATCAGGGACGCGGTTGTCGTTGGTCAAAACAGGCTCGGGCGGCTGATCGACCGTAGCAACAACGGAACATCGCGAGATGGGTACGGTTAGAACCTTCAACGGCATTTTCGCCCTGCTGGCTTCGCAGTTTGTGCTGCTGGTGCTGATCGCGTTCGAGAGCGTCGTTTTCCGGCAAAACAACGCTTCGATTTTCGGTGGGCCGGTCGGGTTGGCGGAGCACCTGATGATGGTCGCCGTCGTTCTCGCTCTATTGTGGCTGGCGTGGTCCGCGCTGCTCGAGCCGGTCGAGCTCTACTGGGGAACAAGCGCGATCGCGCGCTTCCATAAATGGATGCGTCCGGCGCTGGTTCTGACCGCGGCGCTTTTCGTGTGCGCCGCGGCCTTTGTCCTGCTTGCCGAGCGCGTGTCGCTGGCCGGGCTCAAGCTGTTCCCGCTGGTCGGCATTTCGTTGCTTGCGCCGATCGGCGTGACAGCGCTTCTGATCGTCTCCGCCGTGCGTCGCAGGCAGGCGATCAAGGCGGGTATCGGCAAGATGCGAGAAGCCCTGCAATTTGCCGATCCGGACGCGAACGTGAACCGGATCGCGGCCTCCATCGACTGGGAGGATAGCTCCTCGGAAATCTCGGTCCGCGCGAGCCCGCAAGGGTTCACGTTTGTCGGCCTCACCTCGAAGCCCTGGCACGATCCGGAGGAATTCAGCTGGATGCCCCGGTTCGTCGAGGCGGTCGACGCGTTGCGGACGGAAGCCGAAACCGTCCTTGCGCGCCACGACGATCGCATCGAGAGGTATCATTACGTTGGGCTGGACGGTGATTACTGGCACAACTTCAGCTTCGTCCAGCGGCATGAGGAAAGGCCCGAAAATCTCGCCCTGTGTCCGGTGGCTGCCCGTTTGCTCAGGATAGTGCCCGGCTATCCCGCATTCCGCGATGCGATGTATTCGATCCTCGGTCCGCACGGCGTCATCCTGCCGCATCGCGACGTTTCCAACGTCTTTCTCACGCTTCATCTGCCGCTTATTGTTCCCGATGGCGGGCATATCGAAGTCGGAGGTATCAGACGGGAATGGCGCTACGGGGAGCCGCTTATCTTCGATTCGTCATACAAGCACGAAGCCGTGAATCCTTCGGGCGAGCCGCGGGTGGTCTTACTTCTCGATTTCCCGCATCCCGATCTGACCAAGGTCGAACGCGACTGGATTCGCGCCGCGCGGATCTAGGCCGTAAACGGCCTAGGACAAGACTGAAGGCGCGCCGGGGTGCGTTGGCGGGAGAACGAACTTCCTGCCGCCCAGCAGATCCCGCGCGAACCAGTAGAACGTCTTCGGCTTCCTGAACGCCCGTGAGAGCGAATAGGGCAGCCAGGCCTCGCCATAAGGAATGTAGAGGCGAGCGCCGGCGCCGAACCGCGCGCCTTCGCGCAATGCTGCGTCGATCGGCAGGGGAAAGACGAACTCCTGCTCGAAAGGCGTACCTGCTTCCGCCAGGATCCGCATGGCCTTTGCCGCAAGCGGCGCGTCGTGCGTGGCGACGCCCACGAATGCGGCGCGGCCTGCCAGACGCTCGATGATCCGCAGGTACCCCTCGCGCAGGTCCATTCCGGGCTCGTGGGGATCGGCCCATTCGCCTTTCACCACGCGAACCCTTACGCCGAGTTCGACCGCCCGGTCGGCGTCTTTCACGCTGCGGCGCCAGCGGCCGGGAATAGCGAGGCCAAGCCCCTTGCTGCCGTGGAGTTCCAGAAACCTGAAGGTGTCGTCGGATTGAGCCGGGGCATGGGCGTCGAAAATGACCGGCACGCCCAGCTTGCGCGCGAGCGAGACGGTCCTGTCGACCTGCTCTTCGCATTCCTTCAATGCGGGCAGTTTCGCGGCAAGGGCACCGTCGATCCCGCGCTCGCGCAGAAGGTTGAGAATGGCCGCGTATTCCGAGGCGACGACTTCCGGTTCTTCCGTTCCGTCGTTCCAGTAGCACAGCGTGCAGCTCAGGTTCCGCCTGGCGGCCCGCGTTGCCAGTTGTGCCGCGTCCTCGAGCGTTTCGCCGGCGACGTAGTTGCGCGTCGCGTGTTTCAACAGCGGCATGGCAATGGACGTGACCAGTTCGCGCATGTTTCCCCTTAAGCTCGAGGGAGGTGTCGTGCGCTCAGGTTAGCTCCGTGGGGGCTCTTCCGGGTATCGTGCATTGGCATCTATCCGGAAGGATAAGCGACGGGCTTGCGGCCTCATCCTCTTGGGCAGAGGCTATGATCCGCGCTGGAAATGTGGCAGGCGGGCCGCGTGACCATGTCCTGACGACCGCGACAATTCCTGCGATATCGGCAATGGAGCGATGAAACGACTTGCATGCACAATCCTGCCGTTGCTCGCGCTGGTCGCCTGCGGCTACTCCCTCGCCGAAGGTGAGAGCCGCGAACCCGCGACCGACATCGAGGCTGCGATCCCGGAAGCGGATTTCCTCGACACGTTCGGCGTGAACGCACACCTGAACTATACCGACGGCGCATATGCCCGGCTCGATCGCGTCGAGGCCCACATGCGGTACCTGGGCCTCGTTCACCTGCGTACGCATGCGGGCGGGGAAGCGGTCCCACTGCAAAGCTATGCCAGGCTCGCGGGCGCCGGACTGCGCTTCGACCTGATCGCCACGTCGGACCGGATCGACGAAACGGTGGATTTCGCGGCAAGGCTCGTATCGCAGGTCCCCGGCTCGGTTGCCGCGATCGAGGGTTTCAACGAGATCAATAACTGGCCGGTTACCTATGGCGGCCTTGAGGGCGAGGATGCGGCACGTGCGGCGCAGAGGGCGCTTTATGCCAAGGTCCAGGCCCGTCCGGAACTGGAGCAGATCCCGGTGTTCTATTTCACCGGAGGGGCTGCGACCGACGACCTTTCAGGCATGGCGGACGTGGCAAACGTCCACGCTTACAGTGACAACGCCCTGCAACCCCGGACATTCATTCAGAGCGCTTTGCGCATGTATGGCGGCGCGGCGGCGCGATTGCCGCGAGCCAATACCGAGTTCGGCAATTTCACCCTGCCCGAGGGATGGCCCGAGCGGAAACCCTATTGGGCAAGTGCGACCCAACTCGGCGTCGATGAAACCACGCAGGCCAAGATCGTGCTGAATGCGTTCTTCGAAGGTGCAGCGTTGGGCATCTCGCGCAGCTATGTCTACGAATTGCTGGATCAGAAATCCGATCCGGACAGGAGCCAGCCGGAATTCCACTTTGGCCTTTTCACGTTCGATCATCGGCCGAAGGTCGCGGCAGAGGCGCTTCATAACCTGACGAAATACCTCGAACGAACGCGATCGGCGGCATCGACCGGAACGGTCGGCGCGATGCTCGAAAATGCGGACGACGGGATCGGTAGGATCGTCATTCGTCGCGAGAATGGAAGCCTCCTGGTCGCCCTTTGGAACCGCTCCGAATTCTGGCGATGGGATCAATACACGAGCGAATCCCTGGCTACGGCGTCCAAGCCGGTAACGGTCAGGGCGCGTACCACGCGCCGCCGCGTCACGGTGACCGTTTTCGACCCGTTGGAGAACACCGTCCGGCCGTTGAAGATCAGCGGTGGCAGGCGGGTGAAACTGGATGTGCCGGATTATCCGCTGCTCGTACATTTTCGGACTCGATAGATTCCGGTTGCAGGCGGGCGTTGTCAGCCCGCGCGCCTAATTCGAATGAGCAGGCAAGCAGCCGAAACGGACTGCTATCGGGGGCAGAACCGAGGCGCGTCTACCGGCTTCAAACGTGCCGGGCGAGTAAAGGAACTATGGATCAGCGGCTTAACCGCAAAGGCGCACTTATCCACGAGATTTAGCCCATTTACCCTTCCCGCCGGGCGGCCAAACGATGCTAAAAGAGAACCCGCTTTAGATATAAAGGCTGATTTCGGTCGGCAGGAATTGCGCAATTCGCCCCGGCAAGCATGTCGGAATTGCAATCAATCCGCCGATCGCGGGGTTTGAGTCGAAGTCGGGTATGGGGAACTCGGCACATTCTGTTGGGCGCTGCAACCAATGGATTGCAGCTAATATTGGCTGAGCACTGATGACTTCGTCTGACGATAGATCTGCCAAAATAATGAAAGGGTTGCAGCGGTTGCTTGCAGATCAGAGCTCTACCGATTTCGTCGATTTCGTCGAAGTAGCGGAATCGCTGATGGACGGGTACGCCAAGCTCATCCGGAACGGCGCGCCGGCGTCGACGGTCGCACTTGCGATGCTGGGCGCGACGCTGAACATGTACGAGATGCTGGGAATGCGTTCGGAATTGCCGGCTCTGCTGCGCGGTGTCGCTGACCAGATCGAATCCGAAGGCCGGGTGAACTAGTACCGCGCCACAGAGATTATGACGGTTTGGCTTATCGCAGGACGGGCAGCGCTTCGGGGGCGACCAGGAGCTGAATGCTTCGGGCGGCGCCCGGCTCACGT
>NZ_BMHK01000019.1 GCF_014640675.1 Novosphingobium endophyticum | reverse complement strand
AAGGAGCCCAGATCCAATGGATGTTCACGACCCAAACGGCGCGCGAAAAACTCCGCAAGGCCTACCCCGTCAAAGAGTCATAATCTCTGTGGCGTGGTACTAGGGCGAAGCAGCGACTGCGCTCGCGTATCCTGGCGTGCGCTTCCGGGTGTCAGCCCATCTGTGTGAACTGCAGGAACTTCTCGTCGAAACTGGCAGGCGAAAAGTGCGCTGCCCGCTCGATGGCATGGCGCGGATCGAAATCGCTCAGAAAGTCCTCCATCCTCGCCACGGCATCGATCAGCGCTTCGGTTTCCTGGCTCTCGAAGAAGACGCCGGTTCGGCCCGGCTCGACCGTATCGAGCAGCCCGCCGCGCGCATAGCCGACAACCGGACGTCCCGAGGCCATGGCCTCTACCGGAGTCAGTCCAAAGTCCTCCTCGGCCGTCATGACCAGCGCCCGTGAGCGCGCGTAGGCCCGCTGCAGGCCGGCGAAGTCGAGGCGGTCAACGATGCGGACGTTGGGTCCGGCTCGCGCCTTGAGGGCTCTGGACATGCCGCCCGAGCCGACCATGAGGAGCGGCAGTCCACTGGCGTTGAATGCGTCCACCGCCAGGTCCGGGCGCTTGTACGGCACCATCTGACCGACCCACAGGTAATAGTCGTCGATATCGATGGAAGGCGTGAAGAGGCTCGTCTCGACCGGCGGATGAATGACCTCAGCCTCGCGGCGCCAGACCTTGCGGATGCGCTGGCGGATGAAGTGCGAATTCGCGGCGATGCGATCGACGCGCGCGCTCGAACTGACGTCCCACTCGCGCAGCCGGTGGTACATGCGGGGCATTGCCGCCCGAGCCAGCCAGTTGGCCTCCTGCTTGTAGCGATGATAGTGATCCCACAGGTAGCGCATGGGCGAGTGGCAGTAGCAGGCGTGGAGCGAAGCCGGCGCGGTGATCACGCCCTTGGACGGCCCCGCTTCGCTGCTGATCACGAGATCATAGCCGCTCAGGTCCAGTTCCTCGAGCGCCATGGGCATGAGCGGCAGATAGTACTGATAGAGCCTGCGGGAGAAGGGCAGGCGGTCGATGAAGCTGGTCGTCACCTTCGCCTGCCGGATCCTGGCCGAGACGGCGGCGGGATCGTAGACGTGGGTGAACAGGTCGGCCTGGGGATAGAGGCCCAGCATGCGCTCCAGCACGCGCTCGCCCCCGCGCATGGATACCAGCCAGTAATGCACGATCGCCACGCGCGGCTGCGAAAACGAAGCCGCCGCTGCCGAGGGTTGGCGGGGCAGGGGGCTGGCCTGCACGTTCACGCGTAGTACTCGCTGTACTTGTTGTAATAGAACGAGACGTCGTCGCGGTGGAAATAGGCCTTCTTGCGCAGGTCCACCTGGTTGAGCGCGACGCCGACGACGTTGACCAGATCCTTCGGCAGGCGGCTGCGCGCGGTGCGGATGGCGAAGCTGGAGGTCTTGCACCAGTGTGCGACGAGAACCACCGCGTCGGCGCGGCGCGCAATGGTGCGCGTGGCCGCGATCGGAAGGATCGGCGGCAGGTCGAGGATGATCCGGTCGAAGTGCGGCCGCAGCTTGTCGAGCAGATCGACGAAGGGTTGTCCGGTCAGCAGTTTGTCCGGCGCATCGCTGTTAGCTCCAAGCGGCAGCACGCACAGTACCCGATCGCGTATCAGTTCCTTGACGTCGATCTCCGAGGTGCCGTTGAGCACTTCGATAAGGCCCGGCTGATCGGGGCCGACGTCGAGCAGCCGGCTGATGCCGCGCCGGCGCAGGTCGCAGTCGATCAGCATCGTGCGCTCGCCGTCCGCCGCCAGTACATGCGAGAGGCAGCACGACATTACGGTCTTGCCTTCGCCGGGCAGGGCCGAGGTGATCGCGATCACTTGCGCTCGCTTCGGGCTTGTCTGGTCGATCGCCGTGCTCAGCACGCGGAAGGACTCGGTGAACGCGGACTTGGGATTGTCGCGGATCGCCGATATGGCGTGCGGCCTTTCGGCATGGACGGACGCCAGAAGCGGGATCGAGGCGAGGCAGTTTTCTCCGAGGACATGTTCGACTTCGTGTGCCGACGTGATCCCGTGGAACAGCGCGTTCGCTACATAAGCCGCGAGCACACCGAGCCCAACGCCAATGACCAGAGAGAGCGCCAGGTTCAGTTTCAGGTTTGGTGAGATCGGCTTCAACGGATTGTTGGCGAGCGACAGTATCCGCGCCATGGGTTTTGCCGTGCCCTCGGCCGCAAGCAGTTGCTTGTAGCTGTTGAGATAAGTCTCATAGATCCCCTGCGACGCCTCGGCCGCGCGTTCAAGTTCGCTGAGACCGACCATGGCCGCATTGTTGGACGCGAGCTTCGCGCGCGCGCCGGAGAGGCTGGTGGCGATCGAGGCCAGACGATCTTCCGACACCTCCTTCTTCGCACGCAGGTTCGAGATCACGCGCGAGATTTCGGCCTGGATCTGATGGCGGACCTGGGTGAGCTCATTACGCGAACGGACCAGTTGCGGGTGGTTCGGGCCATATCGTGCTTCCAGGTTGGCGACTTCGCCGGCGAGTTCCCCTTCCTGCGTTCTCAACGACGAAACGACCGCGGACTCAAGCGCTTCGCCCACGTCGTCGCCCGACGAACCGGAGCGCAACTGGGCCAGCGCGGTCTGGAGCCGTGCCGAGTCCTCGGCGGCGGCGGCGCGCGCCCTTGTCACTTCGAGGTTGTAGTTGGATATTTCCTGTTCGGTCAGCGACGCCCCGGAGGTGCTCAGCAGGTTGTTGGCTATCCGGTACTGTTGAAGCGCGTTCGTATCAGCCTGGGCCTGTTCCCGCAGCTTTACCAGCCTTTCCTCGACCTGCTGGCGGACCTGGGTATTGCGGTCTTCCTCCTGCCGCGTCTGCCAATCGGCAAATTGCCGCGCGTATTCGTTGACGATCTGCCGTGCATCACCGGGGAAGGCCGCGTCGTAGGAAATTGTCAATGCGTAACTGTTGCCGCTACGCCGAGCGCCCACATTCTCCTGCAGTTCGTCATAGAGTTCCCGCTTCTCTGCCTGATTCAGGTTTTTGTCGATTTTCAGCGCCTGGGCCACGCGGTTTGCCATTTCCCGCGACCTGATGATCTCGATCTGGGTTTCGACCAGCTGGCTGGTCAGTGTAATCGGAACTTCGGTTGTTCCGTCGGCGGCCGGCAGGCTTTTGCTCTGATCGACCAGCATGACCGTCGCCTCGGCGCGATACACCTTTTCGGACAGGAGGCTTATGGCCAGTCCGACGAGCAGGCCGACGGCCGCGCAGGCGAGGATGATGCTCAATCGGCGGCGGAAGAAGCTTATGCTTGCACCAAGGTCGAGGCGGTCGGCCGCGGCGAGCGAACGTTCGTCCATGTTGGCAAGCGCCGAAGAACCGGCGCCCGCCCCCGCAGTGACAAGTTCTCGTGAGCCGCTCATTGTCGTTCTCCTGAGCGCGGGCCCGTGCCTGCGAGCTGCATGGCGCGCGGGCCAGCTAAAACGCTATTCTCACTCCGGCGCTGAATGCCGCGCCGCTGTAATCGCGGCGGCTCGCTCCACCGGCCTGCTTGCGGTATTCGGCTCCGACGACGGCTGCGATGTTTTCCGTGACGCGGTACTGTACGTTGCCATAACCGGCATACCGACGGTCCGTGCCGCCCAGTCCGCGGTAGTCCTCGTCGGTGTAGGATACGCCGGCCTCGACCAGGACGCGCCTGCCCAGCGCCCGCTGTACCTTCAGATCGAAGTCGCTGCGCACGATTGCCGGAACGTCGTCGAGAGGGCTGGCATCGACGGTGCGCTCACCGCTGGCGGTCAGGCGCCACATGGGCGTCGGCGTCCAGGTTGCCGCAAGCCTGTAATTGAGACCGGTCGCAGCCTTGGTGTCAGGTGCGTCGAAGTTCTGACGGATGTAACCGACCGCCGCCGTCACATCGACCAGTCTGGTGACTTCGTAACGGATGCCGGCGAGAACGGAATAGCCGCTCGAGTCGCGCGAGGTTCCTGTGTTGCGGTGATAGTCGACCTTGTTGGCGCCAAGTTCCGCATGGAGGCGCAGAACCGGCGAGAGGCGATAGCTGGTCCTGAGCGAGGCCTTGCGAATGGTCGCGTCACGACGACCCAGGTCGATCGTGACACCATTGATGCTGGCGTCCAGGAACTTGCGTCGCTGGACGGAGCCGGTGAGCTCGGCTTCGAGAATGCCGCCGGTGCGGTCTATGCTCACTTCCATGCGCGTGCTGTCGAAGCGCACGGGGCGGTCGGTTGCGAACTGGTCTCCCGCGGTGCCGCGTTTCTCGATGCCGCGTTCGTAGCCGCCGCTGGCGCGAACGCCGATACGCGCGCCGAGGTCGAGGAACGCCCGGCCGGTGAGGTAGTATGTCTCGGAGTTCTCGTCCGATACGTCGGCATAGCGGCGGATCGTCGCACCGGACAGAACCTCCAGCTCGTGCCTTGAGAGGCGCGTGGCAAGGCGAAAGTCGGAGTCGACCACACCAATGGTATCGTCGATACGGTTCTGCTCGACGTTGTAGATGTTGGTGTCGTAGTGCCCTTCGATCAGCGTCCGGTTGTACAGCACCAGGCCGGGCGACAGTGAAATGCCCCGACCTTCTTCGGCTTCGAATATCTCGGTCGGTGTCGTTACGTCTTCCTGGGCCGCCGCCATCCGGGGGGCCGCGAACAGGGCCAGGAGCAGGGCAAAGCGCGCGGCGATTGCAGGCTTCCCCTGGCGGGGGCGTCCGGAAGCGACGTAGATGACGTGATGGACCGCGCGCTCGCATCGCTCGCCGCGCGTAAGCGTCAAGTGCAGGGCGAGTCGGGTCAGTTGCGTCGTGTCCCTGGCCATTGCGGCGAGGGCATGGCTTCGCCTTCGCGCGCGGGGGCGTGCCGGAAACATCGGCGGCATTCGCGAGTTATCCCGAGTCGGAGGCGGCGCATTTATATTGGCGGGCTGGATCAAGTCGCCCAGAAGTAGTAGAGGCACGTTCATTATGGACAGTGTAATTGCCATGACCAATTCGTTTCCGGACGAGAGAGACTCCGTGTCGCGGGAACCTCGGTTGGGCCCAAGGCGCAGCTTTGCGCGCGGTCTTGCGATAGCGGTGCCTGCCGCAATCGCGTTTTGGGGTCTTGTCGTCTGGCTGATAATCTGACCTTTCTCGACCATTACCACGCACCTTTGCGAGCCAGGACTGCCGGGACGGTCGCGAGAAGGATCTTGAAGTCCAGCGTGAGCGATTTCCGGCGCACATAGAGCCGATCGGTTGCGATGCGCCGACGATATGTAACCTCGCAGCGCCCGGTCACTTGCCAAAGCCCTGTAAGGCCAGGTTTTACCTGCAGGTAGCAGGGAGCGTGGCGTCCATAGCGCGGCAGTTCGTCAGCGACGACCGGACGTGGGCCTACGAGCGTCATCGAGCCGTTCAGGACGTTGAACAACTGCGGCAGTTCATCGAGGCTGGATCGCCGCAGAAAGTTTCCGAGCGGCGTCACCCGCGGGTCGTTGGTGATCTTGTAGGAGGCCTCCCACTCGCGTCGCATCACCGGGTTCGTTTCCAGGATGTCCTCCAGCCGCTCCTCGGCATCGCGATACATGGAGCGCAGCTTGTAGCACTTGAAGCGCCGACCGTCCTTGCCGACCCGGACATGCGCGAAAATCGACGGACCGGGATCGCAGAGTGTAACCAGCAGCATCAGGAGCAACAGGACCGGCAGCAGGAAGATGATCAGGGCAAGGGAGAAGACGACATCGCGCACCCTCTCCGGACCGCTTTGCGGCATTTGTACGCTGCGGCCGGCGGTGGGCTTCGGATCGGCGATCTTCCTTATTGCCGGCTTCGCAACTGAGGCCTGGTCAAGACGGGGCCGGGTGATCAGCGCTGCTTCCGCGAGGCCCGCCGGGTTGCGAGCGACGGCGGAACCAAACGGTCCATCGGCCTCGGTCGGGCGTCTCGACAAGTCGGTTCGTAAAGTGTGCATCTCGCTCAATTCGATCACTAAGGGAAAGCCCCCGCCACAAGGGTTTGATGGCGCTGGCTCAGGTGCTGACGATTTCCCAGATCGCGGCGCCATACAACCGGGCATCGGATGTATCGTGCGCCTACCTAAAGTGGTTAAGCGCGTCGTACTTGAGATGTGAAGGCTCGCTCCAAATGGTCGTTCCAGATAGTTAATCCGACGATTAGAATAGACGCTACTGAAGGCGCGTAATGTCATTACGGGACACTTCGGGAACTCAGTCAGCGAAACGGAGGAATCCGCAGATGAGCACTGACAATCCTACACATCACGAGCGCCGCATCCTGCTTCTGCCCTGCCTCGTGTTTGCCTGCCTGGTGGCAGCGCCGGCGCAGGCGGGTGCTCCGCGCGGGACAGTCGAAGAAGCGAATGCAAGGCTCGTCGCCGGGTACCAGGTCGCCACCGGTGACAAGTTGCGTATTACCGTGTTCGACGAACCGAGCCTGACCGGCGATTACGAAGTTGGAGACGATGGGGCGGTTGCCTTTCCGCTTATCGATCCGGTCAAGGCCAGCGGTCTCACGCCCATTGAACTCGCGAAGGCGATCGCCGGCGAACTTGAACGTGGCGGCTACGTCCTGGTGCCGCGGGTCTCGATCGAAATCACCGAGCACCGGCCGTTCTATATTCTGGGCGAGGTCGCGAAGCCGGGGGAATATCCATACAGCGGCGAGCTGACACTGAGACAGGCGGTCGCCAAGGCCGGCGGCTTCACGGCTCGCGCCAACAAGCGGGTGATAAAGTTGCAGCGCAAGTCCGCCGGCGCGGCGGTCCGGATCAAGCTTGGCGAGACTCCGCTCAGGATCGCTCCGGGAGACACGATCATCATCCAGGAGGCGTTTTTCTAGCGATCCGGAATTGAAGTCCGGATCGGTGGAGGTTTGTCACATCGAACTTGTTTCAGCATCCATCTCGCCGTTCACTCAGGGGCCGCCGAACGGATGCCCGGATCCACGCCTTGAGGACGTTTCGACGTGGAATGGGCTCCGATTTCAGATCGCCGGCGAGGGCGAACAGGCTTGAACGCGAGAGGCGCTCAAGCCCGCGCATGGCTTCTCCTGCGAAGGCCGAGGGTGGGCAGTCAGTGGGGGGCATATCCAAGTACCCGTGGAATATAGATAAAATTTAACACCACTGTAGGAGTAAAATGTGGAAAACGTTGGTCTCGCCGGGTCTGAGTTTGCGCGATCATGTTAGGCACGTTGGTGCAAAGGTCCGTCTGAGTGATTCGCAGTGTATTTAAGGATTGCGATTTCAAACTGGCCCGTTCCAGGACTCTACAGTACCCAATTAGGGTATAACTATAAATAATAGTGCATTGTTTAAGTTGTTGAAAATATTACGGTTTCCCGATTCGAGGGTCGAAGGTCGCTAGAGTCAAGAAGTAAGGCTGTTAGCTGACAGTTGATTCCCGCCCCCGCTTGCCGCATCGTTCGTTCCATAAGGTATGGAGTCGCGTTCCGATCGGACCGGCAGTTGTTGTCGGCCTGTTTGATTACTCATTAGGGCAATCGGGGGGACTGCAGATGTACCGTGATGTGTGTATCGTCAGCGCATGTGAGATTACCAGGGAGGGCCTTGGGAACATCTTGAAGTCCGAAGGCTTCGGTTTGATCGGTTCATATGGCGCTATCAGCGAACTTGAGGAACTGGAGTTTGAGTCCGGCTTTTTCATCGTCCTGGATGGAGTCGAAACAGACGATCAGCCGCAAGCCGTGAGGGAAATAAAGGGCCGATTCGATTCCGCTCCGGTTGTCGTGCTGACCGAACGGTTTGATTTCAACGCCATGCTCGAATGCTTCCATTCAGGGGCGCAAGGTTACATCGTGCGCTCCATGAAGGCGCAGCCGCTTACGACGTCCCTTCGCCTTGCGGCGATGGGGGAGCGGGTGCTGCCGCCGGATCTCGTGGATGTCTTCGAGCATCAGGCGTTCACACCGATTGTTCGCACGTCCGAGCAGTCCGACGAAGACGTCAACCGGGCCAAGCTGTCGCCTCGCGAACTCGACGTGCTGTGCTGTCTGATGGCGGGGTATTCCAACAAGGTTATCGCCCGCAAGCTAACGGTCTGCGAGGCTACCATCAAAGTTCACGTCAAGGCCATCCTGCGCAAGCTGAATGTCCATAACCGTACCCAGGCCGCGATCTGGGCCAGCTCGCGCGGACTTTCCGACGTGGAAATGACCGCATAAACTCGCGTATACCAGTATCCGCCAAAACAGCATAAAAGGCCCCGCCTTCACCGTGAAGGCGGGCCTTTTTATGCCTTGTGCGCGCCCGTCACCGGTTGCGCATGAGATGGGCGAGCGCCTGACTGTCTTTCGGCAGGCATTGCGAAGCCTGTGGGCGCTGCGTTCGATCGCAGTCCCAAAAAGCCAGGTCCATGCCCGTGGCGGAATCCCGAACAAAAAGGAACAGCGGCCGGTCCATCTGCATCGGCTCGCGATTCAGGTTCTTGTCGAGCTCGGCGCCCCTGGCATAGCCCATCACCGAACAGGACGCTTTGCCAGCGCACTGATCGAGAGCCGTCATCGCCCAGCGTCCATTGGGCGATTGCGGATCGACAGCGATCAGGTGAGCCCGGCTGACCGCCGGTTGCACGATGGCTACGGCTGCCAGGGTAGACGTCGCTGGATCGGATGCATCCGATCCGCCGATGCCCGCCGGAGAGGGCCTTAATTCGTCCAGCCCGGCGGAAACAAGCGCATCGCTCTCGGCGCCCCAATTGCGGCTGCCGGCAAGTCGCCCCTGGCCCCCCGGCCAGCGGTAGAAGATATGCGCGCCGATCTGGCTGACGCGCTGCAGCGCGCTGCTCCACCAAGGGACGACGTAGTCGGCGTGGTAATGCGTCGCCTGGCCGACCGATACATCGACGGCGCCGTCGAGCGCTTCCTCACCCAGCCGTCTGGCCAATTTCCATTGTCTGGCGGACGGAAAGCGTTGTTCCATCGAGCCGTCGCAGGTGAAGGTGAATTGGCACCCGGTGGAACGTTCGCTGCCTTGAAAGACCACTCCGCACACCGAATTGGGAAAGGTCGGATGCCGCACCCGGTTAAGGATGACCTGCATGACTGATTTCTGGCCTTCGGTATCGTTGCCGGCCTCGTACCAGGCCGCCGCGGCAAGGCAGTCCAGCGCATGCTCCCGATTGCTGCTGTCGCCCTTGTAGAAGAATGGCGATGCTGGCCGGCCTGATTCGGCCTTCGCGGTCACCAGGATGGACGGCATCGGCGCGCTCAGGAGGGCAGGCTGAACGTGTCGCGGCGTGGCCGCGGACGCATCGGAGGACAGCAGGGGGCGATGCTCGCCTTCGTTCGGTGGCGAAGCAGGGTTCACGGCTTGCGCGATCAGAGTAGCCGCGATGAAGAGGCAGGCAATGCCCGCGACCGCGTTCTTCGTCTCGCGGTCGGCAAACAACAGCTTCACACAACTCGCGGGCGTGCTGGCCTCGCGAGCTTGGGGCTGATCGGGGGCGCCGAGGAACGTCACGGTCGGAAGCATGCGGCTGATTGGCCGGGCTTGCCAGCATGCTTTTGGAGTATGTGGGAGAGCGTTGGAAGTATAGCTGAAGGGATGCATTGCCGGGTGACAGATCATTCCGCGGGCGAGTCCCTATCGGCTACCGGCCGCGCCAGCGGCACGGGGAGAGGCTTCAAGGCTGTTTCTTGAAGAACTTCTGCGCGGCCGAGCAGAGCAGTCGTTCGTCCGGCGGGATCTCTCCGACGAGGGACACACTGCCATCGGGCATGCGCCGCGCGATCACGAGGGCGAATTCCTCTCCGTCGGGTTCCAAACCCTCGAAGGCGCGGACAGGTTCGTTTCTCAACTTCCGCGCGATCTTTTCCAGCCGGGAGTTCGCGGCGGGCTTCGCCTTGCGGCGCAACTGGCGTTCGGCCTTGATCACGCCTTTCAGGCCGCCGTCGAAAGCCTGGAGATAGTCCGCGAAACTGCCGGCGGGCAATCCAACGCGAAGCGCATGCGACAGCGCGGTGGCGTATTCCGCCAGGCGTGTCCGGTCATAGGCGGTGCCGAATATCAGCTTGACCGCCGGCGTTATTGGCGCGCGGACCTGCGCCTTCAGGCCAGCTTCCTCGACGATACGGTCGAACCGCTCGGGGGCGGCGGTCGCATGCAGCGCGAAGTCGTAGGCGGCTCCGATGGCCTTGTAGAGCGCGATGTGCGAGCGTTCCTCGCTGCCGCTTGCCGCCGCGGCGCGATCTCGCGCGATCTGGAGTGACAGCAGAAGATGGTCGCCGGCAGCGAATGCCGCCCCATGAACCGGCTCGACCTCCGGTTCGGAGCCATCTTCCAGCGCTTCCGTGAGAAGCAGCGGCACGTCGACGGTCCGGCCGTCCCGCTTTCCTTTCGTGGGGGATGGCGCCGCATTTGAGAACAAGGCCAGCGCCCGCGCCATGGATCGCGGAAATTCGGGTTCGGGAGGGCGGGCCGGGGGCCGGTCTTCGTCCGAGACGCAGACGAAGAGGACGGGCTGTTGCGGCGGAGTTTGCGCCGGGCGCGGCATCTCTTCCGGATCGATTTCCTGTTCGAGCAGCAGAACGTCTTCCGGGGGCGGCGCACTTCGGGTCTTTTGCTCCGCCTCCGCGATTATCCGGCTGGGACTGTCGAGGTTGAACAGGACATCGACCAGGAATGTTCCGGCACCGTCGCCGGCGAAGGGAAGGGCGATCCCCTGAAGGGCCCTGACCTGGCCATCGCTGTCGATGATCTGCTCGTCGAACTCCATCGCGTCCTTTAGGCGGATGGCCCGCAGCGAGACGTCATGCAGCAGCACGACGAGCGGGCTTTCGATCGGCAGGTTCGGCCAGGCGGCGCCCGATAGCGAGGCAAGCCGTTGGGCAAGGTCTTTGCCCAGATAGGATATCGTCGGTACCGAAACCTGTTCGTCCCATACCACCTGCACGCAGTTCGGCGTGAAGAGCCGCGACTCCGAACGATGACTGTGCGAGATGGTCGGCAGTTCCGCTTCGCCGCGCAGCGTTTCCCATTGGCTATAGGCAAGAGCGGCCACTTTGCCGAAGGGTTCGACAATGGTTGATGCCGGGGCTGATGCCGGGGCCGATGCCGGGCTGGCGGTGACGTCACCATCCTCGTGCGAGTGCACGGCGTCACGCTCTGTCAGCTCAGAAGTGTAGTCCATGCGATCGATTCCCGTAATGGGACAATGCGCAACGACTCGTCGCTGCACGGTCGCATAATGTTCTCATCGGGGGCTATCACATACAAGTAAGCCCTACGATGTACCTCCAAGGTTAGGGAGCGCTGGCTCCCGCGTATCAGGCGGCCGGCTGCAGCATCAGGCGCTCGGCCATGCGATCGGCGACGATGGACGGCGAAAGCCCTGTGTGCGCGGCTTCCTCCAACACGGCGTAGGTGCGCGGACCGATCCGCATCACCCGTCCGCGAACATCGCCTGCACTCTCGCCCAGGTATTCGGCCGAGACATTGATGATGCCGCCCGCGTTGACGACGTAGTCGGGGGCATAGGCAATCCCGCGTTCGACCAGCATTTCGGCGATGTGCAGCGCGGCCAGCTGATTGTTCGCCGCGCCGCAGACGACTCGCGCCCGGAGTGTGGCGACGGTAGCTTCATCGAGCGCGCCGCCGAGCGCACAGGGGGCGAAGACTTCGGCCTCGACGTCCGCGATGCCTTCGACTGACACGATCCGCGCGCCAAATTCGTCCGAGAGTCGGTCGCAGCGTGGACCGTCGATATCCGCGATCATCAGCCTCGCGCCCGCCTCCGCGAGCAACCGGCACAGTTCTCCGCCCACGCTGCCGACGCCGAGCACCGCCACGGTCATTCCCGAAAGCGCGCTTTCGAACCTGAACCGGGCCGCCGCCTTCATCGCTTCGAACACGCCGAGCGCGGTCCAGGGCGAAGGATCGCCGCCCGCGAAGCCGGGGCGTGCCGAACGTCCGGCGACATTTCGGGTGTGCCTTCCCGCGTATTCCATGTCGGCAACGCTGGTGCCGACATCCTCGGCGGTGATGTAGCGGCCCTCGAGCTGTTGCACGGCCTTGCCAAAGGCCTCGAACAAGGCCTGGCGATCGAATTCCCCCGCCGGCCGGCGCAGAACGGCCTTGCCGCCGCCGAAAGGCAGTTCGGCCATGGCGTTCTTGTAGCTCATGCCTTCGGCGAGCCGGAACGCGTCCGCCATCACCGAAGCCGCGTCAGGATAGCTCCAGAGGCGGCACCCGCCTGCCGCCGGCCCGCGCGCGGTCGAATGAATGGCGATCACGCCGTCAAGACCCGCGGCTTCGTCCAGCAGTCGGACGAATTCCATCGGCGGCATTGATTGGCCCGCGCGCATTACCATTCTCCCGGTCTCCTTCTGATAAGGGAAAATTATTGCAGCTTCGTGCCGGGGTTTCTGTCCTGATTTGCCAGGATCGGGGAAAAATGCGAAGCGGTGAACCCCGAAAAGCAGGCATTCGTGGATAAAATGACCGAACTTGATCCATATGAACGAAAGATTCTGCGCGAGCTGCAGCGCGACGCGAGCCAGACCACGGCGCAGATCGCCGAAAGGGTCGGCCTGTCGTCCTCGCCCTGCTGGCGCCGCATCGACCGGCTGGAGCGCGAGGGTATCATCAAGAGGCGCGTCGCGATCGTCGATCGGCAGATGGTGGGGCTGACCGCGCAGGTCTTCGCGCAAGTCAAGCTCAACGCCCATGGACGCGCCAATCTCGATCAGTTCGCTGAAAAGATTCGCGAATTTCCCGAGGTACTCGAGTGCTACGTGCTTATGGGCTCCGTGGACTTCATGATTCGTGTCGTGACCGAGGACATCAACGCCTACGAGCGCTTCTTCTTCGAAAAGCTGTCCCAGCTACCGGGCGTTCAGGAAATTACCTCGACTGTCGCGCTTTCGGAGATCAAGGCGACCACCGCGCTTCCGATCTGACCCGCCAGGCACCGATACCCGATGAACCGACTGCTTTCCCGCCTCTCTCTCGATCCCTATCTACTGCTGCTGATCGCGACCGTCGCGCTGGCCTCGGTCCTGCCGGCGCGGGGCGGCTTCGCGGACATCGCGGGCGGCGCGGCCGATGCTGGAATTGCGCTGCTGTTCTTCCTGCATGGAGCAAGACTATCGCGCGCGGCGATCATGGACGGGGCGCGGGCGTGGAAGCTGCACCTTTCGGTGGCGGCGCTTACGTTTGGGCTGTTCCCGCTGATCGGACTTGCCGTGTCCGTTATCCCCGGGCTCGACCCGGCGCTGGCAACCGGGGTGCTGTTCCTGACCCTGCTGCCCTCTACCGTGCAGTCCTCGATTGCTTTCACGTCGATCGCAGGCGGCAATGTCGCCGCAGCCGTGTGCAGCGCTTCATTTTCGAACCTTGCCGGAATCTTCGTGACGCCGCTGCTCACCGCGTTGCTGATCACGGGCAGGCAGAGCGGCTTCTCAAGCGATCCGGTCGTGACGATCACGGTCCAGCTCCTGCTGCCATTCCTGGCCGGGCATTTCCTGCGACCGTGGATCGGTGGATTGATCGCGCGGCACAAGAAGGTACTGGGCTACGTCGATCGCGGTTCGATCCTGCTGGTGGTCTACACCGCCTTCGGCGCCGCGGTGATCGACGGCCTGTGGAGCCGCATCGCCTTTGGCGAACTGGCGCTCATAGCAGGACTCTCGCTGGCCATCCTTGCGCTGGTCCTGCTGGCGGGCGCCGGGCTGGGCCGATGGCTCGGCTTCTCGCGCGAGGATCGCATCGTCCTGATATTCTGCGGTTCGAAGAAGAGCCTTGCGACCGGAGTTCCGTTGGCGGGAGTGCTGTTCTCGCAGGCGCAGGTGGGCGCGATCATCCTGCCGCTGATATTCTTTCACCAGATCCAGTTGATGGTCTGCGCCGCGCTGGCCCGCCGCTTTGCGCAGGCTGAGCGGCTGGAAGCGCCATGACCGCACTCCCCCTGCCTTCAGAGGCGGGGAAGCCGCGTTATCACAATCCGTCTTATGCTGTGACGACCCGCGGTGCGTGATCGTGCCGCGCGCGTTTGCGATCGTAGAGCTTCTCGTCGGCTTCCTGCAGGAGAAGATCGAGCCGCTCATTGCGGTTATGGCTTACCACTGTGCCGATACAGGCGGTGACCGATAGTGAATGATCTCCGATACTGAAGGGCTGGGCGATCGACGCGCTGATGCGGCGGGCGAGAAGTTCGGCCTCCTCGGCGCGGCGCAGGCCGAACTGGATGACGGCGAATTCGTCGCCGCCGAGGCGAGCGACGATGTCACCGTTGCGGATCGCGCCGCGCAGGCGGCCGGCCACGGCGGAAAGCAGGGCGTCGCCCACCGCATGGCCGAAGCAGTCGTTGACCGGCTTGAACCGGTCGAGATCGAGGTAATGGACGGCAATCAGTCCGTTGGGGGAAATTGTCGAAGCGTTGTTCTCGTAGTACTCCCGCAAGCCGAGCCGGTTGGGCAGCGTCGTAAGCGTATCGTGGCGTGCCAGTGAGACCGAGGCGAGGCGCTTGGCGATTTCCGCCCGCACCGTGCTGTGACGGACGAGTACCGACTGGGCCCCGGCCATCAGGAAGGCAAATGCGATCACACTCATGCCTACGTAGATGGGGTCGGCGTGCATGGCGGCGGCGATGATCGTCGGGCCGACCGCCAGGGCCATGCCGGGAAGCGCGATGTTGGGTCTCAGGCCCGCACCGGTCGCCACGCCCGCGCAATAGCCTACCACGAGGCAGATCATCAGCATGTGCGATTCGGGTGATAACAGCCAGAAGACCCGGGCTCCAAACATGCCCAGCAGCAAGGAAAAGCCGATATAGGGAAGGCCGAACGCCAGTTCGATCTTGCGTGCTTCCATCCGGTCGATAGCGGCCGTCAGCGCCTTGCCGCGAAGGAACTGGGTCACGGCCAGTCTTGCGGTGCTGACGACAAGACCCGCGCAGCCGAGAACGAGGAGCAGGTCATCCGGTTGCTCGTGATAGATCAGCCCCAGAGTGAGAGCGAACGCTATCCACAGGATCACCGCAGGCATGATGTTCAGGTAGAGACTTCGAACAAGCTCCACGTAGACTTTGTCGGTCAGCGACTCGTTTGACGTCGTTAGCACCTCTCGCTCCTCTCGGCGTTGCTGCTTGTCTTCGGCAACGACCAAAGGCGAGCATAAGCCGCCGAGGGTTATCAGGTTGATAACGGCGTTCATTTGTCGCGATTTTTGTATGTTCCCGTGGGGCTCGGCCCGGTAACATTCGGAGCCGGCGGGGAAAGGAGAAAGCCCTGTCCCATCGGGCACTCCATCCGGCGCAGCGCTGCCAGTTGGTCGTCGTTCTCGATCCCTTCGGCGATGACTGCGATGGACAGTCTTTGCGCCATCGCGATCACGGCGGCGACGATCGACTGCGCGTTAAGATTTTCGGTGATGTCGCAAACGAAGCTGCGGTCGATCTTTACCTTGTCGATCGGAA
Source organism: Novosphingobium endophyticum (assembly GCF_014640675.1). Taxonomy (GTDB): domain Bacteria; phylum Pseudomonadota; class Alphaproteobacteria; order Sphingomonadales; family Sphingomonadaceae; genus Novosphingobium; species Novosphingobium endophyticum. The sequence continues at coordinate 58,750 of NZ_BMHK01000019.1, read as the reverse complement.
AGACCTTGAGATGCGTGAGCGAGGAAAAGCCGGTGCCGAAATCGTCCAGCGCGATCGAGATGCCTTCCGCCTTCAGACGGTCGAGCACGGCTTTCACCTGGTCGAGATCGTTCACCAGCAGCATGGTCTCTGTGATTTCGACCGTGATCCGGTCCGGCGGAACCATGTACCGGGCAAGGGTCGACAGCAGCATGTCCGGATAATCGCCGCTGAGCAGATCGGCTTCCGTGGCATTGATGCTCACGAATGCGGAGCCGCTGCCGGAGGCGGCGAGGCTTGCAAAGTCGGAGGCGACAAGAGTGATCATTCTGATCGCGACTTTTCGTGACAGTTCGGGGTCGACCAGTGCGGGGAGCAGTTGCGCGGCCGTCACCTCGCACCCGTCGATGGTGGAGATCCGCAGCAGCGCTTCGTAGCCTTCGGTTTCACCCGTTCCGAGATTGATGATCGGCTGATAGCTGGCAAAGATGCGGTCGCCGGCCAATGCGGATCGAACCTCCAGTTCGGCCGTCATGCGCGCCTGATTGCGGTCCGCGAACGCGCGGTCGTAGAAATGCACTCGGCCTGGTCCCATCGATGTGCTGTGGTGCAGGGCCTGATGCGCGCGGCGCAGGAGTTCTTTCGAGCCGACCCCGCTATCGCACTCGGCGATACCGCAGGAGCCCCTGAGGTATACGCTGTTGCCCGAAATCTCGATCGGTCGGGCGATTGTCTCGAGCGCTTGCGCGGCCAGCCGGTGCACGGCCTCGCGCGTGAAATCGCCCTGCAGCGCCAGGACGAACTCGTCGCCGCCCCATCGGGCAAGCGGGTATGCCTCGGGGATCTCCGCGCGCAGACGGGCGGCGATTTCCTGCAACGCCGCATCGCCGACAAGATGGCCGTAGACGTGATTGGCTTCCTTGAGACCGTCGAGATCGATTATCAGAAGGAACAGGAGGCCGTCGCCCGCTCCGCGCTTGCGGATTGCCTCTTCGAGCGGTGCGTTAAAGCCATTGCGGTTGAGCAAGCCCGTCAGTTCGTCGTTTTCGGCGGCCTGCTTCAGGGCAAGGTGCGCGCGCCGCAGTTCGAGGTTTCTCGCATGGGCCGCGACGAACTGCTCGACCAGCGCGGAGAGCCTTTCGATCAGATCGACGTGCGGCGCATCGAACTTGTGCGGCATCGGGTCGGCGGCGCAAAGTGCGCCTACGATGTGTCCGTCCGGGCAGCGAACCGGACATCCCAGGTAGGACCTGATGCGCGGCCCCTCGTGGACGAGCCGGTTTCCGGCGAAGCGGCCATCGCTCCGCGCGTCGCTCAAAACGAAAGTTGCGCCCGACGCGATAGGATAGTTGCACAAGGCAATCTCGCGCGGGGTTTCCGTCATGTCGACACCGCGCGATGCGAGAAACCATTGCCGGCTTTCGTCCATCAACGAGATAACGGCGAACGAGGAGCCGAGCGCCATAGCCGCGATGTGCACGATCTCGTCGAACGAGACGTGCCCCTCGCTGTCGAGAAGTTCGAGTTTTCTGAGCGCGGCGACACGCTCCGCGTCAGCCTGGGGCGCAGGGGGCATTCCTGGGTCGTTGTCCTTGAAAGCGCGATCCGAATTTGGGCTCGTGTTCGTTCGTTATGTCATTGAACTGATAGGCCCTTATCCGCCTGCCTTGCAGGCAATGCCTCTTCGGGCAACCCCGAAGGCGCGGACGTATCATGGTGGGGCACCCCGGGACGGCTATCGCGTTGGAAGGCGCTGCCGCGCGGAGTGTGCGCGGCTTCGCTGGAGCGAATTATGTTTCGGTAAATGGAAAGAGTTCTGGTCAGGGCGTCGCAGAAGGTTACCTTCGTGGCAAAATATCCATTCGGCGTGAACGCCGACACCATAACGGGAGAGTTCATTGGCTTTAGCTTCAAGCCCGGCGTCCGATGCGCCGAATCATCCGCTGGCGGTTCGCATGGGCGTCGTCGCCGGTGTTTCGCACAATCTGGTGATAGGTCTCATCATGGGCTCGTTCGGCCTGATGCTGGCCTCGGTCGAGGATCGGCTGGGGGTCAGCGGCGAGGCGGCGGCGGTGGGTATTCCGCTCACGCTGGTTGGGTCGTCGGTGCTCGCGCCGTTCGTCGGAGTGCTTATCGCGAAAGTCTCGCTGCGCCTGCTGCTGCTGGCTGGAGCGCTGCTCGCGGCGACGGGTTATTTCACCCTGGCCTTCACGCAGAGCTACGCGCTTTATCTCGTCGCCTACGGACTCCTGTTCGGTCCGGCGCTGAGCCTTGCCGGTTCGATCGGTCCGGCAACGCTCGTCACACGGTGGTTCAACCGCAATCGCGGCCTGGCCCTGGGCATTGTCCACCTGCCCATCGTCATCGCCATCGTTCCCTGGTCGCTCGATCGCGCGCTTACGGTCTATGCTTCGACGACGCTCTACCTCTTCATGGGCGTGCTCATCGCGGTCCTGCTGGTGCCACTCACGCTGCTGGCCGTCGATCATCCGCCAACAGCTGAAACGCTGGCGCCGGAGCCGGCGGAAAAGCGCACGGCGGACGGTTCGTTCAGCGTCGCGCAACTGCTGGCTCGTCCGCGCTTCTGGGCCATTTGCCTCGCCGCCATCGCCAGCATGACGAGTTCGGTCATGCTCGGATCGCTGCTCGTGCCCATCGGCGTTTCCTGGGGTTTTGCCCGTAGCGAGGCGGCGATCCTGCAATCGATCATGGCAGCCGTGGGCATTCTTGGCTCAATTCTGTTCGGATGGGTCGCGGACAAGCTGGGCGGCGCTCGCTCGCTGGCCTTGATTGCCTTTAACTGTGCGCTGCTCTGGACCGTGCTGCTGATGCACCCGCCTTTCGCGGCAACGGCGGTGGTCGTGGGCCTGATCGGCATGCACGGCGCGGGAGCCATCCCGACGCTCGGACGCGGGCTTTCCGACAGCTTCGGCCAGGCAAGCTATAGCCGCGGCTTCGGCCTGAGCACGATGATTGGCCTGCCGTTTATCGGCACTGCGATCATCGGCTCGGAAAGGGTCTTTTCGGTGACGGGCAGCTATGATCTGGCGATCACGAGCATCGCATGCTTTTTCGTCATCGCCATCTTCCTGGGGCTTTACGGCGCGACGGGTGCCAAGCTGCAAGGTCCGCTCGCGGCACCGGCGGAGGCGATCTAACCGCGATTGGCGGTGGCCACCGGCTGTCCGAGCACGGGATAGCCGTAGCCATCGGGAATCATGAGCCATTCTTCGCCCTCGCGCATGACCTTGTCAGGGTGAACGCGGCGCACCGGGTGGCGGGCGATATGGCCCAGCGCTTCGGCGAAAGTGCCGAACAGGGCCAGCCGCTCGAGATTGCGGCGGGTCGGGAAGATCACGCTGATCTCGCCGGCATCGGCCATTTCCAGCGCGCGTGCGGCGCTGGCCCAGAAGAGGCGTGTGTTCTCGGTGGCATCGACCGTCACGTCGACCGCGCCTGTCCCCAGGTCATGCACGAAGAAACGGGTGTCGAAGGCGCGATCCCATAGCGGGCACCAATGGGCATAGAGCGTGAGGCTGCCGGTATCGAGCCGCCAGCCGAAGTGCTCCAGCACGGGCGCGAGTTCGCGGCCCTCCAGCAGCATTCGCCGGGCCGTCATCGCTTCATCGGCACTGATCGTCTCGCGGGTGGCGATCATCAGCCCGGTCTCCTCCAGTGTCTCGCGAATGCCGGCGATCTTCGCGGCCGCGATCTCGATCGGCTCGCCGGGCATGAGCGCGGCGGCAAACTCGCGATCGGCGGGATCGACGCGGCCGCCGGGGAATACGGCGGCACCGCCGGCGAAGCGCATCTCCTTCGCACGCTGCACCATGAGCAGTTCCGGCGCCGCGCCCGACCGGGGCGAGCGGAAAATCACGACTGTCGCGGCCGGAACCACCTGGGGGCCATCGGCAGGCATCGGGGCATCTGACGGGGGATATTCGAACATCGACCGGATGTGGCTTGCCCGGCAGTGTCAGGCAAGCCGAAATGCTGCGACATGTCGGAGTGCTTTACAGGTTGGGGCGTTCGCGATCCCGTTGCGGTAATCAGAAGCGCTCAAAACCGGCAAACACGCAAACTGGCACGTAACGTGCTTATGATGCTGTACCCCCATAAGTAGTCTCGACAGAGGCGGGGCCGATCAGTCTCCCGGCCCTGCCTCCCCGAGCCCTTCCTTCGAAAATTCGGCAAATCATTGCAGGGCGGCAATTTCCGCATGCGGCCTGATAGCGCGAAGGTCAGGCAAAGCGAGCGCCCGGAAGCAATCCGGGCGCGTTGGAGGCCGACGATGAGGGGGGGCGGCTCAGCCTTGCGTGGCTAGCCCGGAGTCGACGAAAAGCTGGTGCAGTTCGCCGGCCTCGTACATCTCCATCATGATGTCGCTGCCGCCGACGAATTCGCCCTTCACATAGAGCTGCGGGATCGTCGGCCAGTCGGAAAAGGCCTTGATGCCCTGACGGACTTCCATGTCCTGCAGCACGTCGACGCTCTCGTAGGGCGCGCCGAGGTGTTCGAGGATCGCCACCGCGCGGCTGGAAAAACCGCACTGCGGGAACAGCGGCGTTCCCTTCATGAACAGGACGATGTTGTTCTTGTTTACAATCTCGCTGATGCGCGCGTTGACGTCGGACATGGGGGGCTTGACCTTTTTGCCTTTACGCAGGCTCAGTTGGGAACGGCGGTCGTCAGTTGCAAGGCATGGAGCGTGCCGCCCATGCGCCCGCCGAGCGCCTCGTAGACCATCTTGTGCTGGGCAACACGCGGTTTGCCGGCAAATGCGCCGGAAACCACATGTGCTGCATAATGGTCGCCATCGCCGGCGAGGTCCGTGATCGTCACTTGCGCATCAGGCAGTGCCGCCTGGATGAGGGTTTCGATTTCTTGTGCGGACATCGCCATGACTTCGGGCCTCTCAGACTTCGCCGAGGAAGGCGCGGCGGGCTTCGACCTGCTTGGCGTCGAGCGCGGCGCGCACTTCGGCTTCGGACGATTCCACACCGGCGGCGGTCAGGTCGCCCAGGATCTTGCGGATCACGTCCTCGTCGCCGGCTTCCTCGAAGTCGGCCTGGACGACAGACTTGGCATAGGCATCGGTTTCGGCCTGCGAAAGGTTCATGCGTTCGGCCGCCCACTCGCCGACAAGGCGATTGCGGCGGGCCTGGATGCGGAACTGGGTGTCGGCATCGCGTGCGTACTTGGCTTCTTCGGCGCGTTCGCGGTCTTCAAAACTCGTCATCGGACAACCTCGAAATAAATGCCCCTCGTCGTCGGGCCCCTGTCACTTGTAAGATGCCGATAAGGCCGGGATCGAATCCGTTCAATCCGGATTCGCCCATCGGCTGCTTTCAATCGTCGCAGCGAGTGCCCCTTCAGTCCACCGACGCGAAGGTACGGGCCAGAAACGGCAGTTCTTTCCTTGCGTGCGCTTCATGGGTGCTGATCGCGTCGCCCTGGGCCATGGTTAGACCCACTTCGTCGAGCCCTTCCAGCAGGCAATGCTTGCGGAATGCGTCGATCTCGAACGTGAAGCGGTCCTGAAACGGTGTGGTCACCGACTGCGTCTCGAGGTCGATGTCGATTGGATCCGTCTTCGCGACTTCCATCAGCCGGTCGACCGCCTCCTGCGGCAGCGCGACCGTGAGAATGCCGTTCTTGAAGGCATTGCCCGAGAATATGTCCGAAAAGCTCGGTGCGATGACGCAGGTAATGCCCATGTCGAGCAGCGCCCAGGCGGCATGTTCGCGGCTCGATCCGCAGCCGAAGTTGTCGCCCGCGATCAGGATAGGCGCGCCGGCGCATTCCGGATCGGTGAAGACGTTGCCCGGCTCTTTTCTGACCGCCTCGAAAGCGCCCTTGCCCAGACCCTCGCGGGTGATGGTCTTGAGCCAGTGCGCCGGAATGATGACATCGGTATCGACGTTCTTGCGGCCGAACGGGATCGCGCGGCCGGCCACGTGGGAGATCGGTTCCATCAATCGGTCTCGGGCGCGTCTTCGGGGTGGGGCGGCGGCGCGGCATTCGGGCGCGGCTTGCTGCGGCGCTTCACGAAGAGCAGGGCAGCGGCAACGGCTGCCGAGCCGATGGCGGCGCCGGCGGCGAATGCGGCCTTGTTGCCGAGGTTGTTTTCAGATTCGTCGACCATTTTCCTATCCTACAAGTTCGCGAACGTCCGTCAGCCTGCCGGTAACGGCGGCGGCGGCGGCCATGGCGGGGCTCATCAGGTGGGTGCGGCTGCCCGGCCCCTGCCGCCCGGTGAAGTTGCGGTTGCTGGTCGAGGCGCAACGCTCGCCCGGTGGCACCTTGTCCGGGTTCATAGCGAGACAGGCCGAACAGCCCGGCTCGCGCCATTCGAGACCGGCCTCGATGACGATCTTGTCGAGCCCCTCGGCCTCGGCCTGCGCCTTCACGAGGCCGGAGCCGGGGACGACGATCGCCCACTTGACGTTATCCGCCTTGTGCCGGCCCCTCAGAACCTCGCACGCGGCGCGAATGTCCTCGATGCGGCTGTTGGTGCAGGAGCCGATGAAGACGTTCTCCACTTCGACGTCGGTCAGCCGGGTGCCGGGTGTCAGCCCCATGTAGTCGAGGCTGACCTTGACTGCCTCGCGCTTGGAAGCGTCGGCGAAGTCCTCCGGCGCGGGCACCGCGCCTCCGATCGGCGCGGTGTCCTCAGGGCTGGTGCCCCAGGTGACGGTCGGCTGGATATCCTCGGCGCGGATGGAGATGGACTTGTCGAACTTCGCGCCCGCGTCTGTGGCCAGGCTCTTCCACCAGGCCACGGCCTTGTCCCAGTCCTCGCCCACCGGCGTATAGGGGCGTCCCTTGAGGTACTCGAAAGTCGTCTCGTCGGGCGCGACCAGGCCCGCGCGGGCGCCGCCCTCGATCGACATGTTGCATACCGTCAGCCGGCCTTCGACCGACATTTCCTCAAAGACGTTGCCGCGATACTCGATCACGTAACCGGTGCCGCCGGCCGTGCCGATCACGCCGATGATGTGCAGGATCACGTCCTTGGGCGTGACCCACGGGCCGAGTTTGCCCTCGACGCGCACTTCCATCGACTTCGACTGCTTGAGCAGCAGCGTCTGGGTCGCGAGTACGTGCTCGACCTCGCTGGTGCCGATGCCGAAGGCCAGGGCGCCCAGGCCGCCATGACAGGCAGTATGGCTGTCACCGCAGACGATCGTCGCGCCGGGCAGTGAAAAACCCTGTTCGGGGCCGATGACGTGGACGATGCCCTGCTCGACATCGACCGAGTCGATATAGCGGATGCCGAACTCGGGCGCGTTCCTGCGCAGCGCGGCGAGCTGGGTAGCGCTTTCGGAATCGGCTATCGGCAGGATGTTGCCTTCCGCATCCTTGCGCGCCGTGGTCGGCAGGTTGTGGTCGGGAACCGCGAGGGTAAGGTCGGGACGTCGCACCGGCCGTCCGGCGGCGCGAAGGCTCTCGAAGGCCTGCGGGCTGGTCACTTCGTGGACGAGGTGCCGGTCGATATAGATGAGGCAGGTGCCGTCGGCGCGGGTGTCGACGACGTGTGCATCCCAGATCTTCTGGTAAAGCGTTCGCGGTTTCGTGGTCATGGTAAGGTGCGATTAGGCACGCCCGCCCCGCAATTCAAGGGAAACGAGCGCGCCTTTTCGCGTATTCGCCAAGACGCTAGGCTCAGCCGCGGCGGCCGTCGCGATCGCGCCGCTCCATGCGAAGGGCGACATGGACCCGGTCCACCTTGCGCTGCAGGGTCCGCATTTCCCGAGGGCTCAGTCCGTTACGGGCATAGCTGGCGTAGAGACGCTGGATGTTGGCGGCCTCGCGGCGCAGGCCATGGGCCTCGCGCTGGCTGATTGCGCGGCGCGCGGCGGCGCGGTCGATGTCGCGGCGCAGGTCGTTGATGTCGCCGCGGATCGAGGCGTTGCGCACGGCGGTATGGCGCGCACTGTCATGGCGCTGGCTCTGGTACCGGTGCGTGTCGTGGGCCGAAGCCGGGGCGGCAACGGCGAGGCCGAGTGCTGCGACAAGGGTCGGGGCGATGATCTTGGTCAGGTTACGCATGGTGTTCATCCTCGGTTGGATCTGGCGGGGCGCCCGGTTTGTGAAGGGCGTTCCGTGCATTCAGGAATATGCCTTGTAAAATGAACGTCAGCGATATGGCCCGTCGCAAATCGGTGAGCGATTGTAAGAGAGTGTCGCAGGCGCGGGGCAGGGTGCTATACAGGCGTCATGCCTGCCTTTGCCGCCCTTGCCATCGTCCTTGCCACTGTCGCCGCGATGGAGTTCGTCGCCTGGGCGAGCCACAGGTACATCATGCACGGCTTCGGCTGGGCCTGGCACCGCGACCATCATGAGCCGCATCGCAAGTTGCTGGAGAGAAACGACCTCTACGCGCTTGTAGGAGCAGCCATCAGCATCGCCATGTTCGCCCTGGGATCGCCGCTTGTTATGGGCGAGGGGGCGTGGCGGCCCGGCACGTGGATCGGCCTGGGCGTGCTGATCTACGGCGTGATCTACACGCTGATCCACGACGGCCTCGTTCACCAGCGCTATTTCCGGTGGGTGCCAAGGCGCGGCTATGCCCGGCGGCTGGTGCAGGCGCACAGGCTCCACCACGCCACCATCGGCAAGGAGGGCGGCGTCAGCTTCGGGTTCGTGATTGCGCGCGACCCTGCGGCGCTGAAGCGGGAACTGCGCGAGCAGCGCAAGGCGGGGATTGCGGTGTTGCGTGAGGCCATCGAGGACTGACGGTCGACGGCGTAAGGCCCTTGGTCCTGTGCCCGCGGCCACAGTTCGTTTCGAATCTTCTGACATTTTCTGATCAGAGACAGGGGCAGTGGATTTTCTTTGAGAACAGTGTTCCCAAGGCGCTCGTTTGGTGGTATTGACGCGATACACCATGGCTCATAAGGGTGTTTGAAGCTGTTTCCGCCGTGCCCCCTGGCCAACGACAAGCAAAGTTGGGATCGAGTGCTATGAACACATCACTGCTGGAATCTGTGCTGCAGAACTATCACTGGCAGCTCTCGTTTTATGCCGGGCTCGGGATCGTGGCCGTCGCCTTTTTGGGCAAGGGGATCGCATGGCTGGTCCCGACGTTCAGGCAGGCCGGCAGGCTGAACCTCGACACCTATCGCAAGAAGATGGAAAAACCGAACTACGCGGCCAACCAGAAGTGGAACCGCAAGTGGGGACCGCTTTCCATGGTGGTGATCTTCGGCCTGATCCTGCCCTTCTGCCTCACGGCGCAGGCGCAGCCCTGGTGGAACATGCTGCTCGATGTCTTTGTCATCCTGATGTTCTACGATTTCTTCTATTATCTGACCCACCGGTTCCTGTTTCATGACAACGGCTTCCTGGGCGGTCCGCTGGTCCGGGTCCACGCCGTGCATCACCGCCAGCATAACCCCTGCCGCATGGATTCGAGCTACATCCACCCGATTGAAGTAGCGATCGGCCTCGGCCTCTACGCCGCGAGCATCCTCGTGCTCTCGTTGGTGATGGGACCGTTCCATGTCGTGACCATCGTCGTCTCCTGGGTGGCGTTCACCCAGATCAACCTGCACAACCACGACCTGTGGGAAGTCGATCGCTTCCCGTTCAAGTACCTGAACACCATGTCAGCGATGCACCACAACCACCACGCCAGGTTCACCGGCGGCAACTATGCGACGATCACGCTGCTTTACGACTGGATGTTCGGCACGCTCGACCATGGCGACGGCTGGAAGGAGCGGGCCGAGAAAGCCCGGGCAAGGGCAACCGCCCAGTAAGTTGGCAGGGAGGGGCGTCAGGCTACTCCGGCCGCGTGCAGATCCACGGTCCGACCACGACCAGCACCACCACGGGAATCATCATCCACGGCCAGCCGGCCACCAGCCAGGTAAACGGGATCGATGCGCTCATCGCCAGGATCGCCGAGACCTTGCCCCTGCGGCTGACCGCGCGGCGATCACGCCAGGCGCGCAGGTGGTGGCCGTGGGTGGGATGGTTGTGGAGCCGTTCCGCCCATGCCGGGTGGCTCTTGGAAAAGCACCAGGCCGCCAGCAGGTAGAAGACGACCGTGGGCATGATCGGCAGGAAGATGCCGACCGTGCCCAGCGCGACGAAAAAGATCCCCGCGCCGAGCCAGACATGACGCCTAATTCGCCGCATACCCGTCGCAGGGAGCGTTATGCGGCTGCATAACGCGCGGCGGTTTCGCGAATCAGCGCGATCATGTTGGGCACGCCCTGGGTGCGATTGGACGAAAGCTGGTTCCTGAGATCGAACGGTTCGAGCGCGGCCGTGATGTCGGTCTCCGCAACTTGCGCGGGGGGCCGGTCCTGCACGGCGGAGATCACCAGCGCGACAATGCCCTTGGTGATCGCCGCGTTGCTGTCCGCCAGGAAGTGCAGGCTGCCGTCGTCGCGTATCGTGGGATAGACCCAGACGCTGGCCGAGCAGCCGCGCACCTTGGTCGCATCCGTCTTGAGCGCGTCGGGCATGGAATCGAGTTCGCGGCCGAGTTCGATCAGCAGGCGATAGCGTTCGTCACCATCGAGGAACTCGTACTCTTCACGGATATCGTCGAGACTGCGCATGGACCTTGCATGTAGTCATGGCGCGCGTTCGGGCAAGTGGCTTCGACGGGAACAGGGCGCCGGCCCCGGATTTATCCCATCACCACAGGTTGGCGGAAAAGGAACGACATGGCCGAAGCACTCGAACCTGCGCTGCCTGACCGCATCATTCGCAAGGCCGAGACGGTGCTGGACCTCGCGCATTCCAGGAAGCTGATGCTGGTCACCGCCGAAAGCTGCACCGGAGGGCTGCTTGCCTCGCTGCTCACCGATGTCTCCGGGCGTGGCCATGTGTTCGAACGCGGCATCGTCGCCTATTCCGACGATGCCAAGTGCGACCTGCTCGCGATCGAGCGCGATGTGGTCGATGGCTGCGGCGCGGTAAGCCGAGAGGTGGCCGAGGCCATGGCGCGGGGGGCGCTGGCCCGTTCGCGCGGGGACATTGCTCTTGCGATTACCGGATTCGCCGGTCCGGGCACGCCGGAAGACGAGGAAGGGCTTGTGCATTTTGCCTGCGCGCGGCACGGCTTTGCTGTACTGCATCGGGAGGCGCATTTCGGCGCGATCGGCCGCGCTGGTGTGCGCCGGGCGTCGCTGGAAGCGGCGCTGGAACTGATCGAAGAGGCCCTGAACCTTTGACCGAGAACACCGCGCACCCTTTTTATGCGATGCACGAGCACGGCTTCGTGCGCGTCGCCACCTCCACCCCGCAAGTCCGCACCGCCGATGTAGCTTTCAACCGCGATGCCGTGCTGGCGGAGGCGCGGCGGGCGCATGAGTCGCATGTCGACCTGCTGGTCTATCCGGAGCTGTGCCTGTCCTCCTATGCGATCGACGACCTGCACTTGCAGGGCGCGATGATCGAGGCGGTCGAGGCGGCTGTCGGTGAGATCGTCAAGGCGAGCGCGGCCCTGATGCCGGTCCTGCTGATCGGCGCGGCGCTGCGGCACAAGGGCCGGCTCTACAACTGCGCGCTCGCCATCGCGCACGGCAGGCTGCTGGGTGTCGTGCCCAAGTCCTACCTGCCGAACTACCGCGAGTACTATGAAAAGCGCTGGTTCGCCTCGGGCAAGACGATCCGGGGGCAGTCGATCCGGGTGAATGGGCATGACGTGCCCTTCGGGACCGATCTGGTCTTCGCCTCGGAAGTGCTGCCGGGGTTCAAATTCTTCGTGGAGATCTGCGAGGACTTCTGGGCGGTCACGCCGCCAAGCTCGCTGGGCGCGCTCGCCGGGGCGACGATCCTGTGCAACCTCTCTGCCTCGAACATCGTCATCGGCAAGTCGGACGAGCGGCACATGCTCTGCCGCTCACAATCCGCGCGGGCGACGGCGGCCTACGTCTATTCGGCGGCGGGGCATGGCGAGAGCACGACGGACCTTGCCTGGGACGGGCAGGGGGTGATCTACGAACTGGGCGACCTGCTGGCCGAATCCGAACGTTTCTCGCTGCACCCGGAGCTGTGCATCGCCGACATCGACTGCGACCGCATCCTGAACGACCGCCTGCGTCTGCCAACGTTCAACGATGCGGCGGACGTGGCGGGACGGCCCGAGGAATGCTTTCGCACCATTCCTTTCCGTCATGCGCCGGCCGGTAGGGACATCGGCCTGATCCGTCCGGTCAGCCGCTTCCCCTTCGTTCCGGACCGGGCCGCGAAGCTCGACGCGGACTGCTACGAGGCGTTCAACATTCAGGTCGACGGCCTCATGCGGCGCATCGAATCGACAGGCACGAAATCGCTGGTGATCGGCGTCTCGGGCGGTCTCGATTCGACCCATGCCCTGATAGTTGCCGCGCGTGCATGCGATCGGCTGGGGCTGCCGCGCAGCTTCATTCGCGGATATACCATGCCCGGCTTCGGCACCAGCGAGGGCACGAAGGCCAATGCCTGGAAGTTGATGAAGGCGCTCGGGATCACCGCCGACGAGATCGACATCAGGCCTTCCGCGACGCGCATGCTGGAGGACATCGGCCATGCCTTCGCCGGCGGCGAGCCGGTCTACGACGTGACGTTCGAGAATGTGCAGGCGGGGCTGCGCACTGACTACCTGTTCCGCCTCGCCAGCCAGAACAACGGCTTCGTGATCGGGACCGGCGACTTGTCCGAACTGGCGCTGGGCTGGTGCACCTATGGCGTGGGCGACCAGATGAGCCACTATGCGGTCAATGCGGGTGTGCCCAAGACGCTGATCCAGTACCTCATCCGCTGGTGCGCGCGCGGCGACGAGTTCGACAAGGCGACATCGAAAGTCCTGCTTTCGATCCTCGATACCGAAATTTCGCCTGAACTGGTCCCGGTCGGCGAGGACGGCGAGATCCAGAGTACCGAGGCCAAGATCGGGCCGTATGAGCTCAACGACTTTTTCCTGCATCACGTGATGCGCTTCGGGCAGAAGCCGTCGAAGGTCGCCTTTCTCGCCTGGCACGCGTGGCGGGACGCGGCCTGCGGCACCTGGCCGGCGGGTTTTCCGGACGAGCGCAAGAACGAATACGACCTCAGCGCGATCCGCTCATGGCTTGAGAGTTTCCTGCGCCGCTTCTTCGCGTTCAGCCAGTTCAAGCGCTCGGCCATTCCCAACGGACCCAAGGTGTCCTCCGGCGGAGCCCTCAGCCCTCGCGGCGACTGGCGCGCGCCGTCCGATGCCAGCGCGGCGGTGTGGCTGGCGGAACTCGAAGCGCGGGTGCCTGGTTCACCCGATGAGGGGGAGGATTGCGCTCGGTAAAGCGCTCGCCGGCGAACGAAGGGCGACGCCTGCAACGACGGGCTTTTTGGCGCTAGCTACCCGGCTTCAAGCTCTTGAGCGCTGCGAACGGGCCCTGTTCCTCGGGAGTTCCGATCCCGGCCTCCTTGCGTGCCCTGTCCGCGCCTGGTCCCGTCAGGAACGGATCGATGGTCAGGGCAAGGCTCTGGGCTACCGCCTCGCCAAGATCGAAGTGCGCACCCGAATACTCGATTTCGTCGCAGTCGTCGGCGTCGATTTCGATCTCCTCGTCGGGCGTATGGTGCGTGCGCTCGGGCACGAAGCGGAAGAGCAGCGGTTCCTCCACGGACACGGGGATATCCTCTGCCGAGACCGCGCAGGACTGCACGAACCGTGCCTTGAGCGAACCCTGCGCCTCGACCTCGCGGTCGCCCTTGCGGTTCAGCAGCAGGTCCGCCTCCAGGCTGCCGATGCTCACCAGTCCGAAGCGTTCGGCCAGCGCGGCGCGTTCGGCTTCATCGGCCACGATGCGGACCTGCTTGCCCTCGGCCTGGCGGACGTCGAATTCCCGGGACAGCTCGCTCGTGCTCATCGTTCGATCCTGGCAGCCAGCAGTTCCTCGTTCGACAGGCCGTCGAGTCCGTCGGCAAGGCGCCGCACGCGCGCCGCGAGCAGGGGCTTGTCGGCGCCTTCGATCAGCGTGACGTTGCGTTCGAGCACAGGGATTAGCGCGGCGCAGACCTCTTCCTCGCTGCCGGCGGCCAGCGCCTCGCGCAGCGCGCCGATGCGGCCGCCCAGCACGCTCATCAGCTTGCCCATGCGCTTGCCGACGACCAGATCGCCGACGCCTGACTGGCGCAGCTGGCCGTCCATGTCGTCGACGAAAAGTTCGGTCAGGCGCGCCGCCGGTTCGATCATCGTCTTGTCGCGCTCCATGCGCAGCATGACCAGCGCCATGACGAGAGTGACCGCATCGAACCGCCCCGGAACCGTATCCGCCACGCCGCATTCGGCATACCATTGCTTCTCGCGCGCGATCTCCACGATGCGGTGCCAGAGAGGGCGCACGGCCGCGCGGTCGTCAGTGCCCGGACCGAACGTGCGGGAGCGGAAAATGCGGGAGAGAAGGGACACGTGGGAACTGGCCTTTCGTTCATCGGCAATTCAATCGCCCTGCTCCAACGCCCATTGCGCGAGGCGATGGAGGGCCTTAAGGCTCGATGCCGGTATCCCGGCCGATATATGGCTGCCATGCGTGCTGGCAATGCCCGGTATGGATGAACCGGACGATTGGAGTGTGAAAATGCGCAGTTTTGGTCCCAAGATCGCAGCGGCAGGCCTGATGATGGCTTTGGCTGCGCTGGCCGGAGGCTGCACATCGATCAAGGACCATCGCGGTTATATCGTCGACCAGACGCTGCTCGATTCGATCCAACCGGGCATCGATAACCGCCTTTCGGTGGAAAAGACCCTCGGCCGCCCGACGTTCGTCAGCCAGTTCGGCGAAAAGGACTGGTACTACGTTTCCCAGTTCGTGAGCACGCCGCCTTTCGGCCGGCCGCGCACCACTGACCAGACCGTGCTTCGTGTGACCTTCGATCCCGCCGGCAATGTCGTTGCCGTCGATCGAAAGGGGATGGAACAGGTGGCGCGCATCAGCCCCGAAGGCGACAAGACGCCGACGCTCGGCCGCGAGCGCGGGCTGCTTGAGGATCTGTTCGGGAACATCGGCGCCGTGGGCGCGGGCGGCATGGGCGGCGGCAGCGGCGCGCCGGGCGGGCCCGGACCGAACGGCAGCTGATCGGCCCGTCGCGCCGTGAATCGCACGGCGCGCGTAGGTCTTGACGACGATCATTCGAACGTTCTCGCGGCGCGTCTGCAAACGCGCCGGTCGCGGCGTTGCGGCCTTCGCGCCGGACCCATGCCCGATCGCGCCTAATAGTCCTAGGTGATCAGGCGGGCTTGTGCTATTTGAGCCGGGCTGACGTCGAATTTGCGACGGGTTTCGGCAATACTGGGTTATGCGCCGGGAATGTTCCGGCCGTCCTCCATTTGCGACGATGTCCTTTCACTTGACGATTTGACGCACGGCCGGCGGCGTAATCGTGCGCGCCGGAAACTATCGTTTCTTGAAAGGAAACAGACATGCCGATCGGCACCGTGAAATTTTTCAACACCGACAAGGGCTACGGCTTCATTTCGCCCGAAGATGGCGGCGCGGACAGCTTCGTGCACATCTCCGCCGTTCAGAACGCGGGCATGCATTCGCTCGAGAGGGACCAGCGCGTGTCCTATGACGTCGAGGTCGGCCGTAACGGCAAGGCATCGGCCGTCAATCTCCAGCCGGCCTGATCGCGGAACTTTCGCGGGAGCGGGCCATGCGGCTCGCTCCCCGTTTACTGCGGACTGGTCCTGGAGATAGCGCGTGAGTTTAAGTCGTGAAATGTGTGATGCCCGGGCGCGGGAAGCCGCCGACGCTGCGGCTCAGGCAACGCTTGCCAATGTGCGAGACCGTGAGCTGAGATCGGAAGCCGCTTGGCGCGCGATGTCGGATCGCATCCGGGATACAGAGAAGGCTCGCGAAAAAAGGGACGCGGAGCGCGCGGCCAGCCGCGCCGTCGAAACCGCCACCCACTGACGCGGGTCGCGCGGGTCCATCGGGAAACCGTCAGTCGATCATCGCGGCGACTATGCGCTGCAACGCTTGTCGGGAAAGAGTGCTTTGGGCTGCGTCCGCTGCGAATAGGGGCTGGCTTGCGCTATTGGGGCGGAATGTCCCGGGTGTGTGGCGCCTGAAAGCGCCCAAAATCTTCGTATTCATGAGTTCCTGTGTTCGCGGCGTCTGGCCGCGCTGTCTTATCGTTTGAAATTGCCGCGCCGGCGACCTGGGCCGCTCGACTGTCCGGGAGTGCGCTCGCGATAGACGATGCGACCCTTGCTCAGGTCGTAAGGCGTCATTTCGACGTGCACGCGATCACCAACGACCGCGCGAATGCGAAACTTGCGCATCTTCCCTGCCGTGTAGGCAATGATCCGGTGCTCGTTGTCCAGCAGGACCGCGAAGCGACCATCGGGGAGAATGTCCTCGATGCAGCCCTCCATCGTCAGCAGTTCTTCCTTGGCCAAAACGTCCGCTCCATGAAATGCGTTGCTTCATGTCCCCCATGCCGAAGCGATGGGCGATCGTGAGAGCCAGGAAGCGGAAAAAAGGGAGGCGGGCGAAAACCTTCAGCCCATGACATCCCGTCTTAGGCGACGCAGCGCGGCCAAGATGGGGACGCAGCGCGGCGATTACAAGCTGGCGCTGTTCCTGACCGTCGCCGGCCAGGTGGCGACGGATGTGCATGAAGGCTCTATTGCCTACCCGTTTTGCATTGCGAAGAAGCCTTGAGGGCTCGCCTCTCGGTTGTTCGCGCCGATAGGTCGAGGTTCAGTCGGAAGCGATGGCGTCGATCAACCACGCTGACCAGCCATCGAGTGCCGTCGGTTCGTAGCCGGCCTGCATCGGGCTTACCGAAATCGCCGATTTATAGACGACCGACTCATCGCTTGCCTGAACCTGCGAGGGCGTCTTGTCGTTCATTTCGACCGACAGTCCGGGCAGATGGAGCAACTCCATGCCGTGCTGCCTTGCCGTGGCCTTCATGGTCGGCGATGCGGATGCCGCCATGTCTTCGACGAAACGCATCTGGTAGGTATTGAAGGAGCCGATGCGTGCCGCCTTCCAGGTGGCTCCGTCGAGCGTGTCGGGGAAATTGACGTTGAGAGCGATGCCCCGGGGCAATATCGGTGACGTCCCCGAAAGTTTGGCCAGACGCCTGACCAGTTCCGCCGAGAGTTTGGCGACTTTGGCGGAATCAGGATTTGCCAGAGCCGAATCGTCGACGGTGCTTCCTCCAGCACTCAGCGCGATGGCGCTCAGCCCACGGACCGACGCTGCCTGCGCCGCGCTGACCGTACCCGAACTCAGGACGATGGCGCCGACGTTCTGCCCCTCGTTCGGGCCTGAAAGCACCAGGTCGGGCGCGCTGCCCCAACGCTTTGCCCCAACGACATCCACGCCGTACAGCATCGCCATGATGGGGGTGCCGTCCACGTAGTGGAAGTCTTGCCCGGGGACGTCGTTGCGGGTGATCGGGCCGGCACCCGGCGCTCCTGCCTGCGCGGCTCCATTACGGCAAGACTCGCGCAACGGGCCGAGCGGACGGCCGATCTTCAGAGCCGTGCCCATGCCGCTCTGGTTGACGCATGGTACCGACACGATGACGTCGTGACCGTCCTCCTTCAGCGCCCGATACAGCGCCAGGACGTTGTTCGACAGCCCGTCGTCGTTGGTGATGACGATGTTGCGAGCCTCTGCCGCCTGCGGCGCAATGGACAGCGCCAGCGCAATGCTCCCGACGATGAATGGACGCATCTCTTCATTCTCTCCCATCGCTGATCGGACGGAAGCCTCCGCAGAACACCCCGCTCGAGTTGCGTAGCGTTGGCAGCATGATTCGACACCCGCGGCAACCGCTAATCATCGCGGCGCCGCAATGCCCGCCGCCGCGATGCGGTCAGGCCCGTCGTGGAAATGTCGCGCAACGTTGTCATGCTTCCGCCGCCATTGCCGAGATGCTCGGCGAACTGGGGGAAGATCCTCGTGTCTTAGACCAGGCAAGGGATGTCTGCATGAGCGGTGCCGGCCAGGGCGCTCGCATCATGGTGTTGTGCGTCCCTTTGCGCAGGAATCAGTCGTGAAAGGCTTCCACGGTCTCGCGGTGGCCGCGCAGAAAGGCATCGGCGACGAGACGGAACGGGGCCATGTCGACATCGCTGCGTCCGCCGCGAATGAGGTTGGCGAAACGCGAATAGAGACCGGGGTATTCGAGGTCCTCGTTGTGCTCGGTTCCCGTGGGCGTTGTCAGCACGGATCCACCTCGCGAAAGCCTGAGCGTGCCGGCATCGGTTTCGACAACGATATCCCAGCTTTGCGGGCCGGTCTGGCGCCAGTCGAGGTCCATGTGAATCTCGGCTCCACTGGTATCGCACATGCTCAGGTCGGCCGCGATTGGCGCTGCTCGGTTTTCCGGGATGCTCAGCGTTGCCGTCCTGAGGAAAACGGGGCGTGGCAGGATGTGCGTGAGGATAGAAAGGGCGTTGATGCCCGGATCGAATACGCCGAGGCCGCCGGGCTCCCAAATCCAGGCCTGTCCGGGATGCCAGACGCGCACGTCCTCGCGCCAGACGATGGAGACTTTCTCGATCCTGCGTTCGGCCAGCCACGCGCGGGCGGGGGCGACACCGGCCGCGAAGCGCGAATGCCACGAGGCGAAAAGCGTGACGCCCGCCTTGTCCGCGCGGTCACGCAGGGCGGCGACCTCGGACAGGGTGGCGGCGGGGGGCTTTTCGAGGAAAACGTGGATACCGCGCTCCAGCGCCTGTACAGCGAGCCCGTAACGTACCTGCGGCGGCGTGCAGAGCGCGACGGCGTCTATCGCAGGGCCCTTTTTCAGCAGTTCGTCAAGGCTGGAAAGATGCGGAATACCTTCGGTGCCCGGATCGTGCGGACTCACGGTCGCCGCCAGGCTGAACGCGGGTGTGCCGGCAATCGCGGGCAAGTGCTGGTCGCGGGCGATCTTGCCCAGGCCGACGACGGCGATGCGGATCGGGTCCACGTCAGAGCACCTTCACTGTCACAGCGCGTTCCTCGGCGCGGGTCAGCGGGTTCGCGACCGGAAGCGCGAAGGGTGCCGCCGATATCTCGAACACATCGCCTTCCTGCGTCTTTACGCCATCGCTGAACGAAAGCGTGGCGGTGCCGAAGAAGTGGACGTGAACGTCGCCCGGGCGGCGGAACAGGTCATACTTGAAGTGGTGGTGCTCCAGATTGGCGATGGTGTGGGACATGTTCGCCTCGCCGGAAAGGAACGGTTTTTCCCATATCGCCTTGCCGTCGCGCAGGATGCGGCTGGTGCCCTCGATGCTTTCGGGCGGAGTGCCGATCAGCAGCTCCGGGCCAAGTGCGGCCTGACGCAGCTTGGAGTGGGCCAGCCACAGGTAGTTGTGGCGCTCGGTAACGTGATCGCTGAATTCGTTGGCGAGGGCAAAGCCGAGGCGCCAGGGCGTGCCGTCTTCGCCGACGATGTAGATGCCGGCCACTTCCGGCTCCTCGCCGCCGTCCTGAGCGAACGAAGGCATGGTGAAGGGATCCGTCGGACCGACGAGCTGCGAGCCGTCGCCCTTGTAGAACCACTCCGGCTGCTGGCCGACCTGCCCGGCTGCGGGTTTGCCCCCTTCGAGCCCTTCCAGAAACATGCGCATCGAGTCCGTCTGGTGTTCACCCGAAGCGGCGGCCTTGTGCATCTTGTCGCGGCCCTCGGCCGAGCCGAGGTGGGTGAGGCCGGTGCCCGTCATCAGCAGGTGTGCGGGATCGTCATGGTCGATGGGCGCCAGCAGCCGGCCGGCGGCGAATTCCGCTGCGATGTCGACAGGATCGCCCGTCGGGCAGGCCCTGGCGGTCGCCGCAAGGGTTTCTCCCGTGGCAATGGCCTGCAATGCGAGTTCGCGCACGGTGCGAACGTCCCTGAGAAAATGGGCGGCGCTGTCCTCGGCGAGAATGACCGAGCGCTTGCCGTCGGGCGCGCGATGCTGAAGCAGGCGAAGTGACGTCATGGTTTACTCCCAGCCGCGGCGCGCCGTTGATTCGCACGCGCCGCCGCAGTTTTCGTTTGGTCAGCCTAGATTGAGCTTGCCGTCGATCAGGCGCGGGGCGCCATCGCCATAGGCATTGTCACGCAGTTCGGGCGGCAGAACCGGCTGGGCCAGGTTCTGGTAGCTCACGGGACGCAGAAAGCGGTCGATCGCAAGGCTGCCGACCGAGGTCGTGCGCGCATCCGACGTTGCGGGGAAGGGGCCGCCGTGGACCATCGCGTGGCACACCTCGACGCCGGTTGGCCAGCCGTTGGCGAGGATGCGGCCGACCTTGCGCTCAAGCACTGGCAGAAGGCGCGAAGCCATGCCTTCGTCCGCTTCGTCCATATGCAGCGTGGCGGTCAACTGGCCTTCGAGCCCGGAAAGGACCTGGGCAAGTTCAGCTTCGTTCTTGCAGCGGACCATCATGGAGGATGCCCCGAAGACTTCGTCGCCCAGCGCCTTGTCGGACAGAAACGCTTCGGCACTGGTCTGGAACAGGTACGTGCCGCCGTGCGTACGGTCGCCCTCCTCGCCCTTGGCGATGGTTTCAACACCCGAACAGCCTGCCAGCGCTTCCACGCCTTTGGCATAGGCGTCGCGAATGCCGGTTGTAAGCATCGTTTGCGGCTTGGCTTCGCTCACAGCATCCCTGGCCGCTGCGACGAAAGCATCGAGGCCGTCACCTTCGATCGCGAGCACGAGGCCCGGGTTCGTGCAGAACTGGCCGGCGCCCATGGTGAGCGAACCGACAAACGCAGCGCCAAGCTCGCCGCCGCGCGCCTTGAGCGCTTCGGGCAGGAGCAGGACCGGGTTGATGCTCGCCATCTCGGCGTAGACCGGGATCGGCACGTCGCGCGCCTGCGCCAGCTTCGCCAGCGCAAGGCCGCCCGCGCGCGAGCCCGTGAAGCCGACTGCCATGATGCGGGGATCCTGCACCAGCGCCGCGCCGAGATCGTTCGACGGGCCTACGAGATGCCGGAAGACGCCTTCGGGCAAGCCGCAGGCAGCCACAGCCTTGCTGATGGCTTCGGCAATGAGCGATCCGGTGATCGGATGGGCAGGGTGGCCCTTGACGACGACCGGGCACCCTGCGGCCAGCGCCGAAGCCGTGTCCCCGCCGGCGGTTGAGAAGGCGAGAGGGAAGTTCGAGGCGCCGAACACGGCCACCGGGCCGACCGGAATCATGCGAAGGCGCAGATCGGGGCGCGGCGGCTGACGGTCTGGCAGGGCCGGATCGATGCGCAGTTCCTGCCACCGGCCCGTGCGCACGACATCGGCGAACATGCGAAGCTGGGTGCAGGTGCGACCACGTTCACCTTCCGCGCGGACGCGGGGCAGGCCGCTTTCGGTTACGTAGGCTTCGATCAGCGAATCGCCGATCGCCATGATCTCGTCGGCGATTCGCTCCAGGAACGAGGCACGCTGTTCGCGGTCGGTTGCACGATACGTGTCAAAGGCAGCGTCGGCCGCGGCGCAGGCTGCCGCGACATCGGCGGGGCCATGGACAGCGAGGGGGGCGCCATGGGGCGCGCCGGTTTCGGCGGCCACGGATCGGAATTCGGTCATCTTGGAATCTCCTATTTACTCCGACATATTTTGTGTACGAGAGAAACGCAATGTTTGTCGTTCCTTCGCGACGGAAGGGCTGGTAGGTTCCCGTTGGAGGTGGCGAAGCCGTGACAGAAGCTGAAATTGCCAAGGCGGCGAATGGAAAGCCGGGCAAGGAAACGCGCGGCCCGGGGCGGCGTCTGCACGGCGCTATAGCCCACAAGCTGGGAACCGACATCTTGTCCGGCAAGTATGCGCCAGGCGACATTCTCTCCGGTGAGGTTGCGTTTGCCGAGGAACTGAAGGTCTCCCGTAGCGCCTATCGCGAGGCGATCCAGGTGCTTTCCGCCAAGGGACTTGTGGCCAGCCGCCCCAAGGCCGGTACGCGGGTCCTGCCGCGCGAGCGTTGGAACCTGCTCGACCCCGATGTGCTGGGATGGGCCTTTGCCGGCGAGCCCGACGTTGAGTTCGTGCGCAACCTGTTCGAGCTTCGCGCCATCGTCGAACCGGCGGCCGCGCGTCTTGCGGCGCAGCGCCGGGACAAGACTGACCTCAAGATCATGAAAGAAGCGCTTTCCGCCATGCGTCAGCATTCGCTGACGACCGAGCAGGGCCGGGCGGCCGACCGCGATTTCCACCACGCCATTCTCCACGCGACCCGCAACGACGCACTCATGGTGCTGAGCGCCAGCATCGGGGCGGCCGTGAACTGGACGACGCAGTTCAAGCAACGCGCTCGCGCGCTTCCGCGAAACCCGCTTCCGGATCATGTGCGCGTTTACGATGCCATTGCCGCAGGGGATGCGGAAGCGGCCGCCGAAGCCATGAACGTGCTTGTCGACCTCGCGCTCGAGGATACCCGCACCGCCATGCAGAATCTGGCCGCCGAATAGGCCGAAAGCCCAGGCGGACGCGGCAAAGCAAGAGGCCCCGGCAGTCGTTGCCGGGGCCTCTTGCTTTGCCGCATCCGCGGGGAGCCTGCCGGAACACGTCGCGCCGCTATTGCGAAGCAGCTTGTGCTTGCCATATTTGTCGGACTATATATGGGCATCCCCCCGTCGATGGGGCTGTAATACTCCAGGCACGATTGGGAGCACTTTCGCGAATGAGGAATCTCTTCAGGATCATGGCGGGGGGCGCGGTCCTCGCAATGTCCGGCGCGCTTGCGGTGGCCGCGCAGGCGGCCGAAGCCACCCAGACGCCGGCCGGCATCCTCTCCGACGGCACGCCGGTCACCGCTGTCACGCTGAAGGCGGGCAACGGAGTCTCGGCGACGATCCTGTCCTTCGGCGCCACGCTCGAGAAATTCATGGCCCCTGACCGTGACGGGAAACTGGCCGACATCACGCTCGGCTACGACAATCTTTCCGGCTACGAGGCGCATCCCAACTATTGGGGCGCCACGATCGGCCGGTACGCCAATCGCATTGCTGGCGGCCGGTTCACGCTGGACGACAAGACCTACCAGCTCCCGAAAAACGACCGCGAAAACTCGCTGCACGGCGGAGGGCAGGGCTTTGATGTCCGGAACTGGAAGGTCGAATCGATCAAGTCCGGCCCGGTGGCCCAGGCGGTATTCTCGCTGGAGAGTGCGGACGGCGATGCCGGATATCCGGGAGCGGTCAACGCCAGGGTGACATATTCGCTCGACGAAAACGGTTCGCTGCGAATTGCGTTCGATGCGACCACGAGCGAGCCGACGATCATCAACATGACCAATCACGCCATCTTCAACATGGCGGGCGAGGGCGCGCCTCAGGGCGCCATGGAGAACGTGCTGACGGTCCCCGCCAGCCACTACACCCCGGTCAACGAAGCTCTGATTCCCACCGGCGAACTACGCGGTGTGGAACGGACGGCCTTCGATTTCCGCAAGGGTAAATCGCTGAACCAGGGCTTGCGCGACGGCACCGACCAGCAGATCGTCTATGGCCGCGGCATCGACCACAACTTCGCGCTCGACAAGGGCGTGACCAAGGAGCCCGAACTCGCCGCGCGTCTTGAAGATCCTGCCTCGGGCCGCGTGCTCGAAGTGCTGACGACCGAGCCCGGCCTTCAGGTTTACTCCGGCAATTTCCTCGACGGAACTTTCGTCGGCAAGCATGGCCATCTTTATCGCATGGGCGACGGCATCGCGCTTGAGCCGCAGAAGTTTCCCGACTCCCCCAATCAAAGCAGTTTCGTCTCCGCGCGCGTCGATCCTGGCAAACCCTACCGGCATGTCATGATCTACCGCGTATCCGTGGACCGTTGACCGAAATCAGGATGACCATGACAAATTCCGCAAACCCCAAGCTTCGTTCGCGCGCCTGGTTCGATAATCCCGACAACATCGACATGACTTCGCTCTATCTGGAGCGGTATCTCAATTTCGGCCTCAGCCTTGAGGAACTGCGTTCGGGCAGGCCGATCATCGGCATCGCCCAGACCGGCAGTGACCTGTCGCCCTGCAACCGCCATCATCTGGTGCTGGCGGAGCGCATTCGCGAGGGTATCCGTGAAGCCGGCGGCATTGCCCTCGAGTTTCCGGTCCACCCGATCCAGGAAACCGGCAAGCGCCCCACCGCCGGGCTCGACCGCAACCTGGCCTATCTCGGCCTCGTAGAGGCGCTCTACGGCTATCCGATCGACGGCGTGGTGCTGACCACCGGCTGCGACAAGACCACCCCGGCGCTGCTGATGGCTGCGGCCACTGTCAACATTCCGGCAATCGCCCTGTCGGTCGGCCCGATGCTCAACGGCTGGCACAAGGGCGAGCGGACGGGTTCGGGCACGATCGTCTGGAAGGGGCGCGAACTGCTTGCCGCCGGCGAACTCGACGAGGAGGGCTTCATCAAGCTCGTCGCCTCTTCGGCGCCGTCGACGGGTTACTGCAACACCATGGGCACGGCCACGACGATGAACTCGCTGGCCGAGGCGCTGGGCATGATGCTGCCCGGCTCGGCGGCCATCCCCGCTCCCTATCGCGACCGGCAGGAATGCGCCTACCGCACCGGCAAGCGCATCGTCGAAATGGTACACGAGGACCTCAAGCCCTCGAACATCCTGACGAAGGAGGCCTTCAGGAACGCCATCGTCGTCAATTCCGCCATCGGCGGATCGACCAACGCCCCCATCCATCTTGCCGCGATTGCCCGTCACGTTGGCGTCGACCTGCCGCTCAAGGACTGGGAGACTTACGGCCACAAGGTGCCGCTGCTGGTCAATCTCCAGCCTGCCGGCGAGTATCTCGGCGAGGATTACTACCGCGCGGGCGGCGTGCCCGCGGTGGTCGCGCAACTGATCGGACAGGGACTGATCGAGGAAGGCGCGATGACGGTCAATGGCAAGACCATCGGCGAGAACTGCCGCGATGCCCCGATCGAAGACGAGCGCGTCATCAGGACCTTCGATCGGGTGATCCTCAAGGAGGCCGGCTTCCTGGTGCTGACCGGCAACCTGTTCGACGCCGCGATCATGAAGACCAGCGTGATCGGCGAGGATTTTCGCAGCCGCTATCTGTCCAACCCCGAGGATCCCGAAGCCTTCGAAGGCCCGGCCATCGTGTTCGACGGACCGGAGGACTACCATCGCAGGATCGACGATCCCTCTCTTGCCATCACGCCGGAGACGCTGATGTTCATGCGCGGTGCCGGCCCCATCGGCTATCCCGGCGCGGCCGAGGTGGTGAACATGCGCCCGCCGGCTTATCTCATCACCGAAGGTGTCACCGCGTTGCCCTGCATTGGCGATGGCCGCCAGTCGGGCACGTCGGGCAGCCCCTCGATCCTCAACGCCAGCCCCGAAGCGGCGGCGATGGGCGGTCTGGCGCTTCTCGAAACCGGCGACCGCGTGCGGATCGATCTGCGCAAGGGAACAGTCAATGTGCTGATCTCAGACGAGGAACTGGCGGCCCGCCACGCCGCACTGGAAGCGAAGGGCGGTTATCCCTATCCGGCGTCGCAGACGCCGTGGCAGGAACTGCAGCGCAAGGTTGTCGGGCAACTGAACACGGGCGCCATTCTGGAGGGTTCCGAAAAGTACCAGCGCATCGCCCAGACCATGGGCCTGCCGCGCGACAATCACTAGGCGGGAATTCCGTATGTCAGCCGCCACAGCTTGGCGGCTGACGACTGCACGGGGATGAAGAGGGCGCCGTGCGCCGTCATCGCCAGGCTTGTAAGGCGCGCGCTCCGTCTTCGCGCACCGGATTGCCGTATCCGTCAGCGCCGCAGTTAGCGGAACAGACAGAAAGCGGGGGCAATGAGCGTCCTTGGGAGAGGCTTTTCGCCGGATAAGGTGTGGAGGGTATGGGACGGAGAATGGTGCGCTTACAGGACTCGACTAGTAATCCCAAGGCACTGAAAGATATAGATTATAAAGGTACCAAAAGGATCGAAGCCCCCTCCGGGGCCCCAAAATTTCTCAGAGCAGTATATTATGGTGAAGGGAATTTAATGCGGCGGACTTTCTGATTTTAATTCAGTTCGTTATTAGCCGCTGTGCTCTAGCGAGGCCCCACCTAATTCCCGGGTATCTCTGGCTGCAATTGGATTGCCATGGATCGGGATGGCTGTGATTCGCGTGCGGCAAAGCGCCGTTCGGAAGATAACCGAGGTCCATCCGGAATAAATCGACAAATCTCGCCGGCTTTCCTGCCGTTCAGGGCTCAAGCCGGGGCCCTCAAGACCTGCCCTGCATTCATCGATCAACGGGTAGGCCTGAACGACAGGGGCTGGGACTTAGCCGCCGTTCGCAGGCCCAGTGGCGAACGTCAGCATTCGGCAAGAAAAGACATCACGGGGTCAGCTAAAGACAGGCAATCGGCGTTTTTCCCGAGAACCACGAGGCCTACTTTTCCAAGATCGCCTACGCAGTCGCACGACTTCCAATCCTGCTCAGACCGGAGATTGGTTCGATCTCAGGCGTTGGGTTCGGCCGCCGTTTGATGGAGTTCTCGCGTGAGGGCTTCACCGAGTCCGAAGCGAGGAGCCTGAAGAGCCAGCAAGGCCATGGTTCGTTCTACCGTCCTGGGATCGAAGCTGGCGAAGCCGAGCGGCACGGGGATTCCCGAGGGTGCTCCGACGGGTGCATGGACCACGGCGGCGACGAATCCGCCGGGGACGAGCAGCATCTCGAATCCGCTCGGGAAAACTGGGCTTTGGGTTTCCCTCCAGCTTGTGAACGCATGTTTGATCCATGGTTCCGGCTTTCCGGCAATCAGAGCCGTTGCCTCCACCTGACGAAAATCGCCGGCGCGCGATACGAGGTCGCGCAGTTGATCGACGGCTTCGGCCATGATCGACGTGCCGCCCCACATGGGAGCCTGGGGGACCACCCAGAACAGTGCGGGCGAGGGATGCTGCGTGCGGCGCAGGCCATTGTTCGCAATCTCGACCAGGCGACGCGCATTGTCGGGCGTGAACAGGCTGCCGACGATCGGTGTCGTCTGCCGATCCGCGCGCACGTCACCGCGACTGGTAAAGGCATGGCGATAATAGCGCCGAATGCTCAGGCCATCGCGCCGCGTCCATTCGTGAAGATATTCGGGCGCGAGTTCGGTCAAGAGCCGGTAGGCGTCGACATCGTCTTCGCGACGCGAGCGCCCCAGCCTTTCGATGACCTGAAGAACGGAACGGCCAACGGCCTCCCGATCGGCCAGCTCGTGATCCGAACGCCAATCAGACAGGTCGATTTCGGCGTGCATCGGCTTCATACCGGAAGAAACGAGCTTGACGCGCACCACGTTTGTGAAGCGCTCCTCGGCACTGACCGCATCGATCGAATAGAGCGATCGTCGGGCTGCCGCGACCGCGTCCATCCGGGGCGCCAGTTCGCGAAAGTGTCGGCGGAACTGTGTGGGCACCTTCTCGGTCGCGGAACTGACCTGAGCCGGATCGGTAAGGGGGAGCTCTGGAAGATTCAATTCGAACACGCTTGGCGGCCTAGTGTCGGCCGGGGCAAGCGAGATGAGGTCGAGGCCAATGCGCGCAGTCTTACGTTCGACCTCGAAAATGAGCGGATCATCGCTCCCAGGCTGGAAAAGACCAAGGCCATTTGCGGTGAGCGTCAGCCGTCCATCGGTCCGGTCGACGTAATCCGCTTCTTCGACCTCGGCGACGACATAGGCCATCTCACGGCGGCTGTAGCCGAAGAATGATTGCACGGCCTCTTCCGTGCAACTGCCCAACGCCTTCACGAACCGTAGCAGGAACTCCGCCGTCACGGAGATCTTGCCGACCTCCGCGACCTTGTGCTCGACGACGAACCGTCGGCAGGGAAGCGACAGGTCCAGAATTCCCAGGACGAGGGGGCCATCCTCGTCATCGTCGACAAGCGTCTCGCGCTGCGGACTCATGCTGAGCTTGCTGCGTGGCGCCTTGCTCACTTCGCGATCTCCATTTCTGCCGCGCCTGCCGACGCCGCAGCGCCATTCTCAGAGACTTTCAGCAATTCATGGGCGTCCACGATCAGGCCGTCCCCTGCTTCCACACATTCGGCAAAGGCACGGGTAATTCGCTCCATGGGAGTACCGGAAGCCCAGCGACTGCGGCTGCCCACGATCACGAGGCGGTCCATCGCTCGGCTCATGGCGACATTTATGCGGTTCGGTTTGGCGAGGAAGCCTGGGCGGATCATCGCGGTCCCGTTCTCTCGGGTGCCTGTCCAGTTGTTTCGCACGAGCGAGACGATGACGATCGGATTTTCCTTCCCTTGATAGCTGTCGATGGTGTCGACCTTGAGCGCTTCGCGGATGGCCTGGTGAACGTGCGAGAGTGCCAGCTTCTTCCGGACGAGGTCTCTTTGGGCGGAATAGGCGCAAATAACGCCGATCGCGTGCGTATGCGCCGTCTGCCGCCCCAGCCACGACAGGAATTCCTCGCTCTCCCCCCATTGTTTGAGTGTCGCCACGATCGCGTCGGCCTCGGCGGCGTTGCTGAGGCTCTTTCGATGGTTGGGGTCGCCCTGCTTTGCGCGTTCGCCCAGCGGCGCCGTGTCGATCCACGTGACCGCGGCGGCGAGACGGGGCGGCAGCGCGCCCGGGTCGATCACGGGTTCCGTTCGGCCGTGCTCCAGCCTGCCGCCATAGAAGGATTTGGAAACGATCTCGCCGATCGGTGGCAGCATGCGATACTGCCGGCGCAGCGTGTGGCCTGCAGCCTGGCCATAAGCGGTTTCGAAAATGCGTTCGAAATCGCTACGCGCCACTTCTGCCTCGCTGATCCGCAATCGTTTAGCGACATCCTCGACCACCGATTCCGGATGCTGGGGCTGAAGTTGCTCGTGGTCTCCGACCAGAACGATCCAGCTTCCTGCCTGGATCGGTACCGCAAGTTCGCTGGCTGTGCAGCGCGCAGCCTCGTCGACGATGACGAGGTCGAAGGGGGTGGAGGTCAAGCCAAGCGAAGATCGACCGAGCCCGACACATGTGCCAGCGACGATTTGACGGGTTCCAGCGAGGAACGTCTCGAAACTGCGGTGCTCGGTTGACACGCTGCCTATGAAGTCGCGAGCGATCGCCGCGACAGATTGATAGCGGGCGATCCTGTCAGGACTGGGCCGATCGCCTTGGGGAAGCCGCTTGACGCAGGCGTTCACCACTTCCGCGATGATCTTGTCAGCCGGTGCGTCCAGGGCGAGCACGGTGTCGACGTTCAGAGGAAGAAGTTGTTGCCGGACGGTTTCGCGAAGCGCAGCCACCCGCGCGGTGTTCTCGGCGTCGCCATCGAGTTCGGCAATGCGCGATGCCACCGGCCGGATCGCGTGTTCGATCTGGGCGAGGTCGCCGGCAAGCTCCTCATCGATGCCGAGGGCGCTGGCGGCCACAGCGAGCCGTTCGCGCAGTTCAGCGCGAAAGCGATCCTTCTGCAGTTTTTCGACCCGCTCGACGTGGAACGGCAGCAGCGGGTCGGATACCACGCCTTCATTGCCCACGCGCAGGATGCTGGGCGCATCTCCCGCCTTTGCGAACAGCTTCAACACTGCTTCAGCGGCATTGTTCACGGCTTCGTGGGCCTGACTGGCAAGGAGGACGTTGCGTGCCAGTCCATTTGTGAGCGCGGCATGGACGAGCGCGGCGATGAAGACGGTTTTGCCCGTACCGGGCGGCCCCTGATTCAAGGCGAGCGGCCGAGTGGCGAGCACCGCTGACAGTGCTTCGGCTTGCTGGTCGTTAAGCCCGTATTGCTCCTTCAGGCGCTCAGGAGAAATGCGCTCCGAAAGCATGCGGGGGCTCGCCGCCGTCCGGGGATCGAGAACCTGAATCAGGTCGCGCGTGCGCGACGTCCGGCCAACGATCCGCTTCACGGCCGCTTGGCGGCGATCGAGGCTCTTTTGCTCCATCCAGCTGCGGAATCTGAGTTCCTCACCTTGCTCTACCAGCGGTGCCGATCCCCGCTGGTAGGGGCGGTAGCTCTCGATGAAGATGAAGTCCGGTTTGGATCTCTGGAGATCCAGATGCCCGACCGGTCGCCAGTTTCCGTGCCGATCCTCCCGTTCCACCGAGACCCGGTCATTCCGGTTGAAGTCGAAGGAGCCGCTCAGCAGGTCGAAGTGGGCTTTGTGCCTGCTGGCGGAACGGTCGTAACCGCTGTCCTCAGACACCTGACCGTAGGTGACCAGCTCCCCTTCGGCTTCGATCAAGGCTTGCCAGAGACGGCCAACGTCAACGTTGCCCGTCGGAGCGGGGGCGGCCGCTATGGCCTCGACCAGGTCGTCTTCCGGCGGTTCGCCATGCGTCTCTTCGGCGTCGAGCGCTCCAAGCTCCTCGGCATCCGTTTCGGATGACGAAGAATCCTGAGGGGCGAGTGCCTCGGCAACGTCCTCGCGCTCAAGCAGCGGGAGAATTTCGCGCAATTCGGTCACTGCGGCTGCCTCTACGGCAATGCGCATGGCTGTCGTGCCGAACTCAAAGCGCGTGAGGAAGCGGATGCGGCCTTGATCAAGAGTTCGGCGGACCAGAGAAATCGGAGTGCCGCTTGGATCGAGTTTGATCTCGATCTCCTCGCAGGCGCCGCGCATGACCAGTCCGCGTCCGCGCGGCGACCTGCGCAGGTAGAGCAGACCTTCATCCGGTAGCAGAGGGCCTTCCGCGACATGGGGGGTGCGCAGCACGACGCGCTCCATCGCCTCTTCTTGTCCGGTAGCAGCCTGCAGGGCGTCGATGACGGGCAGCAGGGTCGCATTGGGCGGCTCGGCTGTCCGGATTGCGGAGATCGCGCTACGCACGCGGTCGATTGCCGCAGAGCTTTCGCCCGCGAGCAGCTCTTCCGCGATGGCAGTGATCGCGTAACAGTCCCGCTCATAACGCCCCCCTGCCTCAGGCGCGTATCGGCGATTTCCGATCTCGCCATCGGCGGCAACGGAAAAGTCTACAAGATCGACGAGGATTGGCTGGTCGGGGACCGCCGGATCAACCAGGATGTTGGACGGTTTCAGGTCGCCATGCGCGATCCGCTGTTCGTGCAGCTTTTCGACGCGGTCCGCCAGGGCTCCAACGACCGCAAGCCGTGCCGCCTCATCGAGTGGAGATCCTTGTGCGAGGACGGTATCGAGGTCGGGAAGGTCGATCCACTCCTGAACCACCGCGATCGCGTCGCCCAGCCAGATCGCCTCGAGGATCCTGGGGCAGCCCTCAGGCTCCAGAACCGCCACTTCGCTCGTTCTGTCGAGAAAATCGAGGATGCGAGGACCTTCGCGCTGCTGATCCCCCCAAGCCGCACGTTTCCAGACCTTGACCATGACGGGGCAATCGCTGCCGGAGGAACGCCACCGCATCCCTGTGTCATCGTCGCGAAGCATTTTCCCCTCGTCCGGCGGATAGGAGGCATAAAGCTGATATTGGCTCTTTATCGTTCCTTTGTGCCGCTCGAGCCCCTCGAGCACTTCCGCGGGTGTCGGACGAACCGCGATCGCCGCATTGAAGGCTGCAAGTGCAGCGCCGGCGTCCGCATATCTGTGCGCGGGGTCCCAGGCGAGGGACCTGGCGAACCATTCGTAAAGCTCGGGAAAGTCGTGCTGAGTATCGATGCGCGGGTCCCACTCGGGGCAGCCGTTCGGGGAGCCCGGTCCGGTCCCCAGCAGGATGCGATGCACGGCCGCCGCGGCGAGGAAGACATCGCGGCGCTTGGGGCTACCAACGTCGCCGAACTCGTCTTCCGGCAGCCGTCCGGTGGAAAGAAACTGGAAGCGGGCGTCGCCGAGCGATCGGATGTCGGGGTAACTTGCCGCCATCAGGTGGGATAGTTTTACCGTCGAGGGCCGTTGCAGCCAGATGCTGTGCTGACCGAGATCGAGATGGGAAGCCTCGGCGAGATGAAGCGAGTTGACCGCCGTCAGCAGCTGCCTCGCCAGTTCCATCCGGTCCGAACGGCCAAGGTCGCTGAGTTCCGTCCCGGCGAAGTCCAGGAGGCGGTGCAATCGGCGACGCCGATCATAGACCTCCCAATATTGGACGCTGTAGTCGGGATCGCGCGTGCGCCCGTCGACGATCACATTTTCGCAGTCGTCCGAGCGATCGAGCAGATAGGCGACCACCTCTTGTTCGCGTCCTGCAATCTCGCCGCGCCCCGCCTCTGTCTGGAACCGGGTTTCCGCTTTCGTGAAATCCCACAGGCGCAGGACACCGAGTGTAGGGGACTGCCGCTCGTCGCTTGCCTCGAACTCGGCGTAAATGCCGTTCGGATGCTCGAACACGGGCTGAGGAGAGCTGGCGTAGAATCCTCCATACATCCGCCGTCCGGGCGTGAAGACGCCTTTCGAGACATTGAAGAATTTCGAGAGCTGGTCCTTCCACCGCGGATCCGTGAGGGCGACGTCGGGCGGCGCGGCTCCGAAGGTGGCGATGCGTTTGGGTACGCTTTTCAGAGCTGCGATAAACGGCGCGACCGGCATGACGCCCTTCTTTTCGCTCTCCGCGATCCCGCTAAGGTCGCTCGTCTTGGTCAGGACAACGAGGCCCTGAACCTTTGGCACCTTATACGGCTTGCCACGTATATGTTTCTTCAGATGGGCCTCGAGTTGAACGTATATCTCCCGGGCATTCTGTGCGATTTTCTTGACAGGCGACGGCCCATTATCGTGGCCGTTATTGTACCAGCGGCCGTCACGGCTTTCGATGGGCCCCTTCCAGTCCTTCACGTCGACGACGAGGATACGGTCTTCCGCGACGATTATGATGTCGATCTCGCGGCTGGTGGCCGTGGCGGTGGCGAGATCGAGATTGGTGTAGGCGAACCAATGGTCCGGCAGACCGGCAAGGAGGGAAACGCCGGTGATTTCGCGGGCGTGAATCCCCGTCCCGCAATTAAGGATTTTCAAGGTGATCCTGCCCCATTCGCTCGTGCCCGAGCAGCAGATTTGACAAAAAGGCCGGGCAGGCACAACCACAGACTTGCGGCACGCACTTTTTCAAAGATCTCCGCAGCCGCGCGATCACCTTCTATCGTGATTTGCCGTCCTTGTTTGCTTATAGTGCGGGCATGAAGTTTCTGCACTCGGCCGACTGGCAGCTCGGCAAACCTTACGGACGATTTGAGCCCGATGTTCGATCTGCGCTGAGCGAGGCGCGCTTCGACGCGATCGATGCGCTTGGCAAGGCGGGCCTGGAGCACGGCGTCGGCCATGTCGTCGTTGCCGGCGACATCTTCGACACGGAAGGCCCTCCGGATCGGACTATCGTCCAGGCGGTCTCTCGCATGCTCCGCTATCCGCTAAAGTGGTGGCTGCTGCCCGGCAACCACGACTTCGCGCGTAATGGGGGGCTATGGGATCGCGTGCGGCAGCGGGCTGGGAAGGGGATCGTCATCCTCTCCGAGGCGGCCCCGCACGAAATCGAGACAGGTGTATGGCTGTTGCCGGCGCCGCTCGTCCACCGCCACAACCTTGAAGATCCGACCGAACAGTTCGACAGCATGGAGACACCCGGCGCCACGCTGCGTATTGGATTGGCACATGGCTCGATCCGTGACTTCGGAAGCCAGGGTGAGACGAAGAACCAGATCGCCCCCGACCGGGCGCGCCGGTCCAATCTCGATTATCTGGCCCTTGGCGACTGGCACGGCGTTCTCAAGGTGGATGGGCGCACCTGGTACGCCGGCACTCCCGAGACAGACCGTTTTCAGCGAGACGAGCCCGGCAGCGCCCTGCTTGTCGATCTGGAAGCAGGGCGGGAACCGACGGTTACCCCCTTGCGCACAGGACGATTCCAGTGGGTTTTGCGCGACTGGCTGGTCAACGATCGCGCGGTGTTCGATGCCGAGTGTGCTCGCCTGTTGGCCAGTATCGACCCATCGGCAACGCTGGTGCAACTGACCCTCGCCGGCATCACCGGTCTGAGTGATCGCGTGTCCATGCTGAGGCATCTCGAGGACGATCTTGCGCATCGTTTGCGTTATCTCGACGTTCGATCGGACGACCTTGTCGGCCGGCCTGGGGATGAGGATCTCGCGGCGCTGGCCGTGGAGGGGGTGCTTGGTGCGGCGGCCGCGAAACTCAATGCGCGGATCGATGGCGCGGGGCCGGATGCGGCTATCGCGAAGCGAGCCCTCGAACGCCTCTTCGTGGAATATAGCCGGGAGGATCGGGCATGAGCCTCCGTCTCCGCCGGATCGCGCTCGATGGCTTCAGGAAATTCCGCACACCGGTTGTACTCGAAGGGCTGACCGACGGCCTCAACATCATCATCGAGGACAATGAGACCGGCAAATCGACGCTTCTTGAAGCGCTGCGCGCCGCCTTCTTCGTCCGGCACAACACGAAGAACCAGCTCGCCCAGTCCTATGCGCCGCATGGCGAGGCCATCGGACCCAGGGTCGAAGTGGCGTTCGAGGCGGGCGGTGCCTCCTGGTCCGTTTCGAAGCGGTTTCTGCGAAGCGCCGGGGTCGAGCTAACCGGTCCGCAGGGCCGTGCCCAGGGAGAGGAGGCCGAGGCGCGCCTCAACACGCTGCTCGGAGCGGTGAAGGACAGCAGCCGGGGCGGTGATATCGGCAGCTATGGAGCCCTGGGCCTCTTGTGGGTTGCGCAAACCGAGGCGCTGGCCGTTTCCGCGCCAGGCCAGATTGTCCGGGATAGCGTGACGGCGACGCTCGAGGCCGAAGTGGGCTCGATCATGGGCGGTCCGGCGTACAAGAAAGTGCGCGCCAGGGTTGAAGATCAATATGGTGCCTATTGGACACCCACCGGGCAGAAGAAGGGGCGCCAGACGGAAGCCCGGGATCGGCTCGATGCGGCGGAGGCAGCGTCTCGGGAGGCGTCCCAGCGGCTGGCAACCCTTGAGAAGACTTTCACCGAACTGGAGGCTGCCCGCACGAAGCTGAAGGTCATTGATCGCGAAATCGCCGATGAGACCGATCGCGAGGCCCGGCAGGCGCTGGTGTCCTCGCTCGAGATCGCGCGTGCAGCGGTTCAGATGCTCGCTACACGCCGCGCCGAGCATGAGGCTGCCAGTGGCAAGGTCCATGCTCTGGAGGAGTTGCAGCGAAGACATGTCGCCGCGACGGATGCGACCCTGACAGCTCAGCAGGCAGTTGATGAGGCGAGAGATCGCCGCAGAGACGTAGGGGAACGGCTGGCCGCGGCACGTCTGCGGCTGGCTGACGCGCGCTCGGCGCTCGAAGGCGCCCGTGACGGCCGGCGGGACGCCAGGGCGGGCCTGGGGGCTGGTGAAAAGCTGATTGATAAGCATCGCAGGGCCGCGGCGAATGCGGAGGCGCGCAAGCGTCACGGCGAGCTGCTTGATCTGGAGCGCCTGTATCGCGAAGCCAGGGTAGTTTCCGAGACGGCGATTCCGGCAAAGACGGTCGCGGCGCTCGAGGCATTCGAACGCGTGGTCGCTGAAGCGGGTGCCGTAGTGGCGGCGGGTGCGACACGTATCGCTTTCTCAGGCCCGACGGAGGCGATCCTGATAGATGGCGCGCCGATTACCGAAGGAGAGCGCACGCTGACGCGGGCGACAAAGTTCCGATTTGGTGATGCGGAATTGACGGTAACACCGCCGGGCACGGCTCAGAGCGCAGACGAGACCTTGGCCGCAGCGAAGCGCAGGCTCGCTGCCGCCTTGGAAGAACTCGACATCGAGGATGTGGCTGCCGCTCGCGTTCGCAACGATGCCGCGCGCGACGCGGCCGCTGAGGTTCGGACCCTGGATGCACGCATAACGGCCGTCACCCCCGCCGATCCGGTCATCGAACTCGCGGCGGGTCCTGAGGCGCTCAAGCTCTATGTCTCGTCGCTCGGCAATGGCGGGGACGATCCGGAAGGTGAACTGCCGGATATGTGGGCGCTGACAAGTGCCCTCGAAAGTGCCGAGGACGCCCTGGCGAAGGCTGAAGGCATTCATGAAAGTGCCCTCGATGGTCTTCGGCGGATCGAGGAAGAGGACGCACCGCTAGCCACGCAGGAGGCGGGAGCGAACAGCGATCTGGTGAATGGTCGGAGCCAGATCGAGGCGATCGAAGCGCGCCCCGAATATGCGACGCTTGAAACCGATCTGCGACCGGCCCGGGAGCGCGCAGCAGAATGTGCCGTGAAACTGGACGAAGCCGAGCGCAACGCGACCGCGCATGACCCGGCAGCCATAGCCAGGAAGATCGATGTCATCGACGCCCGAAACCGGACGGCCGGGGAAACGCGCAACAAGCTGCTGACGGATATCGCCAGGCACGAAAACACGATCGAGATAGAGGGCGGGGCGGGGCTTGCCGACCGAGCGGCCGCGGCATGCGAGGAGGTCGAGGCCGCACGCGCCACTCTTGAACGCGTGACGATGGACGCGGATACCTTGAAGCTTCTGCGTGAGACGCTTGACGAGGCTCATAATGAGACATCGGCCCGCTTTGTCGGGCCGGTCGCGAAACGGGCGAAGCGTCATATCGAACGGCTATTGCCCGGTTGCGAGCTCGCATTTTCCGAGGACCTCGCCCTTGTCAGCGTCACACGGGGCGGCATCGCCGAGAGTTGCGAGAGCCTCTCGCGCGGGACGCAGGAGCAGCTGGCCGTGCTTACGCGCATTGCGTTCGCTGACATGCTGCTGGAGCAGGGGCGTCCGGTCTCGCTCGTCCTGGACGACCCACTGGTCTATTCCGATGATGGCCGCCTGGATGCGATGGTCGAGATCCTCAGCGACGCGGCAACACGGATGCAGGTCATCCTTCTTACCTGCCGGGATCGTGCCTTCCGCCATGTCCCCGGCAACCGGGTGACGTTGGGGTAGGCCATCGGATCGCGGGACGCGACGCGCAATTCTGGATTAACCGCCGAGGATAACAGGCCGGGCGATCTTTGGCCGCCTTTGCCCCGCGGCGCGCGCCAGATTCGCGCCCGGGGCAATGACGCGAAGCGTCGCAGCGCCGCGGTGAAAGGCTCTGAACGTTTCGGC
This sequence comes from Novosphingobium endophyticum, assembly GCF_014640675.1. Taxonomy (GTDB): domain Bacteria; phylum Pseudomonadota; class Alphaproteobacteria; order Sphingomonadales; family Sphingomonadaceae; genus Novosphingobium; species Novosphingobium endophyticum. The sequence continues at coordinate 21,932 of NZ_BMHK01000019.1, read as the reverse complement.
CACGGCGGGATCGATGAATGTGGTAGTGAGCTGGTTGTCCGATGGCTTTGTCAAAGTCCCGGGCGGAATGTCCTGATGCCATCCGCGGGCAGCCCGGAAGGTGATGACGAGTGCGCCAAACGACGGATGGGCATGATCCACGTGCGAGGTGTCAAATGACATCGGCGCATTCGTTAGCTCGCACGGGACGAAGCCCTCGGCATCGGCGTGGGTGTCGAAGAACCGGCGTTTCGCGGCCTTCAATTCCTGATCGACAGCTGCCCTGCAGGCGTCGGCAAATTCCTGGGACTGAGGCTTGGGTACGCCGCGGATGGCCCAGGGAAAGCTAAAGTCGGTTGTCGTGCCGTCGATCCGGTGAACCCAGAAGCCTCGGGTCGGCCCGCCGGATCCATAATTGGTCCGAACCTCGAGGAAATCGACGCCGACGCCGATCTTGGAATCCTCATCGTCATGTGCGGCATCATAGCGCTCGAGGAGCGCGAGAAGATCTTCATGATCCTGCCCGCTGTCGATCGGGACATGGTCTTCATACCGATCGCGGATTTCCCGGAAGTGTGCGGTCGCTCCCTTCTGCGAGGACCAATTGCGGCCGTTGGAGAGTGAAACTCCTTTCGCCATCGCCTTCAGCCCTTCACCTTCATCTGCGGCCGTGCGGCCTCCGCGGCCTGGCTCTCCGCCTTCAAATCCTTGATCAGGTCCTCGACGAAAGCGATGTCCGCTAGAAAATCTGAAGGTGCTGGCACGGCCACGGTATCGGAAGCCGGATTGTCATGGCTGTGCGTATTGGCCTTAGTCATTCCTTCGTGAAAGCGAATGGCCAGAGGGTGCGACAGATGAACCATCCGCAGCTTTTGCGTCTGGACGACGTCCACACCGCGTTGAACGATCTCGCAGAAGATGATTTCCTCGACGATCCGTTCATAGGTGTCGCGCAGCCTCCCATAGAGGTTCTTGACCGACATCTCATAGGCGGCAGGACTGGACTGATGCAGCTTGGGAAGCGGCGCAAAGGCGTCCTTGATCCTTCCGATGCGCTTGTTCACCTTGGCGCCTTTCCAGCTGACGCCGCCCGCGTCGATCTGGCCGGCAACCTTCTTGTCGCTGAAGAGCGCGACGGTGACCGGATCGATGCCCACCCCGTCGGCTTCGCGGCATAGCTCGTTGAAGAAGATGATATCGTGGGTGAACACGATGACCTGGCGGTGCTTGCTCTCTTCGGCGAGGCGCTGGGCTACAAGCAGGCAGCGTTCGCGATCGAGCGAAGACACAGGGTCGTCAACAACGATGGCGGCCGAGCCTTCGGTCAGCGCGACCTCGGTCAGGAACCCGGCCAATGCCAGCGCCCGCTGCTCGCCCTCGCTCAGGATTTCCGACGTTACTTTCGTCAGCTTGGTTTGCGGATCGACGTCGAAGGCAGCCTTGGTCTGACCGCTCTTGCGGGTCAGGCCGATCTTCAGATGGCTGATTTCGAAGTTCTCGCGCTCTGCGGCGAAGCGGTCGACCACCGCTGTCGTGAGATGGGCGTCGACGAGTTCGTTCGCGCGCTTGGTGGTGCCGGTTGTCTGCACCTCCGTTAGTGCGGCCGCGTAGGCGGCATCCAATATGAGGAGGGATCGCCGCGTGAGCAGCTTTGTGCGATGCGTCGACAGGATCTTGAGATCCTCCAGCTCGGCCTTTTCCTGCACGAGCTTGGTACGTTCATCGCTGTCCGCGGCTTTCGTCAGGGTATCCCTCTCGGTGGTGAGGTTTTCCGTCAGCGCGGTAAGGGCCAGGACGGGCGAGGCAAACGCCGGCGGTTGCGCAACCTCCTCGCCGGCCAGCCTGGCGACCGCGGCAGAGCGCCGAGCGGTGAGGGCCGCAGCGAACGCAAGCAGGTCGTCGGCGAGAGAGGCGTTACGCTGCCGTACCTGCTCGATCCGGTCGGCAAGGTCGGCGGTCTGGAAGAGCTTGAACTCCGGCAGGCCGGTCTGTGCTTCGGCCACCGCTTTCTCGGCGGCAGTCGCTGCAGTGCCGAGCGCATCGTCCATATAGTCCTGGAAGCGTGCCATGCGATCCGCGGCGGCGGATCCCAGCGGCTGCTGGCACAGCACACAGGATGCTGCTGCGTCATCGAGCGCGATCACGGGAAACTCCGATCCCTTATATGCCTCGGTTACGGAGAAATCTCGGGCAGCCTTCCACATTACTCGCCATGTAGCGCTTCCGACACCTGGCAAAGGATCGTCCGTAAAAAGGGTCGCGGCGGATAGGTTCGCTGCTTCTCGGGCGGACAGCGCCGTGGACTTCAACGCTGACATTGTCTGCAGCTTGTCGTTATCGAGGCTCGATAAAGCCGTTTCCACCTCCTTCGTGAGGGCCGACGACCAGGCTGCAAGCGCGGAGATATCCGCAACCGCTGCGGCTCCGGCTGCCAGAACTCGGCTCACCTCGGCCAGGCGGGCATCATCCTCGGCGGAAAAGTCGGCCCCTGCCTCGATCGCCTCGACCGTCGTGGCCTTCGTGATGGCGCGTGCGAACTTCTGGGCGGCAGTTTCGCGAACGGGATTGAAGACGAGGTTGGTGAGAGCGACCTTGTCGCCCACCACCTTGGCCCGTTCGGCTTCCAGCCTCTCCTTCAAGGTGAGCGCGACACCGTTGAGCCGGTGGGGAAGCGCCAGGCCGAAGGGGAGGAAGCGGATCTGGTTGCCGCCATCGACATAGAGCTGCGCAGATGCGCTATCGAAGACCGATATATGCATCAACGCTGGATCCGCGGTCATGCCAGGCGTCCAGGTGACGGTCGTCTCCACGCCGTTTACATCGACGACGATGTCGGCGGATTGGGGACCCGATCCACCCCCATAGACGTCGGCCAGGACCCGCAATTTCGCGGCATTTTCGATCCGGGTCCGGCACGCCGTACGCAATATCCGCACGAACCCGCTTTTGCCGCTTCCATTCCGGCCGTAGATGACGGTCAGGTTGTTCGGGCAGAAGCTCAAGCCTGCCTTGGGGATCAGGCGATTGATGTTCTCGACGTTGGCAATCCCCTTGATCACGACGGAATGTTTCGCGCCGCCGCCAAAGTGCGCCTTCTCGAACGGCACGGGCGTCATGGGCGCTATGTCGCCGGGCAGGCCGGCAGCCGCCTTCACCATGATCAGAAGGTCTGTGAGGTCCTGCTCGACGAGTTCGTCTGCAAGGGCGAGGCGCCGCAGACAGTCCTGCCGCCATGGCGACAGCTTCGCCGACCACGCAAGAATGTCATCAATAGGCTCGGTCATCACGCCCCCTGGCAAGGCCGTTATACGGCGTCGTGATGAGTGCCGTGGTGCCCCGATCTGGATAGTTGTTCTTCTGTCAGGAACTGGCCTGCAGCGAAACTGGACCTACCATTATTGCGGCGACGCGTCATCCTTGCTTTGGCGGATGGAGACGAAATCGTCCCGGCCGCAACACGGGATATTCGGGTCTCTGACACCAGCCCTTGAGGGGACACGCCATGCGCCAGGACTGGCGATCAGCTCTTGGAAAGTGGCTTGCCTCGCAGGACGTCGTTCAGCCACTTGGTCGCCCCGGGCACGAGGCGCCAGACCGGAAATGCAACAGCGGCGTAGGTCTGCGCCTCGGCTTCGGACCGGTACGTCACCGTCTCGGGCTTGAGCGGGAACGGTGCGCGCCGGGCAAGCAGGAAGGCCGGAACGTGCGGGTTGGTTTCCAACGCGGCCGCCAGAGCGGTGTCGGCCGCTGCGTCCTTTCGGCGGAAAGCGTCGAGCGCCAGGCTGTAGCGGGTTTCGGTACGGATTTCGTCGCGATAGCGGCGCAGCAGCCGTGTCAGTTCGTTCCACGCTCCTGTCAGCGGAAGCCAGGTATAGGCCAGGAAACGCACGCCCTGATTGTCGTTGGGGTTGATCCTGAGCAGGTGCCGAACATTTTCGACCGCCTGAGCACGATCACCGCCGATGTCGCGGTCCCAAAGTTCGACGGCAAGGGAATGGACGGCGCGCATATAAGGCCGCGTGCCCATCGTGAGCCAGAAACTGGTTTGTCGATAGGCCTTCAGCTGCGCCGCGAGCGATCGCTTACCCTGGGCGACGGCTTCGCGCAGCAGCGCGATCCGCACCGAGGGCGTTTCCGTCAGGTGCGCAAGGACCACCCAAGCGTCGAGCGCTGCCGGGTTCAGCGACAGCGCCTCGTGTGCGCTCGCGCTCGCCAATGCCGTGTCGTCCTCTTCAATTGCGTCCCAGGCCGCATCGACCAGTTTTTCGGCTTGTTCCATCAAGGCATCGCGCATCGAGGCAGTTTGCCGCAAAGCGATCAGCAAAACCAGTGTCGCTGATCGGTCGTACGCCATCGGCGATGAGGCCGGACAGTATGTCGGCACGATTGAAATTTGACGGCGGCGGTTGCCATTTGCCGGAGTCCACGGCAATAAGGTCATGGCTGATCCGGCCATGCCGTCCACATTGGCGTAGCCCACGGGCAGGAGACGACCAACGCGTTTGAAGACCTTTTCCAGGTGCGCGCGGGCCTAGTGGACACGTCTCGATATGCACCGCTGGAATCGGTTCAATGCGTATAAATTTCAACAATGGCAGTCGGCCGCTCAGTGCCGCGAAATTGCTTGCACGCCGTACAGGCCATGTGCGCTTGTCGGCGGCGCAAGAGGCCATAGCTAAGGCCGCAGGCTATCGGGATTGGCACGAGCTTCACAGATCCAGCGGTGGACCATCGAGCCACGATCCTGTCACGCCTGATCGCGCCAAAGCGCTCGTGCTGTCGGTGGTCGACGCTCTCGATGTCTCGCTGGGTGAGGCACAATATGCCCTGTCCAGGGCGAGGCTGTTCACTTTTACCCTGGAAGAGAACCTCCAACTCCGCGCCTCGCTGTGGCGTGAGCGTCTGTTCGGGCCTGCGGCGAGAGGCAAGGTCGGTACGCTTGTCATGGTTCAGGCGCTGCGCGGCAAGGAAGTCGGCTACCTTAAACCGGGCAGGGAGGGCTACGACCAACTGCTTTACGATTCAGGTTTCGGTTCTTGCGCCTCGTCGGAGGTGATCTATCCGCGCGGTGCGACCGAAGATTTCGCGCCCAGTGTCCTTTGGCTCCCCTATGGCTATTGGAAGCGTGCCAAGGGAGAGATGGTCGCTTTTTCCCGCGATTACCGGCCACTCTGGCATATTGGCGCCGGCAAAGTCGTTCCAGCAGATCCGTGGGAATGGATCGGCGGTATCCGCGAAGAGTTTTTCTTCCGGGAGATCGCCGGCACCGGCACTTGGTCTTACGGCCGTGCGCGGGAACTGGCCCTCGCATTCCTTGCGGAAAACCGCATTTTCGAGACGCCGCGTCTGCTGGACGCCATGCCCTTCCTTTTCGAACCTGGGGAAGTGACTGTGAAAGGCGCTGTCGAGCGTCTTAAGGCCAGTGCGACACAGCTCGTGGCCTGAATCATTCGGGCGGCGGTTGTCGCTGTCTGAGCGGCACCGCCTCGATGCTCGGCAGCCGACATGCTCCTCGCCTCAGATTGCGCGCTACGCTGGCGGAGGCGAGCAAACTGACTCTTTCGGCACGGTTGCCTGACCCCGCGCGGCGCGAAATGCGGGCAGTACCATAGGCCGGAATGGGACTTTCCTGCCATTCCCCGGCGACCGGTGGAACGACAGGTCTTGGGTCGGTTGCGGGCTGCAGGTTTTTGACGGTCGATAAACGTCTCACCGACGGCTTGCGACCGAATGTCCTTCACTACGGCAATCAGTCTGATCCCCCGAAAACCGAGATCAACCTCGCGGTTGGGCTGGCCGCTCATGGTGCTCTGCGATCCCCATCGCACTGACCAGCGCAGCTATGACGCCAAAGATGGCGCCCAGGGCGAGACCCAGCCGCGGCGCGGCCGCGGCGCTGGCGCCGGTCAGCAACAGTCCGATCGCAAGAGCGCCAGTGGTTTGCCCAATTAGGCGCGCAGTGCCCTGCATTCCTCCCGCCGCTGCACTCCGGTCAGGCGGAGCGCTCAGGAACATCGTGCGATTGTTGGGGACTTGAAACAGGCCAAACCCCAGCCCGCTCAGCGCGGCGCCGATAGCGAGCGGAATGATACTTTGTCCGACCGGCCATAGCGCCGAGAATAGCAGCCCCAGCCCGAGCAGCGAACCGCCGGCAATGCACAGCCTTGCCGAACCAAGCTGCTCCGCAAGGCAGTTGGCAACCGAACTGGTCGTGGCTACGGTCAATGGCCAGCAAATCATGACGATACTCGCACCGAACGGGCCATAGCCGAGCGCCAGCTGCAGATAGAGCGGAAATGCGAGCATGCCCGCCGATTGCGCGATGAAACAGCAGACCGACGCCATCACAGAGACCCGAAACGCGCGCTGGCCCAGTAGGTCAATCGGCCAGATCGGCGCTTCCCGCGCACGCTCGCGCCGGATCAACAACACAGCAAGACCAACTGCCAGGCTGGCGGCCAACGCCGCCCATCCGCTTTGCGCTATCCCCGCTGCTGCGAGAAACAGCCCTGCGATCGAGGCATGCAATGTGATCCCGGCATGGTCTATCCGGCTTCGGCTCGATGCAACCTCGGGGAGCGCGACAGACGTGGTCAACGCGACGACGATCAACGGCAGCTTGGTGAAGAATAACCAGGGCCAAGGTGCGATCGACAGGATCAGGGCCCCAACGATCGGCCCCGCGGCCGAACACATGGCGACGTTCAGCGCGTTCCAGCCGATGGCTCGCCCGATCTGTTCGTTGCCAAGTGCGACGCGCAACAGCGCTATCCCCAGAGCCATGATTGCCGCTCCGCCCAGCCCTTGCAGCATTCGTGCGGCCACCAGAACGCCAAGCGTAGGTGCGAAGCCGCACAGGATCGAAGCCGCGCTGAACAGGTTAACACCGGCCAAGAACATCCTTTTGTACCCGAATTTCTCCGCGACATGGGCACTCGGCAGCAATCCTATGACGAGCGCAGTCTGATAGGCGCTGACAGTCAGGATTGCCTGTGCGGGCGTAACGCGCAGCGATGCGGCCATCACCGGCAGTGCGACATTGACCAGCCCCGCGTCGAGTACGACCAGCGCCATCGCCGCCATTACCGCCGCGATACTCGCGCACTGCCGAGTCTGTATGTTCATGACTGCGGCGCGACCCAGGCGCCATCACACTCGACAAAGCGGGTGATCTTACGCTCGATCTGATCTTCATGTCGCAGATCGCGTTCGGTGAAGCGGAAAACCAGAGCATCCTCTGTCAGGCAACGCGTATCGTGGATATCGCCCGGTAGGTAGGCGCGTGCCTCGCCCGGCCGCAGGATGGCGGTATCGCGCCGCACCAGCCGGTCACCACCCGCATTGGGCACCCGAACATAGCTGCCAATCTCCAGCGCGCCAGATTGCACGGCATAGACCACCCACGCCCTGCCATGATCGTGCGGCGGCCGATACAGACCCATGTGCTCGGCGTGCGCCAGCAGCATGAAACTGTCTGGTTCGCGATGCAGTTCACGGGTGGCCGGGCGCTCGGCGAGCAGGCTGGCGAGCCATTCCGCGGTCGGTTCCGTGGCCGTGAGCGCATCGAGATGCGCGCGGCATTTCGCCACCAATTCGCTGGTGATCGGTCCCCAATCGCCACGCACTGCCGCGACGAACATGTCCAGCGCCGTTCCCATCATGTTGCAAAATCCTCGTCTCGTGATGACGCGGATTTCTACTGCCCTTGGCAGATAGGGCGAAAGACGCACCGATTGCACATTATCATTGCGCTTGACGCTCTATATAGATGACAGACGCGCTGGAGAACACGGCATGGCAACCCTCGATCTGAATCTGCTCCACACACTCGACGTTCTGCTGACCGAAGGCAGTGTCGTGCGCGCCGGCAAACGGCTGCAGCTAAGCCCTTCCGCGATGAGCCGGGCACTGGCACGACTTCGTGCGGTTACCGGCGATCAGCTACTGGTTCGCGCCGGCCGCGGCCTTGTGCCGACATCGCGCGCAATCGAAATGCGGGAGAAGGTGCATGATCTGGTCGAGGAAGCGCATGTACTCCTGCGTCCCGCCGACCGGCTCGAGCTTGCGACGCTCCAGCGAACATTCGTCCTGCGAACCAGCGACGGCATCGCCGAGACGTTTGGGCCGATGCTTATAGCGCGAGTCCAGCAGGAAGCTCCGAGGGTCCAGCTTCGCTTTGTACGCAAACTCGATAAGGACAGCGAAGGCCTTCGCGACGGTTCACTGGATCTCGAGACCGGTGTGATCGGAGGGACCACCGGTCCGGAGGTACGGGCGCAGGCTTTGTTCGTCGATCGCTACATTGGTGCGGTGCGCGGCGACGACCCGCTGGCGCGCGGCGAAGTCGGGCCTGCAGACTATGCCGCCTGGAACCACGTGGTCGCTTGGCGACCCGGACTCAATCTGCTTGGGATCAACGAATTGATGGAAGCGCTTGGGCTGACCCGCCACGTGATGACCACAGTGGACGGCTTTTCTGCCGCGCTGGCTCTGGCGCGCGGATCGGATCTGATCGCAACGGTGCCCGAGTTGCACACCTCTGCCCTACGCGAAGGCATGTTCACCTTTCCGATCCCGCTACCCGTACCCGAGTTCACCATCTCGCTACTCTGGCACCCGCGGCTGGACGGCGATCCGGCGCACCGCTGGCTACGCAAATGTGTGATCGAGGCTTGCGGGAATAGATCAAAGCGTGTTGGAATTCCGGTCACAGGCAATTGACCGTTTTGGTTCGCTAGGATGATTGACCGCTTTCGGCAAGACCGGACGGTGACCGGTGCAGAGGGCACGACCGGCTTTGGTCGGCTGCTGCCATTCCCCCGAGCAAGCGAAACCGCCAACAATCCGGTCGTTCACAGGCTCGTGAGGCGCCGTCAAAAGCTGCCGGTTGTTCACTATCGAATTTGCACCGTTATCGCCGGCATCGGTTTGTAGTTGGGCAATCGGCTTGTTGCTTCCGGAGCCGATCTCAAAAGCTGTAGCGCAGCTCGGCATTTCCGCCGGGTGCCAGCGTCTGCGTCCAAGTGATCACACCGTCCACGGCAGCAAGTACGTCGCCTTTTGCTTCGATTTTCTGGCCCGCGCTGCCAATGGGCACCTCGACCTGAACGGGGAATCGATTGGCGTTAGTCACGCTGAGGAGTGCCTGCCGCGGGCCGGTCGTCTTTTGGGTGACGCTCACCTGAGTGCTGGTGCCCGCCGCAATCCGGAAGGTTTCACCTTCTGCGCGGTCCTGAAGTGAGCCCCGGCCGAGAAGTTGCCGTCCGCCGTCACGTCGCGCTGCGTAGAGCGCGGTACTGCCGGCCGGGAGCGGTAGTCCCAGGCCATCCTCGCTCTTGTTGTGCAGCACGAGGACAACCGCAGTGGGGGCGGCATCAAGCTGTTGTCCTGCATATACCGCACGACGGTAGCGACGCTCGAATGGCACGTCGGCACGTGCGAGCAGCGCCACTTGCTTCTGCCCTAGTGCGCTGACGGTGACGGCCTCGGGCACCCGGTAAAGTTTCAGGTCGCCCAGATCCTCGGGCGGTGCCGGAACCATCGGCATGGGGGGAGCAGCCGAGACGATGTTCATTGGAGGCGGCGGCGGCATGAAGCCCCGCGATGCGGTCACCACTATTTCGGGCCGCACCCTGGTGGGCAGATCGGACGTGGTCGTGCCGAGTGGATAGCAGACAAGGCGCAGCGCCGAGGCAGCCGCTTGCACCGCGGGGCCGATCACGCGGTTGAGCCTCCCGGCGACAGCATTGACCTCCGCATTCGCGAACGATTGGGTATTACCGTTTGCCAGCGTCAACCAAGCGAAAAGGTCGAGCGTGCGACCGTCCCGCGCCTGCGTGGCCACGTAGCTTGCACGCCAGTCGAAGTCCGAGGCGAGATAGCTAAGCCGTACCGTCACCGTCCGCGCGCTCGGGCTGTCGGTAATCACGCTCAGCACCGGCTTACTCGAGAGGCCGGGCGGAACGCCGCCGAACTGGAGCATCTCAGGAAGGCCCGAACAGCGTAGCGCCTCCACTCCCGTCGCCGTGCGCAGAACGACCCCGGGCTGCGGCCCCGCAACGATCGTAGCCTCCTCGCTGACCTTGCGCCCTGTCGCGCGGTCGGTGCGGGTTACCGTCACCTGCCTACCCAGCGTGCCGTCGATGAGCGAAGCGGGCGACAGCAGGCGGGCATCGCGGTTCTTCTCGATCGTACCTCCCGGCAACCCTTCGATCACGGCGCTTACCGGGATAATGCCTTCGGCCACGCCTTCGAAGTGCAACTCGACGCGGCCGCGCCGCAAGCGAACCTTGCGCGTCTCCGTCACCATCGCGAAGCCGCCAAGATGGCGCAGGTTGATCGCGCCGCGGCCGTTGGGCGCGCGATAGACGGTCAGGGAAACCCGGTCGGGGCCCTTGGAAACAACCGGCCGTTGTTCGGCCGCTGCAAGGGGAGCGGAAATCAGCAGCGACAGCATGGCCGCCAGAGACCGCCAGCGCGCCATTAGTAGCGGGTGTCGAATGTCGCAGTGATCACCGCTTCCCCGTTTGCCGGCACCGGCACCTGCCAGACTGCCGAGCCAGCATCGCGCCGTTCGCTCGCGCGGCTTTCCTCAACCACCCGGGTGTCGGCCCAGGCCAGCCCGCTCTGGACCAGCTCGACCGTCGCCGCCCGTGACCGCGCATTGGTGAGACGGTAACGCATCTGGGTACGCCAGCGGCTGTCACCCAAGCGCGTTCGGGAGACAGCTGTGGGCTGAACTTTGACGTCGAAGGCATCGCCGGTGGGCAGTGCGATGGAGGAGCCCTGCGGCGTATGCTCGATCCGGTTCTCACCCGTGAACTGGGGTTGGCCGCGCGCGTCGCGGATGTAGACACGCACGATTCCGGCCGGCAGCGCGTCGCCCAGGCCGCCCGCACCCGAATTGGCAAAACGCAGCACGCTCTGCGCGCTGCGTGCTTCGTTCGCGGTGCCGCGCCACGCATTCTCGAAGCGATAGCCTGAGCTTGCCGTGACCCCCTTCGCATCGAGAAAGCTCACCTGCTTCGTCTGCTTGTCGGCGATCGTTGTCCGCTGGGCGAGCGGATAAAGATAGAAGTCGCCCAGTTGTTCCCGATCGGAGCCCTCCGTCCCCGGCTGTATACGCGTGATGCGGCGTGGCTGGGGCATGTACTGATTGCCGTCGCCGGTGCTGCCGACGTCGCCGGCCACCAGAAGAGTCCGGGCGTTAGCAAAAGTGGTGCCGCTGGTGTTGCGCAACGTCACCCATCCCTGCACGTCGATCTTCCCGCTCTTGTCATCGAACAGCGCTACGTAGTCGGCGCTCCAACCCAGCCCGCTGCTGAGATAGGACAGCGTCGCCGGCCGCGGACCCGACCGGGCGCTCGCGAGCGTGACCGAAAGCGTGGGCCGAGCGCGCAGCGATTCCGGCACCCGGTCGAACACAGCCCGAACCGGCAGACCGTCGTCACGCAGAACCTCGACATGACCATCAATTTCCAGAACGACCCCGCCATTCACCGCCAGCACGCGCGCCCGCTCGCGGGTTTCCGCGCCGGTGGCGGGATTGGTACGCACGAGCATGATGGTTTCGCCCACGGCCTTTTCCATCAGGCTCGAGGGCGAGAGCAGATCATAATCGAAGTTCTGTTCCACGACTGAGGCGTCGGGCACGGTAAGCGAGACGGTTTCAGGCTGGATCTGCGCGCTGACGTCCGGGAAGCTCTGGCGGACACGTCCTTCCGCAAGATTCAGCGACCTGACATCCTGCACCAGCGCCACGTCGTTGTTATAGATGGTAACCGAGACATCCCCCTGCGCACTTGCGCCGGGCAGAACATCTTGCGCCAACAGAGGGGCTGGCGTGGCCAGCGCTATGAAACCCACCAAAAGCGTCCGCATAGACTTCCCCCTGATCTAATGCGCTTTTCATGAAGGTTGTCGTCCGAAGGCGCAAGTGGAGGGAGAGCGGCACGTGCCTCAAATCGTTGATGATTGTTCATGCCTGCTGCCGCCGACAGAGCGGCCGTTCGATCGCTCAGACGTTTTCCTTAAAAACGGCCGTTGGTTCATCAAGGGGCGAGTTTGGGCGAGGGACCCAGTTTGGGGACGTTGCTGCCGTCCGCCGCGACCACTGGGAGCGTCTGGTTACGCCGAAACCGGGCATTCGCGCAGCCTCGTAAGGCCTCTCTCCTATGTTCAAGCCGTTGGGCTGACCGCAACGGCTCCTTTTTTGTATAAGTAGATCGACAAGGCGGGCGTTCGGAGGCCAGCGTTCGCGTAAATTTCGCCCTTTATGACGCCTGTGCTCGCGCAATTTAAAGCGCGCCAAATTCCTTAGTGTAGAGCATCTTTGTGCTCGCGAAGTCCGTTATGAAAGACCGCGACGTCTTACTGCCGCGATTACCTTCCGATTTATGGAGCGCCTGGTCGCCAACTGCCGCTCAGACAGATTGCGCTTCCGCAATGTGCTCTGCTGGAACTGGTATTCCCAATCGGTGATCACTTGGCGTTCGTGGAAGAACGCGGTTGCATCCGGACCAATCGCCCTGTCCAGGTCGGCTCGAACCCGCTTTAGCGATTGAAAAATCAAATCGGAGCGGAAACCGAGGAACCGCTTCACGCAGACGTTGCCGACGTCCACCGATTTCCCGGTCGTAGCATTGGAGATGGAGCACAACTCGATGATCGGGAAATGGCCACACAGACAGGTCTCGGGCTCGTCGGCTTCGGAAATCTCGACGAGGCGCCACTCCTTTTTAGCCACTTCCCAATCGGTGGCCCGGCTCAGCGCTAAAATCGCGGCCTTGAGCTGCTGAAAGTTGTATCCGTCGCTCATTCCATCGTCCTTTAGCTCTCAGGCGGTGACAGTCCGAGTCCTTCGTAGATGGCCCTCAGCTTCGCCCAAGCCGCATCAAGCATGGGCTTCGCAGCGTCTCGGCTGTAGCTGTAGTCATCGTTGGTCGCGTTGGTTCGAACAACGAGACACCACTCTCCCTTCGGGATGACGTGGGAGCTGTTCCTTCGACATTTGCGCTGGCGCTGCGCCTGCTCGATCCTCACGTCGATCAGAATGTCCCTAACTTTAGCCATCGTTCTTCCCTTTTAGCAGGATGCGGAAAAATCCCCCTTCAGGCAGGTTGATGGCAGGATTTCACTGACAGTTGTGCTCCCGCCGGCATGGAATGCTGGCCTTGGAAGGGCTTTGAGCCACGCCGGAGGCTTCCTTGGGAGGATTCCAGGCACGGCTATGCTGTCGCGAGCAGCTTGGGTAGTCTGACCAGATTGTAGGCTGCGGCGGTCAGCATGAAGGTCCAACCGACGCGGTCTTGCCCTCGATGACGGGTCTTGCGCAGGTTGCCGCTGGTCTTGGCCCACCCAAAAACCTCCTCGATCCTCTTCCGGATTCGCAGAGAAACAGCGTAACCGGGATGCCGGGTGGTGCGTCCATCGATGGCGGAGCGCCGATTGGTGTTGTTCTGGGCCACGTGCGGGGTGACGTCCATCTCGCGCAGTGCGGCAACGAAGCCGGCCGTATCGTAATTCTTGTCCGCCGCCAGCGTGATGCGATGGCGCCCCCTCATCCGAGCGAGCATGGTCAGCGCTGCCTCCCGTTCGGCCGTGCCCGTGGCATGGGTGAGCGTTGCATCGACGACGAGCCCATGGCGGTTCTCCATGAGGACATGGCCCATATGGCAGAGTTTCGCTGCCTGGCCGTGTGCCTTCTTGAACAGTCGGGCATCGGGATCCGTGCGCGAGGCGTGGGTGGCATTGGTCCGCTTCTCGCCGCGGAAATCGCGCCCGGCATTGCGCCCCTTGGCCTTGGCCTGCCCACTTCGCCCGGTGTCCGAACCGTTGTCGCCGTCGTCACCCTCGGGCGCGCCGTTCTCCTTGGGCTTGAAACTCTTCATGCTGGCCCAGGCTTCGATCAAAGTGCCATCCACTGAGAAATGATCGTCCGACAGCAGCGCCTGCACGCGAGACTGCGCCACGACCGCGGACAGGAACTTGGCGGCGATGTCACCGGCCAGCAGTCTCTCGCGGTTCTTGGTGAAGACCGTCACATCCCAGATCGGCGCATCCATCGCCAGGCCGACGAACCAGCGGAAGAGCAGGTTGTAGTCCATCTGCTCCATCAGCTGGCGTTCCGAACGGATCGTATAGAAGGCCTGCAGAAGCAAGGCGCGCAGGAGTTTCTCGGGCGGGATCGACGGCCGGCCAATGCGCGAATACATCCCGTCGAAATCCGCAGACAGCACCTCAAGCGCTTCATCGACAATCGCACGGATTGCCCGAAGCGGATGGTCTGCCGGAACCCGCGCCTCGCAGCTCACGTAGGAAAACAGCCCCTCGCTCCGGTGGTCTCCGCCGCGCATCCCGTACCCTCCAACATCGTCGAAGGGGTCTTGAATCACTTCGGAAGGCTCAAGTGAAGCGCCTTTTTCCGCATCCTGTTAGGGCGTCGCGCACATTGTCTCCCAGCATATCGAGCGCAGCCAATGCGTCCTCATTGTCGCCGGCGTCGGGTGCCTTCCGGCTCCCAGACTTGATCCCGAGATGATCGTTGATCGCCTTGTTCAGCAGCGATGTAACGGCGGCCCGGTTGTCACGCCCCGCGACGGTCTTATCTCGCTGGCCGACCTCGCGACCGGCGGGCGAGAGCTTCAGGTCCTTGAGAATGCGGGCGACGACGGAGCCTGTGCGTTCGGAGAGCCGCTTGCGTGCACCAACCCGCCGCGCCTGCGGCTGTATCGGAAGGTCGCCGGAGCTGCTGACCTGGGAGAGCTCCGCCTGCTTTCGGCGCAGCGTCTCCCGGAGCTTGTCCTTCGCGATGACGTCGCGCAGGCGGAGGCCTGCGCCGATCTCATGGTCCAGCATTTCTTCGAGGACGCGATCGTCTTCGGGGTCAAGGAACGACCGATTGATGAATGAGCCGACGATCTCGTTATCGACCAGCATCCCGATATCAAAGCGACGGGGCTCTCCTGAGCCGTCACCATCGCCATTCTCGTCAACGGCCTCCAGCCACTTCTTGACCATCGCCTGGTCGTCGAAGTCGAGCTCCCGAAAATCGTCCCAATGAGCGTCGGTGTTCAAGCCCACATGTGAGACCACGAAGGCGTGGTTGTCCGGGTGGTCCGGCTTCGCCTCGTGGACGACGCGCATCACCCGCCCGACGAATTGGATGTAAGGCGACAAGCTCGCGAACGGCCGGAAGATGGCCGCGACGCTCAGAGGCGGATGATCGAAGCCCTCGCCGAGCATCTGCACCTGCACGATGCAATCGAGCTTGCCGCTGCGCAGATCGGCAAGGACGGCGTCCTGCTTGTCGCGATCCATCTCACCATAGATTTCGGCCGCCTTTAGGCCCCGCTCATCGTACAGCCCTCGCACTTGGCGGGCATGGTCGACGGAACAGGCAACGGCGATTATCTGGTGATGGAAACCGCTGCGCTCTCGCAGCTCCTGGAGGTATTTGATGCTGGCGTCGACGATGTGACGATTGCACTCGGGCGCCAACGCGACACCCCGCCGGAACCAGGCATGTTCCCGTAAGGCCAACACCTCTTCCAGTGTGTGCCGCTTCGTGTCGTCACGGTAGGTGAAAGACAGCTCTGACGGCGCGACGTTCCGAGAGTGGATCTGCTTGATGTACCCCTTCACCATCGCCCGGGTGAACGGGTAGCGATAGATCACCTTGCCGACTGGCCGCGTTCCGTCACCCCGGAACGGCGTCGCCGTCAGGCTGACGACCTTTGCGTTCGGAAAGCGATCGAAGACCTTCGCCCAGCTCGGCGCAACGTTGTGGTGGCCCTCGTCGATCATAATCATGTCGAAATAGTTTGGCGGAAATTGCGGGAGCCAACGATCGGCCGAGCTGGCCAACTGGTGAATGTTGGTCACGACGAACTGGCTTGCGTTGCAGTCGTGGAGATTGGCATCGACCCCATCCAAAACAGCGCGAAATGGCCCCGCGGAAAAATCGTGGAGCGCCCCTGTCCGCCGCCAGAAATTCTTCGGGTTGCTGATGTCGAGCGATTCCGCGACACCCGACCGGATCGTCAGGTTCGGTGTGATGACGAGCGCGCGCCCCTTGGCGACGCCGAAGGGCAACGTCGCAATTACGCCAGTCTTTCCGCATCCGACGGGTATCTGCAGGATCACCGGCTCGTTCGAGGCTTCGAAGTGGGTCCGCACTGCCCGGTGGGCGCCCTGTTGCGGCTCGCGTATCTTAGGGTTCGCCTCAATATCTGCGGTCAGGGTCTGAAACATATGGTCCGGATCGGCTGCAGCCTGTTCGGCGCGCCGGTACTCAAGGCGGAAGGGCTCAAGGTCAGGCCGGCGATAGAAGCGATAGCCGCTCCCTGGACGGCGCACAGGCTTGAGCTTGCCCGAGGCATCCCACCGTCGAAGCGTATCCTTCGAGACGCCAACATACTCGGCGGCCTCGGCAAGCGTCAGGAAATCAGGGGCATCGTTCTGTGACATACGGCAACATTATGCAACCTTATGCAAATGGTCAATCCTCCGCGTGATAATGTTAGCGCCGTGAGGTCCAGATGCCATTGACGACCCGCCCTGAGGCTCTTACGTCTCATACAAGATTTTATATATAAGAGATGGCCCCTCCCTGGCGTTTTGAGGTCTGCAAGGAACACTCTTCATCATGCAGGTTCAGGTTCGAAAGCTCGAAGGTAGTTGGGATCTCGGTTACGCGCTCCACAAGCATACGCTGTCGAGCGTCTACTTGGGCGACGACGAATACGGCCACCCTCGATTTGACACGACGCGCTCAGCGCCCGGCGAGGCGCTATACCAGCTTAAATATCGAGCCGATTGGAATCAGGTGCAGGCGCTCGCAGCGCAAGTGCAGCAATCGTTGCTTCCTTTGTTAGGCGAAATCGGCCTGATTATCCCAATGCCGGCCTCCACGGTTCGCGCACGCCAGCCGGTCAATGAGATCGCCAACGAACTCGGTAAACTGACGAAAACGCCGGTGTTCGACGACATCATCGTCAAGGCGCCCGCGCCCGAAGGCAGCCCGCAGCTCAAGAATCTCCACGGGCGCGAGGCGAAGGACGCCGCGTTGGAGGGACGGTTCAGCATCAACCCGTCTATCACCAACGAAGGGTGTTGGAACGCGCTTGTCCTTGACGACCTCTTCGACACGGGCGCCACGATGGACGCCGTCTGCAAGACGCTGCGCACGTACAAGAAAATCAACAACATCTACGCCGCTTCGATCACATGGAAGTAATGCCATGACCACTGTCTTCATCGCCGGATCAATCTCAATAAGCCGCCTGCATGAGAAGGTGGCGGATAGAATCAACAAGATCGTATCTTCAGACTTCAACGTCGTGGTCGGAGATGCCGATGGCGCCGACACCTCAATTCAAGAATGCCTCCAGCGATACCAAGCCGGAAAGGTGACTGTGTATTGCACCGGCGATACGCCCCGGAACAATGTCGCAGAATGGCCGGTCCACAGGGTCGTCTCGAAGGCGAAGGCTGGCACGCGGGCCTATTTTACCGCCAAAGACCTGGAGATGGCGCGTAACAGCGACTATGGCCTTATGGTCTGGGATTGCAAAAGCACAGGCACGCTAAGCAATGTCATCGAGCTTCTTCGAGAAAAGAAGAAGTCCGTGGTCTTCGTGAACAAGAACAAGGATTTTGTAACCGTATCGGACAATGGGGGCTTGGAGCGTCTTCTCGACTTTATGTCGGATCATGCTCGCGCAAAGGCGGAAGAGAAGATCGGCCTTACTGCGAAGATCGCCAGTGTCGCCCACGAGCAATTCTCGCTGGACATGGGTGCGAATAGCGAATTCTCAGCAGAGCCGGTGAGGGACGCAGAGAGTACCGGCTCGGTCGAAGCGAGTTCTGCGATAAGCGAGAGTGCAAAGCTACGCTCGGAGCTAATGTCGGCGCTCAAGGATCATATTTCTCGCGCACATCTGAGCCAGACTCAGGCCGCTAAAGTCTTTGGCGTGACCCAACCTCGGATTTCCGATCTCACCCGCGGCAAAGTCGATCTGTTCGGACTCGACGCGTTGGTTAACATGGCTGCAGCCGCTGGCTTGCGCGTAGAGATGCAGGTCCGTGGGACCGACATCGCCGCGGGTTAACCGCTGGCGGTTCACCACCCGTGCGATCGTGGAGATACGGCAGCGGCATGTACCCCCACAGGATTTGGCTGGCGTCCCAGCTGGAGACCGAGATTGGCCGGCATCACAGCGCCTCGTCAGAGCTGACCGCTCAGTTCGGTGAAGAGGTAGTCGCAATCGCCCGTACTTCGGCGAGCAAGAGAGGGGAAAGCCCCAGTGTTTCCAAAGGTCGCGTACGCAGCCATTGAAGCGCGCTGGCGTTGTCTAGGTCCTTACGCGCCGACATTTCGTTCAGCTTCATGGCGGTGACGCGCGACAAGCCCAGCGAGATAAAGCTGATCATCGTTTTGTCGGATGCGCCGATCTCTAGGTAAAGGGGCAAAGAGGGAATGCTCGAGACCATGTCCACCAACCCCGCGCTGTCGAGGGCGTAGACAAGAAGGGCGCTATAGCAACCAAACAGCCGAACGGCTTGGAAACGGATGTCGCCCTCGATCAAATCCAGGGTGTTTCTGATCGTCGTTCGAACAGGCTTCGACGTATTTCGCGAAATTTGCTCGTCGATGATCTGAGGAAGCGGCAGACCGAGCATCCAGCGTCGCGCGATCAGAGCGTGAAACCGATGCAGATTCTTAGAGGTATCGATGCCGAGAATGATCTCGTGGCAAAGCTCCAGGACATCCGCGTAGGACTGGAAAGCTTCACTCTCGCGGGGGTGCAGGGGGATGAGGGTCCGAGCGACGTCGGGGCCTTGAGCCACTTTCGCGCTTATCCGGTCGTAGAGCCGCTGTTGTTTGTGTGCGGATATGTTTGGAGTCCGGCGGATGACCGTTGCTGGGAGGGTGAGTTTTTCACTGGCGGCGGCGAGCGCGGCCTCTAGCAGGCCCGACTGAGCATCGCCTGCAGCGATGCCTGCTCGTTCAAATGTCTGGCTGAGGTCTCCGCCTTTGAAATCGGTATAAAGGCGGACGAAGGTGGTCTCGAGATCGGTTTCATCGCTGCGGCCAGAGCTCGGCGTGCCGGCGATGACGGTCATGAGCTGATCGTGATGGTCGTTCAGGCTGGTTTCGATCGCCGGAGTGATGATCGAGTCTTTTGGCCCTTCGAGCGGCTTCTTCTTCCATTTGTCGTAGTCGATGAGGAAGATGTTGCCTTGAAATTCTCGTTTCAGTCTGCCGGCGCGACCGGCGAGGTTCCAGAAGTCGGTCGACTCCAGGGCCTTGGTCCGACCTTTCTCCGGAGCAAACATGAAGATGTTTTTCGCAGGCAGATTGACGCCCTGCAGCAGCGTGCTTGTGCATACGAGGAAGTCGACCTCACCGGACGATACTGCCGCTTCAATTGCGCGTCGAAGCTGGGTGGGAATGTTGGAATAGTGAAACGCGACGCCGTACTTGACGCACTCAACCAACGCGTAGTTGGCGTGGACCGCTTCCTTAGCCAGGTCCGACAGAGCCAGGCGCGCGACGGTCGGCTCGCGATCAGACATCAGCTCGGCCAGTTGGAGCGCAACGCTCTCGGCCTCCGCCGCGCCGTTTGCATAGATGATGTTCGAATGTCCGCGCCCGAGTTCCGCCGGGATATGGACGAGTTTCTCTATTCGGCTCGCGACCGTTCGATCCAGCCGCAGCGTCGCGACTGACCGTAGCGCCTTTGATCCGTCCCCGGCGGTCTTGATCGAAAGTTTGCCCTTGGTCGCTGACTCGATGGTGGTGACCAAGAAGTTCTGGGCAACGGTCGGCTCTACAGACGAGAACTCGATCATGTCGTCCAAACCGAACAGGCGGCCGAAGATATCCAGATTCCGGATTGCCGGACTGGCGAAGAGGATCTGGGATGTCGGATTGCGGACGAGCAGATCGTCGACGACCCATTGAAGCAGAACACCCCGCGATCCGTCCGCGATCGAATGCGCTTCATCGACGATGATGACGCTGGCGCTGAAGTCGGGATGGGCACCGAGAGCGAGTTGCACCCTCTCTTGCGTCATCACATAGATGGCGCGCTCGGCAAGCGTGGTGTCCGCGTCGACCGGCACCGTGACAATGTCGGGAACATCGCGTGTCGTTCCCTCGAACTGAACCTTCAGATCCTCCGCCACCTGGGCGATCAAGGCACGGGTCGGGACGATGTAGACAACCGATTTTGCCCGGTCGTTGTCGAAGAGTGCCGATAGATACCCCTGCAATACAAAGGATTTCCCCGCCGATGTGGGCGCGGCCAGCGCGATTCGGCGGCTCTGCATAAGGCTAAGCCACAGCTTCTGCTGGAAGTCTGTCAGAAGCACCGTGTGCCCGTTTATCGTCACCTCATGCGTATCGGCCGACGCGATTTCTTCAGCGACAAGCGCGAAGGGAAGGCTGGGCTGTGCGGACTCAACGTCTGCTCGCGTGCCGATGGATGGGAAGTTGCCCAGACGCATGAGCACGACGCGCAGGGCCTGATCCAAGGGCACCTGTTCGGTGCCAAACAGATCGTATGCACAAGTCGCCACCCTGAAGGCGGCGCGTCGATGATCTGCTGTCTCCGAGCAAGCCAGGATGGCCGCTGAACGCATCAACCGCGTGGCATCTGTAATGTCCGCGGGGCCGTCATCGACGCCGCCGATCTCTTTAGTGAGCCATGCGAGCTCAATGCGGTGCGCCGCGTCGTGGAATCCGGGATTCCCCCAAACTTTGTCAGCCAGTTCCTGCATCATGGCAGCCAGCCAATCCGAGCCTGGAAGAGATCGCGAAATTCCTGCACGGCTGGGAGCGGGAAGAAGAAAAGTTCCACATCCTGAGAATCCAGCCCAGCTGCCTTGAGCGCAGCGGCGACCTTGGGAGCGACTGCTTCAAGATGCTCCTTTGCCAGAGTTCTGAAGGCTTCCTCGGCGCCTTGGTCGCCAGCGGCGCTGGCCGTCTGGAAGCCATCAAAATCGAAGCCGATCAGGCAGGTGATGACGTCTTTGCGCTCGTTATATTCTTCCTCATGCGGATCCAGATATCGCAGAAGGGCTTCCTTGCCGTCGGCGTCCAACCCTGTGAAATCGATATTTCGCTGAACAAGCTGCAGTTCGTGACCTAGCTCGTCCGGCTTCAAGGATTTTGCGATCGATTTCGCGGCGGCCGTGATGGCTGCGCCGACGTCGCCATACATTTTCGACTCTCCCCAGTAGAGAAAGAGCCGCGCGGTCTCAGGGCAGTAGCGCACATGGACCCCGTCCGCGCCGTGAACGGGCATCTGCGGATTCGTTTTCAAGGTCATCTTCGCAATGACCTGGGGCGCGCCTAGAATCCATTCTGTCAGCAGGTACAGCAGTAGCTCGCCGGCCTCGCCATTCCGGTTTGTCGCCTTGTGCGCCTTTATGAAAAGTTTGGCGGCTGCGTCATTGAGCTGAGTGGTTTTGACCAGGAAGTCGTCGAACGGCAGGGTGGACTGCAGCGCTCTCACCGCATCGATTTCCTTTCGCGTCAGCGCGAAAGGCGTCAAGTGAAGCCATGCCAGCTCCACCAGTTCGTGAACCGTGGTTTTGCCCTGTCGGAATGCCGGGAAATGCAGTCGAAGGTTGACGCCTGAGCACTCGCACAGCACTTCGTGCTGTAGCTCCCGTATCCTCGGTCCTAATTTTGAATAGTCCCGGCAAAGAGCCGAAAGAACCGCATCCAGGTCTAGGCCGTCTGCTTGTTCTGCGTTCTGCTGGTTCAACTTACCCCCTCGGTCGCACTTGCCCCACCAACGAGCCTAACGCTAGGAGATGCTAATGTATGTAGCAATGTGCCCTAGTACCGCGCCACAGAGATTATGACGGTTTGGCTTATCGCAGGACGGGCAGCGCTTCGGGGGCGACCAGGAGCTGAATGCTTCGGGCGGCGCCCGGCTCAC
>NZ_BMHK01000018.1 GCF_014640675.1 Novosphingobium endophyticum | reverse complement strand
GAAGGAGCCCAGATCCAATGGATGTTCACGACCCAAACGGCGCGCGAAAAACTCCGCAAGGCCTACCCCGTCAAAGAGTCATAATCTCTGTGGCGTGGTACTAGGAGTTGTTGCCAACCCAAGAGGTACATCATGTCCCGAGACGCAGCCCTTGCTCAAATCAGCGCCGCCAAAGGCAGCCTTGATCGGGCCGTCGTCACCCAAGGCTGCTGGGGCGTGGAAGGCGACGAGCCGACGCGGCTCATGCTGATCCACAACTTCAAGTTGAACAAAAAGGGGGCAATCTTCCATGTCCGCATCGGCTATGACGAGGGCTGCCTCCATTCCTGAACAAATCGGTCCGCAAGCTGCGGATCGATTGACCAAGCGTTCCGCCGGGCGGTTTCGCGCCCGTTACCGAGTATGCACGACATGATGCTAGACACCGCCGGGAGGACCGGTTTCGAGGAAAGTCACGCAATCTTTCGGGACAGCGTCCGACGCTTCATGAACAAGGAACTCGTTCCCAACATCGCGCGGTTCGAACAGGAGGGCACCAGCGATCGGTCCTTTTGGCTGAAGGCTGGAGAAGCCGGTTTGCTGTGCCCGCAGGTGGATGAAGAATTCGGCGGTCCAGGTCTCGACTTTCGATTCAATGCGGTCGTGGCTGAGGAACTGGCCTATGCCGGCTCCCAGATCGCACTCGGCGTGCATTCCGACATTACGCCTGACTACCTTCTGGAATGGGGCACGTCCGAGCAGAAACAGGCTTACCTGCCCCGCGTGGTCTCGGGCGAGTGCATATCAGCGATCGTCATGACCGAACCGGGCGGCGGGTCCGACCTTGCCCGGCTCCGAACAAGCGCGCGTCGCGATGGCGAACGATTCGTCGTAAATGGTGCCAAGACTTTCATAAGCAACGGCCAGAACGCCGATCTCCTCGTCACCGCCGTGCGCACTGGTGGCAACGGCGCAAAAGGGATTTCCCTGCTTCTGATCGACGCCGATCTCCCCGGCGTCACGCGCGGCCGAAACCTCGACAAGATTGGGCAGCATTCCTCCGATACCTCGGAACTGTTCTTCGAGGATGTCGAAGTACCTGCTGACCGTCTGCTGGGAGCAGAGGGCCACGGTTTTGCCTACATGATGCAACGTCTGCCGCAGGAGCGCTTGAGCATAGCAATCTCCGCACAAGCCATGGCGCAGCGCGCGTTCGACGAGGCGCTGGCCTATACCAAGAGCCGGAACGCTTTCGGAAAGGCCGTCTTCGACTTTCAGAACACCCGCTTCTCTCTGGCCGACCTTGCCACCAGGCTGCAGATCGGATGGGCCCACATCGACTGGACCATAGGCCGCCTCACCAAAGGCACACTAACCGCCGCCGAAGCATCAGCCGCCAAGCTATGGCACACCGAAACACTGTGGACCATTGTCGATGCGGCGCTGCAGCTCCACGGCGGAGCCGGTTACATGAACGAATATACCATCGCACGGCTGTGGCGCGATGCCCGGGTTCTGCGCATCTACGGCGGAACATCCGAGATCATGAAGGAAGTCATCGCCCGAACACTCTGACACCCCGCGGGGCCAAGGGCGCCCGGCGCCATCGTGGCCGCGCCGAACACGCACTCTCCGATTGGAGGGCGCAGCGCCCGTCCTGACCCGGGTTCAGAACGTCGGCGGCCATGTACAGTCAGCTCTCGTTCGAGCCCAACGCAACTCGGGAATGTAAGGATAGCGCGCATTGATGCTCGCCCGGCGGTCGCCGGGAAAGCGTGGGAAAACACGCCCGGTATATTCAGAAACCACTTCGAATCCGAGCATCCGGAGCTCTTCTTCGGAGAGCCGCTCATAGACATCGTCATGATCCGATCTGGGTAAACAAGCATAACGCGGGGCGCAATCAGGACGGCACCCTTACATTCGTCATCGCGCATCGCGATCCCGGCTTCGGAAACTGGTTGCCAACTGTCGGTCATGACCAGGGATTCGCGCTCTTGCGCTGGGTAAGCGCCAAGGAGGCGCCCGTTCCTACATCTCGCCTGATCACGCTGAGCGAGGAACGGCCGCCGACACTTTGAAGTGACGCCGGACGGTTCCGCCCGAACGCGACGCACTTCAAGTGGAAGTCCGATGCACAAGTCGGGTCATTGGAGATCAATGCTCCCTAACAAGGACAGCCGCCGTCGCAAGCAGCGTGCATGTCACGCCCGCCGCCGGCCCCTTTAATGATTTCAGGCCGATCGCGAACCAGATCTAACAGTCCGCTAACGCGCTCTTCATGATCTTACCCGATGCGTTGCGCGGAAGTTCATCGACGATCCTGAAGCTGCGGGGAACCTTGTAGTTCGCCATATTCTCGCGCGACCAGCACATTAGCGCTTCTTCGCTGATATCTATGCCTGGCCGCGGGACCACGAACGCCCTGCCCACTTCGCCCAGCCGCTGGTCCGGGACGCCGACCACCGCCACCATGCCCACCGCCGGATGGGCCGAAAGCAGCTTTTCGATTTCAGCCGGATAGCAGTTGAAGCCACCGGAAATGTACATGTCCTTCTTGCGATCGGTGATGCGCAGGTAGCCCTGCTTGTCCATGGTACCAACATCACCGGTGTGCAGCCATCCCTCGCCATCGATCGTCTTGGCGGTTGCCTCCGCGTCATCGAGGTAACCCAGCATTACGCCGGGGCCTCGCACGAAGATTTCGCCCGTCTCGCCTCTGGGAAGTTCACGGCCCTCATCGTCCGCCACGATGACTTCGTGCCCCGGCATGGCGACACCGCAGGTCGACGCGATCAGTTCGGCGGCGTCCCCTGGCCGACAGCTGGTGATCGCCAGGCATTCAGTCATGCCGTAAGCCGTGATGATGTCCCTGATCCCCAATTCCGCGCGAATCCGCTCGATCAGTTGCGGTGGAACCATCGCAGCACCGGTCGTCCCGCCGCGCAGCGAAGAGCAGTCGAACGGTTCCTTGTCGTGCTCGGCAAGAAGCATCTGAAATATCGTCGGCGGCCCGGGCAGGAACGCGATCCGCTCCCGCTCGATCAGTTCCATGGCCCCCTTCACGTCGAACTGCGGCATGGGGACGATTACCGCCCCGCTCACGAGGCAGGCGAGCCAACCCACCTTGTAGCCGAAGGAATGGAAGAAGGGATTGACCAGTAGATACCGCTCACCCCGCGTCAGCCCGGTATTGGCGATCCAGGCAGCGCACAGGGGAACCACGCGCCCATGTGTCGACATTACCCCCTTGGGCGCTCCCGTGGTGCCGGAAGTGAACATGATGTCCGAAAGCGTATCGGCGTCGAGCGAGGCAAGGATGCGATCAATGCGCGGATCATCGTCGCGGCCCTGCCCGACAACTTCGGCGAAGCCGTCGTCCAGCATGATCGTTGCACGAAGGTCCGGGAGATCTTCATCGACGATCAGGGCCTGATAGTCGATGCCGAGAAACGCGCGCACGGTGAACAGCAGACAGGCACGGCTGCGGCGCAGGATGTCGCCCGCCTCGCGTCCCTTGAGGCGCGTGTTGAGCGGAACCACGGCCGCCCCGCAAGCCTGCGCGGCGATCGCCGCGACCACCCATTCCCTGCTGTTGGGCGCCCAGATCGCGACGCGGTCCCCCGCCGACACGCCGCGATCGAGCAGGGCCGAGGCCGCACGCCGGCACTCTTGCCAAAGCTGCGCGAAGCTCAAGGTCTCCCCGTCTTCAATCACGGCCGGGGCGTTCGGCCACAACCGGGCCGCTCGCTCGGCGGCGTGAGGAATGGTCCGGGGAAGCGGGTCGCCCATTGTCAGGCGACCTCGAACAGTCCAGCCGCGCCCATACCGCCGGCAATGCACATCGAGACGACGACATATTTCACGCCGCGCCGCTTGCCCTCGATCAGCGCGTGGCCGACGAGCCGGCTGCCGGTCATGCCGAAGGGATGGCCCAGCGCGATCGCACCGCCATTGACGTTGAGCTTTTCGGGGTCGATCCCCAGTTTCTGCTGGCAATAGACCGCTTGACTCGCGAACGCCTCGTTGAGTTCCCACAGACCGATGTCGTCCACCGAAAGCCCCGCGCGCTTGAGCAGCTTGGGAATCGCGAAGACGGGACCGATGCCCATCTCTTCGGGATCGCAGCCCGCAACCTGGAAGCCGCGATAGACGCCCAGCACCGGAAATCCTTCCTTCTGCGCAGTGGCAAGGTCCATGACGAGTTGTGCCGATGCCCCGTCGGACAGTTGCGAAGAATTGCCCGCGGTAATGTGCCTGCCTTCCTTGACGACCAGCCCGTCCTTGAAGACGGGCTTGAGGGCGGCAAGGCTTTCAAACGTCGTTCCGGCGCGAATTCCCTCGTCGCGCGAGATCGTCACAAGTTCCCGCCGGCCTTCCTCAAGCGCGGGGTCCTGAACCAGTTTCTCAACCGTGATCGATACGATCTCGTCGTCGAAACGCCCGCCTTCGCTCGCAGCAGCCGCTCGCTGCTGGCTCTGGGCGGCAAAGGCATCCTGTTCTTCGCGGCTGATGCCATAGTGGTCGGCGACGATTTCTGCCGTCTCGATCATCGCCATGTAGGCATGGGGATCGCGCACCTTCACGGTTACCGAGCGGTTGCGATAGGTCGGCTGGTGCTTGCCTATCGTCAATGAGATCGATTCCATGCCGCCGGCAATGGCGACATCCACCTCATCGGCGATGATCCCGCGCGCGGCCAGGGCAATGGCGTTCAGGCCGGAGGAGCATTTCCGGTCGAGCGTGAAGCCCGAAGTTGTGTTGGGTAAACCCGATGCGTGAACGGCAAGACGGCCCAGGTTGTAGCTTTGCGTGTTCCACTGGTTGCCAACGCCCAGATAGACATCGTCCACCCGCGCGGGATCAATTCCGGAACGACCGAGCACGGCATCGACGACATGCGCGGCAAGGTCAGGCGCCTCGGTGTCGTTAAAGGCGCCCTTGTATGCCCGCCCAATGGCGGTGCGGGCGGTCGTGACAATGGCTGCTTCGCGCATCTCTCAAGTATCCTTGTTGACCGGATTGAAATTCGCTTCACCGAAGAAGGCCTGCATATGGCGAATCTTGCCCTCGGCATCGAAATGGAACACATCGACCACGTCGATCCGCATGGGTTGACCTTCCCACATAAGATCGACGTGAAAGGCGAAGGCCGCGTAGGCGGGGCCGGTACGGATGGGTCCGTCGAGCGTTACTTTCGCGCCCGAACCGACCGTACCGATGAAGAACGGTTCGTACTGCGCCCGGCCTTGCCTGGGCTCACTGCCTACCGGATCCTCGACCACCGCATCCTCCGCGAAGAGGGCAAGCAGGCTGCCAACATCCTCGCGGGCGAACGCCTCGACGTAGGCTTCTACAGCCGTGACCATCTGCTCGCGCGTGGGCATCACGTCTCCTCCGGGAAATAGCGGCTGATCGTGTCGATGACGCATGCCGGCCGGTCCGATCCTTCGATCTCGACAGTCACGCGCACGGTCGACTGAATCGCGCCCTTGATCTCTTCCACAGCGACGATCTCGCCGCTGCCGCGAATGCGCGAGCCGACCTTAACCGGCGCGAGAAAACGAAGCCTGTCGGTTCCGACATTAACAGCGTGCGCGAAGCCCTGGACTTCGATCAGTTCCGGGAGGAAATAGTTGACGAGGCTGAGCGTCAGATACCCATGCGCGATCGTCGCGCCGAACGGCCCTTCGGCCGCGCGCACCGGATCGACGTGGATCCACTGGTGATCGCCGGTAACCTCGGCAAAGCCGTCGATACGCCGCTGATCGATCTCCAGCCAGGGGGTGACGCCCAGATCCTTGCCTTTCTGGCCCAGCAACTGGCGGGGGTTCAGATAGAGTTTCGTCACGCTCAGGCCCTCTGGCTCGATACCGGCACGACTTCGCCAGTCATGTAAGAAGACAAGTCGCTGGCAAGGAAGATCATTACATTGGCGACTTCCCACACCTCGGCAGGGCGTCCGAACGCCTCGCGCGCGGAAAGCTGTTCGAGCAGTTCGTCGCTGGTGACCTTGGCCAGGAAGGCATGCATGGCGATTGAGGGCGCGACCGCATTGATGCGCACGTTGTGCTCGGCCGCCTCTACAGCCGAGCAGCGCGTGAAGGCCATGACGCCGGCCTTGGCGGCGGCATAATGCGCCTGCCCCTTTTGCGCGCGCCAGCCGAGCACCGAGGCGTTGTTGACGATCACGCCCGACTTGCGTGCGTACATGCCCGGCAGGAAGGCGCGGCTCATCCGGAAAACGCTGTTGAGCGTCACGTCAAGCACGCGGAACCACTGCTCGTCGGTCATGTCCACGACCGGCACCTCACCGCCAAGACCGGCGTTGTTGATCAGCACGTCGATGTGGCCAAGCTCGCGCAGCGCCGCTTCTTGCAGCGCATCGACCTGGTCCTGCGCGGTCACGTCGCAGGTGAAGGTGGCCGGCTTCTGTCCGGTTTCCTCCGACAGCCGCTCGGCGGCTTCACCGAGCCGGCGCTCGTGATAGTCGCTGATGAGCACACGGGCGCCTTCCTCGATGGCGCGCCGCGCCGTGGAATAGCCTATGCCTGTCCCGGCGGCAGCGGTCACGACCACCGTCCGGTCCTTCAGAAGGCCATGTGATTGGGGATATGGCGGAGCGGTCATGTCTCTATCCTTGAATGAAGCGGGCGCGATCAGACATCGCCGCGAGGTTCGCGGGGGAGCCCCAGGCCGCGTTCGGCAATCTGGTTGCGCTGGATCTGGTTGGTCCCGCCATAGATCGTGTCGCAGCGGGAATAGAGGAACAGGTTGGGCAGCATGCCCCATTCGTAGGCGTCCCCCTCGGCGATCTCGCCCGCCTGCCCCAACACATCCATGGCCAGTTCGCCAAGATCGCGGCGCCACGTCGCCCACTGGATCTTGTACGTCAGTGCCGCGCCGTCGATGGCCGAAAGGTCGGTCCGCGAAAGCATGCGCAGCGCGCCGTAGCGCATCAGGCGCAGGCCGATCTCGGCCTTAGCGATGCGCTGGCGTATCAGGGGATCGCGTGCCGCACCGTTTTCACGAGCAACCCGGATGATCTCGTCAAGCTCGTTGCGAAAGCCCATCTGCTGGCCCAGCGTGGAAACGCCGCGTTCAAACGCCAGCAGGCCCATCGCCACGCGCCAGCCGTCGCCCGGCGTGCCGATCAGGCTGTCCGCCGGGCAGCGTGCATCGGCAAAGAAGGTTTCGTTGAACTCGGCTTCGCCGTTGATCTGGCGGATGGGCACCACGTCGATGCCCGGCTGGTCCAGTTTCATCATCAGGAACGTCAGTCCCTTGGGACCTTTCGAGCCCTCCTCGCTGCGCGCGACGACGAAGATCCAGTCCGAATAGTGGGCAAGGCTGGTCCAGACCTTCTGGCCGTTGACCACCCATTGGTCGCCTTCAAGGCGCGCCTTGGTACGGACATTGGCAAGGTCGGAGCCGGCATTGGGTTCCGAATATCCCTGGCACCAAATCGAGGTTCCCGCAGCGATGCCCGGCAGGAACTTCGCCTTCTGCTCCTCCGTCCCGAACGCCAGGATCGTGGGGCCGGCCAGTTCCACACCGATATGATTGACGCGTCCCGGCGCGCCGGCGCGCGCGTATTCCTCGGCGAAGATGACCTGCTCGGCCAGGCTCGCCCCGCGTCCGCCCCATTGTTCGGGCCAGCCAATGCAGGACCAGCGGTGCGCCGCCAGTTCCTGCTCCCATTCCTTTCGACGCTCAATCTTTTCGGTGAGATTGGCAATGCCGCGAATGTCGGCGAAGGCATTCGCCATGCGGTCCTGCAACCAGGCCGCGCATTCGTCGCGGAACGCTTCTTCGGCGAGGGAAAAACCCAGCTTCATGCTGCTTCTCCCAAAACCATCGCGGCCACCTTTTCGCGGTGATGGTTGCCCGATCCCATCAGCGTCTGGATGGACCGGGCGCGCTTGAAGAACAGGTGCGCGTCGTGCTCCCAGGTAAAGCCGATGCCGCCGTGCAACTGGATCATGTTCGCAGCGCACATGAAGGCCGTATCGGCGCAGAAGCTCTTGGCCGCGTGCAGCGCGAGCCAGGCATCGGCATCGTTTTCATCAAGCGCGCAGGCGGCCCAGTACACAGCGGAGCGCGCCTGCTCGATCAGGACCATCATGTCGGCAAGGCGGTGCTTGTAAGCTTGGAAGGAACCGATGGGCCGACCGAACTGAATGCGCTCCTTGGAATAAGCGACGGTCCGGTCGAGCGCTTCCTGCGCCACGCCGAGAGCCTCCGCAGAAAGGGAGAGCAAGCCAGTCACTTCCGCCGCCGCGATAGCTGCCGGTCCGTCGGGCAGTTCTTCCACCCTTGCTTCGGTCAGCGTGACCGTTGCCAGAGGCCGGGTCTGGTCCATGGTGACGTGACCGATCCGGGTGACCTGCGGCTGGGCGGCATCCACCAGCCAGGCGCGTGCTTCACCGCAGACCATGATGAGATCGGCCGAGGCGCCGTGCGGAACGAAGTCCGCCACGAGACTCAGGCTGGAACCCTTGTCCTGCCAGTGCTCGGCACGGGCCACCGCTCCAACGATCCGGCCGGACACCAGCCTCGACAGCCAGGTGTCCTTCTGCTCGTGCGAGCCCCCCGCGACGATTGCCCGGACCAGCATGGCGTGGCCCAGCAAGGGCAAGGGGGCAACGGTCGCACCGGCCGCTTCGGCGACGATCGCCTGCTCAACCATCCCAAGACCGACGCCGCCCGACTCTTCCGGCACGCCGATGCCGGCCAGCCCCAGATCCTCGCAGAACGAAGCCCAGAGCGAGCGGTCGAGACCGTCGGCGGCCATGGCAGCGCGCGTCCGCTCGCTCGTCGCGGATTCGACCAGAAAAGCGCTGACTGTGTCAGCTATCATCACCTGTTCGTCGGTGAAGACGAAGTCCATGGTCAGGTACCCCAAACCTTGCGCGGCGCGATGCGCTCGGCCAGCAGGGCATCGACCGCGGCGCCCACGTCTGCCGGGTCCCAGCGCTCGCCGCGATCCGTGAACGGACCTTCGCGCCAGCCGTCCTCGATCATGATCTTGCCACCTTCCAGCTCAAAGACGCATCCGGTGACATGGGCAGAGGCACTGCTGCCAAGCCAGACAACGGTGGGCGCGATGTTCGCCGGGTCCATCACGTCGAAAGCGGATTCCTGAGTCGACATCTTGTCTGCGAAGGCCTGCTCGGTCATGCGCGTCCGCGCCGACGGAGCGAGGGCATTGGCGGTGATGCCATAGCGGCCCAGTTCGGCCGCCTGCACCAGCGTAAGCGAGGCGATGCCGCCCTTGGCGGTCGAATAGGCCGCCTGCGCAATGGAGCCCTGCAATCCCGCACCCGAGGTGGTGTTGATAATGCGCGCGTCAGGATTGGCGCCGGCCTTCTGCTTCGCCCGCCAATGGTCCACCGCATGGCGGCTGATACAGAAATGTCCACGCAAGTGGACATGCATCGTCGCGTCCCATTCTTCGAGCGTAGCCGAAACGAACATCCGGTCGCGCACGATCCCGGCGTTGTTGACCACCACATGAAGGTCACCGAACTCGGCGATCGCGGCATCGACGATGCGCTTTGCCGCGTCCCAATCGGTGATGTCCTCATAGTTGGCGATAGCCTTGCCGCCAGCGGCGACGATTTCGGCCACGGCGCCGTCGGCGGCGCTGGTGTCCCGGCCTTCGCCGCCCAGCGAGGTGCCGATATCATTGACCACGACGTTAGCCCCTTCAGCCGCGAACGCCAGCGCATAGGCCCGACCAAGCCCCCGCGCGGCGCCAGTAACGATAACCGTCCTGTTGTCGCAGATTCCCATCTTCAACCTTTCCATTTTTCAGCGGGGCCGAGCAGGTGAGCGCTTGCATCACCCCAGAAATCGACACCCGCGTATTCGCGCCGGGTGAAACACCAGGTTCCGTCGATCACCGCGAACCGATCATGATAACGTCCGCCCCCGACAACCTGCAGCGGCAACGCATCCGTCGCCTGGAGGAGCGTCCAGAGCGAGCGGCATGACGCGCCCTGCCCATCCTCGTCCATCTCGATGATGGCGTTGGAGGCGACGTGGCGCGTTTTTGGCGTGCCGTCGGGATAAACCCGAATGAAGCTGCGGCACATCTTCTCGACGGCCTCGGTGCCGCGGATCTCCTCGCCGTAAACCACCACGCAGCCATGATCGAACATGCGCGCAACCTCGTGGAAGCGCCCGGCGTCCAGGTGCTCGGCATACAGGTGCAGCAGGTTGGGAATATCGATCGCGGGATTGGCCATCGCCCTTACAGCCTCTCGATGATGGTTACATTGGCCTGCCCGCCGCCCTCGCACATCGTCTGCAGGCCATAGCGTCCGCCCGTGCGCTCCAGTGCGCCCAACAGCGTCGTCATCAGGCGAGCGCCAGTTGCGCCAAGCGGATGCCCCAGCGCGATCGCGCCGCCCTGCACGTTGACCTTCTCATGCGGGACGCCCAGTTCCTTCATCCATGCCATCGGAATGCTGGCGAAGGCCTCGTTGCATTCGAACAGATCGATATCCTCGATGCGCATCCCGGCTTTCTGCAAGGCATGGCGCGTCGCGGGGATCGGCGCGGTCAGCATCCACACCGGATCGTCGGCCCGCACGGAGATGTGATGCACTCGCGCGCGAGGGGTGAGGCCGTGGTCCTTCACCGCGCGTTCCGAAGCGATCAGCAGCGCGGCCGCTCCGTCGCAGTTCTGGCTGGCGACCCCGGCGGTGACGACGCCGCCCTCCTGAACGGTATTGAGCGCGGCCAGCCCTTCAAGCGTGGTGGTGGGACGGATCGTCTCGTCCCTGTCCAGGCCCTCAAGCGGCGCGATTTCGCCGGCGAACCATCCCGCCTCGGTCACTGCCTGAGCTCGCTGGTGGCTGGCGAGGGCGAATTCCTCCATCGCCTCGCGCCCGATTTCCCACTTGCGGGCGATCATTTCGGCCGAGTTGATCTGGTTCAGCAGGCCCGGCCCGTAGCGATCGACCCATCCCTTCGCGCCGGTGAAGGGATCGTCGAAGCCATAGGCCTGACCGGCGTACATCGCCGCCGAAATGGGGATCGCGTTCATGGCCTGGCTACCGCCGGCCACGACAAGATCCTGCGTGCCCGACATCACTCCCTGCGCTGCGAAGTGGACCGCCTGCTGGCTGGAGCCGCACTGCCGGTCGATGGTCGTTCCCGGCACGTGCTGCGGCATTCCCGCCACCAGCCAGACGGTGCGCCCGATATCGCCGGCCTGCGGCCCGATAGTATCGCAGCAGCCCCATACGACATCATCGACGGCATTGGCGTCGATCCCGGTGCGCTCGATCAGCGCCCTGATCGGGTGGGCCCCCAGGTCAGCCGGATGGACATGCGCCAGCGAGCCCTTCTTGCGACCAATCGGGGTGCGGACGGCATCGATGATATAGGCCTCGGCCATGACTGTTCCTCAGGCAAATGTGTGATCGGGACCGATCGCCAGCGTCGGCTCCCGGTCTGCATCGCCGATTACGGCTCGGTCGATGCGGGCGACATGAAAGGCGCGGTCTCCCCAGGCGCCACCGAGCGCCCAGGTCCGCTTCATCCAGAAATGGAGATCGACTTCGTAAGTGTAGCCCATCGCGCCATGCACCTGGATCGCGGTTTCCGCCGTCAGGAAGGCGGCATCGGTCGCAGCGAGCTTGGTATGGCTGACATGGACCGGCGCGCTCTCGACACCGTCGTTCAGCGCCTTGGCCGCACGCCACAAAACAGGCTTGGCGAATTCGATCGCGACCGCGCAGCTCGCAAGCTGGTGCTTGATCGCCTGGAACGCGCCGATCGGCTGCCCGAACTGGGTACGCACCTTGGCATATTCGGTGGCTTGCACCAGCATCGCATCGGCAAGGCCGACCAGTTGCGCAGCACTCATCAGCGCGCCGAGGTCCAGCAGATGCGGATCATCGCTGACTTTAGCCGGCACGACCGCCAGTTGGCGCAGGGGATCGACGCTGCGCAGCGCTTCGCCCTCGCCATCGGCGACCCAGGGGTTGATCGCGTGAACCGGCAAAGGCCGTTCCTCGCCCGCAACGATTGCCGCAAGCGATCCGGTCTCGCCCTTCGCCGCAAGCCACGGCGCCATGACGAAGGCGACATCGACCAGCGGCTCGGCCAGGCACGCGCGCCCGCATTCCACAGCGATCATCGCTGCCTCTACAAGACCAAGGCCGAGCCCCCCCTGCTCTTCCGGCACCATCAGGCCCGGCAGGCCCATTTCGACCAAACCCTGCCAGATCGCCGGATCGCGCGCGCCCTGCTCGTCCAGGCGGCGCAGAACCTCGGGGCCGTGCGTCCCCTCGAGATAGTCACGAACGCCTTCGGCGAGCGTCAGCTGATCTTCGGTGAAGCGGAAATCCATCAGCCTGCTCCCACGCGCGGCAGACCGAGCAGCCGCTCGGCAGTGATGTTGCGCTGAACCTCGTTCGAACCGGCGTAGATCGGCCCGGACAGAGAGAACATGTAGCCTTCGAGCCAGTCGTTCTGGCTGCCATCGGCAAAGCGCTTCAGTTCGGCATGCGCGCCCAATAGTTGCATCCCGGTGCGGTGCATCGCGCGGTCCAGCTCCGACCAGAAGATCTTGTTGAGGCTGGCTTCCGCGCCGATCTTGCCGCCGGCCATGATCTTCGCCGCCACCGCATAAGTATTATAGGCATAGGCCTGCGCGGCGCCCCAGGCCTGAGCCACGGCCTCGCGCGCGGCAGGAGAGGCACGGTGCGCATTCTGGCGGTACAGCTCCACCAGCCGCTTGGCTGTCGCCTGGAAGCGTCCGGGCGAACGCAGCATGAGCCCTCGTTCGAAGCCCGCAGTCGCCATGGCGACGTTCCAGCCTTCGCCTTCTCCAGCCAGGCGGTTCGCCACCGGCACCCGCACTTCGTCAAAGAACAGCTCGGCAAAGCCCGTCTCACCATGGAGCTGGCGGATCGGCCGGCGCGTAATGCCGGGGCTGTCGAGGTCGAACAGGATAAAGGTCAGGCCCTTGTGGCGCTCGCTCTCCAGATCGGTGCGGAAGATGCCGAAGCCCCAGTCCGCGAAGGCGGCGCGGCTGGACCAGGTTTTCTGCCCCGTGAGTACGTAATGGTCGCCGTCACGTACGGCCTTCGACGAGATCGCCGCCATGTCGCTGCCTGCGCCCGGCTCGGACCAGGCCTGCGCCCAGATGACTTCGCCGCGCGCCATCGGCGTCAGGAAGAGCGCCTTCTGCTCATCGGTGCCGAATTCCATGATGGTCGGACCAAGCAGGAAAATGCCGTTCTGGTTCGCCCGCAGCGGAGCGCCGCTGGCCCAGTATTCCTCTTCGAAGATCAGCCATTCGATCAGATCGAGCCCACGTCCGCCGTAGGCTTCCGGCCAGGTGACCATGCCCCAGTTACCGCCGGCCAGCGTGCGCTCCCATTCCACATGCTGGTCGTACCCCTCGCGGCACTCGAGCGTCACGAGCGGCTGCGACGGCAGATGCTCTTTCAGCCAGGCGCGGACCTCTGCGCGAAAGGCCTGCTGCGCGGGTGTGTAGGCGAGGTCCATCAGCAGCCCCCCATCAGAACCGGGCCGCCTTGCCGGTTTGGACGAAGGCGTCGCGGCTCTTCTGCGAATCCTCGTGCATGTACATTTCCAGCGTAAAACCCTGCTCCCAGCGGTAGCCGCGATCGACGTCGCGCGGTTCGAGCCCGTTGAGCGCTTCCTTCGCGATCACCAGCGCCTTGCGGCTCTTGGAGGCGATCACCGCGCAGAAGGCGCGCGCTTCGGTTTCAAGCTCTGCGCGCGGGACCACCTTCTCGACGGCACCGAGACGGTAGGCTTCCTGCGCCGGGATATTCCCGCCGGTGAAGAACGCGGCGCGCACCTTGTGCAGCGGCAGCATGCGCGACAGGTGGCTTGCTCCGCCCATCGCACCGCGATCGACCTCGGGCAGCGAGAAATAGGCGTCATCGGCCGCGATGATCGTGTCCGAGGCTCCGCAGATGCCGATGCCGCCCCCGATCACGAACTTGTGCACGGCGGAAACCACCGGCACTTCTGCGTCGCGGATCGCCTTGAAGGTCAGGTAATTGCCCCGGTTGAGCACGGTGATGCGTTCGGGGTGGGCCTGCATTTCCTTGATGTCCACGCCCCCGCAGAACCCGCGGCCTTCCGCCCGGATCAGCACACAGTTCACGTCGGGATTGCGGCTCGCCTCGGTCACGATCGCGGGAAGCGACATCCAGGTCTCGCTATCGAAGGCGTTGACCGGCGGCACGTGGAAAACGATCTCGGCGATCCGGTCCTTGATGGTGCAGGCGATAGGCATCAGGTTTGTCCCCCGGTGCAGAGCGCGGCCAGGCGCGCCCTTGCGTCATGTTCGATTTCACGGATCAGGTCCGCGCAGGTGGGCAGATCACTCAGGCGTCCGGCGACCAGGCCGGTAGCCATGAGACCATTCTCGGCGTCGCCCGAGACCACGGCGCGCTGGATCATCATCGGTGCAGCAGCAGCCATCATCGCCTGCGCCAGCGGCACTTCGCCATGGGCGGTCATGCCGCGCGCAGACGCAATTACCTGTCCCCAGCTCATGCCGGTCTGGCGCTTCATCTCCAGTCCGGCTTCCATCGCC
This sequence comes from Novosphingobium endophyticum, assembly GCF_014640675.1. Taxonomy (GTDB): domain Bacteria; phylum Pseudomonadota; class Alphaproteobacteria; order Sphingomonadales; family Sphingomonadaceae; genus Novosphingobium; species Novosphingobium endophyticum. The sequence continues at coordinate 68,443 of NZ_BMHK01000018.1, read as the reverse complement.
CGCCTCCACATGGCCAGCTTGCCGGACGCTTCGATCCGCCGAAGCAGCGGGTTGAGGATCATACGCTGCGGAATACCGTCCACCTTGGTGGAGACAGCGATATCGCCAGTGCCGGCCTTGAGGTAGGCGGCCTTGGGCGTCGCGGGAACAGGACTTTCCTGAGTCATCAGGAAGCGCGTGCCCATCGCGATGCCGACCGCGCCATAGGCCAGCGCGGCGGCGAGGCCCCGGCCGTCGCCCATTCCGCCCGCCGAGACGACCGGCACATCCACGGTATCCAGAACCTGCGGCAGCAGCACGGTCGTCGGCACGCTGCCGGTATGGCCGCCGCCCTCACCGCCCTGCACCGTCACCATCTCGCAACCGAGCTGGACCATCTTCTGTGCGTGCTTCACCGCGCCGACAGTGGGGATGCACAGGATGCCGGCATCTCGGAAGCGTCCGATCATCCTGGCGTCAGGACCGCGCCCGAAGCTGACGGCACGCACGCGGTCGGCATTGGTGATGATGATCTCGACGATCTCGGCCGCACCCGGCTGGAACATGTGAAAGTTCACGCCGAAGGCATGGGGCGTCAGGTCGCGAAGCCGGGCAATGGCGTCCGCGGTCTCGGCCGGCGACATGACAGCCGCGGCAAGAAAACCGAACGCGCCGGCATTGCTCGTAGCCGCCACGAGTTGGGGTGTAGCGATCCAGCCCATCGCGGTCTGAATCACCGGGAGACGGCAGCCGAGGCGACGCGTCAAAGCGGTGTCGAGCGCATCGGCCACCCTAGTCCTCCCCTGCCCGCTTCTTGTTCGCCTTTGCCATCGTCTTGCCGTCGAACCCGGCGATGTAATCGCCCTTGACCAGCGTGTTGTTGGCATGCGCGAAGTGGTGATAGCCGAATGCCGCGTCGATCCCGGCGTTCTTGCCGGCAAGCGTCTCCATGTGGTTGCAGGCCTGCTTGGCGAGTTGCAGCGCCAGACGCGGCTGCTCGGCGATGCGGGCGGCGATGCGCTGCACTTCGTCCGCCAGTTGATCTCGCTGCACGACGCGATTGACCATGCCCATCTCATACGCACGGGAAGCGCTCATTCGCTCGCCCAAGAACAGGAATTCCTTGGCAATGCGCACGTTCAGCTCGTGGCAGTGGGCGAAGTATTCTAGGCCTGGAAAGCCCATCTGCAGGACAGGGTCCTGGAAAAAAGCATCGTCCGACGCGATGATCAGGTCGCAGACCCAGGCGAGCATCAGCCCGCCCGCGATGCAGCCGCCGTGGACCTGTGCAATCGTCGGCTTGGGGATGTCGCGCCAGCGCTTGCACATCCCGAGGTACTGTTCCTGCTCGCGGATATAAGCCTTTTCGGCGCCCGCCTTGTTGGCGTGATCGTACCACATCAGGCGGCGGTCGACGCTCGAATGAAAATCCCGCCCCGGTGTCCCGATATCGTGCCCGGCGCTGAAGTGCTTGGCATCGGACTTGAGGACAATCACCTTCACCTCATCATCGTCCACAGCGCGCCGGAAGGCATCGTCCAGCGCATAAGTCATCTGGCTGTTCTGGACGTTGTGGAACGTCGGCCGATTCAGCGTGACCCGTGCGATCCCTCCGGACGCCTCGTAGAGCACCGGCTCGTCAGTTTCGTAGACCGGCGGTTCGTTGACGGGTGGGACGATACCGTCGCTCATGGCGCTGCCCTCACCGCCGGCGGATTGTCCCTGATCACGCTGGCGCGGATATTGTGCGGATCGAGCCGGGCGATCACATCGAGCGCGTCTTTACCGGGTAGCGGGGTTTCCCTTTCGACAGCATCGAGCAACGCAAAGCCCGTCGCTTCCTGCACTTCGTCAATCGTGACGCCGGGGTGAAGCGAGACGACGCGAATGGCGTTGTCCGGCCCGCCGAAATCCATCACGCAAAGATTGGTGACGATCGCCCTGAGGTCGATCCCCGAATAATTGCCGCCCGCGATCCGCTTGGCCGGGTTGTACCCGGCACTGGAAACCATATCGACCTCACCTTCCACGAAGACGCGCTTTGAATGAGCGGGGATGAACATCGAATTGGCGTGGTAGATCGAATTGCCGGGAAAGCCGCGTACGCCCAGCATCTGGGTCTTGGGCTGGCGGTGAGTGCCGCCAAGCTGTGACAGATTCGTCTGGCCGAAGCGGTCGATTTGCGTGGGCGTGACCATCGCGTGCCGGCGTCCGCCGGTCCACACCGCACTGTCGAAGAAGCGCGAGAACGGAAGATAGCCGGCGAACCTGGGCTGGTGGTCGCCGCGCGGGCCGAGCGGAACCGGCTCCTCGACAAGGAATGCCTCGCCATCGGTCATCATCAGACCGGGCGAATGGGTCAGCCTGGCGAGGCCGGCGCCGATACGCGGCACGGGTCCGATACCGGTCGCGACCTGCTCGGCGGAAGTACGGAAGGCTTCGGAGCATGCGAGAATGCACAGCTCGGCCAAAGTGGCCTGGTTGGTTACGTCGCTCATCAGAATATCGGCAGCGGGAGAGCCGCCACCGCCTCCTTTCCACCGAAGCCTTCGAGATAGACCGCTTCGTCCGTGCCGACGAAGCGGTCCGCAACGGCCGACCAGTCGCCCGGGTCCTTGGCCGCCGCCGCGTATTCCTTGAATGCCTTCATGTCCCATCCGTAAGCGGGAGGCATCGAACTGGGATGCGCGCCGCCGGTCATCTCGACCACGCCGCTGACAAAGCAGCGTTCGAAGGTATTGGCCTTGACGTCCTGCGGGTAATGGTCCTCGATCTTGTCGACGAGTTCCTCGCAGGAGACGTAAGTTCTTGCCGCGGCCTTGGCGAACCACTCGTCATAATATGTGTCCGGCCCAAGCAACTGGACATTGCCGCGCCAGTCGCTGCGGCTGACATGGATGATGGCGGCATCCAGCTTGAGTGCCGGCATGGCTATCAGCACTTCCCCGTCGTCATAGGGAGACTGCACGGTCTTGAGACCGCCCAGTTCGGCAAGATCGGTGCCGAGACCCACGCGCGTCGGCAGAAACGGCAGGCCGAAAGCGGCGGCCTTGAGGCCCCACTGAAACATGCCCTCGTCCATTTCGAAGACCTCGATCTCGCCGGCCTCGCGCGCCTTGCGGAACCAGGGCTCGAGAGGGATCGCGTCGAGCGAGACGAAGGCGAAGGCCAGCTTCTTCACCTTGCTGGCCGCGCAGAGCATGCCGACATCGGCGCCCCCGTAGGAAACGACGGTCAGGTCCTTGAGATCGGAGCGGAGTATCTCGCGCACCAGGGCCATCGGCTTGCGGCGCGGGCCCCATCCCCCGATTCCCAAAGTCATGCCGTCGCGGAGCTGCGAGACGATCTCGCCCGCGCTCATTCGCTTGTCGAGCATCGGAGCTGTCACTGCTGCGCCTCCTTCATGGCCTTCTGCCAGGCCCATTCGTGGCCCCAGGTGCTGATGGCCTCGTGCCGGGTGGTCACCCAGCTTGCCGGATCGATCACCAGGCTGTCGCAGCCGATCTCGAGATCGAACCCGCCCGGCGTCTGGACATAAAAGCCTGTAGTCTCGTCATTCACGTGGCGCCCAAGCGTTGCCGATTCCGCGTAGCCAAGAGCTTTCATGCGGTCATGCGCCTTCCCGACCTCGATGAGATCGGGCATTTCCACCATGAGGTGGACCGCGCCCGAGGGCGGCACTGGCCCTTCGGCGATGGCGATGCTGTGATGACGTCCATTGTCCGCGTGCATGAACGCAAACCCAGTCGAGGGACCATCGGGCCCGAACAGGTGAAAACGCGGCATGTCGGTCTCATGAAATCCGATCACGTTCCGGTAGAACGCCACAGTGTCGTCGAAGTTGGGGGCCGAAAAGACGGCGTGGCCCATTCCCATGTCCCCGGTGATGAACTCCGGAACGCCGAGCGGTGATTGAAACGGAGAGTCCGCAACGGTGTCGCAGCAAAAGAATTCCAGGCCGTTGCCGGCGGGATCGCTTGTTTTGAAGAATCCGGAGACGCCGCGTAACGCCACCTCCTCCGCCGACCCCGATTCCACTGGGCGACCCGACAGGCGCACGGCCTGCTCCAGCGCGGCCAGCATCTCTGCATTGGCAACTTCATAGCCGGCAGCAAGAAGACGCTCCCGCTCCCCCCTCACGATGCGGAATCGGAACGCGCGCTCGTCGATCCGGTAGAGGGCCGCGCCGTCAGAGGCATCCGGCGCGCGCATGGCGCCAACCACCCGCGTCAGGAACTCTTCCCATTTTTCCGGTTGCGCCGTCTCGATGACGACATAGCCGAGTGCCTTCACACCCATTGCTTCAGCTTCCTTTCACGAGTTCCAGAAACAGCGGCCGCTCGCCGCCACCGTCGATATTGATGCGCGCGCCGCTGACCCAGGAGGACGCCTCCGAACTCAGCCAGAGGACGGCGTTCGCAATATCGTCCCCCGTTCCCATGCGCAGGAGAGGAACCGAAGCCGCAATCCGCGCTTGCGCGCTTTGGTCGCCGTAGGTTTCCGCGCTGTTCTCAGTTTCCATAAGCCCGGCGACGATGGCGTTCACCCTGATGCCGTGAGGCCCCCATTCCTGAGCCAGCGTTTGCGTCAGATTCAGCAGCCCCGCCTTCGCGGCGCCGTATGCGGCGGTCCCCGGCGAAGGCCGCATCCCGGACACGCTGGCGATATTGACTATGCTCCCGCCGCCCGATGCCACCAGATGGGGCAAAGCCGCCTGCGACAAGTACATTGGCGCCATCAGGTTCAGTCGGACGATCGCCTCGAGAAAGCGCGGCGAAACGTCGCTGAACTGCCCTTCCGGCGATCCACCGGCATTGTTGACCAGGATGTCCAATCCGCCAAACTGCTTAGAGACGTGGCCCACGAACTGCTCTGCCTGGGCAGCGTCACGGATGTCTACGCCATGGAAGACGACGCCCTCCGGAAGAACCTCGGGCTCGTTGCGCCCACAAACCGCGACCCGTGCGCCCGCTTCGGCGAGGCGGGCCGCGATGACTCGTCCCAACCCGCGCGTTCCGCCCGTTACGATCGCCTTTCGTCCGTGACAGTCGGCGGAGAACCCAGCAAACACCGCAATCTCCAAAATTTCACTCCGAAAAGTTCGGAATGGCGAAGCATCATTGCCATCTGAATCACTATATCAAAGATTTTAGGTTTGCAATTGACGATTTGCGTATTTTCTGGCAGTCGTTTCTTCGAACACCGCCAATCAGCCCGGAAATGTGCCGGGAGCGTTCGAGGAGGATCTGAATGGCAAGTACCACCGATGTAGCCATGAATGCGCCCGCTCCGAGCCCGGAAAGCCTCCTGGAAACGGCCAGGGGGATGATACCTGCCCTGAAATCGCGCGCAAAGGCGTGCGTCGAAGGCAGGGACGTTCCTGCCGAGACGATCGCGGAACTGAAGGATGCGGGCCTTTTCCGGATCCTCCAGCCCCGGCGGTGGGGCGGCTACGAAATGCACCCCAATGACTTTTTCGAAGTGCAGAAGGCACTGGCCCAGGGCTGCATGTCGACCGGATGGATGTACGGCGTCGTCGGCTGCCACCCCTACGAGCTCGCGCTGTTTCATGATGAGGCGCAGCAGGAAGTCTGGGGTTCGGATACAAGCGTGCTGGTTTCCTCCTCCTACCAGCCCGTCGGCAAGGTCACGCCGGTCGAGGGAGGGTATCGCCTTTCCGGTCACTGGGGGTTTTCCACCGGCTCCGTCCACTGCGACTGGGTGCTGCTGGGCGCCATGGTTCCGCCTTCTCAGGATGGCGGGCCGCCGGACATGCGCACGTTCCTGCTTCCCCGCAGCGACTATCGCATCGACCGCGAGGCCTGGCGGGTCTTCGGACTGCAGGGTACCGGAAGCCACGACATCATCGTGGAAGACGTCTTCGTCCCTGAATACCGCACGCACCGCGCCATTGATGGCTTCATGTGCAATAACCCTGGCCAGGCCGAGAACTCCGGCGCGCTCTACCGCCTTCCATGGGCGCAGGTCTTTACGCGATCCGTCTCGACGGCCGCATTCGGTGGTGCGAGGGCGGCGGTCAATGCCGCCATTGCGATCATGAAGGACCGCGTTTCGACGAATACCGGAAAGGCATCGAAGGCCGATCCGATGCTGCACGCAGCCATCGCTAAGGCGCATGCGCAGATCCTGGAAATGGAACAGACCTTGCGCCTGTCTTTCGACGATCTCATGTCCCTCGCCGAGGAAGGGCGGGAAATTCCTATGCAGAAGCGCGCACTTTATGCGTACCAGTCCTCGACCGTGGTACGGCGGCTGGCCGAACTCGTCGACGGCATGGTCCAGCTCCTAGGGGGGCGCGCGGTCTATACCTCGAGTGCTATCATCCAGCCCTGGCTCGATCTCAACGCCGCCCGCGCCCACGTCGCCAACGATCCGAATAATCGCACGACCGACGTTGTGGGGACGCTGTGCGACCAGGCACCGACTTTCAAATTCCTCTGACCGAGGCAATCATGCAGGGCCTTGAAACCAACGACTACACCGTCTCAGGTGGTCATACGATCCGCATAGCGAAGGCAGGGAGCGGTCCAGCGGTCGTATTCCTCCACGGCAGCGGCCCCGGCGCGTCGGGCGCCTCCAACTTCCGTGAGAACATCTCGGCGGTAACCGAAGCTGGATACCAGGCTATCCTGCCTGATCTGATCGGCTACGGCGCGTCATCGAAGCCGGAAGGGATCGACTATACACTGCAACTGTTCACCGACACGGTTCTGGAAGCCCTGCGCGCCCATGGCGTGACGAGTGCCATTCTGGTCGGCAACTCGCTCGGCGGCGGCATCGCGCTCAACCTCGCGCTGGACCATCCCGAATTCGTTCGCGGGCTGATCCTGATGGCGCCCGGATGTATCGAGGAACAGGCGAGCTACTTCCAGATGCCGGGAATCGCCAAGATGGTGTCGGGCTTCGGCGGGCCGGGATTCAATCTCGACGAGCAACGCAGGCTCGTCTCCAACCTCGTCCATTCCGATTTCGTGTCCCGCATCCCGGACGAACTCGTCGCTGAGCGCTACGCGGTCGCGTGTACGCAGCCCAAGGACGTGCTGGCGCGCATGCGCACGCCCAACCTTGCGCCGCGCCTGGGGGAAGTCACCTGCCCGATTTTCGTTCTGTGGGGCCTGAACGACGAGTTCTGTCCTGAAAGCGGAGCGCGTCACTTCCTGGACAATTGCATCAACGCACGCTGCCTGACGTTTGCCCGAACCGGTCACTGGGTCCAGGTGGAGCGCGCATCGGAATTCAACCGCTATGCCGTCGAGTTTCTTCGTGAGCTGTCCTGACACCGTTCAAGCGCCTGCCGACGGCGAACAGGTCCGCGAGGATTTCCGTCTGGCCATGCGCCGAATGGCGGCCGCTGTGGCAATCGTCACCTGCCGCAAGGGCGACGAATGGCTCGGGATAACCGCGACGTCGATGACCTCGCTCTCGATGGACCCGCCCTCGTTGCTGATTTGCGTCAACCGTTCCGCTTCGATTCGCGCTGCCCTTGAGCCCGACGCGGCATTCACCGCCAACCTTCTTGAACGCCGTCACAAACCCGTATCGGACGCGTTCGGAGGCCGGGCGATGGGCAAAGAGCGTTTCAGCTTCGGGCATTGGGGTACCTGCGAACGCGGCGTGCCCATGCTGCGAGACGCAATCGCCGCGATTCAGTGCAAGGTCGATCGCGAGGTGGAATATGGCACGCACACAATCGTCATCGGCAGAGTGCTGAACACCTGCCTGTCGGACGAAATGAACCCACTGGTTTACGTGAACGGAAACTATCAATGAGCCCATCCCGTGCCGAGCGCCATGGCGAGCGCCTGTTCAACGCCCTTCGCGGGCGCAGCACGCTTGCGCCGCTGATGGCCGAAGATCCATCGCTGACCATCGACGACGCCTATGCCATCAGTCTCGATTTCCTCGCGCGCCGCAAGGCGGACGGCGAGCGCGTGATCGGCAAGAAGATCGGCGTCACCAGCAAAGCCGTTCAGGACATGCTGGGCGTGCATCAGCCCGACTTCGGATTCCTGACCGACTGGATGTTCGTCGAAGGTGACATCGACGTGGACGACAAGGCCCTGATCGCGCCGCGCGCGGAAGCGGAGATTGCATTCATCCTCAAGGACAGCCTCAACGGTCCCGGCGTCACGGCCGCCGATGTCGTTGCCGCGACGCAGAGCATCGCCCCTTGCTTCGAGATCGTCGACAGCCGGATCACCGACTGGAAAATCGGAATCGTCGACACCGTCGCGGACAATGCCTCCTGCGGCGTGTTCGTACTGGGCGATGCCCGTATCGACCCCGCAGGGTTGGACCTGCCCAGCCTCCACGTCGCCGTCACCAAGAATGGAGAGCGGCTTTCGGAAGGGCTGGGCAGCGCCGTGCAAGGAAATCCCGCCCAGGCCGTAGCATGGCTCGCCAATACGCTTGGCAGCTATGGAGTGACCCTCAATGCCGGTGACGTGATCCTCTCCGGCTCGCTCGTGCCGCTGGCTCCCGCCGCAAAGGGCGATGTTTTTGAATTGGTTTTGAGCAACCGCGGGACGCCACTGGGCACCTGCGCCGCCCGCTTCGTCTGAGGAATGAACATGACAAGGATCAAGGCCGCGATCATCGGATCTGGGAACATCGGCACCGACCTGATGATGAAGATGATCAAGTATCCGCAGAACATGGACCTCGTGGCCGTGGTGGGCATCGATCCGAACTCCGAAGGCCTTGCCATGGCCCGCGAGCATGGCGTCGCGACGACCCATGAGGGCATCGAGGGCCTCAAGAAGCTGCCCTGCTATCCCGAGATCGGCATCGCCTTCGACGCCACCAGCGCCTATGCGCACAAGGTCCATGATGAGGCGCTGCGCGCCGACGGCATCCAGGTGGTCGACCTGACGCCCGCAGCGATCGGCCCCTTCACGGTGCCGCCGGTCAACATGCACGCCAACCTCGATGCGCCCAACGTCAACATGGTAACATGCGGCGGCCAGGCGACGATCCCGATGGTCGCGGCCGTCAGCAGGGTTGCCACCGTCCACTACGCCGAGATCGTCGCATCGGTCTCCTCGCGCTCGGCGGGGCCGGGCACGCGCGCCAACATTGATGAATTTACCCGCACTACCGCCAATGCCATCGAGAAGGTGGGCGGCGTTGAGAAGGGCAAGGCAATCATCATCCTGAACCCGGCCGAGCCGCCGATGATCATGCGAGACACCGTCTTCACCCTTTCCGAAGGCGCCGACGAGGAGGCAATCCGCCAGTCGGTCAAGGATATGGTGGCTGAAGTGCAGAAGTACGTGCCCGGCTACCGCCTCAAGCAGGATGTCCAGTTCGAGCGCTTTGGCGACAATAACAAGCTCAAGATCCCCGGCCGCGGCGAGTTCACCGGTATCAAGACCATGATTATGCTCGAGGTCGAAGGCGCGGGCGATTACCTGCCGAGCTATTCCGGCAATCTCGACATCATGACCGCCGCCGCCAAGGCGACGGGCGAACTGCTGGCCGAGCGGCGCATGGCCGCGACGGCCAACGCCTGAAGGAGACCTGATGATGGCCAAGTTCGACGTGGCAGCGGGCGACCAGCTCTACATCCAGGACGTGACCTTGCGCGACGGCATGCATGCCATCCGGCATATGTACGGCCTCGACCACGTGCGTGACATCGCGCGCGCACTCGACCGGGCAGGCGTGGACGCGATCGAGGTCGCGCATGGCGACGGGCTTTCCGGCATGAGCTTCAACTACGGCTTCGGAGCTCATACCGACTGGGAATGGATCGAGGCGGTCGCCGAAGTGCTTGAGAAGAGCGTGCTCACGACACTGATCCTGCCGGGTGTCGGCACGGCGGACGAACTGCGCCGCGCCTATGATCTTGGCGTCCGCTCGGTGCGCGTCGCAACGCACTGCACCGAGGCGGACGTCTCCAGGCAGCATATCGGCATTGCGCGTGACCTTGGCATGGACGTGTCCGGCTTCCTGATGATGAGCCACATGATCGATGCCGAGGCGCTGGCCCAACAGGCGCTGCTGATGGAAAGCTACGGCGTGCAATGCGTCTATGTGACGGACAGCGGCGGCGCGCTCGACATGGACGGCGTGCGTGACCGCCTGCGCGCATATGACAAGGTTCTGAAGCCCGAAACACAGCGTGGTATCCACGCCCACCACAACCTCTCGCTCGGCGTCGCCAACTCAATCGTCGCCGCACAGGAAGGCGCGGTGCGCATAGACGCCAGCCTCGCCGGCATGGGCGCGGGCGCAGGTAATGCGCCGCTCGAGGTCTTCATCGCCGCCGCCGACCGCAAGGGCTGGAACCACGGCTGCGACGTCATGGCGCTGATGGATGCCGCCGAGGATCTGGTCCGTCCGCTGCAGGACCGCCCGGTTCGCGTCGACCGCGAGACGCTCTCGCTCGGTTACGCGGGCGTTTATTCAAGCTTCCTGCGCCATGCCGAGAAAGCGGCATCGGACTACGGGCTCGACACCCGCGCCATCCTCGTCGAACTCGGCCGGCGCAAGATGGTCGGCGGACAGGAAGACATGATTGTCGACGTCGCGCTGGACATGCTCAAGGCGGCCAAGGGCTGACGCTCGGAAGCGAATAAGGAATAAGTACGATGGGAGTAGGCAAGGTTGCCATAGTCACCGGGGCCAGTCGCGGCGTCGGCGCCGGCATAGCGCGCGGCCTGGGCGAACTGGGCTACGTCGTTTACGTCACGGGCCGTTCGACGAGCGCAGGCTCGGCGCGGGGCTGGGCCGGCGAAATTCTACCCGGCACTGTCGCGGAAACGGCGCAGGCCGTGACCGACCTTGGCGGCAAGGGCATTCCAGTGGTCTGCGACCATGCCGACGACGCACAGGTTGCAAAGCTGTTCGAGCGGGTGGCCCAGGAGTCCGGCAGTCTGGACATGCTGATCAACAACGCCGCCTATATGCATCCCCAACTGGTCGAGAAGAAGCCGTTCTGGGAAAAGGATCTCGACGCGCAGAAAATTCTCGATGTCGGCCTGCGCTCGGCTTATGTCGCCAGTTGGCATGCGGCGCGGATGATGGTGCCGCAAGGTTCGGGCCTGATCGCCTTCACCTCTTCATTCGGCGCTTCCTGCTACATGCATGGACCGGCTTACGGTGCGCAGAAGGCGGGAATCGACAAGCTGGCGCATGACATGGAGCACGATCTGCGCGGCACCGGCGTGGTCGCGGTTTCCATCTGGCTTGGACCGCAAGTCACCGAACGGGCGATGTCGGCGAAGGACAACGATCCCGAACAGTACGAAGCCTTCATGGCCTCGGCGGAAAACCCGGAATTCACCGCCCATATCCTGGACGCCATCGACCGATCGCCGGAGCGCGCCGAGCTGTCCGGGGAGACCCTCATCGGTGCCGAGATTGCCAAACGGCTCGGCGTCACTGACAGGGGCGCCGAACGACCATCCTACCGCGACATGCTGGGAGCGCCGCGTGCAAAGAACCCTGCCGCCATCTATTAAGGCCCGCAACCCAAGTGTATCGATGACAATGAACAAACCCGCATTCAGCTTCTCCGAGACGGATCACGCAATCGTATCCGAACTTCGGCGCAATGGCCGGGCGACGAACCAGGACATCGCCGGAAAGCTTGGACTTACGGCATCTACGGTTTCGTCCCGCATCAAGCGAATGGAAGAGGCCAACCAGCTTCGCGTGGTTGCCGTCTCGGATTTCGCAGCGCTTGGCTACAATGTGCTACTCAGGCTGGCGGTGGAAGTAGACGGGCGACCTGCCTCGTGCGTGGCCACCGATCTGGCCGGGCTTTCGGAGGTGTTCGCGGTCCATGTGGTGACCGGCCGCTACAACATCGATGCCCTGGTGGCGCTGTTGGATTTCGCCGAGCTCCCCGCATTTCTGCAAAGCCTTGTGAGTAATGTTCCGGGAATCAAGTCAATGACGCCTTCGATCGTCGTCGACATTCTGAAATACAAATTCGAAGTCGCGCCCATCGAAGGAAGCGAAGCATGAACGGATTGCTCGATGACCTTGACAACCAGCTCATTGCGATCCTGAGCAAGGATGCACGGGTCTCCAATCGCAAGATCGCGACAGAACTCGGCATTACCGAAGGAACCGTCAGAGGCCGCATCAAACGGTTGCAAAGCGATGGGCAGATCGCATTCACGGCCATCACGGGCCTTTCTCTCGCGGCGAAATCCCGCCTGGCGTTCATCGGCATCAAGGCGGCGATGGACAAGGTACGGGAGATTTCCGACTACCTGAGCGCAATGGACGAGATAAACGCCGTACTGGTGTCGCTTGGCGAGCTTAACATCACCGCCATCTGCCTGTTCGATGAACTCGACGAACTCGTCGAACTGACCTCGGATCGCATACTTACAATCGCCGGCGTTTATCAGGTCGAAACGTCGATTGCCGTCAAGACCATGAAATACAACTCGCGCGTCGCACGGATCACGAACCTTACCGACGACGAGACCTGACCTGACGCGGGATTCGCAGTCCCGCGTCAAGCATCGCCGGCCGGCTACCCGTCAACCGAACTTGTACTCATCAAGATTCGGCTTCGACATGGCATCGGCAAAAGCATCGTAGCTCCAGGGCCAGGTGCCCGGAACACCCTCGGCATCCAGATACCAGCTGGTGCAGCCAGTACCGAACACGGTGTTGCGCGCAGCCTCGACACGTCGTTCCTCGTACGCGGCGTGCGCTTCCCGCGTGGGGGCGACCCAGGATGCGTCTCCTTGGAGGACCGGCCGCATGAGCTGAGCGATATAGCCCCACTGCAGCTCAGCGATGTCGATCAGGGAAAAGTTGCCCACCGGTCCTGTAGGTCCATTGAGCATGAAGAAATTGGGGAAGGACGGAAGCGTCACCGCATAATGAGCGGTAGGACGGCGCGCCCAGAAATCGTCGAGATCCTGCCCTCCTGCACCGATTACCTTGGTGGGCTTGATGAACTTGTCCGCATGAAATCCCGTCGCCAGAGCAATCACGTCGAGTTCGTAGAACTTGCCGCTCTTCATGTGGATGCCGCGCTTCTCAACCCGATCAATGGCCGAAGTATCAATGACAACATCATGCTCCTGGATCCTGTCGTAATAGTTCCAGGAATAGATCAGGCGCTTGCAGGCCGCATGGTAATTGGGGCGCAGCGTCTCGCGGAGTTCCGGATCGCGCACGCCTTCCTCGAGATTGCGCAGGCACAGTTCCTCGATCTCCTTCATCTGCGGAGAATCAGGATCGACGATAGCCGACGTGAAACGGCGAACACCGTTCCAGTATTCCTCCCCATAACGAATCTCGTCGACCTTGGCCGGATCAGCGCGAAACGCCGCCCGGTCCGCGTCGGTATACTCGAACTGTGTGACGGGAAGGATCCATTGCGGCGATCGCTGAAAGTGCACCAGCTCGCGGGCGGTAGGCGCCAAAGCCGAGACGATCTGGACGCCGGTCGATCCGTTACCGATCACGCCGATCCGTTTTCCAGAGGGATCGAGCGCATCGTCCCAGCGGGCGGAATGGAACATTGCGCCCTCGAAATTGCGAAGACCTTCGATGTCCGGGTAACGGGGATGATGGAGTACGCCAGACGCTGCAATAACGATATCCGCTTCGTCCCTCCGACCATCGGCAAGTCCGATCTCCCACTTGCCGTCCTTCCAGGCACAATGTGTGACTTCCGAATCGGTCTGGATAAAACGACGGACGTCGTAATCGTCGATGACCCTCTGGAAATAGCTCTGGATCTCCGGCCCGGGCGCATAGAACGCGCTCCAGTCCGGATGGGGTGCGAAGCTGTAGGTATAGCAATGCGCCGGAACGTCGCATGTCAGCCCGGGATAGTGGTTTTCACGCCAGGTCCCCCCGATCGTTTGAGCCTTCTCGTAAACGACAAGGTTGTCCTGACCGGCCTCCGAAAGCTTGATGGCGGCCAGGATGCCGGACATTCCGGCACCGATAACGACAAAGCGCTTCTTTTCGCTCATAGCGATTCCATCTGGATTTTGAGGGTGTTTAGAAAAGCGATCACCGGACCGCCGTCGAGCGCACGGTGATCGAACGTAAGCGACGGCCTGATGACCCGACGAACGGCCGTCGCCCAACCGTCACCATCGGGGACCACCTTGACGGCGCGGACAATGCCGGGAAGGCCCAGCAGGGCGACCTGCGGCACGTTGAGCAAAGCCTCAGCGCGAATGACCGGACCGACCGAGCCGGGATTTGAAATCGTAAAGGTGCCGCCTTCGAGGTCCGCCGAGCTGAGCGAACCGTCGCGGGCTGCCTGAGCCACGCGCGCTATCTCTTCCGTCAGCCCCCTCGCGTTGAGCCGCTCCGCGTGGCGGATGACGGGAACGATGAGACCTCCCGCGGTATCGACCGCGATGCCCAGATGGACATGATCCCACTGGATGAGCGCCTCGTCGTTCCAATGCGCGTTGAGCGAACGATGCTCCACCAATGCGGAAACCGCGGCATGGGCGATGAGCCCCAGCACCGACGTCCCCTTGCCCGCCACCGAGGCCCGGTGCGCGAACAGTGCGGTGAGATCAATCTCCATGTCCGCGGTAAGCGACGGGACCGCTGCCGCCTCGACCATTCGCCGGGCGATCGTCTTGCGGCGCAGCGAATGAGGAACGACCCGCGCGCCCTCCGCCGAAGCAGCCGCCTGGTCCGCGGGACGGGAATCGGGAAGCACGCGGCCGGCAGGGGGCGCTATCGTCCGAGGCGCCGTCCCTGCGGCATTCGACACCTTCAGAACGTCCTTCCCGGTAATCTTGCCATAGGCACCCGACCCGGCGATGCCGGCAACATCGACGCCGTGCTGCGCCGCCAGCCGCCGGGCCAGAGGCGATATCCGCACGCCGCACGCCGCCGTTCGCGACAGCGGCCTGACAGCCTCCCCGTCCGCCGCCGCAACCTTCACCGGCGCGGCGGCATTTTCGGCCGAGGCGGGGCGCGGCTCTTGTCCGTCAAGGGCTGCTACAGCTTTCCTCAGTGCCGCCGGCCCGGTACCCGGCGCGGCCCATAATCCGATACAATCGCCGACCTTGAAATCGTCCCCCGGCTCCCCCTTGCGCTGCGCGAGAATGCCCGGAGAGGTCGCTTCGACTTCGGTCGTCGTCTTGTCGGTCTCGATCTCGTAGAGGATGTCGCCTTCGCCATAGGACTGACCCTCGTCGATGTGCCAGGCGACCAGCCTTGCGTTCTCGACCGAGCCCATGCGGGGGATTTTGAGTTCCTGGAGCATACCCACCCTTATATCGCGAACAACCGGCGCGCCGTGTCGGCGATGGCGTCGACCGAGGGAATCGACATCGCCTCGAGGTCACTGTGCTGAGGAAGGGGGAAGTCCTTGCCGCCGACCCGCAGCACGGGTGCTTCGAGGTCGAAAAAGATGCGCTCCTGAATTTGCGCCGCGATCTCCGCGCCCGGTCCGGCGGTCTTGGCCGCTTCGTGGACGACCATGGCGCGGTTGGTGCGAGAGACCGATTCGAGGACGCAATCCCAATCGAGCGGAACCAGGCTGCGCAGGTCGATCACCTCGCAATCGATCCCCTCGCCCGCCAGCGTATCCGCCGCCTCCAGCGACCGCGGCACCATCGAGCCGTAAGTAACGATGGTGAGGTCACGGCCTTGCCGAGGGGTCGCGGCCTTGCCGATCGGTACGATGAATTCGGGATCTGTCGAAACTTCGCCGCGTGCCCAGCCCAGTCCCTGCACCGAATGGAAAAGCACCGGATTGGGTTCGCGCAAGGCGGCCTTCATCAGCCCCTTGGCATCTTCCGGCGTCGAGGGAACCACGACCTTGAGACCGGGGAAATGCATCCCCAGCACTTCGGTGCAACTCGAATGCTCGGGACCCGCCCCTCCCATCGTGCCGATCGGAAAGATGATCACCGCTGTCATCGGCACATCAAGGCCATGCATGTAGCGCCACTTGGCAAGCTTGTGATAAATCTCGTCGCCCGCGATCAGTGCGAAATCGCCAAAGCCCATGTTGATCACCGGCTTCATCCCGACAATCGCCGCACCGGCCGCCAGCCCAGCCTCGAACGCCTCCGAGATACCACAGTCGATCACGCGATCGAGACCGAACTCCGAAGCGAGCCCCTTCTCCGCGCCGAACCATCCTCCCGTGGCCACGCCCTGACCCAGCACGAAGATCTCGGCGTCACGACGCATTTCCTCGACAAGGCCCAGGCCCATCGCAGCGTTATAGCCCATCACCTCACTGGACATGGTAGAGATCCCTCTCAATCACCGAGGCATCCGGTTCGGGTGCCGCCAGCGCCTCTTCGTATGCGGCCTTCACTTCCGCCTCGGCCTCCTGCGCGATGCGCTCCGCCGAATTGCCCCGCAGCCTTGCTGCAAGCACGTCGACAGGATCGCGATAGTCATCGAATTCATCGTCGGCCCGGTACTTCTGCGGGTCGCCGGCATAGTGCCCGTGCCGCCGGACAACCTTGGCTTCGATCAAAGTCGGCCCTTCGCCCCGGCGCGCGCGCGCGGCCGCTTCACGCGTCGCCTCGTAGACCGCTACAGCGTCTTGGCCGTCGACAATGATGCCGGGAATACCGTAGCCCTTGGCGAAGTCGGCGATGTTCTCCGTCGGGGAGACCTCCCCCAGCCGGGTACCGACCAGCAGGCCGTTGTTCTCGCAGAAATAGATGAGCGGCAACTTCCAGGCGGCCGCGTGAACCATCGTTTCGTGAAAAGTGCCGCGCGCCGAGGTGCCGTCGCCGAAGTCCGCGAGACTGACGCGGCCATCCTTGCGGATCCGGGAGGCAAGCGCCGATCCGCCGGCAAGAGGATAGACGCTGCCCAGCGTGGCACCCTCACCCATGACGCCGATCGAATAGTCAGCCCAGTGGGGAACGCCGCCGCCCTTGCCGCGCGTCGCGCCGTTCATCTTGCCGAGCAGATCGCCCAGAATGAGTCCGGCGGCCATTCCCTTTCCGATGGCCCAGGCCGAGCCTCGCCCCTGGTACCAGAGGTAATCGTCGCGCTCGAGCGCGGCCGTCGCGCCGATCGGCGCGGCCTCCTGGCCCTCGCCGGGGTGCCACCAACCGGAAAATTTGCGTTCGCGGGTGTGGACCAGCATCAAGCGTTCGATCGCACGCGCCACCGACATGCGATGAAACATCTGCTCCAGAAGCGCGGGGTCCGGCGCTGGCATCGTTATTCTCTCCCACATAAAGGGGTCATCAGCGCGCGGCACCGCAACCCCTGCGACAAAATACGCATTTCGGTCATTAGGTCAATCATAATCCATGTTTGCGTAACAAACCTCGCAGTGAATGACGTAATTTCGGTTGTCTTCGCACTTCTGCGCCGATATGCAGAGGAGCAGCTCAGGATAGACCATATGCTGAGCTCGGGAGAGCGAGGACCGAAACATCACCATGTCGCAAGCAAACCGTTTTCAGCATCTGCTGAGCCCTGGACGCATCAATCAGATGCAGTTGAAGAATCGCATATTCTTCTCCCCCATGGGCTCCAACCTTGCGGAAGAGGATGGCAGCGTCGGCGAGCGCCTACGCAGATACTATGTTGAACGGGCGAAGGGCGGCGCGGCTCTGGTCACGATGGGCTCGGTATCGGTCGGTTTCCCGGAAGGCGCCAGCAACTGGCGGCAGGAAGCCATTTCCGACGACCGCTTCATTCCCGGCATCCGTGCCTTGGCGGACGAAGTGCATGCCCACGACGCGAAGCTGGCGGCGCAATTGCAGCATGGCGGTCTGCTCGCGATGACAGACATGCTCGAAGGGCGTGGAGTGGCCTGCCCTTCGATTCCGCGCAAGTCCAAAGACAGCGGCGATTTCCTCGACGTCATGCTGGATGAAGAACAGGCCAAGTTCTTCGAACCTTACGCCAAGATGGGCGAAGTCATCTATAATCCGCTTTCCGGGGCCGACATCGCGCGCATAGTGGACATGTTCGCCGCCGCCGCCGAACGGGCGAAACGCGCGGGGATCGACGCGGTCGAGATCCACGGCGGCCACGGCTATGTCTTTTCAAGTTTCCTTTCGCCCGCCTACAACCAGCGCACCGACGAATATGGCGGCTCGGTTGAAAATCGCGCGCGCTTCCTGCTGGAGACGATTCGGGGGGTACGCGCCGCAGTAGGCCCCGACTACCCGGTGTGGATGCGCTTCGACAGCCAGGAATTCCAGCTTGCAAATGGCATCTCGCTGCAGGATGCAATGCGAACCGCACAGCTCGCGGAAGAGGCCGGCCTCGACGCAATCCATGTCAGCGCGCACGGGGATGGAAACTACGGCCGCACCTATTCGACTGGCCATGCCACGGATACCCGCAACGGTTTCGTGGCGAATGCCACTGCCATCAGCAAGGCCGTCTCCATTCCCGTGATCTGCCCGGGCCGGATCGAAGCCGAAGACGCTGACCGCTTCATCCGCGAAGGCCGGCTGGACTTTGTCACCATGGGCCGGAAATTGCTGGCCGATCCGCACCTGCCGAACAAGTTGCTCGCGGCCAAGCCCGAGGAAGTGCGGCCTTGCGTCTATTGCTACACCTGCATCAGTTCGATCTTCAATTCGAGCCATATCATGTGCGCCGTCAATCCGATGACGGGGTTCGAGACGGAACGGCAGCAGCAGCTGGCACCTGACAAGAAGACCATACTCGTCGTGGGCGGCGGCCCCGCCGGGATGGAATCGGCACGTATTCTCTCCGACAAGGGACACAAGGTCATTCTATGCGAAGCCGGCCCGCGCCTTGGCGGGACAGCGCAATTCGCCTCCGTCGCCTATGCACCGAACCAGCGGATCGTCGACTGGCTCAGGCGACAGGTGGCGCAGCGGCCAATCGAAGTTCGGCTCAAGACCCAGGTGACCCCGGAACTCGCCCGTTCGCTTCAACCCGACGAGATCGTGGTCGCAACCGGCGCCAAGCGCACCATGCCCGCGATCCCCGGCAGCGACCGCGATTTCGTGTTTTCCGGAGACGACATGCGCAGCCTGGTCCTCGGCCAGGATCTGGACAGCCTGAAGGACAAGACAAGCGCGTTCACGCGGCTTGCCATGAAGCTGGGGCGCCTGACCGGCGCGACCGGAAAGCTTGGCCTCCTGCGCACCGGTTCGAAATACTGGATGCCGTTGGGCAAGAAGGTGGTCATCATCGGCGGCGAACTCGTCGGACTGGAACTGGCCGAGTTCCTGGCCCATCGAGGACGCGACGTCACAGTGCTGGAGGAATCGAGCCGTGTAGGGCGCGGCCTGCCGCTGGTCCGGCGGTTCCGCGTTGTCGATGAATGTCACGAAATGAGCGTCGAACTGCTGACCAATGTGCGCGATTTCGTGATCAGCGATCACGTGGTCACATATTCCAACGACGCCGACCAACAGCGCACGATCGCGGCGGACACGGTGATCGTCGCCGAGGGCGCGGTCGGGGACACGCATGTTGCCGATGAACTGACCCCGCTCGGCATTCCCATCCATACCATCGGCGACTGCACCGGCGTCGGCTACATTGAAGGCGCCATGAGGGACGCCGCGCTGATGACCCGGTTCATGTAGCTCCACGACAAGGAAAGACGAGAACGTGGCAGAGACAGCAATATCGGAAACCGTCCTTTCTGGCCGGAATGCAAGCTGGCTCGTCGCGCTGGTCTGCGTCACCGGTCCGGCCCTCGTTGCACTAATACCCATGGCCGCTGCTCCGGCGCTGGTCTCGATGGCGCGGCATTTCGGCGCGACCGCGGACAGTCAGCTGTTTTCCCAGATCGTGATGACTCTGCCGGCTGCCATGCTGGTCGCATCGGCGCCGGCCGCCGGGTGGCTGGCACCACGGGTCGGGCAGCGGATCATCCTGCTGACTTCGCTGGTGCTCTACGTAGTCGGCGGAGCCGGCGTGCTGTTGATCCAGAGCGAAATCATGCTCATCTTCCTGCGGCTGATCCTCGGGATCGGCGGTGGGGGCTTGCTGACTTCCTGCCTCGGCCTCATCGGCGACCATTTTTCCGGCCATGAACGGGAAAAGCTGCTGGGATACGCGACCGCGCTGTCCTCCCTGTTCGCGGCATCGGCACTGGTATTCGGCGGGCGGCTTGTCGACATGGGCGGCTGGCAGACCCCTTTTACGCTCTATCTGCTCGGCATTCCGCTACTGATCCTGGCCAGCCTGACCATTCACAACCGCCCCCTGCCCCCGCGCGAGAAGACGCGGACGGATGTGAGCACCGAACTGCGCCATGTATGGGCGTACTATCTGCTGCTGATACTCCTCACGCTTGGCATGTTCACGCCTGCCGTGCAGGTCGCCTTCGTTCTACAGGCCAAGGGAATCGGCAGCGCCCAGACCATCGGCACCGTCATCGCGTCCACTTCGATCGTGGCTGTCTTTTCGGCCGGTGCCTTCGGGCGGTTGCGCCGCTTCTTCGGGCTGCACGGATTTCTCGTACTCAATGCGCTGTCAATGGGCGCCGGCATTCTCATAATCGGGGTCGCGGGCGAGGTGTGGCATATCCTGATCGGCTGCCTCTTTGTCGGCATTGGCGCCGGAATGTCGGAGCCGGCGACGGCTTCGATCATCTTCCGTAAGACCTCGCCCGTCGCTCATGCCATGGCAATGGGCCTGATCGTCAGCGCCCTGAACGCCGGGCAGTTCATAAATCCGCTGGCCTTTGCACCGTTACGGGAAGCTTTCACGGTAGCGGGTTCCTTCGTGGCGGTAGGCGCATTGCTGCTCGCAACCTCCCTGTTCATCGCCGCGCGCAACCGTGCGGACCTCTTCGAAAGGAATTGACCCATGGCACCGCGCTTTACCGGGAAACGCGTTCTTCTCACCGGGGGAGCTTCCGGAATTGGCCGCGCGACGGCTGACCTGTTTGCCGCGGAAGGCGCCATCGTCACCATCGGCGATATCGATATCGAGGGCGCGCAACGCGCGGCCTCGGAAACAGCAGGCCATGCCTTCGCTTACGATTCCCGCGACCCTGAAAGCGCGGTGTTACTCGCAGCCAAGGCGGCGGAGGCCATGGGCGGGATAGACATTCTGCTTAACATCGCCGGGATCATGACCTGGGGCCGCATCGAGGAGACATCCCCCGATGCATGGAAGCGCACTCTGGACATCAACCTGAGCGGACCCTTCTTCCTCACCCAGGCGGCCTTTCCATATCTTCGCGAGAGCAAGGGCAACATCGTCAACGTCGCCTCGGCCGGCGGCCTGCACGCTGTATACGGCACCGCCGCCTACGGCATTTCCAAGGCGGGCGTCATTTCGCTGACCAAGGCGGCATCACTGGAGTTTTCGAACTACGGCATCCGCGTCAATGCCGTCGCGCCCGGCGGCGTGGCCACGCCGATGCACGAAAAGAGCACGGCGGGCGGTGGGGTGGATCCTGAAATCTTCAGTACCGCAGCCGCGCGCAACATGCCGAAGCTGACCGATCGCGACGCCTGTACACCGCCTGAGATCGCGGCGGCCATCGCCTATCTGGCATCGGATGATGCCCGTTATGCCACCGGCACAATCCTCGTCCTCGATGGGGGCCAGACGACCGGGTAATACCAACGTATGGCCGCTAGGCGTCGTGCCCGGCGGCCACAGGTACAGCCGGGCCGGAACTCCGAACCTAAGCGTAGGATTCCGGAGCCGCGCCCACCGTCACATATGTCGGACGGGACTGCTCATCAATCGCCTCGATCAGGCAGAAGGGGCGGGTCGTGCGGGTTTCCGCAATCCACCAGCGGCCATCCCGGCGCACGTAGCGGTCGTCGTATTCGACGCCCATGGTGATTATCGTCGATTGCGCCGCGATAATGCTCTTGAAATGGAGCGACCACTTGCCGACCGCTTCGTCCGGCCCGGTCAGCGCGATCTCGGGATTGACCGCGTGATGGATGTCGAACACGCCGGGGGCACAGCCCAGTTGTTCGAACGTCGCGATAAACTCCTCACGGTCGCTGAACTCGGGAAATCCCTCGTAGGCGACAATCGCCCCGTCCGGCACAAAAGTCTCGCGCAGGTCATCCAGCCGCCGCTGGTCCAGCGCGCGGCAATAGCGCGCCTTCAGTGTGCGGATGGCTTCAATATCCTCCAGCGCCCCCAGACGGGCGCTCAGCGCTTCAAGCTGATCCTTTTCCATGGCAATTCCTTGTTCCATCGTCGTTGGGCACGGATCCTGACGCTACGGCCCCACGGGCGCGGGCACGAACGTGGAAAGCAGGCCGCCGTCAACGACATGCGCCTGACCGTTGACGAACGCGGCGGCGGGGCTGGCAAGCCACAAGGCCGCTTCGGCAACCTGCTGCGCCGAACCCATGCCGCGAAGCGGTACACGCCGCAGCATGTCCGGCGTAACGATGGCCTGGTCGGCCGATCCCATCATCGGTGTCTCGACCCCGCCGGGGCAGATTGCATTGATTCTGGCCCCCTTTGCCGCGAAGGCCGGCGTGCTGGCCTTTACAAGGCCGATCACGCCATGCTTGGCCGCGCTGTAGGCGGGGCTTTCATGCAGCCCTAGAAGACCCGCTGTTGACGACGTCACGACGACGGCGCCGCCATCGGCAACGACGCCATGCACGGCCTTGAGACCGAGAAAGGCACCTTTGAGATTTATGGCGAGATGCCTGTCGAACAACTCTTCGTCCGTCGCCTCAAAGCCGCCCATAGGACCGAGGTAACCGGCGTTGAGAAACGCGACGTCGAGCGTCCCTCCGGCCCCGAGGGCCGCCGCGACCATCTGCGCATTACCCTGCGCGGTCGAGATATCGGCCTGCACCCAAACGGCGCTTGCGCCAATCTCGGCCGCGACCGCCGCCGCGCCTTCCCCGTTCAGGTCCGCGACACAGACCCGCGCGCCTTCCTGCGCGAAACGGATCGCCGCCGCCCGGCCGATACCGGAGGCACCGCCGGTAACAAGCACGCTCCTGTCTGCAAAACCACTCACAGGGCCATGTACTCCCCGCCGTTCACATCGAGCGTCGCGCCGGTCACCACGCGCATGATGTCGGACACCATCGCCAAGGCGGCATGGGCACATTCCACTTCGCCGGGGACCCTGCCCAGGGCAATACCGGAAGCTATCTGCGCGATGGCCGCTTCGACGGTTTCCCCGCCTTCCGCCTCGCGCTGCTCGAGCCATGCCCGGGCGGGCGGGCTGATCGTCCACCCGAAGGCCGGCGTATTGACACGAATGTTCCTGGGTCCAAGTTCGGAAGCCAGTTGGCGGGTCAGGGCGGAAATTGCAGCCTTGGTCGCGGCATATCCGCCCTGGTTCGGCACGATCTTGCGTGCGACCTGGCTTCCGACATTGACGATCGCTCCGCCCCCTTGCGCCTCCATGACCGGCGTAACGGCCCGGATCATGCGCAGCGTACCGATCACGGTGACGTTGAACGCGGCGGCAAGCTCATCGAGGTCGAGCTCGTTGACCGGCTTGATGTCGCCCGGCTTGTAGGCACTGTTCACCAGACCATCGATCCGGCCGAATGCAGCGAGGCCATCCGCGACGACGCGCTCGCAGTCCTCCGTAAGCGTGATGTCAGCGCGAACCGCGATGGCTTCGCCCCCATTGGCGCGAATGAGCGCGGCAACTTCGTCCATGATCTCGCGCGATCGGGAGACCATGACCACGCGGGCACCCAGCCGGGCGGCCTCCTCGGCGAGGACCCTGCCGAAGCCCGGCCCGATCCCTGTGACGATTACAACTTTTCCGGCCAGCCAATCCATGCCTCTACCTCTCTGCACTTGCGCAGCGGCAAGCGCCTCGAAATTACAGGTTCCAGCCTCCGTCGCAGGATACTGTTTGCCCCGTGATATATCCGGCGCGGGCCGAGGCCAGGAATACCGCCGTTTCCGCGACCTCCTCCGGAAGACCATAGCGGTGGAGCGCAATCGTCTCCTGCACGGTCCGGTGCCATTCAGCGTCGAACGCGGTGTCCTTCAGCCGGTGGAAGATACCCGCATCGATCACGCCGATCGCAATGGAGTTCGTCCGCACGCCGTTTCCGCCCTCTTCGCGCGCGATGCCTTTCATAAGCTGCTGGATGGCGCCCTTGGGCGCGACCGACAGGACATCGCGCTCAGGCCATCGCACCACACCCGCCGATCCGATGTGAACATAGGAGCCGCCTTGCTTGCGCAGTTCCGGCAGCGTCGCGTGAACGACGTTGAAGAAGCCATTGACATCATTGTCGATCACGCGGCGCCATTCATCGGGCGTAACCTCGCTGATCTTGCGCATCTGGATATCATATCCCGTGGCGACAATCACGGTGTGCAGACGGCCGAATTCCTCCACAAGCGCGCGTACACCCTGCGCAAACCCGGCCGGATCGGTAACATCCATCTGCTGCGTCACGACCTGCACGCCGTGAGAGCGGGCATCTTCGGCTGCCGCTTCGGCCGCTTCCAGGTTGCCCCGATATGCAATCGCGACGTTAGCCCCTGCCGCGGCCAGCCTTTCGCTGATGACCTGCCCCGTACCCCCGCTCCCGCCGACGACGAGCGCGATACCTTCCGGAAAATCCGGGCCCAGCGAGCGAATCATCACATCTCTCCCAATTCACAGACAACCCATAGATTGCAGAGGCTATTGAGCTTGTCGACACGCACATCGAACATATTGCATCATATAGATGTCGTTTTGCGCATTATCAGTGCGATGATCAATCGACTTTTGTTGCCAGACGCGGTTTGATCCAGGTGAAGAATGCCCGTTGCTTCGCACCCTCCATTCTCGTAGCCGTTTGCCAAATGCGAAAGGATACACCCATAAGGCGGCAAATTGACGCAACTGACGAAGCTATTCTTGGGCTGTTGCGTGAAGACGGCCGCATGCCGTTCCGCGCAATGGCCGAGCGCCTCTCGATCAATGAAGCAACGATCCGGAGCCGGCTGCGCAAACTTGAGAAGTCGGGAGCCATGCGGGTGGTCGCGCGGGTTGACCTCGGCGCTTCGGGATATCCGTTCACAGCTGTTGTAGGCGTAAAAATCCGGGGTCGTGCTATCGACGATGTCGCAGCGGATCTGCTCAAGATCCCGGAAATCATCTCAATCCTGGTGGTCATCGGCCGCAATGACCTTGAAATCCAGGTGATCGCAAGGACCATGGACGCCCTGGACGATCTTTTGACCAACACAATCGCATCGATTGACGGCATTTCCGGACTGGAGAAGGCTCTTGCCACGAAAGTCGTCAAATACGTACAGCCCTGGGGTAGCTTCGAATGAAGGAGATCGAATTCAGCGAAATGGATCGCAAGATCCTGGAGCACCTGAGCATCGACGCCCGCCAGAGCAATCGCGAAATCGCGCGCGAACTGAATGTTGCCGAGGGCACGGTACGACAACGCCTCAAGCGCCTGATGGAAGAACGCGCTATCGAAGTTCTCGCGATCACCAGTTACGATCAGGATGCTGAACCCCTGATCGCCTATCTTTGGATCACGGTGGACACGAGCCATCCGTTCCAGGAAGTGCTCGATGCCCTTTCCGCGCTGGACGATGTCACGTACGTAGCGTCCCTCGTCGGCCGCGCAGACATCCTCGCCATCACGTGGGTGCGCGATCCGGGCCACCTTGCCGAGTTTCTTCATAACACTATCGACAAAATTCCCGGGGTCGCGGCCATTCGCTATGAGCTCGCACATCGCCTGATCAAGCACGACTACCGCGTCACACACATAGTGGCATGATTACGCAAATCGTTATTTTTTTACGATCTATCTTCGTTTTGCGTTGACATTGACCTGCGTTGGACAGACATTCTCGGTTTGAGGAGGATGAATGACTGTGCTCGATTCCCGCAGGCAACAGCTCAGGACGCTGTTTACAGCCATGATCACAGCGTACGGATGCAAGGACTTCGATACCTTTGCCCGCTATGTGCATGAAGATGCGGTGTTCGACTGGCCGTATTTGCCGCTCAGGGAATTTCCCAGCGAGGTAAAAGGGCGCGACCGGTTCATCGATATTTCGCGGGACGGCATGGCAAGCTGCGACGGCTATTTCCACAAGGTCCAGCGTTTCTACGATCTTGTCGACAGTGACATGCTGATCGTCGAATACAGGTCGGACACCGTATTGCCGTCCGGACAGCCATACGCGAACGACTATCTGGGTATCCTCAGGTTTGATGGCGACCTTGTCACGTATTGGCGCGAATACGTGAATCCCCTCCCGATCATTGAGGCCTATGGTTTGGGCTTTTCCAACCAGGCGGCCACGCCATGAACGATCCCTGGGACAAAGAGGTCGACGTGCTGGTGATCGGCACCGGGGCCGGGGCGATGGTCGCGGCCGCGACCGCCGCCGCGCACGGTGCAAAGACGCTGATCGTCGAAAAGAGCGACCTTTACGGCGGAACGTCCGCCACCTCCGGCGGCGGCGTCTGGATACCCGACAGCGATTCCGCGCGTGCGCAGGGGCAGTCCGACAGCGCCGAAGAAGCCTTTACCTATATCAAGGGCCTGGTCGGCAACACCGTCAGCGATCAGCGCATCAGGGCCTTCGTCGATCATGCCCGGATCATGGTGCGCTATGTCGAAAGCGTGAGCGATCTGCGCTTCATTGCCATCCCCTATACCGATTACCAGGCCGAGAAGCCGGGCGGCAAAATGGGGTATCGCAGCCACGAGACGAATACGCTGCACGCGAGCAACCTGCCCGAGCAAGACTTCGCTACCATGCGCCCCACCCATCCATCGGCGACGCTGTTCGGCTTCATCCCCTGGACGACCATGGAAGCCGCGCCGATGATCACGCGCGGGCCGGGCTGGATGAAGACCATGGCCAAGGTCCTGTGGCGGTATTACAGCGACATCCCGCAACGCCTGCGTTCCAGACGCAGCCGCTTTCTCGTTTTCGGCAACGCCATTGCAGGACATCTCAAGATCGCGCTGAACCGGCACGGCGCGGAAACGTGGCTCCAGTCGCCGCTCGTCCGATTGATCCGCGACGGCGAAGGGGCCGTCGAAGGCGCGGTGATCCGCCACGAAGGCAAGGAGCTTCGCGTCCGTGCCGCGAAAGGCGTCATCCTCGGCGCCGGCGGCTTCGAACGAAACAAGGAGATGCGCGACCGTTATCTTCCGGGCGAAAGCGAACCGGAATGGTCAGCGGGACAAGTGCACAACACCGGCGACGCCATCCGCGCGGGCATCGAGATCGGAGCCGCCCTGGACCTGATGGACGAGGCGTGGTGGGCCCCAACCGTGCGCGTCCCGGGCGAACAGAGGGGACGCCCGCTGTTCTACGAACGCGCGCTGCCGGGTAACATCATCGTCAATCAGATCGGCGAGCGCTACATGAACGAGGCGCGCAGCTACGACATCGCCGGCAAGGCCATGATCACCGCCGACCGGCCCGAAGCGCGTTCGGTGCCGTCGTGGATCATCCTCGACGCCCGCTTCCGCAGGAAATACCCGATGGGACCACTGCTTCCGGTGTTTCCCGACTGGATGCTGCCCCGCAAGGTCAGATCCATGTATCACAAAGCGTCGAGCATAGCCGATCTTGCGCGGAAGATGGGAGTGGATCCGGTCCGCCTGGAGACGACGGTGACGAAAGTCAACGACTACGCCCGAAGCGGTGTGGATGCCGATTTCGGACGAGGATCGGCGCCATACGACAGGTATTATGGAGACCAGTCGGTTGCGCCCAATCCAAACCTCGCGCCGATCGACAAGCCGCCGTTCTACGCGTTGCGCGTCTATCCCGGCGATATCGGCACCAAGGGAGGACTGTTGACCGACGAGAAAGGCCGCGTTCTCGACACGTCCGGCCGGGTCATCGAAAGGCTTTACGCGATCGGCAACAACTCCGCTTCGGTCATGGGGCCGGCCTACCCCGGCGCGGGCTCCACACTCGCCCCGGCCATGACCTTCGGATACCTGTCCGCACTCGATGCGGTCGGCGCGGAGCCCCTGCGGGGCGGCGCCGCGAACTGACAGCATCACACTCGAGGCGGGAAGGGGCTGCTCGATCGTCATCGCCCGCATTTGGAGGATCATGCCATGAAATCGGTGCTCATTACCGGGGCCTCAACCGGCTTCGGGCGCCTTGCCGCCATCGAGCTGGCCGCAAAGGGCTGGCTGGTGTTTGCCTCAATGCGCAACCTGGCGAAGGCCACCGCTCTCACCGAAATCGCACTGCCCTCAGACTGCGGCGGGCAGATCGTTCCCGTCGAACTGGACGTGACATCTCCGGACTCCATCGAAAGCGCCGTCGAAACGGTGCTTGTGCGGACCGGCGGTACGCTGGACGTGCTGCTCAACAATGCCGGCTATTCGATCATGGGCGCGTTCGAGGATTACAGCGACGCCCAGTGCCGCCAGCAGATGGATACGAACTTCTTCGGAGCGCTCGGCGTAACCCGCGCCGTCCTTCCCGCCATGCGCAAGGCCAGGAGCGGCCGCATCATCATTGTCACCAGCAACGCAGTGAACTCCCCTCACCCCTTCCTTTCGCTTTATGCCGCCTCGAAATGGGCACTGGAAGGCTGGGCGGAAGGTCTTGCCATGGAACTCGCGCCGTTCGGCATCGAGGTCGCCGTGCTGCAGCCCGGTGCCCATCGCACCGAGTTTGCCGGCAACGTCGAATTCGTCCAGGCCGAAGAGAGCGCCTATGCTCCGCTGATCCAGGCCGCGATGCCGGGCATAAGCAATCTCGATCGCTGGGGCCGTGATCCCGCGCGCGGCGCGGCAAGCCTGGTCGAGGCGGTATGCAACGACAGCATTCCCTTCCGGCAACAGATCGGTGAGGATTCGCAGATCTTCGCGGCGTTGAAGGGGGCGGCGCCATACGAGGTCCGCGCCCTTGCGCTTCGCGCGATCGTGGGCCTGCCCGGCCCCGACGCTCTTGTCGATGCGCCTGGCAACCCATCATCGGCGGATGAGACGCCCGTGGCCGAAGAAATCATGCAAATCGTCATGAATGCGGCTGGCAAGGACCCGGAACTGACCTCGGCCGTGAGAAGAACCTTCCTGGACCGTTGACGAACGGGGGGGCGCCGCCGGGAACCGAACCAGCGGCGCGCCTTCCTCAGTACTTGAGCATGACCTGTGCGAAAACCTCGCGCGGGCGCCCCAACCGGGCGGCAATCGCCGGCGTATAGTTCGCGGTCCCCAGATAATAGGTCTTGTCGGTGAGGTTCGTGCCGATCAGGCTGAAGCCGAGCTTGCCATTCTCACTGGTCCAGCCAATCCGGCCATTGAGCACCGAATACCCGTCCTGCTGTTCGAGATAGGACGTCACGCCAGCGACGCCATCGTTCGCAGCCGTGAAGTAGACCGTGGACTGGGTGTGCATATCAAGGCCCAGATCCAATGTGCCCGCCTCGGCGAGATCGAAGCGGTAGTTGCCGCCGAACGTCGCGGACCATCTGGGCGCATTGTTCAGCCGCTTGCCCGACGCGTCGAACGTACCAAAAGTCGGCACAAAGGCGTTCACATACTCGCGATAGTAAGCATCGAGATAAGCGACGTTGGCAAACAACTGGAGGCCAGCGACGGGCCGCGCGGCAAGCTCGAGTTCGACGCCTTTGACGCGCGCCGTCGCCGCGTTCTGCGTACGAGCGCCGAATGACGCGCCCATCTGAACAAAGCTCTGCACCTGCAAGTCGGTGTAGTCATAGTAGAAGCCCGTCGCGTTGACGCGCAACTTGTTGCCTAGCCAGTCGCTCTTGATACCGGCTTCATAGGACCAGAGCTTTTCCGGCCCATAACCGGTCGAGGCATCGAGAGCATTGTTGGCGCCGTAGTCGAAACCGCCGCTCTTGAAGCCGCGCGTGGCCGAGGCGTAGATGAGAACATTGGACGCCGGTTTGTAATTCACTCCGAAGCGCGGCGTCAGCGCATTGTCGCGCCTTCGTGCGTCGACGACAAAGGGGTCGGGAATTCCCGGCACTCCCGAGACAGGGAACGCCGCCGCCGCCTCATCGGGATCGGGCGAGATCGACGCGGTAAAACGATCCGCGAGCATGTAGTCCTTGCGCTCTGCGGTATAGCGCAGACCCGCGATCGCCGAGAGCGCTTCGGTCATGTGAAATTCGACCTGCCCGAACGCGGCCAGCGACCGCGCCTTGAGCAGCGGGCGTTGAACGTGAGACACGCCGAAAGGAAAGATCGTCAGAGTCAGCGGCTCGCGGTTGCGTTCGTGGAAGTAGTAGGCCCCCACGATCCAGTCGATCCGGTCGCTCTTGCCCACGAGGCTCAGTTCCTCGCTCACCTGGCGCTGTCGAATCGGTGCGATCAGGTTGCGAAACAGCGGGATGGAACTGGAATCGGCATCGGCCTCGATCGAGCCATCGAACCCGCGCCATGCCGAAAGCGACCGCAGCGTGATACCTTCGGCGAGATCCAGATTGAGCTCGGCCGCCACCCCGAAGTTCTCGAAGACGGAATGGTTGTCGCCATCCATGGATACCTTGTCGGCATCACCCAGAATCGAATCGTCGAGCGGAACGCCGACAGGTCCGATCAGCTTGGGATAGGCTCCCATGGCGCCAGTTTGCCGCGAATAGTCCCCCCGCAGAGTCAGTTCACCTGATGCGAACGGGATCAGCACCTGCCCCTTGACCCCGCGCGACTTCAGGTCCTCCACATCGTTTCCGGTCGAGACGTTTTCCCGGAAGGCCCCATGCCCGGAAACGTCGAATGCGAGGCTTGCAGCCACGTCGCCCATGCCAATGGCGCCGGAAAGATAGCTTTGCGCGGCATAGCGATCGTAAGTCCCGTAAACGCCCTGGAACTCGGCATCCAACTCCCGGCTGGGACGCCGTGAAACCACATTGATCGTGCCGCCGACCGAGTTGCGTCCATAGAGTGTACCCTGCGGACCGCGCAGCACCTCCACCCGTTCAACATCGAGGAAGTCATTCAGATAGCTTAGAGGCCGAGCCAGGTAGACACCGTCGAGGTGGATGGTCGTGCTGGGATCGGACCCGATGAATACGATGTTCGATCCGATCCCGCGCAGATAGAGCTGCGTGTATCCGCTGAGATCGGAAACCTGCAAACTGGGCACGTAGGACTTGAGATCCTGAATGTCTCGCACGCCGCGGGCCGACAGTTCCTCGCCGCTCAACGCCGTCACGGCCAAGGGTGTCGACTGCAGGTTGGTTTCGCCAGTCTTGGTGGCGGTCACGACGATTTCGGGCACGCCCTCATCCCGGGACTTGCCCGTCGTCTCCTGCGCCAATGCCGGGCCTGCGGCAACGAGCCAGAACAGAGCAGCAGATCCAAGAGCCGACGCGCGATATGCGTTGAACCTCATCCTTTTTCCTCCACTTTCTTATTTTTTGCCGGGGCGCCGCGATCGCCGCGATGCCCCTTCGCCCGCTCTTCAGGCCGGCTGAATGCCTTGCATCAGGCTGTCGATGATCCTGCGCTTCATCGGCCCAACCCATTCGCGCTCCAGCGCTTCGTCGAGCAAGCCCGCCTCCTTCAGTTCATCGCACAGCTTCATCTGATGGCCGATGTCGAACAGGTCATACTGCGAGGAGAACTTGCCCCCTCCGCCATAAGTGATGAAGCTTACACCCTCCGTCTCGTAAAAGGTGCCGTCAGGGCGCTTACCCGGGCCGCGATTGACCCAACGACTGAAGATGCGATCACCGTTCACCGCGAAATCAACGATCGGAAAACTCCAGCCGGTCCATCCGGAGCCGACATCCATGTCGCGCCCATAATGGGTCGCGCGGATTTCATCGCGATTGCGCGCGAACACCGGCATGCACCCGCCATAGGGGCAGAAATAGGTTGCATCCTCATGGTAGAATTCGTCGGCGATCCACGCCCAATGGTTCCTGCGCTCGGCCTCCACGAAGGCTTCGCGCAGCCCCTGTATCGCGGCTTCGACCTCTTGACGGGGATAGGACATCACATTTCTCCCTCAAAACGAGTCCATCGGGGTGACCCGACTCTTGATTTCATATTGCGTTCTATTTTAGCATGCTTCATTACGCAAATGAAAGTTTATAGCCGGCAGGATTTGACAAATGCGTTACGAGGATGCGCTTTCCCCCAGGCGTCTGATGGGGCAGGCCTGTCGCGCGACGGGATTGCAGGACTTTGGGCCAGACCACTTTCTCGAGCCCCTGGAGGTGCTGACGCATGCCATGGTCGAGGAGGCGGATCTTAACCCGAATGGTGTCAAAACGCATGCCGGACGATTGTTGAACGCGCTCGAGAATCGCCTCCGCAAGGTGGACCTGATGAAGCGCCACCCAGAGATCAGCGAGGAAAAAGTGGACGTAGGCGTGGTCATCGTCGGCCTGCCCCGCACCGGCAGCACCATGCTGCAACGGCTCCTTGCCTCATCCCCTAAGGCAACGGCGACATTTTGGTGGGAGACGATATTCCCGCTTCCGCGCGGAGAGATGAATCCACAAGATGTCGCCGCCCGCAAGGCCGACGCCGAGGCGCTGGCGCGGCAACTCATCGAATCCTCCTCCGGCTTCGATGCCATCCACCCGATGGACGCCTATGCCTACGACGAGGAACTGACGCTGATCGAGCAATCCTTCGTTTCCAATATCCCCGAGTCGATGCTCTTTGTTCCCAGCTATGGCAAATGGCTGCTGGAAGCGGACCAGACCAACGCCTACCTGGAACTCGTCGACTGGCTAAAAATTCTGCAATGGCAGGATCCCGCGCGGCGCGGGCACAAGTGGATCCTCAAATCGCCACACCACCTCACCGCCGTTAAGACAGTCCTCGAATGCTTCCCCGATGCGGTCATGGCGATGACGCACCGGCGCGTCGAGCACGTCATGGGCAGTTGGTATTCCATGGTGGCCTCGCTAACCGGTGGCAACACCGACAGCGACTTCTCCTGCAAGCAGGCGGCACACTGGACGGCGCGGCTGCATCGCTCGCTTTGCGACATGCTGGACGCCCGCGCCGGTGCCGAAGACCGGTTCATCGACGTGAACTACCGCTCTCTGCTCAGCGACCCGATCGGCGCGGCCCGGCAGGTCTTCGAAGCCGCTGGCATGGCTCCGGACGCGCAGGATGATGCGGCGTGGCGCGCCTGGCTTGACAGCAACAAGCGCGACAACCGTCCCTCGCACAAATACGATGTCGCAGACTTCGGGATCGCATCCGCCGATCTGGAGAGGGACTTTGCATTCTATTCCAGTCGGTTCGATCCGCCTCGGCCAGTTGAGGAGGCGGGATGATGAACGAAGAGGATGCCGCCTATCTCAAGGGCCGGAAAGCACCGATCGCCGGCTCCATTCTCACCAGCACATCGCGCTTTCTGAACAATCCCCGTATGCGGGACGTTTACGCCCAGATGGGCCTCAAGCGCGACGGGCTTGACCTGCCGCCGGCCTACCTGATTCCCGAACTCGACCGCGCGATCGCGGAGGAGTTCGACCAGGAGCATATCGAGGCGTTGCTGGCAGCCGAAAAGGCAAGGCTGCCCGAACTCGCGCAGTGGCTCGACGCATGCTTCGTCTCGAATTGGAAGGACAGGGACCTAACGCACTGTGCGACCGGTACCGTCGGCGCCGAAATCCGCACTTTTCTGTCTGAAACCCCGTTCGACGTCGATTTCATGTTCCGCGATGCTCCGGGCAGCGATCTGGCCTACCTGCAGAAACGGCGGGTGCAGAACCACGACATCGAGCACTTGCTGACCGGATTCGATCCCAGCCAGGTTGGCGAGATCGCGCTCATAGTCGCCAATGCCGTTGCGATTCATGCCTACTTCGAGCCTGAACTGGCCGGCGCCCTCACCTTCCAGCCCATGACGCTTGTCTCGACGAGCATCATGCGCATGACCTGCCATTATCCGGACGTTGTGCCCGCCATTCTGGAAGGCGTTGCCCGGGGCCAGGCGATGGGAGCGCGGCAGGAAAGGCCGCTGTTCATGATCCGCTGGGAGGATTGGGTCGACGTACCGCTCGACGAAGCGCGGCGCTCACTGCACATCGATGGCGGTCCGGAAGACGGGCATTGGGCGTGGGTCGATTCCGCATCAAGAGGATGAGAAGGTCATAACATTGTTTGGAATCACCGATTATCTTGCCATTCAGGAACTCGTCCATCGCTATCCCCGTCTCTTGGACGGCGGCGACCTCATAGGCTTGGGAAATCTGTTCGCCCATGCGGCGGTGCATCTGGAAACGCTGGACGAGCCAATCATCTGCGATCCGGCAGCGATCACAACGATGTTTGCCGACTTCCTGCGGCTCTATAACGGAATCCCGCGCACGCGGCACTTGATCGTGAACCTGATCGTCAAGCCGGAATCAGCCGTGCTGGCCCGCGCGACGAGCACCGTGCTCGTTGTCCAGCAAACGCCGGATTTTCCCCTTCAGCCCATTATCACCGGCGATTACCGGGACAGGTTCGAAAAGGTCGATGGTGACTGGCGCTTCTGCGAACGCTTCATCACCAACGATCTGTTCGGCGACCTTTCGGCCCACGGAAAGTACGAATTCGGGGGGTAGTATCGGGATCTGCCCGGCAGAAAGGCCGGGAGGATCACCGCTTTGGTTCAGGCCATAATGCCGCCATCTGCCGCCAGGAAGGCCCCATTGACATAACCTGCCTGGTCCGAGGCCAGCCAGACCGCGGCGCGTGCAATGTCCTCAGGCGTCGCGAAGCGACCGAGCGGGATCGAAGTCAGCAAGGCGTCGCGAAACTCGTCCGAATTGATTACGTCGGTATTGAGCGGCGTATCGACGATGCCCGGCGAAATCGCGTTGCACCGAATGTTCCGATTGCCGTATTCCTTGGCGATGGTCCTGGTCAATCCGAGGACGCCGTGCTTCGCCGCCGTATAAGGAGCTGTGCGCGGATAGCTGAGGTGCGCCTGCAGCGAAGCCGCATTCACGATCGCGCCACCGCCGCTTTCAAGCATGAGTGGCAGCTCCCCTCGCAGGCAATGGAATACACCGTCAAGATCCGCGGCCAGCACCTGCCGCCAAACATCCAGCGGCAGCATGTGGGTTTCCGGCAGCGGTTCGCCCTTGAGAACCGTAACCTCGGTGATGCCCGCGTTGTTGAACGCACAATCGAGTCGCCCGAACTTGTCGCGAAGCATCGAGAACATGGTCTCGCAGGACGCGGGATCCGCGACGTCGACATTGCAACTGATCGCGCCGTCAAGCTGACCGGCCAGAGCTTCGGCCGCGCTTGCATTGCGGTCTGCCACAACCACCAGCGCGCCCTGGGCGGAGAATTGCCTGCATGCGGCCGCGCCGATACCGCTCGCCCCGCCTGTCACCAGGGCGACTTTTCCTTCGAATTGCCTAGACATTCGCCGATCTCCTAACGCCGTGCGGCCGCCCACATGCGAGTATAATGTTCCATTTCGCAGCGCCCCCCGTTCCGGCCGGCAAGCCCGAGCCAGCTGTTACGCCCCAGCATTGTCGCCATCACGGGAGGCCACCTGGAGAGGAAGTCGTCGCCGAGATCGCTGTAGTCCTCGACCGGTCGGTAACCGAGCCGGCAGAAGGTCATGTGGAGCAGTGCACGTTCGCCGGGTATGCTGCGCGCAAAGTTCGCGTGCCACGCATAGCCCGTCCAGATCGACATCGAGCCCACACTTCCGGACATTGCCACGCCCTTTTCGCAAGCGGCGGCCTCGTTCAGGCCGGGGTTTCGCATCAGCTTGTGCGAGCCGGGAATGACCCTTGTCGCTCCGGCTTCCTCGCTCAATTCATCCAGCGCGAGACAAGCCGTGAACATCGGATTGTAGGGCGTAGGAGGAATCCATTGCGAATCGATGTGAAGTGCCATCGGCGCGGCGCCCTCGTAGCGCACCGATGCCGATAGCTGGCTCAGAAGAAAATCACCGCCGCAAAGGTATTCCGCCACGACCTGGAGAACCGGACTGAGCAAAGCCTGTGCGAAGAGATC
Organism: Novosphingobium endophyticum; assembly: GCF_014640675.1. Taxonomy (GTDB): domain Bacteria; phylum Pseudomonadota; class Alphaproteobacteria; order Sphingomonadales; family Sphingomonadaceae; genus Novosphingobium; species Novosphingobium endophyticum. The sequence goes on along the minus strand of NZ_BMHK01000018.1, from coordinate 32,633 downwards.
GTTCGCTCCAAGCAAATGATAGGCTGACCTTCCGTCGGAAGGTTTAAGATCGAAATAACCTCCCGACTCGCGCGCCGTGGCGTCCACAACAGCCTCGCGCAGTTCCCTGCAGAATTCCGCGTCATATACGCTTGGAATGTTTGCGTAACCTTCGTCGCGCAATTGTTCCAGGTGCCCCAGCACACCCAAGTCGCCTGCCCGTGCGGCGATCTCGCCTGAAATGCTCCACGGTTCCGGATAGGCAAATTCCATCAAACCATCCCTCCCTCTCATTTCTGCAACCGGGCGCGGGAACTCGAGGCTTCGGCGCGGCCTGTGGGTCGGAAATGTCACGAATTACGCAAATCGTCAATATGTAAGCTACGATTTCATCATATCCGTTCTTTTGAACTTGATTTGTTGTGCCATTTCGGCATAAATGGCACTCAAGGCCCAATTGTGGAGGTGGGTCGCTTCGCAGGGAGAGGTTTATGATAACTAGAGGACTGCTACTCGCATGCACCGCGTTCGGGGCTTTCGTGCCCGGACTTGCGGCAGCCCAACAGACCGGCGCTGACGCGCGGGAAAACGTGGGCATCGGCGACATCGTCGTTACGGCAAGGCGAACCCAGGAAACGCTGCAGGACGTGCCTCTGTCCGTGACCGCCTTCAGTGGCGATCAACTCGAGGCGCTCGACATCAACAGTTTCGCCGACATCGGCAAGACAGTTCCCAACCTTGACGTTCAGCGTCAGTTCGGGTCCGCCAGTGCCCCGCAATTCGCGCTGCGCGGCGTTTCGACAGGCACGCTCAAGTTTGAAGCTGATGCAGGTATCGGTCTGTACATCGACGGTGTCTACCTCGGCAGGCCGGCAGGCACGGCTTTCGATCTCGCCGACATTGACCGTGTCGAGGTCATGCGCGGTCCGCAAGGTACGCTTTTCGGCCGCAACTCGACGGGCGGTGCGATCAACTTCGTGACGGCGGCGCCGACCGGCGAATTCGGTGTGAAGGCGGAAGGCACGCTCGGCAACTATGATCGCCGCAGGGGCCGCATCACTGTCAACCTGCCGGCGTTTGGTCCGCTGAGCGCACGCATTTCCTACCTCCACGACGAAAACCGTGGGTACGTCAGGAACCTGACTCCGGGGCGGGAGTTCACGTTCACCGAGCCGTTCGGAACGGTCCGGTCAGCCAAGACCTTCGGTGCGGAAAATACGGACGCGGTCGCCGTGGCAATTCGCCTGGACACCGGCGATCTGACCGCCGATTACAAGTTCGACTATACCGACAAGGTCAGCACCCAGCTCGGACAGCAGCTTCTGGGCTATGACCCGACTTATACTGCAGGCGTTGGAAATCCGCCGTTCTACACTGCGCCTCCGAGCATCTACGTGCCGGCGACAACCGAGTACCAGAAGGCGCTGGCGCTCGATTTCACGACCCCCTCGCGCCTCAAGATCCAGGGCCACAGCCTGACTGTGGCTTACTTGCTGAACGAGAATATCACTTTCAAATCCATCACCGGCTACCGCAAGATGGATGAGTTCGTGGGCGGCAATGACATCGACGGCGGCGCATATGATGGAGGGGCCATAGACCCCAGCCTCACCGGCCTGCCGTTCACCAATATTTCCTCGATTGAGGATCGCCACCAGAAGCAGTTCACGCAGGAAGTGCAACTGCTCGGCACCATGGGGAACCTGGACTGGGTTCTCGGCGGCTTCTACTTCCGCGAAACAGGCCGGGACAACAACCCGGTGTTCATCGGCGTCGTGTTCCCGACGTTCACAACGATCCAGCCGCGCACGACTCCCACAGACGGCAACACGATCGACATCTTCGGAGTTCCCAGCGATTACCTTGCCGGAGCCGACACGTCGATCCGCAACAAGTCGGTCGCCGGCTATGCGCATGTCGCTTACAAACAGGAACACTTCGAACTTGCCGGCGGCATCCGTTACACGAAGGACGATCGCCGCGAAGTAGTCCGCGCCGCTGGCCTGGTGCCAGCCTTCGTTCCGGCCGGCACCTTCAACGCAAGCTTCGATCACTGGGACTTCGACGCAACCGCGACCTATATCGCCAACCGGGATATTCGCGCCTATCTGCGCTTCGCCACCGGCTACCTGTCCGGCGGTGTCCTTGGCGGAGTCGAGTTCAAACCTGAAACCGTCAAGAGCTACGAAGCCGGCGTAAAGGCCGATCTGATCGACAACACACTTCGGGTGAATGCCTCCTACTTCATTACCCGGCGCTCGAACGTCCAGACCCTCGGATTCAATGCCGCGAGCGGTACGTTCCTGTTCTCGTCACCGCGCGGCAAGGAAGATGGCTTCGAACTTGAACTGACGGCGAGGCCTTCGCGTCACTTCACGTTCAACGCGAGCTACGGTTATCTCAACCAGCGTCTTTCGGACGATCCGGTGAACGGCCCGGTGAATTCGCTGGCTCCGAAAAACACGCTCAGCGTTGGCGGACAATACGATTCACCCGAGTTCTCAAACGGCAGCTACGTCTCCTTCAGGCTCGACGGGTTCTTCAGGGACAAGCGCCTGTCGGATCCGATCCAAGCTGCCGCCACCAACCGGCTCACCACGCTGCCGTCTCGCTTCGACATGAATGCAAGGCTGTCTCTGGTGGATATTCCCATCGCCATGACTAAAGCCAAGGTTTCGGCGTGGGTCCAGAACCTGACCAACAACCACGAGCTGGAATTTGCCCGCAATCTCTCCACCAATGTTATCGGCACCTTCCAGGTACCGAGGACTTGGGGGGTCGATATCGGAATGCAGTTCTGAGCGCTTCACCAGTTCTCTGGAAGATTGCGGCGGGGGAAACCCCGCCGCATTTTTTTGCGGCCCTGCCATCATTCCAGGCGTCAGGGCTTCAGCTACTATCGAGCACAACAGGGTTCGCGTCCCGCGTCATCGGGCACGGCCAGCAATGACGGCACGACCGTACACTTCAACTGGAGAATTGAGCACCGATCAGACGGCGGAACCTGCCCGGGTCAGCTTTTCTGCACCACGCCATCCATGCATTCGCGCGCCATGCGCGCGAGCAACGGAAACTGGGCAGCTCTATCGCGGGCATGGGCAGAGGCAGCCGTCCGCCGAATGACGCGAGCCTTGATTCCGTGGAAAATGGCCGCGAGCCGGAACAGGTTGAACGTCAGGTAGAACTCGTAGTCGGCGATGCCTTGACGCCCCGTACGCTCGCAATAGGTCGCCACGTAGTCGGCCTCGGCCGGGATGTTCAACGCCGCCAGGTCCGCGCCCTTCAGGCCAGCGACGATTTCCGGCGGCATGCGATACATCATCGTGTGATAGGCAAAGTCTGCGAGCGGATGGCCGAGCGTCGACAGCTCCCAATCCAGAACGGCGAGGATGCGCGGTTCCGTCGGGTGGAAAATCATATTGTCGCAGCGAAAGTCACCATGCACGATCGCGGTCTCGTCGTCGGCCGGTATATGGGCTGGCAACCAGTCTATAAGACGATCGAGATCCTCGTTCCGCCCGGCGTCCGCATCAGCCTGGTACTGGCGCGCCCACCGCGAGATTTGCCGCGCGAAATAATTGCCTGCCTTGCCGAAGTCTTCCAGTCCCACCGCTGCCGGATCGACCATGTGAAGTCGGGCGATGGCTGCATTCATGGCATCGAAATAGGCCGGGCGCTCCTCTCGTTCGACGCCGGGGAAAGTCGCATCCCAGAAGATCCGCCCTTCCACCATCTCCATGACGTAGAACCAGCCGCCGATGACGTTCTGGTCCGCGCACAGACCATAGACGTCCGCGACAGGAAAGCCCGTCTTACCAAGTGCCATGAGGACGCGGGCCTCGCGGTCGACGGCGTGGGCACCGGACGCAAGCGCGCCCGGCGGCTTGCGCCGCAGGACATAGCTTTTCGCCGGAGTGGTGAGCTTGTAGGTCGGATTGGACTGGCCGCCCTTGAACTGCTCCACGCGAACCGGTCCGTCGAACCCGGGCACATGGGCTTCCATCCAGCCGGAGATGGCCTCGACATCGAACTCGAAGCCCTCGCGCACCGGCGTCGTGCCGAGATTGGCCTTCGCGGCCGCAGCGTTTGTCATTGTGCTGCTCTCCAGTCTCTGCGGATCTTCTTCGCCAGACTCCATTTGTGGACCTCGGTAGGACCATCATAGATGCGAAAGGCCCGCACTTCACGAAAGACCTGCTCGACGATGGTCGCGTCGCTGACACCCAGCCCGCCGAGAACCTGGACACAGCGGTCCGCGACCCGCATCAGGGCCTCGGACACGGCGACCTTGGCCATCGAACTCTCGACGGTTCCCAGAGAACCGCCGTCGAGAACCCCTGCGCACCAGTCGATCATGAGGCTGGCCTGCTGAAGGTCGATCATGTTTTCCGCCAGCATGAAGCCCACGCCTTCATGATCGATCAGCTTCTTGCCGAATGCCTCCCGCCGGTTAGCGAAATCAACCGCGATCTCATGCGCCCTGTCGCAGCAACCCAGCCAGCGCATGCAATGCGAAAGGCGCGCTGGCGAAAGCCGGACCTGCGCATATTTGAACCCCTCGCCGGGCTCGCCCAGCATCTGGCTGGCCGGAACCCGCAGGTTTTCGATCCGCACCGTGGCATGGCCGCCCGGCATCGACGAGTCCATCGTGTTGGGAACCGATTCGATCACGATCGCCGGATCAGGGAGGTCGACGAGGAACATCGACGCGCCCTGCTCGGCCTTGGCCATGATGATGCCGACCGTTGCTCCCTCCGCGCCGGTGATGAATGCCTTGCGTCCATCGATGACCCAGTGATCGCCGTCCTCGCGGCACACCGTCCGCAGCATCGACGGGTCGGAACCCGCGCCGCCTTCCAGCGCGGGCTCGGTCATGAAGAAAGCGGACCGCGTCCTGCCTTCGACCAAAGGCTTGAGGAACCGCTCCTTGTGTTCGGAACTGCCGACTTTCGAGAGCAGGTAGATATTGCCTTCGTCCGGCGCCATGGTGTTGCATGCAAGAGGGCCAAGAGGCGAAAGCCCGCTCCGGCGCAATACGTAGGCGGTTTCAAGCTGGGTCAGGTGCCCGCCGCCGGGAAGGACGTGCGGAGTCAGAACGCCGGCGCCGCGCGCTTTCTCGCGCATTTCGTACACCAGTTCATCGGTCGGCGCTCCATGGTGGTCGCGCCGCGGGTCCCTCTCGTAGGGTATTATGACTTCGCGGACGAAACGCTCGACACGTTGCCCGATTTCCAGGGCACGATCTGTAGGGCACATCGGACAACCTCTCGCCAGTTTTCCGGCTTGCCCTTGATCGACCGGTGCCGGCAAACGAAGCGACAAGGCGGCATGTTTCGCTATTCGTGTTGCATGGCACGTTCACGTCGCCGGGGCAAGGAAGCCGCTGCACGAAATATACGCAAATCAAAATTTTTCTGTAATTTTTTCCATCAATGCGTTATGCAATGCCTAAATTATGGCGTAAATGAACGGTACGCCAGCTCGGGAGACGGGATGCCAGAGTCCTTGACGGCCGTACGCAGCAACTGGCTGCAGATCGGCATCGCCACACTGACCCAGAACTTCGCGACCGGCCTCGCCTTTGGCAGCTTCGGAACGCTGGTGCTCGCCATTGAGCACGAATACGCGGCCAGCAGAGCGCAATCATCGCTGGCGATCTCGCTGCTGGTGATCTCGCTCTCGATCACGGCGTCATTGCTCGGGCGAATTCTCGAAACCGTTTCCATTCGCATGGTGGCGACAGGTGGCGCGATTCTGGCCGCGTGCGGATTCGGCCTTGCCTCGGTGGTGCAGGAGGCGTGGCAGTTCATGGCGGTCTATGGGCTGATCCTCGGGCCGGCCACGGCCATGCTCGGACTGCTTCCATCGATGACCCACGCGACGCGATGGTCAAACGAACACCAGCGTGGGCTGGCGCTCGGCATCGTCAATATGCCGATCCTGGTCATGATTGTCCCGCTGGTGATTGCACCGCTGCTGCTGAGCGAAGGCATCCGTTACATCCTTCGCGTTCTTGCCATTGCGGATCTCTGCCTGATCCCCGTCATGCTCCTGGTGATGCGCGATGCGAACGTGGACAAGCGCGACGCACTGGAGCCCGGAGACGAATCTGTAGACGGTAGCCACATCTTGCGATCGCCGGTGTTCTGGCTTCTCGTCGCCGGTCAGGGGATCCTGGCCGGGGCGGGCACGATGAAACTCGCGCATTTCATCCCACTCTTGACCGAACAGGGCCGCAGTTTCGCCGAGGCCAATCTGCTGCTCGCGATTTCCGGCGGAGCGGGATTGTTGGGTTCCTTTGCTTTCGGCGCGCTCGCGGACCGCGTCGGAGGAGCAAAGGCGCTTGTTCTGAATGCAATCCTTCAGGCCGTGATGTGGACCATATTCCTCATGCCCGTCAGCTTTCCCGTGCTGCTTGCCGACGCCGTGGTCGTTGGTGCGTGCGGCGGCGGCATCCAGGCGGCGTTCGGCGTCGTCCTGTCCACCGTGTTCGGGCAAAAGCACTTCAGCCGCGCGCTTGGCCTGGTATCGCTGTTCACCCTGCCATTCCTGTTTGGCCTGACTCCCGCCGCGAGCCTGCTTTATGAAGCGACGGGCAACTATCACCTTCCGATGGGTCTCATGGTTGCCGGCTTCCTCGTAGCCGCGGCCATATTCATGTTCGCCTCTCCTAGGGAACGACATGTCACCCGCACCACGCTCAAAGGAGATCTCACCTGATGCGCGCCGCCGACTATATCAATCCCGGAGAAATCGGGTTTCGTACGGATGCAACCCGGCCTGCGCCCCAGCGGGGAGAAGTTCTGGTGGCGGTGAAAGCCTGCGGAATCTGCGGCTCCGACCTGCACATGTACCGCGACGACAGCTATCGCGAAAAGCTCGTGCGAAAAACCTCGGAAGGGTACGAAGTGCCCGGTCACGAATTTTCCGGGACAATCGCCGAACTGGGGGAAGGCGTGGAAAATTGGACAATTGGCCAGCGGGTCGTCGGCGTAACCGGCATGGGTGGCGGCATGGCCGATTTCGTCACTGTGCCCGATAACCCGTTTCAGCTTGTCGCCATTCCTGACGATGTGACCTGGGACGAGGCGGCAACGACCGAACCCCTTGCCGATGGCCTGCAGATGGTTCGCAAAGCCGCCGTACGGGAAGGCGAAAATGTGGTGGTGTTCGGCGTCGGCATCATCGGTCTGGGCGTGATTCAGGCGCTGCGAGCCCGTGGCATAAAGGCCGGGAACGTCATTGCGGTGGATGTCCATGCGGCGCGGCTCGAAAAGGCGCTGGCCATCGGCGCCACGCATGTGGTCAACGCCCGTGACGGGGATGTGTTCGAGGCGGTCGCCGCCATCTGCGGAACCGAGGAAGGCTATCCCGGCAAGTCGGCCAGGGTCAGCGTGGTGTTCGATTGCGCGGGCTATATCAAGCACATGAAAGGTCCCCCGCCGCTGGAAACCGCGCTTCGGCTTATCGACCTCAGCGGCGGGCGCATCGTGTGCTTCGGTGGTTACGAGGGCGCCATGACGATCGACATGGGCCCGTTGATCGAAAAGCAGCCGATCATCATGGGGTCGAACGGCTACGCGTCGGAGGAACTGGTCGAAGCGCTGGATCTCATGCGGAAGGGCACTGTAGACCGCACCACGCTGATTTCCCACAGGGCGCCTATCGAGCAGGTGGCCGAAGCATTCGAGATTCAAGCCTCACCCGAAGCCGTGAAAGTGATCCTGACTTTCTGACAACGGCAAATTTCAACAAACGAGACACGATTTTCATGACCACACGCCATCTTGTCGATCCGGAACTTGTCGCATTCCTCGATGCCCTGCCCCCGTTCGGCAACGTTATTGAAGAAAGGCGGCAGATCCGCGAAAACCTGGCGGCCTCGTTGCCTCCGGCTGAGGACTATGCACGGCCGGATGTCAGCATTTCCACTCACCTTGTGCCTGGACGCGACGGCGCGCCGGACATACCGGTCATTCTCTACCGGCCGGTTGACGCCGAGAGTCCACTACCAGTGTTCCTTAACATTCACGGCGGTGGATACGTGTTCGGCACGGCCGCGGACACGGGCCCCGGCGACGTGCGCACAGCCTCCGAACTGGGATGTCTGGTTGTCTCGGTCGACTACCGCCTGGCTCCCGAAACGCCCGCACCCGGATCGGTGGAAGACTGTTATGCCGCCCTTGAATGGCTCTACCGCAACGGTGAAGAACTTGGGCTCGACCGTACTCGCTTTGCCATTGGCGGCCAAAGCGCAGGCGGCGGTCTGGCGGCGGCGCTGGCGCTATTGGCCCGGGATCGCGGAGAAATCGAACTGTGCTTCCAACTGCTGGTCTACCCGATGCTGGACGACCGCACGGCGTGCCTCCCGCCCGAGGAACTTGCGGGCATGGGTGAGTTCGTCTGGAAGCACGCCGACAATGCGGAGGGCTGGAGAGCTTTGCTGGGATGTGAACCGGGGAGCGACGGAATCTCCCCTTATGCGGCCGCTGCGCGGGCAAGCGACCTTTCACGCCTGCCACCCGCATACATCACCGTGGGCATGCTGGACCTGTTCCTGGATGAAGACATCCAATACGCACGGCGTCTGATCGCAGATGGCAACAAGGTGGAATTGCACGTCCTGCCTGGTGCCTATCATGGCTTCGAACTGGCCGCTTCCGCCCGACTGACGCGCGAGAGCGAAGCCGAACGCCGCGCGGCACTTGCCAAGGCGTTCCGGGTTTAGGCCGGAGTTCACGGCCTAGTTACCTGAACCTGAAGTTCGCATCATTGTTCGTTCGTCATCCCCGCGAAAGCGGGGATCCCGCTTCTGGGGCCGGCTATCATCGATGCAGCCTCGTCGAGAAGAAAATGCACTGCATCAAACTGCTGAGCGGGAAGAGCATGATCACATCAGTCCGTTCAATTCCCTGTCTGTCGACAGCCCTCGCGCAGAAGCGAATTGGTCATCTCGGAGCCTCGGGCCATGGCTGAACCGCGATCAGCCGTTCCGCGCTGCCCCCGTTGTCAGCAAAGCCGGGGACCATGATCGGCTCCGGCGAGACCGTGTTGACGCGGATTCGCCATGGCGCAAGTTCGACTGCCGCCATTGCGCTCATCCGCACTACGGCCGCCTTGGCGGCGGCATAGAGGCTGGGCGAGCAGCTTGGGCCACCCGCATTGTTGACCATGATGTCGATGCGGCCGAACCTGTCGCGCGCAGTGGCGACACTACACGCGACATCTTCGTCCTGCGTGACGTCAGCGGTAATTTCATGCAGCCGATCGGCGAGGCCTCCGTCGGCGGCGAGCCCGCGGGTCGCAGTGTCGACCTTGATGTCGGCCGCAACGACGGACGCGCCCGCCTGCAAGAAGCCAAGCGCGAGACCCTGCCCGATCCCGCTCGCCGCGCCGGTGATGACGGCGACATTGCCGGCCAGCTCAGCCGATCGGTCCACCGTCATGGAAGGTCTTCGGGCCGGCTTACGACCACGAAGCAGCGGGCAGGATCGTCTCCGGCCCGCCATGCATGGTTGGTATCGCGCTGAACCACGACGTCGCCCGGTTCCAGCACGACCTCGCCTTCGTCCAACAGCAGGCGCAACCGGCCCTCCAGAAGCAGTACAAGGTCCAGCGTGCCGGTACGATGGAAGCCTTGCGCGTCATGGCCGGGAATGCCTTGCTGCAGATAGACGGCAAGCAGCTCGTCCTTGGGCAATTCGATGTAGCGCGCCTGGATGCCGCCGCGCGGGAAATCGAGGGCATCGCTGCGGGGCACCGGCTCGGCTCCCAGCGGCTGGCCAGGGCGCGTTTCCCAGACCGCGCCGTGCGGCCCGACCACCTCCTCGATCAGAACACGGGAACGGCCCCGCGCATCGTTGGTCGTCACCACTCGTTTCACGTCTGGATCCTCCATGCCCTGATCGCGCCGCTTCCGCCTGATGCGGCGGCACCTGCAGCATCACCTTCACTGAGTCCGGCTGCCGCTGCGCGGCGAACGCTTCCGCCACCGCTTCGAGGGGGAATCGGTGCGAAATCAGGCTGCCGCGATCCACCTTGCCGGCGGCCATTAGGTCGAGAGCCTCGGCCAGTTCCTCAGCGGCATAGCCGTTCGAACCGATGATGACCGGTTCCTTGCGGATGACGTAGCTGAAATCGATCGGCATCTCGCCTTCGAAGCCGCCGAAACATACGATGCGGCCATTACGGTTGGCGATCATGCGCAGCGCGAGCTGGAGCGGCGGCGAACCCGGGATGTGGCGGATATAGCCCGCGCAGTCGATCACCACATCGATTTTGGCGGACTGGCCGCGGAAGTCGTCCTCGCGTCCGCAGAGCGCCGCCGCCGCTTCGACCACATCCTGCTCGCGCGCGTTGATGACATCGGTCGCGCCCACGGCCAGCGCAGCCTCCAGCCGGCGATCGTGGATGTCGACCGCGATGATCCTGGCAGGCTCGAGCCCGCGCGCCCGGATCGCCTGGATCACACCGAGGCCGATGATGCCAACGCCAAACACCAGTACGTTCTCGCCCGCAGCGATCGCTGCCTTGCGAGCCATCTGCAAGCCGTCGGCCAGCGGTTCGGTGGTGGCAGCCTCTTCGAATGATACGCCGTCCGGGATGCGGACCAGTTGAAAGGGATTGACCGGTACGGTGACGAATTGTGCCATGCCGCCGCCCTTTCCGGTGACGCCGACAACGCGGTCGCCCACCTGCCAACCCTCCACGTCCGGTCCTATCGCGGCGATCGTGCCGGCGAACTCGTGACCGGGCACTTCATAGCCCTCGGGCGTCTTACGCGTAAGCCGCTCGCGGGAGGTGTTGTGGCGGAACATGTGCAGATCTGAACCGCAGATGCCGCAAGCCTTACCTGCTACCAGGACCTCTCCGGCCCCGGGTCGGCCGGGGGTGGCGTCGGTACGGGCATCGATGATGCCCGGATCGATGAAATTGGCTGCCAGCATCTTATCCTTCTCAGCTATGCCACAGGCTCAGGCGCCAAGTTTCAGGCTTTCGAACGGCGCGCTGGGGTCCGGCGGCGTGGTGCCGTCCGAGGCTGCCGAGGTCACGGCGTGCTTATCGAACGCGCGCTTGTTTGCGCTCTGGATCACATCGATGAAGCCGTCCCGGTTGGCACGCGCCCAGTCGAAGGACTTTTGCCGATTGCGATTGTCGCCATTGATCGCGGGGAGCACATAGCGCGCCATCATTTCCATCGAACGCTTCTTGTGCTCGGTATTCGACCAGTTCTTGTCGAGCATCAGGATGCAGCCGAAATCAGGCACTTTTTCCTCCAGGCGGCGGATCTGCGCGATCGCATCATCGGGCGTGCCGACGACGATCTGGTTCTTCTCGAGCAGGTCTTCGAGCGAGAGGTGCGCCGGCGATTCCTTGAGCTGCTCGGACTGGTTCTTGATGTAGAGTTTCCACTTTTCGTAGCCCTCGCGCACCTGATCCATGGCCTTGTCGCGGGTCTCGGCGATATGGATGTCGGTGGCGCAGCGGATGCTGGCCGGAGACATGGTCCTGCCCTCTTTCGCCGCGCTTTCGCAGGCGATCCGCCAATTGGTCGTGAGCGCGTCGTAGCCGCCGTGTATGGTGGAGGCGAGGCACAGCATGCCCGCCTCGTACTTGGCGGCGAGCGCCCCGCCATTGGGCGAGAAAGTGCTGGCGACGCAAACCTCCATCTCCGGATTGCAGGGAAGAACTTGCGTGTGCGCATCGCGCAAGTCGTACCAGCCCTCGTAGCTGTCGGTGACCCACTCGCCGCGCAGGAGCCGGGTTATGACGTCAAGTCCGCGATCCAGCTTGTCGCGGGATTCGCGCGCATCGAGACCAAGCATGTAGGCATCGCTGACAAGGAGCCCGGGGCCGGCACCGAAGATCAGCCGGCCGAACGTCAGATGGTCAAGCTGCGCAATCCGGTTCGCGGTCATCAGCGGGTTGTGGTACGGGAGCGAGACCACGCCCGTGCCCAACTTGATCCGCTTGGTGCGCTGCGCGGCCGCTGCGATCATCAATTCCGGCGACGCGCTGTTCTCATACGCGCCGCTGTGATGCTCGCCATACCAGAACTCGGCAAAACCGATCTCGTCGGCAAAAGTCGCCAGCTCGAGATCGCGCTCGAAACTGAGCGTCGGGCTTTCGTCCAATGGATGGAAGGGGGCCAGGAACATGCCTGCACGAAGCCGAACGGAACGCTGCATCATACCTCTCTCTCACTTTACCGCCCAACCGGGTGAGGCGCGCCCACCCCTGGCCGTTCTGACGTCGACGCCAATTTATTTATACCATAAACATAACCGCGCCCGAAGTTGGTCGTCAATCCGCAAATTTGTATCGAGGAGGCTGGGGTGGGCCAGATGGCCGCAACCGTGGGCCGATCCGCGGGAATTCTGGTCAACGGCCGCTCTTCGGCCGATCTGCGCCTTGCCGCGCCGCGCGGCTATGTTACAGGGACGCATGGCCACCCCCGTCGCACCTGTTCCTCGCCGTGCCGGGCGACCCGGCACTCTGTCGCGCGAACTGATCGTCACGGAAGCGCTGGAACTGCTGGACGAAGTCGGCGTGCAGCAGTTCAGCGTCAACAAATTGGCCAAGCGGCTGAACGTGTCCGCCATGTCATTCTACAATTATTTCACGGGCGTCGATGCGCTCCTGCAGGCGGTTGCCGACCGCGTATTCACGCTGTTCCCGATGCCCGCCCCCGCCGCGCGCTGGCAAGACTTCCTGTCCGCATGGCTCGACGCCATGGCCGCGCATGTCCGCCGTTATCCCGTGGCGCTGAAGGTGATCGCCTGGGACGGCAACCTGTCGGCAGGGTGGCTGCGGGCCTGGCTGCCCGTGCTGGAGATCATCGCCGCGCACGAACCGGATTCCCGGCGCCGAAAGGCCATCGCCTATTGGCTGTCACTGTCGGCGCTCGGGGTGATGAATGCCCTGGTCAACGAGCCGACCGGCCCCAGTCAGCTGCCCGACGAGCTGATCGAAGACCTTCCTTCGCCACAGCATGACTTGCTGCTGAGCCTTTACGGCGGCAGCCCGCCTTCCGATAGCGAGGCGGTGGTGGGCTACGCCTTCGCCAACATCATTGCCGGCCTGGAACGGTTCTTCGATCACGCTGTTTGATGAGCGGTCGCTTGTCGTTATTGCCAGAGCTACCCTGCGCGTCGCCGATGTTGGTGCTGTCAATCAAACGAGCGCTATCCGTCCGCATTCGCCTCTATCCACGCAAGAGCGGGGGAAGTTCCGGGGGACAAGGCATAAAATCAACATTTAAGATCCATTATTTGTTATTATATATCAGTTTCATATGTGATTCAGGTTATACTCCGACTCGGTTCTCAACCGTAGCAGTACCTTGCAGTTCTGCGGTTGAGCATGCGGATGGAGGCGATGGTGGCCCATGCCGTGGACGAGGCAATGGAGGTTTCCCAGTCCTTGGCGAGGCGCCGGCATCAGCCGAGCCATGCAAATGTGCGCTCGACCACCCACCGGCGCGGGAGGACCTGGAAGCCTTTGGCCTTGTCGGTTCGCTTGATGATCTCGATCGTCCATTCTCCCGATCGGCGAGGACATCGCGCAGTTTGTCCCCGGCGTAGCCTCCGTCGGCAAAGACATGGCGCAACCATGGAAAGCGCCGACGCACGGCCTTGAGGACATCGACGGCACCGTCCCGATCCTGGATGTCGGCAGTGTGGACCAGTATGGAAATCAGGAAGCCGCAGGTGTCGGTCAGAATGTGGCGCTTCCGGCCCTTGATCTTCTGCCCCGCATCGTAGCCGCAAGGCCCGCCGCTTTCCGTGGTTTTGACGCTTTGGCTGTCAATCACGCCGGCGCTGGGGGGACGCCTCGCGCCCTTCAATCTCGCGCAGGTTCATGACCAGCACCATATTCATTGCCTCGAGAAGGCCGGCGTTGCGCCAGGCGTAAAAATAGCGCTGCACCGTCGAAACGGGCGGGAAGCACTTGGGGAGAAGCCTCCAGGCACAGCCGCTTGCCGCGATGTAGAGCAAGGCATTCACCACCTCGCGCATGTCCGTCGTGCGCCGCCGACCACCGCGCTTGGCCGGCGGGATGAACGGCGCCACCAGCTGCCACTCCCGGTCCGTCATATCACTGGAATAGCGCAATCCTTTCCGGCTATGCTCCTGCCGGGCAATACCAGTCCATGCCTTCGTTCACTCCATCTCTCGCAGGACGGCGTGAATCACAACATGCTGGTATTGCTCAACAACTTTCGGGGCGGGCTCTAAGCCCGGTAACAATCTTCGGTGAGGCAACACGAGGGGATAAATCGTCAGTTCGTTTGACAGCCTCCAGGTCGCGAGCTTGCTGCTGGCGTCACAAATCTGGCCTCACATCAAGCGTGCAGCGCACCGATTTACGCGCCTTGGTCGCCGCCGCCTGGCACTTCTCAAAGGCTTGGCGATTGTCGGTCAACACTTCGGCAGCGTCGGCCAGCGCCTGCCACGCGCGCGGGCTATCGGCTTGCATCAGCCGGATCCCTGCCGCCCACAGCGTAGGCTCGCGAAGCACGCGCGCCGCGATGCCCTCGGGCATGAGCCAGCTCTGCGGCAGCGCGCGCAGGAACGCGCCGGGAAAGACCGACCACAGCAGTATCCCTGCCAGCAGCCCGCCGCCTGCCGCCCATAGGAGGCGGCGGCGCTGATCGCGAGCGGTGCGGGCGATTGCCACCACGGTTTGAAGTTCGCGCGAGGCAGAATCGAACCGGTTGCAGGACGCACGCAGTTCGGCATGATCGGTCCGCCGGGCCTGGAGCGCGGCGCTGTCGATGCGCCGCGCCCAGTCCTCGGGCGTGAACGACATTGCCGGCTTGGCGACGATGTCTCTGAGCGTATCGAGGGTCCAGGCGATGTTCTGCGTCATTTCGCCGAGGGTGGCGCTGTAATCCGGAATGACGATGTCGGCGCGTTCCGCCGCGAGTTTCTCGACGCCCAGGCGCATGAGCGCGATCTGGCCTTCGAGCCGGAGAAACGCTTCCGCAGCGGGATCGCGCTCCTCGGTGTCCATGTCATTGTCGTCCACTGGCCTTCTCCTACATGCCGATTTCGAGGCCGCGCGACCGCTCGCGGCCGAGCGCGGCGATATCCATGAGTTCGCGGCCGATGGGGCGCACGGCATGCATGTCGATGCCGAGCGCCCTCTTCCGGTCCCGCAGCAGCGATTCCACTTGCGGGTCGCGCTCAAGGCTCTTGGCCATCATCCCCATGTCGCTTGCGACCTTGCGTGCCGGTTCCCGATTGTCGCCGCGAAGCAGCATGTCGCGCTGGCGCTGGAGTCGCTGCCAGCCCTCGACAAATCGGTCGGCGCGCTGGAAGGGATCGGTCCTGATCCCGGCTTCGATCTGCATCGCGCGGATGGCCGCCTGGCTGTTTCCCCGAGCGGCAGGGCCAACAAGGTCGGGACGGCGTTCGAACGCCGATTGCAGATCGGCCCGCGCCTGCGGCCCGATCGCATCGAGACCCGCGCGCGCTCTGTCCAGCGCCTCGCGCTGGTGCGGCAGCACCGGCAGGTGCTGCACGCGCATGCAGCCGATGTCATCGAGCACGCGGGCATAGCGCTCGACCGCGCGGCGCACGTCGGCCTCGCGGCTTTGCGGCGGCGGCGCGACCTCCGGCGTGTACGGCTTCGGCCGGAAGTTGGCAAAGGCTCCCCTGAGCGAAGCCGATGGGATGCTGCGCGCCTTCTCGGGCGCCTTGCGGATAATCCCTCGACTAGCTCGGGACAGATGCTCGGCGGCGCGCTCGCGCACAGTGATGCCGCGCCGTTCGGCATAGGTCCTGGCAGGATCGGCGCGGGCATAGTCGCTCGCCATGTCCTTGGCCCGCTCGCGCGCAAGCACGCGGGCAAGACGGTCCGTATCGCGAAAGTCGTCGCGGCCGTAATGGAGCTGGACACCGTCCCTGTGGCGCGAGAGCGCGACATAGCTGGAATGCCGGTCCATGCCCGGCGTCGCCAGCACATGCGCCCGGTTCACGGTCATCCCTTGCGCCTTGTGGATCGTCGCCGCGTAGCCGTGATCGACATGGGCATAGTCCTTGACGTCGAAGGCGGCGCTGCGCCCGTCATCAAGCCGCACCGCCATGCGTCCAGGGCTGACCCGCTCGACCTCTCCCAGCGTGCCGTTCTTGACACCCAGCGATCTCTCGTTGCGCAGGAACATCACGCGGTCGCCGGGAGCGAAGCTGCGCTCGCCGCGCTCGGTTCTGACGGTCACCTCCGCGCCAAGCTCGCCCGCTACGCGCAGCCTGCCGCGCGCCTGATCATTGAGCGAGCGCACCTCGTCGTTGGTGTGGGTGAGGATGATGCGGCTGGCGCCGGGCTCGGCGCGCCGTTCGCGGTCCCAGCGCTCGACCAATTCGTCGCGCGCCGTCTCGCGCGTTGGGGCGGCATGCACCATGCCCCTACCTTCGTAGCCGCGCAGCGCTTCCGCCGTGCGGCCGGTGGCAAGCTGGCGGGTCGCCTCGCGCTGCCAGTCGGCATGCTGGCGGCGGACCTCGCCGATCTCGATGGCGCCGTGCCGCTCGGCGATCGAGCGGAACGCGGCGCCTGCCTCGATCGCCTGCAATTGGCTAGCGTCGCCGACCAGCACGACCTTGGCGCCGGCTTCCTGGGCATGGGTAAGCACGCGTTCCATCTGGCGCGTGCCGACCATGCCTGCTTCGTCGATCACCAGCACGTCGCGCGAGGTGGGCAGATCGCGGCCCTGACTCCACTGAAGCTCAAGGCTGGCGATGGTGCGCGAGGCGATGCCGGAGCCGTTCTCCAAGCCCTCGGCGGCGATGCCCGACAGCGCCGCGCCGCGCACGTTAAGGCCAGCGTCCTCCCATGCCTCGCGCGCCACGCCGAGCATCGCGCTCTTGCCGGTGCCGGCATAGCCGACGACCACGCTCAGCCCCTGCCGGTCGGTCACATGCTCGAATGCCGCACGCTGCTCGCCCGACAGGTCCAGCCCGCGCTGGCCCGCGCGCGCCAGCGCGCCGTCCCGGTCACTCGCGGGCACGCGATGCCGCTCGCGCTGCGCCATCAATTCGGCGGCTTGGCTGAGCCGCTGCTCGGTCTCGATCATCTCACGGCTGGTGAAGCGCTCTTGCCCAAGTCCATCCTTGCCGAGCGCGATCAGATCGGGCGAGCCGCGCACGGCGCTCATCGCGGCGTTGAACTGCTCGGCCCCGTCCGAATGGCGATGCACGAACATCGCCATGTCGCGGGTGGTGAACGTGGCTTGGCTATGGGTGATCGCGTCCAGAGCGAGGCGGGGATTGGCGATGATCCGCGCCCCATTCTCACGCGCGATCTCGCGGTGGATTTCGGCGCGGTCGGCAAGCTGGCCCTGGCGCTCCATGCGCTGCGCGGGGGCGCCGATCTTGGCCTGCGGCTCAAGGTCGATGCCCTGCGCTTCCAGCGAGCGGTGATCGATGCGCGCGTCAATGTCGAGTTCGGCGAGCCGCGCGTTGACATGGGTCTCCCAGCGTTCGCGCCACAGGCCGACATTCGCATGCTCGTTCCATTCGCGCACCTTCGCCCCGAACCCGTCTTCGCCGACCTCGCGCAGGGTGAGCATGACATGGGCATGGGGCTTTGGCTGACCGTCCACGCCGATATCGCAATGGACATTAAGGTCGGCGATCATGCCCCGGTCGACGAACTCGGTCTGTACGAAGTCGCGGGCCAGCTCGATGCCGTCGGCCCTGGTCATTTCGCGCGGAATGGCAAACTCGACCTCGCGCGCCAGCTGTGCGTCCTTGCGGACCTCGACCGCCTCGACTTCGTTCCAAAGCTGCTCGCGATCCAGGAAGCGTTCGGGCGCGCCTTCGGGCAGGAGGATTTCGCTGTGCTCGACACCGGAGCGGGCGCGGAAATCGTGAGTTCGGTCGAGGCGCTCATCGTGCAGCCGCTGGCCCGCGCGGTAGGCCGCCGCCGACACGGCGGAGCGGCCCGCCTTGCGCCCGATAACCTGTACGCTGAAATGGTAGATCGCCATGACAGCGATACCAGTTACACTTCTGAGCGCACGTCGGAACGACGTATAAGCGCGCCCTTCCCCATTAAAATCCGGGAAGGGACCGCATCGTTTCAGAGCGTCCCGGCGACTCTACTGCATCGATGAGGCTGCTCTTCTATCATAGGCGCATCACTCATCGATGGAGACTTTGCCATGCGTAAACCGCGCGACTTCGATTCGGAACTGAAGGCGCTTGCCGAGAAGGCAAAGCAGCTCAAGGAACGCCGTGTGCGCCAGCTCGGCGAACTGGTCGTGGCGACCGGCGCCGATGCGCTCGATGCCGATGTGCTGGCGGGCGCATTGCTCGATGCGGCAGCCAATAGGGATGCGGGCAGAAAGGAGGCCTGGCGCAAGAGCGGGGCGGCCTTCTTTCGGGGCAAGGCGCGAGCATCTGCGCCGCGAGCTCACCGCGACGCGCAAAGCACTCTCCCGCTCGGCGGCGGCGCAGCATCGGCTTGAGGCAGTCATGGCGCGAACCGACATGCGCGAGTGGCAGGTCAAGCGCCGGACACGCACGCGGCATCTGATCGAGCTGGGCGGGCTCATCGTGAAGGCCGATCTCGTCGAACTGGCTGACGACGACCGTGCCGTCCTCTACGGCGCGTTGCTCGACATCGCTGCGCGGCTGCGCGGCGAAAATGCGCAGCAGCACCGGGCGCTATGGCGCAGGCGCGGCAAGCGCGCCTTCGATCTCGATGCCGAGAGCAGCGGGGCGGCTCATGCTCGCCGCGCGAGGCCCGTCCGAGAAGCGTAAGCGCGGTTACCATATGCGCTTCGACCTCATCGACGCCGATCCCGACGCGGACCGCGATCCGGCGATAGGGCAGATCGTCGAAGCGGTGCATCATGAACACTTCGCGGGTGAGGTCCGGCATGCTTTCCAAAGCCTCTTGCATACGGGAAAGCCGGGCTGCGCCGGGCGGCGCTGACGCGCGCGAGCGCGCCGTCATCCATCGCATGGCCAGGACCCGGCAGCGCAGGCGGAGGACTGCCAGATGACTGCCAGTGCTATCCGTCATGATGCCGCCTCCCCCCGCGCGGGACGCGCGTGCCCCGTTACCGATCGCACCTGATCGAGCAACGTGCGCGTAAGGGGGCGCAGCTCGGCTCTCGACCAGGGCCAGGCAGGCTGGCTGCCGATATCGGCTTGGCGCCATTTGCCGTAGGGCGAAAGGAAGCGGGCAAGCCGTTCGATCTCGGGGGCATTGAGGCCAAGCCCGGTTGCGTCCGCGAGCGCGAGCGATCGGTCGATGTGCAGCCCGACATGGCGCGCGCACCATCGGTCGTCGAAGCCCACGTCGATGAGGTGCGCGGAGAGGCCGAGCTGGAGAACGATGCCGGTATGGTAGAGAAGGTTCGGCCCTTCGCCGATAATCCCCTCCTCGATGCCGGCGAAGAACTGTTCGGCATTGTGGTACCGCACGCGGCTGAGACTGCGCCCGGCGCGTGTTCGGCGGAGCACAGCGGGCTCATCAGCCCAGACGAATTGCCGTTCTGCGAACGTGGCATTGGGGCTGGTGGCGATTGCCGCGCCGGCCATGGTCGGGGCCGCAACCGGCGCGGCGGCCAAGGCGCCCAGCAGCGCTCGGCGCGAGGTGGGCGAGACGATCGGCGAACGATCGCGCTTTGTCGGATACTTCGATGTCATGACAGACCTGCACACTGGCGGTCCGCGCACTCAGGCACGGAAAGGTGCAAGCGGTGTTCTCTGTTCGCCGCGCTGCAGCGGCTGTCAGCAACCACCCGACGCGCGAGGCCGAGCGTAATGATGCCTGGCAGGATAATCCTTCGGGACGGCCGCCAGATTTCCGTCCCGTGTATGCAATGATGCCGGAAACGGGGCGCATCGGCAACCCCGCCTATGAACCGTTCGCCCCCCCGACGAAGGCGGTGGAACCGTCGCTCTGAAGGGGGACTCCGCCGACATAGCCGACGTTGGCCCAGCCTAATCGGCCTCCTGAAAGATCCCATGGCGAGGGTGGATAGCGGCTGACACTGTGGCAGAGTGCGGTTGCTGACCCCTAACTCCGTGGAGGCAACCATGCTTGCAGCAGATCGACCCGATGCGCCCGCCGCTATCCGTATAGATCTTGGCGCGATCTTCGTTTCGATGGAACTCTCTAAATCAACGTTGCTGATCACGTCTTTGTCGCCAGGCGCCGGCGAGCGGATGTCGAAGCATGTTGTCCGCGCTGGCGATGTTGCCGGGTTGATGGAGCGCTTCGCCCAGCTTCGTGCGAAGGC
Source organism: Novosphingobium endophyticum (assembly GCF_014640675.1). GTDB lineage: Bacteria > Pseudomonadota > Alphaproteobacteria > Sphingomonadales > Sphingomonadaceae > Novosphingobium > Novosphingobium endophyticum. The sequence goes on along the minus strand of NZ_BMHK01000018.1, from coordinate 12,400 downwards.
GCAGGCGCGAACCGGACAGGAATTCGGGCTTATCGTCATCCAGGAGGCGGGTCTCGATGGTTTCTGGATCCACCGGGTCCTGGAGAACGAAGGTATCGAGAGCCATGTCGTTGACCCGGCGTCGATCGCCACATCCCGCCGACGCCGACGTGCGAAGACGGACAAGATCGATGGCGAAGCGTTGGTCCGTGCTTTGCTCGCCTACAAGCGAGGCGAACCACGCGTCTGCGCTATGGTCAGGCCACCCAGCGTCGAGGAGGAAGATCGGCGTCGCATCTGCCGCGAGCGCCAGGTGCTGATCATCGAGCGCACCCAGCATATCAACCGGATCAAAGGTTTGCTCTTCACACAGGGCATCACCGGATATGAGCCGCTCCGTCGGGATCGCCGAGATCGCCTCGGAGACCTCAGAACAGGCGATGGACGCGTTCTCGCGGCTCATGTCAGGTCGCAGATTGATCGAGAACTCGATCGTCTCGAGCTGATCATCGAACAGATCAAAACCGTCGAGGAAGAACGCGCTTTGCTCATGGCGGCACAGGCGGACAATACGCCCGCGGCGATGCTCCTCAACTCAAGGGCATCGGACCCGAGTTCGCGACCATCCTTTACTCTGAGGGGCTGTTTCGCCAGTTTGATAATCGGCGCCAGCTCGCAGCCTATGCCGGACTGGCACCCACGCCCTGGCAAAGCGGTTCGATCAGACACGAGCAGGGCGTCTCCAAGGCTGGCAACGCCAGACTTCGAACGACCATGGTGGAGCTGTCATGGCTCTGGGTCCGCTATCAGCCGGACTCCGCACTCGCGCGCTGGTTCCAGGAGCGCGTGCGACACAACGGTGGTCGACACAAAAAGCCGGCAATCGTCGCGCTTGCTCGCAAGCTCCTGATCGCCCTGTGGAAGTATGCGACTGCAGGTGTGGTCATCGAAGGAGCCATAATGAAGGCCGCCTGACGCAACACCTTCCAACCATCCCCGGAGCCCGATCAGCTCCGTGGATCCAGGAGGCGAACCGAAATGGCAGTTGGCTTCAGATGCCGCCTGAAAGACTGGTCTCGTTTTCCTGAGCCCGTGCCCGCCGCAAGCGGGATAATGGTGCAGCCGTTCCGAACGGCGACCGCATGTGAGCTGGATATGGGTCGATCCGTCGATCCGCGTCATGCAACGGGCAAAGCCTGGATCCCATCGCCAAGGAGACAACAAATGCTGTCACGACTTTAAACCTTGACCGACGTCCTCGTCATGTGAGCTGCCGACCATTAATGCGGCCACACCGGCACCCCGAGAGGACCCAGGAGCCGGTTTGATCTCAGATGAGCATACTTCCTGGTGCTCAAATGACAGAGTTAGTCAATTCGACTGGGGAAGGCGAAGTTGTAGGCGTTGCCTCCGCGTCTTTCGAGTCACGCCGTCAGGCTCTTTCGCGCTTCCATCATGATCTGGACGGGCCTGCCGGTCTTCTGTTGGCTGACAGTCGAGCAATTGCGGGGGGGTCCCCCTGTTGCAGTATCGCCGACCCTGATTTTCACGAGATCGCATCCACGCAGTTTACTTCGATCGCGGGGTCGAACAGTGCCCAATCGCGCAGCCACCTGTGTTCGTCCAGCTAGAACCGGATGGCCCAGATATCGCGCGGTTTGAGTGGGCACCTTGGCCCCACTGGCCCGCATGTACGGCGGGCTCCATGGCTGAATATCCCATGCTGATTCTCCAAGAGCGTAGACCGCCGATGACGGCGCCGACCTGTTTTTCGATGCCTCGAGCTATGCTCTCTTTGGTGGCGGTCATGGACCGGGAAGGCCGCACGAGCCTGTCCCGGACGGGATCCGGCGGCCGACCCTCCTTTATGCCGGTTCGACGGGCCCTATCTCAACCACGCGAAGCTGGACGATCAAACGAACAAACCCTATTTCGAACGACCGTTCTCCGGCCACGCCGGTGCGGTTCCACATCGAGCGAACAATGGGCGACGGCAGTGACAGGAAAGAATCGTTCAGTCACCTGCTCGCGTCTGTCCGGGGAATTGCTGGAGAAATCCGCCGATTTTCTGCGCGACCATGGTGTTCAAGGCACTACGTTACGTTCGCTCGCGGATGCATCGGGCCATCCCGCGGCCACTATCCGATACCAGTTCGGATCAAAGGACCGCCTTCTCAATTGCACGTTCGGCTGTTTGGGGGACCGTCATGTGCGGCGGCTCAACTCCTATGCACGATCCTTTCAGGAGACGTGCGGCGGATATGCTGATCTCGCCGACGCGGTACTCGCGATGCTCGGGCTCGGCAGCGTGGAGGATCGGCTCGAGCAAGTGGCCATCTGCGAATTCATGGCGCTGGTACTGCGCGAACCGAGACATATCGCGGAGGCCGAACTCTGGGCAACGTCGGTGTCCGATCACTGGCAGGGCGTCGCGCGCGACAGCCGACACTCGCCCGCCATGGGCGTGTTCCTGTTCGAACTGCACCTCGGCCTGATGCTGCATATGAGCGGCATCGACCAGGGACCCGAAGCACAGGTTCTGTCCCGCGAAATAGTCGAACGCGCGCTCCGCCCGCCCGAGCGGCGCACCCCGCCATTGTGGTTCCGTTCGATATTGCGCGGAACATTGGCCAAACCGCCCCTTGCCCTCGACCTGGACATGCCCGTTACCGCCACGGCCCAATCGATCCTCGAAGGGGCGATGCGCATGGCGATCGAACAAGGCCCGGGCGCCTTGAGCTTTCGCACGGTGGCTGCGAACGCCAACACGTCAGCTTCCGCGGTGTCGCACTATTTCTCGACCCGGCAGCATCTCATCTATGCCACCTACAGGACCATTCACCGGGAAATCATCGCCTTCACCCAATCGCTTGGCGTGGCGGAAGGCGAGAGCTACGATTCCGAACTGGCCGAGCGGATCGTGACCTTCACGGGCAAAAGTTCAGTTTCCCTGCTGATCGCATATTCGGAGCTGGAACTGGTCGCGGCCCGCGACCCCAACTTTTCCGGACTGGCACGCCATTTTCGCATGACGCGCGGACTGTATCACACGCGCAAACGTGATCCCGCATTCGACCCTGTGGGCGATGACGCCTTCGACGCCTTTGCACTCTCGTTCTGGATGGTCGGCCACGCCTTGCGCATGGCCTTGCAACGCACCGCTCAAGGCGATGACTTCGACGCGGAAGCCGTCGCATACGGGTTTCGGCAATTCGGACTGACGCCGAGCCGCATGACAGGCATGGGATGATGCGCCCAAGGCGCTGAGCGCAGCGTCGAATGCGGCGATATCGCATCTTGCACTTGGACCGCGTCATTGCGGAAGGCCCCTTTCATGCGGGAAGTGCCCCGATGCCCGTCCCTTCGGCGCGCGCGCCCAGTGCGCAAGCGCTGGCTTGTCGGAGAACGGTCCCGCCCCCCCAAGCCTGAGCCGCTGATCGTCCCCTACCCCTGGCTCGATATCCCGCACCGGTAATTCGGTGCGCGTTCTGATCGCGCGGCGCCGGCGCCGTGCGAGTCAACGTTCTGCGCGGTTACAGGCGCTCCGTTTCTCGGGAGCCAGCGGTTTCCAACCCGGCAGAAAGTTACCGTACAGTTGAACAATCATGTTGCCATATGCGGCAATTTTACTTACCAATTTGGCATGCCGCTTCCCGCAAATCTCGTAGTTATCTGGGATTTAAGGGTATTTTTCGCAGAATCTGAGTCGCAATCGAATCAATACGATTGAACAAGTGGGCAGTAAAAAGGGAGAGGTCTATGCGCAGTCGTTTGGGTATTCATCTGCTGATCGGGTCGGCGCGAATAGCGTTGGCCGGGTGCGCGCTTTCCCCGTCAGTGGCGTGGGCGGCACAAGAGGAGGCCGATCCCGTCGCCGAGCCTGCAGCCGATAATCGCGTCGGTGAGATCGTGGTAACGGCGCGCAAGAAGGTGGAGAGCCTTCAGGATGTGCCAACGGCCGTCACGGCGCTTGGCGCAGCGCAGCTGAAAGACCTGCAGATCGAAAGCTTTCAGGATGTCGGCAAGACGGTTCCGAACGTGCTGGTGCAGAAGCAGGCTGGTTCGCCGACCGCGCCGCAATTCAATATACGCGGCATTTCGGCCGGTTCGCTCAACTTCCAGATCGATTCCGGCGTGGCGCTCTACATCGACGGGGTCTACCTCGGACGGCCGGGCAACTCGGGCTTCGACCTGGTGGACCTTGAGCGCCTTGAGGTTCTGCGCGGGCCCCAGGGTACGCTTTTCGGGCGCAATTCGACGGGCGGCGCCATATCCTTCATTACGGCGGGGCCGACCGGCGAGTTCGGTGTAATCGCGGAGGCGACGGTCGGAAACTACGATCGGCGTCGCGGGCGGATCACTATCAACACGCCGGAATGGGCCGGCCTGTCCGCTCGCATTACATATGTGCACGATGAGCAGGAAGGCCCCGTCAAGAATAGCGCCGACGTCCGCCGGACCTTCCTCTACCCGGAGCCCTTCGGCCCCAGAACTGCAGCCAAGACATTTGGCGCAAACAACACCGATTCGGTTCTCGCAGCCGTCCGGTACGAGGGGATTCCGGGGCTGACCCTGGATTACAAGTTCGACTACACCGATCTCGTCACCACGATTGACGGGATGCAGCTGTTGGTCGGTTCGTGGCCGGACCAGCCTGCCTTGGGCGGCACCAATGTGTCCGGCCTCGAATGGCGCGACGAACTCCCGATCGACGGGATCGCCCCCTCGCAACAGGAAACGTGGGGACATAGCTTGACCGGCGTGTACGAACTCAATGAGGGGCTGGACCTTAAGTATATCGGCGCCGTGCGCGGCTTCGACGTCAAGACCACATCGGAACTGGATGGAAACGCACTCGTCGACCCCGCCGGGTCGGGCAACCCTTACCAATACCTCGCCGCCGCGCGTTACGCGAAGCAGAAGCAGTGGTCCCATGAATTGCAGTTGCTGGGAGAAACCTCGGCGTTCGATTGGGTCGCGGGCCTTTTCTATTTCCGGGAAAAGGCCGAACTGAACAGTCCCGTTATCTTTGGTCTCGTCTCGCCGCCGGGAGAGGAAATTTCGATCACCAATCCGGGCAGTTATCTTGCCGGCGGCGCGCTTCAAGAGGTACTGAACCGTTCATTCGCTGCATTTGCGCATGGCAATCTGCGCCTGGGTGAGAGCCTGGAGCTGGGCGCGGGGCTGCGCTACTCGAGAGACAAGCGGTCGGAGAACGATCTGCTTGACGCACCTCGTCCCGAAGCCCCTCGGGGAAAATATACCGCCAAACAGAACCGCGTGGATTATGATGCTACGCTGAAATACGAATTCGCCGACAACTCGAACGTATATGCGAAGTTCGCGACCGGCTACGTGTCCGGCGGCATTTTCAATAGCGTGGAGTTCGAACCCGAAACCGTCAAATCCTATGAACTGGGCATCAAGACCGAGTTTCTGGACCGGCGCGTGAGGATCAACGCCGCGCTATTCCAGGCGGACCGGAAAAACCTGCAAAAATCAGGCTTCCTGGTCGGTGTCGGCAACATCCTGATTAATTCGGGCAGCGCCACGGATCGCGGCGTGGAGTTGGAGGCGACCGTCGTCCCCACCGACGGCCTGACACTTACGGCGAACTACGGGTTCGTCGACACGGATATGTCGACAGGGGTGCGGTCATATCAGCCCCGACATTCCGGATACGTCGCTGCCGAGTACGAATTTCCGGAGTTCGACAATGGCATGCGGCCATCGTTCCGCATCGACGGCCAGTATATCGGCAAGCATTACCGGCTGATCTGCCCGTACGGTTCGCAAGTATCGACGGAAGTCGGCTGCGCAGGACTGGAGAATGCGGATTTCGAGATTGACCGCGCGCTCACCATTCCTTCGCGGCTGCAGGTCGGCGCCCGCTTGTCATTAGCCGACATCCCCCTTGGCGGGGCATCGGGCCGTGTTTCGCTGTGGGGTAAGAACCTGACCAACAACCACGAGTTCGAATACCTCTTCTCGATCGGATCGAGAGTTCTCGGCACCTTCCAGATGCCGCGCTCCTTCGGTGTCGATTTTGGCGTTCAGTTCTGACGGGACCTGACCAAGAGCACGCGCCAGGCGCGGACGAAGCGGCATGTCCGCTACAATCGGATCCGAGCCCGCAAGGGGGCCGCTCCGTCCGCACCGGCGCCAGATGGCCGTCTAATCCGGAGGCAATAAATTCATCATGTTTTCATCCGGACCCAACACTGCAACGGGGGACAGCGCGAGGCCGGGAATCGTAGAGCATCTAGCCGACTGTTCGGGTCCTCTGCCGATTGAGCAGGAATTCGCCGACTGGATGATCCAGACCGATCCCGAACTCCCCCAACCGGTCGCGGCAAACGCCCTACAAGGTTCGCAGCAGGAACAGTCTGATGGCGACTGGGCCCAGTTAAGTCGCTGGTACAAGGCAAACAGGGAAATCATTACAGGTCGCAGCCAAAGGCCGAGAGTCGTTTTCATGGGGGACTCAATCACGGAGAACTGGGCGCGTGCCGATCCCGACCTTTTTGCAGGCGCGTGTAAAAATCGAGGGATTTCAGGGCAGACGACCGCGCAGATGCTTGTGCGATTTCCCGAGGATGTCCTGGCTCTCGAACCCGCGGCAATGCATCTGATCGCCGGAACCAACGATATCGCGGGCAATGGCGGACCGGTCACGCTTCACCAGATCTACAATCGTCTTGCGGCGATGGCAAAGCTCGCAAGGCTGCACGGCATCGCGGTGGTGCTCGGAGCGATACCGCCGGCGACCGACTTTTTCTGGAATCCCGGCCTGCGACCGGCGGGACATATCGCCGCCCTGAATGACTGGCTGCGAAATTTTGCCGACGAGCAGGAAGTGCTGTTTGTCGATTATTTCACCGCCCTGAGCGACGAGGCCAGAAGCTTCCGGAGCGGCCTCAGCAATGACGGCGCTCACCCCAACGCCAACGGCTATGAAATCATGCGCAAGCTAGCGGGCGACGCGATCGCTCCCTTTCTCAAATGACCGGCAGCGATCAGGGCAGGAACAAAACCCATCGAAAGGTCCAGTGACATGAGGAGCAGAACACCTATCGTCGGAGTGCCGGCGATGCCGGATGCACCGGGCGACCGATCGCCGGCAAGGACCGATCGACGAACTTTTCTTCTAGGAAGTGCGGCCACCGCGCTGGCGCCGGGCTTTGCTCACGCAGCCAGTCTCGACCGGGAAGAAGTTTGGTTTGTTCGTCACGCCGAGAGCGTCATCAACGTGGGCCCCAGCGCCGCTCTTCCCAACGACGGCGAGGGTGCCGATGACGGGGTCAAATATCCGCTGACCACGAAGGGAATGCGGGAAGCGCGACTTTTGGCCGACAGAATCGCCCGCCAGGTGTCTCCCGCCGCCATTCATGCGAGCCCTCGACTGAGGACGATCCAGACGGCGGATGCTATAGGCTTCGCAACGGATTCCCGAATTAGGCTGGCTCCGGAACTGGTCGAAGTCTCATTCGGCACCCCTGCCGCCGCCAATGGCAGCAAAACCGTCCCGTCCGTGCTGGAAATCTTGCGGGGCTGGCTGCTTGAAGGTCGAACCGACCTGAAAGCTCCCGGAGGCGAGAGTTTCGAGGAAGTACGCGCGCGCGCCCTGCCGGCAATCCTCGAAACAATGCGACAGGATATGCAGCCGGGGAGACCTTTGATCATGGTGTCTCACGGGGCGCTGATCGCGGTTATCGCGCCACTGCTTTTCCAAAACCTTTCGCCGGAGTTCGCCTTCGAAAACCTGTTGCCGAACGCGGCCATCGTCAAAGGCTTCAGGACGAAAGGCGCTTTCCATTGCTTTGACTGGGCAGGAGTAAATCCGCGTTGAAAACCGCATATCTGGAACGAACCGTTTCATCCACTCGACGGGCGGCCTCGTTCCGTCCAACAATGTCTGCTGCAAGGAAATACTTCACAGCCGCCGGCTTGGTTTTCCTGCTGTGCGGGTGCGCGAATGCCCGCGAGGAAGCGCTGAACTTTCAAACGAATGTCTCAACGCCAGCGAAGCCGTGGACGCAGCGTCCCGCGGCGGAACCGGAGACGTTGAGGTTTGCCGTGGTAGGCGATCGCACGGGCCTGGCCCGACCCGGTGTGTTCGAACAGGCGATGGTCCAGCTCACCTGGATGAAGCCGGAATTCGTCATCAATGTGGGCGACCTTCTCGAAGGCTACAGCGACGACCGGGCCGAGCTTGAAAGAGAATGGTCGCATATAGAGGCTGCAGTCGAAAAGGCCGATCTGCCTTTCTTCTACGTCGCCGGCAACCACGATCTGGGAACCGATACCCAGTTGGAAATGTGGCGGGAACGACGGGGCGAGCCCTGGTACTGGTTCAAGTTCAAGAACGTACTGTTCGTGGTGCTGGATACCGAGGATCCGCCGGCCCCGATGCCGGCCGAGATGGCGGCGACGTTTCGTATGATGGCGAAGCGAATGGAAGCCGATCCGGTCGCCGTGGAACGTGAAATCGCTCTGTCGGTATCGAAGGAAAATAAACGGCGTGAAGAGGCGGAGAGCCTATCCCCGCTGCAAAAGGCCCGCTTCAGCGAGCAACAAATCGAATGGGCCGAAAAACTACTGGCCGAAGAGCAGGATGTACGCTGGACATTCGTTTTGATGCACAAGCCCGCGTGGTCCCTGGACAGCCAAGGGTTCGAAAGAATCGAGCGGGCGCTTCGCGACCGGAACTACACGGTCATCGCCGGACACAACCATTATTACCGGCGGGAGATTCGGTCCGGCCATGACTATCTGACCATGGGGAGCACCGGTGCAGTCAGCCATCAGAGCGGCCCCGGGAGCATGGATCACATCGCCTGGATCACGGTATCGGCAGGAGAGCCTGACGTGAGCCTGATTAAACTTTCCTCATTGCTTGATCGAGATGCCCGTTCCGGTCAGACTTTGGCTCGCTAACGAAGCGGTACGAGGGCGCTTTGGCCGGCAAGGCTGGTTCTCGCATTGTCGGTTCGCCCGTACATGCGGATAAATGGGTGGAGAGGAGGCCGCTTTGGCCATAGATCGGAGGCCGGGCGCCGCATCGGGCCCGACTGCAGCCACTACCGACAAAACAAAGCCGGTCGACCCCCTCGATCGGGAAAGGCGGTCCAGATTGTATGCGAGGCGCATGACGGCGATCGGCTTTGCCAGCTTCAATATAGGGGTTGGAAGCTGTTATGGGGCCTTCGGCGCGCTGGTGCTGGAACTTGAAAGAATGTTCCAGGCGGACCGGACCGTCATGGGTCTTGTTCTGGCGATCGTCGCGCTCACGCACGGTATCTTGGCCCCCGTTATCGGGCACCTTATCCCGCGCACCGGCATTCGCCCGATGATGATCTTCGGCGCCGTGCTGACCAGCCTTGGCTTCGCAGGGTTAGCGGTTGCCCAAAGCAGCTTCGCCCTATTGGCGATTTACGGGTTGCTGATCGGGCCGGGAACAGCCCTGATGGGGACATTGCCGGTAATGACCTTGCTCAGCAACTGGTACGATCGCGGCCAGGGCCGGATGATCGGCGTCGCCCTCATGCCCCTGCTCGTAACAGTGACTCCGATAATGACGGTCTGGCTCCTGCCGATATTTGGCGTGGAAGGCATCCTGTTGGGGCTTGCGGCAATCACCGCGCTTTTGATCCCGTTTCAGATATTGATCGTTGACCGACCGGAACAGCTGGGCCTCGATCCAGTCGGTGCGCGAAAATCTGCCGGCGGGGGCGGCCAGGATGTCTTGCCGACAGTTACCGTGCGCGATCTGCTGCGCAATCCGGTGCTCATCGCTATGGCGACGGGCGCCGGGATAGTGGCGGGATCCGGCGTTGCCAAAACGTCCCATCTGGTGCCTGTCCTTGTCGAGCAGGGCTGGTCGCTCGAGACTTCGGCGCTGCTGCTGTCGGTGTCCGGTGCAACCGGCATATTGGGCTCCATCATGTTCGGGGCAGCAGCCGACCGCTGGAAAGCGGCAACGACGTTGGCCATGGGCGCTTTCATCCAGATGGCGGTCTGGTGGATCCTAATCATCCCGGCCAGCTTCGGGCTCTTGCTGATAGACGCGGTCATATTTGGCATTTGCGGGGGAGGCCTGATAAGCGCGAAGGCCGTGCTCGTCAGGCGGATATTCGGTCGCGCGAACTTCGCCTTCGTCTCGGGATTTTCCTCATTGATCTCTATCCCGTTTCTGTTCCTGATGTCCCCGACCGCAGGATATCTGCGCGATACCACCGGCAGTTATGTGGTACCGCTGCTAACAATCATTGCACTGCTGGCCGTTGCGGGGCTGCTCAACATGGCCATTGTCCGCACGGAGAGGCGGTCGCTGGCGCAGAACGCCCCGATGGCCGCTCTTGCCTGAGCACGGAGGGAAGCCGCCGCAGCTTCCGACACCGAGCCCTATCGTTGGCGCATGGTCATGGCCGATCAGCGTGACGGAACGAGGGGCAGTCTGGAATTGTGGCTTGGATCGCTTTGGCTTCAGCCGGAGCGGTGCGCCCGGTGGCCATGGCGGGTGGCGCTGAAGCGGGCTGACATTGGACGGCGACACTGACTAAGGGCGACAAGCCTTATCCGATGGAGTGGGCTGGAACATCCACCGACTTAAGAAACAGCGCCGCCTGCCGTGACGCTGCCCAAAAGCGGCCGATCGTTCATCTCGTTCAAGGTTTGAAATATCGCGTCAAACGCGGACCTGGATAGTGGGGTAATCCAAAGCGTCAGCGAACCTTCAACCCGAGTTCACTCAGAAGCTGACTTGCCTGCTCGCTTGAAATTGTCGCACCGCGGAACTGTGATGCATCTCCAAGCCGGACGCCGCCGAGGTCGGCACCGCGCAGGTCGGCACCGTCAAAACGGGCGGCATCCAGCAGCGCATCACGCAAGCTGCAATCGTTGAACGTGGCATGGCGAAAATCACATTTGCGCAGGTCAGCTTGTGAAAAGTCCAGGCGCGTCAGCGTGGCTTTCCGAAAGTCCCGGCCGGGCATCTTGGCATTGATGAGCAAGGTTTCCTCGAACTGGACTTCCAACGCCCTCATGTCGGTCATGTCTGCGCCCGTGAACTTGCACCCCACGATTTTCGCGCCCTCCAGGTTGCTCCGTTTGAGCGCGACATTGTTCAAATCGCTGTTGGCGAATGACGCTTCGGACAGGTCGCAGCCGACGAACGAAGCAAAGGCTGCGCGACAGGATCGCCACTTGGAGCGTTCGAGTTTCGCTCCATGGAAATCGGTCTGCCGAAGGTCACATTTTTCGAACGACCATTGCGAGAGATCCAGACCAGAAAGATCGTGCCCGACGAGCTCGCATTCGACGACCGTGTGCGGCTTCCCCGCCAATGCTTCGACCTCGCTTCTGGAAAGGGTCAGCTGTTTCAGAACCGGTTGGGCAAAGAGGTCTTCCATCCCCCGTCCTTATCACTGTGAGTATTGGATGGTAGCCCCGGGCGCTGCCGAGCAAGGGCCACATCGAAAGGAGCGGAAGTGCGGAGTTTGCTGCCGTCGATGGCCGGCATGCCTCCCGGTTGCTGTCGCCAACAAGGACGAACCCGCTCGCGCGGGAGGGTCGCGTGGGGCGGGCTAGCGCGATAATGTGAGGCTTTGCGNGCCTGCTGCCGCGCACGCAGGAACAGTACATCCGCCACGTCCGGCGCTTTGCCGCCTACCTCGGCCGTCCGCCCGACACGGCGACGGCGGAGGATCTGCGCAATTTCCAGATCCACCAGCACGAGAGCGGCGCCAGTGCGGGCACCATCAATGGCGCGGTTTCGGCCCTGCGCTTCCTGTACACGGTGACGCTCAGGCGGCGCGATTTGGCACGGGGCCTGGTGGCGATGCGCCGACCGCACAAGATGCGCGAGGTCCTGAGCGTCGAGGAGGCCGCCCGGCTGCTCGAGGCGGCGCCGGGTATCAAGTACAAGGCCGCGCTCGGCGTCGCCTATGGTGCGGGCCTACGCGTGTCCGAGGTCGCGCATCTCAAGGTCGACGACATCGACAGCACGCGCATGCTGATCCGCGTCGAACAGGGCAAGGGCGGCAGGGACCGCAATGCGATGCTCTCGCCGCAACTTCTGGAACTGCTCCGGATGTGGTGGCGCGAGGGCAAGAGGCGCGGGGTCATGTTCCCCCATGGCTGGCTGTTCCCGGGGCGCAGCTACACCGATCCCATCTCGACCCGGCAGCTGCATCGCGCGGTCCAGGAAGCGGCCGAAGTCGCCGGGATCCGCAAACGTGTCGGCCCGCACACGCTGCGCCACAGCTTCGCCACGCACCTGCTCGAGCAGGACGTCGATATCCGCGTGATCCAGGTTCTGCTCAGAATGGCGACATACTGCCAACGAACAGCCGGCTGATGGCCGGATCAGCTACCGTTTCCATCCGCGCTTCGGCGAGATGGTGCAAATCAGGCGCCGGCT
>NZ_BMHK01000017.1 GCF_014640675.1 Novosphingobium endophyticum | reverse complement strand
GCTGTCCTTGAAGCCCTTGGTCTTTTGTTCGTTGGCGAAGAGTTCGACGTCCGCGCGCAGCGTGCCTTGATTGCCTTTCAGGGCCAGCACATAGTCGGCTTTCTTGTCGATGATCTGGCGGGCGATCTCGCGCTGGCAGCCTATGGCGTCGATGGTGACAATGGCCCCCTCGATCGCGAGCATATCGAGGAGCCTGGGAATGGCGACGATTTCATTCGACTTCTCGGCCACCTTCACTTGCCCGAGCACCAGGCGCTGACGGGCGGCGAAGGCGGAAACCATATGGATCGGGTTGGCGCCCTTCTTCTGATAGGAGCGTCGGCTGGTCTTGCCGTCGATGGCGATCACATCGGCCGGCGCCCCGGTCAGCGCCGCCACCCAGCTGACGAAGCAAATCTGGAACTGCTCGGCGTCCAGGGCCGCGAACACCTCGCCCAACCGGTCATGATCGGGCGTACCGTTCGCGAAGGGCCGGAAACGCCGCAGAAGATCGAGCTTCTTTTTCCCAAACAGCGCAATCGCGGTGAAGGTCTCTGCACCAGCCAGAACCGCCAGCAACGACAGCAGCAGGATCTCGTCAAGCGGATAGACCACCTTGCTCAGCTGCCTGGGATCCGACAAATCCGCAAAATGGTCCAGAAAGACCACGCTCTCGAGCAGCGCTCCATCTGTCGTGACCCGCGTCGCCATCTCCGAAATCTCCCCATCAAACAATTGGGGACTCACAGATTCAGCACTCTCACCAAATGTCACGCGCTAATTCACCCGATTGCCCTGTCCGGCGCATGCGACGCGATTGCCGCGAAACTGTCATCGTGGCATGCTCTAGGCAGCGATTACGCGGTAGTGAACATTGAACGGCAAAGAACAAGGAACCCATGCTCGAGGCTAGCGAATCGGTCGAAACCACGGAAAGCTGCGACATTTCGGAGCTGGCCACGCTGCCTGTGCGCTATTTCAACCGGGAATTGAGCTGGCTGGCGTTCAACGAGCGCGTTCTGGCGGAGGCCACCAACACCAACTATCCCCTGCTGGAGCGCCTGCGCTTCCTTTCGATCTCGGGCAGCAACCTGGACGAGTTCCTGATGGTGCGCGTCGCCGGCATCGCCGGGCAGGTGCGCCGCCAGATCGAGGAAATCTCGATCGACGGGTCGACGCCCACACAGGCCCTGAGCGCGATTCGCGAGAAGGTCTTCGAACTCGAGGCGGTGCAGCAACAGGCCTGGACCGAGCTCAAGCGCCTGCTCGCCGATGCCGGCGTACGCGTCATCGGCGACGAAAAGCTGAACCGCGAACGCGAAGGCTGGCTGACCGGCTACTTCAACGGTCACATCATGCCCGTCATTACGCCGCAGGCGATCGACCCGGCACATCCCTTCCCCTTCGTCGCCAATCAGGGCATCGGCGTGCTGTTCTCGCTGACCCGCATCGCCGACGAGTCCCCGGTGATGGAGATGGTGCTGATCCCCGCCTCCCTCCCCCGCTTCGTGCGGCTTCCGGGCGAGGACACGGCCTGGATCTCGATCGAGGACCTGATCTGCCGCAATGCCGACCAGATCTTTCCCGGCTTCCGGCTCAACGGCCACGGCGTTTTCCGCGTCCTGCGCGACAGCGACATCGAGATCGAGGAAGATGCGGAGGATCTCGTGCGCTACTATCGCACCGCGATCCAGCGCCGCCGCCGCGGCATCGTCATCGTGCTCCAGCTCCAGGGCAAGGTCGATCCGGCCGCCGAGGACCTGCTGCGCAACCAGCTTGGCCTCGACCGCGCGCTGATCATGAAGACCGAGGGGCTGATCGGCTTCTCCGGCCTTGCCGCGATCTGCGAGGAGGACCGTCCCGAACTCAAGTTCGAGCCCTATTCCCCGCGCTACCCCGAACGCATTCTCGAGCACGACGGCGACATCTTCGCCGCCATCCGCGAGAAGGACATCGTCATCCAGCACCCCTACGAGAGCTTCGAGGTGGTGATCGATTTCCTGCGCCAGGCCGCGCAGGATCCGGACGTCGTCGCAATCAAGCAAACGCTTTACCGCGCGGGCAAGCAGTCGGCGATCATCGCCGCGCTGATCGCGGCGGCCGAAGAGGGCAAGTCGGTGACCGCCGTGGTCGAGCTGAAGGCCCGCTTCGACGAAGAGCAGAACCTGCTCTGGGCCAGCCAGCTCGAACGGGCCGGCGTCCAGGTGATCTACGGCTTCGTCGACTGGAAGACCCACGCCAAGGTCTCCATGGTCGTGCGCCGCGAAGGCGACGGACACCGCACCTACTGCCACTTCGGCACCGGCAACTATCACCCGGTCACCGCCCGCATCTACACCGACCTGTCCTACTTCACCGCCGATCCGGCGGCGGGGCGCGATGCGGTGCGGCTGTTCAACTTCATCACCGGCTATGTCGAGCCCAATCGCACCGAGCTGCTGGCGATCTCGCCGATCTCGCTGCGCAGCCGCCTCTACGAGTGCATCGACGCCGAAATCGCCAATGCCGCCGCGAACAAGCCGGCCGCGATCTGGGCCAAGATGAACTCGCTGACCGATCCCGAACTGATCGACCGCCTCTATGAGGCCAGCCGGGCCGGCGTCGAGATCATGCTGGTGGTGCGCGGCATCTGCTGCCTTCGGCCCGGCATTTCCGGGCTTTCCGAAAACATCACCGTCAAGTCGGTGATCGGCCGCTTCCTCGAACATGTGCGTATCTGGGCTTTTGCGAATGGCGCCGATCTGCCCAACCGGCACGCCCATGTCTTCATCACCTCGGCCGACGCGATGAGCCGCAATCTCGACCGGCGCGTCGAGGTCATGGTGCCGATGCGCAACAAGACGGTCCACGATCAGGTGCTCGACCAGGTCATGCTCGCGAACCTGCTCGATACCGAGCAGAGCTGGATTCTCGAACCCGACGGGCATTACGAACGCATCGGCGAGCAGGAGAATCCGTTCAACCTGCACCGCTACTTCATGACCAACCCTTCGCTTTCAGGGCGCGGTGCGTCACTTGCCAGTGGACGAAAAGTGCCAAAGCTCTCGCTTAGGCGCGGCAATATCTGACATAGGGGACCTCGAAACCCCGGGGCCATGCGATTCGTCCAGTCAGAATGAACGCCATCACCCATTCGAGCGAAAAGCGCGCCATCATCGACATTGGTTCGAACACGGTGCGGCTGGTGGTCTATAATGGACCGCCGCGTGCGCCCGTCGTGATCCTGAACGAGAAGGTCAATGCGCGCCTGGGCAAGGACCTGGACAAGACCGGCGCCATATCCGAAAAGTCGATGCGCGCGGCGCTCTCGTCGCTGGCACGTTTTGCCGAATTGCTGCGGCTGATGCAGGTCGACAAGGTCGAGTGCGTCGCCACCGCCGCCGCACGCGATGCTTCCAACGGACCTGAATTTCTCGAGGAGGTGCGCGGCTTCGGCCTCTCGCCGCGGCTGCTTTCCGGCGAGGAGGAGGCCCGCGCCAGCGCGACCGGCATTATCGCCGCCTTTCCGGGAGCGAAGGGCATCGCCGCCGACCTGGGTGGCGGCAGTCTCGAGCTTGTCGAGATCGACGGCGAGGTTCGGTCCAACGGAATCACCCTGCCCTTCGGCACGCTGCGCCTGCCCGAACTGCGCGCGGATGGGCCGGACGCGTTTGCCGCGATCGTGCGCGACGCCCTTTCCAAGCGAAAATGGAACCGGGGCAAGGGACTGCCGCTCTACATCGTCGGCGGCTCGTGGCGCGCGCTGGCGCTCCAGGCGATGGCTGCGATCGACTGGCCGCTCGACGATCCGCACGACTTCGAGATTTCCGCCGAGGAGGCCTTGCAACTCTGCCGCATCTTCGAAAAGGGCAAGCTGCGCAAGGCGGATCCGCGCATCACAACGGCCCGCATGGCGACGCTTCCCGATGCTGCCGCGCTGCTGGTGCAGATCGTCGAACAGATCGCTCCCTCGCGGCTGATCTTCTCCTCGTGGGGCCTGCGCGAAGGGCTGCTGTATCAGCAATTGCCCGAAAGCGTGAAGGCGGAGGACCCGATGCTGGCCAGCGTCAGCGCCTTCGCCCGCGCCACCTTCGTCCCGGTCGAAACCGCGGCCGCGGTAGCCGCGTGGACCGCGCCGGTCTGCGAAGATGCGCCGCGCGACGGCAACCTGCGCCACGCCTCCACGCTTCTCGCCCTCGCCGCCATGCGCACCGAGCCCAACATGCGCACCGACGAAGCCATGACCTGGGCGCTGCGCAAGCGCTGGATCGGCCTCGACAAGCGCGGGCGCGGCATGATGGCGATGACGGTCTTCGCCAATTCCGGGCTGACCGATGTTCCCGCGCAGTTCGGCAGGCTCGCCGATCAGGACGACCTCGACCGGGCGATCGGCTGGGGTCTCGCCGTGCGCCTGTGCCGGCGCCTGACCGGCGGCATGATGTCCGCGCTGGAGCACAGCACGCTCACGATCGAGGAGGGACGCCTGGTGCTGTCGCTCGATGAAACGATCGGGGCGCTCTACAGCACCGGCGCAGGCAAGGATCTGAAGGTCCTCGCCGACTGGCTGGGGCTTGAACCCGACGTCCGGGTAGCGGATCGGATGCCGGCCGAAGGATAAGCCGTCATCCCGGCTTGCCGCGAAACGACGTTATTCTCAGCCCACCAGCGTCGCGCTTTCGGCGATCGTGCTGATGCCGCGCTTGCCCTCTCGCCGGTCGAGCTGAACCACGATGTCGATCACCGAGGCGGCATATTCCAGCGTTTCGGCCCGCGTAAGGCCGATGCCGGTCTGCATCGACATGAGCGCGATCTGCTCCAGCGCACCGCGCGGGCTGTTGGCGTGGACGGTCGAGAACGAGCCGGGGTGGCCGGTATTGATCGCGCGCAGGAAGCTAACGGTCTCGTTGCCACGCAGCTCGCCCAACACGATCCGGTCGGGGCGCAGGCGCAGCGCCGCCTGAAGCAGGTCATTGGCCGAAACCCTGGCCTCGCCCAGTTCGCCCTTCACCGCGATCAGGCCGACGCCATTGGCGCCGGGCAGGCGCAGTTCGGCGGTGTCTTCGACGAGGACCACGCGCTCGTGCTCGGGGATCTCGGAAAGCATGGCGTTGAGGAACGTCGTCTTGCCGGTCGAGGTGCCGCCGGAAATCAGGATCGTGCGGCGGCGGCGGATCGCATCGCGCAGGAACGCGATGGGCTCGGCCAGCGCATCGGGCGCCGGCTCCTCCACCGGCGGTGCGATAGGGCCGCGATCGTAAGCATCGAGCGGCAATTCCAGCAGCCGGTGACGGCGGATCGCCAGCGCCCAGTTGGCACGCGTCGCCGGCGGGCCGACGAGCTGGATGCGCGCGCCGCTCTGGTTTCCGTAGGCCGGGAGCGTCGCCGAAAGCAGCGGATGTTCTCGGTTGATGCCCTGGTGGCTGATGCGCGCGACCTGCTCCGCCAGACGCTGGAGCAGGCGGTTGTCCATTTCCGGCAGGTGGACGCGCTGCATGCCGGGGTGCGCGGCATCCTCGACCCAGACTTCGCCCGGACGGTTGACGAGGATCTCGGTCACTGTCTCGCGTTCGAGCCAGGGCCGCAGCGGCGCGAGGTAGGCGTCGAGATAGACGCTGCGCGGAAGCTGCGGATCGAGGTCGGGATCAGCCACGGCGCCGCCGCGATCGGGCTGGAGGGGAAGGACTTCGGCCATGACCCGTCACTGGACCTCGCTGAAATCCAGATCCTTGGCGGTGAAGACGCGGATCGGTTCGCCCTGGCGCACGCGGATCGTCGGCCCGACGTTCGAGCCCTGCTGCACCGCCGCAGCCGCCGCCGACTGGCCGCCACCCGAAATGACGACGCCCGCCCCGCCTGTCGCCACGGTCGAAAGACCGCCGACGACCGAGAGCAGCATGGCCGAACCGAAGCGTTCGAAGAAGTGGCTGTTGACCTTGCCCGGCAGGCCCGTTTCGCCCCCGAACGCAATCGCGGGCGAACCGAGGTTCACCGAGACGCCATCGGGACGGATCACGCGGCTCCATATCACGTAGGCGCGCTTCTGGCCCGCCGTCAGACCGCTCTTGTACTGGCCGATCAGCCGTGAGGAGCGCGGGATGAGCACGTGCTTGCCATCGAAGCTGCGCACGTCGGTGGAAACGATGGCGCGGACATAGCCGGGCACGTCGGTATCGATCGC
Organism: Novosphingobium endophyticum; assembly: GCF_014640675.1. Taxonomy (GTDB): domain Bacteria; phylum Pseudomonadota; class Alphaproteobacteria; order Sphingomonadales; family Sphingomonadaceae; genus Novosphingobium; species Novosphingobium endophyticum. Next base: position 84,081 of record NZ_BMHK01000017.1, on the reverse strand, counting down.
GGTTTCGAGCACGGCCGGGATCAGCGTGCCTTGCGTCACCGTCGTCGCCGGATCGAACGAGCGCGCCGCCGCGGCGGTCGTGCCGGTGCCACCGACGCGCGCGGCGAAATCGTCATTGGCATTGCCGCTGCCCTTGGCCTCCCCCGCCGGGCCGGCGACGGGCGCCGGAACGCCGCCGCTGCTCGCATCGAAAACGACGGTCGGACTGGCGAAGGGATTCGAAGCAGGCGCCGCTGCGGGATTCGCGGCCGGCGGCGCGGCGAGTACCGGTTGCGGCGCCGGGGCGGGCAGAGGCGCGGAAGCGGCGGGCGCGGGCCTCTGCGCGGCCGGCGGCGCTGCTGGAAGCGAAGCTTCGGCGGCATTGTTCGTGGACGCCGGGGCCTGCTCGCCCGCACCGTTGCGCGCCGCGTCCATCGACCAGAGCGTTACGCCGCCCAGCGCGGCGACGATCAAGACACCTGCGGCAAGGCCCAGCCCGTCACCCTTCTTGCGCTGACTGACCTGGGGCAGCACGTTGCGGGTGGCCAGATCTATGACCTGCGCGCCCTCGCCTTCGCGCGGATCCTCGTGCGCGGCGGGGGCGATGCGTTCACGCAGGGTAGAATTGGGCGCCATGTCTCAGTTCCCCTTCGAATTCGCGGCCACGGCCGCTGCGGTGCGGACTTCGTCTCCGCGCAGGTTCTCCAGTTCGGCCGAGGCCTTGCCGGAGCGCAGGATGATCAGCCTGGGCACTTCGCCCAGCACGATCGCCGATCCGCGCACGGCGTAGTTGACCGGGCCTTCCTCCCCCTTCTCGTTCCTGATCAGGATCGCGGGAACCGCCATCTTGTCGGGCCATACGAGGTAGGTCTGCTGGCCATCGTCATAGATGCGCGAGGGTTGCAGCTTGTCCGAGCCCGAACGCTTCCACGCGAAGTTGAGCGCCGCCGGATCCGAAGGGACACCGGCAGGATCGCCCTCGGCCAGCGCGCGCTCCGCCGGCTGGAGGCCATCGAAACCGCCATTGCCGGGCAAGGGCGCCTCCTGCGGCTCATCCTTGTAGGTGAAACGCAGCATGTAGAGCGGCCGGGCCTTGGGCGAGGCGACGAGATCGAAGAAATAGGTGTGGCGGTTGGTCACCACGGTCATGTTGGTCCGCGCGGTGGATTCCAGCGGCTTAACGAACAGCAGGTCGGCGCGTTTGTTGGGCGTGATCTGCCACTTCTGCGAATCGCCGACCGCGACATTCTCGATCGACTCGTTCCTGCCGAAGGCGATGGTCGCCTGCACGCCCGTCTTGCCGTCAATGCGCACGACCTCGCTCTCGCTGAACTCGTGATCGACGAGACGGGGATCCTCGGCCATGGCCGGCGCGGAAACGACCAGCAGAGCGGGGGCCAGCGCAAGCGCTCGGGCCGTGGTGCCAATCATCGAATCTTCTCCTTTGCCGGCGCCCTGCCGGTATCGTTAGAGACGCTGCGAAAGCGGCTGCCGATGCCGCGCGCGCGCGCATCATTGCTGGATCGCAGCGGCTCGATGCCGCCGCCTGTCACCTGGGTTACGACGGTTCGACGGTCGCCCGGACGGATCGAACCGCCCGCACCCCCCGAATGCGGCGCTTCCGCCATGGCCGCCGCGCTGGCCGCCGATACGGCGGGTGTGCGGCTCTGGGCAGGCAAAAGAGGCGAGGCGGCGGGGGCCGCGACGGGAGCCAGAGCATGCCCAGCGTGATTCTCGCCGCGCGGGGCGCTGCCGCTGCCCGATCCTGCCAGACCGAAGACGTTCCAGCCGGACACCAGCGTTCCGGCCACCTTGAGCACCATGCCCATCAGCGCCATGTGCACTGCGGCGACAAGAAACAGCGCCATGGCCGCGCGCCCGTCGATTTCGCCAAGCTGCGCGCCCTGAACCAGCCGGGCGACGATCGGCACCAGCAGTTCGAGCGTGATCCCGCCGCCAAGCACGACGAAGAGCGGCGTCGTGGCGGTCAGCACGACGCCGCGCAGCCAACCGGCGGCGAGGCCGCGCGTACCGCCGAACAGCGCCATGACGACGAAGACCGGCCCGAGCGCGAGCAGTACGGCGAGCGCGATGCGGGCTGTCAGCAGGATGCCGACGGTTCCGAGCAAGAGGATCAGCGCGCCCAGCCACATGACGCTCGACGGGGTGAACATGCCTTGCGCCGCGCCCTGCCCGGCGCCCTCACCGCCGCCCGCGCCGCTGGCGTTCTGCGAAGCCTCGCCGATGGCCTGGAAGACGATGTCGATCCGGTCGCCGAAGATCTGCGTGGCCGAGCCCTTCGCGCCCATCAGAAGCGAGGCGATCCAGTCCGGCCCACCGATCGCGAGGTTCAATACGACGTTCTGGTACGCGATCCAGCTCGTCGCAAAGGTCAGCACGAGGCCCAGCGTCAGCATGCGCGGAGTCAGCGCCGAGATGCCGAGCGTCGAACGGCCGGTAATCAGCGAGAAAGCGAAGAACGCGATGTAGAGCGACAGCAGGATCGTCAGCGCCGGCGCCAGCCCGCCAAGGCGCGCGAAGCCGGAGGAAATCGTCTCCGCCGCCATGCAATCGACCGCGCGCAGCGCCGGCGCGACGCCGGCGGAGGCGAATTCGGCGAGTTGCTGGCAAGTGCTGCTCATGTCACTCGGCCGCCTCGATCCAGGCGTCGCCGTCCTCGGCGTCGCCCGGCCACGGCGTGGCGGTGAGCACCGGGTACCACGCCGCCGGATCCTCGCCATAACGCTCGCGAAGCTGGTCGAGCTTGCGCACGGTGCTTTCGCGGCCGGAAAGGACGGTCAGCACCTCGGGCATGCCCGAAAGGTCGAGACGAACCACCACCGAGGCATCGGACTGACGGATCAGGAAGCAGCGCGAATGCGCCGGCAGGGTGCGGATCACGTCGAGTTCGTGCTGCGTGAGACCGAAGCCTTCGCAGTAGTCCTCGGCGCGCGCGCGGGCGTTGGGCATGAAGATCATCGTCGCGGTCTGCTCGACCAGCGCGGTGGCGATCTTCGAATCGAGAGCGTCGCGCGCCGACTGGGTGGCGAAGCCGACCAGTGCGTTGCGCTTGCGCAGCGTCTTGAGCCAGTCGCGGATGCGCGCGGCGAAAACCTCGTCGTCGAGCGCCTTCCAGCCCTCGTCGATCAGGATCATCGTCGGTTCGCCGTCGAGGCGCTCCTCGATGCGGTGGAACAGGTACATCATGACCGGCGTGCGCAGGCGCGGGCTTTCGAGCAGCGCGGTCATGTCGAAGCCGAGCACGCGGGCCGTAAGGTCGAGGCGGTCGTGCTGGTTGTCGAACAGCCAGCCATGCTCGCCGGAACCGATCCAGGCGTCGAGCCGCGAAGCGAGATCGCCCGGCTGCGGACGGCGCGAACCGGCCAGCAGTTCGCGGAAGTACGACAGGCGGCGCAGGCCCGCATCATTGGCGTAGGCCGCGTCGACCGCGCCGGCGATCGTCGCCAGTTCCTCCGGTCCCTTCGCCTCGAGCAGCACGCCCAGCCAGTCGCGCAGGAAGGCCCGGTTCGCCGCGGTATCGGGCAGCGAAAGCGGGTTGAAACCGGTCGGGTGTCCGGCGGCGACGCGGCTGTAGGTGCCGCCGATGCCGCGCAGGAACACTTCCGCGCCGCGATCCTTGTCGAACAGGATCGTGCGGGGCGCGAACTTCTGCGCCTGCGCGGCAAGGAAGTTCATGACCACCGTCTTGCCCGAACCCGACGGACCGATGACGGTGAAATTACCGAGATCGCCCTGATGGAAGTTGAAGAAGAACGGCGTCGCGCTGGTGGTGGCGAGCAAAGTGACCGCGTCGCCCCAGTGATTTCCGCTCGCCTGCCCCATCGCGAAACCGTGGAGCGAACCGAAACAGGCCATGTTGGCGCTGGAAATCAGCGCGCGGCGAACGATGAATCCCTCGTTTCCGGGCAGTTGCCCCCAGAATGCAGGCTCGAGATTCACTTCCTCGCGCACCGCGACGGCGCCCGCATCGGCCAGCGCGGCGGCGCACATGGCAGTGACCTCGTCGAGCGCGTCGAGCGATTCCGCGCGCACCAGCACCGAAAGATGATGATCGCCGAAGCCGACTGCACCCGTGCCGAGCGAATCGCGCGCGCTCGCCATCTCGCGGCGTTCGGCCATGGCCTCCTCGTCGGCCGAGCGCAGGCGGCGGATGGCAAGATCGATGCGTTCGCGCGCGATCTGGCGGTCACACGGCGCGTAAGTCTCGGTCAGCACCAGCTCGCAGGGCAGGCGCAGCAGCGCATCGGTCAGGCCCGGAGCGGTCGAATCGGGATAGTCCTTGAGGCTGACGATCGAGGCGAAGCCGGGTCGGTCGGCGCCGCGCAGCTCCAGCGCGTCCATGCCGAAGTTGATCCGGCGATAGGGCAGCATGTGGCCGATGTCGGTGCCTTCCACCGGGCGGCGAACGGGGCGCATCTCGCCATTGTAGAGCGCCGAAAGCAGCTCGAGCACTTCCGAGCATTCGCCCCTGGCCGTCTCGTAATCGCCCAGCATCCGCGCGCCGTAGGAGCCTAGCGAGGCGACCATCGCGCTCGCCGCCGCGCGCAGGGAGCGCACATCGGCGGGATCCGCCTCGACCACGTCGCCCCTGCGCTTCATCATGCGCGAGAACTTGTCGGCCCAGCCCGCCTTGCCGCGCGCGGGGCGGCGCACCAAGGTAATGAACTGATCGTTGACGAACAGCGCGCCCGAGCCGGTGCGCGCCCGCCAGCGCGCGTCGATATGCGCGGCGAGCGGATCGTCGAACTGGCCTTCCAGCTCGATCTGCACGCGGCGGCGAATGACGTGGTGGTAGAGCACGAAACGCGCATCGAGCGAGGAGCGCAGCAGCACTTCGCGCGTCGCGACATGGGAATTGAGCTCGTCCGTATCGGCCGTCTCGAAGGCGAGGCCCGGCACCATCAGCGAGAGCATGACCGAACCGTCACGCAGCAGCACGACGTTGTCATCGACCAGCGCCTGGTACGGCAGGCGGTCTCCGACCAGAGCCTCCTTGCTGCCCCAGCCCTTGAGGCCCGGAATCGCGCGTCTGGACTTGTGCCCCATCACTGTACTCCCCACCCCTCAGGGGGCGTAGCTGTTGCAGCCCCAGCGCTGCCAGTTGGCAACGCGCGGGCACTTGCTGACCTTGGCGATCCACAGGTCGAACACCCGGGGTTCGCGCAAGCATGCGAGGTATCCGACCCCGTGGATCGCGAGCGCCGCAGGCAGCGCCCAGAAGCTCTTGGTGATGAGGAAGATTTCCGTCGTCACTGCGGCATTGATGATGAAGAAGCTGTACGTCACGCCGGCGAACATCTGCGGCCGGGTGAGCGCGCGATGGACGGGAAAACGGGCGAGGCTCATCAACCTGCGGCCGACTGGATGCCGGAAACGATCGCCCCCGCGCCGAACAGCACGAAGCAGCCGATGATGACAGTCGCGCCGAAGCGCCAGTTCATCCGCCCGGTCAGCATCATGAAACCGACCGCGGCCACCGCCATGACCGCCACGGCGGTGGCGACATTACCGAGGAGCGTACCCTGCAACCAGCCGAGCGCGGCGACGATCGGGCCGCTGCCGGCCGGATCCTGCGTCGTCACCGCCTGCGCATGCGCCAGCGTGGGCGCGAGCAGCGCCGCCAAAGCTGCGAGAAACCTGGCCGAAGCGTTGAAAGACCCGCCGAAATTGCGGGTGAAAGTGTGGGAATTTCGAATCACCATGCCCTCCGTATGAGGGCCAAGTGCGCCATCCTGATGACAAGTGTGTGACGATCGAATGGCTAAAGAGACAGTCATGTTGCAATCGCCAGTCGCTGTTTCGGGGTCGCTGCAATGGATGGCGCCGGCCCTCCCCGACGTCTCCTGCCATACTGGCGTATAGTATTATAGCGCGTGACCCGAAAGACCAGCGTACGATTGCATCACGATCTCCGGCGAGCCGTGCCCCGGAGAACGTCGCGATTCAGAAGGCGATCAGCGCATGGCCTGCGCGTTTGCCGTCAGCAGGCTGCGCATCGCCGTGCGCGCGGCCCAGCGCGAATCCATCCAGCTGCCGTCCGCCAGCTCGAGCTCATAGCGCTCCGGGCTGTCGATCGCGGCGCGATAGCTCGCCAGAGCCTTCTGGGCCATGCCCTGGCGAGCATAGGCGGCGCCAAGGTTGATCAGCACGGCCGGGTCGTCCGAATCGATGGCAGTGCTGCGTTCCAGCTTCCGCATCGCCTCTTCGTTCATGCCGGCGGCAAGTTCCTCGTACGCGACGTCGATTTCCTCCGGCGCGTGAACTTCAAGCGTCAGCGAGAAGGCGGACTGGCCCATCAGGACGCTCGCCACGAGTAAGGATACTGACATTCAACTCTCCCGTATCATTCATCTGTCGGGATGATCGTCCGCCAAAATATCGTCGCCCTCAAGAAAAATGACCGGACTGTCATAAAACTGCAATTTTGACGTGAATCGGGCATCCGGTCGCGAGTCGCGCACGAGGGCGGCGGAACAGACCGGCAGGCTGTCGCATGTCCGTCACATAACTGAATATTTCTGTCACCGCAGCGCCAACAAACTGTCACCCCGCACCCCTAAACGCCCCGGTTAACGATGGCGGAATCGCCGCCTCGTCCGTCCTGAACAAACGGGGGAAACCAACGTGAAGAAAATCTCTGGCCTGCTGCTTCTGGGTTGCAGCGCACTCGCTCTCGCCGGCTGCGGCGCCGACGATATCTCCTCGCCCGGCGGCAGCGGCATCGTCATCAACAACCCGACGCCGACTCCCGCCCCCACGCCGACCCCGACTTCGGGCACGGTCACCCCGGCAGCCGACTGCCCCTCGATCGCGGCTACGGGCGGCCTGACCAACAGCGGCACGATCTCCGGCCCCGAAGGCACCTGGCGCGTCTGCACGCTGCCGGCGCTCATCGACGCCAGCACCGTGCTGACGAAGGAAGACGGCGTGCTCTACCGCCTCAACGGCCGCGTCGATGTCGGCTGTGACGGCGGCTTCTCGGCCCCGACCGCGGCCGGCTTCACCACCACGACGGCCAGCTGCGGCGGTCGCAACCTGACTTCCGACACCAACGTCACGCTGACGATCGATCCGGGCGTTATCATCTATGGCGAGAACGGCTCGGAGCCGGCCTGGCTGGCCGTGAACCGCGGCAACAAGATCGACGCGCAGGGCACCGCCACCGCGCCGATCATCTTCACCAGCGCCCAGAACGTTCGCGGCACCAACGATGACACGGACCAGGGCCAGTGGGGCGGCGTCGTTCTCCTTGGTCGTGCCCCGGTCACGGACTGCACCGTCGGCTCGCTCGCGACCAACAACTGCGAGCGTGACACCGAGGGTTCGGCCAATCCCGCCCGCTTCGGCGGCAACGATGCCACCTATGACGCCGGCACCATGAAGTACTTCCAGATCCGGTATTCGGGCTTCGTCCTCGGCCTGGGTTCGGAACTCCAGTCGCTGACCACCGGCGGCATCGGCTCGGGCACCACTCTCGACTACTTCCAGAGCGTCAACAGCTCGGACGACGGGGCCGAGTTCTTCGGCGGCGTGGTGAACTTCAAGCACTACATCGCGGTCAACGCGGACGACGACAGCCTCGACGCCGACACCGGCGTGCAGGGCAAGTTCCAGTATGTCCTGCTTCTGCAGCGCGATGCCGACGGCGACTCCTTCATGGAAATCGACAGCAACGGCGCGGAGGGCGATACCCCGCGCACGAACCTGATCGTCGCCAACTTCACCGCCGTCCAGCCGGGCGACAACGCGAACGGCAGCGCCGCCGTCCTGAACCGCGGCAACTCCGACGTCACCTGGGTCAACGGCATCGTCAACGTGCCGAACAACGAGTGTCTGCGCCTGAACGGATCTGGCACGACCGCGCAGCGCACGACCTTCACCGCCCATTCGACGGTGCTGACCTGCAATGCCGCCAAGTTCCTCGGCACCGGCTCCTACACAGCCACCGACGTCCAGACGGCGTTCAACGCGGGCACGAACAACAACGACGCCTTCACCTCGACGCTGACCAACACTTTCGTGAACGGCAGCAACGAGAGCGGAACGCCGGCCTACGCCAACATCCAGACGCTCTCGAGCTTCTTCGACGCCACCGACTACATCGGCGCTGTCAAGGACGCTTCCGACACCTGGTACCGGGGCTGGACCTGCGACAACGCGACCGCCGATTTCGGTTCGGGCCAGCTCTGCACGGCGCTGCCCACCACCTGATCGGCGCCGCCCGGAACATTAGGGAGGGGGCGGCCTGTTGCGGCCGCCCCCTTCATTGCTTTCAAAACCTGTTTTCAGGGGGAATTTAGATGACCAAGCCGCGGCTGATCTCGCTGCTGCTGCTTTCCACTTCGATGCTCGTGCCGTCGCTGGCAAGGGCTCAGGAAAGCGCTCCGACCGCCGACACGATCGCCGAGCCCTCGGCATCTGAGGCACAAACCGAGGAAGAAGCGCCCGACGTCTCGATCCCTGGCGGCGAGATCGTCGTCACCGGCCGGCGCACGATCAACGTCCAGCAAACCGCGCCGCAGGTCGTCTCGGTACTCTCCAGCGCCGAAATCGCCCGCACCGGCGAAGGCGACATCGCCGGCGCGCTCGGCCGCGTGACCGGCCTTTCGGTCGTCGGCAACGGCTACGTCTATGTACGCGGACTGGGCGATCGCTACTCGCTGGCGCTGCTCAACGGCTCGCCGCTGCCCAGCCCCGAACCGCTCAAGCGCGTCGTTCCGCTCGACTTGTTCCCGACCAGCCTCGTCGCCTCGTCGCTGGTGCAGAAGAGCTACTCGGTCAACTTCCCCGGTGAATTCGGCGGCGGCGTGATCAACCTTACGACCAAGGCCATCCCGACCGAGAGCTTCCTGACCATCGGAGGCGGTGTCGAGTGGGACAGCGAGACCACCAACAAGTTCGGCTATACGTATTACGGTAGCAGGACCGACTGGACCGGCTACGACAACGGCAACCGCAACAAGTCGCTCGAGCTCAAGGAATACCTCGGCAGCGGCACCCTGCTCGACGGATCGAGCGATCAGGCCAAGGCCATCGGCAGCACGCTGATCAACAGCCGCAACGGCCTTGTCCAGAGCTGGGATCGCCTGCCGGCCAACTTCTCCGCGAGCCTTTCGGCCGGCACCTACCTCGACATCGGCGAGGCAAGGCTGGGCGTGATCGGCGCGGCCGGTTATTCAAACAAGTGGAAAACCCGCGACATCATCCAACAGCGCGTGGCCGGTCTCGACGCCGACCAGTTCGCGCGCGATTTCCGCAATGTCGTCACCGACAACCAGGTCGTTGCCAACGCGCTGCTCGGCATGGGCCTCGAATGGGGCGAGAACAAGCTGCGCTGGACCAACGTCTATATCCACGACACCGTCAAACGGGCGGGGATTCGGACCGGCCATCAGGACAACAACGACGTCGTCGACTATCTGTATCAGGACACCGGCTGGTACGAACGCCAACTCATCAACTCGCAGCTCGTCGGAGAGTTCAAGATGGGCGGCGACACCGAACTTGACGTGCGCGGCGGATATGCAAACTCGAAGCGCGATGCGCCTTACGAGATCGGTTTCCAGTACGTGCGCACCAACCCCGGCGCCGGCTGCCCGGATGAACTCAATGTCAGCGAAGTCGGGGGCTGCTTTGTCAACCGGCTGGACGGTGGCAGCCAGGGCGATGCCAATGTTACCTTCTCGAACCTGGACGAGGACGTCTGGTCGGCGGGCGCGGACCTTTCCCACCGTTTCGGTCCGGGCTGGACGGGTTCGGTGGGCTACGCCTACCAGCTCAACGACCGGCGCAGTTCGCGCCGCGCCTTCCAGCTTCGCGCGGCCGGGGACACCAACCTCGTTTCGGCCTTCGGCCTGCTGCGCCCCGACGTGCTGTTCCAGCCGGGCACGTTCTACCTCGGCGACGTCGCGGGGGTTAACTACACCGTCCTGACCAACGAGGTCGATTTCGCCGGCGCCGTGTTCGACGCTTCGCTCAACAACCATGCCTGGTACGCCAAGCTGGCCGGACAGCTCACCGATCTGCTCTCGTTCGATATCGGCGTGCGCTGGGAATATGCGCATCAGGTCGCCGAAGTGGTTCCGGTCACCGGCACGACGACCTCGATCCCCGACACCGATCTCAAGAACGAGTACTGGCTGCCCGCGCTGACGCTGACCTACGAGATCGAGCCGGGCATGCAGGTTCGCCTCAATGCTTCCAAGACGATCGCGCGGCCGCAGTTCCGCGAACTGCTGTTCCAGACTTACTTCGATCCGGACAGCAACCGCAGCTATCGCGGCAACCCGCTGCTGCGGGACAGCGAACTGTACAACGCCGAAGGCCGCTTCGAATGGTACTTCGACCGTGACCAGCGCCTGTCGGTCGGCGCGTTCTTCAAGCGCCTGGACAAGCCGATCGAATCCTACGTCACCGACGTCAACCTGTTCGTGACCAGCTACGCCAACGCGCCAAAAGCGGACCTCTATGGCGCCGAGGTGGAGCTGCAGAAGTACTTTGACCTCTTCGCGGACCGCCGCCTGCTGCTGTCCGCGAACTACACCTTCACCAAGTCGGAAATCAAAGTCGGTCCGGGTGACACGACCGACGTCTTCGGTGCCGTGAACTCGCCGGCGAGCGCCTACTTCATTGACGGGTCGCCCCTTACCGGCCAGTCCGAGCATATCGCCAACGTCCAGATCGGCCTCGAACAGCGGGGCGGCCTCTCGCAGCAGACCTTCCTGTTCAACTACGCCAGCAGGCGCGCGGTCAGCCGCGGCCTTGCCAACTCGGGCCAGCCGGACATCTTCGAGCATCCGGGGCTGACCATCGACTTCGTCGTGCGCCAGGGCATAATGCTGGGCGAGGACAAGGAAATCGAGCTCAAGGCCGAAGCGCGCAACATCACCGGGCGCAAGCACGAGGAATACCAGCAGTTCGAAACCGGCCGCATCGAGGTCAACACTTACGACGTGGGCCGCACCTTCTCGCTTTCTGCCTCGGTCAAGTTCTGACGGGTTCCGTCGGCGGGCGGTTCCTTCCACCGACTGCCCGCCGGCGAACATCGGTTCCCACAGGAGGAGCCCTGCCCTCCTTACGGCAACTCCGGCCCGGTCCCGCAAGGCGACCGGGCCTTTTTTTTCTGCATCTTGCCGCAGCCGTCGCGCACGCTTAGAGCATCCCGGTCATCTGGGGAGTAGCCGGCTGCCTTTCGGGCAGCGCCTGTCGTCAACATACTTGGCCGAGAGGCCATGGCGCACAGGAGGACGGGTCACCGTTCGGGCGAGACCAATGGCGCTCGCAGCACCGCTCGGCCGGGCGGGTTGCTGCCGCGCTGTTGTCCTGCCTGCCGCCCGGCCCGGAGAATGCCTTGGAAGCCCTCCTCACATCCACCGCCGTCGTCGCGCTCGCCGAGATCGGCGACAAGACCCAGCTCCTCGCGATCGTGCTGGCGACGCGCTTCAGACGGCCCTGGCCGATCATCGCCGGTATCCTTGTCGCGACCCTTGCGAACCACTTCCTCGCCGCCCTTGCGGGAGAGCAGGCCGCCGCGTTCTTCGACGGGCGCTGGTTCCGCTATCTGGTCGCGGCCAGCTTCATCGCAATGGCGGCCTGGACGCTGCTGCCCGACAAGCTCGACGATGACGGCAATGCAGGCCCGGGGCGCCTCGGGCCATTCCTCGCGACCGCCATTGCCTTCTTCCTCGTGGAAATCGGCGACAAGACCCAGCTCGCGACGATTGCCCTGGGCGCGCAGTACAGAAGCGTCGTTCCGGTCATGCTCGGCACGACGCTGGGCATGATGATCGCCAACGTGCCCGCCGTGTTCCTCGGCCATCGGATCATCAGGGTCGTGCCGCTGGGCCTGATGCGCGCGGTCGCCGCGCTGATGTTCCTCGCGGTCGGACTCTGGCTGCTGGCCGAGACGGCGGGTTGGCCTGGATGAAGCGAGCAGTCTGTGAGTTTACGGCCTAAACCGTGTCGAACACGTATCCCAGCGAGCGCACGGTGCGCAGCGGATTGCCCGCTCCCACGCCTTTTAGCGCGCGGCGCAGGCGGCCGATCCAGACGTCGACCGTGCGCTCATCGACCGGCGGCTCCTGCTTGCCCAGCGCCGCGATCAGCTGGGCGCGGGTGAAGACCCGGCCGGGATGCTCGATGAAATAGCGCAGCAAACGCAGTTCGTTGGGCATGAGCGAGATCGGCTTGCCCTGCCAGCGGGCCTGGAACGCGGCAACGTCGACCGTCAGGTCGCCCTGCGACACCATGCGGATTCCGGCGCTGTCCTGATCGCCGGGGTTCGCTCCGAGCACGCGGTCAAGCAGCGCATTGCGGGTGAGCGGGCCGACCATGTAATCGTCGGCGCCCATGCGCAGCGCGCGTTTGCGGTCCTCGAGGTCGTCCGCTTCGAGGACCATGGTGATATGGGCATGCGCGGTATGCGCGTCAGAACGCAGGCGACGGCAAAGTTCGATCCCCGACATCTCGGGCAGCACCCAATCGATGAATATCCAGAGCGCGCCTTCGATCAGCGGCAAGTCTCCAAAGTCAGTCCAGCGATGCAGCAGCACTTCGAAATCGCCATGCCGGAAGGCTGCCAGCCCTCCGGAAAGCTCGCTAGCCAGCAATATGTCGATACGCCGCATCGCCCCCCGCCTTGATCGGTACGCGCGGATTTCTGCCCTGCCTGTATGACGAACACGTGACATATCGACGACAGGATTGTGAATCCTGCAACTGTCATCGAACTGACCCGCAACCGTCACGGCCGCGCAACGCAAGAATGCGAAAGCAACGTCGGTAACAGCCGGGGGAAGCAGGCAATGCGGACCGACATCGACAGTTTGATCGAGCGCAGCGGCACTATTCCCGCGTGGCTCGATCTGCCGGACCCGAAGGGGTTCCGCCCCAAGCGCAAGTTCCGGACGATCTGGATTTCCGACATCCATCTCGGCACGCGGGGATGTAACGCCGCGCTGCTGGTGGATTTCCTGCGCTCGGTCGAATGCCAGACGCTCTACCTCGTCGGCGACATCGTCGACGGCTGGCGTCTGCGCAAGGGCTGGTACTGGCCCGACGCGCACAACGAAGTGGTCCGCCGCATTCTCAAGATGGCCCACCGGGGCACGCGGGTCGTCTTCATCGCGGGCAATCACGATGAGATGCTGCGCGACTATGCGGGCCTCAGCTTCGGCGGCGTCGAACTGGCGCTGGAGGCGGTCCACGAAACCCTCGATGGCCGCCGCCTCCTCGTCACGCACGGGGACGCGTTCGATGGCGTGGTGCTCTACCACAAGTGGCTCGCCTTCCTCGGCGACAAGGCTTACGCAATGCTGCTGCGCGCCAACATCGTCTTCAACGCCGCGCGCCGGCGGCTGAAAATGCCGTACTGGTCGCTTTCGGCCTACATGAAGAAGCGCGTCAAGAACGCCGTCCAGTACGTTTGCAGCTACGAGGAAGCCGTCGCCAGCGAAGCGATCAACCGCGGGTTTGACGGCGTCGTATGTGGGCACATCCATTGCGCCGAAATTCGCCAGCTCGGCGGCATCACCTATTATAACGACGGTGACTGGGTCGAGAGCTGCACCGCGCTGACGGAAAGTCTGACCGGCGAGATCACCATCATCGACTGGGCAGCCGAGACCGGCGGCCATGGCCACGCCTCTGCGCAGCCCGCCGCTCCTTACGCGGAGCATGCTGTCGCGCCCGAAAAAGTCAGCGCATGAAGCTCGCTCTCGCGACGGACGCCTGGCTGCCGCAAGTCAACGGCGTGGTCCGCTCGCTCTCGGCGACGCTCGACGAATTGCAACGGCGCGGGCATGATGTCGAAACTCTCACGCCCGAGCACTTCCTGACCGTGCCGATGCCCGGCTATGCCTCGATCCGGCTGGCGATGGCGCCGCGCTTAGGTGTGCGGCGCATGCTGGACAGGACGCACCCCGACATCGTCCATATTGCCACGGAAGGCCCGATCGGTTGGGCCGCGCGCGGCTGGTGCCTCTCACGCGGCGTGCCCTTCACATCGGCGTTCCACACGCGCTTTCCCGACTACGCGGCCTTGCGTACCGGCATCAGCGCCGAGCGCTTCTGGCCGATCATGCGCCGCTTCCATGCGCCTAGCCGCGCCGTTCTCGTCTCGACGCAAAGCTTTGCAGATGAACTCGCCTCGCGCGGCATTGTCCATACCCGCCGCTGGAGCCGCGGCATCGACCAGAGCCTGTTCACCCCAGAAGGGCCGCGCCACGCAGCTATGACCCGCCTGCCCGGCCCGGTCCTTCTCAATGTCGGCCGCGTCGCTCCCGAAAAGAATCTTGAAGCCTTCCTCGATGCCCCGGTGCCGGGCAGCAAGGTGATCGTCGGCGATGGCCCCGGTCTCGAAAGCCTGCGCCGCCGTTATCCGCAGGTGCTGTTCCTTGGCGCGCTCTCGGGCGAGGAACTGGCAAGCGCCTACCGCGCCGCCGATTGCTTCGTCTTCCCAAGCCTGACCGACACTTTCGGCCTCGTGGTGATCGAGGCGCTGGCCTGCGGCGTTCCAGTGGCCGCTTTGCCGGTCACGGGACCGATCGACATTCTCGGGCCGGACGCACGCGGGGTCGAGGACAGCCTGGCGCGGCCCGCCGGCGCCGTCGATCAATCGCTCGCACGCGCCATCCCCCGCGCGCTTGCCGCCAGACGCGGTGACGCCGCGCGGCTGGGCGCGCTCTACTCGTGGGAACGTGCCACCGACCAGTTTCTCGCCACCATCGCCTCGGCGCTGGATGCCGCCGAAAGAGGCGTTAAAGCCGCAGCCTGAGGCGGCACAGGCCGCCAGGCCATTCCCCCCTCGCGCGCCCGTGCTATTCCCCGGAGAAGAACAAGATTCGGGAGAGGGAACGCGATGGAACGAACGCGCTCGCTGCGGCCGGTCGGGCTGACTGCACTTGCCGCAATCGCGCTGGCAGCCGCCCTCGTGCTTTTCGGTGTCCCCTCGCGCGCGGCGGTGGAGAACACGCCGGGCATTGCCCCTCTTGAGGAGAAATACCCTGAGGGCGCGCGCATCTACCGCGAAAACTGTGCCGCTTGCCATGACAGCGGAGCGGGACGCGCACCGATCCGCACCGTCATCGGCTATATGACGCCCGATGCCATTCTCGCCGCGCTCACGTCAGGAGCCATGAAGGCGCAGGGTTCGGTACTGAGCGAGGACGACAAGGTACAGGTTGCACAGCACCTTTCCGGGCAGGACATCGGCGCCGAAACGGCCGAGACGGCCCCGCCGCCGCCGTGCGAGCCCGAACACGCCGCCTTCGACCGCGCGCAAGTGCCCGCTTTCGCCGGCGGCGGGCTGGACCTCGCCTCCACGCATTCGGTATCGTCGGCGCGGGCCGGGATCGGCAGGGCGAGCCTGGGCAAGCTCAAACTCAAGTGGGCCTTCGGCTTTCCGCAGGCGAACCGCGCCAGATCGCAGCCGGCGCTGGGCGGAGGCGCGATCTTCGTCGGCAGCCACGGAGGCAAAGTCTATGCGCTGGACCGGCAGACCGGCTGCGCGCGCTGGAGCTTTGACGCGGCGGCGGAAGTGCGCACGGCGATCGTCCTCTCACCATGGAAGGCCGGCGATCGTTCCGCGGTGCCGCTGGCATTCTTCGGCGACTGGATCGGCAACGCCTATGCCGTGGAAGCCTTCACCGGCAAGCTCCTCTGGAAGGTCCGCGCCGACGACCACCCCGCCGCCGTCTTCACCGCGCCCCCGGCGCTCCACGAAGGCACGCTCTACGTGCCCGTGTCCTCGCTGGAGGAGGCTTCGGCCGCGGCCCCGGGATACCCGTGCTGCTCGTTCCGTGGTTCGATCCTCGCGCTCGATGCCCGTACCGGCGAGGAGAAATGGCGCACCTGGCTGGTCGATGAGGCGCGGCCGCAGGACGGCGGCAGGCATCTCGGCCCGTCGGGTGTGCCCGTCTGGGCGGGCCTCGCGATCGACACGAAGCGAGGTCACCTCATCGCCGCGACGGGCGACAACTACACCCGGCCGACCACCGAACTCTCCGATGCGATCGTCGCGCTCGATCTGAAGACCGGCGCGATCGACTGGCACTTCCAGGCGCTCGAAGGCGATGCCTGGAATGTCGATTGCGTCTCGCCCGATCCCGACAATTGCCCCGAGGATGCCGGCCCGGATTTCGACTTTGGCGCGATGCCGATCCTGGCTACGGGCAAGGACGGGCGCGACTATGTCCTCGCCGGTCAGAAATCGGGGATTGTCTGGGCGCTCGAGGCGGAGACGGGCAAGCTGGCATGGAAACGCCAGGTCGGACGCGGAGGTATGGCGGGCGGTGTTCATTTCGGCCTCGCCGCCGACAGCGGCCGGACGTATGTGGCGATCAGCGACATGCCGGACGGTGTCGACCGGCCCTTCCCGGCTGCCCCCGGCATCCACGCCCTCAATACCGCGACCGGCGAACCGCTGTGGAGCGCGCCTTCGCCTGCCGGGGTCTGCGAGGGGCGAGCGCTGTGCTTGCCCGGCAACAGCGGCGCGATCACGGTGACGCCGGAGCTCGTCCTTGCCGGGGCCGACGACGGCTTTCTGCGGATCCACGACGCGGCGACCGGCAAGGTCCTGTGGCAGTTCGATACCACGCAAGACTTCGACACGGTCAACGGCGTGCCCGCCCACGGTGGAGCGATCAGCGGCGGGGCGGCGCCGATCGTCGAGGGCAGCCAGCTGATCGTCTCGTCCGGCTATGGCTTCGTATCGAAGATGCCGGGCAACCTTCTCCTGGTTTTCGCCGCCGAGTGACCGCCAGGGATCAGCGGAAGCCCAGACTGCGCGAGATCGCGGCAGCCTCGTCGCGGACCCGCCGCGCGAGTTCGTCCAGCCGGCCCTGTGCGCGGGCACTGGGTGCGGCGAGGACGAGCGCGCCGACCACGCCGCCCGCCGAATCCCGGATGATGCTGGCGGTTCCGGTAACCCCTTCCGCCGCCTGATCGACGGTCTGGGCGACGCCAAGCGCGCGCACCTCGTCGATGATGTCCGCCAGAACGGCGGGGTCGACTACGGTAGTGCCAGTCAGCCGTTCCGGGGTGACGCGCCTGAGATAGGAAGCGACCGCCTCGCGCGAACATGTCGCCAGCAGCGCACGGCCGCCGGCGGTGGCATAGAACGGCCGGCGATCGCCTACCGATACCGAGTAGCGCACGACGTTGCGGCTTTCGACGAGGTCCACGTAAGTGACCATGTCCCCTTCGTGATCGCCGACCGCCAGCAGCACGGTCTCGCCGCTGCGATCGCACAGGCGGCGCATGCCCTCGCGGATGAGATCGGAGCTCTGCAGGCGGCGGCGCGCCTCGGTCAGGGCACTGCCAAGGCCGAACGCGCCGGGGCCGAGGCGCCACGCACCCTCGGCGACAACCACGAAATCCTCGTCGGCAAGCCCGCGCAGGAGCGCGGCCAAGCTGCTCTTGGGTGTTTCCAGACGGCGGCTGAGATCGGCGAGCGAAACCGGCTCGCCGCTGGCGCAAAGCACCTCGAGCAGGCGGATCACGCGCGTTACCGATTGCGGCGAACCGCCCCGGCGTTCTTCTCCTGCCCTGTCGTTGCCCTCGTCTGTCAAGATATCCTCATCGAGATGCCGGGATCACGTCCCTTGCGAAAGTGCCGGCATATTCGAGGAAACGCTCCGCCGGAAGCCCGGGCGGCACCATGATCGTGAACTACCCGTCAGCGCTGGGGCTAATGCAGCGCGCGCGGCTCGCGCCGCAGCGTGGTCAGTTCACGTCCATCGCATAGCCCGCCGCGCGGACGGTGCGGATCGGGTCGGTGTCGCCGTCGCGGTTGATCGCCTTGCGCAGGCGCCGGATGTGGACGTCCACCGTGCGTTCGTCGATGTCCGAATCCATGCCCCAGACCCCGTCGAGGATCTGCTGGCG
Organism: Novosphingobium endophyticum; assembly: GCF_014640675.1. Classification (GTDB taxonomy): domain Bacteria; phylum Pseudomonadota; class Alphaproteobacteria; order Sphingomonadales; family Sphingomonadaceae; genus Novosphingobium; species Novosphingobium endophyticum. The sequence continues at coordinate 66,198 of NZ_BMHK01000017.1, read as the reverse complement.
CGAGACGACGCGGTTGGGGCGTTCCATGAAATAGCGCAGCAGGCGGAATTCGGTGGGGCCCAGATGCAGCGGATCACCGCCACGGCGCACCCGGTGCGAGGTCGCGTCGAGTTCGATGTCGCCCCACTGCAGTACGCTGCCGACGAGCGAAGGCCGCGCGCGGCGCAGCAACGCCTCGATGCGCGCCAGCAGTTCGCGCGGGGAGAACGGCTTGGTGACGTAATCGTCGGCGCCTGTCTTGAGACCGCGGATCATATCCTCCTCCTCACCGCGCGCGGTGAGCATGAGAATGGGGATCTGCGCGGTTTCCTTGTCCTTGCGCAGCTGGCGGCAGACCTCGATACCGGGCACGTTCTCGATCATCCAGTCGAGCACGATGGCATCGGGCGCCTGCTCCTGGACCAGCAGCAGCGCTTCCTCGCCATCGCCGGTGCTGCGTACCTCATAGCCCTCGGCGCTGAGGTTCCACGTGAGCAGGTCGCACAAGGCGCGGTCGTCTTCGACGACGAGGACGGAAGGGTTCATTCGAGGCCGCCCGTGTCGTTGGTCCGGGTGTCACGCTCGGTGCAATATTCGCCCGTCGCGGCGTAGTAGACCATTTCGGCGACGTTGGTGGCATGGTCGCCGATGCGCTCCAGATTGCGGGCGATGAAGAGCAGCTGCGTCGCCACGGTGATGGTCGACGGGCTTTCCATCATGTGCGTGAGCAGCGAGCGGAACAGCGTGTTGTAGAAGTGATCGAGCTTCTGATCGCGCCGGATCACCTCGACCGCCAGCGCGGCGTCGCGCGAACCGTAGGCATTGAGCACGTCGCGGACCATGCCTTCGGCGATCTCCGCCATGGCCGGGACGAGCGCGATCGGTTCTACCTTGCTGCGCCCGTCCAGCGCGTTGACGCGCTTGGCGATGTTCTTGGCATAATCGCCGATACGCTCGATCACGCCCGAGACCTTGAGCGCGGCGATAACGTCGCGAAGGTCGTCGGCCATGGGCGCGCGCAAGGCGATGGTGCGCACCGCGAGCCGATCCACTTCGGCTTCCAGCGCATCGAGCCTGGCATCGCGGGCGACGACCTGCTTCGCCAGTTCCTCATCGTGGTTGGTGAGAGCCAGGATGGCGTCGCGGATCGCGACTTCGGCGAGGCCGCCCATCTCGGCGACGAGCCCACGAAGCTGACCGATCTCTGAATCGAAGGCCTTAACGGTATGGTCTACCATGGCTTTTCCCTTGCAAGCCGGCCGTCAGCCATAACGGCCGGTAATATAGTCCTTGGTCTTCTCGTTGCGGGGCGCGGTAAAAACCTGGCTGGTCTCACCATACTCCACAAGGTTGCCCAAGTGGAAGAACGCCGTCCGCTGCGACACGCGCGCGGCCTGCTGCATCGAATGGGTGACGATGACGATCGCGAAGTTGTCCTTGAGTTCGTCGATCAGTTCCTCGATGCGGGCCGTCGCGATCGGATCGAGCGCCGAGCAGGGTTCGTCCATCAGGATCACCTCGGGGCTGACGGCGATCGCGCGGGCAATGCACAGGCGCTGCTGCTGGCCGCCCGAAAGCGCGGTTCCCGCGTCATGGAGGCGATCCTTCACTTCCTCCCACAGCCCCGCCTTGACCAGCGACTTCTCGACGACCTCATCCAGGTCAGTCTTGTTCTGGACGAGGCCATGGATGCGCGGACCGTAGGCAATGTTCTCGAAGATCGACTTCGGGAACGGATTGGGTTTCTGGAACACCATGCCCACCCGCGCGCGCAAGGCGACCGGGTCCATCGACGCTGCGTAGACGTCCTCGCCGTCGAGCCTAATCTCACCGGTCACGCGGGCATCGGCGATAGTGTCGTTCATGCGGTTGAGCGAGCGCAGGAAGGTGGACTTGCCGCAGCCCGAAGGGCCGATGAAGGCGGTCACCATGCCATCGTCGATATCGATGGAGACGTTGTCGATAGCCTGCTTCTGGCCATAGAAAACGTCGACGTTGCGGGCTGTGATCTTGGTTTCTGTCATGTCCCTACCAGCGGACCTCGAACTTGTTTCGAAGGTAGATCGCAAGGCCGTTCATCGCCAGCAGGAAGACCAGCAGCACGATGATGGCGGCGGATGTGTTCTGGACGAAAGCCTTGTCGATCTCGTCGGACCACAGGAATATCTGCATCGGCAGCACGCTGGAGGGATCGGTAATCCCGCCCGGCGGGGTGACGACAAAGGCGCGCATGCCGATCATCAGCAGCGGCGCGGTCTCGCCAAGCGCGCGCGCCATGCCGATGATCGTACCGGTGAGGATGCCGGGCAGCGCCAGCGGGACGACGTGGTGAAACACCGTCTGCACCTTGCTCGCGCCCACCGCCAGGGCCGCGTCGCGGATCGAGGGCGGCACGGCCTTGATCGCGTTGCGGCCGGAAATGACGATGACCGGCATCGTCATCAGCGCCAGCGTCAAGCCGCCCACCAGCGGCGACGAGCGCGGCATCCCGAGCGTGTTGATGAAGACCGCAAGCCCGAGCAGGCCGAAAATGATCGATGGCACGGCGGCAAGGTTGTTGATCGAAACCTCGATCCACTCGATCCAGCGCGCCCTGGGCGCGAATTCCTCAAGATAGACGGCGGACAGCACACCCATCGGAAACGACAGCACCAGCGTGACGAGCATCGTCAGCAGCGATCCCTTGGCGGCGCCCCACACGCCGGCAAGATCGGCATTGGTCGAGTCCGACCCCGTCAGGAACTGCCAGTCCAGCCCGCCGAGCCCGTTCTCGAGCATGATCACCAGCAGCAGCGCCAGGAAGGCGAGCGAAAGGACGATCGCCGAAAGCCCGAGCAGCCTGAACCGGCGCTCGGCGGCGTGGCGCTTGGCGAGGCGCCTGACGGCCTCGGGCGTTTGCCAGACAGCGTTACTCATAAGCCTCCCGGAACCGCTTCACTACCCTGAGGGCGATGATGTTGAGGATCAGCGTGACGATGAACAGCACGAGGCCCAGCGCGAAGGCCGACAGCGTCTTGGGGCTGTTGAATTCCTGGTCGCCGGTCAGCAGCTGCACGATCTGGTAGGTGACGGTCGTCATCGAATCGAAGGGATTGAGAGACAGGCGCGCGGCGGCGCCGGCGGCCATGACGACGATCATGGTTTCGCCGATGGCGCGGCTGATCGCCAGCATCACGCCGGCGACGATGCCGGGCAGCGCGGCGGGCAGCAGCACCCGCTTGATCGTCTCCGACCGTGTCGCGCCCAGCGCCAGCGAACCGTCGCTCATCGCGCGCGGCACGGCGGCCAGCGAATCGTCGGCCATCGAGGAAACGAAAGGAATGATCATCACGCCCATGACCATGCCCGCGGCCAGCGCGCTTTCGGTCGAGGGGTTGGCCATGCCGATGGAAGCCGCGAAATCGCGCATCATCGGCGCCACCGAAAGCGCGGCGAAATAGCCGTAGACCACGGTGGGAATGCCCGCGAGGATCTCCAGCATGGGCTTGAGCAGCTTGCGCACCTTCGACGAGGCGTACTGGGTCAGGTAGATCGCGCTCATCAGCCCGAGCGGGATCGCCACCAGCATGGCGATGATCGCGCCGATGTATATCGTTCCCCAGAACAGCGGCACAGCGCCGAAATTGTCGCTGATGTTTTCGCCGCCGGCATTGCCCGGCGCCCAGTGCGTTCCGGTGAGGAAGGCGATCGGCGACACGTCCTTGAAGAACAGCCCGGCCTCGAACAGCAGCGAGGCGACGATACCGAAGGTGGTCAGGATCGCCATCAGCGAGGCGAGCAGCAGCACGCCGAGCACGGCCCGCTCGACCTGGGTTCGCGCGGGAAAACCCGCGCGGACACGGGTAAGGCCGTAGCCGCCACCCGCCAACGCCACGATCAGCACGATCAGCCCGCCGATCAGGCCGAAGCGCTGCTGCGCCGCGCGCATCGGCTCGGCCAGCGTGGCCGAGAGCGGATTGAACACGGCTGCATTCGGGTTGGACGCAACCGTCCTTGCCTCGGACAGGATCGCGGCGCGGCTCATCGCATCGGGAGGAAACTGCGCCGCGGCGGGGCTAGCCAGAACCGCACCGTCGACCAGCCCCGGCATCATGAACGACCAGGCCATCCATGCCAGCAGCGCCGGCACGATGATCCACAGCGCCATGTGCCAGCCGTGATAGCTGGGCATCGAATGCATCGATCCCCGGCCCGTATAGAGCAGCCGCGCCCGGCCCCGCGCGGCGAACCACCCCACGAGGCCAAGACCGACAACGGCCAGAAGTACTCCGGTTAGTATCATTGTTGGCCGTCTGCGTCCTTACTTCAGCACGGAGGGATCGAGCGGAGTCATGTTGGCGACGACTTCCGCGTTCCTGGCCCTCACGTCATCGGGCGAGATCACCATTCCCTTGGCCTTCAGATAGCCATCGGGACCCCAGGACTTCGCCCATTCCTCGACATAGCCCTTGAGGCCGGGGATCGGGCCGAGGTGCTGCTTCTTGACGTAGATGTAGAGCGGACGGGCACCGGGGTAGCTGAAATTCGAGATCGTCTCGTAGGTTGGCTCGACATCGGACATCGGAATGCCCTTCAGCGAATTGGCGTTCTCTTCGAGGAACGAGAAGCCGAACACGCCCACGGCCTTCGGATTCTGCGAAATCTTCTGGACGATCAGGTTGTCGTTCTCGCCGGAATCGACGTAAGGGCCGTCCTCACGGACGTCGTGGCAAGTCGCTTCGTACTTGTCGCCGTCGGTTTCCTTGAGCGCCTTGGTCGCCGCGTCGGTCTTGCAGCCGGCCTCGAGAATCAGTTCCTTGAGCGCGTCGCGCGTGCCCGACGTCGACGGCGGGCCGTAGACGAGGATCGGCATGTCGGGCAGCGCCGGGTTCACGTCCTTCCAGGTCCTGGCGGTATTGGGCTTGCCGAATGGATTGGCAGCGATCGCCTTGTAGACATCGACCGGGGTGAGCTTCATGCCCGGACCTTCCTTCGCCTCGGCAAAGGCGATCCCGTCGATGCCGACCTGGACCTCGACGATTTCGGTCACGCCGTTCTGCTGGCACTGCTCGTACTCGGACTTCTTCATCCGTCGAGAGGCGTTCTCGACATCGGGGTGCTGCGCGCCGACGCCGGCGCAGAACAGCTTCATGCCGGCGCCGGTGCCGGTCGATTCGATGACCGGCGACTTCACACCGCTGGACTTGGCATAGGCCTCGGCAACAGCGGTAGCGAAGGGATAGACGGTCGAAGAACCGACGGCCTTGACCTGATCGCGCGCGCCGGCGCCCGAACCGCCCGAGCCTCCGCAGGCGGTGAGAGCGAGGACGGAAACGGCAGCGACAATGAAGGACTTGGTCGAATGCATGGCAATACCCCCTTGGGCTTCAGTACTGGAACGCCCCTATTGGGATAGGATGACACTTCTATGACGATGGCGTGACATTGCCGCCTGGCCCGCGAAATTGTTGAGAAAACCTTGGATTTCGACTGTTTTGCCGACACTCACGCCCGAAATGAAGACCCCTGCCCGGCCAGGCGCCGGACAGGGGTCGTTTAGATGTGGGCCGATAGAGTTGCAAGAGCCCGGGCGGGATTCGCGCACGTCCCGCCCGGTGGCGCGCCTTCAGAAGTCGAACTGCGCGCGCATACCCATGGCATCGACGCCGTAGCTGTCGTCGCCCCCGGCCGTGACTGCCGCGTCGCGCAGCCAGAGGTGGCCGTAGTTGGCAACGAATCGCACGTTGTCGACCGGCGCCCAGACCATCGCGACACCCGCCATCTGCTGGCGGCCACCGACGATGCCGGCGTCGTTGAGATCGAGATGATCGTAGCGGAGGTTGACCTGAATCGCGCCGATTCCGCCGTCGTCGAGTCCCTTCGAGGGCTTGAGACGATCGTAGACGCCGTTCTTGTAGCCCGTGTCATCGCCAGTCAGCACGTAGCCGACCTCCGCGTAGCCGCCCCTGAACGTCGGGTCCGCAAGGCCCGGGCGGCGTGCCGTCATCGAGTGGCCTTCGAGCGTCGCGTGGAACGGTCCCGCGATATAGGCCGCCTCGAGACCGAAGCTGCGTTCGCCGGTGGCGCCAATCGTGCCGGTGTCGACGAGACGGGCATCCGTCGTGTGCAGGAACGGACGGGCGCGATAGCGGGTCGACGTCACCGAGCCGCCAAGGTCGCGCAAGTGCGCGGACGCACCGAGATGCAGGATGCCGCCGCCCAGCTTCGGCATGAACACGACGCGCCCGTCGACGCTCCAGCTCTTGTTCGTATCGGTGTTGAGGCTCGATGCGTCATCGGCGAAGACGCCGCCCTGCACGAGGAGGCTCTTGCCCGAATACTGGACGCTGGCACCGACGCGGCGCTCGAAACCGAAGGCCTGGCTGAAGGCCGCGCGTTCCATCGTCGAGGTGAAGAGGTCCGACGTCATTTCCTCGAGGCCCCAGAACGGCTTCTGGTGGCCGACCGCCAGGGTCACGTTCCTGTTGGCCTTGTAGGTGAGATAGAGGTCGGTCAGCGACACGTCCGAACCGGCGATATCCGCCTCTACCCGATAGCCGAAGCCGCCCGGGATCGTGCCGTCAAAGCCGATATAGGCGCGGCGCAGTTCGACGCCCGTGCCGAGCCGGTCATTGACACCGCCCGAAAGGTCATTCGGCGCGTCGATGCCGGCGACGTCCACCTGCAGGCGGCCGCGCGGCTTGAAGCTCCAGCCCTCGTCATTGCTGAACTGCGGCGCGCCCTTCCACGCCACTTTCGCCGGCTGGGCCTTGCCGGCCGCTTCCTGCGCGGCAACGGCGGTCGTCGTCGCGTTCCGCGCGACCTGCGCCGCGGCATCAGCCTTGGCATTGGCACTGGCCAGTTCGGTCTCGAGCGTCTCGATCCGCTGCGCCATCGTCTCCATTTTGGCGCGCATGTCGCGCAGTTCCTGCAGCACCGCCGCCGAATCGCTCACCTGAGCCTGGGCGGGAAGCGCCCAGCCGGTGGCCACCGCTACGGCAACGACCGAAGCTGCCCGAAATTTTTTCACTGACCCATCCTTCCATGAACCTTTGATTGCACAATGCGGACGGCTCTATGACCGGAATATTTCTGTTTCGTGACAGCGTGCTTCGCACATCCGCCTAGATGTCGGAAATCCGCCAACTCCCGTGGCTCCGACACGTCCGCGCCAGTTCACAATTGTTTCTAATTCATGTCGAACTGTTTCCAAATGAAATTGATATTAATGAGAACATAGGAACGTATGATGTCACCCTCGTGGAGACGTTTTGGGCCATATGGTTCTCAGCCGTCACGTTCGTCACCAAAACGTCATTTAACAGTCATAAGCGCTGCAAGCCCCCGGGCGAATTCGTACCGGTAATACTTGCGGAGTAAGAAACCATGCGCCCTCTCCTGGCCTCGACAAGTTTGGCCGTCGCCCTCGTAGTCTGGACAACACCAGTGGCCGCGCAGTCCGTGAGTGAAGCGGAAGCCGAACAGATGCGGGCGGAAATCAGGGCGCTGCGGGCCAGGCTTGAAGCGATCGAAAGTCGATTGCAGGCGGACCCGGCGCCGGCCGTGTCCCCGTCCGACGACCGCGACATCGGGAAAGCTGCTGGCGCGATTGCGAAGGCTGGCCCGGCCACACCTCCGACGAAGCCGGACGGCGTGGACATAACATGGAAAGGCAGCCCCCGCTTCGCGCAGGGCGACAAGCAGTTCAAGGTGAAGGGCCGCATTCAGGCCGACGCCAACCATGTCTCCTCGCCAGACGGCATCGAAGATCCGGGGCTGGGATTCTCGAACGAGATGCGGCGCATCCGCCTTGGCGGGGAAGGCAGCGTGGGCTCGGGCTTCTCCTACAAGCTGGAACTGGAGCTCTCGGACAACAGTGTCGATCTCGTCGACACATTCGTCAGCTATAACGCCGGATCATGGCAGGTGCGGCTGGGCAATCACAACGCCTTCCAGTCGCTCGACGAACTTACCGGCGATACCACCGGCAGCGTCATGGAGCGCGCAGCGTTTACCGACGCGTTCAACTTCGAACGGCGGCTCGGCATTTCCGCGGGCTATGCGAGCGGCCCATGGCTCGCCCAGTTCGGCGTCTTTACCGACGATGTCGGTGCGCTCGCCAACGACAGCGACGGTCCTTCGGGGGGCGACGAGAACAACAGCTACAGCTTCGACGGCAGACTGGTTTACGCACCCCGTATCGGCAGGACGCAGCTCCACTTCGGTGGTTCGGCGCACTGGCGGCGGCTGGGCCGGCTTGTCGATGCCGGCACGCGCTACCGCCAACGCCCCTTCGTCCATTCCACGAACACGCGCCTGATCGGCACGCCTTCGCTGAACGTCGAGACGGAAATGCATTACGGCCTCGAACTCGCGGCTATTTCGGGCCGGTGGCACGGGGCCGCAGAGGTACACGCCCTTCGCGCCGAGCGGGTCGGATTGCCGTCGGTCACATTTCGAGGCGGCTACGCGGAAGTGGGTTACTTCCTCACGCCGGGAGACAGCCGCGGGTACAAGGAAGGCATCTTCACATCCGCTGCACCGGCTCGTCCCATCGGCAAGGGCGGCGCGGGATCGATCCAGGTCAATCTGCGCTATGACTATCTCGATCTGGACAGCCGGGACATCCGCGGCGGAAAACAGAACGGTTATATAGTCGGACTGGTCTGGTCACCGATCCAGTACCTGCGCTTCAACCTCAACTACGCTCTGCTTTCCTATGATGGAGCGATCGCGCTGCCCTCCGGTTCCACCGGGTACGACGTGCGGGTCGTCGGCACCCGTTTCGAACTGGACTTCTGAATGTGATGCAAAGCCTCACTCGGCCGCCGCCTCACTCTGCCGCCGCGCGTTCACGAAGCGGCAGCATTATCGAGGCGGTGGTCCCCTCGCCGGGGCGGCTGTCTATATCGAAGCGCCCGCGATGCCGTTCGACGATGTGCTTGACGATCGACAGGCCGAGACCGGTGCCGCCGGCAGCGCGGCTGCGGCTGGTGTCGGCGCGATAGAAGCGCTCCGTCACGCGCGGAAGATGCTCGGGCGGAATGCCCTCGCCTTCGTCGCTGACCTCCGTGAGCACCCAGCCGGTTTCCGCCGCCTCGATCGAAACCCGGACCGGCCCGCCCGGCTTGCCGTACTTGACAGCATTGTCGACGAGATTGCGCAGGACCTGCCCGATCTGCCCGCGATCCCCGGCGATCTCAGCGCTTGCGCAGTTGGCTTTCACCGTGACCTCACCGCCGGTGCGGAATTCACCCGCGATCTCCTGCGCCAGGGGCACCATGTCGACCTGTCCGGCGGGCGCCTCGTGCTTGAGGGCCTCGATCCGCGACAGCGACATGAGATCGGAGATCAGCGCCTGCATGCGCTGCGCCTCGTGCCGGATCGTCCCCAGGAAACGCATCCGCACCCCCTCGTCGCCGCCGGCCTTGGGATTCATCAGCGTCTCGACGTAGCCGAGCACGTTGGCGAGCGGCGTGCGCAGTTCGTGACTGGCATTCGCGACGAAATCGGCATGGGACTTTGCCACGCTGACCCGCTCCGACAGATCGTAGAGGCTCACGAGGCGTTCGTGGGGGCCGACCACCTGACAGTCGACTTCCCAGACGCTGCCCCCCGTCGACAGTCCGGTCACCCGCGCCGTCCCGCCCTTGTCGCTCAGGATGGCGGCGACCGCCTTCGGATCGCGGATGGCGATGCGCACGTCCTGCGCGACGATGTGCGCGCCCAGCAGCACCTTCGCAGCCGAATTGGCAAACCGGACCTGACCGCGCGCCACGACGAGCGCCGGCGTCTGAATATGCTCGAGGAGATTGACACCCTCAACGGCCATGTATGCGGTCTCCTTGTTCCGGCCTCGACGATGAACGTGGCCCGTCGGACATTGTACGAAAATCCGAAGACAAAGATATTGCAGGCTTGCCGAACCGCAAAGATTTGCCCTATTTCGCGGGCCATTCCGTCAACAGTCCGGCTTTCAGGTTTCAGGAAGTCCTATGTCAGCACGCTAGCGCCAACGCTTCACACTTGATATGCCGCATGTGCGAGAGGCCGGGCCTTTCGCTGTACCTCGCGTCCCGCCGGGCGCGTCCTGCCGATGATGGAATCGCCCGCACCATGAAATTCACTTCCGATCGCCTGTTGCTGTTTGGCGCCACGGGCGATCTTGCCAGGCGTATGCTGCTGCCTTCGCTCTGTGCGCTGGATGCCGAGCAGTTGCTCGACCCGTGCATCGAGATCATCGGCACGGCCCGCTCGGACATGGACGATCAGGGTTTCCGAGACTTCGCGCGCCAGTCGCTCGAACAGTTCCTGCCGGCCGATCGGCGCGGCGGGATGGCGACGTTCCTCAACCGGCTGAGCTATCAACCGCTCGACGCGAACAAGATCGAGGGTTTCAAGGCCCTGGCGGAGAAGGTCGGCGAGCCCAGACAAGGACTGTCGATCTTTCTTTCGACCGCACCGAGCCTGTTCGAGCCGACCATCCACGGGCTTGAGCAGAGCGGGCTTGCCGGCAGCAAGGTGCGCATCGGCCTGGAAAAGCCGCTCGGCATCGATCTTGCGTCGAGCTGCGTCATCAACGACGCGGTGGCGACGGCCTTTCCGGAAGAGCGCATCTACCGGATCGACCATTATCTCGGCAAGGAAACGGTCCAGAACCTGCTGGCGCTGCGCTTTGCCAACCTGATGTTCGAGCCGCTGTGGAACGCGGCGCATATCGACCATGTCCAGATCACCGTCGCCGAGACGGTCGGCCTCGAAGGCCGCGTGGCCTTCTACGACGATGCCGGCGCGCTGCGCGACATGGTGCAGAACCACATGCTGCAGCTTCTCGCGCTCGTGGCGATGGAGCCGCCGGTCTCCTACGATGCCACCAACGTGCGCGACGAGAAGGTCAAGGTGCTGCGCTCCTTGCGCAAGGTCGACGCGGGCGAGACCGTCACCGGCCAGTACCGTGCCGGCGCCATCGGCGGCCAGGCGGTGCCCGGCTATGACGAGGAACTGGGCAAGGATTCCAGCACCGAGACATTCGTGGCGATCAAGGCGCATATCGACAACTGGCGCTGGCGGGGCGTGCCTTTCTACTTGCGCACGGGCAAGCGCCTGCCCCGGCGCACAACCGAGATCGTGGTCCAGTTCCGCGACGTGCCGCACTCGATCTTTCAGGGGCGCGGCGCCAGGACGGTGCCGAACCGGCTCGTCATCGGCATCCAGCCCGAAGAGAACATCACGCTTTCGCTGATGGCCAAGGTTCCGGGGCTAGACCGCGACGGGATCGGCCTGCGCAGCGTGCCGCTGGCGATCACCATGCCCGACGCTTTCGCCGGCCCGCAGCGGCGCATCGCCTACGAACGCCTGCTGCTCGACCTGATCGAGGGCGACCAGACGCTGTTCGTGCGCCGCGACGAGGTGGAAGCCCAGTGGGAATGGATCGACGCGATCCGCGCCGGCTGGGAGGAACAGGACATCGAGCCCAGGACTTATACGTCGGGAAGCTGGGGGCCGTCCGCCGCCATCGCCCTTGCAGAGCGTGACGGAGTGACCTGGCACGAGTAGAACGGCACCTAAATCTACAGTGGGCCGCGAGGCCCGACGGGATCCAGCTCTTGGAGGAGAGGAGTACGGCCCAGGATCAGGAGTGGAAGAATGAGCAATCTCGCACCCGTGGTGGCCCGCGTGACGGACCGCATCATCGAACGGTCCAAAGACAGCCGCGCCCGCTATCTCTCACTCGTCGAGCGCGAGGCCGGGCGCCATTCGGACCGCAGCTTCCTGTCATGCTCGAACCTCGCCCACGGGTTTGCGGCATCAGGTGAGGACAAGAGCGCCATCGCCACCGGCGGTGCCTTCAACATCGGTGTAGTCACCGCCTACAATGACATGCTCAGCGCCCACCAGCCCTACGGTCGCTACCCGGAGCAGATGAAGCTCTTCGCCCGCGAAGTGGGCGCGACGGCGCAAGTCGCCGGCGGGGTTCCGGCGATGTGCGACGGCGTGACGCAAGGTTTCGACGGCATGGAGCTGTCGCTCTTCAGCCGCGACACCATTGCGCTCTCCACCGCGATCGCGCTCAGCCATGCGATGTTCGACGGCGTGGCACTGCTCGGCATCTGCGACAAGATCGTCCCCGGCCTGGTGATCGGCGCGCTGCGCTTCGGCCACCTGCCGGCCGTGTTCATTCCTTCCGGCCCGATGCCGACGGGCATCTCCAACAAGGAGAAGCAGAAGACCCGCCAGCTCTACGCCGAAGGCAAGGCCACACGCGAGGACCTGCTCGCCAGCGAGAGCGCCAGCTATCACTCGGCCGGAACCTGCACCTTCTACGGCACCGCCAACTCCAACCAGATGATGATGGAGATGATGGGGCTGCACATGCCCGGCGCTGCCTTCGTGCCGCCCGGCACGCCGCTGCGCCAGGCGCTGACGCGCGCGGCCGTGCACCGGCTCGCCGCGATCGGCCGCAAGAGCAATGACTTTCGCCCGATGGCACGCCTCGTAGACGAGAAGGCCATCGTCAACGCCTTGGTCGGCCTGCTCGCCACCGGTGGCTCGACCAACCACGCGATCCACCTGCCCGCCATGGCGCGCGCGGCGGGCATCGTGATCGACTGGGAGGACTTCGACGAACTCTCCTCGGTCGTACCGCTCATCACCCGCGTCTATCCCAACGGCTCGGGCGACGTGAACCATTTCCACGCCGCCGGCGGCATGGCCTGGGTGGTGCGCGAACTGCTCGATGCCGGTCTTGCCCACGCCGACGTGCTCACGGTCTCCGAAGGCGGCATGCGCGATTATGCGCAGGAGCCCGCGCTGATGGACGATGCCATGGCATGGACCTCGGCACCGACGGTCAGCGGCGACGAGACCATGCTGCGCAGCGTCTCCGATCCGTTCCTGCCCGACGGCGGCATGCGCCTCGTGTCCGGCAATCTCGGCCGCGCCACCTTCAAGACCTCGGCTGTCGACAAGGAGCGCTGGACCGTCGAGGCGCCGTGCCGCGTCTTCGATACGCAGGAAGCCGTCGCCAATGCATTCAAGGCGGGAGAACTCGACAAGGACGTGGTCGTCGTCGTGCGCTTCCAGGGTCCGCGCGCCAACGGCATGCCCGAACTGCACAAGCTCACCCCGCCGCTCGGCGTGCTGCAGGACCGGGGCCACAAGGTCGCGCTCGTCACCGACGGGCGCATGTCGGGCGCTTCGGGCAAGGTGCCGGCGGCGATCCACGTCACCCCCGAGGCGCTGGGAGGCGGGCCTCTGGCCTGTCTGCGCGACGGCGACCTCGTGCGCCTCTCCGCCGAGGATGGCTCGCTCTCGACCACGGCCGATCTCGCAAGCCGCGATCCCGCCCCGGCACCTGCTGCCGAGATGGGCATGGGGCGCGAACTGTTCGCGATGTTCCGCGTGAACGCGAGCGGCGCCGAACAGGGCGGCTCGGCCATGCTGGAAGTGGCGGGGCTGTGATGGGGATGATGGACATGTCCATATCGTCGTCCCGGGCTCGACCCGGGACCGCTGGCGGTGTTTACCCGCGCCCCTTGCCGCGAGCCTGTGCCGAACGACAGCCACCGGTCCCGGGTCGAGCCCGGGACGACGCCCTCCACCACCCTCCTCTTCAGAGGAGGGGGAAATGACTAAACTCGTCGCCATCGACATCGGCGGGACCCATGCCCGCTTTGCCATCGCCAGCGTGACGAAGAACCGCACGATCACCCTCGGCGAGCCGGAAACGCTGCATACGAAGGACCACGCCAGCTTCGAGAGCGCCTGGGAGGCGTTCAGCGAGATGCACGGCGGCAAGCTGCCGCCGGCGATCGCCATGTCGGTCGCCGGCCCCGTCGGAGGCGAGGTGATCCGCTTCACCAACAATCCGTGGATCATCCGCCCCGCGCTGCTCGGGGATAAACTGGGCGCAAAGCGCTGCACGATCGTCAACGACTTCGCCGCCGTTGCCCACGCCGTCGCCTGCGCGCACGAGGACGACTTCGTCCATCTCGCCGGCCCCGAGGACGCCCCGCTGCCTGCCGCTGGCACGATCAGCGTTCTCGGCCCCGGCACCGGCCTGGGCGTCGCGCACCTGTGGCGCGACGGCAAGGGCAGCTATCACGTCCAGGCGACCGAGGGCGGACACATCGACTTCGCCCCGCTCGACCAGATCGAGGACGCCATTCTCGCGCGGCTGAGGAAACGCCACATGCGCGTCTCGGTGGAGCGCGTGGTTTCCGGCCCCGCCATTGTCGACATCTACGAGACGCTGGCCGCCATGGAGGACAAGGCCGTCCATGTGTTGAGCGACGTGGATATCTGGAAGGCAGCCGCAGAAGGCAAGGACCGCCTCGCCGAAGCGGCCGTCGAACGCTTCTGCCTCTCGCTCGGCGCCGCAGCCGGCGACTATGCCCTTGCGCAGGGCGCTGGCGGCGTCGTCATCGCCGGCGGCCTCGGCTACCGGATCCGCGACACCATCCTCAAATCCGGCTTTTCCGACCGCTTCATCGCCAAGGGCCGCTTTGCCGGCATGATGGCAAAGATGCCCGTCAAGCTCATCACCCATCCGCAGCCCGGCCTGTTCGGCGCGGCTGCCGCCTTCGCCAGGGAACATCGTTCATGAACAGCCTGTCCGCATCCGTCGAGAAGGTCATGCGTCTTGCGCCGGTCATCCCGGTGCTGGTGATCGAGGATATCGAACATGCCCTGCCGGTGGCCGAGGCACTCGTCGCCGGCGGCCTGCCCGCGCTCGAAGTGACGCTGCGCACCGAATGCGCGATCGAGGCGATCAAGGTGATGAAGCAGGTCCCCGGCGCCGTCGTCGGCGCGGGCACGGTGCTCAATCCCACCGATCTCGACAGGGCCATCGATGCCGGCGCGGAATTCATTGTCTCGCCGGGCCTTACCGCGACGCTGGGCGAAGCGACGCTCAAGCGCGAGATCCCGTTCCTGCCCGGCACCGCCAACGGCAGCGATATCATGCTCGCGCTCGAACTCGGTCTTGACCGCCTCAAGTTCTTTCCGGCCATGGCCAATGGCGGCCCGCCGGCGCTCAAGGCGATCTCCGGCCCCTTCGGCCAGGTGAAGTTCTGCCCGACCGGCGGCATCAGCCCGGCCAACGCGCCCGAATGGCTGGCGCTCGACGCGGTGATCTGCGTTGGGGGAAGCTGGATGGTACCCAAGGGCAAACCCGATCCGAAGAAAATCGAGGCGGATGCCCGCGCCGCGGCGGGGCTGGCGCCCAAGGGGGCGGCATCGTGACCGGACCGGCGCTTCGCACGGTCCAGGACCTGGAAGAGCGCCTGCGCGAACTGCACAAGCTCACCGCGCAGACGCCGCTCTACAACCCGGTCTTCCAGCTCGGCCTCGAACTCTCGCGCAAACTGGAGAACGGCGAGATGTCGCTGGACGACATTGAGGCTCTGGTGGCCGAGATGGATTGCGAGGGCCTGCGCGCCCGCGCGGCGCGGATCGACCGGCTGCTGACGCCGGTTCCCGTCGCGGATAACGACGCGCGTATCGATGCCGCCGCCGAAGGAGAAGACTTCACCGCATTCGCGCTGCGCTGGCAGCGCCCCGCCGCCCACGTCGTCTTCACGGCGCACCCGACGTTCCTGCTCACCTCCGCCCAGACCGAAGCGATCACGCATTCGGCCTCCCACGGCGACTTCAGCGAAGCTTCCGTCTGCGCCGCCTCGCCCGCGCGCGACACCATCACGCTCGACTACGAGCACGAAAAGGCCATGGCCGCGATCGCGCGCGGCCAGAAGGCGCGCGACCGCATTGTCGCCCGCCTGCTCGACATCGCCGCCACCCGCTGGCCCAGGCGCTGGAAAGACCTGCAGCCGATGCCGGTGCGCTTTGCCCACTGGGTCGGCTACGACATGGACGGGCGCACCGACATTTCGTGGACGACCTCGATCCGCTACCGCCTGCAGGAAAAGGCCATGCGGCTTGCAGGCTATGCCGAGGCCTTGCGCGAACTCGCACCCGAGATCGCCGGGCGCCTCGATCGCGCGAGCAAGCTAGCCGAAGAGATGGCCACCCGCTTCGCCGCCGATCTATCCGCGCCCGAAGCCTTGTCCGAAGCCGCCAATGCCCTCACCGCCGATCACCCCGACAAGCTGGTCAGCCTCGAAGGCGTGATTGCCGAGCTGGAGGAAGAGGCCCGCCACGCCGATCAGAACGTGGCGCGCGATCTGCTCGTCGTCAGGGCCGCAATGCGCGCCGATGGTCTGGGCATGGGCTGGATCCACTTCCGCGTGAACTCCTCGCAGCTTCAGAACGCGATCCGCCGCCGCATCGACCCCGAAGGCAAGCTCAGCCTCGCCAGCCAGGCCGCGCTGGTGAAGATGCGCGAGCTGCTGGCCGAAGTGAAGCCGCTCAAATCGAACTTCGCGGCGCTCGCCATCGAGAACAGCACCGCCGTGCGCCAGTTCCTCGCCATGGCGCAGATCCTCCACCACATCGACGCCGATTCGCCGATCCGCATGCTCGTCGCCGAATGCGAACAGCCGACCACGGTGCTCGCCGCGCTCTACTTCGCGCGCATGTTCGGGATCGACGACAAAGTCGACGTCTCGCCCCTGTTCGAGACCGAGAGCGCGCTCGAGCACGGGGGGCGCTTCCTCGATGCGGTCTTGTCCGAGCCGGCCTACCGCGAATACGCGAGGCGGCGCGGCCGCGTCTCGATCCAGACCGGCTTTTCCGACGCCGGCCGCTTCGTCGGCCAGATCCCCGCCGCGCTTGCCATCGAGCGGCTTCAGGGCCGCCTGGCCGAAGCCATGGCCGCCAATGCCATGACCGATGTCTCCGCGCTGATCTTCAACACCCACGGCGAATCCATGGGACGCGGCGCCCATCCTTCCAGCGTCGATGATCGCTTCGCCTGGCCGATGTCGCCCTGGGCGCGCCGCCGCTTCGTGCGCGCCGGGATCAGGCTCGAACCCGAAGTCTCGTTCCAGGGCGGCGACGGCTACCTCTGGTTCGGCTCGGACGAACTGGCGCTGGCGACGCTCACCCGCATGGCCGAAAAGCCGCTGTGGGGCGCCGACGCGAAGGCGCCGACCGACGTGTTCTACCGCCGCACCGACCTCAGCCTCGATTTCTATCGCGCGATCCGCCGCGTCCAGAACGAGCACCTCGAAAGCGCCACCTACAGCCGCGCGATCACCGCCTTCGGCCTGGGGATGCTGAACGACACCGGCAGCCGCAAGTCGCGCCGCCAGTCAGACCTCGCCGCCGATCGCACGATGAGCCTGCGCCAGATCCGCGCGATCCCGCACAACGCGATCCTCCAGCAGCTCGGCTATCCGGTGAACGTGATCGCCGGCGTCGGCACGGCGGCGGACGGCAACATGGAGGAAATCGCGCAGCTGCTCACCGAAAGCGAGCGCGGCCGCCAGCTCATCCGCCTCGTCCGCTCGGCCAATGCGCTGGCCTCGATCAAGACGGTCGCGGCCTATGGCGAGCTGTTCAACTCCGCCTACTGGGCCAGCCGCCCCTATCGCGGCGACGAGCAGCACATCTCCGATGCCTGCCTGATGATCGGCGAATACCTCACCAAGGATGACCGCGCCGGCGTCTATCGCCGCCTTGCCTCACGCCTGCGCGTGGACTCGCTCAAGCTGCACCGCCTGCTCGCGCTCATCCCGGACGAGACGCCGCAACCCGGACGCGAGCACACGCGTCGCAGCCTGGGCGTGCTGCAATCCTTGAGGATCGCGCTGTTCAAGCACATGTTCCTGCGCGCCGTCATGGTCCCGGTCTTCAGCCGCGCCAATGACATCAGCCGCGAGGACGTGCTGGAGATGTTCTTCACCCTGCGCGTCGACGACGGCCTCTCCCAATTGCGCCGCGCCTTCCCGGTCAGCTTCCCCTCGATCAGTGACTTCAACGTCGATCTGCCGAGCGACTATCCCGATTCCAGCGCGACCGGCTACGTCCGGATCCACACCGACTACATCGACCCGATCGAACGCTCCTATGGCCTGAGCCTCAGGATCACGACCGCCATCGCCAACGAATTCGGCGCGCACGGGTAAACCCGTAACGAAGCGGGTCTATTCATCGGCCTCCAACAGGAGGAACGACTTGGCCGTCTTTTCGATGATTGCCGAGTCCATGTTGTCCGGCAGGATCGCGGCGAGCAGGTTGGTGTCCTTGAGCAGCATCCTGGCGCCGTGCCCGAACAGGCCCGGCTCCGGGATGCGCGCGTAGACTTCGAAACCGAAGCTGCGCCCGGAACTGTGGTTGACCAGTTCGGCAAGCGCGTTGCGCTCGATGCCCAGTGCCTCGCCGGCTCGCAGCGCGGCCTGGGCAAGACCCATGTTGGCCGCCATCAGTGCGTTGTTGACGATCTTGGCTTTCTGTCCCGCCCCCGCCTCGCCGAGCCGGACGATGAGCCTGCCGAAGCTCTCGAACACCGGACGCGCCTGTTCGAAGGCTTCCGGCGAACCGCCGCACATGACCGTCATCGTCCCGGCCTCCGCACCCGGCGCGCCGCCGCTGACCGGCGCATCGACCATCCTGACGCCGTGCTGCGCGCACAGCGCCTCGATCCGCATCGCCGTTTCGGGAAGGACCGTCGAATGCAGCGCCAGCAGGCTGCCGGGCTTCATTACCGGGACCAGCTTGCCGCAGACGTCGAGTACGTCCGCATCGTCGACGACGCACAGGCCCACATGATCGCAGGCCGCGCCAAGCTGTTCCACCGCCCCGGCCACGCTGGCGCCCTTTTCGGCGAATGGCCGGGCCGCCTCCGGCCGGCGTGCCCAGATCGTGAGCGGGAAGCGCTGCAGCATCCGCAGCGCCATTGGACCGCCCTGACTACCGATGCCGACGAATCCGGTACGAATAGCTGCCATTTCCCTGCTCCCGGCATCCGTTGTCTCGCGGCGATCGAAGCGCGCCCGGCGGACGGTGTCCAGCCCTGAACGGGCAGGCCGCGCCTCAGCGGACCGGCATCGTGGGGGCGACGTCGAATCCACAAATCTGGACATGTCAGGCTATCGGGCCACCAATGGTGCGCGGCTCTTCCGCATGACGCAGCCACGGGGTTATTCATGCGCTAGAACAGTACCGCCCATCAAGAGGACGGACGAAAGGAGAGAGACCATGGACACCGAACAACAGGCCATGCGCGAGCTTCTGGACCGGGAGGCCATGCGGTGCTGCCTCGCGCGCCTTGCGCGGGGCGAGGACCGCCGCAGCGCGGAGCTGATCCGCACCTGCTGGTGGCCCAATGCCCGGTTCGACTACGGCGTCCACGCCGGCGACTTCGAAACCTACCTCGCCTGGGTCGTCCCGGGCACCGACGCGATCAAGGATACCCAGCACATCCTCGGCCAGTCGCACATCGAACTGGCCGGGAACATGGCCAGGGCGGAAACTCACGTCCTGTCGTACCATCGCGTGGATATGGGCAGCGGGGATCGGGACACCTGCATTGGCGGCCGCTATCTCGACACATTCGAAAGGCGCGGCACCGAGTGGCGGATCATCGACCGCGTGCTGCTCTACGACTTCGAGCAGGAATGGGGCGAAGCCGCCGACTGGTCCCGGGGCGTGATGGGCTATCCCTTCTCCGACCAGCATTTTCCCGGCCGCGCCAAGGGCGATTTCAGCGAGACGTGGTTTGAAGGCAACTGGTTTGACGGGGGCAAGCCTTGAACGCGCTGCTGGCGGGCAAGGTGGCCCTCGTCACCGGCGCGAGCCGGGGCATCGGCAAGGGCATCGCCCTCGTCCTCGCCGAACAGGGCGCCACGGTCTATGTTACCGGCCGCACGGTGAAGGAAGGCGACTACTACCTTCCCGGAACCGTCGGCAGCACCGCCGCCGAATGCACCAGGCGCGGCCGGGACAGCGGGGGCAAGGGCATCGCGGTCGCCTGCGACCACGGTGACGACGACGCCGTGGCCCGGCTGTTCGAACAGATCGGCAGCGAGCAGGGCCGGCTCGACATCCTCGTCAACAATGCCTTCACGCTTTCCGACGACCTGCTGGAGCCCAAGGGGTTCTGGGAAAAGCCGCTCTCGAACCTCGAGATGTGGGACGTCGGCGTAAAGTCGAACTTCGTCGCCGCCTGGCATGCCGCGCGGATCATGGCGCCGCAGAAGTCGGGGCTGATCGTCGCGATCTCGGGCTATACCGGCGTCACGTATACCTACGGCGTGATCTTCGGCACCGCGAAGGCGGCGGTCGACCGCATGAGCCGCGACATGGCGATAGAGCTGGAGCCCTGCAACGTCGCCTCGGTATCGCTCTGGCAGGGGCTGACGCTGACGGAAAAGGCGCGGCACAATCTGGCGCAGATGGCCGACAGGATGACCGCCTCCGTCACCGGGCAGACGGGCAGCTCCGTGGAGCACCCGGGTCGCGTCATCGCCGCGATGGCCGCCGACCCCCGGATCATGAAACGCTCGGGCGCGACCTACATCACCGCCGAACTCGCCGACGAATACGGCATCACCGACATAGACGGGCGCCGCATCGAATCGATGCGCGAAAAGCGCGGCGCGCCGCTGTGGGGACCGATCAGCGAGAACGACTATCATGGCCACTGACCGCGAAAGACGCCTCGACGAACTGCTGGACAAGCAGGACATCCACGAATGCCTCGCCCGCTTCTCCCGGGGCATGGACCGGTTCGACAGGGACATCTACCTCTCCGCCTTCTGGGAAGACGCGCAGATGGCCGCCGGCCCTTTCGTCGGCAGCGCGGCGGACTGCTGGGACTGGGCCGTGCCGATGCACGAGGCGGGGCAGATACTGACGCATCACGCGCTGCTGCAGACCATGATCGACCTCGACGGCGACACGGCGCATGCGGAGACATACTACCAGTTCATCGGCCGCAACCGCGACGAGAGCCTGTGGATCGCGGGCGGGCGCTATATCGACCGGCTGGAGAAGCGGGAGAGCGTCTGGAAGATCGCGCTCAGGACCAATGTGATCGAATGGAGCTGCGCGCCGCCGCCAATGCCGATCCCTTTCGCCGACGTGCCGGACATCGCGGAAAACGGGGTTTCCTCACGCAGCCGGCAGGATCCTTCCTACCAGCGGCCGCTCGTCAACCGGCGCGCGCCGAACAATCCCGCGAAAGCCTGACCGGCCGGAGTGGACTTCCCCCCGTTCGTTACTTATATTGCAAATACGCGCAATAAAGAAACAACGGGGATGACATGGTCCCGGCTCGATCCGCACCCGCGAACCAGCACGAAACACTCTTCCGCCTGCTTGCCGCAGCCACCGACGAGAGGCGCGCGGCTTTCGCGCTGACGACGCTCGCGATCGATCCCGCGCTGGGCGGCACATCGGACCGGCCGGTCCGCGCACAAGTCGCCATGGCGCTGAACGCGGCGTTGTTTCTCGACCTGCTGGACCGCGTGCCGACCGCCGCGCGCTATGTCGCCGCGCTGCGCGAGAAGGGCGAGACCGTCGTCTTCGACCACGGCGCGCTGCGCACCATCGACGGGGAAACCGGCGCGCTGCCTGCGGGGTTCCGGGCCTTCACCCGATTCCTGACGCCGCTAGGCTACGAGGTGGGCGGCCTCTACCCCTTGCCCCGGCTGCGGATGACGGGCCGCGCCCTCGTCCATCACGACTTGCCCGAGACGGTGCCGCAGTTCTTCGTGTCCGAACTCCATGTGTCCGAACTGCCCGAACCGGCGCAGGCGGCGGCGCGGCGCGTCTTCGACCAGTCGCGCGATCCGCTCGGCGCGGCGGAACGGGCGGCGCTGGGCGTGCTCGAACGGCAGGGTTCCTGCTCGCTGGAAGAGGGGGCAACGATCGTCACCGGCGCCCTGCGCGCGTTCGAACGCCAGCACCCGGCCCCGGCCCTCGCCGACTACGAAGCCCTGTTCGAGCACAGCCGCGAAGCCGCCTGGATCGCCACCGAGGGCAATGCCTTCAACCACGCCACGACCCGCGTCGCCGATGTTGATGCACTCGCCGAGGAGTTGCGGCAGGCCGGCTATCCGATGAAGCCGGACGTGGAGGTGTCGCAGAACGGCCGCGTGCGCCAGACCGCGATCCTGGCCGACAAGGTGCAGCGCCCCTTCCGCCTGACCGACGGTTCCGAAGTGCTGCGCGAGGTGCCCGGTTCGTTCTACGAGTTCATCACCCGCGACGTGGACCCCGCGACAGGCAGGCTGGACCTGACATTCGATTCGGGCAACGCCACCGGCATCTTCGCGGTCACGAGGCAGCCATGAGCCTGATCCGATCAATCGACCCCGCGACCGGCGAGCCTGTCTGGGAAGGCGCGGGCGCCGTCGCGGAAGAAGTTTCCGCCGCGCTGCTGCGCGCCCGCGAGGCATTTCCGGGCTGGGCCGCGCTGCCAGTCGAGACCCGCATCGGGGCGGTGCAGCGGTTCAAAGCCGTTCTCGAAGCCCGCAGGGATGCGATGGCCGAGACGATCTCACGCGAGACCGGCAAGCCGCGCTGGGAGAGCCTCGCCGAACTGGGATCGATGATCGGCAAGGTCGATATCTCGATCGCGGCGCAGGCCGAGCGGGCGGGCGAGAAACGCGGCGCCATGCCTTTCGGCGAGGCCGTGCTGCGCCATCGGCCGCACGGCGTGATGGCCGTGCTCGGCCCCTTCAACTTCCCCGGCCACCTGCCCAACGGCCACATCGTCCCCGCCCTGCTGGCGGGCAATACGGTCGTGTTCAAACCCTCCGAGATGACCCCGGCGACCGGCGAGGCCATGGCCGGTGCGTGGACTGAGGCCGGCCTGCCCGATGGCGTGTTCCAGATCGTCCAGGGCGCGCGCGAGACCGGCGAGGCACTGGTTTCCGGCGACATCGACGGCCTGCTGTTCACCGGATCGGCCGGCGCGGGAGCATACTTCCGACGCCTCTTCGCCGAACGGCCGCATGTGATCCTGGCGCTGGAGCTGGGCGGCAACAATCCGCTCGTCGCCTGGGACGGCGATGTCGGGGAAGCGGCGGCGGTGGTCGTGCAATCGGCCTTCGTCACCACCGGCCAGCGCTGCTCCTGCGCCCGGCGGCTGATCGTTCCTGAAAACAGCTTCGGCGCCGAGCTGGTCGAGGCGGTCGCGGCGCTGGCGGACCGGCTGACGATCGGCGCGTGGGACGATGAGCCGCAGCCCTATATCGGTCCGCTGACCTCCGCTGCGGCAGCAGCCACCGCCGCGAAACAGGTCGCCGGCCTCGTGGAACGCGGCGCACGCGTGATCCGGCCCTTCGAGGGGATCGAAGGCCGCAGCGATGCTTTCGTGCGCCCCGCCCTGCTCGACGTCACCGGCATTTCCGTCCCCGACGAGGAGATCTTCGCCCCCGTCCTCCAGGTCAACCGCGTGCCGGACGTCGGCGCGGCGATGGACGCCGCCAACAATACCCGCTTCGGCCTCTCCGCCGGGCTCATCAGCGACGACAATGCGCTCTGGCAGCGCTTCATCCTCGAAAGCCGCGCGGGCGTCGTCAACCGCAACCGCCCTACCACCGGAGCAGCGGGTTCAATGCCCTTTGGCGGGCTCGGGGAAAGCGGCAATCACCGGCCGAGTGCTTATTACGCCGCCGACTACTGCGCCTATCCGGTCGCCAGCTTCGAGGCAGCGAGCGCGGCGGGCAGCACGGAAGCGCTCGACGGGAAGCTGCGGACATGAGCGCGCTCACCAGCGAAGAACGCGACCTGATCGAACCGATCGAGCGCCCGCCGATCCTGCAGCGCACGCTCGACTGGGCGGCGGTCAACAGCGGCACCGCCAATCTCGAAGGCCTCGCCGACATGGCGGCGCGCCTTGCCGATGCCTTTTCCGTGCTGCCCGGCGAAGTCCGGCTGGTCGAACCCGCGAGGGTCGAAAAGGTCGACGCCGAAGGGAAGCCGCGCGCCGTGAGCCACGGCCGCCATCTCGTCCTCTCGGTCCGACCCGAGGCCGGCCGCCGCGTGATCCTGACCGGCCATATGGACACGGTCTATGCCAGGGACCACCCGTTCCAGACCTGCGACTGGATCGACGACAATACCCTGCACGGCCCCGGCACGGCGGATATGAAAGGCGGCCTTTCGCTGATGCTGGCCGGTCTTGCCGCCTATGAGAGCGGCAATCCCACGCTCGGCTACGACGTGATGATAAACAGCGACGAGGAAACCGGATCGCTCTCCTCCGCCCCGCTGATCGCCGAACTGGCGCACGGCAAGCTCGCCGCCCTGACTTACGAGCCGGCGCTGCCCGGCGGGATCATGGCCCGTTCGCGGCCCGGATCGGGCAACTATGCCGCCGTCGTCACCGGGAAATCCGCCCATGCCGGGCGCAATCCCGAAGAAGGACGCAATGCCGTGGTTGCCGCTTCGGACCTCGCGATGCGGCTCGCCGCCGGCCGGCGTGACGGGCTTTCGGTGAACCCCGCCCGCATCGAGGGCGGCGCGCCCAACAATACGGTGCCCGACCTTGCCATCCTGCACTTCAACATCCGCCCGCGCGCGCCGGATCTTGCAGAACTGGCCGCACGGATGATCGACAGCGCCATCGCCGAAATCTCCACCCGGCACGACGTGCAGATCCATCTTCACGGCGGCGTCTCGCGTCCGCCCAAGCCGGTCGATGCGAAGACCGAAGCGCTCTTCGGCCTCGTCTCGAAGGCCGCCGCCGATCTCGGCCAGCACATGACCTGGCAGGATACCGGCGGGGTGTGCGACGGCAACAACATCGCCGCCTGCGGTGTGCCCGTGATCGACACCATGGGCGCCTGCGGCGGGGCGATCCACTCGCCCGACGAATTCCTGCTGGTCGACTCGCTCGAAGCCCGCGCCCGCCTCACCGCGCTGGTGATGCACCGGCTGGAGCGTGAACGCTCTTGACCGCGCCGCACGCCTTTCCGTCCGCGCAGTCACCGTCATCCCGGACTTGCTCCGGGACCGGTGGCGGTGTTTACGAGGGACCGCGCCGAACGACCGCCACCGGTCCCGGAGCAAGTCCGGGATGACGATCAAGACAATCGCGCCCCGACCGCCACGGAGTACCGGTATGACATTCCTCTTCCGCCCCGCCCGCGAAAACGACCTCGACGCACTCTACCGCATGGCGAAGGGAACCGGCGGCGGCTTCACCAACCTCCCGCCCGACAAGCCGACGCTGAAGGCCAAGCTGGAACGCGCCACCCGCGCCTTCGCCCGCGAGGAGGACACGCTGAACGACGACCTGTTCGTCTTCATCCTGGAGGATGTCGAGACCGGCAAGGTCCGCGGCACATGCCAGATCTTCTCGCAGGTGGGCACCGAGCTGCCATTCTATTCCTACCGCATCGGCCGCATCACCCAGCATTCCAAGGAACTCGACCGCACCTTTCGCGCGGAAATGCTGACGCTCTGCACCGACCTTGACGGATCGAGCGAAGTAGGGGGTCTCTATCTCGATGCGACCGAGCGTTCGGCCGGCGTCGGCAAGCTGCTGGCCCGCAGCCGCTACCTCTTCATGCGCGCCCACCGCGCGAAATTCGCCGACCGCACCCTGGCCGAACTGCGCGGCGCGATCGACGATGCCGGCAACTCGCCGTTCTGGGACGGTCTGGCCGGGCGCTTCTTCGACATGAGCTTTCGCGATGCCGACGAGTTCAACGCCCGCCACGGCAACCAGTTCATCGCCGACCTCATGCCCAAGCACCCGATCTATACCGCGCTCCTGTCCGAAGGGGCGCGGCAGGTCATGGGCCAGCCCCACTACTCGGGCCGGCCCGCGATGCGGATGCTCGAAAGCGAAGGTTTTTCCTTCCAGAACTACATCGACATCTTCGACGGCGGCCCGACCATGACCGTCGATACCGACCGTATCCGCACCATCCGCGAGGCGAAGGACGGCAAAGTCGCGGCGCTCACGGGCGCGGACGGCCCGACGCACATCCTCTCCTGCGGCCGGAGAGGCGAGTTTCGCGCCTGCCTCGGATGCGTGGCCGAGGCGGAGGGAGGCGTGACGCTCGACGAGCAGGCGGCCGGGCTGCTGCAGGTGCGCATCGGCGACACCATCACTTATGCTCCGGCCTGAGGGTTGAGATGATTACCGAGATCAACTTCGACGGGATCGTCGGGCCCAGCCACAACTACGCCGGGCTCAGTCTAGGCAACCTCGCCTCCACGCGCAATTTCGGCAAAGTCTCGCGCCCGCGCGATGCGGCGCTGCAAGGCCTCGCCAAGATGCGCGCCAATCTGGAACGCGGGCTGCCGCAGGGCTTCTTCCTGCCCCAGCGCCGGCCCGACGAAGGCTGGCTGCGACAACTCGGCACGACCATAGCCGAGGCAAGCCCCGCCTTGCGCGCCAATGCCTTGTCCGCCTCCTCGATGTGGGCGGCCAATGCCGCGACCGTCTCGCCGGGGCCGGACACGGCCGACGGGCGCTGCCATCTTACCGTCGCCAACCTCGCGACGATGCCGCACCGCAGCCACGAATGGCGCGAGACGCTGGCCCAGTTGCGGATCGCCTTCGCCGACGCGGCACACTTCGCGGTTCATGCCCCGGTCCCCCCGCCGTTCGGAGACGAAGGTGCGGCCAACCACATGCGGCTCACCCGCAGCCACTCGGAGCCGGGCATCGAAGTCTTCGTGTTCGGCGAAAACGGCGGCCCCTTCCCTGCCCGCCAGCACCGCGAGTCCAGCGCCGCCGTCGCCCGGCGGCATGGCCTCGACCCGGCGCACACCGTGTTCGCGCAGCAGTCGGAAGAAGCGATCGCGGCGGGCGCGTTCCACAACGATGTCGTCGCCGTCGCCAACGAGCGCGTCTTGTTCACCCACGAGCACGCCTTCGCCGCCCGCGAGGCGCTCTATGCCGAACTGCGCGAGAAATTCGCGGAAATCGAGATCGTCGAAGTTCCCGCCAGCGCCGTCAGCCTCGCGGACGCGATCACCTCCTACCTGTTCAACGCCCAGCTCGTGACGCTGCCCTCCGGCGAGATGGCGCTGGTCCTGCCCGGCGAGGCGCGCGAGACGCCCGCCGTCTGGCGGTGGCTCGAAGCCCACGTCGCCGGCAACGGTCCGATCCGCCACCTCTTCGTCCACGACTTGCGCGAATCCATGGCCAACGGCGGCGGCCCCGCCTGCCTGCGCCTGCGCGTCGTCGCCGACCCGGCGAGCGTGGACCCGCGCTTCATCGCCACGGGTGAAAAGCTGGACCGGATCGAGGCAGTGGTGCGCAAGTGCTGGCCGGAGCAGATCGCCGTCGAGGATCTCTCCACCCCGGCCCTGTGGCGCGACTTCCTAGCGGCACGGGCGGCCCTGTGCGCGGAACTGGACTTGAATGAGCTGGACCGGGAGTTTTTCTGATGGTCCGCTACCGGGCGCGGCCTTCGACAAGCTCAGGCTGAGCGGGGTTGGAAGACTGTGTGGAATGGGCAGCTAGCAGTCACTTCAAAGCTTGCAGCTTCGGATCTGGTGCAATTCAATCTGGTCAGGCGGGAATTGACTTCTGTATGTCACTACCGCTCCATTAAAAGAGGGAACGATCGACAATACTACAGACGAATTTTCATTCATATAAGTAACTCCAAGAATGGAGTCGACACCTTTAAACGGCATATAATGCATTTTGTTGCGACTTATTGTAGCAGTTATTCCCGGACATTCTTTCAATGCATGGACACTCCTATCCGCTGCAAGCTGAAATTGCAGAGGAGGTTCCGGCTTCTGACTGTGCAAAACGAATGCCAAGGTCACAAGAAGCAGACCAAGAACGATCGGACGCGAACGCATGACCTGCTATGCCGCAGTGAAGAGATGTCCGCAATGACGCGCAACCGGAACACCCCCAACCCCGCTCAGCCTGAGCCTGTCGAAGGCCGTCGCCAGCGCCCCCTCACCCCTTCGGACAATCCGGCTGATTGTCCGGATGCGCCGCCACGAAGGCCGGATGCTCAAGGCAGGCCGCCTCGATGCGCGTCATGTGCGGCATGGCCGAAAGGTCGAAATCGAAACGCCGCGCGTTGTAGAGTTGCGGGATCAGCACGCACTCGAACAGGCCCGGACCATCGAACAGGAAGTCTCCCGCCCCTCGCTCCGCCAGCTTCGCCTCCACCGGCACGAGCGTCCTGGCGAGCCAGTGGCGGTACCAGGTGTCGATCTCGTCCTGCGAGTGGCCAAGCTCGTGCTTGAGGTAGCGCAGCACCGGCAGGTTGAGCGGTGCGTGGAGTTCAGTGGCGATGGCCATTGCCAGCTCACGCATCACGAAACGGTCTTCGGTATCGGCGGGCAGCAACGAGCGGTCGCGATGCCGTTCGTCGAGCCATTCGAGGATTGCCATCGACTGGGTGTAGACCCTGCCGTCCGCTTCCAGCGCCGGCACGCCCGCGAAAGGGTTGAGCTTGCGGTACGCTTCGCCGCGCTGTTCTGATTCGAGCAGGTTCACCGGCACGATCTCGTAATCCAGCCCCTTGAGGTTCAGCGCGATGCGCACGCGGTAGCTGGTGGAGCTGCGGTAGTAGGCATGGAGGCGCAAGGCCGGTGCTCCCTTCAGGTTTCGGCGGCGATCTTCTCGTGCAGCCAGGCCGCGTGGCGCGGGGCTTTCCGGGTGCGGGACCACTCCTCCAGCATGTCCTCGGCCACGTCGCGCAGGCGCTGCATCTGATCAGGCGTACCGAACTGCCAGGCAAGTTCAAGCCGGTGGCCGTTGGGATCGAAGAAATAGATCGACTTGAAGACGCCGTGATGCGTCGGTCCGACGACATCGAGCCCGTGCGCCTCGGCGCGGGCCTTGGCATCCATCAGGGCCTCCTCGCTGTCGACCTTGAAGGCGATATGCTGAACCCAGTCGGGTGTCGCCGCATCGCGGCCCATCTCGGGCGCATTCGGCAATTCGAAGAAGGCGAGCACGTTGCCGCCGCCCGCGTCCAGGAACACATGCATGTAGGGGTCGGGATCACCGGTGGAGGGCACCGCGTCCTCGGCGATGGCGAGCATGAAATCCATGCCCATGACATCGCGGTAGAAATCGACCGTCTCCTTGGCGTCCTTGCAGCGATAGGCGACGTGGTGGATACCGCCGAGGGAGGGGGCTTTTGCTTCGGTCATCTTCTCTCTCTCCTCGTCATCCCGGGCTCGCCCCGGGACCGGTAGCGGTGTTTACGCGCAGCCCCTGCGAGGGGGCTCTGCACGAGATGGCGTGCCGAACGACCGCCACCGGTCCCGGATCAAGTCCGGGATGACGGTTCACTCCGCTCACTCCACCGCCTCCGCCTTCAGCACGCCGCGCCGCACCTGATCGCGCTCGATGGATTCGAACAGTGCCTTGAAGTTCCCTTCGCCGAAGCCCTCGTCGCCCCGGCGCTCGATGAATTCGAAGAAGACCGGGCCTATCCGCGGTTCGGCGAATATCTGCAGCAGCAGGCGCGGCCGCCCCCCCGAGCCAACGCCCTCGGTCGTGCCGTCGAGCAGGATGCCGCGGGCCTTGAGTTCGTCCGCCGGCTGCCCGTGCCCCGGAAGGCGCTCGTCCAACATCTCGTAATATGTCTCCGGCGGCGCCGTCATGAACGGCACGCCGAGCGTCTTCAGGCGGTCCCAGGTCTTCAGGAGATCATCGGTGATCAGCGCGATGTGCTGGATGCCCTCGCCATTGAACTGGCGCAGGAATTCCTCGATCTGGCCTTTGCCGCCTTCGCCTTCCTCATTGAGCGGAATGCGGATCTTGCCGTCGGGCGCGGTCAGCGCCCTGGAGGTAAGGCCGGTATATTCGCCCTTGATGTCGAAATAGCGGATCTCGCGGAAGTTGAAGAGCTTTTCGTAGTAGTCCGCCCAGTAGGCCATGCGGCCACCATAGACGTTGTGCGTCAAGTGATCGATCAACTGGAGCCCCGCGCCGACGGGATGCCTGTCGGCGCCCGGCAGGTACTCGAAATCGATGTCGTAGATGGACAGCGCGCCGTCGCCCTCCCCATTTTCATCGGCCCGCTCGTAGCGGTCGATCAGGTAGATGATCGAATTGCCGATGCCGCGAATGCCGGGAAGGTGCAGTTCCATCGGCCCGGTGGCGACCTGCACCGGCTCGGCCGAGCGGGCGAGCAGTTCCGCATAGGCCTTGTGAGCGTCGCGCACGCGAAAGCCCATGCCGCAGGCCGAAGGCCCATGTTCGCGGCTGAAGAACCACGCCGGGCTGTGCGGCTCGTAATTGGTGATGAAATTGATCCCGCCCTGACGCCAGAGCTCCACGTCCTTCGAACGGTGACGCGCGATCCTGGCGAAGCCCATGGCCTCGAACACCGGCTCCAGCACGCCCTTCTCCGGCGCGGAGAACTCGACGAATTCAAAACCGTCGAGGCCGATAGGGTTGTCGAACAGGTCTGTCGCAGGATGCGTGGTCATGTAGCGGTCTCGCGTTTGGGATCGCAGGGAGTCTCGCCGGGCAGGCATTCGCCCGCCGGCAGCGCAGGCGCCTCGCGCCATTTTTCGTAGATCGGGCCGAAATCCAGATCCACGAGGCTGTCGATGAGCTGGGGCAGGCTTTCGAGCACGAAATAGGTCTTCTGAAACTCGTCGATCATGTACCCGGTGCGCATGATCCGGACGGGATCGAACGGCAGGCGCAGGACCCGCGGATCCTCGATCGCATAGACAGTCTCGCTGTGCGACGAGATGATCCCGGCGCCGAAGACCTTGAGCGCACCGTCCTCGCGCACCAGGCCGAACTCGATGGTGTACCAGTAGACGCGCGCCAGCATCGGCAGCGCGTCCATTGCCATCGCCCGCGCCCCGGCCTTGCCGTAGAGTTCCAGGAAATCGGCGATGGCGGGGTCGAGCAGCATCGGGACATGGCCGAAGAAGTCGTGGAACACGTCGGGCTCGACGAGGTAGTCGAGCTCATGCTCCTCGCGAATCCACCGGGTTACCGGAAAGCGGCGGTGCGCCAGGTGATCGAAGAACACTTCGTCCGGAATGAAGCCGGGCACCGCGACGAGTTTCCACCCGGTCGCGGAAGCGAGGATGGCGTTGGCATCCTCGAAGCGCGGAATCCCGTCGGCGCAATCGAGCCGCGCCAGCCCCTTGCGAAAGGAGCTGCAGGCATAGCGCCTGACCAGCGCGGATTGGCGCGCATGCAGCCGCCGCCAGCGCTCGTGCATTTCCGGCGTATAGGCACGCCAGTCCTGCCCGACGGTATAGTCGGCGCGAGCGCCCTCGTACTCTCCCCGAAGGCCGCTATGGCTGGTCAGCGTGCAAGGCTTCTTCATGCCGTGCATATTATCACGGCACGCGGTTTATTTTCGTGCGATTGCTATATCCATATCACATGATATTAGTGGAATCCACCAAGCACATCACCATTTCGAGGTAATTCGTGCATCTCGACGAATTCGACCGCAAGATCATCGGCGCCCTTCAGGAAGACGCGCGAATGCCCGTCGCGCAGGTTGCCGAACGCGCCGCGCTGTCGGCGACGCCCGTCAGCCGCCGGATCAAACGCCTGGAGGACGAAGGCGTCATCCTTGGCTACCAGCCGGTTCTCGACCCGCGCCGCCTTGGCTTCGAGCTTGACGCCTACGTCCTCATCAACCTCGACGGGCACAGCGACGACAACATTTCGCGCTTCGAACGGGCGATCCACGGCAATCCCTACGTCATCGCCTGCCATGCGGTGACCGGGGACATGGACTACCTCGTCCACGTCATCGCCCGCGACGTGGAGCACCTCTCGCAGATCACGCTCAAGACTCTCGTGCGCATTCCCGGCGTACGCGATGTGAAGTCGATCATCGTGCTGGAAACGATCAAGGAAACCCGCGCGATGCCGCTGGAATAGGCGCGCGCTACCTACCGAGCAGGTTGCGCGCCTGGCTCGCGATCTGCGCGAGCATGGCCGGGGTGATCGGCACGGTCTTCTCCGCCCGCGCCACCGTCGCGCGGAATGCGGCGATCGAAGCGGTGTGGTGACGCCCCCACTCCTCCGCCGCCGCGATCGGGTCGGCCTTGCCTGCCTTGTCCCGTGCCAGCGAGCGCAGGAATTCGAGACGCATCTGCTGGAAATCGCGGGCCAGCCCCGCAACAAGCAGACGCTCCCACGGGTCGGACGGGCTCATCATGGCCGCGCTGGACTGTGCCCAGTCCAGCCCCAGCCCCGCGCCGATCCGGGTGAACGCGCCGACCAGACGCCGCGGGTCAATGCCGGTTTCGGCTGCAAGATCGGCGATCCCGACCGCGCCATCGAGGTCAACCAGATGCGTGACCATCGCGGCTTCCGCGTCCGGCGCCCCGAGAGCGAGCAGGCTGCGGCGCAGATCCTGCGAATAGGCTCTGGTGCGCTCGCCGAGAAGGGCATCGGTGTCGATCGCGAGCGCCGCGACATGCTTGCCGATGCGCTCCGCCAGCTCGGATGGCGGCACCTG
The DNA here is from genome assembly GCF_014640675.1 of Novosphingobium endophyticum. Classification (GTDB taxonomy): domain Bacteria; phylum Pseudomonadota; class Alphaproteobacteria; order Sphingomonadales; family Sphingomonadaceae; genus Novosphingobium; species Novosphingobium endophyticum. The sequence continues at coordinate 33,940 of NZ_BMHK01000017.1, read as the reverse complement.
CCCCGCACCTGCGCGCAAGAGGTCCGCCATGTGACCGCGCACCGCGATCGCGGTACGATCGAACAGCGCAAGGCGCGCGCCTTCGGACATCGGCGCGTTCTCCAGCCGCTCCCACAGCGTATCGAGATCGAACAGGCACGCCGCCAGCGCGAAGGCCGCCGCGACTTGCGCAAGGCCCACGCCTTCCTCTTCGGCCAGTTCGAAGGGATGGACGATCCCCAGCCGGTTGACGATGCGATTGGCCAGCTTTGTCGCGACGATCTCACCCGCGAGGCGGTGGCCGGCGATGAATTGCCCGAACTTCTCCTGCATCGGCTCCGGGAAAGCCTCGCGCAGCATACCGCCAAGCGTGGGATCGGCGGGAAGATAGCTCTTCTCGATTGCATCCTGCAGCATCAGCTTGCCGCTGGAGAGGAGCACGGCAAGTTCCGGCCGCGTCAGTCCCCGCCCGTCCTGCACGCGGCGGTTCAGCACCTCGTTGTCGCCGAGGCCTTCGGTGCGCCGGTCAAGATTGCCGCTTTCTTCCATCATCTCGATCAGGCGGATATGCGAAGGCATCGCCGCTGCCCCGCCGCGCTCCGCGATCGACAGCGCCAGAGCCTGGAGCCGGTTGTCCTCCAGCACGAGTTCGGCGACATCGTCGGTCATCTCGCGCAGAAGTTCGACGCGGCGTTTCTCGGCCAGCTTGCCGGCACGGCGGGCGGCGGCGAAAGCGATCTTGATGTTGACCTCGTTGTCCGAGCAGTCGACGCCCGCCGAATTGTCGATGAAATCCGTGTTGATACGCCCGCCCCTGAGGGCGAACTCGATACGCCCGGCCTGGGTAACACCCAGATTCGCCCCCTCGCCGATCACCTTGGCGCGCAGTTCACTGGCACTGACGCGCAGCGCATCGTTGGCGGGATCGCCGACCGCGACGTTGTTCTCTCCCGCCGCTTTCACGTAAGTGCCGATGCCGCCGAACCACAGCAAGTCCGCCGGACTGGACAAGATCGCCGAGATCAGGGCGTCCGGATCGAGCGCCTCTGCCTCGACCCCCAGCGCGCCGCGCATTTCGCTCGTCAGCGGGATCGACTTGAGCTTGCGGGGAAACACGCCCCCACCCTTGGAAATCAGCGCCTTGTCGTAGTCGTCCCAGCTCGAATGCGACAGTTCGAACAGACGCTTGCGCTCTGCCCAGCTCAGCGCCGGGTCAGGATCGGGGTCGATGAAGATATGGCGGTGATCGAAAGCGGCAATGAGCCTGATCGCCCGCGAAAGCAGCATGCCGTTGCCGAAGACGTCGCCCGACATGTCTCCGCAGCCCACCACGCGCACCGGCTCGCTCTGGACGTCGACGCCCATTTCGAGGAAGTGGCGCTGTACCGAAAGCCATGCACCGCGCGCGGTGATGCCCATGGCCTTGTGGTCGTAGCCGTTCGAGCCGCCGCTGGCGAAAGCATCGTCGAGCCAGAAATCGTGGTACGCGGCAATGCCGTTGGCGATATCCGAGAACTTTGCCGTGCCCTTGTCGGCGGCAACGACAAAATAGGGGTCGTCGCCATCGAGGATCACGATATCCTCGGGATGCACCACCTTGTCCGCCACGATATTGTCCGTGATCGAGAGCAGCGTCGCGATGAAGACCTCGTAGCAGGCCTGCCCCTCGGCGGCCCAGCCGGCGCGGTCGAGCGCGGGATCGGGCAGTTGCTTGGGATAGAATCCGCCCTTGGCGCCCGTCGGCACGATCACGGCATTCTTGACGCGCTGCGCCTTCATCAGGCCCAGAATCTCGGTGCGGTAGTCATCGCGCCGGTCGGACCAGCGCAGTCCGCCGCGCGCTACGGGGCCAGCCCGCAAATGGATGCCCTCGACGCGCCGCGAATAGACAAAGATCTCGCGCCAGGGCAGCGGCCTCGGTAGGCCGGGGACCAGCGTGGAATCGAACTTGAAGGCCAGCGCGAGCTGTCCGGCCGAAGCAAAGGCATTGGTCCGCAGCATCGCCAGCACAAGATCGCGATAGGCGCGCAGCAGGCGGTCGTCGTTGATCGCGGTAACCTCCAACAGGCCGGCGCGGATCGCCTCTTCCGCGTCCTGTCGTGCCTCGTCCCGGTCACCGCCGAAAGCCGGATCGTGGACCGCGCGGAACAGATCCACGATCGCCAGCGTCACTTTCGGCGCGCACTGCAGAGCGTCGACGGCGGTAGCGATGCCGAAGTGCGTGCCGCCCTGCCGCAAATAGCGATACAAGGCCCGCAGCCAGTTCGCCTCGCGCTTGGAGAGGCCCAACCCCGGCACGAGCCTGTTGAACGCGTCGTTCTCGCCCTCATTGTTGAGCACGCCGCACAGCGCGTCCTCGATCGTCGGCGCCAGGCCCAGCACTTCACCGACGTCGCGGCCGACGGGCAGCGCCAGCGTGAAATCGTGGATAGTCCCGATCCGGCCGTTCTCGAGCGAGGTCGGCACTTCGGCAAGCACCCGGAAGCCGAAGTTCTCGAGCGCCGGAACCGCATCCGACAGCGGCAGGCTGCCCTCGGCCTGGTAAATCTTCAGCCGCAGACGATCGGCGTCGTCGCCGGCGTGCCGATAGAGCCGTGCATCGCGCAGGCCGTGGCGGTGCTCGCCCTCTACCGCCTCGCCTACGACGACCTTGCGCATGTGCAAAATGTCGATGGCCGCTTCCACCGGGCCATCTTCGCTGCGGTAGGACATCGGGAAAGCGTCGGCATAGCGGCCGGCAATGGCTGCGGCGCGTGCCGGATCCATCGACTGCGCCAGCGCCGCCTCGACCGCCTCGGTCCAACCGCGCAGCATGACCTGCAATTGCTGGTCGAGCGCGTCTTCATCCAGCGCATAGCCCCCCTCGCGGATGTCCAGCGTGTAGCGCAGCATCGCAAGGTTGCCGGCCTCGACCTGCAGACTCCAGTCGAGCGTGGGCGCTTCGGCGGCCTCCTCGATCATGGCCTGGATGCGGCGGCGCATCTGCGTCGAAAGCATGTCGCGGGGCAGCCAGACGAAGACGAAGAGATGGCGCGAAAGCGGCGCACCGGTGACCAGCAGGCGCGGGCGCGGCCGGTCGACGAGACCCGTCATCGTCGTCGCCAGCCGCTCTACGTCGTGCTCTCCCAGCCCCATGAGGAGATCGTGCGGCAACGTGGTCAGCGCGTGGGCGAGAGCCTTGCCCGTGTGCCCGTTGGGATCGAATCCGAGCTTGCCGGCCAGTTCGCGAAGCTGCAGGCGCAGGCGCGGAACACGTTCGGGCGGCGCCGCCAGCGCCGCGCTCGTCCAGATGCCGGCATGGACTGAAAGCGCCGTGACCTTGCCCTCGTTGACGACGGGCACGAGGAACAGGTCCATCGGCACGCGGCGATGCACGCTGGCCATGCGATTGGCCTTGATCACCATCGGCGCGCGCACGTCGCCGGCGGCAACCTGCCGGTCGAACTCGGCGAAGGCGCTCTCGTAGCTCGCGGCGGAGAGAATGTCCCTGCTGCCCCGGCGGCATACGCCGAGCAATTGCCCGTGGCTGCCGTCGCGCCGGCGCGTGACATGGCCGAGCTGCGTCAGCATACCGTCCGCGAACCAGCGCAGCAGGTCGGCGCCTTCGGTATCCTCGACCCGCTCGGCGTCGGCCAGCATGGCCTCGACCATGCGCGGCCAGTCGGCCACGGCGCTGCGGACGTCGGCCAGTGTCGCTTCCAGCGAGCGCAACAGCGCGCGCCGCTGACGCGCATCGACGCGTGCCGTTTCGATGTAGATCATCGATTCGCGAATGGTTTCCCCTGCCCCCCCTTCGGGCAGGCCCTCGAGCTCTCCCCTGGCATTGCGGCGCACCGGCAGGACGGGGTGGGCGAGACGGTCGATCACCAGCCCGGCCTCGGCGATTGCCGCCGCCACCGAATCGACCAGGAACGGCATGTCATCGTTGATCAGCGCAATGCGCAGGAAGCGCCGCTCCTCGCTGGCGGAAGTCAGGTCGACGGCGGCTTCGCCGGGCTGACGCACCTCGGCGGCGGAGAGCAGCGTGCGCGCGGCCTCATCGATCCAGGCAGCATCCGAGGGACCGTCTCCGGGCAGCAGAGAGTCGCGAATGCGCTCCGCGATTGCTTCCTCGAGCCTCCCCGAATACCCGCGCGCGGCCGACTTCGCTCGCGTCTTGCCAGCTACGGACACTTCGCCTGCGCTCATGTTTCTCTCCGCAAAATCACCTGACACGGCCGCAACACGCTTCTCCCGGCGCGATGCGGCCGATCAGGGTATAGTAGAACCGGAATTACGTGCCGGCACCGGCCGTTCTCCGGAATTCCACCTCCTCGAACGCCAAGGCATTTAAAAGGTATTCAACCGGCATTTCATCCCACAAGCGGTAATATAACGATGCGTTCATGCCTCAGGTTGCGTACCTGACGATGCAAGTCCCTGCCGCTTTCGTTCGTAATGAAATTTCCGTATCAGGCAACATCCAATCTCATGGCAGCAATGTCGGCCGCGCCTGAGCGGAAACAACGTTCCGCGCGTGGCAAACGACAAGAGCGCCGAGGCAGCCCAGCGCCATCGCGGGGGCAATGTGTCGCCGGCGGCGGCCGCTCCGCTTGACTTGAACTCGCCCGCCAACTCAGTTGGTCTGCGGAGAGAGAGCCATGACGCAGACAGATGCTGCCGCCTTCACGAAGATCGCCTCGGGCATCTACCTGGAAGGCCTCGCGGTTGATCACGAACGCGACGTGATCTGGTACAGCGACGTGATGGCGGGCGGCATCCACGGCGTGAAGCCGGATGGCACGAAAGTCGCCTCGTTCAACGAACAGCGTATGTGGACCGGGGGCGCGCTGATGAACGCGGACGGACGCGTCCTGTCGACTGGCCAGGGCGGGATCATGTGGAACGATCCGGACAGCGGTAGGTCCGGTTGGCTGCTTCGCGAAATTGACGGCAAGCCGGCCAACGGCGTCAATGAGATGGTGCCCGACGGAACCGGCGGCATATTCTTCGGCACTCTCGACATCGAGAGCGTGATCGGCGGCGAGCAGGCCCGGCCGACCGCAATCTACCGCCTCACGACCGCAGGCCACGCGGTCAGGCTCGCCGAAGACATCGGCTTCACCAACGGCCTCATGTTCGATCCCGCGCGCCGGCGCTTCTATTGCAACGACACCTTTCGCGGGACCTGGGCTTTCGACGTCGGCGACGACCTGAGCCTGAACAACCGCAGGCTCTTCCTTGAAAAGGAGGATGCCGACGGCATGATCCTCGATGCCGAGGGCAATGTATGGATCACCGGCTTTCGCTCCGGTTTCCTGACGCGCCTTTCGCCCGAAGGCAAGGAACTGGAACGCTTCGAAACGCCGGCGGGATCGATTACCCAGGCGCGTTTCGCCGGCGCGAACATGCGCGACATCTATATCAACACAGTCCCTTCCGACGCCGGTGACACGCTCAAGGAAGGCGGCGGACTGACGGGCAGGAATTCCTTTCTTTTCCGGGGCCGCTCCGACGTGCCCGGCATGAAGATCCCGCCGGCGCGGTTCGACCTGACCTAGCGCGATAGGGCGCCACGCGCCTGCGCCCCCATCCACCCTGAAAGAAGGTACGCAAATGCCCCAGAATACCTCCAGCACGCCGACAGTCGCGATCGTGACCGGAGCCAGCCGGGGGGCCGGCCGGGGCATAGCCATTGCGCTCGGCAGCCACGGCGCCACGGTCTATGTTACCGGCCGCTCCGCGAAGGCAAGCGATCATCCGCTGCCGGGGACCATCTACGAGACGGCCGATGCCGTGACCGCCGCGGGCGGCAAGGGGATCGCGGCGCGCTGCGACCATGCCGACGACGAGCAGGTCAAGGCGCTGTTCGAGCAAGTCGTGGCTGAGCACGGCCGACTGGACATCCTCGTCAACAATGCCGCAGCGGTCCACGACGAACTGAGCGCGCCGGGCAACTTCTGGGAAAAGCCGCTGAAACTTGCGGACATGATCGATGTCGGCGTTCGCAGCAGCTATGTCGCAAGCTGGCTGGCCGCTCCGATCATGGTCCGGCAGAACCACGGGCTGATCGCGTTCACCTCTGCCTCGGGCGCGGCGCATTATTCGATGGGGCCGGCCTATGGCGCGCACAAGGCCGGCATCGACAAGATGGCGTTCGACATGGATGTCGATTTCAGGAACGCCGGGGCCGATGTCGCCTCGGTGTCGATCTGGATGGGCGCGCTGGCTACCGACCGGCTCAAGGCGATCATTGCCGCCGACGAGGAAAAGTACGGCCACCTGCGCGGGCAGATCGAAACGCCCGAATTCACCGGCCACGTCATCTGGGCACTCTACAAGGATGCGGGCCTCACCGCCCTGAGCGGGCAGACGCTGATCGGCGCCGAGCTTGCCGTCAAATATGGCATCAGGGATGAAGGCGGGCGGCAACCGCCCTCCTGCCGCGAAACGCACAAGGTGGCACCGCACGTACCCTACCCCGTCGTCATCCGGTGATCCCGACAGGCACTGCCCATACCAGGCGTTCAGCGTCTACCGCCGCGACGTCAACCCGCGAGGAAACCGGCTCCATCGCGCAAGAGGTCGGCGACATGTGCTTCGACTTCGGAGGTGAAGCGCGGCGTGGGGATGCCCACGCTGAGCGCGCCCGGTTCTCGCCCGAGACGACCGGTACCACCAGCACAGCGTCGCTTCACCGACGGTGGATCCGCCAGTAACGTGAAGCCGGTAGCCTGCCGCTACCCCACCCTCGCCTCAAGCGACGGCTTTGCGGCGGGCACGACCCGCAGTGCCTCTTCCCCCGGTGCCGGGGGAGAGATCACCGGGCAGCAGGATCAGATAATCCTGGATTCTATGAGAACGCGTATGGCAGCGTTGATTCCGACGCCGCCCAGCTTGTTCAGCAGGTTCGCACGGTGAATTTCGACGGTGCGGTGGCTGATATGCAATTGCTCGGCAACCGCCCGGTTGGTCTGCCCATCGGCAAGGCCTTCCAGGACTTCCATCTCGCGCTTGGTCAGGCCCGCGATGGCTTTCTTCGCCTTCAGCGCACGGGCGCGGATATGCCCGATACGGTCGGTGGCGCCTCGCGCCTCCTCAACCGTCTTGCAGAATTTTTCCGCATCCGTCGGGGTATCGCTGTAGCCAACCGCGCCCTGGTTCACCGCGCGCACGATACGCGACGTTTCCGGCTGTTCGGAAAATGCTATGAATGGAAGCCATTTTTCCGACTTCAGCATCTGCTCGGTCAGTCTCGGGACGTTATCGGTATCATCCGAAACCAGAACCATGCCATCATTTGGCCAGCGCGCGGCAAGTTCCTCAACATCCTCAAAGGGGACAACATACATTCCCCGTTTCGACATTTCATAGCTTATTGCTGCTCTTCTTTTTTGATTGTCGTCAACCAGAAAAAGATGACAATTTTCTTGATACATTCGAAGCCGACCCCCGGTTATACTGCATGACCGTTTTACTCCGACCGGAGGCCACCCACCCCTTTGGCGCCTTTCCAGTCAGTACGGTCATGTAACAGTTGATTAACCTTAGGAATTACCCTTAGGCAACTACGTAGTTGACCCTATTTTGCAGTCCTGCCGAATTAAATTCTTGGCAGGACCGGGCCGGGACACGCTCCGTCTTCGCATTTTGGGTTCAGCGGGCGCTAGAAAAATCCAGAAACTCGGCCCCGTTCTCCAGCGCGAAAGCGACGAAAGCCAGGACAAGGCCAGTCCGGAAAGCGCGGAAGGCGAATGAGAGATAGCGGTATTTCTTGCGCCGGAGCACCGCGCCGTTCTGATAGATGTCGCGCAGCATCGCGCTCAACACCCGTCCGTCGGTTTCGGACCGGGACATCACGCGGTCGACGAAATCCTCCTGCTCCAGCTCGGTAAAAACGCCGAAGAACAGCAGGTTGTCGTACTCATCCCCGGACAGCTTCGGCGGAGTGGTCTTGGGCATGACCGCGGCCATCGCGAACATCGCGGAGACAAAGGCCGAGAGTACGAGGATCAGCAGCGCGAACGGACTCGTCCCGCTGCCGAAGGCCGTCACGGAAAGCGTGAAGACGAGGAACGTCACGCCCATCAGGATATTGGCCTTGTGGTCCGCCATCTGGCTGAGCGCGACGTGGTTCGCCATGGCGGTGCGCACCATGTGGACAGCGTGCGCGGAATACGTCCCGCCATCGTAGAGTTGGGCCGGCGACGCCTCGCCCGCATCCGACCCGGCTTCGGACGACTTCACCGTACCGGACATGGCTCCTCCAACCGCGTCACACGACGCCGAATGCCAGCATGGCGTCCGCCACTTTCTTGAATCCCGCGATGTTGGCGCCGCGCACATAGTCGACATAGCCGCCGCCGCGCTCGCCGTACGTCAGGCAGCGTGTGTGGATGCCGGACATGATGTCCTTGAGCATCTGCTGCAGCTCCCCTTCGGTCCACGAACGGCGGGAGGAATTCTGGCTCATTTCCAGGCCCGATACGGCAACCCCGCCCGCGTTCGCCGCCTTGCCCGGCGCGAACATGATCCGCGCGTCCTTGAAAACGTGCACCGCTTCGAGGTTGCAGGGCATGTTCGCGCCCTCCGACAGGGCAATGCAGCCATTGGCGACGAGCGCACGGGCGTCCTCGCCATCGAGTTCGTTCTGCGTGGCACAAGGCAGCGCCACGTCGCATGAGACATTCCAAGGCGTCTTGCCTTCGTGAAACGTCGAGCCCTTGAACTCATCGGCATATTCGCTGATGCGCCCCCGGCGGTGGGTCTTGTGTTGCTTGACCCATTCGATCTTCTCAAGCGTGAGACCGTCCGGGTCGTGGATGAAGCCACCCGAATCCGAGAGCGTGACCGGCTTGCCGCCAAGGTGCACGATCTTCTCTGCGGCATGGGTTGCGACGTTGCCCGAGCCGGAAATCACCGCCGTCTTGCCTTGAAGGTCGTGCCCGCGGTTCGCCAGCATCTCGGCCATGAAATAGACCGCGCCATAACCGGTCGCCTCGGGCCGGATCAGCGAACCGCCGTATTCGAGGCCCTTGCCCGTCAGCACGCCCGTAAAATGGTTGGTGATGCGCTTGTACTGGCCGAACATATAGCCGATCTCGCGCGCGCCGACGCCGATGTCCCCCGCCGGCACGTCCACGTCCGCGCCGATGTGGCGATAGAGTTCGGTCATGAAGGACTGGCAGAAGCGCATGATCTCACGCACCGACTTGCCCTTGGGATTGAAGTTGGCGCCCCCCTTGCCGCCGCCCATGGGCAGGCCCGTCAGCGCGTTCTTGAAGGTCTGCTCGAAAGCCAGAAACTTGAGCACGCTCTCGCTGACGTTCGGATGAAAGCGCAGCCCGCCCTTGTAAGGGCCGATGGCATTGTTGTTCTGCACCCGCCAGCCGCGCTGGACGCGGATGCAGCCACTGTCATCCTCCCAGCACACGCGAAAGGAAACCACCCGGTCCGGCTCGGCAATGCGGCGCAGGATCTGCTGCTCGTGGTATTCTTCCTTGTCGGCGATGAAGTCGAAGATGTCCTCGGCGACTTCCTGGACTGCCTGCACGAACTCGGGCTGGTGAGGATTGCGGCGCTTCACGCCCTCCATGAAGCCGGCAAAATCGACATGGTCCACAATTGCCATATCCGCTCCCCCCTTTTCTGGTTCTGTACTGGCGCGAAGCTCCCGGCGTCAGTACTGAACACACTAGGGGCGCGCATCAAGCACGTACAGACTGAAAGTGGAGCGATCCCGGGCGCATCACACCCGACCGACAGAAGCCCGCGGGAGGGTTAGGACCGATAAAAGCGCGGGGCGCCGCGAGCCGTTGCTCGTCGGCGCACGAACGGCCTGTCGCCTTGCCCTATTCCGAAGCGGGCTTGTCCCCGGCCGCCTTGGCGCGCGTCGTCCGCTTGCGTCGGGGCTTGGCGAGCGCTTCGGCCTCCGCCTGGTTGTTGTCCTGGGTGATTTTCTCGACCGCCTTTTCGGGCGTGACGAAGACATCCTCACCCTTGGCCTTGCGACCGATCGAATACTTGTAGATCGCGTAGGCGCCCGCGGCACCCGCACCGCCCACGGCCCACTTCAGCAGCTTCATCGATAATCCCCTTAGTCGTCAGGGCAGACCCTGCCGGTCGGCATATGCGATCCGCCTCGGCCCGCGCGGCCGATCCGGAAGATGCCCGGAAAAGTCCACCGTCAAACGCCCGTCCTAGTCAAAGCTCACACGATTGCAACGCTCTGGCGATGCATTTTTGCCGGTACGCGGAATTTCGGACCCGGCCGCGTCCTAAAGCCGGACCGACCTGTTAACTTTTCAGCACGGCCAGTCCAACCGCGGTACACGTACCCTGGGTCGACTCGCTCTTTACCTTCACATGAGTAATGATCGGGCAGCGAACATGCGCCGATTCAAAGGACAAGGATCGCAGTGAAAGGACCTCTCTTCCTCGCCTCGGGCTTGCTGGCCTTGGCTGTCATTGCAGGCGTCCTCGTGCTCGCGACCTCACCGCAGACGGCCCGGAACGGTGCGCCGGCCACCAGCGAAGTGGCGGTGAACGACGTGGCGGTGAACGACAAGGCACCGGCGATGGAAACGGCTGCCGAACCGGCACCGGCACCCGCGCCGACCCCGGACAAGGCCGATGAACCTTTCATCATCAAGCGTATCCTGCCGATCGACGGGCCGATCAAGTACGGCGAGTGGCACTGGAACGACGAGAATGTGCCCGATGGCCCGATCGTCGTCACCGTCGATCTGGACGCTCGCGTGCTGTCGGTGTTCCGGAACGGATACGAAATCGGCGCCACCGCCGTTCTGCTGGGGACCGAGGAAAAGCCGACGCCGCTGGGCGTGTTCCCGATCACGCAGAAAAAACGCGACCATGTCTCGAACATCTACACAGGCGCACCGATGCCCTACATGCAGCGGCTGACCGACGACGGCATTACCCTGCACGGCTCCAAGGTCGAACTCGGCTACGCCAGCCACGGCTGCATCGGCATGCCCGAACCCTTCGCTGCCCGGCTGTTCAAAACCACCAGCCTCGGCGACAAGGTCTACATCACGCGCGGCAAGCAGATCGGCATGGGAGACAAGCTTACCGGCACCTGACTCCGCCGCGCTTCACGTCTTCCGCTTCGCCGCGCGAACCGGCGCCTTGCTGAAACTCCAGCGCCCGGCATTGGGACGCACGATCAGGTCCCCGATCGAAGCGGGCCTTCCTTGCGTCAGCGCATCGAGCAGGCGCGCCACGCCGCCGCCGCGCGGTTCGGCGCCGCCGAGTTCGCGCACGATCCGGGCGACCACCCGTAGCACCACGACGCGCGGGCCCTGCGGCCGATAGCCCAGCCCCATCGGCTCCTTCTTCACGCACGAGCGCCATTCGAGCGCCGCCATCCAGTCGAGCGCGGCGTCGGCTTCGGCGATATATTCGGCGCTGCGGGCAATGGCGGCGACATCCAGCCAGTCGGCGTCCGCCAGCGCCTTGCGGATGCGTACCCGGTCATACTTGTCGTCGACGTTGCTGGGATCGTCCGCAGGCACGATCCCCGCCGCCGCGACCACGCCGGCCAGTTCGTCGCGGCGCCAGCCGAGTACCGGGCGCAGCAGCGGGATATCGGTGCCCGGCACTTGTCCGCGACCGCGCGCGCCGGCCAGCCCCGCAACGCCGCTCGCGCGGTTGAGGCGCATCAGCAGCGTCTCCGCCTGATCGTCGGCATGATGCGCCGTCGCCAGCGCGGCCAGCTTGCGCTCCTCGATCCATCCGGCCATCGCCGCGTAGCGCGCGGCGCGAGCCTCGGCCTGAACATTACCCGGCGCGACTTCGACGCGCAGGACGGCGTGCGGAATGCCCATGCGCGCGCAGAGCGCGGCGACATCGGCGGCTTCCCGCGCGCTCTCCGGTCTCAGCCCATGATCGACGGTCGCCGCCTCGACCCGCCCCGGCAGCGCGGCGGCGGCAAGCAGGAGCAGCGCCGTACTGTCCGGGCCGCCCGACACGGCCAGCCCCAGTTTCGCCCGTTCATCGTCGATCGCGTCCGGCCAGAGCGCCGCCACCCCCTCGCGGAAGCGGGCCACGCGCTCGGCGGCCGGCGTCACGTCGCCCGGGGGCTCGTCAGTTGCAGGTGAGCCCATTGCGCGTGGAATCGTAGAGGCTCTTCAGACGCCCCGCCGCTTCCGCCGCGTAAGTCTGGCTGAATTCGGCCAGCGCGATGCAGGCGCGCTTGGTGTCCTTCAACTGCTTCATCGAGACGGCGAGGTAGAGCAGACTGTCCGGAGCGCGATCAGCGTTCTTGTCGGCCTGATAGTTCTGCACGAACCATTTCGCCGCCTCAAGCGGGTTGCCCTCGTCCAGGTAGGCACGGCCGAGCAGGTTGCGGCCCCAGCTGGCGCGGCCGTGCTTCGGGTATTTCTCCAGGAAGAGCTTCAACTGCTGCTCCGCTTCGGGATAGAACTTCGCCTCCCACAGGCGGTAGCCATAGCTGTACTCGTCATCGCCCGGATCGCCGGTCTGCGGCTTGACGATCGCCTGCACAGCCTGAAGTCGCGACGCCGAAGGCACGGCTGCGGGCGCCTTGGTCGTGGTGGTCACCGAGGCGGGCTGGACGGCGGAGCTCCCGCCGCTCATCGCCGAAAGGTTGGACTGCGACGCAGAAACCGGCGGAGGCGCGCTCGCGGCCGGCGCCGCGCCGTCCACGACCGGGCCGGCAGCGCCACTGCCCAGCCTGGCTTCTAGCTGGTTGATGCGATTGGTGTTCTGCTCGATCTGCGCGGTCAGCCGGTTCATCTGCGCCTCTACGGCGTCCATGCGGCCGAGCAGGTCGGTGAGCGGTGTCGTGGTCGGCGCCTGCGGGCCCGTGCCAGCGGTCGGTGCCGGCGGCGCGATCTGCGGCTCGAAGAATGTGCCGTCACCGCCCGGGAAGACCTTGCGCTGCAAGGCGCGGACTTCGGCTTCGACCTTCTTCAGGCGGCCTTCCGTTGAATCCTGCGCCTGTGTGGGGATCGCCCCGCATACGAGCAGCGAAGCGGCGGCGCATGTCGCCAACAGGCGTACACCCGCAAAACGCACCCGCCGCTCCGCGCCAATTGAACCTTTCATTGCCAAGTACTCTCCGTGTCGGGACACGCTCGCCCCATGACCTTCGCCCCCAAATCGCCGCACTGCGGGCCGTACCCCGGATTAACCACGTGCAGCAGGCAAAATGTTTGCCGCAACAGCCCCCGCGTGTCGAGGCAGTGCTATTCGGAAACCGTGGAAACCGGCTGCAAGGTCGGCCTTGGGCTCGGCGTGGGAGAAAGTGTCGGCGGCGTCTCCGCGACCGGAACGACAGTGGCCGGCGCGGTGCGCATGGCGCCGGAACGTGGCGCCGGGCTCTCGGCCGAACCTTCCGGGGGCGCGGCGGAAGTCGGGCGCGGCGCGGGCGCGGCGGTCGCTGCCGGACGCGGCGAGGCAACGGGCGCCGGTCCGACGGGCGCGGGCCTCGGCTCCGGCGGATCGGACAGGGTGGCGGGAGCCACCGCGCGCGCCGGTTCCACGGCGGGACGAGGCGATGTCTGGGGAGAAGGCGCCGCCTGCGTCGCCGTACCGCGCGCAAGCACATCGGCGACGGCGAGCGAGATCCCGGATATCGTCATCGGCCGGTCGGCCAGCGGCGGGACCTGCCTGCCGCCGACGGTGAGCCGCAGCGCATCCGGCCGCCCGGTGCGAAGCTGCGGACCTTCGGCGTCCTGCGGCACCGTCCAGCTTTCGCCCTCGGCGAGTTCCTTCTGCATCAGCTGCTTGCCGCTCGCATCGGTGACCTTGACCCATACGCGGTCGCTGGTCGCGGTCATTACCACCGGGCCGTCGTTCGCCGCGACCTGGCTCGCTGTCACGGCAGGGGCCGGCGCGGCGCTTTCCTGAACCGCCGGTTTTTCGGCGATCAGATCGGGTAATTCGCCCTCGGGCGAGAAAAAGCTGCCCCAGAACGCCAGCAGCAGCCCGATGACGACGACGACACCGGCAGCGGCGACCCACGCCAGCCGGACCGGCGGGACGCGCGCGGGGTCTCCGGGTTCGAAGCTCGGTTCGACGAGGCTGGCGTGGATATCCGCTTCGGCATCGAGATGCCTGCGGACCTGTTCGGCGACATCCGCCTCATCAAGGCCCACCGCCCGCGCATAAGTACGGGAAAAACCCACGGCGTAAGTCCGCGCGGCAAGGTCGCCGAAGCGATCCTCCTCGATGGCGAGGAGGTGGCGTTCTGCAACCTTGGTCTTCGAGGCGATGTCGCTCCGGCTCAACCCCGCAGCCTCGCGCGCTGCACGCAACCTGCCGCCTACCGATAGCGATGACTGTTCCGTGCCCTGGCTTTCGACGTCTTCCATTCCACTCCCGAAAGGAATTAGGTGTTACGATCCAGATCTGACCTGCCTAACTACTTGAATCCCTAGCGACAATCAGCATCAAGGGCCAATGTTTCGGATTCCGTGCGGCGGATCAGCCCCCAGGCTCAGCAGGCATCCTCTGCCTGCCGCAGACCGATGTCAATCCACGAGAATCCCACGTTCCACCGCCCAATTGGCCAGTGTCGCGCGCATGTTCTCCGGAGGCGAGTCCAGCCATCCATCCATGGCTTCGCGGATCGCGCGCAGATCGACCCGGCCGATCAGCTCCTTGATCGGTCCCACCGCGGCAGGGGTGATCGAAAGCCGGGTGATGCCCAGCCCGAGAAGCGCCAGCGCTTCCAGCCTGCGGCCGCCCATCTCCCCGCAGACACCGATATCGACATTGCTCCCCTCGACGCCGCGCACGGCGCGGCGCAGGAACCGCAGGATCGCGGGGCTCAACCAGTCGTAGCGTTCCGCCAGCTTCGGATTCGCGCGGTCGGCGGCAAACAGGAACTGCGTCAGGTCGTTGGTGCCGATGGAGAGAAACGAGATCTTCGGCGCCAACAGATCGAGCTGTTCGGCCAGGGACGGCACTTCCAGCATGACGCCGTAACGGATCGCCTCGGGCAGCAGCTTCTTCTGCGATCGCAGATAAGCGAGCTGCCCGTCGAACACCGCCTTGGCCGCATCGAACTCCCAGGGCTCCGCGACCATCGGGAACATGACATTGAGCGTGCGCCCGCCCCCCGCTTCGAGCAACGCGCGCGCCTGGACCTTGAGCAGGCCATCGCGCTCCAGAGCGACGCGCAGGGCGCGCCAGCCCATCGCCGGGTTCTCCTCCCCTTCCCCGTCGTCGTGACGCAGGTAGGGCAGAATCTTGTCCCCGCCGATATCGACGGTGCGGAACATCACCGGCTTGTCGCCGGCAGCCTCCAGCACGTCGCGATAGAGGCGGGTCTGGCGTTCGCGCTGCGGCAGCGTCGCCGAGACGAGGAACTGGAACTCGGTGCGGAACAGGCCGATGCCGTCGGCGCCGGTCAGGCTGAGGTTGGCCATGTCCTCACGCAGCCCCGCGTTGATCATCACCTTCACCCGCACGCCGTCTCGCGACACCGGCTCGACGTCGCGAAGCGCAGCATAGACGGCCTGGCGCTCGCGGCTCTTGGCGAAGCGCGCCTCGAAAGCCTCGATCATGCCCGCCGAGGGGCGCACTGTCGCGGTCGCCTGATCGGCGTCCAGCAGCAGGAAGTCGCCTTCGCGCACGACGCCGCGCAAACCACGAATCCGGCCCAGCACGGGAACGCCCATGGCCCGCGCGACGATCACCACATGGCTGGTAAGCGAACCTTCCTCGAGGATCACGCCTTTCAGCCGCCGCCGGTCGTATTCGAGCAGTTCGGCAGGCCCCAGGTTGCGCGCGATCAGGATCGCGTCGTTCCGCAGGCCTACGCTGGCTGCCGTACCGATCTGCCCCGAAACGATCCGCAGCAGGCGGTTCGCCAGATCCTCCAGGTCATGCATGCGGTCGGCCAGCAGCGGGTCGTCGATCTGGCGCATGCGCATGCGGGTGCGCTGCTGCACGCGCTCGATGGCCGCCTCGGCCGTAAGGCCGGAATCGATCGCTTCGTTGATCCGGCGGGTCCAGCCTTCGTCATAGGCGAACATGCGGTAGGTCTCGAGGACCTCATCGTGCTCGCCGCCCGTACCGAATTCGGCCTGACCGGCCATGCGGTCGATCTGCTCGCGCATCTTCTCGAACGCGAGGATGACGCGCTGGCGCTCGGCCTCGGTGTCCTCGGCGACGACGTGCTCGATCGTCACGCGCGGCTGGTGGAAGACCGCGGCTCCCGATGCCAGACCCTTGACCAGCGTGAGGCCGTGAAGCTGCTCGGAACCATTGTTGCCGGAGCCGAAGGCCTGCGACTCCACCTCGTCGATAAGGCCGGCGTTGGTGATGAGTTCCGAAAGCACCATCGCCACGGTCTGCAGCGCCTCGATCTCGACTTCCTCGTATCGGCGCGGATCGACGTGCTGGACGCAGAGCACGCCCACGGCGCGTTCGCGTCGCACGATCGGCACGCCGGCGAACGAGTGGAACTTTTCCTCGCCCGTTTCCGGGCGATAGGAAAAGTCCGGGTGCGCCGTCGCCTCGGCCAGGTTGAGGGTCTCGATATTGCCGGCGATCGTGCCGACGAGACCCTCACCCACCGCCATGCGCGTGACATGGACGGCTTCCTGGGCAAGGCCGCGCGTGGCGAAAAGTTCCAGCATCCCCTCGCGCAGGAGGTAGATCGAGCAGACCTCGCTATCGAGGCACTCGCCTATCACTTCCACCACATTGTTCAGTTTGGCCTGCGCATTACTGCGCGAGGCCATCACCTCGTGGAGGCGGGTGAGGATGTTCCTTGCTGCTTCGACGGCTCCGCTGGTCATGCTTTAGGACTACCCCAAAGTGGGCGCTTTGGGAACGCAGCCGGCGCGTCAATTCAGCCAAATCTGGAACTTATCGCTGTCTCGTCGCGGAATTGGCGCTCAAAAACGCTCAATTTCCTCCTTGAGCCTGAGCTTTCGCTTCTTGAGGGACTGGATCACGGCGTTATCAGGTCTCGGCCGCGTCATTTCGTCATGGAGTTGCCGTTCGATACCGGCATGCTTGAGCTGAAGGGCACTGACGTGCGAACTATCCATGGACGGTTCTCCTCTTGAGGGGGCGGATCCGCGCCGGGCTTCCCGAATGGCGACTCGACATCACGGGGATGCGGCGCAAAGTGATCCAACCACATTCAGGGCACCTTGCGAAGAGCAAGAATGCCTCATATTCGGTGAATCGCGTGTCGAGCGCGTCGAGCAGCGTCACCGCATTGCCAAGCACGCCGCCCTACAAGACGCTGTATAATATAAGGAATTTCGGCGTGACCGAAGAGGAATTGCGCAAACGCCTTGAAATCCTGAAGATCGAGCATCGCGATCTGGACGCGGCGATCGACGCCTTGGGGGCCGCCGGCTCGACCGACCAGCTGCAGATCGCGCGTCTCAAGAAGCGCAAGCTCGCCCTCAAGGATCAGATCGCGCAGATCGAGGATTACCTGATCCCCGACATCATCGCCTGAAAAGAGGCATTTTTCCAACTTCGCGAAGCACTTATGGTTAACGCCGCTCAACCATGAACCGTGTCATCGGGGGACAGTCCTGAAACGGGTCGTGGATTTTCACAATTGCACTGTTGCTGGCGATTCGCAGTTAATAAATATCCGCGGACCATGTCGGAACCGGTCGTCATCAGCCCGCGCATCATCGAGGCTCTCTATATCGAGGCCCTCACGCTCTCGGACGAGGTGCGGGGCGCCTTCACCCTGTCCATGCAGTTCGACAAAACCGGCGTCGAAGACCTCTCACGCGTCGCCCTGTCTAGCGAGGGCCTGCGCACGACGACCCGCATGATGCACGCCGTTGCGTGGCTGCTCAACCACCGCGCCTATTTCCTGGGCGAGATCACCGAATACCAGCTTCGCCGCCACGGCCGTCTCGCCCCGAACATGTGCCAGGTCGACCCGGACCAGCTCGCCCGCCTCGATCCCGACATCGCGGACCTCGTGGAAACCACGCGCCGCTTCTACGACCGGCTTCTGCGACTGGACCGGAACCTGCGCCTGGACGACGAGGCCCAGCCCAACGCGCTCGAACGCCTGCGCGAGCGCATCGAGCAGCGGCTGGCGGGTTAGACGTTCGCCAGGGCGCGGTGCCAGTTGCGCACACGCTCGTTGCGGACCTCCTGATCCATGGCCGGCGCGAACAGGCGGCGCCTGCCAGACATCGCCCTGCCCGCCTCTTCGAGCGACGCGAAGAGCCCTGCCCCCAGCGCCGCCAGCATTCCCGCGCCCAGCGCGGTCGTCTCGATGAATTCGGGCCGCTCCACCGGCAGCGCGAGCACGTCGGCGAGATCCTGCGCCATCCAGTCGTTCGCGCTCATGCCGCCATCGACGCGCAGGGTCGTCCAGGTAGCGCCGTCCGCAGCGAAAGCCTCGGCAAGGTCGCGCGTCTGCATCGCCATCGCCTCGAGCGCGGCGCGCGCGAGGTGGGCGCGGGTGGTGGCAAAGGACAGGCCGCTGATGCTGGCCCGCGCGTCGGCGCGCCAGTGCGGCGCGCCCAGCCCCGAAAGCGCCGGCACGACGACGACGCCGCCGCTGTCCGGTACGGAGCGGGCCAGCGTCTCGGTTTCCGCCGCCGCGTCGATCAGCCCCAGGCTGTCGCGCAGCCACTGCACCAGACTTCCGGCCACGAAGACCGAGCCCTCCAGCGCATAGCAACGCTCGCCGCCAAGCTGCCACAGCACGGTCGCCACCAGCCGGTGCGCCGAGCGCGGTACGGCGGCGCCCATGTTGGCGAGCACGAAGGCGCCGGTGCCGTATGTCGCCTTGGTCTCGCCGGGCGCAAAGCAGGTCTGGCCGATCGTCGCGGCCTGCTGGTCGCCGGCGAGGCCGGTGACCGGGACCGGCGCCCCCAGCCATTCGGACAGCGCGGTGCCGAGCGGGCCGGCGTTGTCGCCAAGCTGCGGCAGCGCCGCAAGGGGCACGCCGAAAAGCTCGCACAGTTCCTCATCCCACTGCCCCGATGTCAGCGGCAGCAGGCTGGTGCGGCTGGCATTGGTGGCATCGGACACGAACGCACCGCCGGTCAGATTGTAGAGCAGCCAGGACTCCACGGTCCCCAGCGCCAGCCTACCCGCCTCGGCCGCCCCGCGCACTTCGGGTACATTGTCGAGCAGCCAGCGCATCTTGGTGGCCGAGAAGTAGGGATCGATGAGCAGCCCGGTCCTTTCCTGGACGCGCCCTTCGTGCCCGGCCGCGCGCAAGGCATCGCAGACGCCCGCCGTGCGCCGGTCCTGCCAGACGATCGCGCGGGCGAGCGGCGCGCCACTTTGCCGATCCCAGGCCACCACCGTCTCGCGCTGGTTGGTAATGCCGATCGCGGCGATCCGGTCCGCCCCGCCGACCTGCGCCGCCGCCTGCCGCGCGCAGGTAAGAGCGGCGCTCCAGATCTCCTCCGCATCGTGCTCGACCCAGCCGCCCCGCGGATAGTGCTGCGTCAGTGGCCGCTGCGCCATGGCGCGCATGGTTCCGTCCAGCGCGAAGACCATGGCCCGCGTGGACGTCGTGCCCGCATCGATAACGAGGATCAGTTCAGCTTCGCTTGCCATGAAACACCTTTCTCATGCCTGCCCCGACGTTTAGCTAGCGCAGATGCGCGGCTTGCGGAACGCCCGCGCCGCAATACTCGACAG
Source organism: Novosphingobium endophyticum (assembly GCF_014640675.1). Lineage (GTDB taxonomy): Bacteria > Pseudomonadota > Alphaproteobacteria > Sphingomonadales > Sphingomonadaceae > Novosphingobium > Novosphingobium endophyticum. The sequence continues at coordinate 14,341 of NZ_BMHK01000017.1, read as the reverse complement.
CCGCGCTGCAAGACCCCATATCGGCGCCATGGACGCGCTGACCCAGATCGAACGATCCTATGCCGTGGCCGAGCAGGTCGGCCCGCTGGTGCGGCGCGTCCTTGCGCGCAATCCTTCGCCCTTCACCTATACCGGCACCCAGACCTACATCGTTGGCGCCGGCCGCGACGTCGCCGTGATCGATCCCGGCCCCAACGAGGCCGAGCATCTCGACGCGCTGGTCGAAGCGATCGGCGATGCGACCCTCGCCGCGATCCTGTGCACCCACACCCATCGCGACCACTCCCCGGCGGCCGGCCCGCTCGCGGCGCGCACCGACGCGCCGGTCATCGGCTGCGCACCGCTCACGCTGGAGGATGACGGCCCGCGCGCCGATGCCGCTTTCGATCCCGATTACCGCCCGCACCGCGTGCTGGAGGATGGCGAGATCGTCTCGGGCGACGGCTGGACGCTGGCGGCCGTCGCGACGCCGGGACACACGTCCAATCACCTCTGCTTTGCCCTGCCCGAAACCGGCGCGCTGTTCACGGGCGATCACGTCATGGGCTGGTCGACCAGCGTGGTCTCGCCCCCCGACGGCGACATGACCGCCTACATGGCAAGCCTCGCCAAGCTCTATGCGCGTGAGCAGGACACCGTCTATTTCCCCGCCCATGGCCCGGCGGTGGAAAAGCCCCGGCAACTCGTCCGGGGAATGATCGGCCACCGCCGCAGCCGCGAAAAGCAGATCCTGCGCCAGATCGAGGCGGGCCGCCATGGCATCGCCGACATGGTCCCGCACATGTACAAGGGCGTGGACCAGCGCCTCTGGCCGGCGGCCGGCCGGTCCGTGCTCGCCCACCTGATCGACCTGGAAAAACGTGGTGTTGTAGCGCATTCCGAAGACCGGTGGCTGCTTTCCGCGTGACTGCAGTTCTTCTGGCGCCGGCAAAGTAAATCCTGTATTACTGCAACCCGCAAAACAGAACAAATGCGGGGGAATACATGGCAAGCATTGCGGGCGCGCGCGCAGGCGCGCTTTCGTTCTGGCAGAAGATCGCGCTTGGCATCGCCATTTTCATTCTTTTGGGCTTCTTCCAATGGGCCGCGCGCGGCTTCGTCGACATTCCCGCGGTGCCGATCTGGATCCATGTCCACGCCCTCGTCATGGTGGCCTGGCTCGCGCTTTTCGTGATCCAGCCGACGCTAGTGAAGCGCAATGCGCTCGCCCAGCACCGGCGGCTTGGCCGGATCGGGCTGGTCCTTGCGGCAGCGGTCGTCGCTCTCGGCAGTTTTTCTTCCATAATGGCGATCCGCACCGCGCATGTGCCGCCTTTCTTCACGCCAGCCTATTTCCTCGCCCTGACGCACATCGGCCTTGCCGCCTTTGCCGGAATGGTTGCGGCCGCGATCGTGCATCGCCGCGACACCCAGGCGCATCGGCGTTTCATGGTCGGGGCCAACGTCCTGCTGATGGAACCCGCATACGGCCGCCTCCTGCCGATGCCCCTGCTCGGCCCCTGGGGCGAGACGGTGGGCATGCTCATCCAGCTCGGCACGCTGGTCCTGGTTGCCCGCCACGACAGGGCGACCTTCGGCCATGTCCATCGCGTCACGATAATCGCCATGGCGGTGGTGGCCGGATACCATGCCCTGTTCGAGCTGCTGGGCCGCGCGCCCTTCACCGTCTCGCTCGCGGCGCGGATCGCCGGCGGCTGACAATCGCATTTTCCCTTGGGAGGCGGCCTTTCAATCCCTAGATAGCCTGCGTATCCGGCGTGAAAGACCGGACCGGAAATCAAAGGGAAAAGCATACCATGACCGTAATGTCCGCCGATCTGTCAGGCATCGACATCCGCGCCGAGATCGAGCGGCTGCGCAAGGAGCGCAACGCCGTCATCCTGGCCCACTACTACCAGAAGCCTGAAATCCAGGACCTGGCGGACTATGTGGGCGACAGCCTCGAACTCAGCCGCAAGGCCGCCGCGACCGATGCCGACGTCATCGCCTTCTGCGGCGTCAAGTTCATGGCCGATACCGCCAAGATCCTCAGCCCCGAGAAGATCGTCGTCCTGCCCGATCTCGAGGCCGGCTGCAGCCTCGAAGATTCCTGCCCCCCGGAAAAGTTCAAGGCCTTCCGCGAGGCGCACCCCGATCACATCGCGCTCACCTACATCAACTGCTCGACCGAGGTTAAGGCGCTCTCCGACGTGATCGTCACCAGTTCCAGCGCCGAGACGATCCTCCAGCAGATACCGAAGGACCAGAAGATCATCTTCGGCCCCGACCGGCACCTGGGCGGCTACCTCTCCCGCAAGTTCAACCGCGAGATGCTGCTCTGGCCCGGCGTGTGCATTGTCCACGAGGCCTTCAGCGAGACCGAGCTGCTCAAGCTCAAGGCCCTGCACCCCGGCGCCCCGATCGCCGCGCACCCGGAATGCCCGCCGCACATCATCGACCATGCCGATTATGTCGGATCGACCAGCGGCATCCTGAAGTTCGCGCAGGAGTTCGAAGGCGAGACGCTGATCGTCGCCACCGAGCCGCACATCATCCACCAGATGGAAAAGGCGCTGCCCGGCAAGACCTTCATCGGCGCCCCCGGCGCGGACGGCAACTGCGCCTGCAACATCTGCCCCTACATGGCGCTCAACACGCTGGAGAAGCTCTATCTGGCGCTGCGCGACCTGCAGCCGCGCATCGAGATCGAGGAAGGCCTGCGGCTCGCGGCAAAGAAGAGCCTCGACCGGATGCTGGAGTTGGCGAGCGGAACCGTCGGCAAGGGGGACCTGGGGGCGCGGTGATGCGGGAGCGTTGCGAAAAGTAGAAGCGCGCAGCCCTACACTTCCCCGTTCGTGTCGAGCGAAGTCGAGACACATAGGCGAGGCGCTTGCGTGTCTCGACTTCGCTCGACACGAACGGAGGCTGAGTTCATCTTAGCCTCCGGAGCGGCAGGAACCTACCCCGCCATCACCCGCCTGACCATCTCCGGCTCCGCCTCGATCACCTTGAGGTAGGCGCGCACGGCGGGCGGCGGCATGTAGCGGCCGATCTCGTACTGCCGGATGCTGTTAGCCGGGATGCCGAACACGTTCGCGAATTCCTTCTGCGTCATGCCCAGCCGGTTGCGCAGCTTGCGGACGCGGCGGCCCATCAGCCCGCGTTCGAGCGCCGCCTCGGTGACATCGAAGTCCTCCGGATCGTTCGGGTCAGCCGGAATGGCGATCGTAGTCTCTTTGTTCGCTCGCATTGCTTCGCCTCGAACTCCATGCCGCGTGAACTATGTGAATCACATATAGCATGGGAAGTTGACAGGTGTCCATCGGGCCCATTCCTCCCCGCTTGCGGGGAGGGGGACCATCCGAAGGATGGTGGAGGGGGCTCTCGCCCGAACGCAACGCCCTGCTGGGGGACGCAGACCCCCTCCACCACCGCCTGCGGCGGCGGTCCCCCTCCCCGAGACAAGCTCGGGGAGGAATTGGGAATGCCCCGTCAGTTCCTCCCCGAGCTGGAGTTGACGGAGGGGCAACGGACGCGACTGATCGCCCGCTGGCGAATGCGGGATAACGCCGGGGGAGGGTTCGGGCACGGCGGACGGTGCGGCCGGCGCGGGGGTTGGCCTCGGCAGGCGGAGTTCCTGCGCGGGCGGGGCTACGGGTTCCTTGTGGCGAGTGGCCGGTGGGGGAACCGCGCAAGGTCCATCGGCACAGCCCGGCTGCGAGGCACCGGCGGAAGGGGGCTCGTTCGTCCACACCGGCCAGTGGGCCTTACCAGGGCCCTGAGCAAATGGCCTCGCAGCGAACCGGACGCGCCCGTCCGGGGACGCCGGCCGCATGTGCGGGTAACATATGAGCGAAGGCCTTGCGCTCCCCGCACCCGCCGTGATGCCGGGTGGTAACCGGCGGCCGCGGTTTGCAACCTATATGGTTCGTCATGTCAATTTGACTCATCGACATACAGGCCGCCCCGAAGGCGGGTAGAGACGCGGAAAGGCACGCGATTCAATGTGCGAGTTCCCAGACGCCCGCCTTGGTGCGCTGCAAGGTTCCGAGGCGCTTACCTTCCTGCCAGAGCACGGCCGCTCTGCCGCTCTGCTCCTGCTTCAGGATTTCGAAAGCCTGGGACGGGTCTTCGGAGATGAACTCTATCTTCTTGGGCTCGCCTCGTCCATCTTCCTCCAGCACAAGTAAAAAAAGAGGCATTGCCGCTGCTCCATAATTTTGAGTGACAAAGGCATCATATAATACAATGCGGCACAACTATCAATATACTATCTGCAACAGTTCAAATAATATGGATCCAAACAGACACTATCAGACAAATGAGTAAGTGCCCCAAGAAACGCAGGCACACCTATTTACACACTCCGCGTCATCTCCTATTTTGGAACACGCACCAAGATCGAGCACGGAGGAATCTGCCTTGGCCGAGCGGACGCGCGAACAACGCTTGCAGATCATGGTCTCGGAGGGCGAACTGCAAGCCATCGACGACTGGCGCTTTGCGCGAAGGATGCCGACGCGCGCGGCGGCAGTGCGCGAACTGCTCAAGCGCGGTCTGGCGGCGGAAGGTTTCGCGAAGGCCGGGGCCGGAGTGAAATCCCAGGATTTCAGCGTGCTGGGCGCGAACGGACACGAAGAGCCCGCCTCTTCCGGGCGATAGCCCGGTCCGGGATGACGCCTGCCGCGTTTACCCCCGCGACAGCAGGAACACCGCGTGTTCCGCGCGGAAGTTCGCAGCGGCCGGGCTGCACCGCGTATCGCCCGAGAGGAACCAGCACCCTTCCACCGCGATCCCCCGCTCCTTCACCAGCGCGCGGAAGTCATCGATGGTGAGGTGGTGGATGTTGGGCGTCTCGTACCACGCCACCGGCAGCAGGCGCGTCACCGGCATGCGGCCGCCCCACAGCAACGAGAGGCGCACGCGCCAGTGCGCGAAGTTGGGAAAGCTGACGAAGGCCTTGCGGCCGATGCGCAGCAGTTGCTCCAGCGCCATGTCGGGCCGCATCGTCGTCTGCAGGGTCTGGCTGAGGATCGCGTAGTCGACCGACTTGTCCGGGTAGAAGGCCAGGTCCTTGTCCGCATCGCCCTGGATCACCGAGAGCCCCCGGGCGACGCATTCGCCGACGTTGGCGGAATCGAGTTCCATGCCGCGCGCGTCGCACTGCTTTTCGTCGCGCAGGGCGGCAAGCAGCGTGCCGTCGCCGCAGCCGACGTCGAGCACGCTCGATCCGGGCGCGACATTGACGGCGATCACCGCAAGGTCGGGACGCAGCTTGCTCATCGCCGGGCTCACTGCTTGAGGAACCCTTCGACGACGCGGTCGAGCGCTGGCACGTCGAGCAGGAACGAGTCGTGCCCATACGGGGCGGACAGCTCGACGAAGCTCACCGGCAGACCGGCCGCATTGAGCGCGTGGACCACGTTGCGCGATTCGGCGGTGGGATAGAGCCAGTCGGTATCGAAGCTGACGAGGCAGTAGCGCGCCATCGACCCGGCGAAGGCATTGGCCAGCAGGCCGCCGTGCTCCTCGGCCAGATCGAAATAGTCCATGGCGCGGGTGATGTAGAGGTAGGAGTTGGCATCGAACCGGTCCGTGAACGAAAGACCCTGATAGCGCAGGTAGGACTCCACCTGGAAATCGGCGTCGAAGCCGAAGGTCTTTTCGGCGCGGTCCTGCAACCGGCGGCCGAACTTGTCCGTCAGCCCCGCTTCGGAAAGATAGGTGATATGCGCCGCCATGCGCGCGACCGAGAGGCCCTTTTCCGGCCCCTTGCCCCCGTCTACCTTGGCCGCGTAATAATCGCCCTCGCGCCAGGCCGGATCGGCCATGATCGCCTGACGCCCGACTTCGTGGAACGCGATGTTCTGCGCCGAGTGGCGCGCGGTCGAGGCAATCACCAGCGCGGCGCGCGTCCGGTCGGAGAAGTTGGCCGCCAGCGAAAGCGCCTGCATCCCGCCCATCGATCCGCCGACAACGGCGTGCAGGCTTTCTATGCCCAGCGCGTCGAGCAGGGCGATGTGGCCGCGCACCATGTCGCGGATGGTGATGACCGGAAAGCGCATGCCGTAAGGCGCGCCATCGGGCGCGAGACTCGCCGGGCCGGTCGAGCCCATGCACGAGCCGATGACATTGGCGCAGATGACGTAGAACCTGTCCGTGTCGATCGGCTTGCCCGGCCCCACCATGCGCACCCACCAGCCCGGCTTGCCGGTCTTGGGATGATCGGACATGACGTGCTGGTCGCCGGTCAGCGCATGGGCGATGAGGATCGCGTTGTCCCTTGCGGGCGAGAGCGTGCCGTGGGCCTCGTAGGCGATGCGCACGCCCTCCAGGCTCCGCCCGCTGTCGAGCGGGAGCGGCTCTGCCAGTTCGAGCACCTTGCTCGTATCGATGTTGCGGGCCGTGGCCATAGTGAACCGCCAAGTGGGGGAGCGCCCCGCATGTGTCAATCACAGGCTGTCAATCGGCCCCTCGCTGGGTTAAAGGCGCGCGCGTTATGACCGAGACAGAGACCCGTTCGCAAGCCCCCCAGCCCAAGCCGTGGATCGAGGCGATCCATGCCTATGTTCCGGGCAAGTCCGCCAGTGACTTTGAGGGCAAGGACGGGCGGCCGCTTATCAAGCTGTCAGCCAATGAAAACCCGCTTGGCACCAGCGAGGCGGCGCTGGCGGCGCGCGCGGATGCCGTGGTGCCTTCGCTCTATCCCGACCCCGACAGCAATGCGCTGCGCGCGGCGCTGGGCAAGCTGCACGGGATCGATCCGGCGCGCATCCTGTGCGGCACCGGTTCGGGCGAACTGCTGAGCGTCGCCGCCAGCGCCTACGCCGGTCCGGGCGACGAGGTGCTCTATGTCCGCTACGGCTTTTCGCTCTACGACATCGTCGCCCGGCGATGCGGCGCGACGCCGATTGTCGCGCCCGATGACGACTACGGGACTGACGTCGCCGCGCTGCTGGCGCTGGTCAACGCGCGAACGAAAGTGATCTTCGTCGCCAATCCCAACAATCCCACCGGCAGCTTCCTGCCAAAGGGCGAGATCGCACGGCTCCATGCCGCGCTTCCTTCCCACGTGTTGCTGGTGATCGACCAGGCCTATGCCGAATATGTCGCGCCGGAGGACGACGATGGCGCCCTCTCGCTCGCGGCTTCATCGGCCAACGTGCTGGTGACGCGCACCTTCTCCAAGGCTTATGGCCTTGCGGGCGAACGGGTCGGCTGGGCGACCGGATCGACCAAGGTGATCGAGGTCCTCAACCGCATCCGCGGGCCCTTCAACCTGAGCAACAGCGCGCAGGCAACCGCGCTGGCGGCGGTGGGGGATCAGGCCTTCGTCGACCGCACGCGCCTGCACAACCGCGAGGAACGCGCCCGCTTTGCCGGCAAGATCGAAGCGCTGGGCAACGACGGACTGCGCGCCATTCCCAGCGAGGCGAATTTCCTCCTCGTCCTGTTCGAGGGCCCGCTGACGGCCGAGGCCGCTTACGAGGGGCTGGCCGAGCGCGGCTACATCGTGCGCTGGCTGCCGGGACAGGGCCTGCCGCAGGCCCTGCGCATCACCATCGGTCACCGCCGCGACATGGACGCCATCGCGGCAGCCCTGCGCGAGATGGCGGAGGCGGCGCGATGAGCCTGGGCACCGTCGCGATCATCGGCCTCGGGCTGCAGGGCGGTTCCATCGGCCTTGCCGTGCAGGAATTCCTGCCCGGCACCCGCACCACCGGTTACGATCTCGATCCCGCCACCCGCACGCGCGCCGCCGAGCGCGGCCTCGTCCATCAGGTTTGCGGGACGGCGGCGGAGGCCGTGAGCCAGGCCGACCTCGTGATCTTCTGCGTACCGCCGGGCGTCATGGGCGAGGCCGCCGCCGAAGTGCGCGGGGCCATTCCTTCCGGCGCGCTCGTCAGCGATGTCGGCTCGTGCAAGCAGTCCATCGCCGCCGCCCTGCGCGAGGCGCTGCCCGATCATACCGTGATCCCCGCACATCCGGTCGCCGGCACCGAGAACTCCGGCCCCGACGCGGGCTTCGCCCACCTGTTCCGCAATCGCTGGTGCATCGTCACGCCGCCCGAACAGACGGACCTCGTGAAGCTCTCCGAACTCGTCGCGTTCTGGGAAGCGCTGGGCGCCAATGTCGAGATCATGGACGCGCGGCACCATGACCTGGTGCTCGCGGTCACCAGCCATCTGCCGCACCTCATCGCCTATACCATCGTCGGCACCGCCTCCGACCTCGAGGACGTGACGCAGAGCGAAGTCATCAAGTACTCGGCCGGCGGCTTTCGCGACTTCACCCGCATCGCCGCGTCCGATCCGACGATGTGGCGCGATGTGTTCCTCACCAACAGGGACGCGGTGCTGACGATGCTCCAGCGCTTCACCGAAGACCTGACGGCGTTGCAACGCGCGATCCGCGTGGGCGACAGCGATACCCTGTTCGACCACTTCGCCCGCACCCGCGCGATCCGCCGCTCGATCATCGAGGAAGGCCAGGACGATTCCCGCCCGGACTTCGGCCGCACCGACCACGAGAATGGCGGGGCAAGAGGCTGAGGCACGACTTCCGCCCTCTCCTGAAGGGGGAGGACCGGAGCCGCCTATCACGGATTCAGCGCGTTGATCGCCTCGGTCACCCGCGCTTCCAGTTCCGCGCGTGGCAGGCCTGGCTCGATCCGCTCGCCCACCCGCAGCGTGATGACGCCCGGCTTCTTCCAGCGGCGATGATAGAGCTGGCCGCTGTCTACCGCCACCGGCACCACCGGCATGCCCAGCAACTTGTACAGCCCGGCAAAGCCGGACTGCAATCTGGCCCGCTGCCCGTGGGGTATGCGCGTGCCTTCGGGGAAGATCACCAGGGGACGGCCCAACGCCGCGAAGCGCCGCGATGCCGCGACCATCTGGCGCAGGGCCTTCGCGCCCTGGTCGCGCTCGACCACGACCACGCCATAGCGCCTGGCCGCCCAGCCCCAACCGGGAATGCGCGCCAGCTCGCCCTTGGGGAACGGCGCCGGCCAGTCCATTTGCGCCGGCGCATCGATCGCCTCGAAGAAACTCTCGTGCTTGACCGCCACCAGCACGCCCTCGTTCGGCATTTCGCCTTCGACGACGACGCGGATGCCCAGCAGCCAGCGGGCGCAGCGGCGATGGAACATCGACCACCCGCGCACGACCGCCCGCGCCGGCCGTTCTCCAAACCGCGCGGCCAGCCAGAACCCCAGCACGTAGCCGACGCTGCCGCCGTAGAACACGAGATAGAAGGCCAGACTGCGGATCACGTCCGCCGCGTTGCTACGCATACCTGTCCCACAGGTTGAGCGCGAAGCGGGCGAGCAGTTTGTGATACTCGAGGAACAGCGCGCCGAAGCTGGGGCGTGAAGGCACCGCGTCGCGTTCCAGCTTTACGTCATTCGGCAGGGCATGCGAGAGTTCGAGCACGGCCCGGCGCATGTGCCAGTCCGCCGTGACCAGCCGCACCGACTTCGCCTTTTTCTCCGTGACCCACGCCGCCGCCTCGATCGCGTTCGATCGCGTGTCGTAAGCCTGGTAGCCCAGCGTCACGCAGCATTCGAGCATACGCTGCGACACGCCGAACTGGGCGGCGAACTCGCCGGGCTTCACTTCGGGATCGACACCGGACACCAGCAGGCGTTCCGCCTTGCCCTGTTCGAGCACTTCCAGGGCATGCTCGATCCGCCCCTTGCTGCCGGTAAGGACGATCACCGCGTCGGTCTCGCGATCGCCCAGCGGCCCGGGCAGCGCGATGGCGAACCACAGGAAGCCGAACAGCCATGCGAGGACCAGAAAAGCGGCGGCGCGACGAAACATGTTGTACGATCTATAGCATCTTGCGCAGCGCATGCAGCACTGTAAGGCGCGCCGTCACCATCGCCAGCAAAGTGGCCAGCAATGGGACAAGCGCAAGCAGGAGCCAGTCGCTCCAGATCAGCGCGCCGCTGTCGATGAGGCCCGCGCTCAGCCCCGCGAAACGGCGGCCCAGTGCGATGATAACGGCCAGCGCCACGATGAGCCCGACCGCACCGCCGCCGGCCGCGTCGTAGCCGATCGAACGCTGGAACACGCGCGCGACCTGCGTATCGGTACCGCCGAGCAGGTGGACGATCTCGATCGTGTCGCGATTGGCCCCCAGCGCCGAGCGCGCCGCCAGCAGCACCGCTGCGGCCAGCGCCAGCGCCAGCAGGACCACGAGCGCGCCGGCAAGGAGCTGCAGCGAAACCATCGCGTCGAACACGGGCCGCAGCCAGCTCGACTGCGCATCGACGCGCGCGGATGGCGCGACAGGGGCCAGCGCCTGTTCGATCGCCGCCAGCTTCGCCGGACTTGCCGGACCGTCCAGGCGCACGTCGATCAGCGCGGGAACCGGGATCGTCGAACCGGTCGCGGCATCGATTCCGGTGCCCAGCCAGGGCTCGATGAGCGCGTCCAGTTCCTCCTGCGGGACGAGCCGTAGGCCGGCGACGCCGCGCAGTTGCTTGATCGCATCGACCGCCCTTTCCGCCTCCTTCTCCCGCACCTCGACGCGCGGTTCGAGCACCTGCACGGTGACGCCGCCCTCGATCTCGGCGCGCGCGGCGGACACCGCGTTGCCCAGCGCAAGCCCCGCCGCGAGCGCGATCGCCGTCATCGCCACCATGATCGCGATCACCCAGGGCATCGGCCCCGACATGCGCCCCTGCGGAATCAGCTCGGCATCGCCCCGGCTCAGCAGCCGGCGCCCGCCCCCCATGACCGGCCGCGACATCTACTGCATCTTCCTGGGCGGGTAGCGGAGCGCTCCGGTGGGGTCCGAAAGGCGGCCCCGGTCAAGCCGCATGATAAGGCTGTCTGGCACCTTGCGCAGCAGGTCGAGATCGTGCGTGGCGACGACGACGGTGGTGCCCTGGCGGTTGAGCATCTCGAACAGCCGCATCAGCTTTTGCGCCATTTCCGGATCGACGTTGCCGGTCGGCTCGTCGGCGACAAGCACCGCCGGGTGGGCGATCACCGCACGCGCGATGGCAACGCGCTGCTGCTCTCCGCCCGACAGCGTCGGCGGCCGGGCATCGAGGCGATCGGAAAGCCCCACCCAGTCGAGGATGTCCCGCACCGGGCCGGCCAGGTCCCTTTCCTGATGCCCCGCCACGCGCAGCGGCAGCGCGACGTTGTCGAAGGCGGACAGATGCGGGATCAGCCGGAAGTCCTGGAATACGACGCCTATCCGCCGCCGCAGGGCCGGCAGGCGGCCGCGCGGCATGGTGATGGCGTCGGCCCCGAACATCCGGATCATCCCGCGCGAGGGCCGCTGCGCGAGGTAAAGCAGCCTGAGCAGAGAAGTCTTGCCCGCCCCGCTCGCACCGGTGAGAAAGTAAAAACGCCCCGGAAACAGGGTAAAGGTCAGGTCGCTCAGCACCTCCCGGTCGGTGCCATAGCGAAGCCCCACATTGTCGAAATGAATGATTTCCCCGTCCGCGGTCATGTTTGTCTGTCTGGCTGGTCCGTCTGTCCGGTTCGAACGGGCGATTTTCGGCCTATAGCGAGCATTGAATGTGGAAAAAAGGGCGTTACGCGGCCTACCCACATGTGGGAAGCTTGTCGCGCGCGCGGCAACCGTGCTTATAAGGTGAGACCATGATCATCGCCTGTCCCGCCTGCTCAACGCGCTATGCCGTTCCGGACAGCGCCATCGGCGTGGACGGCCGCACGGTACGCTGCGCCAAGTGCCGGCACAGCTGGTACCAGGAAGGACCGGAACTCGTCACCGAGGAGGCAGCGGCCGCCCCCCCTCCGGCGAGATCCGAAGCGGTCACCCCATCGCCCCCCCGCGACACCATGCAGCGCCCCGCCACGCAGGCCGCGCCGCAAGGCGAACCCGTCGCGCCGGGCCGGGCCTCTCCGCCCGAGAGGAAGGAGCCGCTCCCCTCTCCGCCGCCGCCTCCTCCTCCCAGCGCGCCCGCGCGTACGGCGTCCACCTATTACGATGATACCGTCGGCGCGCGCTATTCGGACGAAGCCCCGTCGAGCTTCGAGCATTCGCCGCCGTTCCGACCCCGTCGCAACTGGACCAAAATCGGCACGATCGCGGCCGGCGTCTTCGCGGTAGTGACGCTGAGCCTCACGGGCGCGGTCGCATGGTTCGGCCTGCCGGACTGGGTGCCGATCCCGCGCCAGGCCTTCACCCAGGCGCAACCCGACCTGCAGCTCGACTTCCCGCGCAAGCGGCAGGACCGCAAGCTCCTGCCCGACGGCACCGAGTTCTTCAGCGTCAGCGGAACGATCCGCAACATCGGCGGCGAGAGCCGCCGCGTCCCGTCCCTGCTGGTGGTGCTGCGCGACGAGCGCGAACGCATCGTCTACGAAAAGGAAATCGTGCCCGCCAAGCGCGAACTGGCGCCCGGCGAGATCCAGACGGTCAACGAGGCCCTCACCGACATCCCCAAGGCCTCCGCCGCCGCGGAGATAGGCTGGAAACCGGAATAACAGCGCCTTTCCGGACCCGGCGGAGAGAAAAGCCGGACCGCGTCCAACCCGCTCCTTCGCCAAGACGCGCGAGCGGAAACTTTTCCCCAGACTCCGCTTGCAGCGCCCCCATCGCTTTGCTAATGGCCCGCTCCTGCCACGGGGCTGGTGCGAACCGAGCCCCGTTTGATTTAGCGGTCGTGGCGGAATTGGTAGACGCGCAACGTTGAGGTCGTTGTGGGCGAAAGCCCGTGGAAGTTCGAGTCTTCTCGACCGCACCAGCAGCCTTCTGAAGGCTGCTCAGGAAGTCCAAGAATGGCTGACTTCAGCCATTCCTTGCTTCACTAGAGCCCATCATGTATCCTCCAAGCTCACCCCAAACGGGGGACTGGAAGGGGGACTGGATCAGGGCCCCTTCCGTCAGTTCGGAAGGATCGGTGAAGCAGCATATCCTCTCCCACATTGGCGCGCGCAACGCGCCGCCCGGTCGCTACGGCGACGGCGCAGGCCTCTGGCTGCACAAGCGCGAACGCGCGCACGGCATGCGCAGGCCTCTGGCTGCACAAGCGCGAACGCGCGCACGGCAAATGGGTGCTGCGCTATTTTCTTCACGGTAGACGCAGGGAAATGGGTCTCGGCCGATGGCCGGACGTGTCGATCGCGGAGGCCAGGGCCGCCGCCGCCGATGCGCGTGCAACGCTGAGAGGCGGGCAATGTCCAATCGAAGCGCGCAGGCTGGAACGTCGCTTAATTCACCGCCTCACAGTCAGCGAAGCGATCGACAGCTGCTTCGAGGCGCGAAAGGCGCAACTCAAGGGCGACGGCAAGGCCGGTCGCTGGATGTCCCCTCTCAAGGTCCACGTCATCCCAAAGATCGGCGCTCACGCTATCGAGGACGTCGATCAGCACGTCTTGCGCGATTTGCTGGCCCCGATCTGGCACACCAAACCCGAAGCGGCGGCCAAGGCCCTGAACCGCCTCAATCTCACCCTCACCCACGCTGCGGCGCTCGGTCGCCCGGTCGACCTCCAGGCCTGCATGAAGGCACGGGCGCTGCTGGGGAAACAACGGCACGAGACCGAGCACATTCCCGCGCTTCCCTACTCCGAGGCGCCCAAATTCTATAAGTGGCTGTGCAGCCTCGATACGACAGCATCCCGGGCGCTGCGCTTTCTTCTGATGCTCACGCTGGCGCGAACGAGCGAGGTGCGGCTGGCGGTCAGCGACGAGATCGAAGGTGATGTCTGGAGCCTCGCCGCCAAGCGCACCAAGACCAACGAGAATCGACGAATCCCCCTCGTTCCGGAGGCGCAAGCGCTGATCACCGGTCGATCCGGCAATCTCTTCGCGGCCTACAAAGGCAAGCCCCTGTCAGACATGGCAATGACAGCGCTTATGGACCGCGCCGGACACAGCGCGCGGCCTCATGGGTTCCGCAGCACCTTCAGGACATGGGCTGAGGAATGCACCAAGGCTGATTTTGAGACGAAGGAAGCGTGTCTTGGCCACGCCGTCGACTTGGGAGTGGTCGGGGCCTATCAACGCAGCGACCGGCTTGCCAAGCGCCGCAAACTGCTCGGGGAGTGGCAAAGCTACCTGATGCGGGAGGATTAGATTGTGTCCTGGTCAAGCGCAGGCTCATTCAAAATCGACATTCGCGATTGGCGTTTTTTTGCCGTGTCCGGAACGGCGCCCACGAAGCTGTCGCTGCGAAGCGATCCTTCGTTCACCGAAATCGGCGATGGTGGCCCGCAAAGTGCCCGGGATGAGCCGTATTAAGTCAGGCGCTATCATATTGGAGCGCCTAGTGGTGCGAGTCTAACGCTTGGTGCCCACGCCTGACGGCGGCGATGATTTCGTCGGGGTCCGCAGTCCATTGGAAGGGTTTGGGATTATCGCGGTTATGCTC
>NZ_BMHK01000016.1 GCF_014640675.1 Novosphingobium endophyticum | reverse complement strand
GAAGGCTGAGGCGGTCCTTGATGAATGTCTGTTCCATAGCGTCCGGCTTTGTGTGATCCCGAAACCCCATGAATCACGCCATCGCTCAACCCGCCACCAAAACCTGTGCCGCCGCCCGTTAACCTGAACCCGTTGCCGTGTGGTTCCGGGCGGGGTCGGGAATGCTCTCGAACCGCGCCTGCCGATCGCTCGACATGCGGCGCAGTGCCCCTTCCGGGATTACTTGCCCGGCGCGCAGCGCCTAACCCCAGAGCGCGTCCGCCGCCGCCAACCCCTGAGCTCCGCGGCCGCCGAGTTCGGCCGTCAGCAGCTTGAGGCGGTAGGTCCACAAGTGCAGCGGGTGCTCCAGCGTCATGCCCATGCCGCCGAGGAACTGGTGGTAATCATAGCAGACCCGCTTCGCCGCTTCCTGTGCGTGGAGCAGCGCCATGGCGGCATCGGCGGGATCGCCAGTCCCGGCCGCGCGCAAGGCGAGCCAGTAGGCGGTGTTGGTCAGCACCTGATCCTCCGCCAGGCGGTGACGCATCCCCTGGAAGGTCGCGAGCGGGCGGCCGAACTGCTTGCGTTCGGATACGTAGGTTACCGTGCTCGCCAGCGCCGCGCCCAGCAGGCCCGCCGCTTCTGCCGCGATGGCCACGCGCCACGCGCGGGTTACTTCGGCGGCATCGACCTCGTGCAGCGTCATGGCTTGAGGCAAACCGGTCAGGAAGGCGACGGGGTAGGCATAGAGCGTATCTTCCTGCGCCGGCGCGATTGCGTCCTCGGTAGCCGTAAAGCTCCTGACGCCAGACGGGCCGACCACGACCACGGTGGCGCCGGGCCGTAGGAAACGCACCGGCTTGCGAAGCCGGCCTTCCTCCACAAGGCAGATGGGTCGCGGCAGTTCGGGATCGATCAACGGACGCACCATGGCCGACGCCGCCGATTCGACCGCGAAGGGAAGGCGCGCAAGCTTCTCGATCACGAGTGCGGCGGTGACCGGGCCCAGTTCCTCCACGGCCATCACATCGAGAAAGCCGTTCTCCACCAGCGCCTGATCCAGCTCCGCGCTTTCCAGCGCCAGCGACACATCGTGCATCGGCACGCTGGCATAGGGTTTGGCTAGGCTGTCAATGAAATCGAGAACCTGCGTCTGGTCTTCGTTGAGCGAGAGTTGCATCAGCGTGGTTCCCTCGGCAATTCCAGCACTTCGCTGGCGATGATGTTGAGCTGGATTTCGGCCGAACCGGCGGCAACTCCGGCGACGATGCCGCGCTGGTGGTGCATCTTGAGGTAGGGAGAGGCTCCCGCCAGCCCTTCGGGCAGGAACTCGACCACGAATTCGCACACCGCGCGCTCGGCCATGACCGTAGCGTAGCGGGCCGAACTGGACTCCGCACCGATCGCCAGTCCGTCCACGCGGCGCTGGACCACGGCATAGTTCGCCGTGCCGGCCGCCTCGCACAAGGCGGCGCAGCGTGCGGCCTCGATCCTGACATATTCGCGATCGAAGTCGCCCGCTTCCCTGAGCATCGACACCGCCCGGTCGAGCGCGGCGCGCGCCAGCGTGAAACGCGGGATGCCGAGGCGCTCGTTACGCAGCGAATAGGCGATGATCTCCCAGGCCTGCCCTTCCTCGCCGAAGCGGGCGCTCTCGGGCACGGTGACATCGTCGAAGAAGACCTCGTGAATGTCGCCCTCGCCGATCAGGGAGGGGATCTGCCGCACGGTAATGCCCGGCGTATCCATCGGCACGAGAATGATGGTGATGCCCTTCTTGCGATCATCGCTGGTGCGCGTCAGCAGGAAGCAGGTGTCGGCAAGCCCCGCGTAGCTCGTCCAGATTTTCTGGCCGTTGATGACGTAATTGCCGTCCTTCAACTCGGCGCGCGTGCGCAGGCTGGCGAGGTCCGAACCGGCGTCGGGTTCGGAAAAGCCCTGGCACCAGAGCGACTGCCCCCTGGTGATCGGCTCCAGATAGCGCGCCTTTT
Source organism: Novosphingobium endophyticum (assembly GCF_014640675.1). GTDB lineage: Bacteria > Pseudomonadota > Alphaproteobacteria > Sphingomonadales > Sphingomonadaceae > Novosphingobium > Novosphingobium endophyticum. Next base: position 91,859 of record NZ_BMHK01000016.1, on the reverse strand, counting down.
GCTCGCTCGTGCCGTACCTCTCCAGCGTCGGTCCGACCCAGTTGACGTTCATGTATTGCCCGCCGCGCGGCTCCCCGGCGATCCACATCTCCTCGGCGAGGATCTGCTGCTCCCAGGGGCCAAGCCCCTCTCCGCCCATTTCCCTGGGCCAGTGCGGGAAGAGCAGTCCGACATCGGCCAGCTTCACGCAGAACTCGCGCGCGAAGGCGGTCAGCGCCGGAGACGCCGGGCCATGCTCGGAGAACTTCTCCCAGCCGTCTGGGAGGTTGGCGATCAGGAAGTCCCGGATCTTGTGCCGGAACGCGTCCTGTTCCTCGGTCCATTCGAATTGCATCGGCGCGGCGTCCTTCGGATCTCGTCTTGCAGGATCGTTAGGCACAAGTGCGCATGTCGGACAACACACCCCTGCCCGGCAATCGCCTCTGCGATCCCGCTATTGACGTACCGCGCCGACGGCCTCGGGCGCAACATAGCGCGTCGTCGAGATACCGCCGTCAACCGCGATTGTCTGTCCGTTGACGAACCCGGCCTCGTCGGAGGCGAGGAACGCGACCATATTGCCGATGTCCGCCGCCGTGCAGTCGCGCTGGAGCGGTGTCAGTTCGTGGTTGGTGCGGCGGAAGAAGTCGAGGTCCCAGAAAGCGTCGGTCATCTCGGTCCGCACCACCGTCGGCGCCACGTAGTTGGAACGGATCCCCCGCGGGCCGTATTCGGCCGCCATCGTCTGCATCAGCCCGATCTGCCCCGCCTTCACGGTACTGTAGGCGCCGCCTCCAGGGGTGCCGTAAAGCCCCCAGGTCGATCCGATAAAGAGGATCGAGCTGCCTTCGCCCATACGCGTCAGCGCCTCGCGGCACAGGCGAAACGGCGCGCGTAGCGAGATGTCCAGCACTTCGTCTAGCATCTCGTCTGTAGTTTGGTCGACGGGACCGAAATTGAACGAGCCGGCATTGTTGACGAGAATGTCGAGCCGGCCGAACTTCTCGACCGCGCCATCGACGATCATCGAGGGTGCTTCATCTGCGGTCGCATCTGCGGCGACGAAGTCGAACTCCATCGCGCCCGCCAGCGCCTCCTTCAGCGCACCCAGCTTCTCGGCGTTGCGTCCGGTGCCGAGCACCTTAACGCCCCTGGCGCCGAGCCTCCGCACGCACGCCTCTCCGATACCGCCTGCCGCGCCGGTGACGATTGCTACCTTGCCTTGCATTCTTCGTTGCTCCGTTTTCATCCTCATCTCCGCGAAAGCGGGGATGACGGAAATGGGGGTCCCGGTCCTTCAGCCCGCCCGCTGATTCCCTGCCCTCCGGGCAATGTCGTTCGCCGCGACATAGCCGAAGGTCATGGCCGGACCGATCGTCGCGCCCGCGCCCGGATAGGTATCGCCGAACGGCGTTCCTGCGTTGTTTCCCGCCGCATAGAGTCCCGGGATCGGATTGCCCTGCGTGTCCAGTACTCGCGCCCGCTCGTCGCAGCGCAAGCCGCCCTTGGTGCCAAGGTCCCCGTTGTTGATCGGCACTGCGTAGAACGGCGGCTTGTCGATAGGGCCAATGCTGGGATTGGGCTTCGAACTCGGATCGCCGAACATCTGGTCATAGGGATTCATTCCGCGCCCGAATTCAGGGTCGACCCCGGTCCGGGCATATTCGTTCATGTTGGCGATCGTCGTCCTGACATGCTCGACCGGCAGGCTCGTCTTGCGGCACAGTTCCTCAATCGTATCGGCTCGGAAAACGTAGTGGTCCCACCAGTCGGCCGGCACCTTGCGCTCGGGCGTGTGGACCGTGGGCATCAGGCCGCCGGCGCTGAACTTTTTGCGGAACTTCGAATCGAAAATCAGCCAGCACGGGCAGTTGGCACCAGTCTCGAGATGATCCCTGACCATCGCCTGACCGAACCGGTCGTAGCCGCAGGCCTCGTCAACAAAGCGCACGCCCTTGCGATTGACCACAACGCTCCACGGGCGGCCGACGTCGAAGGCCGCCTGGTGTATCTCGTGGAAGTTCGAGGCCCCCGACATCGGAAGGGTCATGGTCGGAATCCACCAACCCTGCCCGGTATGTTCGGTGGATGCACCGATCTTCTCTGCTTCGATCAGCGCCTCACCCCGGTTGGCGTCCTCCGGCGTCGAGGAATGACGGGTCAGGCCGGGAACCGGATAGAAGCGGTCGCGCAAGGCCTGGTTCCACTCGAAACCGCCTGCCGCCAGCACCACGCCGTGAAGCGCGACGACAGCGTACTTGCGCCCGAAGTTCGAAACCTCGACACCGACGACGTGGCCGCCGTCATCGAGCACCAGCCGGTCAAGGCCGGTTTCCAGGCGCAGTTCGACGCCGCGCTTGAACACCTGCTCGTAAGTCGCCCCCATCAGCGCCGCGCCTTGCGTGAAACGGCGGTCGCGGTGGGATATCCTGCGTGTCGAGCGGTCCTTCCAGTACCGCGCGATCATTTTCGCCGCCACGCGGCGCCAGCCCCTGGACTGCATCATGAGAGCGAACGTCTCGGTCAGGTCCATCGCATAGCGGCCGAACAGCTTGAAGCGGTTGTACTGCTCGCGCATCAGCGCATAGCGGCCATCGCCCAGTCTGCGGCCGTCGAAAGTTGGCACGATCACCGAACGGTCGGCGCGGGCGCCCGGACGGTCGGGAAAATAGTCCGGCCAGGACGCGGCCGCCACCTGCACACCTGTGGATCTCAGGAAATCCAGCATTCTGGGCGCTTCATCCACGAAGCCCTCCAGCCGCTCGCGATTGACCGGCGTACCGATCGTCGCATCAAGATATTCCAGCACGGAAGCGCGGCTGTCCCCCTGGTCCCCGTCGAGCATATGGTTGGGAATCCACATGACCCCGCCAGATGCCGCCGAAGTCCCGCCGAACTTGTGCGCCTTCTCGACGATCAGAACCTTGAATCCGAGGTCGGCAGCGCGCAGCGCGGCCATCGCTCCCGCCGCACCCGACCCGACGACCACCACGTCGAAGGTCTCATCTGTCCCCACCCGGCACTCTCCATCCTTCGAGTTCGAGCGCGTCCGCGCCCTTTACGTGCGCCTTATCGCGCCCGCGTCTTGCCCTAGAAATGACCTCCGGGGTAGAGCCACTTGCTCAGCCATGCTCTGGCACCGCCTGCGCGCTTGCGCCATTGGGGGTCTCACACGCAGGGCCATGGGCCGCAACGATGCCTGCCGGGAACATCAGGCCGAAGACATGGAAAGACAGACCTAACGATGAGCGAGAAAACTTTCGTCGCCGTGGCGAAACTGGAAGACCTGCCCGCCGGTGACAAACTGGTGGTCGATGTGAACGGAACCAGTGTGATTCTGGCCAACACGAAGGACAGGATCTTCGCGGTGCGCAACTTGTGCAGCCATGCCTACGAGACGCTGGAATGCGGCCGCGTGCGCAATGGCTGGATCGCCTGTCCGGTCCACGGCGCGCGCTTCGATCTGGAGACGGGCAACCCGATCAACCCGCCCGCGACCATGCCGATCGAGACCTATGAGGTGCGGATCGCAGGCGACACGATCGAAGTCGCGGTATGAATATCGCGGGCGCGTAGCCCCGAATCTGGACGCCTGGCGGGGCGCTGTGCATGGAGAAGGCATGACTGAAAACGCCGATCTGGAAGCGCTGCGGGCCGAAGTCCGCCGCTTTCTCGAAGCCGAGAAACCGCACGACTGGCGCGATGCGAGCCGCACTCAGGAAGACTTCGTCAAAACCCAGCGCGACTGGTTCGCCAAGCTGGTCGAGGCCGGCTATGCCATCCCGCACTGGCCCGCCGCATTTCCCGGCGGCGGCCGCTCGCTCGCCGAGCAGAAAGTGATCTACGAGGAACTGGCCAAGGCCGACTGCCCGCGCCTGCTGCTATCCTTCGTTTCGACCTACCATGCCTTCGCGACACTGCACGAATGCGCGAGCGACGAGCAACGCGCGAAGTACCTGCCCCGGATCCTCGAAGGCGAGACCTGGTGCCAGGGCTTTTCCGAGCCCGGCGCGGGTTCGGATCTGGCCGCGATCAAGACCAAGGCCGTTCGCGAAACGCGCGGCGGTCGCGAGGTCTACGTCGTGAACGGCCAGAAAGTCTGGTCGACGATGGCCCAGTTCGCGGACATGTGCCTGCTGCTGGTGCGGACCTCCAGCGACGGACCGAAGCAGGCGGGCATCACTTACCTGCTGATGGACATGAAGAGCCCCGGCGTCTCGGTCTCTCCGATCCACCAGATCCAGGGCGACGAGGAATTCGCCGAGATCTTCCTCGACAACGTGGAAATCCCCGTCGAGCAGCGCGTCGGCGAGGAAGGCAAGGGTTGGGCCGTGGCGCAGGCGACGCTTGCCAGCGAACGCGGCCTCACGTTGATGGAACTGTCCTATCGCATGCGCGGCGCGCTCGGGCGCGTAGCGAAGTTGATCCGCGAGTACGGGCGTGAGGACGACCAGGGGATGCTGCGCGATTTCGGCGAGCTGGTGGCCGAGGTCGATGCCGTCTGCGCCACCGCCGACCGGTTCCTCGACAACCGCATCAAGGGCATCGAGCGCATCGGCGACGCCTCGATCGTCAAGAACGCGTACAGCCGCGCGCTGCGTGCCTATTCGAAGCTGGGTCTCAGGATCGGCGGCGTGGGCGAACAGTATGTCGCGCCGATCACCTTCGGCGACCTCAATACCGGCAACTGGATGGCCGACTTCATGAACTCCTACGCCTGGACCATCGCCGGCGGCAGCGAGGAAGTGCAGCGCAACATCATTGCCGAGCGCATGCTGGAAATGCCGCGCGAACCGAAGAACTGGGTGCTCTGAGATGATCGAGCTGAACGAACTCGTCGACGCCGCGCAGAAGGCTTTTCCCGCCGACAAGCTGTCGTCGGATCGCGACGCGAGCTGGCAGCTGATGGCCGAGATGGGCTGGCTGATGATCCGCGTGCCGGAGGAAGACGGCGGCCTCGGGCTTGGCCGTGAAGCCTCCGCCGCGATCCACTACGAGATGGGCCGCGTGTTGACTTCGGCGCCGCTGATGCCGGCGCAGCTCGGCTTGCAGGCGATCATGGCGAGCGGAACCTTCGCGGACCGCGCCGACTGGATCGAGCGCATCTGCGGCGGCGAATATGTACCGCTGCACCTTCTCGCCGCGCTGCTGACGCCTACCGACGACGGTACGCTGAACGGCACCATCTCCGGCGTGTTCGAGGCCGATATGGCCAGCGCCGTCGTCGCCAGCCTGCCCCACGGCTATGCGCTGATTCCGCTCGACGCCGAAGGCGTAAGCATTGTCGAAAGGCCGATCTGGGATCAGAGCCGGCGCATGTTCGACGTCGTTCTAGACGGCTACCGGCCCGACCCGGCGCTCGAGCTTGCGGACGTGAAGGCATCGCCCGCCATGCACGACGTGCTTGCGCCCGAAGCCCACATCGCCATCGCGGCGGACTGTCTTGGCGGCGCGAGCGCCGCGCTGGACCTCACGGTCGAATATATGAAGATGCGCAAGCAGTTCGACCGGCCCATCGCCATGTTTCAGGCGCTGAAGCACCGCGCCGCCGACATGAAGACGCGGATCGCCGTCGCCGAAGCGCTGCTGTGGAACCGCGTGCATGACGATGACGCCGACATCATCGAGTTCGGCGCGATGAAGACTCTCGCGGCCGAGGCCTACGCGTTCGTCACCGAGGAAATGATCCAGCTCCACGGCGGCATCGGCCTGACCGAAGAGCACCAGTCGCACCTGTTCATGAAGCGCGCGATGTTGAACCTGCACCTCGCCGGCGAACCGGACCTGTGGAAGGAACGCATAGGCCGCGAGGCGCTGGCGGCGATGCGGTAGTGTGTGCTTCCCCGCGCCGGGGAAGACTCCTGAATTTCTGCCTCACATAACGAAAAGCCCCTCCCCCGCACATCGCGAGGGAGGGGCTTTTCGTTAGCCTTGTGCTGAAACCTCGGCCTCAGCCCATCGCCGCAAGCCGCTTCGCCTCGGCAATGATCGCCGGCGGCTGCACCAGGAAGGCGTCCTCCAGCTTCTTGGCGAACGGCACCGAGCAATACGGGGCGCCGAGCCGGCCAACGGGGGCCTTGAGCTTGCCGAACAGCGTTTCCTGCACCGTCGCTGCGATCTCGGCGCCAGGGCCGAAGTTCTTGCCGGCCTCATGGACCACCAACAGGCGTCCGGTCTTCTCGGCGGATGCGAGGACGGTTTCCTTGTCCCACGGCGAAATCGTGCGAAGATCGATCACTTCGGCCGAAATTCCGGCCTCGGCAAGCTGGCCCACGGCTTCCATCACCGTGAACATCATCTGCCCGTAGGAGAGGATGGTGATGTCCGTGCCCGGCGCCACGACATTGGCCTTGCCCAGCGGGATCGGCCCCTGGTTCACCGGCGTGTCCATCGGCACGAACAGCGTCTTGCCGCTCTCGACGATGATTACCGGATCGGGATCCTGGATCGCGGAAAGGTAAAGGCCCTTGAAGTCGGCAGGGGTCCAGGGGATCACGACCTTGATGCCGGCGGTGTGGCAGAACCATGCCTCGTAGAAATCGGCGTGCTGGCCGGCGGTCTGGTTGCCTGCGCCGGTCAGGGTGCGGATCACCAGCGGCACCTGGCTCTGGCCGCCGGACATGAAGCGCAGCTTGGCCGCGTGGTTCACGATCATGTCCATGGCCACGGTCGTGAAGTTCATCAGCATGATCTCGGCCACGGGCTTGTATCCCGCCATGGCCGCGCCGATCGCCGCGCCCATGATCGCCTGCTCCGCGATCGGCGTGGAACGCACGCGCATGTCGCCGAACTTGGTGGACAGGCCGCGCGTCACGCCGACCACGCCGCCGCCTTCGCGGTCAGCGATATCCTCGCCCAGGACGAGGACCTTGGGATCGGCTTCCATTGCCTCCATCAGGGCGGCGTTGATCGCCTGGAGGCCATTCATCTTGACGGTTTCGGTGCTCACGCCGGGATCTCCTCGGCAAAGACGTCGCGACGCAGTTCGTCGTCCGACGGGTATTCACAGGACATGGCGAATTCGATGGCGTCGTTGACCTCGGCCTCGGCCTTGGCGGTCATCTCGTCGATCTGGTCGGCGGTGGCCACGCCGCTGTCGATCAGCTTCTGACGGAACTTCGGCAGCGGATCGTCGGCCATCGCCTCGGCTTTCTCTTCCTTGGTCATGTAGCCGTCGGCGTCTCCGAAGACGTGGCCCATGAAGCGGAAGGTCTTGCATTCGAGCAGGGTCGGCCCCTCGCCCGAGCGGGCACGCTCGATGGCGGCATGGGCGTGGGCATAGACGTCGAGCGGGTCGTTGCCGTCGACGGTGTAGCCCGGCATGCCGTAGCCGATCGCACGCTTGGATATCTGGTCCACCGAAGTGCCGTTCTCATAGCGGGTGTGCTCGGCAAAGCCGTTGTTCTGGCACACGAAGATCACCGGCAGCTTCCACACCGAGGCTAGGTTCAGCGCTTCGTGGAAGGCGCCGATGTTGCTGGCGCCGTCACCGAAATAGGCAACGGTCACCTGCTTGGTGCCGTCGAGCAGCGCGGCCCAGGCAAAGCCGTTGGCGATCGGCATCGAGGAACCGACGATGCCGGTCGTCACCATCACACCGGTTTCGGGATGCGTAAGGTGCATCGGGCCGCCCTTGCCCTTGCAGGTGCCGTCGACACGGCCGCAGATCTCGGCCCAGAGCGGGCGCAGCGGCATGTCCTTGGCGACCATGTCGTGAATGCCGCGATAGATCGTGCAGATCTTGTCGTCGTCATTGAGCAGGACGGAGATGGCCGAGGGAATGCACTCCTGGCCCCGCGCGGAATAATAAGGGGCGGTGATGCGGCCGCGCCGGATCTGCGTGCGGGTCGCGTCGTCATTCCGCTCGATGCGGATCATCCGGCGGTAGATGTCGAGCTGGGTGGCCGCATCGGGTACGGCACGGTTGGTTAGCGTATCGGTCATGGTCCCTCTCTCGAAAACCTCCGTCGACAGGATCGGTAAGGGGGTTTCAGTAACTCTCGGGATGACCAGCGCAAGGGGCAGGCTAGCGGCCCGGCGATATTTCCCCGGCAAGCCGCCTTGCGATCAAATTCCTGACGGCGGCGGGCTTCGCTTTGCCGCTGCCGGTACTGGCAAACGCATCGTCAGCGAACCCGGCACGGCAGGCAGACGCATCGCCCGGACGAGCCGATTGTGCTTCTGCCCCCTCGAGCCACTGAGGTAGAGCATGCCCCGTTCACTCGCAGAAACAGGACGGGAGCGATCATGAAACAGGCAACGATCCGCAGCGGCAAGGGAATCGGGACGCTGGAAGTCCGCGAGGCCCCCGTCCCCGATCCGGCGCCCGGCGACGCCCTCGTGCGAATCAGGGCCGCCACGCTCAACTTCCGCGACGTGATCGTCGCGCGCGGCCTGATTCCCGGCCTTGGCAAGGAGCCCGAGGTGGTGCCACTTTCGTGTTGCGCAGCCGAGGTGGTCGCTCTGGGAGAGGGTGTCGAGCGGGTGGACGTCGGCGAGCGGGTCGTTCCGATTTTCGCGCCATACTGGCTCACCGGCAGCGATCCCGATCCGCGCATGCTTGGCGGTCCGATCGACGGAGTCGCCCGCCAATACGCCACATTTCCCGCCGAGGCGCTATGCCGCCTGCCCGACGAACTGGGCGATCTGGAAGGCGCGACGCTGGCCTGCGCGGCACTGACCGCCTGGTCCGCACTCACCGCCTTTCGTCCCACGCTGCCCGGTGACTGGATCCTTGCGCAGGGGACAGGCGGCGTGTCGATCGCCGCGCTGCAACTGGCCAAGGCGATGGGCGCGAGAGTCGCCATCACCTCCTCATCCGACGCCAAGCTGGCACGGGCCGCCTCGCTCGGCGCGGACCTGTGCGTCAACTATCGCGAGACGCCGGACTGGGCCGGCGCGATCCGGGGCGCACTCGGCGAACGCCCCCTCGCCAATGTCATCGACACGGTCGGGCAGGTGCAGTTCGACGACAACGTCTCGCTCCTCGGCAAGGACGGCCAGCTTTCGGCGATCGGCATGCTCGGTTCGGACTTCAGCTGGACACGGCAGGCGGAAGGCGTGAACCTTGCCCCCATCGGCGTCGGCAATCGCAGCCAGCACGAGGCGATGACGGCCTTCATCGTCGAGCACCGCATCCGCCCCGTGGTCGATGTCGTCTACGATCTGGAACGCATCGAGGACGCCTACCGCCACCTCGAAAGCGGCCAGTTCTTCGGCAAGGTCGGCGTCAACCTGCTATGAGCCAACGATGACCCGGAGGGCCGCTCAAGCCATCTGATTGTCGAGGCCGGCCGCGTGCTTGGCCGCAATCCAGCCGAACGTCATCGACGGACCGACGCTGGCGCCCGCACCCGGATAGACGTTCCCCATCGGCGAGGCCGTGGTAACGCCGGTCGCGTAAAGCCCCTCGATCACGGAGCCGTCGGCGCGCAGGACGCGGCCGTACTCGTCGGTGACCACGCCGCCATACGTGCTGACATCGCCCGGTACGCAGGGCACGGCATAGAACGGCGCCTTTTCGACCGTGCCGATGGACTTCTGCTCCGAAAAGGGATCGCCCACGTAGCCGCACTTGTCGTACTCGCGCTCCCCGCGATGGAAGTCGTCATCCTTGCCCGCACGCGCGAAGGTGTTCCACCGCTCGACGGTGGCCTTGAGCTTTTCGGGAGGCACGCCGATGCTCTTTGCAAGCTCCTCGATCGTATCGGCCTTGTGCAGATAGTCTTTGCCTTCCCAGGCCTTGGGAATCTTCTTGTCGATCCACTTGCCCGCGAGCTGATACTTCTCCGCATATTGCTGATCGAGGATGCCCCAGCTCGGGATCGCGGGGACCGTGCGGTTGCGCTTGAGCATGTTTTCGCAAAACAGCTCGTAGGAACCGCCTTCGTTCATGTAGCGCTCGCCCGACTGGTCGACGAGAATGGCATGTGGCTTGCCCGTCACGCTCTGCATTCCCGGTTTCACGTAGTCGTTCTCGGTGCCGGGCGCTTCGGTCATCTGGAAACCGACCATCTGGTCCATCTGCGCAAGCACGCCGCCGATCCGCTCCAGCTCGAGATGCATTTCGCCAGTATCTTCCTCGGGCGTTTGCGACCACCGGGCCTGGCTGCCCGGAATATACTTGTCACGCATCGCCTGATTGTGCGCGAACCCGCCGGCATTGACGAGAACTCCGAGGTTCGCGCCGATGCGGACGGTCTTGCCGTCCTTCTGCGCCACCACGCCAATCGCCTTTCCGGCATCGTCAAGAATGACTTCCCGCACGGGCGTATCTGTGCGGATATCCACGCCCGCCGCCAGCGCGGCCTTGAGCAGACGTCCCTGCAGACCGGCACCCGCTGTAGTGTACCGACGGCCGCGCAGCTTGTCGGCAATGGTGCGCAGCACGATCTTCGCCAGCATCTTCTTGGCGCCGGGGTTGGTACGCATGTGGCCAAGCTGCATGCCCTCGCTCAGGGTCGCGTTCGCTTCCACGAAACCCTTGCGCAGCTTCTTGCGCCAGGGGCCAAGCTCCTTGAGATTGAAGGGCTTGGCAACCACTGTTCGAGTTGTCTTGCAACCACCGGGAAGCTCATCATAGTAGTCCGGCCAGTAATGGTGGCCACGCGCCAGCTCGATGCCCTGATCGACCAGAAAGTCGATCATCCGGGAAGCCTGGGTCACATAGGCCCTGCGCTTTTCCGGCGTCGATCCCGGCGCGGCCCCGCCGTCGAGGTTCTGCAGCGCGTCGAGGTAGCTCATGGCGGCCTCCACCGAGTCCGATTCCCCGTCCTCGGCGATGAAGCGATTGTTCGGAATCCACATGACTCCGCCGGACTTGCAGGTGGTACCCCCTACCCATGGCGCTTTTTCGAGAATCACGGTCGACTTGCCAGCCTGCTTCATCAGCAAGGCCGAGCTCATCGAACCCGCACCGCTGCCCACGACCACCCAATCGAAGGTCTCGTCGAACTGCGCCATTATATCGCTTTCCTCTCCAGAACTTGCCCCGGCGCTTGCTGCGCAGACGTTCAGCACGGTAGACCGGAACTTGCCCCGTTTGACAAGGCGAGCGCCCCCTGCCCGCGTGCAGGTTTCGCCGGAGCGAACGCTTGCCCTTCACCGGCCGCCCACGTGCTTTTCGGCTGGCGGCGTGGGCCTATTCGCCTAATGACGGGCGAAGAGAAGGGAGAATTGACGCGATGAACGAGACCGCCCCCGCGCTGCCGACGCTGCGCACAATCGAGCTGGCGCGCGAAGGCCGGCTGCTGCGCATCACCATGAACCGCCCGGACGCGCTCAACGCGGTCAACCTCGAACTGCACGACAACCTTGCCGAGGCGCTGCTGTTCGCGCAGTGCGACCAGGCTTCCGACGTGATCGTCCTCACCGGCGCGGGCCGCGCCTTTTCCGCCGGCGGCGACCTCGACCACATAGAGAACAACGCAAGGAATCCGCACCTCTTCGACCACGAAACCCGCGTCGCCAAGCGCATCGTCTCGACGCTGCTCGACATCGACAAGCCGGTCGTATGCCGGATGAACGGGCACGCGGTGGGCCTTGGCGCCACGCTCGCCCTGCTGTGCGACGTGATCTTCGCCGCCGAGGGCGCGAAGATCGGCGACCCGCATGTCGGCCTCGGCCTCGTCGCGGGCGATGGCGGCGCGGTGATCTGGGCCCAGCGCATCGGCCTGACGCGCGCCAAGGAATACCTGCTGACCGGCGATCTGCTGACCGCGCAGAAGGCGGCCGAGATCGGGCTGGTCAACCACTGCGTGCCCGCTGATGAACTCGACGCCCGGGTCGATGCTTTCTGCGCCAAGCTGCTGGAAGGCGCGATGGTCGCCATCCGCGCGACCAAGGTGCTGACAAACCTCGAACTCAAGCGCCTCGCGACCGCGCTGATGGATGCGGGGATCGCCTACGAGTCCGTATCGGTGCGCACGGCCGACCACATGGAGGGAATCCAGGCGCTCAAGGAAAAGCGCAGGCCGAAGTTCACCGGGCGGTGACATCTGGCGGCAGGTCTGATTTGAACGCCTGCCGCGTTCCGCTTCGCTCAGGGACAGCGTTTTCCTGGTGGCTCGCCCCGCCGCTACACCCGCATCGGCATGAGCACATAGAGCGCCGGGCTCTTCTCATCCTGCCGGATCAGCGTGGGTGCGCCGGCGTCGGCGAGGTGGATCTCCACTGTGTCGCCCTCGATCTGACCCAGGATGTCCTTGAGATAGTTGGCGTTGAAGCCGATCTCGAACCCCTCGGATGAATATTCGGCCGGGACTTCCTCGGCCGCGGTGCCGTTGTCGGGCGAGGTGACCGAGAGCGTCACGCGATCGGGCTCCAGCGCCATCTTCACCGCGCGGGTCTTTTCCGTGGCGATGGTGGCGACACGGTCCACGCCTTCGAAGAAGCTGCGCGGATCGACCCTGAGCAGCTTGTCGTTGCCGGTGGGGATGACGCGCGAATAGTCCGGGAACGTGCCGTCGATCAGCTTGCTGGTCAGCACCACGCCGTTCTCGCCGCCCAGCGTGAAGCGGATCTTGGAGGCGGACAGGTCGATCAGTACGTTGGTGTCGAGCGCTTCTTCCAGCAGCTTGCGCAGTTCGGCCACGCACTTGCGGGGCACGATCACGTCAGGCATGCCCTCGGCGCCATCGGGGCGCTTGATGGTGAAGCGGGCGAGCCGGTGCCCGTCCGTCGCCGCAGCCTTCAGCTCCTCATCGGCGACATGGAAGAAGATGCCGTTGAGATAGTAGCGCGTCTCTTCGGTCGAGATTGCGAAGCGCGTGCGGTCGATCATCTGGGCGAGCGTGGCCGCCGGAATCTCGAAGCTGGTCGGCAGGTCGCCCTCGGCGATCACCGGGAAATCGTCGCGCGGCAAGGTCGGCAGCTGGAAGCGGCTGCGGCCTGCCTTGACCACCATGCGGTTGTCGGCGGCATCGAGGCTGACCTGGCTTCCTTCCGGCAGCTTGCGGGCGATGTCGAAAAGCAAGTGCGCGGAGACCGTGATCGCGCCGGGCGCATCGACGGAGACGGCGCCCAGCGACTCGATCACCTGCAGGTCAAGGTCGGTAGCCATGATCCGCAGCGATCCGTCCGCCGCGGCCTCGATCAGCACGTTCGAGAGAATCGGAATGGTATTGCGCCGCTCGACAACGGACTGCACGTGGGACAGGCAACGCAGCAGCGTGGAACGTTCGATCGTGGCCTTCATGATAGCCTCGGGTCCCCCTTGGTAGGCCTAGGGATACGCGCATCCCCAATTTCAGGACGGATATCTCTAACGCGCCGCAGCGAAGCGGCAAGCGTCAAGTGCCTGCATCAAGGCGAATCTGGGGATAAATCGGCAGTTTCGTGACGATTTTCCGGGCATGCTTTTCATCGGACCGGGAACCCTTCCCGTCGTTTTGGTCTTGTTTCAGTGTCGCGGCGATCACATTTCCCCAGGCGACAGGTACGACGTTGCGCCGGAAATCCGGGAGGCGAAGTCTTGGCTCACATATTTCACATCGAACGCGAAGGGCACGGCGGAGATCCCCAACCGATATCCCTGCCCGAATGGACCGAGGTGGTCGCACGCGTGGAGGGCGTGCGCATGGCCCATGGCGATGCCTGTGCGATCAACCCGCTGACCGAGGACAGGATCGTGATCCCGAACCGTGGCGGCGACGTCGAGCTGTTCAGGCCCGACTGCCAGCAATGGATGCGCGCGCTGTGGTGGACCCCGGAAGGCACCGTGCGCTTCGCCGCCCCCGCGACGGACGAGGACCCGGTGGTGCAAACCGCGAAAGTGCTGGCCGCGCAGCTGGAAGCCCGGGTCGTCGACGACGACGGCAGGGTCTACAACTGACGGCCTGCTCCTGCCTCAGATCATGACCATGCCGCCGTTGACGTGGATCGTCTGGCCGGTGACGTAGCTCGCCTCCTTCGACGCCAGGAACACCGCGGCACTGGCGATCTCGTCGCCTTCGCCCATGCGCCCCATAGGGATCTTGGCGTTGAGCGCATCCTTCTGCGCATCGGGCAGCACGTCCGTCATGGCCGTGCGGATGAAGCCGGGCGCGATGCAGTTCACCGTGACGTTTCTGCTCGCCAGTTCCTGCGCCAGGCTCTTGGACATGGCGGTAATGCCGCCCTTGGCCGCGCAGTAGTTCATCTGCCCCGGGTTGCCGGTGGTACCGACGACCGAGGTCACGTTGACGATGCGGCCGAAGCGCGCCTTCATCATCGGCTTGGTGACGGCGCGCATCAGGCGGAAGGTGGATTCGAGATTCACCTTGATCACCGCGTCCCATTCCTCGTCCTTCATGCGCATGGCGAGGTTGTCGCGCGTGATGCCGGCATTGTTGACGAGAATGTCGATCTTGCCGAGCGTGTCGAGCGCGGCCGGGACCAGCTTCTCCACATCCTCGGAATTCGAAAGGTTGCAGGCGATCGCGACGTGGTCGACCTCCTGCAGGTGCTGCGGCGTGTGCTCGTCAAGCTCGTCGCGAAAGATGCGCAGCTTCTCGGCATTCGACCCCGAAATCACCAGCCGCGCCCCTTGCGCCGCAAGGGCGCGGGCAATCGCGGACCCGATCCCGCCCGAAGCGCCGGTTACGAGGGCAGTCATTCCGTGAAGATCGAACATATATTTACTCCGTAAGCTTGCAATCACGCAGAGACGCAGTGGCGTAGAGAGTCAATGCGGTGAGGGATAGCCGATCCCGACTGGCATCGACCACATCGCCACTCAGATGATCGATCGGCTTCATCTCATCATCTCCGCGCCTTTGCATGAACCCTTCTACAGCGTTTTCGCCAGTTCCTCGATCTCACCCATCGTCGATGCCGAGGCGACCTCCACCTCGCCCGCCGAACGCTTGATCATCGGGCCGACGACCTTGCCCCCCAGTTCCACGAATGTCTCAACGCCGGCTTCCTTCATCGCGATCGCGCTCTCGCGCCAGCGGACGCGGCCGGTGACCTGTTCGACCAGCAGGCGGCGCACTTCGGCCGGGTCGGTGACAATGCCGGCGGTGACGTTGGCGAAGAGCGCGATCTGCAAGGTTCCCGGCGGGGTCTTCTCCAGCGCCTCGGCCATGGCGTCGGCGGCGGGCTGCATCAGCGGGCAGTGGAACGGCGCGGAAACGGGCAAAGCCACGCCGCGCTTGATGCCGTGGTCCTTGACCATGGCGATGGCCCGCTCGATCGCCCCCTTGTGGCCCGAGAGCACGACCTGCCCCGGATCGTTGTCGTTGGCGACGGCACAGACTTCACCCTCAGCCGCGGCCTGGGCAAGCGCGGTCGCCTTTTCGATATCGGCGCCGAGCAGCGCCGCCATGGCGCCCACGCCGACCGGCACGGCTGCCTGCATCGACTGGCCCCTGAGCTTGAGCAGGCGGGCGGTATCGGCAAGGCCGAAGGCACCGGCGGCGCACAGCGCGGTATATTCGCCGAGCGAGTGACCGGCGACATAATCGGCCTTGTCCGCAAGCACGATGCCGCCTTCCTTCTCGAGCACGCGCAGGACGGCGATAGCGTTAGCCATGATCGCCGGCTGGGCGTTTTCGGTCAGCATCAGCTCATCTTCAGGCCCTTGCGTCATGATCTTGAAAAGATTCTGGCCCAGAGCCTCGTCAACTTCCTCGAAGACTTCGCGCGCGACCGCACTGACTTCGGCAAGTTCGCCGCCCATGCCGACTTTCTGGCTACCCTGACCCGGAAATACAAAAGCGCGCATCTTTCAGTCTCCTGCTGCTTGGAGAGGCTTCCCCGACAAGGAAAGCGGCAGCGCTTATTGTGCGAAGGCGCGCAGGGCAAGCCCTTCCTGCCCCGCCAAACGCCGCGCCGCGCCCTCCCCTTCCTCTATAGAGAAGGGAAGAATGCCCGCTCAACTCGGCCCAGCCGTCGGTCGGCAAGGCCCGTTTCCGAAAGCCGACCAGCGCAATGGCGATGCGGCGGGTTTTCGGTTGGACGTCCCTGCGGGATTTGATCACAATGCACCCTATCGGCGAAGCTCAGGACTGCCGCGTCGGGCCAATTTTCTGCGAACCTCGACGGCGTCGCTTGTGAGTTTGCGGCCCCGTGATCGAACGGTCGGGAGACCCACCATGATTGAGCAAATAATCGACAGACGTGCCCATGACCTGGGTGGCGGCTTTGCGGTCGGACGCGTGCTACCATCCTCCGCCCGGCGGATGGTCGGCCCCTATATCTTCTTCGACCATATGGGACCTGTGGACTTTGCCCCCGGCATCCCCCGCGATCTCGACGTGCGGCCTCATCCGCATATCGGTCTATCGACGGTTACCTATCTGTACGACGGGGCTTTGACACATCGCGACAGCCTGGGTTTCCATCAGGAGATCCGCCCCGGTGAAGTGAACTGGATGGTGGCCGGAAGCGGCATCACCCATTCCGAGCGCCTTGAATATGCCCGTGCGCACGGGGCGCATATGCACGGCATTCAGGCATGGGTCGCCCTACCGGTCGAGAACGAGGAGGTGGACCCCGCCTTCTATCACCACGACGGTGCCGATCTGCCCTCGTGGGAAGAGAATGGCTTTCGCGGCCGACTGATCGCCGGCGAAACGCAAGGCATGAAGGCGGCGGTCAAGGTTCACTCGCCACAGTTCTACATGCACTGGGAAATGGACGCGGGAGCCTCGATCGTGCTGCCGGCCGAATATGCCGAAAGGGCGATCTATGTTGCCGCAGGCTCCGTCCGGGTCGGCGGTCGAGCGCTGCATGCAGGACAAATGGCCGTGTTGGAACCGGGCGTTGATGTGCCGGTCCGCGCCGACAATGCCTCGACGCTGATGGCGCTGGGGGGCGAGCCGCTGGGTGAGCGTTTCCTGTTCTGGAATTTCGTTTCCTCCTCAAGGGAGCGCATCGAACAGGCCAAGGAAGACTGGCGTCAGCAGCGGATGAAACTCCCGGTGGGCGACGATCTGGAGTTCGCGCCGCTTCCCGGCGAGAACAAGCCATAGATCGTGCGGGGAGCACGCATCATCTTCGACGCGCCGTGCGAGACGGATGACGAGAGACATTCTCCAGCGTCACGGGTATAAGCGGACCGACGTCACTGGTTGCCCATGATGGAGGCAGGCCGAATGGATGTTACCAACAGCGAAACCCGCACAAACCTACATGAAATCGCTGAAGGCATCTGGCGCATCAACACGCCTGTCGGCATCGAGGGCGGGACGGCGTTTTCCTTCAATCAGTATCTGATAGACGCCGATCGCCCCCTCCTGTTCCACACAGGTCCGCGCCAGTTGTTCCCGGTGGTGTCCGAGGCGGTGGAGCAGGTCATGCCGGTGTCGCGACTGAGCTACATCGGGTTCTGCCACATGGAGGCGGACGAATGCGGCGCGCTGAACGATTGGCTGGCCAGCGCGCCGCAGGCCGTTCCTCTGTGCAGCACGGTAGCAGCGATGACTTCGATTGCCGACTATGCCGATCGGCCGCCACACGCGATGGCGGACGGCGAGGTGCTCGATCTCGGAGGACGCGAGGTGCAATGGTTCGATGCGCCTCATGTGCCTCACGGTTGGGACAACGGCTTTCTGTTCGAACGCATAACGGAAACGCTTTTTTGCGGCGACCTGTTCACCCAGCCCGGAGAGGGATCGGAGCCTCTGACCGAAGGCGATATTCTGGCCACCAGCGAAGCCTTCCGCCAGGAGATGGATTATTACGCACACGGCCCCGAGACCGGACCGATCCTTGCCCGTCTCGCCGCCGCCCGCCCGCGAACGCTTGCCTGCATGCATGGCAGCGCATGGCGCGGCGATGGCGGTGCGCTGCTGAGGCAACTGGCCGAGGCCGTGGATGGCCGGACCTCGCCAGCCCAGCCCGGATGAGCCTGGCTGCGAGCGCCGTCCTGGCTCTCCTCTCGCGGCTGTTTTCAATTCGAGATCGTGACTGAAACTTCGCCCTTGCGGTCCCTTGTGAAAACGCTCGTGGCCTGGCCCAGTTGCTGGATGTCCAGCCCGACCGATGCATCCCGGCATGTCAGCCCGTCGACGGAGAGCTTGCTGAGAAACTCTGGCAGGACGGGACGCTGGAAATCAACCGAGTTGCAACCGCGCACCGTCAGCCCGAGGGTGGCCTGGAGCAGGAAGAGCGGCGTTGCGCAGGACCAGGCCTGCGGCGCGCAAGCGACGGGATAGAGTGTCGGCCCCCGTCCTTTCTTGCGCTGAAAGCCGCAGAACAGTTCAGGAATCCGATTCTGGTCGAAATAGCACGCCGCCTCGAAAATCGCCGAGAACAAGCGGCTGGCGTCGCGCTGAAAACCATAGCGGCTGAAGCCGGCAGCGATCAGCGCATTGTCGTGCGGCCAGATCGAGCCATTGTGATAGCTCATGGGATTATAGCGCTCTTCCCTCTGTGAGAGCGTGCGTATTCCCCAGCCGCTGAAGCTGTCCAGCGCCATCAGCCGCGTCGCCACAGCCTCGGCCCTTGCGGGGAAGGCAATCCCCGTCAGCAGCGCGTGCCCCGCGTTCGAGGCGACCACGCGGCACGGCTGCTTGTCGCCGTCGAGCGCGAGGATGTAGGTTCCCATCTCCGGGTCGAAGAAAACCTCGTCAAATCGGCGCCGCAGGTCGTTTGCCCGCTCGCGCCACTCGCTCGCCGTCGCTGCATCGCCGCGCCCGTCGCAGATACAGGCTGCGGCAAGCCAGGCGCCGTATGCGTATGCCTGCATCTCGACGACCGCTATGGGGCCTTCCGCCAGTCGCCCGTCGGCATGGAAAATCGAATCGAAGCTGTCCTTCCAGCCCTGATTGCGCAGGCCCTCGCCCGTCCTGGCGCCATACTCGAAGAATCCGTCCCCGTCGCGGTCGCCGGACACGTCGAGCCACTCGAGCGCGGCTTTGAGGTTGGGCCAGAGCCGTTCGATCGTCTGCTCGTCGCCGGTACGCGCGTAGTATTCGCCGGCCAGATAAACGAAAAGCGGTGTCGAATCGACGCTGCCATAGTACAGCCCAAAAGGCACCTCACGCAGGTTCGCCATTTCGCCAAAGCGCATCTCGTGCATGATCTTGCCCGGCTCGGCATCGGCCAGGGGGTCTTCCTTGTCGGCCTGAAGTTCGGCGAGGCGCAGGAGGGTGCCACGTGCAATCGCGGGGTCGTACCACAGCAATTCGAGAGCGGTGATCAGCGAATCCCGCCCGAAAAGCGTGCAATACCAGGGAATGCCTGCGTAGACACAGGGTCCTGCTTCGGTTTCGGTCGTCAGCGTCGCGATGTCGGAGATGCTGCGATCGATTACCGTGTCGAACAGCGTGTTCGAAGAGCGCAGCACCGGACGTGACTTCTGTTGTCGCCGTCTCATTTCCCGAAGCCGCCGATAGGCCCGCACGAAGCTGCGCGTGGGACTTGCTTCCAGACTCTGATCGAAGGTCGTCAAGCAGCAGATCACGCGCCGCTCTCGCGGCGCCAGGTCCAGTTCGAACTCGGCCCGATGCTCCTGAATTCTCGCGGGGGCCGGTTCGAAGCGGACTTTCGTAGTACGTTCGATGTCGTCCAGCCCACGATAGCGATGCTCGATCGAATCGATCGCGCATACGGCGGAAAGCTTGTGCCCCCGGCGGGGACGGCGCTCCCCTCTGATTTCGAACATGTCCTGAAAATCGCTGCCGATGGTAAACTCGAGTGTCAGGCGGTGCGGTGCATCGTCGAAATTTCGTACGGCGATCCGCTCATGCATGCAGTTGTCGAACAGAAACTTTGCCCGATTTACATGAATCGCGTCATTGGGAACGACCACCTTGTCGCCATTGACGATGTCGGGGTTTGTCAGGTCGACGATCAGGGCGTCAACCCTTTCGTCGATGACGGAACCAAGCAGCATCGGATAGACGCCGCACATCGTCATGCGCCAGTACGACACGTGCCGGGTATCGCGATAATAGATTCCCTCAGGCCCGTGCATGGCGCCCAGCGCATCCCCGTGGGGGTCCAGGAGCGCGAAGGCATCGCCGCCCTTCAAGGCGCGGGGAAACGTCTCCTGGATGGATGCGGAAGGAGGAACAAAGAAATGCGCGAAATGGGCCTCGCGCGTTCCGGGATGCTCCGGGGCACCGGGCTGCTGTGTGGATCCGCTGCTCACGTCTGCTTCAGCTTTCATGTCGACGGCCTATTTTCGATCAATTGGCATCAAGCAGTGCTGACTGCTGATCCGGCGGGCCGCGCATCAGCATATTGGCGGGCCGGCAGCCGTCGACCAGTTCCTGATAGATCCGCACATAGTCGTTCGCCATCCGACCGGCCGTAAAGCGTTCCTCGAACCGCGCCCGGATCATCCAACGATCGAACTGCATCACTTCGAACACGGCGGCGACGGCTTCGTCCACGCTCTCGACGATCCGGCCGGTGACTCCGTCATCCACAACTTCGGGTACCGATCCGTTGCGCCAGGCAACCACGGGGGTCCCGCATGCCATCGCCTCGATCATTGCAAGCCCGAAAGGCTCGGGCCAATCGATTGGAAACAACAGCGCCGCAGCATGGCCGAGCAACCTCGCCTTGCTGGCATCGTCAACTTCACCAATGTATTCCACATTGGAGCGAGCCTGGACCATCGGCTCGATCCGCTCGACCCAATAGTCCCGATCCGCGCGGTCGATCTTGGCGGCAAGCTTTAGCTGCAGACCTGCCCTTGTGGCGATCTCAATCGCCCGGTCGGGGCGTTTTTCCGGTGAAATGCGGCCGAGGAAGACGAGGTAGTCTCCGCCAAAGGGGCTGAACGGAAGGAGATCCACCGGCAGACCATGATAGACGGTGCCGACCCAGTTGACGGGAGGCAGCGGACGGCGCTGGCTGTCGGAAACGGAGACCAACGGAATCTCGGGGAAGATTCCGTAGAGTGGGTAAAGATCGGGAAGGTCCAGACGGCCGTGTAGCGTGGTGACGGTAGGACAGCTCCAGGTCCTGACGGCCGGATAGTGGAACAGGTCGATGTGGAAATGCACCACGTCGAACTCGTCGAGGTGACGGCGCACCTGTTCGATCATGGAAACGTGGTAGGGCGTGAAATCGACAATGTCTTGCGAGAGCCGCAGCGCGCGCGGAACACAAGGAATGAGCCGGGTGCCGGCCGTGGAATCACCCGAGGCAAACAGGGTGACCTCGTGTCCGAGTCCGTGCAATTCCTCCACCAGAAAGCCGACAATGCGCTCCGTTCCGCCATAGAGCCTGGGAGGGCAGCTCTCGGCAAGGGGCGCTACCTGGGCAATGCGCATGGCGTATAGACCTCTGACGACAAACGCCCGGAGCGCGCTGCTCGGGGCACACAAGGTTAACGCCAAAGCAGCGGCAAGGTTTCTGGCTCGGCGATTACAGCCGCTGGCGCGCGATAGCTACGCGCGTCATGCCGCGTGGATCGTTTCCGGACTGAATGAACGCCCCTTGGACGCCTCCCT
This sequence comes from Novosphingobium endophyticum, assembly GCF_014640675.1. GTDB lineage: Bacteria > Pseudomonadota > Alphaproteobacteria > Sphingomonadales > Sphingomonadaceae > Novosphingobium > Novosphingobium endophyticum. The sequence continues at coordinate 70,491 of NZ_BMHK01000016.1, read as the reverse complement.
ATTCGCCCAAATCGGGACGACGCCATCGTTCAATGATCAACTGTTTCGGGCTCGGAGGACCGGCCGCAAGCTACGTCCCTTCACGAAGTCGCGGTCTGCTCATCGCCGATGCTGACACGGGCACGCGCCAACCACCAGCACTGCGCTCAATACAAATGGTCCCGATATTGCGTTTCGAGGCGCTTCGCCGAAGCATCGATTTCCTCGTCGCTGCGCGCACCGACAACCGACGCCAGCTGCAATCCTCCGATCGAGCGATGTGTCGTTTCCCAGTTTTCCGGCTGCCATAAGTGCGAGCGCACCAATGCCTTGCCGCAGTGGATGAAACACTCCTCCACCCGGACGTGCGTGTAGAGCAGAGCCGGCTTACCGTTCATTGCCATCTCCCTCAGGACATCAGGGTCCTTATGCAGCGTCGCGCACCCCTTCACGCGCAACGTTTCGCGCTGGTTAGGCGCAACGAAGATCAGGCCAATCCGGCCGTTGCAGAGAATGTTCCGGAAGCCGATTGTCAGTTGATTTCCGGGCCGCTCGGGAATCCGCAGATTCCCGCAATCATCCACCCGCACGAAACCCGCCGGATCACCCTTGGGCGAAACGTCGACACCGCCGTCGGCATCGGTCGTGGCCACGAACACCAGGGGGGACTTGCGAATGAATTCGATCATCAATTCATCAAGGCGCGTTACGATCTTGCTGCGTACAAACGGATTTGGCGTTCCAGTTGCAGCCTCAAGTTCCGCAACATCCCTGATCTGGTACTGCTCATCCATGCCATGCCCTCGCCTTGATGCACATTGTCGCGGCAACCTGTAGAAGGGCGCTGCGCACTGCATTTCCTATGTGTCGAGCGGAGACCTGCCCCACTGACGAGAAAGTTGCCGAACAGCCATTACCGTTCCACGCCGCACGGGCAAATTCCGACAACAATTCAGATGACGGAATTTCAATATTTTAATCCGCAAACATCCAAACCGGACATGCCCCAGTGATCCGCGTCCTACTTCAAGACAAAGTTTACGCGGCGCCGCCATCCGTCACGTACAAACGCTTGGATCGGGCGGATCCGTACCATGACATACAGCACTTTTCCCACGCATCCAGAAACTTTGACTGGAATTCGACCCATCTCTATTGGCAAGCTGTACCGCAACCTGAAAAAGGTGCCCCGGACGGAGCACGGAGCGTGGCAATGGAGGCGCTGCTTCGAAAAAGTTTGTACCGCGCAAGGTCAAGCCCTTGATTAACGGCATCGTCGTAGCGGATAACGAAGTCCATTTGCCGGACGCCAGGGGCAGGAACTCGCGCATTTGCCGCTATGGGAGGTGGAATTACCTTCCTCTCCGCCCCCCCGACCGACAAAGAACGGGTCGCGGTTTCAGGGGCCGTGAACTAAGAACGAGCAAGGGGAGGATTCGGGATTGGCTCAAAGGCGGTTGCGGGTTGGCGTTTTGGGAGGCGGCTCATGGGGCACCACGGTCGCGCATGTTCTGGCAGGCCGATCGCCGACAACCTTATGGGCACGTGATCCGGAAGTCGTCAGCGAGATCAACGAACGCGGCATGAACAGCCGCTATCTTGCCGGCCTGCGGCTCAATCGCAACCTGCGCGCGACGGCCTCCATGGCCGAAGCCGTGGCGGAGGCCGATGTCCTGATCATGGGCGTCCCGTCGCAAGCCATGCGCGAGACCGCGAGAAATGCCGCGCGGCATGTCCGTGCCTGGGTTCCGGTAATCAGCCTTGCCAAGGGCTTCGAGAATGGCACGGGGCTGCGGATGACCGAAGTGATCGGACAGGAACTGCCCGGCCACCCGCTCGGCGTTCTCACTGGCCCCAATCTGGCGCGGGAGATTGTCGACGGGCTGGCGGCGGCCAGCGTCCTTGCCATGGAAGATGCCGTTATCGTCGAGCAATTGCAGCGCCTGTTCCGCAGCGGCATGTTCCGGGTCTACAGCAACCTTGATCTGGTCGGTTCGGAACTGGGCGGCGCTCTCAAGAACGTCTTCGCAATCGCCGCGGGCATGGGCGACGGCCTGGGCGCGGGCATCAATACCCGAAGCGCCCTGCTTACCCGCAGCATCGCTGAAATGACCAGACTCGGCGTGGCGCTTGGCGGAAATCCGGAGACTTTCGCGGGCCTCGCCGGATTGGGCGACCTTATTACAACCTGCACCAGCCCTCAGAGCCGCAACCGCACGGTGGGCTTCGAACTGGGCACCGGACGCAAGCTCGAAGACATCGTAAAGAGCATGAACCAGGTGGCAGAAGGCGTCAAAAGCTGCGGTCCGATCTACGAACTGGCAAGGGAACACAAAATCGAAGTTCCCATCATCACAGAAGTTTATAAAGTCATTCACGAGGGACGAAGTCCACGCGCCGCATTTCGGGGACTCCTGCGCCGCGGCGCACGTTCAGAGGCAGAACCGGGCTGAGAACACATCACGGGAGACGATTATTGGCCACCCAGTCACTGCAGTTCGACACCCAGGCCGGCAACGCGGCACGCCAGCCCGAAATCACCGTTTATCTTGCCGGTTCACAAGGCAAGGCCGAGCGCGAACTGCTGGACCGATGGCTGACCAAAAGGGGTGTTGGCGGCACCGGGGCGACAGCCAGCGCGATCCACTACGAACGGTCGCCGGATGCCCCGACACCGCAAGGCCTCGTTGTCGCTCTCACCGCGAACGACAATCTTGACGACCATGTCATGCTGGCCCCCGTTCGGGTCATCTGGAGGGTATCGAAGGCATCAGGCCAAAACCTTCCGCGCTGGCGGGACGCACTGCTCCTGCGCAACCCCCGCAACCCCGGCGAACGCGAAAAGGCGCGTCTTGCAGCCGGTGACGAAGGACGCTGGCAGATAATCGAGGGGCGGCCGGCAACAATCGGCGAGTTGCGCGAGCGGTGGCGCCTCCAGTCCGGCAGCGACACGGACGGGAACCCTAGCGGCTTTGCCCGTTTCGTCGCCCGCCAGGCGGAGCTCGCGCTCGAACATGCCGAGTATCAGGCGCGGGGCGCCCGCTACAAGCTGCCCCGTGTGCACAAGGAGGACGTGGCTGCCACGCCACGGTTCCGCGAAGGGATTACCAAGCTCGCCGCGGAACTTGGCCTCGCCGAGGATCAGGTGTCCGCCTCTGCGATGGAGTGCCTTGAGGAACTGCGCACCGCCCACGACCATTTCGTTCTGGACCTTGCCGCCAAGGCCTTCCACCGCATGTATGCGCGAGCCTATGGCGAGGTTGACATCGACCTTGAGCAAATCGAGATGCTGCGGCGGGTCTTCGCCAGCCACCCGGTCATCCTGCTGCCTTCGCACAAGACCAATCTCGACAGTCCGGTGCTCGAGTCCGTACTCGCCCAGCACAGGCTGCCACCCCCTACCCTGTTCGCCGGGATCAACATGTCCTACTGGCCGGTCGGCCCGATCATGCGCCGCGCAGGAAGAGTGTTCCTGCGCCGCAACATCGGCGACAACCCGGTCTACAAGTTCGCGCTTCGCGAATGGCTGGGGTACCTGATCGAGAAGCGTTTCAACCTCGAATGGTTTCCAGAGGGCACCCGATCGCGCACGGGCAAGCTGCTGCCGCCAAAGCTGGGGCTGCTTGCCTATGCCGCCGAAGCCTATCGCCAGGGGCGGCTGGACGACCTCATGCTCGTGCCGATCTCGATCATCTACGATCAGGCTATCGAGGTTTCCGACTTCGCGCGCGAGGCATTGGGCGAGACCAAGAAAGCGGAAAACCTCGCCTGGATGCTCAAGAGCCAGAAGAAGGCCAACGAACGGCAAGGCAGGGTCTACATGCGGTTCGGTGAGCCCCTGTCGATGCGCGCCGCCCTCGGGCCGCCGGACCCGCAGGCCGATGGAGATACCCCGGAGGCGCGCCTCGCTCTCCAGAAACTCGCGCTGGCGGTCTCGTGGCGGACCAACCAGGTGACGCCGATCACGGGCATCGCGATCGTCACTTTCGCGCTGCTGGCAGCCGGGCAACGGGCCGTGACGATGGGGCGCATCGCTCCCTATGTCCGCCTGCTGGTCCGGCAGGCGCGGGATCGCAACCAGCCGCTTACCGAAAGCGCACAGCTCGACAACCCGGCCGACATCGAAAAGGTGCTTGCGGAACTTCAGCGTACCGGCGTCGTCACACGCTCTGACAAGGGATTGCTGGAGCCGGTCTATTCGATAGCCGAGGGGCAACATCTTGCCGCCGCTTTCTATCGTAATTCGATGCTTCATTTCGTGCTCGATCGCGCCATTGGCGAGCTGGCTCTGCTGGTCGCCGCGGAATCCCCACCCGAGGCCCGCCGCGCAAGCTTCTGGGAAGCCGCGCTCAGCTTGCGGGAATCCCTGAAGTTCGAATTCTTCTTCCGCGAGCGCCCGGTGTTCGAGGAGAGCCTTGAGGAGGAGATGAACCGTATCAACCCCGACTGGGTGCAACTGCTGCGGAAAGGCAGCGATCCCGTGACCGTTCACCGCGCCGTGTATCGGCTCGGCGTGGCGCATGCCGTCCTGCGGCCGTTCATCGAAGCCTACTCGGTGGTGTTCGATACCCTTGAAAACCTGCCGGTCGATGCGCCGTTCGACGAACCGGGCTTCATCGAAACCTGCCAAAAAATGGGCCGCCAGCGTCTGCTCGAAGGGGAATTGCGCAACCCCGAATCGGTTTCCCGCCCGCTTTTCGCGACCGGCGTTCAGCTTGTGCGGAACCTGCGACTGGTCGAGCCGGCGGCCGACCTTGCCAGCCGGCGCGCGAAGGCCGCGGCGCAGACGCGCGCCATGCTGCGCCGCGTTGACATCGCCGAGGACAATGCCCCGCGCGCAAGCACGCAGGGCGGATGACGTCAGGCGGGCGCCGGATGCGCCTCGAGCCAGGCGACGAGGTCGTCCAGCACCGCTGCATGCTCGGGCTCGTTGTAGATTTCGTGATAGAGTCCATCGTAGATGCGGATCGTCTTGTCCGCCGATCCAATCCCGGCATAGAGCGCGGCGTTGTCTGCTGGAGGTACGGGTATGTCGGCACCCCCATGCTGGACGAGGAGCGGCAGGGTCATCTGCTCAGCGCGCGCGGGATATGACCGCGCTGCGTCCAGCAGCTCCATCGCGGTCCGCGCCGGCACCTTGCCGACCGTCACAAGCGGGTCGGCAACATAGGCGCTGACTACGTCGGGGTCGCGGCTCACCGATTCGGGCGAGAGAGCCAGCGTCCCTGCCCTGGGCGCGATAGCGGCGATCATCTTGAGGATGAAGTGCTGCACCGGTGACACGAGCGCACCCATGGCCGGCCCGGAAAGGATCAGGCCGGAAAGCTTCTCCGGGTGGCGCAGCGCATAACCGAACGCAATCGACCCGCCCATCGAATGTCCCAGAAGCTTGACCCGGGCATTGGTGTGGCGTGAACGCACCGCATCGACGAACCGGTCAAGATCGGTCCAGACCCGCTCCATCGAATCGATCATCGCGCGCTCGCCGCCCGAACGGCCGTGCCCGCGATGGTCGATGGCATGGACCGCATAACCGGCCGGAACCAGCCGCTCGACAAGGTTGCCGTAGCGGCCGGAATGCTCGGCGAAGCCATGCGCGAGGACAACAATGTCACGCGGTTCGCCTTCGGGCAGCCACGATTGCGCGAACAGCGCTATCCCGCCACTGCCGGGCAGATCCCATTCCCCTCCAGTCACTGCGATCACTCAGTATCGTCCGGCGCGGGAAAATCATTGAGGGTGTCGATGTACATCTGGCGCACGCTCTCGATCTTTTCGGCCATGTTTCCAGCCGTCCAGTCCGCCACCGAGACCGGCGGCAGCACCGCCACGTCGACGATGCCGGGCCGCATGGCCCCCTGGTTGCGTCCGGCGATGTCGAGGGCGTTGCGGATAACGATCGGCACGACCGGCACACCTGCGGCCATGGCCATGTGGAATGCGCCCTTCTTGAAGGGACCCACCGAATTGAGATTGCCTTTGGTCCTTGTTCCTTCGGGCGAGAGCAACACGGAATAACCTTCCTTGTTCATCGCCTCGACGACGGGCCGCAGCGCCTTGGCGGCTTCTCCCCTGCTTCCGGTGCCGCGCTTGATCAGAACCGTCGGCATGATCTTCTGGATCAGCTTGCCAACGGCGGTCTGGCCCATCTCCTCGCGCGCGATCGCCGCATAGTCCGTGCGGACCAGCGCAGCGGCGATCATTCCGTCGTAGAAGTTGCGATGGTTGAAAATGAACACCGCCGGCCGGCGGGCGAGATTCTCCCTGCCGGACACCCGCATCTTGACCCCGGCCAGCTTCATCTGCGTGGTAATCCAGGCCGGCATGACCGTGTTCGCGATCGTGCGTTTGTCGCCTGTGAAGGCCCCCGCGGCGAGGCCGGTCTGGAGGATGGCCCCAATGCTCGCCATCCCGGCTATGTTGCGCAGGAAATCCATCGGCTTGGCGCTTCCGCGGCTGCTCAGGTTCAGGATCGGCCAGTTGTTCTTTTTGGCTGCCTCACGCAGCTTGCTTCGCGGGTTTACGGGGCGCGGTGAACCGACCAGTTCCATCAGCCCCACTTCCTCCGAACCGTCGGCATAGAAATGGGTGTTCGCCATCGCGCAGGCTCTCCCCTCGACGAAGGCCTTGATGGCGGCGGCCTTGCCCTCGCCGAACAGGGTTTGCCCGGCCAGCTTGCCAGTCAGCTTGCCCTCCTTGACCTCAAGTTCGGAGCACAGGAGATGCTCGATGCCCAGCGCCTTGACGGCATGCTCCGCCTGATACCGGCTCGCCGAGGTGGCCACGACGATGGTGTGCCCGGCATCCCGGTGCGCCTGCAGGATCTCGCGCATTTCGGGGAAGATGGCGTCCTGGATGGTATTCTCGTAAATGAGCCCACCGAGCTCTTCCATATCGGCCTCGCTCTTGCCCTCCCACTTCGAAAAGGCATGAGCGACCATTTCGTTCGCCTCGACCATCTTGGCCATCGTCTTGAACATGATGGTGATCGATTCGGTCATCTCCTCCTTGGAGACTTCCTTGCGCTTCTTGCGCTCGTTGAAGAGCATGCTGCCGCTGTAACCACCAATCAGCGTCCCGTCGAAATCGAAGGCCGCGATCACATCGGGGCCTTGCGGCCCTTGGCGGATCTGCTCGATCACGTCGGTGTGCGAAATCTCGACGCCGGGGACCAAGTTGGTCAGCACCTTGCTGGCCATCCCGGTATAGGCGTTCACGTAAGTCATCGGGTCGAGCAAGTTCGCGCCCACCTTGTCGAGACCGAACTTGCCGCCCTTGGGCGTGCTCCCGCCTTTCGGGGCTTTTGCCACGGCTTTCGCGGATCGAGGCGCTGACGCGGTAGCGGCCGGCTTGTCCCGCATGCCTCCCTCTGGAGCGACGGGATTGGCCGAACTCTTGCGTTTCGCAACGGATCTGGTTGCCGGCTTCGCTTTCGCTGCCGGCTTGGCCGAACCCTTCGCTTTCGCGGCTGCAGCGGCGGGCTGTTTCGCCTTCGCCGTGTCCTTCGCGGCCGCCGGCTTGGCCGCCTCCTTCGCTCTCGCGGCAGGGGCGGGCTGCTTCTTCGCCGTGTTCTTCGCGGCTGCCGGCCTGGTCGAGGACTTTCGGGTGGCGGCTCCGGCTACTGCGCGCGGCGGCTTGGCGGATTTGGAACCGCCGGGCTGCTCGGAGGCAGCAACGGTCCCTGGCTTTGTCGCCGCAGCCTTGTCACTTGCCCCGGACACGCTGCCGCCCTGCTTCGCGCCTTCTCGCCCCGTCGTTTCCGCCATGATCTATGTCCCCGTTGTCATGCTATGAATTGAAACCTCGGTACCCTATAGAATGAAAGCTCGCCAGATGGCATTCGTCATCTTGGCAATGCCGCGGATCGCGGTCGATAGTCGAATCGATCCGACTTTTGCGCGAACAGGGAGGGACTGGAGTTCATGAGGCAACTCGAAATGGCCGACGCACTTTTCGTGCTGACTGAACAACCTTCGCGCAATACGCAGCATATAGGGATGATCTTTCTCTTCGATCCTTCGACCGCCGAAGAGCCGGTGACATTCGAATCCATAGTCGACCTTTTCCGGCGCAGAATCCCGCTCGCGCGCGGCTTTCGCGAAAAGCTGGTGCGCGTTCCGATGGACCTTGATTACCCCTATTGGATCAACGACGATTCCTTCGATCTCGAATTCCACGTCCGGCAAGCCGCCCTGCCCCGTCCCGGCACGCGGCGCCAGTTCCTGACGACAGCCAACCGGATCATGTCGCTGCCAATCGACATGTCGCGACCGCTCTGGGAAGCCTGGGTCGTCGAGGGGCTCGACAACATGGACGACGTCCCGAAGGGAACCTTCGCCCTCCTGTTCAAGATGCATCATTCAGCGGTGGACGGCATATCGGGCATGGAGATGGTGACCGCGCTGCTCGAAGACGAAAGCATCGCCCAGGCGAAGATGCCGACCGAGCCATGGGAGGCAGAGCCCGTGCCCGACCAGGCCACTTTGCTGCGCCAGGCCATCGGCTCCAGTTTTTCCAGCCCGATGAAGCTGGCCAACGCGCTTTTGCGCAACCTCCCCACGATCGCCAGCGACCGACGGAAGATGAATTCGGGAGAGATCATCAAGCCGGCCAAGGTGAAGGCACCGAAAACCCGCTTCAACAGCCCGGTCACGCCCCACAAGGTGATCGACGGCCGAAGCTTCGCGTTCGAGGATATCCGCCGGATCAAGAACGCCATCCCGGGGGCAACGGTCAACGACGTTGTGGTTGGAATCGTCGGCGGCGCACTGCGCCGCTACCTCACCGACAAAGGTGAGCTGCCCGACACCTCGCTGGTCGTCACGGTTCCTATCTCCATGCGCACGCAGGATCAGGAGGGGACCGGGGGCAACCAGCTAAGCTTCTCGTTCATACCGGCCCATACCGACATCGCCGACCCCGTTGCACGCGTCGAGGCGGTGGGCGCGGTCATGCGCGAGGTCAAGGCCTACAACAAGGCAGTCGATGCGCGAACGCTGGCCAAGACGACGGCCGCCATGCCGGGCATGCTCATTGGCCTTGCCATGCGCACCATGATGACACTGCCGGCCAACGACCTGATGATCATGTCGAACGCCGTGATAACCAATGTTCCGGGCCCGATGGAGCCCAAATCGTTGCTCGGTGCGCGCTATGTGGCCGGTTTCGCCGCCGGGCCGAGCGCGGACGGCATCGGCCTGATCCACGCGATCACCAGCCTTTCAGGGATTCTGTCCATCGGATTCAGCGCCTGCCGTGAGTTGATGCCCGATTCCGAATTCTATGGGCAATGCATACAGGAATCCTACGAAGAGCTGGCTGCGGCCGTCGCGGAACGTGGCAAAGCGCCCGCGCCGACGGCACGCAAACCCAAGGCTGCCGCAAAGAAGCGCGAGGCGTCACCTCCGCGCACCGCGAAGAGCGCGGCCAACCGCAAGCCAAGGGCCAGCGCGAAGTCGCCGCGCCCTGCCTAGGCAGGAATACGCGACAATCCTCAACCGCGCTCCCGTCCCGCATTCTCCAGCGGGGCGAGGAATGCGGCGACCGCGCGAACATGTCCCCAGGTCAGCGCCGAAACCGCCGAATCCCAGCCATGTTGGATATATGGCAGAGCACAGAAGCGAACGGGCGCCTGCGATACTTGCCGCAGGGCATCGGCAAAAGTCCGCGCGTCCTGCCAGGGCAGCATGGTGTCCGCCGTCCCATGCGCGATCAGCATGGGCGGAGCGTCGGGCCGCACCCGATCCAGAGGGCTGAGCGCGTGCCACAAGTCCCGGCAGTCGTGGACCGGGCCCGGCATGACCTTGGTGGCCATGTACTTGTCGATCACCGCTGCGTGGTTGCGCTTGAGCGTGTGATCGCGGTCGAGCAGGTCGTAGCGGCCATAGAGCGGCACTGCCGCCCGAACCGAACAGTCCGCCGCCTCGAATCCGGGCTTCAAGAGCGGATCGTCGTGGGCGAGCGCGGCAAGCGCGGCAAGATGGGCCCCCGCTGACTCGCCGGTCAGCGCAATACGCGGCGGGTCGCCGCCATATTCGGCCGCATGGGCGCGCACCCAGGCAATCGCCCTCAACGCGTCGACGATCCAGTCCGGCCCCCGGCTGGCCGGACCAAGACTGTAGGTTGCATCGAAACACACCCAGCCGCGCGCCGCCATATGATGAATCAGCGGCTTTGCCTGCTGGTCACGGTCTCCCACGGTCCAGGCGCCGCCATGGAAATGGATCAGGATTGGGGCGGGTTCGTCCCGCGGCTTGCGAGGCTGGACCACGTCGAGCAGGTTTCGCTTTCCGCCGGGGCCATAGGAGATGCCTCGAAGCCGCGTGGTCTTCCGCTTTCCCGTCGCGAACGGCGTCAGACCGGCGTGAAGCGGCAGTTTCAGTTCCGTCTCCTCGACGACATCGAGCAGCAGCCGCGCGGCGCGGCGGTTGCGCCAATGGATGCACCCGAACCCCGTTGCCGCCAGCAAGGCCACGCCAATCCCCCATCCTTGCGCGAACATCGCGCAGACCAAAGCCAACAGGCATAGTGGCAAGGCGAAAAGCTGCCCCATCAACGAGGCCAACCAATAGAAGCCGAGCAGGACGGCAGGAAGCCTGTCCGGCGTCGCGGAGAGGCTTCCCGCTACGGCAAAAACAAGCAAGGCCAACGCTATCCAGGTCATGGACTCAATCCTTCATTGCGGGAGAACGGGCGACGACGGACACGGCGCCCCGTGCGGCCCCGAGATTCTGCATTCCACGCCATGTATCGCTTGCCTGATCTTGCAAGCATTATATCATGCCTCATAATAATTGACTGTTGGGAGAACGAACTGATGCCTGAAGTAGGCCGCATCCCCCCTTTACCCCGCGAACAATGGGACCACGAGGTCAGAACGATGTTCACCTTGTTTGAAGGGCCGGAAGCCTACGAGAATGGATCGAAATCAAACGTATTCCTGACACTGGCTCGCCATCCGAAGTTGGGGACGTCGTTCTTCAAGTTCAGCGGCCGCCTTCTCATGAAATCGAAAGTCGACCCTGCTCTGCGCGAAATCGTTATTCTTCGCCTGGCCTATCTTTATCGCTCGCCTTACGAGTGGTCGCAGCATGTTGAGTTCAGCCTGTTCGGGCAGAAGATCGACCCCGAATATGTCGAGGCGTACAGAAGCGGCAAGGTGCAGCAATCGGAAGGTGCGGGGATCCTCACGCGCGAGCACATCGAAGCGGTCAAGCGAGGCGCCGAGGATCCGATCTGGACGGATGAGCAAGCCCATGCCATCCGGGCCGTGGACCAGCTGAAGGAAACCGGTCACATTGACGACGTGACCTGGAACGCCCTTGCCTCAACCCATAACGAACAGACGTTGCTAGAATTGCTGTTTTTCATGGGAAGCTATGCCATGCTGGCATGGATCCTGAACAGCATCGGCGTCGCTCCGGAAGACGGTCAGCAGGTTTTTGCCGAAGAGCTGCTAGCCAGCCGCTAGGCCGTAGACTCAAAACACGGCTCCGGCCGACCCAGGAAAAGGAATATTCAGGCAATGTCGCTTGCTGGAACCTATGAATGCACGCTCAAGACGCCGATGGGCGCGAAAACGGGAACCCTTGTCGTGGTTCCTTCGCAGGACGGTGAGACCTTCACCGGATCTCTCAGCAACGAGATGCTGGGCACGGTGGAGATTCCCGAAGGCACGATCGACGCCAACATGCTGCTCTGTGAGATGCAGGTTACCAGCCCGATGAAAATGAAGGTCGATTGCGAGGTCATCATCGAAGGCGACAGCCTGGTCGGCTTCATCAAGGCCGGCATGTTCGGCGAGATGCCACTGAAAGGGCAGCGGGTCGCCTGACCCGGCCCCTCCCGACATTCGGACTCAGTGCGATCCCATGTAGCGGCCACCATTGGTGCTGATGGTCTGGCCGGTGACGTAACCGGCCTCTTCCGAAGCAAGATAAGCCGCCGCACCCGCGATGTCTTCAGGCTTGCCAAGCCGCTTCATCGGCAACGTCCGGGCATAGACTTCCATGTCGATCGGCACTTCCTTGCGCAACATGGGAGTGTCGATCGCACCGGGCGGAATCACGTTGAAGGTCACTCCGCTCGCCGCGAATTCCAGCGCCAGCGCCTTGGTCATGCCGAGCAGCCCGCCCTTGGACGACACGTAGGCGCTCTGCGCGGGCGAACCGGACTGAACCGAAGACGAAGTGATATTGATCACTCGTCCCCACCCCGCTTCCAGCATGGCCGGGAGAAACTCCTTGGTCATCAGCCAGGGGCCGCGCTGGTTGATCCGGATGATCTGGTCAAACAGGTCATCGTCGGTCTCCAGAAATTTACGGAACGGCCCGATGCCGGCATTGTTGACGAGGATGGCCGGCGTTCCGAGTTCCCGCCGTGTAATCTCCGCCTCGCGCGAGATCGCGTCCTTGTCCGAACAGTCGAGAGTCTGGGCCAGGGCGGTTCCGCCCTGCTCGCGAATCATCGCGGCGGTTTCCTTCGCGGCTTCCCCATTGATGTCCCACACCGCGATTCCGGCCTTATCCTCGGCCAGACGAATCGCGATCGCCCTGCCGATACCCGACCCCGCCCCCGTCACCACCGCGACCTTACCGTTTAGCGAACGCGTCATTTTCGTCCTTTCCTATCCGCCCAATTTTCGCGGCCATCGCCTTGTCTACGCACGCCCGTTCGCGGAGCCATTTTGCCCGCCAAATGCACCTCTATGCTGCGCTGCACAATTTCTCTTGCAAGCCAGTCCGATTCGTCTATGTTGCAGTGCAGCATAACCCGAGAGCGGAATCACTCCTCCCTCGCGAAGAACGCTATCTGGACTGGAAGAGAAAAGGAACCGTATCGTGACCACCAAGAAGAGCAAAACCGCTTCGGATCTGCGCGCCAAGCTGGCCGAGGCCCAAACCAAAGTGAAAGAAGCAACCGGCAAAGCCAAGGCTGCCAGCGCCAAGGCTAACGACGTGATCAAGGCCAACACCGAGGTAGTCGTCCAATCGGGCAAGATCCTGTCGGGCGGCATCAAGGAAATCGGCGCTGCTTACGTCGCCGATGGCCGCAAGGCCGTTGTCGCGCTGGCTGACGATGCCAATGCTCTGTCGAAGGTAAAGTCGATGCCGGAATTCATCCGCCTCCAGGGTGAGCAGGCCGCACGCAAGCTCGAATCGGTTCAGGCCGCCAACAAGCGCAACCGCGAAGCGCTGCGCGGATTGTTCTCGGGCAAGCTCGCTCCCATGATCAAGGATCGCGTCAAGGCAAACCTTGATCTGTTCCGCAAGGCCGCCTGACCCTGCAGGCACTGAAAACAAGACAGTCGGCCCTTGGGTCGGCTGTTTTTGTTTCGGCCGAGCCTTCTGGCACCCCTGTGCCAATACCACGCTGCGGCCTGGCTCAACCGCTCACAACACCAAACGATCAGTACCGCCTCCCCGGCGCGGGGCCCGCGCCGGCCCGGCGGCAGGCCGCACCCCGCCCCTGGCGCCCCCCCTTTTTTCCGGATCAAGTGCAAGCCGCCGGCTTTACTATGGCTGGTTGACCCTGCATGAAGGGGACCGGTCGCGTAAATCATAAACAAACGGTTGGAATTGCAATTGGAACAAGCAAACCACAACTTGACAAGCCCTTCCGTTTACCACGACTTGCCGCAGTATGGCGCGAGTGAACACCTGATGGGATCTTCAAACAAGGCGTCGGAACTGGCGTTGGATGCGCTTTGCCGCGATCATCGCCGGGCGTCGCAACTGATGAACCTGCTGACCGAACGGCTCGATGGCCTCACTGCCGCGACGTCTTGCGACCTCGAGATCGCCCGAAGCGTTTTCCAGTACATGGTGGACTTCGTGGACGAACGTCACCATGCCCGCGAGGATCAGTTGATAGACCTGATCCGCATGCGTGATCCCGAGGCGGCCGAACTGGTTGGCATGACGGACCTGGAGCACGAGAAACTGCGCCAGGAAGGCAATCGCATTCTCGATGAGCTTTCGCGCACCACCGAAGGTACGTGGAGCACCGATCACCTGGTGGTTCACGCGCTGCATGAATATTCCGACCACCTGCTGGCTCATTTCCGGCACGAGGAGCACAAGCTCTTCGCGGTCGCCAAAAACGCGCTCCGCACCGAAGACTGGCGAACCATCTACGAAACCGGCCTGGCATCAGGAGATCCGGTCTTCGGCGAAGACGTCGAAGACGACTATCGTGCCCTTTTCGACATTTTCGTCAATCAAGTGCGCGAAATAGGATCCCCCGCACCCCGCCACGCCACGGCAACGGCAGCCGTCCTCCTCGAATCGACCACGGCCATCACGAGCGGGATCGGCGCGATCCATTCCGCGCTGCGCAATGGCATGCTCGACGTCATGCGCGCGAACCTGGATGGCGCGCTGTCGCTCTTCAATGCGCGCGATGCGTCAGAATTCCTGAACCGGGCGGTTGGCTGGTCCAAGTCGTCCCTGCGGGAGGCCAACGCCGCGTCCCGGCAGGTCTTCGAGGCCGTGGAACACGCGGCCCGTGCGACGATCGCCCCTGTGGGCGAGGCGATGGATGCGGAATATCGCAGCTTTTCCACCTCCCATCGCACCGATTCGACGGCCGCGAGCTGGCAGGCGCATGTAGTCAATCTGATGCTCCGGGCAACGGTTAAGCGCTTTTCGAGCACGCCGCAGGCCATCAAGTACGAAATTCCCACAAAGAACATCGAAATCCCCCGCACCGCGATCGAACGGTTCATCCCGGAACTCGCCAGCGACGTGCGCGTGGAAACGGTGGAGTTCGATCATTCCTTCGGCGAGTTCATCTCGATCGAGGGGGCAGAGACTCGCTGCACGGTACTGTTCTTCCCCGGCGGCGGGTTCATAATGCGCCCGACCCAGGCCCACCGCCTGATGGCTGCGCGGATGGCGCGCAAGCTTGGGGCAAGGGTCCTGCTCGTTCACTACCGCCTCGCGCCGGAGTACCGGTTTCCAAAGGGGCTCAACGATTGCATCGAGGCTTACCGCTACCTGCTGGCTCAGGGGACGCGGGCCGACAAGATCGTCGTCATGGGCGATTCCGCCGGGGGAGGCATGGCGCTGTCCACGCTCGTGTCGGTTCGCGATGCCGGGCTTCCCTTGCCGCTGGCGGGTGTCCTGCTCTCGCCGGTCTCGGATCTCAGTTACGCCGGCCTGTCGCGGCAACACAACAGCTGGAACGACCCCACACTGCCGAACGACGAGAACCGTTTCATTACCCAAGTCTACCTGGGCGATGAAACGCCTGTCGATCATCCACTGGCATCGCCGCTGTTCTCCGATCTCTCCAGTCTGCCGCCGATCATCATCCAGGTCGGCAGCATCGAGATCCTGCTCGACGACGCCCTGCGCGTGGCCGCCAAGATTCGCGGAACAGGCGGCGAATGCGAATGCGAGGTGTGGCACGACATGCCGCACGACTGGATGCTGTTCGGCATGCTGCCCGAAGCGCGCAAGGCATTGCGGCGAATCGTGAGCTTCATCGAAAAACAGGTCGAGAAGCGGGCGTTGGCGGACTGCGTCGGAAAATAGCCTTCCCGGCTGTTGCCCGCTTCACGCAGCACATGTCGTGCGTCCCGCTTTCCCCGGCGCGGTAACGTGCCCTGTTGCGTCGGAGGGCGAACGCGATGGCGACCCCGGCGTGATTCGAACACGCGACATTCGGTTTAGAAGACCGATGCTCTATCCAGCTGAGCTACGGGGCCCCAATACGCTTCGCAACACGGCTCGCTGGCAGCCCACAGGAGGCTACGTGGGCGCGCGCGAGGCCCCCCATAGCGTGCTTCTGCGCCGGAGCAAACCGCGAGACGTGTGGAAAGTGCGCTTTCGCGGTGCGGCGATGCAGGTTACGCACAGGCCATGAGCACAGCCCCCGACGCACGCCATCATCTTACGCGCATCGACGGCCGGTCCGGCGCGCGCCGTCACTTCCGCTATTTCGACTACGTGATGACCGCCTTCGTGGTGATCCTGCTGCTCTCGAACCTGATCGGAGCGGCGAAGCTTTCGACCATCGGCGGCTGGACGTTCGGCGCGGGCATTCTGTTCTTCCCGGTCAGCTATGTCTTGGGCGACGTGCTGACCGAGGTCTATGGTTATGGCAATGCGCGTCGCTGCGTCTGGGCAGGGTTCTTCGCACTGATCTTCATGGCATTCATGAGTTTCGTGGTCGTCGCCATGCCGCCCTCGTCCGACTGGGGCTGTGCGGCCAGTGCCGATCCGCTCTTCGCCGGCATCGTGGGCACCAACGACGCGGGGACGGTCTGCCAGTCCACCTATGTCTCGGTCTTCGGCAGCACCTGGCGCATCGTGCTCGCCTCGCTGCTCGCTTTCTGGGCGGGCGAGTTCGTCAATTCCTACGTCATGGCGAAGATGAAAGTATGGACAAAAGGCCGGCTGCTGTGGACCCGCACGATTGGCTCGACCGTGTTCGGACAGGCAGTGGACAGCGCGATCTTCTATCCGGTGGCATTCCTTGGCGTCTGGACGTCGCAGTCCATCCTTGTCGTCATGGTCACCAACTGGGCGCTCAAGGTCGCCTGGGAAGCTATCCTGACGCCGTTCACCTATGCCGTGGTCGGCTGGCTCAAGGGCCGCGAGGGCGTGGACGTCTATGACGAGAACATCGACTTTTCGCCCTTCGCCAAGACGGATGCGGTCTGAAACCGCCCACAGGCTCGCATTGGCGGCAATCTGCGGCTAGGCACGCGGGCAATGGCTCTCGACCGCATTCTCCTGTCGCGCTTTCGCAACCACCGCGAAACCCTGGTTGAGGGCACCGCGCAGTTCAACCTGCTGGTGGGCGAGAACGGCGCGGGCAAGACCAATGTACTCGAAGCGATATCGCTCTTCGCGCCGGGACGGGGCCTGCGCCGCGCGGGACTTGCCGACATGCCCGCGCAGGGGCTCGACGGCGGCTTTGCGGTCAGCGCGTCGCTGATGACGCCGGGCGCGGAGCCGGTGCGCCTCGGTACCGGTGTCGCGGCGGAGCGGCCGGGACGCCGCATCGTCCAGGTCAACGGCGCGGAGGCGCCGGCGGTGCGGCTCGCCGAGTGGCTGTCGATCGGTTGGCTGACCCCGGCGATGGATCGGCTCTTCGTGGAAGGCGCGGGCGCGCGGCGTCGTTTTCTCGACCGGCTGGTGCTCGCCGTGCGCCCCGAACATGCGGGCCACGCCACGCGGCTGGAAAGCGCGCTACGCGAACGCAACCGTCTCCTGGCGGACGAAACCGCGCCCGATCCACGCTGGCTCGATGCCATCGAGGCGCAGATCGCCGAAGCGGGCGCCGCGGTGGCTACGGCGCGCGCGGAATTGGTCGGTCGGCTCGAAGCCGTGCTGGCAGTGCTGCCGGAGTCACCTTTTGCCCGGCCTTCGCTGCACTACCAGCCTGGGGGTCCGGTCGAAACCGAGGCGCTTGCCCGCGCCCTGCATGATGGCCGCCCCCGCGACCGCGCCGCGCAGCGCACCCTCACCGGGCCGCATCGAGACGAACTGGCCGTCGCCATGGCCGGAAAAAACCAGCTCGCCGCCGAATGCTCGACCGGCGAACAGAAGGCGATGCTGATAGCCATCGCGCTCGCGCACTCGCAATTGCTCGAGGGGGAGGCAGAGAAACGCCCGCGTCTGCTGCTGCTGGATGAAGTGGCAGCGCATCTCGATCCGCTGCGGCGCGAGGCCCTGTTCGAACGCCTGCGGGCCGGCTCGGCACAAGTCTGGCTGACCGGCACCGAACTCGCCCCGTTCGAAGCGATCGCAGGGGAAGCGGCGATCTGGGAGGTCAGCGCCGGGTCGGTGCGGCGGACTTCATCACCCCCCGCCGACCTCCTCTGAAGCAGAGGAACTCGGGGCAGGCGGTGCCGCGTTTTCCTCCGGCAACGCATCGGCCACATCATCCACCGTCGCCGCGACGATGGAATCGATCCCCAGCGCCGTCGGGTGGACATGATCGGGCTGCATCAGATCAGGCTTGTCGATTACCGGCTGAAGGAAGAACGGCACCAGCGCCGCGTCGTACTTCTGGGCGAGCTGCGGATAGATGGGATTGAACCTGGCCGCGTAGTCCTTTCCCAGATTGGGCGCCGCCAGCATGCCCAGCAGGACCGCCGGGATGTTCTCATCCCTGAGCCGCATCAGGATGGCATCGAGGTTCGCGCGCGTCGTGGCGGGCGGCAGGCCGCGCAGCATGTCATTGCCGCCAAGGCTTATGATGACAAGGTCAGGTTTCTCTCGCTGGCTCTTGAGCGTGAAGTCGAGCCGTTCGAGCCCGGCCGCCGTGGTTTCCCCCGACACTCCGGCATTGGTTATCCGCGCGTTGATGCCGCGCGCGCGCAAGGCCTGCTCCAGCCGGTCGGGATAGCTCTCGCCGTCCTCGAGACCATAACCTGCCAACAGCGAATCTCCGAAGGCCAGGATAGGACGCTCCGGCCCCATGACCGGAACTTGCGGGGGTGCGTCGAGCGCGCTTCCCGTCTGCTCGGGCGAAGGAGACGCGGGCTTGTCGCAGGCGGAAAGGGAAAGCGGGGACAGCAGCAACGCGATTGTCAGGCGGCGCAAGGTTTTCTCCTTGTAGGATCGCGCTTTGCTATCCCATATGGGGCCGGTGACAAGCCCTTCCCATTCCGCAGTCCCCTCGATCGTTGCCAGCGACCTGCGCCTGACCCTCGGGAACGGCGGCGGTGCGGTAGAGATACTCAAGGGCGTCGATCTCACCGTGCCGCAGGGGCAGACACTGGCGCTGCTCGGCCCGTCCGGCTCGGGCAAGTCTTCGCTGATGTCGGTGCTTTCGGGGCTGGAGCGGGCGAGTTCCGGCGCGCTGACAGTGGCGGGCGAGGATTTCGCCGCGATGGACGAGGATGCCCTCGCCCGCGCGCGCCGTGGCCGGATCGGCGTGGTGCTGCAGGCTTTCCACCTCTTGCCGACGATGACCGCTCACGAGAACGTCGCAACGCCGCTCGAACTGGCAGGCATGGACCAAGCCCGCGAGCGGGCGGAGGCGGAATTGACCGCCGTCGGCCTCGGCCATCGCCTCACGCATTATCCCGCGCAGCTTTCGGGCGGCGAACAGCAGCGGGTGGCAATCGCCCGCGCGCTGGCCCCGCGCCCCGCGCTGATCTTTGCCGACGAGCCCACCGGCAATCTTGACGCCGGAACGGGGGCCGCGATCATCGACCTGCTCTTCGCCCGCCGCGAAGAAACCGGCGCGACGCTGGCAATCATCACGCACGATGAAACGCTGGCGCAGCATTGTGAGCGGATCGTGACACTGGCGGACGGAAGGATCGCAAGTGACAGCGGTGGATAAGCGGCCCTCACCGCGCACGCTTGCCTGGCGCACCGCCTGGACTATTGCCCGAAGAGATCTCTCGGCCCGTTTCAAGGGGCTGCGCCTGCTGCTCGTCTGCCTGTTTCTCGGCGTGGGCGCGATTGCCGCGATCGGCACGCTGACCGGCTCGATCGAGCGCGAGCTTGCGGTCAGGGGCAAGCAGATCCTGGGCGGCGACATCGAGCTGCGCGTCTGGCAGCGCGGGCTGACCCCGGCCGAACGCGAGGCGCTGGAGCCGCTGGGCGAAGTCTCCGAAGGCCTCAGAATGCAGGCCATCGCCCAGAAGGGCGACCTGACCGCGCCGGTCGCGCTGAAGGCGGTCGACAAGCGCTGGCCGCTCTACGGCAGGCTCGAACTCAAGGATGGCCGCAATGTCGGCGCGCCGCCCGAAGGAACGGCGTGGATCGCGGAAGGGACGGCGGAGAGGCTCGGGCTCAAGGTCGGCGACACCTTCACGATCGGAGGCCAAGCGCAAAAAGTCGGCGGAATCATCGCCGCCGACCCTGAACAGCTCAGCGAAGGCTTCGCGCTGGGCGACCTTGCGATCTCGACGCTCGATCTGCCCCAGCGTGCCGAAATGACCGCACCCGGCGCGATGTACCGAAGCGCGACGCGGGTAAAGTTCAGCGGCGCGCGCGATCCGGAAGCGGTGGAAAAGGACCTGGAGGATCGCTTCCCCGAAGCCGGCTTCCAGATCCGCACGCGCGACAGGGCCGCGCCCTCGACCGAGCGCTTCGTGCGCCGCATGGGGGAGTTCCTCGTGCTCGTCGGCCTCGCCGCGCTGGTCATTGCCGGCATCGGGATCGGTGGAGGTGTCTCGTCATACCTGGAGGCCCGGCGCACTTCCATCGCCACGCTCAAGGTGCTGGGCGCGACCAGCGGAGACATCGCGCGCATCTACCTGTTGCAGATCGGCGCGGCGGCACTCGCCGGAAGCCTTGCGGGTCTCGCCGCCGGCGTTCTGGTGACACCGCTGCTCGCCGGGGCGCTGGGCACGCTGCTGCCCGTGGCAACCGGCTTTACCGTGTCGCCGGCAGCGCTGGCGACGGCCGCCGCCTATGGCCTGCTCGTCGCGCTCGTCTTCGCCGCGCCACCCCTGGTGCGCGCTCGATCCTTTCCCGCGATGGCGTTGATGCGTGCGCGGGTAGTGCCGCTTGCGGCAGACCGCAAGGCGCTCCTGCTGCCGGTGGGCCTCGGGCTCGGCGCGATCGCGGCGCTTGCTCTCGTGAATGCTGCGCAGCCGCTGGTGACGATGGGCTTTCTCGCCGGGGCCGCGCTGATGCTCGCGGTCCTGGCCTTGCTGGGCCGGGGCATCTCCGCCCTCGCCGCCCGCCTTCCGCGCCCCGCGAACCCGATGCTGCGCGCCGGTCTTGCCAACCTGCATCGCCCCGGCGCCCAGACCGGGGCGCTGGTGACCGCGCTTGGCTTCGGCCTCTCCGCCTTTGTCCTGATCGCCGGTGTGCAGACCAGCCTCGAAGCCAACATCCGCAAGACCGTCCCGGCGCGCGCGCCCGACTTTTTCGTGCTCGACATTCCGCGCGACCGCGCCGGCGCGTTTCGCGATGCGGTGGAGCAGACCGTTCCGGGTGCGGTCCTGCGCATGGTGCCGAACATGCGCGGCCGCATCCTCGCCTATGGCCCCAAGGACCGGATGACCCGCGTCTCCGACCTGGAGGAAATTCCCGAAGGCGGCTGGGCGCTGCGCGGCGAGCGCGGGCTGACGTACTTGGCGAACGTGCCCGAGGGCAGCACCGTCACTGCCGGAAAGTGGTGGAGCGAACTCTATCGGGGCGAGCCGCTGGTCTCGCTCGATGAGGAATTCGCCGATGCCATCGGGCTGGAAGTCGGCGACTACATCACCATCGGCCTGCTCGGCGTCGAGCGCACGGCCAGGGTCGCCGCGCTGCGCCGGATCGACTGGGACACGATGGGCTTCAACTTCGTCCTGGTCTTCTCGCCCAATGCGCTTGCCGATGCACCGCACAATCTCGCCGCGACGATCGAGGTGCCGCCCGGCACGTCCACCGCCGGCCTGCTGCCAAGGCTGGTGCGGGCCTTCCCCGCAACGTCGGTGATCGAAACCGGCGGCATCCTGCGCGACGCCCGCGCGCTGCTGAACCAGATGTCGACCGCGATCCTCGCCGCCGCCTCGGTCGCGGTGCTGGCGGGGCTCGCCGTGCTGTTCGGGGCCATCGCCGCCGCGCGGGCGAGCCGGACCTATGACAACGTGATCCTGCGCGTACTGGGCGCGAGCCGGGCGCAGCTTCTGGCGCTGCAACTGGCCGAGTACGGCTTCATCGCGCTTATCCTCGCCCTTGTCGCGCTGGCGAGCGGCAGCGCGATGGCCTGGGCGGTGATCGTGAAGCTCTTCGAGTTCGACTGGCTGCCCGACTGGCCGCGCATGATCGCCGTGCTCGGCGCGGGCCTCGCCCTGATCCTCACCTTCGCGCTGGCCGGCTCGCTGCCGCTGCTGCGGGCGAAACCGGCACAGGCGCTGAGGGAACTTTAGCGGAACACTTCCTCATGTGAGACGAGCGCGCGCGGATCGCGGGTCTTCCAGACCAGCGTGCCGGCAACCATGTCATGCAGGCCCTGCTTGCGTTCGGTAAAGGCCACCATGATAAAGCCGATGAACAGGATGATCGACGACAGGATCTTGGCGAAATAGCGGCCCGTCGCGCGCCCGAAGCTGATCCGGTTGCCGTTAAGGTCCGTCACCACTACGCCCACCACAAGCTTGCCGAGCGTAGCCTGCAGCGGCGAGCTTTCCATGATCGCGAAATAGAGCCAGGTCAGCACCATGCTGAGCAGGATGCTCATCAGAAGCGCCGCGGAGTAGATGCTCTCCTGGCCGCTTTCCATCATCATCATGCTGGTGCCGATTCCCAACCCGAAAATCCCACTGATGATGCTGATCGCGATGTTCAGAATGATCGTATCGATGATGTAGGCGAGCACTCGCCACCAGAAACCACCATAAGGTTGCATGTTGCCCCCTGTCTTTGCCCCGCGCGAGAATTCGCGCATGGAGGCGGCCGGGTCGTCGCACTGCAGACGCGGCCGCTCCCTGATAGCCAGACAACATAAGGCAAACCCCGCTTCCGGCAAGCGGTGAATTCACGCGAATTTGCGTTTATAATCAAAGGAAAAGGGGGCGCGAGAGCCTCCCGGCCTCGCACCCCTGCGTCAGTCTGCCCGCCCGCGCCTCCTCCCTTGCGCAGGGCCGGCAAGCGCTCCGCCCTCAGAAGCGGTAGCGCGCCGCCACGCCATACGTGCGCGGCTGGTTCGGATAGCCCGAGATCGAGCCGGGCTGCGCCGGGCTGTCGAAGATCTGCAGAATCGTGCGGTCGTCGAGCAGGTTGCGCCCCCAGACCGAAAGTTCGATGCCGTTCGCCATCGCATAGGTCAGCGAGGCATTCACGTCGTTGATGTCCTGCTTGAACTCGCGCGCCGCCTGGATCGCGGCGCTGGCATCGAGGATCGCCCCGGTCGCCGGATCCTTGACCGTCAGGCCTGGCAGGCCCTCGACCAGCATGAAGGGCGCCTCGTAATGATAGTCGCCGCGCAGGATCAGCCTGTCGCCATTGCCGATCTCCTGCGTATACTCGGCCCCGAAAGTCACCGAGAGGGGCGAGTATCCCGGCGGCGTCGTGCCGGTGATGTCGCCCACGCCAGAGGCCGCGAAACTGTCGTATTTGCCGTCGAGGTAAGTCATCGACAGGGTCAGCAGCAGCGGATCGACCGGCCTTGCGGAACCGTCGAACTCAAGGCCGAAGACCGACTGCTTGCCGGCATTGGCAAGGAAGAATCCCGAGCCGGTGAAGATGTTGGACTGGAAGTTCTTGATGGTCTGCTGGAACACCGCGAAGTTGGCCGTGACGAGGCCCCAGTTGCCCTTCAGGCCCGCCTCGTAGACCGTCGAATCCTCCGGATCGGCATAGCGGCTGCCCGAAGTGAGATTGGTGACGGCAAGCCCCTGCGCCCGCAGCGAGGAAAGATCCGCGGGCGTCGGCCGGCTGTCCCGTGAGAGGTTGACCGAGGCCGCCTTGTAGCCAGTCGCAAAGCTCGCATAGACGTTGACCGAGGGCGTCAGGTCATAGGCGAGACGCGCGGTGTAGCTGAAATCGCCATCGCTCACCTTGCCGTCCTCGACCGCGTTGGGCACGTTCATGAACGGCGGAAAGAACTGCAGCGCGCGCAGCGGATTGAGCGGATTGGCCGCTGGATTGTTGGCGTTGGCGGCGGCAAAGGCTGCGGCATCGGCCGGAGGCACGCCTTGCGCCACCGCGCCCTGGAAGAGCAGCGCCTGACGGAACGGTGCGTAGGCCGCTGCATTCAGATCGATACCTGCAAAGACATCGTCGGACGTGGTACCGGTCGCGAAGCGCTTCTTGTCGTGCGTGTAGTTGATTCCGCCCGTCAGCGTCAGGCCCGGCGCGACCTCGAAATCGAGCTGACTGAAGAATGACAATGCCTCGTTCTTGAGGCTGTATTCCTCGGTCAGGCCGGTCCCGGCGGCAAAGAACTGGCCGACGTACCTGGTGGCCAGCGCAGGATCGGCTGCCGCCTGTGCTTCGAGCCCGCCGAATATCAGTTCGAGGTCCGAAGCGTTCTGGTTGCCGATGTTGAGCGCACCCTGCGAAAGGCTCTGCACCAGGATATTGGCGTAAGGGCGCGCGTCGTCGCCCCAGTAGACCTCGTTGTTCTGGTCGATCTTCTCGTTGAAGTAGTAAGCACCCACGAGGCCGCTGAGCCGTTCACCCACTTCGAAGTTGGCGCGCAGTTCCTGGGTGAAGGTCTTGACGCGCAGATCCTGCCAGTTGCGGCCCAGCAGGTCGGCGCTGGTGAAGTCCGAATCCTGATTGGTCAGCGCGTTGGTGCGGCGATAGGCCGTGATCGACGTTAGCTGTACGCCGCCAAGGTCGTAATCGACCTGCCCCGAAAGCCCCCAGTTCTCGATCTTGTTGGAGCTTTCGAAGTTGTAATAGGCAATGTCGTCGAACTTCTCGTCCGGCAGGTTGACGTTGCCGCCGACCGCAAAGATCGCCTGTGTCGGCAGTGCCTGGCGCAGGTTGACCGCCGCGCAGCAGTTCTCGTCGATCTTGCCATAGTCGCCGGTCAGGCGAACTTCGAGATTGTCGAGGTTGTCGAACAGCAGCTGGCCGCGCGCAAACCAGCGGTCGCGCTCATTGGTGCGCTCGCCGGTATTGAGGTTGCGGACGATGCCGTCGCGCTTGTTGATGCCGCCGGCGATGCTTGCCGCGATGTTTTCCGTGATCGGCCCGGTAACGCGGCCCTTGAGCGTCATGCTATCGTAGTTGCCGTAGGTCGCCTCGACGTTGCCGCCCAGATCGAACTGGGGCTTCATCGTCGTGATCGAGATGACGCCGGCGGAGGCGTTCTTGCCGAACAGCGTCGACTGCGGACCGCGCAGCACCTCGATGCGCTCCACATCCGGGAAGTCAGCGATCATCGAGGCCGAGCGCGAGCGGTAGACGCCGTCGACGAAGAGGCCGACCGAAGGTTCGATGCCCGCGTTGTTGGCGCCGTTGCCGAAGCCGCGAATATAGAAGTTGGTGTTCGCGCTGCTCTGCAACTGGTTGACGCGCAGCGAGGGCACGACGGACTGCAGGTCCTTCAGGTCGCGGATCTGCGCCCGCTCGATCGTCTGACCGGTGGTGACGGAGACCGAAACCGGCACGTCCTGCAGCGTCTGCTCACGTTTGGTGGCCGTGACGATGATCTCGTCAAAGGATACGTTTTCCGCAGCCTCGTCCTGCGCCATGGCCGCAGGTGCCCAACCGAACATCGTGATCGCCGCGCCAGCAAGCAGCACCGCGCGCGTCCCGGAAAAAATTACCGGGAATCCCGCCTGCATGTTCTTCATGAATTCCTGCTCCTCAACCGGTCGGGCGGTCTGCGTCTCTGTCCGCGAAGTTCCCACCATCTGTGATAAACGACATTTTAGAATGTCTTGGGGGCAAAACAATCGGCATATGTCTGATGGTAGTGGAGAAGTTCCAGCTTGTGGCAGCCGCGCCACAGGGCCGGTTCGCATCGTGCTGAAACTCGGGAATGCTTGCCGGAACGATCTACATCGGCTAAGGGCGCGCGGATTTTGCGGTGCAACATGAACCGCCGCAAGCAATGCCATTTGGCCCCCTCGAAATGTAAGGCTGCCCATGTCCGCCCCGCTTCCCCTGCGTAATATCGCGATCATTGCGCACGTCGACCACGGCAAGACCACCCTCGTCGATCAGCTCTTCCGCCAGTCCGGCACCTTCCGCGACAACCAGCGCGTGGAAGAGCGCGCGATGGATTCCAACGACCTCGAGAAGGAGCGCGGGATCACCATTCTCGCCAAGCCGACCTCGATCGAGTGGAACGGCTATCGCATCAACATCGTCGACACCCCCGGCCACGCCGACTTCGGCGCCGAGGTGGAGCGTATCCTCTCGATGGTGGACGGCGTGATCCTGCTGGTCGACAGCTCGGAAGGCGCAATGCCGCAGACCAAGTTCGTCACCGGCAAGGCGCTGGGCCTGGGCCTTCGCCCGATCGTCGTCGTCAACAAGATCGACCGGCCCGACGGGCGCGCGAGCGAAGTGCTCGACGAGGTGTTCGATCTCTTCGTCGCCCTCGAAGCCCATGACGAGCAGCTCGACTTCCCGGTGCTCTATGCCTCGGGCCGCAACGGCTATGCCAGCGACGACATCGACGCGCGCGAAGGCAGCCTGGAGCCGCTGTTCCAGCTCATCGTCGACCACGTGCCGGCCCCCAGCCTCGAGGTCGAGGCGCCCTTCAGCTTCCTCGCGACCCTGCTCGACCGCGACAACTTCATGGGCCGCGTGCTCACCGGCCGCGTCCAGTCGGGCGTCATCAAGGTCAATGACCCGATCCGGGCGCTCGACGCCGACGGCAAGGTGATCGAAGCAGGCCGCGCCTCCAAGCTCCTGACCTATCGCGGCCTTGACCGCGTGCCGGTCGACGAAGCCCGCGCGGGTGACATCATCGCCATTGCCGGTCTGGAAAAGGCAACGGTCGCGAACACCATCGCCGCGCCGGAAGTGACCGACCCGATTGCCGCCCAGCCGATTGACCCGCCGACGCTCGCCATGCGCTTTGCCGTCAACGACAGCCCGCTCGCGGGCCGCGAGGGCGACAAGGTGACGAGCCGCATGATCCGCGACCGCCTGCTGCGCGAAGCGGAAACCAACGTCGCCATCCGCGTCACCGAAAGCGCCGACAAGGACAGCTTCGAGGTTGCCGGTCGCGGCGAGCTTCAGCTCGGCGTCGTGATCGAGACGATGCGCCGCGAGGGCTTCGAACTCGGCATCAGCCGCCCGCGCGTGCTGTTCCGCACCGATGAGAGCGGCCAGCGCACCGAGCCTTACGAAACCGTCGTGATCGACGTGGACGACGAATACTCGGGCACGGTCGTCGAGAAGATGCAGCGCCGCAAGGCCGAACTTACGGACATGCGCCCCTCGGGCCTGGGCAAGACCCGCATCACCTTCTCGGCACCCTCGCGCGGCCTGATCGGCTACCACGGCGAGTTCCTGTCGGACACGCGCGGCACCGGCATCATGAACCGCCTGTTCGAGAAGTACGACGTCTACAAGGGCGTGATCGAAGGCCGCCAGAACGGCGTGCTGATCTCCAACGGCACCGGCGAAGCGGTGGGCTATGCCCTCAACTCGCTGGAAGAGCGCGGCATCCTGTTCGTGAAGCCGCAGGAAAAGCTCTACGAGGGCATGATCATCGGCGAGAACGCCAAGCCGGATGATCTCGAAGTCAACCCGATGAAGTCCAAGCAGCTCACGAACTTCCGCTCCACGGGCAAGGACGACGCCATCCGCCTGACCCCGCCGAAGATCATGACGCTGGAACAGGCCATCGCCTATATCGACGACGACGAGATGGTCGAAGTCACGCCGCAGTCGATCCGCCTGCGCAAGGCGATCCTCGACCCGCACGAGCGCAAGAAGGCCAGCCGGAAGAAGGAAGCAGCCTGACCGGGACGCGGCGCGCGGTAAAACCCGGCGTTTTCCGCAGCCGTCCTTCCCGACCCGCTCAGAACGTATAGGCCAGGCCGCCGCCGATCAGCCACTGGTCGGCGTCGCCGCGCAGGGCGGTATAGGGCGTCTCGCTGGCGTCGTTCAGCATGCGCGAGTAGCTGGCGAGAGTGAACAGCGCGAGGCCGCCGTCGCGCAGGTCACCGGACAGGTCCCAGCCGATCAGCACACCGCCAGTGACACTGTCCCATCCGCCCTCGGCCTGGTATTCGGGCAGTCCGCTGGCGGCCGACTGAGCCGGCGTAACCGAATAATAGTAGCGGGCGTAATCGTCGTCGACGTGGCGAGCGCTGGCGAGCAGCGTGACCAGAAGCGCCTTGCTCACCGGCGTCGCATAGGAAATCGACGGCGACCAGATCATGCCCTTGTGGGCTCCCGCCACGTCCCACTGCACGTCGCCGGAAAGCGTCAGTGCATCGTAGGCATTGAGCACCTGATAGGCGCTTACGCCGCCGCTCACACCCAATTCGACGGCGGTGTCGAGCTTGCCTGCGGCGCGGACGACCGGATCCTCGATACGCACCGCCCGGTTGCGCGAGATTGTCGCCACCGGCCCCAGCTGGAAGCCGAAACGGGCGTCCTTCGCGTCGGGAATGAAGTCCAGCGCGACCCCCGCCGGGCGCGGAGATATGGCTATACCGCGGAAACTGCCGCGCACGATCGGTATCGGTGAGACGACATAGTCGTCCGAGCCGTCATAGCTGGGCCCATAGATGGCCCCGGCGCCGACAGTAATATAATCTCCATCGAGCACGCTTTTACCGTCCGCTTCCGACGCAAGGGCCGGGGCGCCGGACATTCCGAACGCCAGGACAAGAGCTGCGAGGCCGGGAAAATGTCGCATGAATCTTTCCTCCCGTATGGCGTCGACAACGTACCGCGAGGAGGGACGTTGCATGCTATCCCGTCCGGCCGCGGCTATGCCCCGTCTTCGGGCAGGCTGTCCTTGCCGTCGCCAAGCTGCCGCTGCATCAGGAAGATGTCGACCCACTGGTCGTGCTTCCAACCGGCACCAGACAGTGTCCCGACCGGCCGGTAACCGGCGCGGGCATGAAGGACAACCGAAGCCGGCTCGCTCGCGGCGATTACCGCGAAGGCCTGACGATAACCGCGCTTCTCGCACTCCTCGACCAGCGAGGACAGCACGCGGCCGCCGATTCCGCGTCCCAGACTATCGGCGCCCACGTAGATCGTCGTTTCGACACTGTAGCGGTAGCCGTTGCGCGGCCCGTAGCGGTGTCCGTAACCGAAACCGATCACGCGCCCGCCCGCATCGTGCACGATCAGGAAAGGGTACCCCGCATCTATGGTATCGCGGATCCGGCGTGCCATTTCGCATTCGTCGGGCGGTTCGGTTTCAAAGGTTGCAGTGCTATTGAGCACATAGTGTGCATAGATCCCGGCTATGGCCGCAGCATCGTCCAGCGAAGCGTCACAGACGGTCAGATCGTCGTTCATCGGCCCGAACATGCCGTAAAGCAGGCACCATGCCAAGTTGCAGTAACCCCGGGGCATTCCTAAACGTGACAACGATGCGACCATTCTCGTGCAATCTGGCGATCCTGGGCGGCGGCCTTGCCGGGGGACTTATCGCCCTCGCCCTGGCGGCAAGGCGGCCTGACCTGCGGGTATTGCTCATCGAGCGGGAGGAGCAACTGGGCGGCGCGCATGTCTGGTCCTTCTTCGCGAGCGATATCGCGCCGGAGCACCGCGCTTTCGTGGAACCGTTGGTGACAGCGCGCTGGCAGGGCTATTCGGTGCATTTCCCCGGCCGTTCGCGCGACCTTGCCTCGGCCTATCACAGCGTGACGAGCGAGCGGCTGGACGCCGTCGTCCGCGCGTCGCTGCCGGCTGGCACCGTGCTCACCGGCAGCGAGGTGCTCGAGGCCACGCCGAAGGAGGTCACGCTTGCCGACGGCACGACGATCGCGGCCGACGCCGTGATCGACGCGCGGGGCGCATCCCGCCTGCCGCACATGGCGGGCGGCTGGCAGAAGTTCATGGGGCAAACGCTGCGCACCGCCGCGCCCCACGGCCTCAAGCACCCGATCGTGATGGACGCGCGCGTGGAACAGATCGACGGCTATCGCTTTGTATATTGCCTTCCCTTCTCCGAGCGGGAGGTCTTCGTGGAGGACACCTACTACGCCGATGGCCCGGCGCTGGACCTGCCTGCCCTGCGCCGCCGGATCGCGGACTACGCCGCGCACCGGGGCTGGCGGGTCGACGAAGTGATCTATGAGGAAACCGGCGTACTTCCGGTGATTGCACAAGGAATTTTCGATGCTTTCTGGAAGGCGAGCGACAACGGCCTGCCCCGCGCGGGGGTACGCGCCGCCCTTGTCCACCCGTTGACCTCGTATTCCTTTCCCGATGCTTTAAAATTCGCCATGCATCTCGCGGCGCTCGACAATCCTTGCGACGAGCGCCTAGGAAAGGTCAGTCATGCATGGGCAGCACAGCACTGGCGCAAGGGGCGCTTCTACCGGATGTTGACGCGCATGCTTTTTGGCGCGGCGCGGCCGCATGAGCGCTGGCGCGTGCTCGCGCGCTTCTACGGCCTGCCGGAAAGCCTGATCGAACGGTTCTATGCCGGCAGATCCACGCCGCTGGACATGGCGCGCGTGCTGGCGGGCAAGCCGCCGGTGCCGGTCGGCGCTGCGCTCGCCAGCCTGGCGGGGCGCGGGAGACCGCTTGCCGACCTCGGCGCCCCGCCCGGGAGCCATGTATGAAGAAAGCCTGCGTGATCGGCGCGGGTTTCGGCGGGCTCGCCCTTGCCTTGCGCCTGCAAAGCGCCGGGATCGAGACGACGATCGTCGAGGCCCGCGACAAGGTGGGCGGACGTGCCTATGCTTGGGAACGCGAAGGCTTCACCTTCGATGCCGGCCCCACCGTCATCACCGACCCGGAGTGCCTGCGCGAGCTCTGGGGGCTTTCGGGCCACGACATGGCCGACGATGTCGAACTGATGCCGGTCTCGCCGTTCTACCGGCTCAACTGGCCGGACGGCACGGTTTTCGACTATTCGAACGACGAAGTGGCCCTGCGACGCGAGATCGCGCGGCTTTCGCCCCACGACCTGGGCGGTTACGAGGAATTCCTGCGTTACGCCGCCGGCGTCTATCAGGAAGGGTACGTCAAGCTGGGGCACGAGGCTTTCCTCAACTTTTCCAGCATGGTGAAGGCCGCGCCGGCCCTGGCCCGCTATCAGGCGTGGCGCTCGGTCTATTCCATAGTTTCGACTTATGTGAAGGACGAGCACCTGCGCCAGGCGTTTTCGTTCCATACCCTGCTGGTGGGCGGAAATCCGATGACGACCAGCGCGATCTACGCCCTGATCCACAAGCTGGAGAAGGACGGCGGCGTCTGGTGGACGAAGGGCGGCACCAACAGGCTGGCGCAAGCCATGGCCGCCCTGTTCGAGCGACTGGGCGGCACCTTGCGGCTTTCCGACAAGGTCGCGCAGATTCACACGCTGGGCGACCACGTCACCGAGGTCGAATGCGAAAGCGGGTGGAAGGAACGCTTCGACGCGATCGCTTCCAACGGCGACATCGTCCATACGTATCGCGAACTGCTTTCGGGCTCCATGCGCGGCAAGACCATGGCGAAGAAGCTGGCGGCAAAGCGCTTCTCGCCCAGCCTGTTCGTCGTCCACTTCGGGCTGGAAGGGGCCTGGCCGGGCATTCCCCACCATACGATCCTGTTCGGCCCGCGCTACAAGGAGCTGCTCGACGATATCTTCGAACACGGCGTCCTGCCGCGCGATTTCTCGATCTACCTGCACCACCCGACCGTTACCGACCCGTCGATGGCGCCGCCGGGCAAGAGCACGTTCTACGCGCTCATTCCCGTAGCCCACATGGGCAAGCTGCCGATCGACTGGAACGAGGTCGGCCCGGAGCTCGAACGCCGTGTCCTTGACGAAGTGGGGCGGCGCCTGATTCCGGACATCTACGACCGCATAGTGACCAGATTCCACTATGCTCCCACGGATTTCGAGGCCGACCTTTCCGCCTTTCACGGCAGCGCCTTCAGCCTGGAACCGATCCTGACGCAAAGCGCCTGGTTTCGCGGCCACAACCGCGACGATCAGCTCAGGAACTTCTATCTCGTCGGCGCCGGCACGCATCCGGGCGCGGGGATTCCCGGCGTCGTCGGCTCGGCCAAGGCGACCGCGAAGCTCATGCTGGAGGAACTGCGTTGACGCCCTCGCCCTCCGGCCCAAGTGTTCCCGCGCAACCGAAGGTTTTCAACTGACATGAAGCGCCTTGCCGTCTACTGCGGCTCCGCAACACCTGCCGATCCGCGCTACATCGATCTCGCGCGCGATGTGGGCGCCGCCCTGGCGCGCGAAGGCATCGGCATCGTTTATGGGGGCGGACGGCTCGGCCTGATGGGCGCGCTCGCGGCCTCCGCGCTGCTGGCCGGCGGCGAGGTAATCGGCGTCATCCCCGAAGCCCTCGTCCGCGACGAGGTCGCCAACCACGATTGCACCGACCTGCACATCGTCGACACCATGCATGAGCGCAAGGCCGCCTTCACCCGCTATGCGGACGGTTTCCTGATCCTGCCCGGCGGCGTCGGCACCATGGACGAGCTGTGGGAAGCGGTCAGCTGGGCGCAACTGGGCTATCACGCCAAGCCGATCGGCGTGCTCAATGCCTTCGGTTTCTACGATGGCCTGCTCGCGTTCAATCTTCATATGGCCGAAGTGGGTTTCGTGCGCCCCGCCCACCAGAGCATCATCATGGCGGAAACCGAACTCGACCTCCTGCTCACGCGCATGCGCGCGCATGAACCGGTCATGCCGATCGTCGGAATGGCGCCGGATACGCTGTGACCGGCGGTGCGAAAGGCTACTGTGCGCTTACCCCGCCCCTCTGAAATGGAGGGGGCTCTGGCGGCGGTCGATCGTTCACAACTCGTCGCTGCGGCCCACCTCTCAATCCGGCGCGGTTCGAAGAGCTTCGCCGCCGCCAGCCGCCTGTTCGACCGCACGACGCGCGAACGGGTGTGGCTGCTCTACGCCTGGTGTCGGGCCTGCGACGACATCGCCGACGAGCAGGACCATGGCGGTCCTGCTTCCCTCGGCCAGGCCGAAACCCGCCTCCCCCCCGAAACGCGCCTGGCGACGATCCGGACGCTTACCCATCGTGCCATGGCCGGGGAGGAGACCGACTCTCCTTCCTTTGACGCCCTCGGCGTCCTGATGCAGGAGGCGCCGTTGACGACGCCGATGGTCGAAGACGTGCTGGCCGGCTTCGCCCTCGATGCCGCCGAATGGCGCCCCCGCACGGAAGCGGACATGCTGCGCTACTGCTATCACGTGGCCGGAGCAGTGGGCGTGATGATGGCCGCCATCATGGGCATTCCCGCCGGGGACGAGGACACGCTGGACCGGGCATGCGATCTCGGCATCGCCTTTCAGCTTGCCAATATCGTCCGCGACGTATGGGAGGACGACGCCGCAGGACGCTGCTACCTGCCCGTCGAATGGCTGGTCGAGGCAGACATCCCGCCCGGCGAAGTGACCAAGCCCCATTACCGTCATGCCCTGGTGCCTCTGGTCAGGCGGGCCTGCGAACTGGCGCGCACATACGAAGCCTCGGCCCGGCTCGGCGCCGCGCGCCTCGCGTTCCGCCAACGCTGGGCCGTGCTGGCGGCGGCGAACATCTACGGCGATATCGCAAGCCAGGTGGAAGCGCTTGGCGCCCACGCGTGGGACCACCGCGTCCACACGAGCCGCGCACGCAAGGCGAAGCTGGTGATCGAAGCATTCCGGCAGGCGAGGCGCGGACCCGATCCGGCTCCGCGCCCCTCCTTGTCACGCCGCGAATTGGCCGCACTCGCCCGTACTTGACGACATCGTCGCAAGCCCCCGCGAGTGCGGGATCGTAGCATTATTTTATTATCACGCCCGACCGATCCGCTATCGCACCGGCCTATCTTCCGGCATCTCGCGGATCGAACCCGAAGGGCCACAACACGATGCGCTAAAGGGCGATTCGCGGTCGCAAGCGCGACATTGTCAGGCAGCATCGAAGGCAACAAGGGCACAGAACAGCGTTTGCCGTCGCCTGCCTCTTGCGTGCGATGGCCTGCTGGGAATTCAACAATATTGGAGCCTATTGGAGCCACCGGCGCGCTAACGCGTTGATTTCCGCACAACTGCCGTG
The DNA here is from genome assembly GCF_014640675.1 of Novosphingobium endophyticum. Taxonomy (GTDB): domain Bacteria; phylum Pseudomonadota; class Alphaproteobacteria; order Sphingomonadales; family Sphingomonadaceae; genus Novosphingobium; species Novosphingobium endophyticum. The sequence continues at coordinate 36,932 of NZ_BMHK01000016.1, read as the reverse complement.
GAGGATATCATGCTGTTCAAGATCGCCGCCGTGTTGGTCGTGCTCTGGCTGCTCGGCCTGATCGTGTTCAAGGTCAGCGGCGCGCTGATCCACGTCCTGCTGGTGATTGCGATCATCGTCGGGCTCGTCCAGCTGTTCCGTGGTCGGCGCGGGCCGCCCTGACCCATGTCTCAGCCCGCGTCTTCGGGGCGATCACCGGGTGCGTAGTAGGCCGCAGGGTAGTTGAGACGACGGAACAGCCGGCCTCGCTCCGAATAGAGAACGCCGCCCAACGCCACGATGCCCGCCACGGTCATCGCCGCGAAGATCGGTACCGCGGTCCCGTCGTAGGCCCGGCCGATGAGGGCACCCAGCGTGGCGCCCACCAGCAGACGCAGGAACGATACCACCGAGGCTGCCGCTCCCGCGGTACGGGCGAAAGGCTGAAGGCTGATCGCCTGGAAATTGGCGCCGATGAAAGACATCATGCACATCCCGATGGTCATGAGCGGCACGAACACCCATAACGTCTCGCTGCCTTCCATCGAAATTCCGAGATGGATCGCGGCGACAACAATGTAGACGATTAGCGCCGTCTGCGAGACGCGGCGGGCGCCGAAGCGCTCGACGATGCGCGAATTGATGAAGTTCGTGCTCGCCATGACCAGCGCCATGCCGCCAAACACCGCCGGGAACATCGTGCCGGCGCCGAAGTGCTCACCCACCAGCTGCTGCGCGCTGTTGATGTAACCAAACAGGGCCGCCTGGATCAGCGCGGCCCCCATGATGTAGCCGACCGCCTCGCGCAAAAGAAGCGCCGAGGTCATGTTACGCGCTACGACAAGCGGCCGGATCTCCTGCCGGAAGTCGGTGTGCAACGTCTCCGGCAGGCGCAACAGCGTCCATATGAGGACAGCCGTTCCCAGTACCGCCATGACTCCGAATATCCAGCGCCAGCCGGCGACAAGCTGGATCGCCTGCCCTAGCATGGGCGCGATCATCGGCACGATCATGAAGGTCATCGCCACCAGAGACTGCGTACGCGCCATCTGGTCGCCTTCGAAGCGGTCGCGCATGACGGTCATCGGCAGGACCATCAGCGCGGCGCTGAAGAATCCCATCATCCCGCGCGCCACCAACAGCAGCGTGAAGTCCGGAACAAGCGCGCAGACCAGCGAGAACACCACGTAGGCGCAAAGCGCAAACACAATTACCGCCTTGCGCCCGAAGCGGTCTGCGAGCGACCCCGGCACCAGCGAGCCGAGTCCTGCGCTGATCAGAAAGACCCCCACGATGAGCTGACGGTCGTTTGCATTCGAAACTGCAAAATCAGCGGAGATCGCGCCCAGCGCCGGCAGCATGATGTCGATGGCAAGCGCCTGAAGCGCCTGCAAGGAAGCCAGCAGCACGACGAATTCCTTACCGCCGAGAGGAAAGTTTTCCTGAGTATTTTGGGGAGAGGACATCGCCGTGTGCAATGCAGCATGCGCGCCCGCGTGACCAGCCGATTTATGCGTTTACAGCCCGGCATGGGCAATGGCACATCCCGCCCCTCGGGTCCTATAGTCGCCCCATGCCATCGCGGGATGCAGAGTCGAGGGAACGGGACGATGAGGCCGACGGCCTGCGCAAGGTGATCCATGTCGACATGGACGCCTTCTTCGCCAGCGTCGAACAGCGCGACGATCCTTCGCTGCGGGGCAAGCCAGTGGCGGTCGGGGGCTCCTCGGGACGCGGTGTAGTGGCTGCGGCCAGCTATGAGGCGCGCACGTTCGGCGTGCGTTCGGCCATGCCGTCCTCGCGCGCGGTGAGGCTCTGCCCGGACCTGATCTTTCGCAAGCCACGCTTTGAGGTCTACCGCGCGGTCAGCCAGCAGATCCGCGCGATATTCCTCGAATTTACGCCCCACGTCGAACCGCTTTCGCTCGACGAAGCCTATCTCGATGTTACCGAGGATCTGAAAGGCATCGGATCGGCCACGCGGATCGCCGAGGAGATTCGCCGCCGCATAAAGGCCAAAACCGCCCTCACCGCGAGCGCGGGCGTTTCGTACAACAAGTTTCTCGCCAAGCTCGCCAGCGACCAGAACAAGCCCGACGGGCTGTGCGTGATCCGTCCCGGAGAGGGCGCGGCGTTCGTTGCCGCGCTGCCGGTGCGCCGCTTCCACGGCGTGGGGCCGCGCGGCGCCGAGAAGATGGCCCGCCTCGGGATTGAAACCGGCGCGGATCTTCGCGCCAGGGACCTGTCGTTCCTGCGTCAGCACTTCGGCAGTTTCGCAGAATACCTTTACCGCGCCGCGCGGGGCGTCGATCTGCGCCAGGTACGGGCGGACCGCCCGCGCAAGTCGGTCGGCGGCGAGCGCACCTTCTTCGAGGACATCACCGGCGCCGAGGCGCTGCGCCAGACGATGGACAACATCGTCGACATCGTCTGGGAACGGATCGAGCGCGCCGAGGCGCGCGGCCGCACGGTGACGCTAAAGCTGCGCTATGCGGACTTTCGCACCCTGACACGTGCCCGCTCGGTCCACCACTTCGTTTCGGGGAAGGAGGAGTTCGGCCGCATCGGCCATACGCTGCTGGAAGAGCTCATGCCCCTGCCCCAACCGATAAGGCTGATGGGCCTTACGCTGTCGGCGCTGGAACGGGAAGACGCGGGCAGCGCGGGTGACGGTCAGCTTTCACTGCTTTGACACCAGACCGGAGGCCGCCACCCATCGCGGCAGAGCCTCGGCCATGGCGGCGGACATCGGTTCCGGCAGCGAATCGAGCGCGAAGAAGCCTGCCGCGACGATTTCTCGTCCATCCGCGACCGGCTGGCCCCCGGTCCGCCCCGCGACCAGATGAACGACGTTGCCGGCTCCATGGTATTCCTCGCTCAGGACGCGCACTTCGCGCGCGTCGGCAAGATCGCAGCCGGTTTCCTCGCGAAGCTCGCGCGCAGCGGCGACGAGCGGGTCCTCCCCGGCTCCCATGCCGCCGCCCGGCGGCATCCATGCGTTCGAACCATAGGAATGACGGATCAGCAGCACCCGTCCCTGAGGATCGAACGCCAGCACACGCACGCCTTCCACGGTGAAATGCCACACTCTCCAGACCTGCCGCCGCGCCCAATGCGCCAGACGGTAGAACAGGCGGTGCAGGGACGCGGGAATCCAGTTCAGCAAAAGCAGATGACCTTTGACCAGGTAGGGATGCGAACGAAGAGCCCCCCCGATTAGCGCCAGATACATCGGAAGTACTCCCCATGATCGTGCTGCCGACGCGGCTTTCCTATTTAACAAGGGGATTCGAGTTGTTTACAAGGCGTTAATAGCGGCAAATTAATCGGGTGCATATGGAATTGCTTGCCGCATCAACCGTTGAGGGTTATTTCCCTGTTTGCGGGTTCGCATCGCCTCCCGTACGCAATGCACGGGAACGGGATGCGAACATGAGGGATTTCTATGGGTTGGGGCTTTCTCCCTTCGACGACATAGTCAATGGCTAAGCGCGCTCATCAGACAGTGCTCATCGTGGCCATGGGCGTTTTCGTCCTGTTGCTGGGCGGCGCTGCGGCATTGCTGTTCTCCATGGAGGGTCCTGCGCCGGCAAGCATCGATTCCTCCGCCCCCGCGATCGTCGAAGCGACCGTTCAACCCCTCGATCAGACAGCCGAGGAACGGGCGTACGAAGCGATCCGCAAGGTACCGCTTGCCCCCGAAACCGCGCAGCGCCCAGCCGACACGGACCAGAAAACCCCCGAATCCGCACAGCGCGTGCAACTCGCGGATCGGCAGAACCACAAGGCCGACGAAGGACTCTTGCCGCCCACGACGATCGCCCTCAACTGCGAGAGATTGAGGAAGGCCTATGCGCACGAAGAACTCGACGAGATCCCCGGTTTCAGAGAGAAGTGCAAGAAATGAGCCCCGGAAAGTTCGCCGTTCTGGCGGCATTGCCCGCGCTGATCGGGTGCAAATCGGCGCATGACTTTCCGCCGAGGGCGGACGTCCAGGCGGTAACCGAAGCCAAACCGATGCCGCCGGCCTCTATCCTGACTGATCCGGGCGCCAGCGATGAATACAATGCCCAGCTCGAGAATTGGGGCGAACGCGTCCGGAGCGCAGGCGTGCGGCTCTGCCGGCACTTTCAGGGCGAGGGTATGCAGATCGATTGTCCGGAGGACTGATTCCCCGCCGGACAACACGCCTTCGATACCACGAAATCTCCGCTTCCGTGGCGGCCGCGCCCGGTTAATTCAGCAAAAGCAGGTCACCTTGTGCCGGGCGGCGCGCAGCAGTCGCGCCACCGGCAGATCGTGCCCGCCCTTCAGCGCGGCGTCGAAAATCGCGCGCTTGTCGGCGCCGCGAATGACGAACATGATTTCGTCGCTGTCGACCAGCGCCGGGATGGTCAGGCTCACCCGGTCGAACGGCGCTTCAGGCGGCAGCGGATCGGGGGTGAGCCGGCGCACGGCGCGGCGATCGTCGGGCCTCGGATCAGTGTTGGGAAAAAGCGAGGCGACATGCCCGTCCGCGCCCATGCCCAGCCACGCCAGGGCGAAGCGCGGCGGCTGCGCATCCTCGGCAAGCGGCACGATTCGCGCGCCCGCGGGCTCCAGCCGGGCACGGATCTTGCCGACGTTCGAGGCGGCGTGATCTTCCTCGACCAGCCGGTCATCGCCGGGCCAGATCGCGATGCGATGCCAGGGCAAAGGCATCTTCGCGAGCCTGTCAAAAATCGGAAACGGGGTTGATCCGCCCGGAACGGTGACCGCGATATCGTCGGGCGTCGTGGCGAGCGCGGCCTTGAGGCGCTGCGCCACCCATTCGGCGATCGCCTTGTCGTTCGAACCTTCGATGATTTCGACCTTGGACATCCCCGCGATCTAGCAGCGCGAAACCGATTTGTCCTGTCTGACGAGACGTTTGCCAGCTGAAGAGCAGAGCTAAGCCAGAATCTCGCGCAGGAACCAGGCGCGCTGTTCGGCCTGATCGGTCCAGTCGTCGACAATCCCGTCGGTCGCGTTGTCACCGGCTTCACCCGCCGCCGCCTTCACCTCCCTCAGGCGTTCCACGTAGCTCAGGTTATCCTCGTGAAGTTCCCTCACCATCGCCATGGCGTCGAGATCGGTCGAGTCCTGCGGTTCGATCCGCGTCCTGGCGGAAATCGCGTCAGGGCTGGTGAGCGTCTTGCCGCCCTGCTTGCGCACGCGTTCGGCCACGAGATCGGTCAGCGCGAAGATTTCGGTCGCGTGTTCGTCGAACAGCAGGTGCAGGTCGCGAAACTGCGGCCCCTTTACGTGCCAGTGAAAGTTCTTGGTCTTCACATAGAGCGCGAAGGTATCCGCAAGCAGGCCGTTGAGGCTGTCGATCAGGGCGGCCTGGACGTTGTCCTTGGAAGTCATGGGTAACCTCGTCATTGTGTGCCGATGATGAAATATGACTGGAAACGCTGATTAAAAGAATGCGTTCGATCAATATTTCCGATCACAGAATCCCGAATTCCGAAAGGAACATCGTGAGCGCCACAAGGACGAGCAAGGCTCCGACAATCCGCCGGGCGCGGCGCGCGGCGGGGCGTTCGAAGAATTCCGGCCAGCCCCACGCGAATGCCACCAGCGCCGCGCCTCCCAGCACACCCCCCGCCCCGGACGCGACAGGCGCGGCCATGCCGACGCTGAGCCCGAAGATGAGAAACCGCGCCGCGTCGGTCACCTGATGGGCGATCAGCACCAGCGCGAAGGCGCCCAGTGAGTTCGTCGGCTCCTTCGGATTGCGGCGCGGCGCCAGCAGCAGCGATTCGACGCCCGCGAAGCCGATCGCGATTCCGGCAAAGATCGCGCGCGCGGGCGGCGGCAGCATGGGGAGCATCCACGTCGCAAGCCAGGCGGCGAACGCACCCGTCAGACAGGCGCAGAGGACCGCCACGATCAGAAGGCCCGGCCGTTTGCCCTGCCGCAGCGCCAGCCCGGCGACGGCCACCTGATCGCGCGCGCCGAGCCCGGCGAAAACCACGGCGACAAGCGTGAGATACAAGGCTGGCATCGGCTTCGGCGTCTCCAATGGTGCTCTACATGCCCGGACTTGCCGCCCGAGGCGAGAGTCCGCACAGGTGCCGCGCCGCTAAAGCGCGCCCTTCTGGCAGGCGACGATCGCCGCGATGACATTGGCGGTATCGGCGGGATCGCGCACGCAGACGGTGTCGAGGCCCATGGCCTTGGCCGGATAGTCGTTGCCGCCGGGAAAGATGGCATCGCCGATGAACAGCATGTCGGCTTCGGCAATGCCGCTGTGTTCGGCAAGGCGCTTCAGGCCCCAGGCCTTGTCGACGCCCTCGTGCGTGACGTCCACCGAAGTCGCCCCGCCCAGGTTCACCGAGACGCCTGGCAAGCGCGCCATCAGTTCGGTCTGGATCACCTTGCGCTTGGCGAAGTCGGGGTCCCAGACTTCCTTGGCATGGAGCGGCGCCTGCTGGCCGAGCGCGGAGAAGGTGATCTGGCTGCCCCGGTCCTCGATCCGCTCGCCCCAGGTCTCCTCCGGAACGAAGCCGGTGACCTCCAGCGCCGCCTCGAAGGCCGCGAGGATCGCCTCCTTCTGCGCTTCGCTGAACAGTTCGGCATAGAGCATGGTCCATGCCCCCTCGCGATGGACGTAGAGCTTGGTCCCGCACGTTGGCATCAGCCACAGGCGCGAGAGGTCCGCATGGACCGGCAGGCGGCTTGCCACCTGCTTGTCGAACTGCGGCCAGTCGCCGCCGGAGATCACCGCGACATGGGCAACCTTCAGAAGCCGCGCCAGGGCATCGGCCATCTCCCCGGTCAGCGGCTGCTTGGAAAGCGCCAGGGTTCCGTCGAGATCGAACGCCACGAGTTTCTTCATCGGGATAGGTCTCTTTACTGGTTCACGGCGCCCGAAAGCTTGCCGACCTTCTGCACGCCGGCGGCGCTGGTGATCATCACATCGTCGCCATCGACGACGACGATGACATTCTCAAGGCCGATCACCGAGACGCGCGGCCCGTCGCTATCGACAAAGACATTGCGACAATCGACGAGTTCGGCCCTGCCGCTGCCGCGCACTGCATTGCCCTCGGCATCGCGTTCGAGCGCATCGTGCAGCGCCTGCCAGTTGCCGATGTCGGACCAGTCCATATCGGCCGGGACCATGGCGGCGCGGCGGGTGTTCTCCATGACCGCGTAATCGACCGAATCGCTCTCGACGGTGGCGAAGACCTGCGGGTCAGGATGGAAACGGGCGCCGTCCTCCCTGCCCCCGGCGACCGCTTCGCGCACGGCGGCGGCGATCCGTGGGCGGTGCGCGGCAAGTTCGGCCATGAAATCGCGCACCCGGAAAGCGAAGATGCCGCCGTTCCAAGCGTAGACGCCCTCGGCCAGGAAAGCCTTGGCACGTTCGAGATCGGGTTTTTCGACGAACTGCGCGGTACGAAAGCCCGTCGCTCCGATCGGCTCGCCGCGCTTGAGGTAGCCGAAGCCGGTCTCGGGCGCGGTGGCCTCGATCCCGAAGGACACGAGCCATCCTTCCCCGGCAAGCTGCGCGGCGGCGCGGGCAGCCTCGGCAAACACTTCGGGGCGGCCGATGTGATGATCGCTGGGGCAGACCAGCATGATCGCATCCTCGGGCAGGCGGCAGGCCGCGAGCGCGATAGCGGCGGCGGTGTTCTTCGCCGCCGGCTCCACGATGATCCGGGCATCCGTGCGCCCGCCGAGTTGCGCCTCGACATGTTCAAGGTGCTGCCGGCCCGTTACCACCACCGGCGGCGCGAAGCCTTTTGACGCAGGACAGCGATCGAGCGTCGCCTCGAACAGCGTCCGCTCACCCACCAGCGGCAGGAACGGCTTGGGCCTGGCCGCCCGGCTGCGCGGCCACAGCCGCGTGCCGCTGCCGCCGCAGAGTATTACCGGAACGATAGTCGGCATGAGGTCAGGTTTACGGATAGTTGATGCAACAGCTCCGGGCGTAATCGGGCACCTGTTGTATTGCAAGCGCCCCCTTGGGGGTATTGAATCCGTCCCGGACGTTTCCCGGCCCCGGTTGTCACGCCTCCGCCCCGACGCCTGCATCGCGCTGGCTGGATTCCGCGATCAGGTGCCGCGAAAGCGTTTCACCCGCGCGGGCAAGGTCCGCGCCGCCCGGCTGCTGGAACAGGCGAAGCCCGAACTGCGGCAGGATCGCGATCAGGTGATCGAAGATGTCGGCCTGGATACCCTCGTATTCGCCCCAGTCGACCGTGTCGGTGAAGCAATAGATTTCCAGCGGCAGTCCCTTCTCGGTGGGGGCAAGCTGGCGCACCAGCAGCGTGGCATTGCCCGCGATGCGGGGATGCGCCTGGACATAGGCCATCACGTAAGCACGAAATGTGCCGACATTGGTGGGCCGGCGGCGGTTGACCGGGCGCTCGTCCTCGTCCTCGCGGATCGCGTGCTTCCCGTTCCATTCGGCCAGCTCCTTCTCCTTCGCCGCCATGTAAGGCTCCAGCAGCGAGAAGCAGCGCAGCCCCTCCCAGGTTTCCCGGTCGAGGAAATCGACCGTGCGCTGGTCGATCAGCAAGGCGCGCATGATCCGCCGCCCGCCCCATTCTCGCACGAAGCGCCAGTTGCGATAAGGCTCGGAGATCAGCTTGTGGGTCGGGATCGTGGTGACGGCCTTGTCGAAATTCTGCACCTTCACGGTGTGCAGGGCGATGTCGATGACGTCGCCATCGGCGTTGAGCTGCGGCATCTCGATCCAGTCGCCCACGCGCAGCATGTCGTTGGAACGCAGCTGGACCGCGGCCACGAGCGAGAGGATCGTGTCGCGGAATATCAGCATGAGCACGGCTGCCAGCGCGCCGAGACCGGAGAGCAACAGGAGTGGCGACTGCCCGATCAGCGCGGCCACGATCAGGATCGCCGCGGCTGCGTAGATTACGATCTTGGCGACCTGGACATAGCCCTTGATCGGCCGGGTCGCGGCATCGGGCTTGAGCTGATAGGCATCGTTCCCGAGTTCGAGCAGATCGCATAGCGCCCGCGCCAGGGTGAAGATGATGAAGGCCTGGGCGGTCACCTGAACGAACACGACCAGCCTGTCCGGAAGCCCCGCGATCACCGGAATGCCCTGGTGCAGGACCACCGCCGGGACGACGTTGGCCAGATGAGTCACCAGCTCGCGCACATCGTTCGCCTCATCGCGCAGCGGCGTGCGCGCGATCATAAGGCCTACCGGGCGCACGACCAGCTTCTTGGCAAACCAGTTGGAAAACCACGCCAGCAGGACAAGTCCTGCCATGGAAGCCAGCGCGAGCGCGAGAGGTTCGCCGGAAAGGTAGCTGCGGATGTGGTCGACTGTCTGGATCGGTGCCTCCCTTGGGACCGTTGGCATGGGCTGACCCGCACTTTTCCGGATCGAGAGGGAGGACAATGGCGTTCGCGGACCGGCATTTCAACTGGCGGCCCCTGGGCGGGGGACGGATCGTTGATGCTGGTGCGGGCGCGATCGACCGTTTGGGCTTGGCCTCGGTGCCAGATGATGCAAAGGTCCGCGCAATGACAGATGAAAGCGAAGGTCTTAAGCTGGCATTGCATACACCAGCCCAGGGTGACCTGCCCCAGCCTCCCCCACTGCGAACGCTTGCGCAGACCGCAATTTTCCTCGATTTCGACGGAACGCTGGTCGATATCGCCGCTCGCCCCGACGCGGTCGAAGTCGCCCATACCTTGCCCGCGCTGATCGAGAGGCTGGACGCCGTGCTCGGCGGACGCGTGGCGCTTGTCAGCGGACGCGCGCTGGCGGCGCTTGACGGGATGCTCGGCCCGCTCGATGTCGCGATGGCCGGATCGCACGGGGGCGAGTTCCGCCCGGCAGCCGGCGACGAAGTTCATCCGCTCGCCGATCCGCTGCCCGAGGGCATTGCCGGTCCGCTCGCCCGCTTCGCCCGCGACAACGGCGACCTGATCGTCGAGCGCAAGCCTTTCTCGATGGCGGTGCACTATCGCGGCCACGCCGGCATGCGCGAACCGTTGCTGGCCATGGCCCGAGATCTGGCGGAAGACCACGGCGCCGGGGTGAAGGACGGCAAAATGGTCGTGGAAGTGGTCATGCCGGGGTCGGACAAGGGCAGCGCCGTGGCGAAATTCATGGAGATGCCGCTTTTTGCCGGGGCCACACCCTATTTCGTCGGCGACGATGTGACCGACGAGGATGCATTCCGGGCCGTCGAGCGCTTCGGCGGCGGCGGGATTCTGGTGGGAGCGATGCGGCGGACTGCCGCGCGCTGGCGGCTCGATGATGTCAGGGCCGTTCACGCCTGGCTCTCGGATGCATTGGAGCTTGCGCCTCCCGGTAAAACCGATGACGAAATGGCAGGCGGATCAGGAGAACCCACCGGATGAGTTCGCTGGAACTGTGGCCGATCGGAAACTGCCAGGTCAGCGGCCTGATCGACGAGACGGGCGCGATCGTCTGGGGCTGCGTGCCACGGGTAGACGGCGACCCGGCCTTTTGCGCGCTTCTGCGCGGCGAGGGCGGACAGGACGCCGGCACCTGGCGTTTCGAGCTGGAAAACCAGGTCGCGGTCAGCCAGCATTACCGGCGCAACGCCCCGATCCTGGTAACCCGTCTGGAAGATGCTGACGGCGGCGCAGTGGAAGTGATCGACTTCTGCCCGCGCTTCCGGCGTTCAGGCCGCACGTACCGGCCGGTCGCCTATACCCGGATCGTTCGCCCCATCGCCGGCTCGCCGCGAATCAAGACCGTGCTCACACCGATGAGCGGATATGGTTCGCAGCTTGCATCGATCACGCATGGATCGAACCACATCCGCTACCTCGTCGAGCGCAATACCCTTCGCCTCACGACCGACGCGCCGGTCGGCTACGTTCTCGACGAAAGGTACTTTCGCCTCGAACGGCCGCTGCACTTCTTCCTCGGTCCCGACGAGCCGTTCAACGGCAATGTCGAGCATGAAGTGGAACGGATGTGCCGCCTGACGCAGGCCTACTGGGCCAACTGGGTGCGCGGCCTCGCCACGCCGATGGACTGGCAGGAAGCGGTGATCCGCGCCGCGATCACGCTCAAGCTGTGCCAGCACGAGGAAACCGGCGCGATCGTCGCCGCGCTGACGACCTCGATCCCCGAAGCGCCTCACTCCGCGCGCAACTGGGACTATCGCTATTGCTGGATCCGCGACGCCTACTACACCGTGCAGGCACTCAACCACCTCGGCGCGCTCGACGTGCTCGAAAAATACCTCGCCTACTTGCGCAACATCGTCGACGATGCCGAGGGCGGCGTGATCCAGCCACTCTACGCGGTCAGCGGCGCCAAGGAAATCATCGAGTGGGAGGCGCAGGATCTTGCCGGTTACCGGGGCATGGGGCCGGTGCGAGTGGGCAATGCAGCCTACTACCAGATCCAGAACGACTGCTACGGCCAGATCGTCCTGCCGTCGATCCAGGCCTTCTCCGATCAGCGCCTGCTGCGCATGGCCAACATGGACGACTTCAGAAGCCTGGAGGAAGTCGGCGAAATGGCGTGGAAGACGCACGACCAGCCCGACGCGGGCCTGTGGGAACTGCGCACCCGTACCGCCGTCCACACCTATTCCAGCGTGATGAGCTGGGCAGCCTGCGACCGTCTCGCCAATGCCGCCGAACACCTGGGGCTCGATGACCGGCAGGCATTCTGGCGCGAGCGCGCCGATACGATCCGCGCGAACATCGACCGGGGGGCCTGGTACCGGATGGAAGGTCCGGACCTCGACGACACCGGCCCCGGGGGGCACTACGTCGCCAGCTTCGGCGGCGATCAGCTCGATGCCAGCCTTCTGCAAATGGTCGAACTGCGCTACGTCCATGCCCAGGATCCGAAATTCAAGGCCACGCTCCACGCGGTACAGAAGGCCCTGCGACGCGGCGAGCACATGCTGCGCTATGCCAACGAGGACGACTTCGGCCTGCCCGAGACGGCCTTCAACATCTGCACCTTCTGGCTGATCGAGGCGTTGCATCGCAGCGGCGAGGACGAAGAGGCCCGGCGCCTGTTCGAGGCCATGCTGGGCCATCGAACCAGGTCCGGCCTATTGTCGGAGGACATGGATTTCGAGACGGGTGAACTCTGGGGGAACTTCCCGCAGACCTATTCACTTGTCGGTATCATCAATTGTGCCGGGCAACTTTCCCGGTCGTGGCGGGACTGGCGCTGACGCGCCAACCTCGAAATCCGCGGAGGCGCTTCCAAAGGGGACGGACACATGAGCAGGCTGATCGTCATTTCGAACCGGGTCTCGGTACCCAAGGCGGCGGGTGCCGCCGGGGCGCAGGGCGGGCTGGCGGTCGCGCTCAATTCGGCGCTGCGCGAACATCGTGGCATCTGGTTCGGCTGGTCCGGCCAGGAGACGGAAGAGTTCACCGGCCATCTCAACATGCAGCGGATCGAAGGCGTCACGACGGCCACAATCGATCTCGAACCCCAGGACATCGACGAATACTACAACGGCTATGCCAACCGCACGCTCTGGCCGCTGTTCCATTACCGCATCGACCTGACGGAATATGATCGCAACTTCGGCGAGGGCTATGAACGTGTGAACGCGCGCTTCGCCGATTCCGTCCTGCCGCTGATCGAGCCGGACGATCTGGTATGGGTTCACGACTACCATCTGTTGCCGCTGGGCTCCATGCTGCGCCAGAAGGGGGTGAAGAACCGCACCGGCCTGTTCCTGCACACGCCCTGGCCGCCCACGCGCCTGCTGGTCTCGCTCCCCTTCCACGAGCGGCTCGTCAGCTCGATGCTGGAATACGACGTAATCGGCTTCCAGACGCAGGAGTGGCTGGAAAGCTTCATCCATTACGTGAGCAAGGAACTCGGCCTGCCGATCACGGAGGACGGGACGATCGACTACGGCGGGCGCCGGATCATCGCCAGGGCATTCCCGATCGGAATCGACTTTGCCGAGTTCGTCGAAGGCGCGAACAGCGCTGAGGCCAGGGAAGCGCACGACCGCCTCAAGGCCAGCGTTCGGGGCCGAAAGTTGATGATCGGGGTCGACCGGCTCGACTATTCGAAAGGCCTGGGCGAGCGTTTCGAAAGCTTCGGCCGGTTCCTTACCGACAATCCGGGCCAGGCCGGCGATGTCGTGCTGCTGCAGATCGCCCCGCCGTCGCGCGGCGATGTCGCCAGCTATCAGCAGATTCGCGAGGATCTCGAGCGCAAGACCGGCCACATCAACGGCGCCCATGCCGATGTGGCCTTCGTGCCGATCCGTTACGTCAACCGGGGCTATCCACGCAGCCACCTCGCGGGCTTCTACCGCGCCGCCGACATCGGCCTGGTGACACCCTTGCGCGACGGCATGAACCTTGTCGCGAAGGAATTCGTCGCAGCGCAGGATCCCGAGGATCCCGGTGTGCTGATCCTGTCCCAGTTCGCCGGTGCAGCCCTACAACTCGCGGATGCCCTGCTGGTGAACCCGCACTCCACGGAGCACGTCAGCGAAACGATAAAGCGGGCGCTCGAAATGCCTCTCGCCGAACGCCGGCAGCGACACGAGAAGCTGCTTGCCTCGGTATGCGACGAGGACGTGCAGCACTGGCGCGAGGAGTTCGTCGCCGCGCTGTTCGGCCAGGCGGAGGGCGGCGGCGCGGATGACACCGGCGCGGATGACACCGGCGCGCACGACAAGGCGGCGTGAACCTTCGAAACGGGACGTGGTACCACTACGGCACCGATCTCGCCCGTGACGCAGCGGCCGCGACCGCGCCGTTGCGCAAGGGGCCGGTCATAACCCGTGCCCACTTGCGCTTTTCAGCCATTGCCGCGCGACGTGGAAGTTGCCGGCAAAGCCTTACCTGCAGGCGACGTTGTCGGCCTTGGGCATTGCGATGAAATTCACGCTGGTCGGCGCGAGACGGACGTTGCCCGATGCCAGTCGCTCGGGCGCGATCTCAGGCAAGGTGTCGTCTGCGCCAAGTTCGAGAGCCTTGCCATTGAGCAGGACGACCCGGCTTTGCAGTTCGGGTGCGCTCAGGGTGTACCGGTCAACCGGACCTTGCACAGCGACATTGGCCGTCTCGTTCTGCAGGTTTATCGCCAGCACGGTCACCCCGCCAGGCACGCCGCGCTGGCAGTGCGCATAGACATGCAGGCCCGGTTCAATCGGGCCGGCATCGAGAATCTTGGTGCCCATCAGGCGCCGCCACATCAACGCCGCCCAATAGTCGGCATTGGGCATGAATGTCTTTTCGTCGATCACGCCGTTGCTGCCGCTGATCAGCGCATGGGTGATGATCGCGTCCAACCCCTGCTTCGCGAGGCGCGCCTGCGTATCGAGGAAGCGGAAAGTCTCGAGGAACGTCGGCTGCCAGCGCGTGCCGCCACAGGCCGCCGCTCCGGTCTCGGTGAGCCAGACAGGCGCGCCGGGAGCATACTTGTCGCGCAGCGCCCTTAACTTCTGGAATTCCTTGTCGGGTCGGGCAAGCCACTGTTCGGTCAAGGCATCGCTGGCGCTCACCCCGGCGGGCGATTCCGGAGGCGCACATCGTTCTGCCAGCGCCCCGTAGAAATGATAGGAAACGATGTCGAACCGCGGTTTCGGAGTCGCGTCCATATATTGTTCAGGGCTGACCTTTTCGAGCGACTCTACCCGGAATGGCACGCCAAGCGCGGCCGTACCAGGACCGGCCAGTTTCAGGTCCGGGGCGACCTCATTCATGGCCTGGCGTAGCGCCGCAAAGTCGCGGGCATAGCTTTCCGGGCTTTCCGGCTCGGTCGTCCGCCCCGGCTCGTGTGCGTTGGGTTCGTTGTAGAGTTCGGCGGCGTAGATCTCGCCGCCGATCGACTTGGTATATTCGACCCACGGGCGGGCATGGACGGGCGTCCACGCCCCTTCGCCGTCACGCACGCCGCCGCTGACGGTAAATCCGGTGACGATCTTCGCATCGACCGCCTGGGCAAAGTCGATTGCCGCCTTCCAGCGCTCGCGCGTCAGGACCGTCTGATAGCCCGCCGGCGGATCGTTGGGCGCCGGAGAATCGCTGTTGTGGAAATAGACCGAGTTCGAGGTCGTCCCGCCATAACGGACGTAGAACGGGCCAAGCGCTGTTGCGAGATTGCGCAAGCGCCGGTTCCCGAGATCGGTCGGCGCGCGCGCTTCGCGGACAGCCTCGAAATTCTCGGCCTGCGGCGCGTCGCCCTCTTCCTTGCCCTCGTCATAGGTTCGCCAGGTCTCGCCGCCCGTCAGGTGCGACATGCCGATCTGGAAGGACTGAAAGCGCTCGTCCATCTCGCGAACCAGCGGGAGCGTCCTGGCGTCGACCCGCACGGTTCTCGTTCCGTCTGCCTCCTCCCCTGCATCGGCAGCCGTAACGCATCCGCCCAGCGCCGCGGATGCAAGCAGGCAGGCCACAGTTCTCGATTTTGAGTGCATTCGCATTGCTGAATTTCCTTTCCGGTTGGCGGCAAGCGGCTTCACGGTACCAGGTCCGCGACGTCCAGCCTGCGGCCGTCATATTCGGCGAACCCGCGCAAGGCCGGTTGACCATCCGCACCATGGTCGAAGACGATCCGCGCAGGCAAGTTGCCGCTGATTGGCCCGAATGTGACGGTAAGGTCCATGCGGCCCGGCTTCGGTCCGCTCAATGCCACCTTGGCGACGTAGGTGGAGTTACCCTGCGGGTTGACCTGCAGCGCCTCGCTTCCCGAGTAGACGCTCTGACCGTCATCGCTGAAATTCACGTAAGTCTTGACGATCTTCGCCGGGGTACGGCGATATTCGATGTGTCCCGACGCGCGGCCATAAACCTTCACGTCGATGTCACGGCTCTGTTTCGCGAATTCCTTTACGACCGACAGATCGGTCTTGCCGTATGGAATGTTGCTCGGCGTCGGCCGCGCGGCGACGGGCGCCGCCGGACGGTAGTCTGGCAGGTGGACAACCTGGATCCGCCTTTCCCCGCCTTCGCGCCGGCCCTCCGGCCACAACGCCTTGGTGCCGTCGGGGTGCCAGGACATGGGCGAATGAAAGACCCACTCCGGGTCCGTGCTCAGGTCGATGCCAAGGTAGCCATCCTCGCTCTTCGAAGCGGCGATATCGATCAGCGCCGGCCCGATGTTGCCGGGGCGTGCGCCCCTCACGCCCGTCACGCCGTATGTATAAGCGAACATGCTCAGCCCCATGTTCAGGCTGTCCGGATAAGGACGGGGCAGAAGACCCAAGATGGCAGGATCCGACCTGGGCGAGAACCGGGTCGTCATCGTGATGCCGAGTCGCTCGTCGGGCGAAAAAATCGTGGTTTCGGTATATCCGGGCGTATCGGTGATCGCCTCCCGCTCGCCCGTGGCAAGGTACTGGACGACCGAGTCCGGAATATCGCGCCGAACCGATCCGACGAGCGACAGCGCCGTGCCGCCATGGACGAACTGCTTTACTTCGCCGCCAAGCACCGGCTGGGGCAGCACCCCGTCCGGATGATCCGGATCGGGCCGGAAGGGATCGAGCGTGCTCACGATCTGCGGCTTCGCGATCACGTACCCCCCATCAGCCCTGCGCAACTCGCCGGTGAAAACGAGTGCGGAATAGTTGGACAGCAGCGTCGTCCAGGCGATCGAACGGTTGTCGGGCGCGACGATCATTTCGGACCAGCGGTGCCCCACGTGCTCACCATCGGCGATTTCCGCCGGATAGGTCACGGGCAGCAGCTTGGGATCGGTGCATTTTTCCAGCACGGCGGTACATTCGAGGATAAAATCGCCCAGGAAGATGCGCTTGTTGTCCGGAAACACCATGAACCGGATGCCGTTGTCCTTGGGACGCTCTGGTATCCGCCCGGCGAAGAAGGGCCGGAACCCGGTGCCGTCATCGTTCATCGTCGCGAGCTTCCGATCGCGGTCATCGGCGTTGTCGTCATCCGTGTAGGAAACCAGCACCTTGCCCGACGGCGTATAAGTCGCACTGCGAACGGAAAGGTCCGGGTCGAACGGGATGGTCGTGACCTCGACTCGGCCAATCGATACGTCGCTGCCTTGCGTGGCCGTGCCTGCCTCGGCATGGGCGCAAGCCGACAAGATGGAAATCGTGGCCGTGGCCGCGGCGACACGAATAGAATTTCTTAAAGGCATCTTGCTCTCCCGTTATCGGAAGGAACAGTGTCACGCGCATCCGTTCCGATTGACGAGGCAGATGACGGCCGGCCGTTCACCGGCAAGCCAAATTGCGTTACGCGGCGTTTTGACTTGTCAACGGCCCGGAAATGCAGGCATTTGCCACTTGACGCTTCGTAAATTGGCGAGAGGGGCGAGACATTTCCGCACGGCGCATCCTGCTCGAAATCTGGGCTATGCTGGTTCTCTCCTGCATTGTCGGCTTCATGGGGCCATTCGGCACCTATGCGGATGACAGTCTCGCAGGCCGAATAGCCCATTGGTGGATGCTGCTGATGGGAGCCTATCTTCTGACCCGCCCTGCCATTGCCGGTCTCCATGCCCTTGCAAGGAAAACGGATCTGCCGGGTACGGCCGTGACCTTTTGGGGCGTGGTCGTTGTCAGCGCGCCACTCGCGATAGTTTGGCGGGACATCGGGAAAAACGAATTCCGCGGGCTGGACGGTTACACCGGACTGCTGCCTTTTTCGTTGCTCTGCGCTCTGGCCGTGCTGGGAGTGACGCGGTGGGCCAAAAGCGCGGACCACCGGATGCGGGCCGGCAAGCGGCTACGTCTCGAAACCGCGCGGGAACATGCGCAATCAACTCCCGGCGGCAACGGGCATTCAAAGCCCCCGGCCGTGCTCCGCTCCCGGCTTTCACCAGGGTTTCAAGGGCCGGTCCTCGCCCTGCAAAGCGAAGATCATTATGTTCGCGTGCATGGCGAAAACGGGAGCGAACTGCTCCTGATGCGCCTTCGCGACGCCATAGCCGAAATGGCGGGTGTTGAGGGCGAACAGGTACATCGCAGCTGGTGGATAGCCAGACACGCGATTGCCACGGCAGAGCCCGCTGGCCGAAGCTGGAAAATCATCCTGAAGAACGGTGCGGCGGCGCCAGTCGCAAGGGACTCGGTGGAACGCCTCCAGACGGCGGGCATTCTGCCCTCCCATACCAAGGTGCAGTGATCTCGGCTGCATCGGGCTGCGGGCGTTCCGGTAAGCGCGAACCTCCGACCCTCAGCTTGCGGGCACGACGCGTTCGCCCAGTTCGGTGAAGAGCGCGGTATAGCAGGTGCCGACGTCCTGGGCGTCGCTCGGGGTCAGTTCCCCGCTCTCGGCGGCGGCGCCTACCTTGCCGAGGAAGGCCATCGGATCGTCGGCCTCGATGTCGTAGATCGCGAGAAATTCGTTCTCGTCGCTGCCCATCAGCTTTGCCGCCAGCTTGTAGCGCTGGGCGCCGGCCAGGCCGAACTTGTTTACCAGTTCGGGCAGATGCACGTTGTTGTACCAGTCGTGGTACTCTTCTTCCCGGCCGGGCAGCGGGCGGGTTAGCGCAACGAGCTTCATCTTCGGCATGGCATCCTCCTGATTGTTCTGATGGCAACATTCGTCATCGGCGGAATCGACACAAGCGCGTGCCATCTGACGCGGGACAAGTATCGCCCCGCCGGAATCAGTCCTACTGCAGGAGCTGGCTGGCCGCCGCGTATTCGGCAAAGCGCTCCGGCGTCCCGACCGGTACCGGCGCCGCGTCCTGCACGCCGCAGTCGCCGCGGTAGTCGCGCGGATTGGCGCCGAACACACGCTTGAACATACGGCTGAAATGCGCAGGGCTCTTGAAGCCGACGCCATAGGCAATCTCGCTGATCGAGATATCGCGCGGATCGGAATTCGCGAGCCAGTCCTTCGCCTTCGCCAGCCGCTGCTCCCACACCAGTTCGGAGAACGAAGTCTCGCGCCGGCGCAGCAGGAACGAGATGTAGCGCGGGCTGATCGCGCAGCCCCTGGCGACCATCGTGGTCGAAAGCTGCGGGTCGGACAGGTGTACCTCGATGAAGCGCAGCACTTCCTCCAGCCGCCTGTCGGCGATCGACTGGCGCACCGGCTGCAATTCCTCGCTGGCCCGCATGGCGTTGCCGATCAGGCCGAGCGCGGTGTCGACCAGCAGCCGCAGCGAATCCTCGCCAAGTCGGCCGTCATCCTCGAAAGCGCGGGTCAGAAGGTTTTCGGCAACCGCCAGTTCGGGGCGATCGGCCGGCATGAACAGGCCGACACTGAAATCGTGCTGGATATGACCGCGCAGTATGTGCGTAGGCACGGTGACGTGCAGCATTTCATGCATGCCCTCGTTGTCCGTTCTGCACTCGATGAAGAACGGCGACATCGACTGCGTGATCGCGAAGTCGCCGGACTTCGCCGTCTTGTTGCCGCACTGGTTCGAGAAAGCGAGTTCGCCGCGCCTCACGAACCAGAGCACCGAAAGATCGGTCGCATCCTCGCGAATATGCTGGCGAGAGCGGCGGAAGAACAGGTTCGTGGCGGACTGCTGGCGGATGAGCGAGATCGGGCCCACCGCCTTGCGTTCGGACCGAACGTCGACATTCGACGCATGTTCGATCCAGAAATCGCCGCGATAATATTCCTGGTCACGCGTGCCACGAAACTTGTGCTGACATTCGAGGTAATTGCGACTGTCGAACGAGAACAGTGTCTCAGCCATGGGTCTCTCCGCGTTGCGGGGGCCTGTTTATGCTAGCGCCCGCTTGTTTGACCGGCAGCCATTGCCGTCCGGGTCAATCATCACTTTACCACCGAAATGGGCCATCACCCTACAGGCTGCGCGAAATGATCTGCATTACACGCATTGCCGGCCGTGCTTTTCGCCCCGCGCAGAGACGATTCAGCCCTCGCGCCCCTTCTTCGAGAGCCGCCATTCGGGCGGATACTTGGCGTCGTGTCCCTTCACCACCTGGCCGATGCCCTGCTGGAATGTGTTCCCCTTGCCGAGATTCACATCGTGCTCGGTATCGTCCCGCATCAGCGGCAGCATGCCTTCGAGCCAACCCGTGAGCAGGCTGCCCATGTATTCGCCGCGGTATTGCTTGTAGGCCTCAATGAAGGTCTTCTGCGCGACCACTACGTCCGTCGGTCGCGTGATCGAACAGGCGTGAGCATATTTGGCGGTTTCCGCTTCAAGCTGCTCGCGCGGGACCACGCTGTTCACGAAGCGGTTGGCGGTGAACATCTCCTGCGCCGTGAACGGGCGCCCGGTGAACAGCATCTCGCTGAAAGCGCGCAGTCCGACGGTTTCCAGCCACTGCCACATGCGCGGCCCCCATCCGGCGTAGCGGAAAGACGGATGACCGAACAGCGCATCGTCCGAAGCGACAATGATGTCGGCATCGGCGCACTGGTAGAAGTGCCAGCCGTAGCAATAGCCCTTCGCCTCAATGATCGAGATCTTCTTGAACTCCTGAAGCGGACGATTGCCCGAACGCGCCTTGGAGTAATAGTCCGTGAGGCCGTGAAGGTAGCGGAACGAGCCCGGCGGAGGGTACTTCACCTCTGGATCATCAATCTCGAGATCGACCAGGAATCCATCGCCCGGCTTGGGATTGAGATAGAGATCACCGTGCTCGTCAAGGTCTCCGCCGCTGCCCAGGTTGTCGCCGGCGCCGCGAATGACCAGCACCTTCACGTCGTCATCGATGTTCGCCTTGAACACCAGCTCACCGAAGCGGGCGCGCATTCCGATGGTGGCGGTGTTGTGCTTGTCGAGCCGGTTGAACGTGATCGTCGCAATCTTCGTCGCCGGGTCCTTCTCGTAAAGGACGTGTTCTTCGGCGGCCCGCTTGTGGTCGGCTATCGTCTTCATGCGTACCTCTCCCGGCGGTTTACAGCCTGATTGTGCTTTCCCTTCTGCTGCCACAGGCAAGCGGAAGGGTATTGGCAATTCGCGCGGCGTTCTCGATACTGGGCGCCAAAAGGATAATGCCGCAACGTCCTTCACGCGAAAGGGACCCGGATGGCCCGGAACAGCTTCTTCAGTCTCGACGGCCCGCTCGACGTCGCACCGGGCGGGGGCCAAGTGCGCGCGGCGAACTTTTCCGGCCTTGCCAATGTTGCGCGCAGCCATGGGCGTGATGCGCGCGGAATCGTGGAGCGTCACGGCATGGAGGCGCGGGTGCTTACCGATCCCGAAAGCCTGATAGCCCCGCAGCAGGTCGCCGACACGCTCGAATATTGCAGCTCGATCTTCGACGATCCGCTCTTCGGTCTCCACTTCGCGACGATGCAGGATCCGGAAGTCTTCGGCTGCGTAACCGCGCTCTGCCGCGCCGCGCCTACGGTGCGCGCTGGCATCCGCTGCCTCATCGACTTTCTTCCTGCCGTTCATGCACCCGACTGCGAGGTGGTGCTAATCGAAGGACGCGAGACGGCCGAACTGACCTGGCTGGTCAACACGGACATCGGTATCAACGACCAGGCAAATTATCAGGCGGCGATGCTGAACCTGAAACTGCTCCAGGCGATCGGCGGCCCCTCGTTTCGCCCCAGCTGGGTGAGCCTTTCCGCCGATGCGCGCGCAAGCGATCTGCCGGAAATCGAAAAGACGCTGGGCTGCCGCGTCGTGAGCCAGTCAAGCCGCAATTCGGTAGCCTTCCCGGTCCGCACGCTGGAACAGCCCGTGCCCAGCGCCAACCGGCTGCTCTACAAGCTGCTTGGCTCCTACCTGCAGCGCGTGAAGTCCGAGCACAGCCAGTCGATCGTCGACAAGGTGGAAAGCTTCATTCGCGGCTCGCTGGCGCGGGGCAGTTGCTCGATCGAGCGCTGCGCGGAGAAAGTCGGCATGTCGGTGCGGACGCTCCAGTCACGCCTGTCGGATGAAGGCACGCGCTTCTCCGAACTGGTCGAGGCACAACGCGAAACACTCGCCAAGGCCCACCTGGCCGACCGCCGCATTTCGCTGGATGAGATCGCCGACCGTCTCGGTTACGGCGAGCAGACCAGCTTCGGGCGGGCGTTCAAGCGCTGGACGGGCATGACGCCGCAGCAGTTCCGGGCCGGCTGCTGAGGCAGGTTCGTTGGGGAGGTTGGTCGCCCTTCCCGGTCACTCCATCAACAGCACCACCCGCCCCGCCGCCGTGCCCGAGAACGCTTCGTTCATCGCCGCGACATAATCCGTAATCGCATGGCGCGCCGCGATTGCGGGATTGAACTTCCCCTCGCCCGCCAGTTCCATCACCTTGCGGCGCATCGCATTCGCTTCCTGCGGACGCTTGAGCGCGTGGTCGCGCATCTGCACGCCGACGAGGCTGGCGCTCTTGAGCAACGCAAGGTTGGTCCTGAGCGAGGCGATCCCGGCGGTGAAGCCGATCACAAGGTGGCGTCCGTCATAGCCGAGGCAGCGAAAGGCGGGCTCCAGCGCATCGCCGCCCACGGGATCGAAGACTATGTCGACCGGCTTGCCATCGTTCGCCGCGATGACCTGCTCGCGCCAGTCCTCCACCCCGGTGGTGACGACGGCATCCGCGCCTCCGGCCAGCGCGGCCGCCTGCTTTTCCGGACTGGAAGCCGAGGCAATGACCTTGAGGCCGAGGTGCCTGCCGATCTGGACCGCCGCGAAGCCCGTTCCCCCGGCAGCGCCCAGCACCAGCAGCGTCTCACCCGGTTTCGCGCGCGCCCGGTCAGCGATTGCGTAGTACGCAGTCTGATAGTTCACCGAAAAGACGGAAGCGACCTCGAAAGACATCGCCTCGGGAATCCTTGCCATGTTCGCGGCGCGAAAAGTGTTTGCCTGGCAGAACAGGCCGCCCAGGCCGCCGCAGAACACACGGTCCCCCACGGCAAGGTGGTTGACGCCCTCGCCCACGGCTTCAACCACGCCCGCCGCTTCGCTGCCAGGAATGAAGGGCAGCGGGGGATGAAACTGGTACTTGCCCATGGCAGTGAGCACATCGACGTAGGAGACGCCCGCCGCCTTGATCGCGACGCGGACTTCGCCTTCGCCGGGTGTGCCGGGGTCGAATTCTTCGAGGACGTAGTTTTCAGGCGGGCCGAACTCATGGCCGATGACGGCTAAGGGCATGCGAAATCTCCCAATCCTCTCCCCACGGAGAAAGCCTAGTGCTGCCCCCCGTCGCAGCGCACCAGCGAGCCCGTCACGTTCACCGACGCGGGGCTTGCCAGGAACAGGGCGGCGGTGACGATCTCATGCGGGTCGGCGGCGTGGCCGCGCGGGATGGGGATGGCCCCCTTCCCCTTGTCCGGCCATGCCTCGACGATGTCGGTGCGGAAGGCTCCGGGCGAGAGCGTGTTGACCCGCACCTTGGGCGCATATTCCCAGGCAAGGCTCTTGCTCATGGCATTGAGCGCGGCCTTGGACGAGCCGTAAGGAATGGTCTTCGGCAAAGGCATCATGGACCCCGATGACGAGACGTTGATGACGCATCCACTCCCGTTCTCATCGGCATGCTCGGCCATGCGATGCGCCATCAGGCTGGCGATACGGAACGGTCCCTTGAAGTTGAGGTTCACGACCGAGTCGAAAAGCTTCTCGCTCACCTCGTGGCTGGGCATTGCCGGGCTCATGCCCGCATTGTTCACAAGGATATCCACATGGCCGAATGCGTCCCAGGCCTTCTCGACGAGCCGGGTACATTCGTCCCATCGCCCGACGTGCGCCGAGAGCGCCAGCGCCCTCACTCCGAGGGCGCGGCATTCCTCGGCCACCGTTTCGCAGTTCTCCAGCTTGCGGCTGGCGATGATCACGTCCGCGCCGCGCGCCGCGAAAGCCTTGACCATCTGGTAGCCCAGCCCGCGCGAGCCCCCGGTGACCAGCGCCACCTTCCCGGTAAAATCGAACAGCGGGTCCATCTCAGGCCTCCCGCGCATCAGGATAGCGTTCGAGCGCCTTGGCCGTGCGCGTCGGAATGTGCTCGCTGGGGAACATGCCATCCGCCGGCTTCGCGCGCTTGAGATAGGCGCGGGCGAGCTGCGAGCGGTGGGCGTCTGTCGGACCGTCGGCGAAGGCGAGCGCCATGTTTCCGGCGTACCATTTGGCGAGCGGCATATCGAGCGAAATGCCCAGTGATCCATGCACCTCCAGCGCGCGGCCGACGACGTTCGCATAGACCGACGCCATCGCCACCTTGCACATGCCGATGTGCTTGCGCGCCGCCCCGTGCTTCATCCGCCCGGCCTCGATCTCGTCGATCATCCACGCGGTCTTGAGCACCAGCAGGCGGAACTGTTCAAGCTCGATGATCGAATCGGCGATCTTGGCCTGCACAAGCTGGTGCTCGCCCAGCATCTTGCCCTTGGTTTGCCGCGACACGGCTCGCTCCAGCATCATGTCGAGCGCGCGATTGCACATGCCGACGGTGCGCATCGCGTGGTGGATGCGCCCGCCGCCAAGACGCGCCTGAGCCACCTTGAAGCCTTCGCCCGGATTGCCGAGCATATGGTCGAGCGGCACGCGCACCTTGTTGTAGCGGATGTGCGCGTGGTGTCCGTTGTCGGGATCGGTGTCGCCGACGATGGCGACGTTGCGCAGGATTTCGATCCCCGGCGTGTCGGCGGGGACGACGAACATGCTCATCCGCTCCGTCAGCGGTGCATCGGGATCGGTGACCGCGATGACGAGCAGGAAGCTGGCGAACCGGGCGTTGGAGGAAAACCACTTCTCCCCTTCGATCACCCATTCATCGCCCTCGCGCGTGGCCTTGCAGGTGAACACATCGGGATCGGCGCCGCCCTGCGGCTCGGTCATCGAGAAGCACGAGACGATCTCGCCCGCCATCAGCGGCCCGAGGTACTTCTCCTTCTGCTCGGGCGTGCCGAACAGCGCCAGGATCTCTGCGTTGCCCGTATCGGGGGCGGCGGTGCCGAAAACCACCGGTGCCCAGTTCGAGCGCCCGATGATCTCGTTCATCAGCGCCAGCTTGACCTGCCCATAGCCGGGGCCGCCGAGGTGCGGCCCCAGATGGCAGGCCCAGAGGCCCTGCTTCTTCACCTCGTCCTGCAGCGGCTTCAGGTGTCGTCTGGCCGCCTTGTAGCCGGGATCGAACTGCGCGCCCTGTTCGGGAAACAGCAGGTCCATCGTCTCGCATTCCTCGCGGACGAACGTATCCATCCAGTCCAGCCTGGCCTGGAATTCGGGTTCGATGCTGAAATCGATCATGATATCCTCCGGATTTCCGCGGCTGTTTCCTTGAAGACGTTTTCGACGATGCGCGCGAAGAAGCGCCCGGTTTCCTTGGGCAATATCCCGGCTTCGGCCTGAGCCACCTTGTATTCGAGCAGGCAGCCGGACTTGAAACGCGACAGGATCGAGAACCAGCGGAAGTCGCCGATATTGCGCCCGGTCCCCGCGCAGTAGTAGCGCGCCAGTTCCTGCTTGGTCGGGAAGTGCTCGGGGTTGTTGAGCGCGGTGGCGAATTCCCTTCCCGGATTTTCCTCGTCGCGCATACTGCCGGTGAACCAGCCGATGTCGATCATCGGATCGCCGATGGTCGAAAGCTCCCAGTCGATCATTGCGGCGAGCCGCGCGGGCGGTCCGTGGCGGAACATCATGTTCGGCGTGCCGACGTCGCCATGAATGATGCCGCGCACTTCCTCCGGCAGGGTGCTGGAGCGCAGCCACTGCTCGGTCAGCGCGTAGCCCTCGAGCTTGCGGCCTTCGTAGCCATAGCGCTCCTTGTAGGAGGCAAGCTGACCCGCCCAGCGGTCCACCTGCCTTTCAAGGAACCTGCCCGGCTTGCCGTAATCGCCAAGACCGATCGCCTCATAATCGACATTCGCGAGCTTCACGAGGCCGTCGACGATGACGAAGGGAATGCCGTATTCGTAAGGCATCCGATCGAAGGGCGGTTCGTTGTGAATCTTCTCGTCGCGCAGGTTCGGTGCCCAGCCTTCGACTTTCTCCATCACGTAGAACGGCGCGCCCACCACGCTGTCGTCGGGGCAGGAACCGTAGCAGACCGGGTGCGGCACATCCGTCCCGTTGAGCGCGGTGAGGATGCGCGCCTCGCGCAGCACGCCCTTTTCCGCGCCAGGCGGCGGGACTTCGGGCGGGCGCCGCATGACCATCGGCTTTTCGCCCCGGTCGAGCGTGAGCACCACGTTGGAAGTGCCGCCCGAAAGCAGCGAAGTCCTGAGCGGCCCCTTGCCCAGTTCCGGGACATGGACGTCGAGCCATTCGGTAAGCGGACCGATGGGCGCAAGCTTGTCGAGATCTGCTTCCATTACCGATTCCCGTTCAGCGGGCGCGTAAACGCGCCTCGAGTTGTCTGCGAATGGCCCGCAACGCCTCCGTGGTCCCGCGAACGTCGTCGAGATCGAGCGCGGGGATCAGATCCTCGGCGATCGTGTCCGCGCGCTGATCGATCGCGCGTTTGACATCAATGCCCCGCGGGGTGGGATGCAGCAGCGGCGCCCGCTTGTGATCCGGATTGTCCGCCATCTCGATCAGCCCGGCATCGCGCAGCGAATTGGCCGCGCGCTGCACAAGTTGGCGCGCCTCTCCCATCGAACGCCCGATCTGGGCAACGGTCGGCGCCCGCTCCGCCTCGACCACCGCGTTGAGGACCATTTGCTCGGAATCGTTGAGGGCACTATCCTGACGCGCCGCGGCGAACACGCTGCGCAGCCGGCTGTTCAGGCGGATGGTTTCATCCACCAGCCCGACAAGCGGGTGACGCGAATCGAATGCTTCGGCTTCCATGACACGATCATGTCAATATGACACGATCGTGTCAATATTAATCAGACTCGATTCCCTCCAGCATGGCCCGGGCGAGGTGAAGGAACGTGACGGTGTCCTCCTGTGCCGAGGGGATTGCCTTCCGGTAGGTGGCAAAGCCGTGGATCAGCCCCTTGCCTTCATAATAGCTCGTGGGGACGCCGGCCTCCACCAGCCCGGCAGCGTATGCACGGCCTTCGTCTCGCAGCGGATCGAGCGAAGCGGTCACGAGCACGGTGGGCGGAAGGCCAGCAAGATCGCCCAACAACGGTGAAGCGCGCTGGTTCTCGGGATCTGCCGCATAGTATCCGGTAAACAGATCGATAGAACTGCTGTCCAGTCCGTAACCGTTGCCGAAGAGGTCATGCGACGCATAGCGCTTCGAAAAATCCGTCACCGGATAGATCGGCAATTGCATGACCACCGGCAAGGCGGCCGGCTTGTCGCGGAGCGCGGCGGCTGTGATCAGCGTGATGTTGCCACCGGCGCTGTCGCCGCTCAGCACGAGGCCGGTAAACTCGCGCTCGAAGGCCTTGGCGTTGGCGGCGATCCAGCGCGCTGCCGCCTCGCCATCGTCAAGGGCGGCTGGCCAGGGGTTCTCGGGCGCGAGCCGGTACTCGACCGAGACCACCGGCAGGTCGAGCCGACGCGCTATTTCCGCAGCGAGTCCGTCGTGGGTATCAATGCTGCCCACGACAAAGCCGCCGCCATGGTAGAACACGACGACGGGCGATGCGCCGCGCTCTGCACGAATGTCGTAGAGGCGCAGCCGGATTTGTCCTGCCGGGCCGCGCATTTCAACGTCTCGCTGCACCGCGAGTTCGCCGACCGGCAGGTCGCCCATGGACATCGCCGCCATGGCGCTGGGAGGCATCTGACGGATCTTTTCGAGCATTTCGCGGGTCAGCTCGGGCCGGGGAGCCGCCCTCATCGCCTCGAGGTAAGCCTTCACGTCAGGTCGGACATATGGCGTCCCGGATGCCGGTGAGGCAGCCACGGGGGCCACCGCGGCATCTTTCGCGGCCGCGAGCGAGGGGCTCAGCGTCATGGCGCAGAGCGCCGCGCAGGCGGTAAGGCGCAGGCATCGGCGAAGGGCGATCCGGGAAACGTGCATCGGCGTTCTCTCCTCAGGCCACCGCGACGGCATTGCCGTACAGCTTTCTCAGTTCATGCTTTGCGAGCTTGCCCGAAGGCAGACGCGGAAGTTCCTTCACGAATTCGTATTCGCGCGGCGCGGTGACGGCCGAAATACGCCCCCCGCACCAGTCGCGCAGCGAGGCTTCCAGCTCCGGGCCGGCGTCGGCCCAGTCCTTGGGCTGGACCACCGCCTTGACCTTCTCGCCGTATTCGGGATCGGCGACGCCCAGCACCGCGACGTCGAGCACTTGCGGATGGACGATCAGGCAGTCCTCGATCGCCTGCGGATAGATGTTCACCCCTCCCGAGATGATCATGAAGTCCTTGCGATCGGTCAGGTAGAGATAGCCATCCTCGTCGAGCCGGCCGATGTCGCCCACCGCGAACCAGTCCGGGTGCTGTGGGTGCGAGGCGCTGCGCGTCTTCTCCGCATCGTTGAGGTAGTTCACCGACCGGCCCGGCATTGCTTCGAAATAGACGATGCCGGATTCGCCCGGCGGCAGCTCGCGGCCTTCCTCGTCGCAGATATGGATCGGTCCCAGCGACGAACGGCCGACCGAGCCGGGCCGTTCGAGCCATTCCTGCGAGGTGATCGCGGTAGCGCCGACACCTTCGGTGCTGCCGTAGTATTCAAAGATAATCGGCCCCCACCAGTCGATCATGCGCCGCTTGATCTCGACCGGACACGGCGCGGCCGCGTGAATCGCCAGACGCAGGGAAGACATGTCGTACTGCGCCCGCACGTCGTCGGGCAGGGCCAGCTTGCGCACGAACATCGTCGGCACGAACTGGGCGATATTGACCCTGTAGCGCTCGATCGCGGCCAGGACGCCCTCGGCATCGAACTTGCGCTGCGTGACGAACGTGCCGCCGAGGCGCTGCGCGGTGACCATGCCGGACAGCGGCGCGCCGTGATAGAGCGGGCCGACATTGAGCGAGACCAGCGGATCGAGCTCCTGATAGATAGGCAGGGCGCCTTCGAGCGCGTTGAACTCGTCGATCGGCCCCGGCGTGAACGGCAGGACGATGCCCTTGGGCCGGCCGGTAGTGCCGCTCGAATAGATCATGTGAAAGCCGGATATCTCATCCGCCACCGGCTCGGCGGGCATCGACGCCAGCACTTCGTCAAGCGAGACGGCACCTGTCATGGCCCCCTCGCCCGGCGGGTCTCCGGCGAAGAACACATGCGACACGCCCGGGGCCAGTTCCGCCCGGTCGCGCGCCAGCGCACACGGCGTCTCGCCGATCGACGCGGAAAGGAACAGCACTTTCGCCCCGGCATCGCCGACGATGTAGCTGGCCTCGGAGGGCCTGAGATGAGTCGAAAGCAACGTGACGAAGCAGCCGCAACGCGTCGCGCCCCAGTAGACCTTGGAAAATTCGGGCGAATTGCGCAGCATCACCGCTATCCGGTCGCCCGGACGCAGCCCCAGCGAGCGGAGCAGTTGCGCGACGCGGTTCGAACCTTCGTCGAGTTCCCGATAGCTGAGCGTTTCCCCGGTGTCGGCAACGATCATTGCCAGAGCATCAGGCGTGGTCCGCGCGTGGCGGGACGGGTGGTGGCCCGGCATACTATCGTTTCTCCCTCGAACGACCGAAGCGTCAGCCGCCTTTGTTCATGGATGGATCAGTATACCCCGCCCTGCTCCTCCGCAAAGTCCCGGGTGTCGCCCGTCGCGGCCGCCGCCGCCGCCTCGCGGGTCTCACGGGCCTCACGAATATAAGCGATAAGGGCATCGCGCCGGCGGGTGAATTCGTCCTCAGCGGTATACTGGCGCGGCTCCGTGTCTGGCTTGAACGCTTCCCAGATTACCGAGGCCTTTGCCTCGTCTCCGGGCTCCACGCCCATCACCTGCTTGCCGGTCACGCGGTCGATCCGGACCATGCGGATACCGGCCGGCGCGATGAACGGCCGGTCGCTCCAGCGCGGCTTTGTGGCGAGGACGACATCCTTGAATATCGGTGCGGCGATGCGCCCGCCTTGCGCATAGCCGCCCAACGAACGCGGCGAATCGTAACCGAGGTAGACGCCGCCGACGAGATCCTGGGAGCCGCCCATGAACCACACGTCGGTGGGACCGTTGGTAGTTCCTGTCTTGCCGAACAGCGGCAGGTCGAGATCACGCAAACGCACGGCGGTACCGCGTGTCACCACACCTTCCAGCATGTGGACCACCTGATAGGCGGTCTCGGCGTCGATCACCTGCTTGCCCCGCCGCTCTATACGCGGCATCGGCTTGCCGTCCCACTCCGCCATGTTGCAAGTGTCGCAGCGCCGCTTGTCGCCGCGCCAGATCACCTTGCCATTGCGGTCCTGCACGTAGTCGATGACCGTGGCGGGATACTGCACGCCGTTATTGGCCAGGGCCGAATAGGCGTTCGCCATGCGCGCCACCGTCGTCTCGCCCGCGCCGAGCGCGAAGGAGAGATAGGGCTTGTAGTCGCCGATGCCGACATGGCGGAAGTTATTGACCACGCGCGACATGCCCGTGTCGTTGGCGATACGCACCGTCATCAGGTTGCGCGACTGTTCGAGGCCCCAGCGCATCGTGTGGGTGCCGCCGCCCTCGCCGCCGAAGTTGCGGAAGCACTTCTCACCCAGGGCCCCGCCCTGGTAGACGCAGAAGGTACCGTCGAGCACCTGCGTCGCAGGCGTCATGCCGTATTGCAGCGCCGTCGCGTAGACGAAGGGCTTGATCGTCGAGCCGGGCTGGCGTTCCGCCTGCGTCGCGCGGTTGAACGAGGCGAGGCCGGAATCGAAGCCGCCCTGCATGGCGATGATGCGACCCGACCAGGGCTGCTCCATGAGCATGCCGCCCGAAACCTCGGGGATCGTGCGCACCGCGTAAGTTCCGGCGGAAACCGGCGCGGCGGCCACGAAGTCGCCCGCCTTGGCCCGCTCGGGAACGTTGGTCAGCGCCGAGGTGCTGCCATCCGAAAAGCCGATCCGGCCTTTGCCGTCGGCGGCGTCGAGGATCACGCCGACGCGCCAGTCCTTGTAGTCAACCGTCTTGTTGGAGACGATCAGCTGCGTCTGCCAATTCTCCAGATCCTTGATCTGGGCGATCGGCCCCGCCCAGCCACGATTGCCGTGATAGTTCAGCAGCCCCTTGCGCAACGCGTCGCGCACCGCATGCTGCACTTCGGAATCAAGCGAAGTACGCACCCAGAGCCCGCCGGCATAGACGCTGTTCGGCCCGTCCTCGGCCTTCTCGCCATAGCGCTCGATCAGGCGGCGGCGCACCTCTTCGACGAAATAGCCGTTGGCCGGATCGTAGTCGTTGCCGCGCTGGGCGACGAGACCGAGCGGCTGCGCCTTGGCCGCTTCGGCTTCCTCCCGCGTGGCCCAGCCATTGCGCACCATCTGGTCAAGCACCCAGTTGCGGCGCTCTATCGCGCGTTCGACGTGCTGCTTGCGTCCATAGACTTCGGGCGCGCGCGGCAGGATGGCGAGGAAGGCCGCCTGACTGAGCGTCAGCTCGTCGACGTCCTTGTCGAAATAGGCCCGCGCGGCGGCCTGGACGCCGAAGGAGCGGCGCCCCAGCGGGATTTCGTTGAGGTAGAGTTCGAGTATCTGCTGCTTGTTCAGCACGCCCTCGATGCGGCGTGCCACGATCATTTCCTTGAGCTTGCGGGTGACCGAATACTCGTCGCCGATCAGGATGTTCTTGGCTACCTGCTGGGTAATGGTGGAACCGCCCTTGGCGCGCTCGCCGCTGCCGTATTTGGAGACATAGTCGACCACCGCGCCGACGAAACCGCCGAAGTCCACGCCGCCGTGGCTCCAGAACGTACGGTCCTCGGCCGAAAGGAATGCGTTTACCAGCGGACGAGGGAAATCGACGTAACGTAGCTGGACGCGGCGCTCGCGCGCATAGCTGTGGATGACCTCGCCATCGATGCCCCGCACCATGGTCGGCAGCGGCGGCTGGTATTCGAGCAGCTTGTTGGCATCCGGCAGATCGTGGCTGAGATAGACCCAGAAGCCGACCATGCCGACAAGCCCGGCCAGGCACAGATAGCCGATGCGGCGCAACCCCTTGCGGGTACGCCAGGCGGTGCGGAATGCGGCCAGGCGACCCGAAGCTTCCCTGCGGATACGGAAAGTCGCGTCTTTGGGCTGCTGATCGCCGCCCGGCTCGTTCGTCTCGTCGCTCATTGCGCCAGCCCTCTAGCATGAGCCCTTCGGGAAGCGCCAGAGAGTCGTTGCCCCGTGCCGCCCCCAGGAGCGCGGTTCAGACGCCGGCGCGCCGCGCGAGGTAGGCGCGGATGGCGCGGGCAGTCGCCTTTGCGATGGTCTGCTGCCCTGCCGCGGAACCCAGGAATTGCGCGTCCTGCTCGTTGTTGATGTAGCCGGATTCGAGCAGGATGGAGGGGATGTCGGGTGCCTTGAGCACCGCGAGCGCCGCCGTCTCCACGCGCTCCCGGTGCAGGCCGACCTGCGCCTCGGCAAGCTCGCGCAGCATCAGCGAAGCGATCTCGTTCGAACTTGCCAGGGTATCGCGCTGCGACAGATCCAGCAGGATCGCGCTCACGTGCGCGTCAATATCGGAAAGCGTCACGCCGTTGAGCCGGACGGAGGTATCGTCGGTCGCGGCGAAGCGCCGCGCGGCCTCGTCCGTCCCCTTCTCCGAGAGGATGTAGACGCTCGCCCCTCGCGCGGAATCGTTCTCCGCGCTGTCGGCGTGGATCGAGACGAACAGGTCGGCGCCGAGACGACGCGCGATGTCCGGCCTGTCCGCCAGCGAAATGAAGCGGTCGTTGTCGCGGGTCAGCGCCACCCTGATGCCGCCGTCTTCAAGGAGGCGGTCGCGGATCGCGAGCGCAATCTGCAGGGCAACAGACTTTTCCTTGAGCCCCCCCTGCCCCGCCCCCGGATCGAAGCCGCCGTGCCCGGGATCGAGGACGACCAGCGGCCGGCTCGCATCGGCCGGCCCTTCAACTTTCGGCAGGTCCGCCGGCGCGCCGATCTGCGGCATGTCGAAGCGGATGACATGGCCGTAGCCCAGCGCCTGCCGGTACAATTCGTGGTCGACGACGAATGCCGCAAGCGCCAGTGCCAGAGGCACCGAAAGAATGACGACCAACTGAAGGGCGCGCAACATGACGATTCACTAAGTGCGGTTCTCCCGCCGGACAATCCCGCAACCGCGCGCTTTTCCCCCATTTTTAGTAGGGAAGCGTTAACCATGATTGTGGCAGGACTGACCAGTGGCAAGTAACTTGCCGTGCAAGGCCATGAATGCTAGGCCATTTCAACCCGGAGCCATCAAGCCTTCGGTCCTCGCAAATCCGGACATGAACCCCCAGATGGGTGCCGGACAGGACCGACGATGCTGAAACTCCGGTCGTCAGAACCGGAAATTCATCCGGATCCAACAGGTTGACGCGAGACATGAGAAGCCAGTTGCCGCTTTGCCAGCCGATGCCCGCGAGGGCATGGGCGGTCTGGCCGCAATTCAACGCGTGTTCGAATTCGCCACGCGGCCTCGCTCTCGCAGACACAATGACCACAAACGGGGCGCTGGATTGCCCCGATTTCATGCTTACCCCTGCCCGACACACGCAGAGCCTCGCCGTATTTGGCCGAGCGCTCCACGTGCCGCCGGGCATTTTCGAACAGAACCGCGCCTCCACGGCTGATCCGGCCGGGTCAAGGCGCGCATGGAGATCACGTAATGGCAACGCGCATGCTAATCGATGCGCGCCACCCGGAAGAAACGCGGGTGGCGGTACTCAAGGGAAACCGCATTGAAGAGTTCGATTTCGAATCGACCGAACGCAAACAGATAAAAGGCAACATCTACCTGGCGAAGGTCACCCGTGTGGAACCTTCGCTCCAGGCGGCGTTTGTCGACTTCGGCGGGAACCGTCACGGCTTCCTGGCCTTCAGCGAAATCCACCCCGACTACTACCAGATCCCCAAGGAAGACCGCGAGGCGCTGCTGGCCGAAGAGGCCGCCCACGCCGAGGAGGAAGCCGCGCTGCGCGCCAGCGAGGGTGACGACGGGGATGACGATTCCGCTTCCGACGGCGATGCCGATGGCGAGGGCGAGGATTTCGACTCCGACGACTACGAAGGCGGTGGCCTGACCGAAGTCGACACCTCCGAGAAGGACCATGTCGCGACCATCGAGGCCGGCAATGTCGAGAACGGCTTCGATCACGGCGATGGCGAGGATGAGGCCGAGACGGACTCGTCGGAAAACGATTCCGAGGGTCCGCGCCGCCGCGGCCGTCGCCGCCAGAGCAAGGGCCGCTCCAAGGAAGCGGACGAATTGCGCGCCAAGCGCATGGCGCTGCGCCGCCGCTACAAGATCCAGGACGTCATCCACCGGCGCCAGGTGCTGCTGGTGCAGGTCGTCAAGGAAGAGCGCGGAAACAAGGGCGCGGCGCTGACCACCTACCTCAGCCTCGCTGGCCGCTACTGCGTGCTGATGCCCAATTCGAGCCACGGCGGCGGTATCAGCCGCAAGATCAGCTCGGCCAGCGACCGCAAGCGCCTGAAGTCGATCATCTCCGAACTCCAGCTTCCGCGCACCATGGGCTGCATCGTGCGCACGGCAGGCCTCCAGCGCACCAAGACCGAGATCAAGCGCGACTTCGACTATCTCGCCCGCTTGTGGGACGAGCTGCGTGAAATGACGCTGAGGTCCGCCGCGCCGACGCTGATTCACTCGGACAGCGATCTCATCAAGCGCGCCATCCGCGACATCTACAATCGCGACATCGAGGAAGTCGTGGTCGAGGGCGAGGAAGGCTACCGCGCCGCCAAGGACTTCATGAAGCTGCTGATGCCCAGCCATGCGCGCAAGGTGAAGCCCTATTCCGACCCGGTTCCGCTGTTCCAGCGCTACGGCGCGGAAGACCAGCTTACCGCGATGTACGATCCTGTCGTGCAGCTCAGGTCCGGCGGCTACATCGTCATCAACCCGACCGAGGCCCTGGTCTCGATCGACATCAACTCGGGCCGCGCCACCAAGGAGCACGGGATCGAGGGAACGGCCGTTTCGACCAACCTCGAGGCGGCGCACGAGATCGCCCGCCAGCTGCGCCTGCGCGACATGGCCGGCCTTGTCGTCATCGACTTCATCGACATGGAGTACGGCTCCAACGTCCGCAAGGTCGAGAAGGCGATGAAGGAAGCCCTCAAGAACGACCGGGCGCGCATCCAGGTCGGCCGCATTTCCAGCTTCGGCCTGATGGAAATGAGCCGCCAGCGCCTGCGTACCGGCGTGCTCGAGGCGACCACGCGTTCCTGCCCGCACTGCGACGGCACCGGCCTCGTGCGCACCGCCAGCTCGGCGGGCCTTTCGGCGCTGCGTCTGATCGAGGACGAGGCGGCCAAGGGCAAGGGCGTGGTCGTGACGCTCTTCGCCAGCACCGAAGCCGCGGTCTACCTGCTCAACGCCAAGCGCGCGGACCTGGCCGACATTGAAATGCGCTACGGCGTCACTGTCGAGGTCATTCCCGAGGGCGAGAACGAGGGCGCCAAGATGCGCGTCGTCTCCTCAGGCCCGCGCAACGAATTCGTGCCGCGTTTCGAGCCGATCGCCGTCGACGTCGAGGATGACGACCTCTCCGAGGAAGAGGACGACGAACTCGAACTCGAAGAGGCCGATGCTCGCGCCGAGGGTGAAGGCCGCCGCAAGCGCCGCAAGCGCCGCCGTGGTCGCAGCCGCGACCGCCGCGACGAGCAGCCCGCCGGTGAAGGCGAGGAAGGCGAGGAAACTGCCGAGGCCATGGAGAGCGAGGGCGAGGAGGCCCCCGCCAGCGCCGATGCGGAGGAAGGCGAGGCTCCGCGCAAGCGCCGCCGCCGTGGTGGCCGCCGCCGTCGCGGACGCCGTGGCGACGAGCACGGCGAGCACGGCGAGCAGCTCGAGGCCGGCGAAGGCGAGGAACAAGCTGCCGAACGCGAGCAACCGGAAGCCGATGCAGAACCGGCCGTAGAAGCGGAAGAAGCTCCCGCGCCAAAGAAGCGTACACGGCGCAAGAAAGCCCCCGAAGCCGAGGCACCCGCCGAAGCCGAGGCACCTGCAGCAGCCGAAACACCGGCGGAAGAGGTCGCTGCGGAGGAAGCTCCGGCAAAGCCGAAGCGCACCCGGCGCAAGAAGGCCGAACCCGAAGCCGAAGCACCGGCAGAGGAAGCCGCTGGCGATCAGGCGAGCGTCGAGGAAGCTCCGGCCAAACCCAAGCGCACGCGGCGCAAGAAGGCCGAAGCGGAAGTACCGGTGGAGGAAACCGCTGGCGATCAGGCGGCCGTCGAGGAAGCCCCCGCCAAGCCCAAGCGCACCCGGAGAAAAAAGGCGGAGGCTGATCCGGTCGAGGAATCGTCGGTCGTCGATGCCGCTCCTGCCGCCGAAGCAGCCCCATCCGAAGAGACGGCGGTTACGGCTTCGAACGACACCGAATCCGAAAGCGCAGAATCGCCGCGTCGCGGCTGGTGGCAGCGTACTTTCGGCGAATAAGGCCCGTCACCCCGGACTTGTTCCGGAGCCGGCGGCTGTTGTTTACGCGCGAGGGCGCGCCGAGCGACAGCCACCGGCCCCGGACGAGCCAAATGACGTAAACGGTGCTTTTTCTTGATATTTTGAACCGAATGGGTTATATACCCCAGCCATCCGGCGGGGCAGGTACAACCCTTCCGGTGTGCCGGGTCGGCGCTGCGGGCCGGGGCTCGAGCTGTCCAAGCCGTGGCCGCGCAAGCAGCGCCCAGAAAGACCGGGCAGGTTCTTCGTGGCTCCGGCATCCGTCCCCCTCCATCCGGGGACGCACCCGGAAGCCCCAGGGCGCCGACCGTCGCGAGCCCGCTGCGACGCCCTTCGAACCCGTCCATGAAATACCCAGGCCGAGCCGGACTGCCGCTGTCGCTAGCCGGCCACTCGCCAGTGACGACCGCAAACACCCGCGCCCCCGCAAGGGCGCCCCAGCGCCGGCCCGATGTTTTCCTGGCCCCGAGCGTTTTTCCCTTCGGCGTTATCCCGCATTCGCCAGCGGGCGTTCTGCCGTGTCCGTCCGCCTCGCGCGGGCAAGGACCGGCATCGGCCCTTCCCCCTCGACGGTCACCCAGGGGAATCGGGTGAATGAGTTTTCACGAGATGAGGCTGACGAGGAAGTCCTCGTCCCAGCTGGCGGCCAAGCGCTTTGATGTCATGGATAGCTTGGTCGGATG
>NZ_BMHK01000015.1 GCF_014640675.1 Novosphingobium endophyticum | reverse complement strand
CAGGTACGACCGTCATATGGAGAGGCATGTCGCGCCTCGCCGATCTCGTCGAGGGCGCCCGCATCTCAAGACCCCCATTGGGCACTTGTGGGTAAGAGCAAGCCGATTGCTACCGCGAAGCTTGGGCCTTGAAGCGGGCGGCGAGTTCGGTGTCGTCGACGAAGTCATCGAGGAACTGGTGCCAGGCCGTGGTCGTGAGACGCGCTTCACTGAGCATGTCCGCCAGCTCTTCGACGCCGTGATCGGTCAGTGCGGTGATGGCCTCGTCGGGGCCGGTGTAGACGCTGATGATGGCGCCATAGGTCAGGTTGTCATCGTTCGAGACGATAGCTTCCAGCAGCTCCAGGTCCTCGTCGAGTATACTGACGACATAGCCGTGTCGCGCTACATAGCCGAGGGTGCGGACGTAAGTAACCGTGGCCATCAGGCGGCCAGTGCTTGCGGAGTGCTCGGCGGGGGAGCAATTCGCCGATTCTGTTGATCTTGTGGTCGTGGATGCGATTGAGCAGGTCGGTGATGTAGGCTTGGGGATCGAGGCCATTCATCTTGGCGCGTTTTTATACCTCCCGGGTATAGGGCTGCGTGGCTGCTGACCAGTCCGGGCCAATCTCCGATTCCCCCTCAACGACAATTGGTTCTGGACAGCATTCACTTGTGATGGCACGGCAGAAAAAACGCGGGTTCGCACAACATCATTGACTTGTAAGTCTGCAGCATAATATACTTGTATCTGCGCAACACGGAAAACTCGCTGTTGCGCAGATGGGAGGCCCTTCGTGGCGGAACCGCATACAAAGCTGGCAGACTCGCTGGACGTTCTGAAAGCCCTTCAGGACGAAGGACGCCGCGTTTTTCAGTCAAAGGAACTGACGCGCGCTCATCGTGAACGGCTGCTCAAAAACGGCTTTCTGCAGGACGTGATGAAAGGCTGGCTGATCTCGGCCAGCCCGGGCGAGCGCACTGGCGACACAACGCCCTGGTTCGCCTCTTTCTGGGAATTCTGCACCCGCTATTCGGACGAGCGCTTCGGGCCGAGATGGCACCTCTCGCCCGATCAGTCGCTGCTGATCCATGCCGGGAATACCGTCATACCGAACCAGGTGATCGTCTACAGCCCGAAGGGCACCAACAACACCGTGCAGCTTCTATTCGGCACGTCCCTCTACGACCTCAAGCAGCAGGACATGCCGCCGAAGGACGATCTCGTCGAGAAGGACGGGCTTCGCCTCTTCGCCGCACCAGCCGCCCTGCTCAAAGTCTCGGAAGGCTTTTATCAGCGTTATCCGGTCGAAGCGCAGGTCGTGTTCTCCGGCATATCCGATGCAAGCGATCTGCTTCGCCGCCTTCTCGCTGGCGGCCACTCGGCTATAGCCGGTCGTCTCGCGGGAGCCTTCCGGCGCATCGGCAAAGCTGACATCGCCGACGAGATCGTGGCGACCATGAAGGCAGCCGACTACGCCGTTCGCGAAACCGACCCGTTCGAAGTCGATCGCCAGTTCGCGAAGATCGCCCCGGCGGCATCGCCCATCGTGGCGCGCCTGCAGGTCCTTTGGAAAACCCATCGCGAGACAATCATCCGGATTTTCCCGCCAGCGCCCGGGCTGCCAGCAGACAGGGCAGCTTACCTCCAGCAAGTCGATGACGTTTATCAGAGTGATGCCTACCACTCGCTCTCCATCGAAGGCTACCGCGTCTCGCCGGACCTGATCGAGCGGGTGCGGGCCGGCAGTTGGGACCCACACGAAGTGGAGGGGGATCGCACTGCCCGCGATGCGCTCGCCGCCCGTGGCTACTGGCAGGCATTCCAAGCCGTCAAAGCAGATGTTGAAAAGGTGATCGCTGGCGCAGACGCCGGCAAGCTTGTCAGCAGTTCTCATCGCGCCTGGTACCGCGAACTATTGCAGCCCTGTGTTGCTGCCGGTCTGATCGGTTCCGAGGCCTTAGCGGGCTACCGCAATGATGCGGTCTTTATCCGATCCTCCCGGCACGTCCCACCGCGCTGGCAAGCCGTGCTCGATGCCATGCCGGCGCTGTTCGATCTGCTCTCCGCAGAGAAAGAAGCTTCAGTACGCGCCGTGCTTGGGCATTGGCTGTTCGGCTACATTCATCCCTATCCGGACGGCAACGGCCGGGTCGCCCGTTTTCTCATGAATGTGATGCTCGCGTCCGGCGGCTATCCATGGACCGTGATCCCCGTCGATGATCGCGGTCGCTACATGCAGGCTCTGGAAAGCGCGAGCGTTGAC
The DNA here is from genome assembly GCF_014640675.1 of Novosphingobium endophyticum. GTDB lineage: Bacteria > Pseudomonadota > Alphaproteobacteria > Sphingomonadales > Sphingomonadaceae > Novosphingobium > Novosphingobium endophyticum. The sequence continues at coordinate 97,903 of NZ_BMHK01000015.1, read as the reverse complement.
GGAGACATCGAGCCTTTCGCCGCATTCATTGGACAGCTTGTCCAACGGGGCATCGAGGGCAAAGGCGTCGCAACCGTTCCGGAGAACGGTCGATGAACTTGGGCCGTGGCTCAAGCCACAAAGGTCACATGTCCCATAGGAGCGAGCTAAGCCCCAGCAACAGCACTCCGCCCGCTGTAGTGTATGCAATGCATACCGGGAGGGTCCGCTTGAGGACGTCACCCTCCCGGCCGATCAAGCCGACAGTTGCCGCTCCCGCAACGATGTTGTGCGGCGCAATAATGTTGCCGATCGCCGAGCCGAAGCCCTGGCCCGCCAGGGCGAGCAGAGAGGTCAATCCGGTGGCCTTGGCGGCAGCGATCTGAAAATCGGCGAAAATGATGTTTGACGTCGTCGCCGATCCAGTGACGAAGGAGCCAAGCGCGCCGACCAGCGGCACCGCCAGAACCCAGTAGCTTCCCAGCGTTTGCTCTGCCGCCAAGGCCATGGCGTTGATCATCCCGCTGTGAACCATCAGCCGGGCCATTAGCAGCACTGCCACCAATGCAAGCGCAACCAGTGGCAGGCGCCCTGCGGCCGCTCCAAGCGAAGATCTCAGCACATCGATTCCGCTGCGGCTGATTGCTGCTGCAGCGAGCAGCGCAATCATCAGAATCGTGCCGGGATGGTAGAGGAGCGCCAACGAACCGCTGAATTCGCCTGCGAAACTCCAATCGACCGTTGCGGTGCGGAAAAATTCCGCCACCGGCTGTACCAGGCGGGTTGCCAGTACAAAGGCCAGGACAAGGATGTAAGGCAGCCCCGCGCGGACCAGTGCCGATGCTTTCTGTTCCTCCGAACTCCGTTCAGGCGACCACTTCCGCTTCACCAGAATCAGAAACAGCGCAGCTCCGACGAGCGCGCCGCCGAGAGTGGGAAGCTCTGGGCCGGCAATCCAGGCGAAAGCTGCGGCGGGAAGGAAGAAAAGGAACGCAGCTGCAAGAGGGGCGGTCCAGGGGACAGGCTGTGCCGGCGCTTCTTCGGGTGCGGCAAGCCTGAACAGCAACAAAGCCAAGGTCCAGCCCAGCGCGCCGTGTAATATAAGGATTACGAGAGAAAGCGTCCGGGGATCGACGGCTGCGGCTTCTAAGAGCGGCACAATTGGTGTGCCCACAGCGCCGAACGAAACGCCTGCGGCATGGCCTATCAGGGCGAAGACAAGCGCTTTGAGCGGGGCAAAGCCCAGCGCAACGAGCATAGGCGCAGCAAGCGCAACCGGGGTGCCGAACCCTGCCGCTCCCTCCAGAAAGATCGCGAAGAACCAGGCGAGCAGCAGCACAACGATCTGCGGGCTGGTCGATACGGACGAAAGCCATTGGCCGATCCGGGCAGTCTGCCCGGTCTTCTCCTGGTATTCGTAAATTCCGAGCGCCGGAAAGATGATCCACAGAATGCTCGCCGATGTGAAGGAGGCCTCGAGCACCGGGCCGAGCAGGTTAGGCAGTGTGGGAGCGTAGTCAAAACCCGAAACTGCGACTACGCCTGCAAGGCAGGCGGCGGCAAACCCCGCAACGGCCGCCGGCAGGCGGAATGCCACGAGCAGCAGAATGAACAACAAAATCGGCAAAAGCGCGAGCAGTGCCGTCATGCTCAGGCGAGCCTTTCGATCGAAACCGGATACGTTGCCGATCCCGTCTTCTCGAAGCTCGAAATGTTGTCGATGGTGGTTTCGGCGATGGCGGTCATGGCTTCGTGCGTGAAAAACGCTTGATGGCCTGTGATCAGCACATTCGGGAAGGTCAGCAGTCGCGCGAACACGTCGTCCTGGATCATCTGGTCCGACAGATTTTCAAAAAACAGGTCTCCTTCCTCTTCGTAGACGTCGAGGCCAACGTGGCCGATCTTGCGCGCCTTCAGCCCGGCGATGAGTGCCTTGGCATCCACCACTGCGCCGCGGCTGGTGTTGATGAGCATGACGCCGGGCTTCATCTGATCGATCGCTTTACCGTCGATCAGATGATGGGTGGCAGGCGTAAGAGGGCAGTGGAGAGAAATGATATCCGCATTCGCAAACAGTTCGGGCAGGTCGGCATAGCTTCCGCCCATCTCTTCGAATTCCCGATTTCGCTCCGGATCAAAGGCCAGAACCTGGCATCCGAATCCGAGCATAATTCGGGCAACGGCCAGTCCGATCTTGCCCGTGCCAACAATCCCTACAGTGCGACCGCAAAGATCGAATCCAAGCAAGCCCTCAAGGGCAAAGTTGCCTTCACGTACCCGCGCGTAAGCCTTATGAGTCTTGCGGTTGAGGGACAGGATCAGCGCGACTGTATGCTCTGCAACTGCCTCTGGCGAATAAGCGGGAACGCGCGCCACGGTAAGGCCAAGACTGCGCGCTGCTTCGAGATCGACGTGATTGAAGCCGGCGCTGCGCAAGGCGATCAGCCTCGTCCCGTTTGCGGCAAGATCTTCCAGCACCTCGCGGCCGAGTTGGTCGTTCACGAAGGCGCATATCGCGTCATGGCCTGCGGCGAGACCTGTTGAGCCCCGAGTAAGTCGTGTTTCGAAAAAGTGCAACTCGTGCCCGCCGCTCAACGAACTGTTGGCCCGGCTTAAAAAGTCGCGGTCATAACTATGCGAACTAAATACTGCTATTTTCAAATCACTCTCCTGTCATGTCTCAACCACCTCAAAAAATACCAAAAATACCGTACCAAATTAAAGTGAGGAGCACCAAGCCGACCCCGTGGCAAATCGGTCAGGTAAAGACCCTCAACGCATCCGCTTGATAAGCTGCCCGCCAGTGAACTCGCGCCTCCTGGAGGAGTTCATCGTGGTCACGACTGGTTGACCGAATTTTTCATGCGAAGTTTTAAATGCTAATTGGCTTGAAAGGTTCGCCGAAGATGAGCCGATTATCCACGCTAATCGGCTCAGCATCAGAGAAATGCGGCAGGACGCTATTCGGCGCGGCGGTCACTTCTGCCCGCTCGCGCAAGGACCGGGGTAGCCATCGCCGCCCTTCGGCAGCGCCACTCCTACGGTGATCAGGTGCAGTCCTCGCCGAGCCAGGAGCTCGGCAAAGGCAGGCACCCGACATCGCCGCCCAGACTATTACCGTCATGGCGACGATCGACGCGCCGGCTTGCACTTCTGCCGCTTCGGCGCGAAGAGCCACGGGTTCACGGCGCGCGTCACTTCTGCCGCGCAGCTTCTTGCGAATAATGAATGCGCCCGATCCCTGGCGGTCCAGGGGACCGGCTTTACGGGCTCCGGGCCCGCCACCAAAGCAGGCCAGCCTTTGCATGCAGGCGTCCGGCGTCGCCCCGGTGCGGGTGCGGGCCGTGCGGGCGACTCGACGGTCAGGGGCGCCCTGTTCGAGGCAGCGCATGTTCTGATGACCCGCGTTGCGAAGTGGTCGAAGATCAAGGCCTGGGCGATGAATATCGCCAAGCGCCGCGGCGCAAAGCGCGCCAAGGTCGCGCTGGCCCGCAAGCTCGGCATCATTCTGCACCGGATGTGGGTCGACGAAACCGACTTCGTGTACGGCCAGCCGGCATAGTCTTCGACGAGAGGAAAGACACCCAGTCACCCAGCAACTTAGAGATCCCCTGTGGGATGACCGGCAAGGGGACGATGGTCAGGGAAAAGCCGCTGGACACTTTGGCGATCAACGCCGTCTTCGAGATCGGCTACCCTGATTACTCCGACCGCATCATGTGACGACCATGCGTCGATCACGGACAGAAGCATGAACCCCGAGCCGATCCACCTTGCAACCCAGAACCCAATGACAGAAGGCGTCCATTTATTTATACTGCGCGGCAGCAGTGCCGCGTCACGTTCCACTGGACTTGCGTCAGCTGACAGAAGTGGGAGCTGGCGCTAAGCGAACGCGCTGATCCGGCTCTGACACGTCTCAATCATTCGGGAAACTGCTTCTTCTCCACTGTCGCCGATCGCAAGGTCCTTGGGCAGGCTGGCTGACCGGACAGCCTGGGACAGAAGATCAAGCAGCGACGCAGTCGCCGTTTCAGCATCCGCCGCCCTTAAGCCGAGGGTAGCGGCCGCCCGCATGAAATCCGCCATTTTGAGCCTGTCATCCTTGCCGTTGAGCTTCATGGCCATGCGGTCATGTTGAAGGCCGGGAAATACGACGGTGGTAACCGCATCGTAGAGCGGCGCCATCCGGACGCTGGCAAATGTACGGTCGTCCGAGAAGGCAGTTTTGAGAACCGCGAGGTTCTTAAGGTGCATGTCGCCATCCGCTATCAGCCAAGCGAAAAGGGCGCGCCTGAAAAGTGTCAGCACATCATCTTCAGGCGCAGTTGAAAGGCCACGAAGAGCCCGGCCGGCCTGCTCGATGGTTCCGCGATATTTGTCGGCCGCCGTCAGGTCGAGAAGCGAACAGAAATCTTCGAGCGCCAGCAGCCGATCATCATCCGGTGATGTCCTGATATCGAATCGCTCGACCAGAAGAGCAGGCATCATGCCGTCAGACATGGGCACAAGTGCGAAATCGGGCACCATGAATCCCGCCTCGCGTCCAAGGGTCAGACTCATCCATTCGACCATCGGCAGCGCTTCAAAGCCGCTGGTGCCGGCCGGTTTCAGAATATGGGTGAATGGCCTGTCGGTCGCCGGCACCAACGATCCGGAAGGTTCGAGACACATCGGCGCCTTGATTTGCACGCCGGAAAGGCGCGGCGTCCGGGATTCGGCATAAAGGCTGGCAAGGTTCTGCTCGAAACTTCTTTCGAGATCGCCGCGCCTTGGACCTTCGTACCGGCCATTAAAAACACCCGCCGCTTCGAAATCTGCCAGCCGCGCCACCAGGACATCGGCAGGGAGGTCGAGAATTTCGGCGGGATCTTCGGTCACGACAATATTGGACATGTAGCGTTTGCCAGAGCGCAACGCCGTCCGTTCGTCGGAAGCTTTTAGCACGTTTTCGAGCCAGCCTTCCGGCAGGAGCGAACTGATGAAGGGCGGCAACTTGCCGGGGACGGTCTGGCGCACCAGCGGCAAATTGAAGTCCGGCGCGGCGTTCCAGCGCCATTCGAAGCCGTCGTGCACCAGCGTTCCGATCCGATGACCATGCCAGGCGACGGCAAATTCAAGGGCTGCCTGGTTCGGGGCGGGTTTGAGTTCGATACCCTTGCGGAGATAGCGCTCGGCCTCTTCGCCCTCCCGGTACCACTGGTTCTCGCGCGCGAGAACCCATACTGCATCCGCAGCTTTTTCGCGTGAGCCGTATTCCTCGATCAGCCGCTTGGCAATCGCGGTTCGCATGACACTGTCGATCGAGGCGGCATGCTCGCTGCGAACGCGAAAAGCCTCAAGGAATCTCTGCCGAAAAGTTGAAACTTCAACGGTAAATTCGCCGCTGCCGTCATCGACAACAGCGGTGGCCACGGAAGGGACATCCGGGGCTTTGTTCTGGATAATTTCCAGGCTGCGCAGCCGCGTGCGCTGGTTGCGCGGTCCGGTGATGTAGAGTTTGCCGGCATCGGTAGGCCTGAGGAGCACGGCACTTGCTCCGGAGAGATAGGCCCGGGGATAGAGGTAACGTGCTATGCGGATGGCATGGCGAAGGACGGTGGCGTCAATATCCTCGTCCGTGTCGACATAGATGCCGCGCATCAGCTGAACCAGCTTGCCAGCCTCGGCCTGGTAGTGAGCGCGGTTTTTGTCGATTGTTTCGCCAACGAGGTGAAGGGGCATTTTCAACTTTCACGTATTTGACATACGCAAAAGTAGCATTTCTCTCATCCCGCTGCAAACGTTGATTCCAACTTTCGCGTACTTCATATACGAAATAGTTGGAATTCTATTCACCAGGTTGCGTCTGGGCGATTACAAGTTTCTCGTGTTGCGCGCCTGCTGCTGCAAACGCAGTCTGAGACCTCTTGAGTGACGCGACGCCTATATGGCGGCCCTGGATGAGGCGAGCACAGGACAGAGTATCGCTCCCTTCGCGCGCTTTCTCGGCGAACTTGTCGAGGCGGGTCTGGCGGCGCACCCACACCTCAGGATTAACCGGACGGATCGTGGATAGGACTGCTTGCGTGGCCCACGCTCAGCAACCCTGCCGTTCCAGAAAAGCGATAAGGCCGCGCTCGTTGGCCGTGAGCCAGCGGGTCGGGCGTGGAAACTTGCCGGAAAACGCATCGAGATCGCGTGAGCGGATGGCCTCGATCAGCGCCGGATGGATGTAGGACTTGCGCGCGACCGCCGGCGTGTTGCCAAGATGCTGCGCAATGTGAGCCAGCATATCGCCCAGCCTTGCGGTCTCATCGGCAGCGGCTAGCCATTCGAAGGCCAGCGCGCTGGCGGCCCAGGTCCGGAAATCCTTGGCGGTATAGTCATCACCCATGGTCTCGTGAATGTACGCGTTCACTTCGGTGGAACTCACAGGGTGGAACTCGCCATCCTCGGCGCGATACTGAAACAGGTGCTGACCCGGCAGGTCCTGCACTTGCTTCACGAAGCGGATGAGGCCGCGGTCCGTGACATTGAGCGTGCACAGCCGCCCGGACTTCGCGCGAAAGCGCAAGGCCAACCGATTGCCCTCCAGCCGGGCGTGACGCTGACGCAGCGTCGTGGCGCCGAAGCTGCGGTTGTTTCGGGCGTAGCTCTCGTTGCCCACCCGGATCTGGCCGCTATCCAGCAGTTTCACTATCGAAGCGACCGCCCGGTCCCGCGACAATATCCGCCCGGCGAGATCTTTTTCCACTCGCGCCCTGATCCGGGGCAGAAGCTGGCCAAACGTCGCGCAGGCGTTGAACTTTCGGGCATTGCGCCGGGCGATGAAATCGGCGTGATAGATATATTGTTTGCGGCCCCGGGCGTCGATCCCGGTGGCCTGGATATGGGCGTTGCAATCTGCAGCGAACCAGGCGTCGGTGTAAGCCGGTGGAAGCCCGATCTTGTCCAGCCGCTCTATTTCGCCGGGGTCCTCTATGCGGGAACCTTTTGCGTCGATGTAGATCCATCGGCCGCGATATTTGCGCCGGGTGATCGAGGGTTTGTCGACGTCGGCGTAGTACATCGGCTAACCTGGGCCGCTTTTCTCGTCCGCGGGTTCGCCGGGCAGCGGAGTGTCGGTGTTCAGCGCCTCGCGGATGTATAGGCGTTTGACCAGTACGTAGATCACGACGAGCATCGGCGCGGCAAAGATGAGCCCGATTATACCGAAGAGGAAACCTGCAGCGACAATCCAGAACAGGGTAAGCGCGGGGGGCAGGCTTACCAGCTCGCGATGGATGATCGGTACGAGGGTATTGCCCTCGATCTGCTGGACCGCGACGTAAACCACCAGAGCCCACAGGGCGGTTTCTGGTCCTTCGGTAAGGGCAAGGAGAAGACCGGGTATGGCGCCGACAATCGGTCCGAGATAGGGAACCCCTTCGGTAAGGCCCGAAATCAGGCCGAGCGCCATCGCCGAGGGCACCCCGGCGAGCCACAGTCCCACACCCGTTAGCAAGCCGACCACGATCATTGAGATGAGCTGCCCCAGAAGCCACAACCGCAGCGCGCGGCCGGAATCCTCAAGCGATACCGACACCAGGTGCCTGCGGTCAGGCGGGGCGAGCATCACCAGCCCCCGGGTGTAGAGCCGGGGTTGTGCCGCAAAGAAGATTGCGCCGAACACTATCAGGATCAGGGTAGTGGCGGCATTGCCAGCCAGGTTGACGATCTTGGGGACCAGGGTGGGCAAGTCCAGGCCCTGCTTCATCGCGGCCAGCAGCTGGTTGCCGAAGGGCAGTTGGCCAATTCGCCGGCTGAGCTCGTTCCATGACGTGGGAATGGTTTCGCTCAGGTGGGCGAACTGGCTGGCCACGGTCGACCCGAACAGCCAGATGGCGCAACCTGCGATCAACGCGACAAGAAGTATTGCACCAAGCGTGGCGAGCCGGGGGCCGAGGCCGGTGTAGCGGCTGATCGGGTCCGCGACAGTGCGAAGCAGCACGGCTATGACGACGGCGCCGACGACAACCACCAGCAAGATCCTGAGGGACCACAGCACCGCCGCGATAAGGCCAACGACTGCCACGATCAGCAGTCTTTCCACGAAGAGGCGGTGCCTCCCGGACTCCGGCATGCTCATCTCCCGTTTCCCGCCGCAGGCGTTGATTACATGCGGAAACGCATCAACCCGCAGCAAGTGTCACGGTTGCGTGGAGCGACTGAGTGGAATCTGGTCTTTTGGTTTTGCAGCGCACGGTGAACCAGCTGCTCCCCGCACTCAGGCGCGGACGTTGGCGCCAGCCTGCTCGAGAACCTTACGGATCGAAGGCGCCTTCGCGTCATCCACATCGACCGAAAGTTCGATCGCGGAACCGATCGCGCCATCATGGCGTGTGACCGTGCCAGGCGCAACGGCGCCGGAGTCTCCTCCCGAGGGCCTTTGACCCTCGCTGTTTTCGTTACCTGCCGGCTGCAGGAAAATGTCCGGCCTGCCGATGCCATGCTCCTGGACAAGGTGTTCGGTGGCAATGTCAGCGGCCTCCCTCGTCGCAAAGTACGCAATCACGTGTTGCATGATCTGTTCTCCCAAACTCAGACAACGGCCGGGGCATGGCCGGCCTTTTCGAATTTCCGGCCTTACCCCGACGTAAACCGGACCCCGGTCTCCATTCGTGGGGTTGACGGAGGATATACAGAGAGCGCGGAATTGGGCCTCTGGGTTCCGACCCTGAGATGAACCGTGTCGCTCGGGGGGCCGGTTTGGGCCAGGCGTTTCGCTGTTCGCCGCCCTTCCAGCGCGAGGAAGCCCGTCGTTCAGCGACCCGCTTTGCGATCCTCGGCCCGCTTGATTTTGCCTGAGTGAAACGAAACGCCGGGGCAGGATTTCTCCCTTGCATGCCCTTCTCGCTGGACCGCTTTGCCCTCGTCCTGCTGCTCGTAGCCTGCGGCGTGCTCGCCGGGCGCGAGTGGCTGCATCATCACCCCGGGCACAATCCCTGGGCGCCGCTAAGGCTTGCTGATCCTCCGGGTTGGGCCACGGGTCGCAAGTTCGCCGACTTGCGCGAAAACCTGGCGGAATGTCGCGCCTTCCTCGCTCGTAGCGGCATCACGGTCGAACCGCTTCCTCCTGTTGGCGAAGGCGCTTGCCGGCGAGCGGATCGTCAGATTCTGGGAACACCGGCCCGGGCCGATGTGACGCTCGCGCCGCGCGGCGCCCAGGCGACCTGCGCGGTCGATGCCGGGCTCGCCTGGTGGCTGCAACATGGGGTGCAGCCTGAGGCGGAAGCGATACTGGGTTCGAGAGTGGTGCGGATCGAGCATTTGGGAACGGCCAATTGCCGACGCATAGGAGGAAAGGAAGGAAACTGGAGCGAGCACGCCAGCGGCAATGCAATCGATATCGCTGCCTTTGTACTTGCCGACGGACGCAGGATAAGTGTCCGCTCCGACTGGTACGGAGCGGGTAGCGCCGCCACTTTCCTCCATGCCGTAGGCAACAATGCGTGCCGCAGTTTTGCGACCGTGCTCTCACCCGAATATGATGCTGGACACGCCGATCACCTCCATCTCGACCAGGCGCGGCGTATTGGCGGTTGGACTGTCTGCCGCTGAACTTTCGGGGCGAGCGATCGATCCGGCGATTGGCAATCAGGGTATGGAAATTCTGTTGATCGCGGGCGACCTTGTCACGCGCAGACCGTGAAGCATCATGCCGCGTCCTGCGACCGCGCCTTGCGCTCGCGGGCCGGGTGCTCGGGTTCGCATAGCTGCTGGGCGGCCATGATCAGGGCAAGATGTGACAGGCCCTGCGGAAAGTTCCCCAACTGGCGCGGCTCCCCTTCGATGGACAGTTCCTCCGCGAGCAGGCCCAGATCGTTGGCGCAAGCCAAAGTTTGTTCGAACAGGGCATCGGCATCGGCCCTGCGGCCTTGCAGGTGATAGATCTCGGAAAGCCAGAAGCATGCGGCCACGAATGCACCTTCCTGGCCGCCAACTCCATCATCAGTTTCTTCGGGAAGGTAGCGCCGCACCAGCCCATCGTTGCAAAGCAGTTCTTCCTCGATTGCGGCGACGGTCCCGATCATGCGCGGATCTCGGGCCTCTATGAAGCCAACGAGCGGCAGTCGCAGTAGCGCGGCGTCGAGGCGTGTATGGCCGAACTCAGCGACGAACGTATTGCGCCCGGCATCGAACCCTTCGGCCATGACCATATCATAAACCCGAGCGGCCAGTTGGCGGAAATGGGCGGCGCGCTCCTTGTCGTGATCGTCGTGCCATGCGGCTGCCCTGTCGAAGCCGACCCAGCACATGACTTTCGAATACGTGTGATGGGCCGGTCTGCCCCGGCTTTCCCAGATGCCGGCGTCGGGCTTCTCCCAGACCTCTTCAAGCTTGTCCGCAAGCCGTGTGATCAGGTCGTCCCCGGGCTGGGGCGCACAGATTTTCTCGGTGCTGAACGCCTGGAAGAGCGCGTCGATCACCTGACCGAAGACATCGAGCTGCAATTGGTGCGCCGCGCCGTTGCCGATGCGGACGGGCCGGGCCTGATTGAAACCCGGCAACCACTCGACCTCCCATTCCGGCAGCCGCCGGTATCCATCGATGCCGAAGAATGGCTGCATTTCGATCGGATCGCCGCAGATCGCGCGCTCGAGCCAGGCGATCCAGTCCCGTGCTTCCTTGTGCAGGCCGAAGTGGGTGAATGCCAGCAGAGTGAAAGTGGCGTCGCGCAGCCAGCAATATCGATAGTCCCAATTGCGCGATCCCTCGGGTCGTTCGGGAATGGAGGTGGTCAGGGCCGCGACCATGCCGCCGGTAGGCCGGTGCACGAGCGCCTTGAGCGTGATCAGCGAACGTATGACGGCGTCCCGGTGACTGCCCCTATAGTCTATGCGATTGGTCCAGCTTTTCCATTCCTGCTCGGTATCCGCCAGGGACTGTTCGGGCACGACGTGGCGAGGAGGAGGCAGGTGCGATGCGTACCAGGTCAGAACGAACGTCGTCCGACTGCCTTCGCGCGCCGTGAACCTGCTGGAAAGCCGGCGATCGGCGAACTCGATGCCGGCGTCAAAACTCAGCGCCACGCCGTCGGGCCCGGCCACGGCCAGAGCATTGCATTGGTCCTGCAGCTCCACAAGGGGGTGCAGTCGGCCATAGTCAAAGCGCAGGATCAGTTCGCTGGCCATCTCGACCTCGCCCGCAATGCCTTCGACGATGCGCACGATGTCCGGGGCCTCGCCGCGTATCGGCATGAAATCGATGATCCGGACTTTTCCGGTCCGGGTTTCCATATCTGTTTCGAGGATCAGCGTGTTGTCGCGATAGCGGCGTGATTGTTTGAGCACCGGCGTCACCGGAGCAAGCGCCCAGCAACCGTTGTCACGTGTACCGAGTAGCGAAGCGAAGCATGCCTCCGAATCGAAGCGCGGGAAGCAGAGCCATTCGATCGTCGCATCTCGGCCGATGAGCGCGCCGGTTTCTCCGTCGGCGATAATGGCGTAGCCGTCGATGCTGTTGCGGCCGCTCATCTGCTGCGCAGGGTCCAGAAGGCCGCGCCGACACCAGCTAGTGCAGTTGCCGCGCCCAGTGCCAGCGATGTCCGGTGCCGGCTCAGCCAGAACTGGGAACTGCGCTTGCGGGCCTTGTCATCGAAGCGGCCATGCGCGCCGAAGTCTCCCGGCACCGGGGAATAGAGATTGTCGCGGCGGTCGGGAGACACCGGCTCCTTGTCCTGCTGGCCGGAAATGGCAGTGCGGGCAAGATAGCGGTCCAGAAGCGGGGAGGCAAAGCGGTCACCCCATATCGCCGCCAGCGTCGGCCAGCCCAGTTGCAACGACTTGCGGCGGTGATGCGCGGCCCAATGGATGGCTTCGGCGGCCACTTCGGGCTGATAGGGCGCGCTCGCCGGTCTTGGTTTGCGGGGCAGCGTCGTGCGGATCCAGTCGAACTGCGGCGTGTTCACGCCCGGAAGCTGCACCATCGTGACGTGAACCTTCGAGCCGGCATGAATCAGTTCCGCGCGGATCGAATCCTGGAAGCCCTGTATGGCGTGTTTTGCGCCGCAATAGGCGGACTGCAGCGGTATGCCGCGATAGGCAAGGGCAGAGCCGACCAGCACGATTGCGCCCCGGTTGCGGGGAAGCATTCGCTTCAGCGCGGCATGGGTGCCGTAAACCTGGCCAAGATACGTCACTTCGGTGACGCGCACATAATCCTCCAGGCTCATGTCCATGAACGGAGAGAGCACACCCGCGAAGGCGTCGTTGATCCAGATGTCGAGGGGGCCGAAGTGCCTCTCCGCGCGCTCGGCCGCGTCTTCCACCGCCTGCGCATCGGATACGTCGGCGGGCAGGACCAGCGCTTCCCCGCCAGCCTCGCGTACTTCTCTCGCGGTGGCTTCCAGGCCTTCCATGCCCCGCGCGATCAGGCCGATCCGCGCTCCGTCGCGGGCAAAGCGGCGCACCACCGCGCGGCCCACTCCGGCCGAGGCACCGGTAATGACGACGACAGGTCTAAGGTTACTTCGCACGTGAACAAAAAGCCGCGCGACCAGGAATTGTTCCAGCTCCCCAGCGGCCCCATGGAGCGCTCAAATGCCTCCGGCTCGTCGACGATACCGCTGACGGTTCCGGGTGCCTGGTTTGCCGGATGCCTTGTCGGCCCCCTCGGTCGCAAGGCGCTGGTGAAGCGGGAACCTTTCTCGGAGGATCGGAGTTGACGGGTGGGACGATGTTTTTTGCGGAACATTTAATTTACTTTCAACATCAGGCTTTGTTTAGTAGCTGTAGTATTGAGCAAAGTAGTTGTCATGTATGCTGCATGTCTTGGAGTTAATCCGGCAGTCCGTTATCGCTTCGCCAGATTCTCGCGGCCGCGTTTCGGGTGTGCGGCGTTCCAGGCGACCGAGGGAGGTGTCCGCTGGTGAAGGCTTCGAAGCGAGTCCTGATGACGGCCGATACGATCGACGGGTTGTGGCGCTACGCTGTCACGCTTGCCGGCGCTCTTGCTCATCGCGACTGGCAAGTGTTGCTTGCCGCGTTCGGGCCTGCTCCTGATGATGGGCAGCGCGCGCAGATCGAAGTACTCGATGGCGTGAAACTTGTCGCCGCGGAGCTGCCGCTCGACGGGGCTGGTGCCGATCGCCGGTCAATGGAAGCGGCAGCGGCGACGCTCGCCGAAATTGTCCGGCGCGAAAGTTGTGATCTCGTTCACCTCAACACGCCGATGCTGGCGGCGGCCGGGAACTGGCCCGTGCCGGTGATCGGAGTCGCGCACGGCTGCCTGTCGACATGGCGGGCAGGGGCGCGGGTAGGGGCGCGGGCAGGGAAGCGCGATGACGATATGGCCTGGCGCCGGCAGATGATGCTGGAAGGGCTTGTCGCTTGCGATCGCCTGATCGCGCCGACGTTGGCTTTCGCGGACGAACTGGCCAGTGCATGTGCCGTCGATCGGCCGATCGAGGTGGTTTACAACGGAACGTTGCCGCATCTACCGGCGGGCCTGGAGCATGGCGCTCCCTTTGCATTTACGGCCGGGCGGTTGTGGGACGAGGTGGAAAACATTGCGCTTCTGGATGGCGTGGCGGCGCGTCTGCAGGAGCCGTTCATCGCTGCCGGCACCAGCAAGGGGTCGCGGGGGCAGCAGGCCAGGTTCGATCACCTGCGCGTTCTCGGCCAGCTTTCCGAACGCGCCATAAGGGCGCATCTCGCGCGGAGGCCCGTGTTTGTCTCGGCGGCGGTGTTCGAGCCGTTCAGCCTGGCCGTACTGGAGGCGGCGCATGCGGGTTGTCCGCTGGTGCTTTCGGACATTGCCAGTTTTCACGAACTGTGGGGCGGCGCGGCGACCTTCATCGATGCCGTTGATGAGGATGGCTATGTCGAAGCCATCGAAACGCTCCTGCGCGATGCGGATCTCCGCCACCGGCTCGGCAACGCAGCGCGCTGCCGCGCCATGGATTACTCGGTCAAGGCCATGGCCGATGCGATGGTCACCCAATACGAAGGTGTGCTGAAAGAGCGCCAATCCGCGCGAGGCTTGCCCTCTTGCGTTGATTGAGCGCCCTCCGGCTCCGCGCTCAGAGGCGGATCAGGTTCAACCCGGATTCCCGATGCGCCTGGCTCTCCGATCAGCAAAGCGTGATGCTGGCCGTCGTCGTCGCAAAGAGCCTGGCCGCCTGCAAGGCCTCTCCCGGTCCGATTTCCACGCAAGTCCCGTCCCACCATTGCGGGGAAGGGCAGGGCGCCGAACCGCCCACCAGAACCCGATCGAGGCGAATGGCGACCGCACAGACGAGTTTGGATCCGCCCTCGCGACGAGCGAAGGCGACCACGTGGCCGGCCCGAGGTCCGGAGACCTCCAGCGACCGATAATCGCCGGTGGCAAACAGCGAGGGCCGTGCGCGCCGCATCGCCAGCAGGTGCGAAATCAGCTGGAGCTTCGCCGCTTCGGCCCCGCAATCTTCGGTAAAGGCCATCAAGTCCCTTCGACGGAGAAAATCGACCGGCCGCCGATTGTCCGGGTCGACGAGACTGAAATCGGGCAGTTCGGTCCCCTGGTAAATATCCGGCACGCCCGGAACGGAAAGCTGCAGCGCCGTCTGCGCAATGGAGTTCGCCGTTGCCGCTGGCGAGATCGCCTGCATGAAGCGGGCAAAGCTGTCCCGAAATTCGCGGTGGCGCTCCGACCCGAACAGGGCGTCCGTGAGACTCTTGCACCTGGCCTCGTATCCGAGATCGGGTGCCACCCACGAGGAGCGCAACTTCGCTTCGCGCAGGGCCTTTTCCTGCCATGCCTGCACTCGCGCGAGAAACTCGGGCCTGTTGGCAAGGGCGCTGGCGTCCCAGGCACCCACGAGCGTCTGCAGGAGCATGTACGTGTCGGCCGGGTCTATGCCTGCCGCGTCTGGCCGGGCCAGCTCCATCCATCGCCGAACGTGCGAGCGCCAGAATTCGGGTACGCCCGAAAGCACCGCAAGACGGGCGCGCGCATCCGCTCCGCGTTTGTGATCGTGCGTTGCCAGGGCGAGCATGGCGTGCGGTTCTTTCGCGCAGCGGCGCGCCATCGCCGCGTGGAAATCCGCGATCGGCATGGAAAAGCGCGCGGGGTCTGAACCTACCTCGTTGGCCGAAAGCAGCACGCCGTGGCGGTAGAAGGCCGTGTCCTCCACCGCCTTGGCGGCGATCGGCGAGGAGAGCTGCTGGAACCTGCGGACGGCTT
Source organism: Novosphingobium endophyticum (assembly GCF_014640675.1). Lineage (GTDB taxonomy): Bacteria > Pseudomonadota > Alphaproteobacteria > Sphingomonadales > Sphingomonadaceae > Novosphingobium > Novosphingobium endophyticum. The sequence goes on along the minus strand of NZ_BMHK01000015.1, from coordinate 82,738 downwards.
CGGCGGCAAGGCGCGCGTTTCCGGGGCCGTTCCCTTCCAGCCAGTCAAGGACAAGTGCCGCGACAGCGTCTTCGCCGGGAGGACTGTGCCGCGCCGCGGCGCGGCGGGCGGCCTCCCGGACGGGAGCGTCTTGCGGGGGCGAGGAGACGCCTGTTCCATAAGTCCGGTAGACGGGAAAGACCCATATCAGGCGCTCCACGGCCCGGCGCAGCATGGCTTTGGGGATCCACGCCAGATCCCCCGCGCCATGCGCCAGCGCCGCAAAAGCATCGACGCAGGCGCGAAGCTGGCCTTCGAACTGCCAGGAGAGCAGTTGCCGGCGCGCGGTGAACTCCTCATCCTCGAACCGCGCCGATCTGCCGCTGATCCGGGACCACAACTCGGCGAGCGGCTCGCGCCCTGCCGGTTCGTGGAGAAGGGCGGTCACCTCACGCATGAAATCGTAGCCGCTGGTGCCCTGGACGCGCCAATCCCGGGGATGGTGTTCGCCCGGAGCAAGTATCTTCTCGACCACCACATAGGGCCGGCGCCCTGGACCAGCTTCTTCCAGGCCCGATACGAGCCGGTGGCAGTAGCCCGCCGGGTCGGACAGACCATCGACGTGATCCACCCGCACGCCGTCGATAACGCCCGCGGCGAACAGCCGGAAAACCAGCGCGTGTGTCGCCGCGAATACGTCGGGGTCCTCGACGCGAAGAGCCGCCAGCTCGTTTATCGAGAAGAACCGCCGCCAGTTGAGCTGGTCGTTGGCGGCCCGCCAGTACGCCAGTCGGTAGTGCTGGCGCTGCGCGAGCGCGGCGAGCGCCTTGCGTCCGCTTTCCTCGCCCGGATCATGGCCGGCCAAGGCGTCGCCGCGCGGCATCGCCAGAACGGGATCGTCCGGCCGCAATGGACAAGGCGTTTCGTCGTAGAGCCGCAGGCACAGCCGTCCGCCCGCATCGACCAGACGGACATGGCCCTGCGCAATCGCATCCGGCAACGGGCTGCCCAGAACCGGAAGCACCAGCGGCGCGTTCCAGTCTATGTCGAAATAGCGGGCGAAGGCGCTCGCCTGTCCGTTCTCGAGGACGTCATGCCACCACGGATTTTCGTCTCCGGCGATGCTCATGTGGTTGGGGACGATGTCGATGATGAGGCCCATGTCGCGCTTGCGCAAGGCAGCGGACAAGCGCCGCAGCGCCGCTTCGCCGCCCAGCTCCGGGTTGACGCGGGTGGGATCGGTCACGTCGTAACCGTGCCGCGATCCGCGCCGCGCCGTGGTGATCGGAGAGGCATAGACATGACTGACGCCAAGCTCGTCGAAATAGGGGACGAGGGTTTCCGCATCGGCAAAAGTGAAGTCCGCGTGAAACTGGAGGCGGTAGGTCGCGCGCGGGCACGTGGCGAGCGCCGTTGCCCGGTCGATGGCAGGCCCTGCGGCTCCGGCGTGTTTGCGACGTTTCATGCCGGCTCCAGCCATGCTGCAAGACTTCCGGCGGCGCCCGGCGAACCGACAGCGAAGATCGGCGTTCCGCGCCCCGGGAAGGATGCGACAGGTTCCTTGCCCAGGTTGACGGCCAGCGTGAGCACCTGGCCATCGCCAAGGCGCCAGCTTGCGACGACGGCTCCGGTCCCGAGAACTTCCGCGCCCATCGGCATCGTTCCCTCGAGGCGGGGTGCTATCCATTTCGAACGCAATTCGAGCAGCGAACGGATGAAGGCATTCCAGGCGTCCGCGTCAGGCCCCGGCTCAGGCCGGGAGGCGTCGAAGGTTGCCGCGTCATTGGGATCGGGAATCCGCGCGCGCGCGCTCTTGTCCCGGAAAGCGGCGAAGTTTGCGAATTCGCGCCGCCGGCCTTCGCGCACCGCGTCGGCAAGCTCGTCGTGAAAGTCGGTGAAGAACAGGAACGGCGTTCGCGACCCGTTTTCCTCGCCCATGAACAGCAGCGGGATCTGCGGGCAGAGCAGCAGCAGCGCCATGGCGGCACGCAGCCGCGCCGTGTCGGTCAGCGTGATCAGCCGTTCGCCCATGGCGCGGTTGCCGACCTGATCGTGGTTCTGGAGAAAGGCCACGAAGGCCGTCGGCGGGAGATGCCCGCTCGGTGTGCCGCGCAGCTTGCCGGCATGGCTGGGGGACGGCTCGCCCTGATAGATGAAGCCTTCGGCGAGGCATCGCGCCAGCCGCTCGGTCGGGCGGCCGGCGAAATCGGCGTAGTAGGCTTCCGTTTCGCCGGTCAGGATCACATGCAGGACATTGTGGAAGTCATCGTTCCACTGCGCTGTGTAGCACCCCTGCCGCAGTCGCTGCGCATCGTTCGCTGCGTTTTCGAGGATCAGGTGGATGTGGCGATCCGCCGCCGCCCGCCCCCTGATCTCCCGGGCCAGCCAATCGAGGAACTGCGTGTCGCCGATGGCATGCACCGCGTCGAAGCGCAGGCCATCCACGCGGTAATCCGTGAGCCACATCAGCGCGTTTTCCAGGAAAAAGTCTGCGACCGGCGCCTTCTCGACCGCGACCGCCCCGCCCCAGGGCGTATCCGTCCCGGCGTGAAAGAAGCCGGGCGCGTAAAGCCCCAGATAGTTCCCGTCAGGCCCGAAATGATTGTAGACGACATCAACGAGGACCATCAGCCCCAGCCCGTGCGCGCGGTCGATCAGGCGCATGAGATCGGCGGGTGTGCCGTAGCATTCCGCCGGAGCGAACGGCAGCACCCCGTCATAGCCCCAGTTGCGCGTGCCGCTGAAAGCGCCCAGCGGCATGAGTTCGACCGCGGTGATCCCCAGCCCCGCAAGCCGTTCCAGCTCAGCTTCGATGCCGGCGAAACCGCCCATGACCCCGGCATGGAGTTCCATGATGACCGCGTCCTGCCAGGGCCTTCCCTGCCAATGCGGATTGCGCCAGGCATATTCATTCGGCGCGGTCACCACGCTCCAGCCGTGGACGCCGCCGCTTTGGCCGCGCGAGGCCGGATCGGGAACCGCGGTGCCGTCGGCAAGGACAAAGCGATAGCGCGTTCCGGGCCGTGCCTCCGCTTCGGCGCTGAGCCAGCCGTCCGCCTCGCGCTGCATGGCCAGAGGCCTCTGGCCCTCGACCTCCAGGTCCACGTTCCGCGCGGCCGGTGACCAGAGCCGAAACCGCCAGAGACCGGGTTCGGTCTCGAGGGGACCCCAGCGGTTCACGGCTCCGGCTTCTGGATGCAGGAGCGTACCAGCGCGGCACTGTGATCCAGCAACCGATAGGTATCGCCGATCGCTCTTTCCGGCTCGTCCGGCCTGCCGCTGTCGACGAGCAGCACGTGTTCGCACGCGTCGCCGGTCAGCCGGAACTTCAGGGGCTCGTCCCCGGCGTTGAGGAGCAGGCTTATCGCTTCGATCGTGCCGTCTTCCTGAGCGACCGCGCGGCGCATGGCAAGAGCCCGGCCATGCGGATTGCGCCAATCGTCGGACGAGAGGGGCCTGCCCCGCTCGTCCCACCACTCGATGTCGTTGACGCCGTCACCGGGGGAATCCTGCCCGTAAGGAAACACTGGCGCGCGCAACACGTCATAGCGCTTTCGCAGCTCGATCAGACGCGCGGCAAAACCGAAGAGCGCTTCGCCTTGCCGCGTGCTCAGAAGGCCCCAGTCGATCCAGCTGATCTCGTTGTCCTGGCAATAGACGTTGTTATTGCCGTGCTGCGTGCGCCCGAATTCGTCACCGGCGACCAGCATCGGCGTTCCCAGGGAGGCGAGCAGGGTCAGCAGCATCGAGCGCTGTATCCGGGCCCGCGTCTCGCGGATCCTAGGGTCGTCGGTCGGGCCCTCCACGCCCCAGTTGCGCGAGAGATTGTTTTCGTGGCCGTCGCGATTGTCCTCGCGATTGGCCTCGTTGTGGCGCTCTTCGTACTGGACCAGATCGGCCAGCGTGAAGCCGTCGTGGCTGGTGACGAAATTGACGCTGGCCCAAGGCCGCCGCGCCCGACTGTCGAACAGGTCGCCCGAACCCGACAGCCGCGCCGCCAGTTCGCCGCGGCGGTCCTCGTCGCCGCGCCAGTAGCTGCGCACCGTATCGCGGAAACGGTCGTTCCACTCGGCAAAGCCGGGCGGAAAGTTGCCGAGCTGGTATCCGCCCAGGCCAACATCCCACGGCTCGGTTATCAGCTTCAGCCGTCCCAGTATCGGATCCTGGCGCACGACGTCGAAGAACCCCGCGTTGGGATCGAAGCCATTCTCGGTCCTGCCGAGCGTCAGCCCGAGATCGAACCGGAAACCGTCGATCCCATAAGATGTCGCCCAGTAGCGTAACGAATCCGCCACCATCTGGATCACGCGCGCGTGGGTGAGATCGAACGTGTTGCCGGTCCCCGTTTCGTTCAGGCAGTGTCGCGGCTCATCGGGCAGAAGTCGGTAATAGGTCGCATTGTCGAGTCCGCGCCAGCAGAGCGTCTGGCCCTGTTCGCTGCCCTCGCAGCTGTGGTTGTAGACGACATCGAGGATGACCTCGATGCCGGCGGCGTGGAGACGCCGGACCGCGACGCGCAGTTCGTCCTGCGTGTCGCCGGCGAAATAGCCCGGCTCGGGCGTGAAGAAGCTGAGCGTGTTGTAGCCCCAGTAGTTGCGCAGGCCTTTTTCCTGGAGGAAGCGGTCGTGCACGAAGGCATGGATGGGCATGAGCTCGATCGCGGTTACGCCCAGGCGGCACAGATGGTCGATCACCTTCGGGTGCGCCAGGGCGGCGAACGTCCCGCGCTCCTGCGGCGGCACATCTTCCATCAATCGGGTGAGACCCTTGGCATGGGCCTCGTAGATGACCGTTTCGGACCACGGCCTGTTCGGCCGGATGTCGCGCGACCAGTCAAAGCAGTCATGCGTGACGACGGCCTTGGGCATGGCCGGCGCGCTGTCCCGCCGGTCAAACGCAAGGTCCGCCCGCCGCGACTTCACCGGATAGCCATGAAGCGCGTCAGTCCAGCGCAAGGCTCCGACTAGCCTTCTGGCGTAAGGATCGAGCAGGAGCTTGTTGGGGTTGAAGCGATGACCATCGCGCGGTCGGTAAGGGCCATGTGCCCGGTACCCGTAGACGATGCCCGGGCGCGCGTCCGGAAGATAGCCGTGCCAGACCTCGTCGGTGCACTCGGGCAACTCGTAGCGCATCGTCTCGCGCTTGCCGCGCGGGTCGAACAGGCACAGCTCGATTTTCTCGGCATGGGCCGAGAAGACGGCGAAATTGACGCCCAGTCCATCAAAACTCGCGCCCAGGGGGTAGGGCGAGCCGCTTTCAAGTCGATCGGGCAGGGACACCATTCCGGTTCAGCGTGACTAGCCGCCGCCGGCTGTCCCCGGCTTCTTCGGCTTTGCGGCTTGGGGAGCGGCCTTGCTTGTCTTCGTCTTCGCGGGTTCCCCTTGTGCTGGCTTTCCGGGTGGGGAATTGCCTTTGGCGCTTGTTGACTTGCTCGCGCCTTCGGCGGCGATTTCTCTCTCCGCCTGCAACCAGTGCTTGTGTTCCTGCCCCTGCGGCCGTCCCTCTTTTTCCCACAGTTCGTGCGCGCGCTCGCGGATCCTACCATCCTGATCAGCCATGGTACTCGCCTTTCATGACATGACGCCTCGTGGATGCGGCACCGGCCCCGCCTCACGCAGCCCCGGCAGACACGCAGTCCAGTTTTGAAACGGTTCGCGGCCGCTGGAGTTTCACCGGCACGGACGATTCAGAACGAGGCGACCCGGTTTTGCTCAAAAGCCCGATTTGCTCAAAAGGATGTCGACCACTTCGGAACGCAGGGACGAGGCGCGCGTTGGTTGGTGAGTGCCCGTTGCTGAGGAGCATGCTTTGGCGTCCCAAGCGCTCCCCCCTCTGCTGGTCTCCGTCGACCAGAATTCCGCCCAGTTGGGCGAGATGCTCGCCCTGGAATTGCCAGCCGCGGCCAGGGGCGGATTCCAGTCGCTGCTGTGGAAGCAGGACGGCTCGATGTTCGGCAGGGCGCCGCTCGTTCCCAAATTCGTGCTGGCCGAAGCCGGAAAGGCCGGCCTGCAGGTGGCGACCGAGGTCGATGTCACCAGCTTTCCCATCGAGCATCCGCTGATCGAACGCTATCCCGCGCTTTTCGCCATCCGCCGCACGGGCAGCGGTGACGCGCCGATCGACCCGCGCAAGCACAGGCCGGCGGCCGGTACGGCGCGCGCGCGCCTGAGGCAGCCGGAAAGCGAAGTGCTGCTTGAGCCGATAGCGGCCGCCATATTCGACCTTGTCGATGCCGGGGTGCGCGGTTTCCGCTTGCGGAACGTCGAGCGGATCGACCCCGGCCTGCTGAAGCGGCTCATTGCCATGGTCAAGGAGCGCGACGGATCATTGCTGCTTTTCGCGGATGGCTTTGAGATGCCGCGCGCCGAGGCGGTGGCCCGCGCCGAACTCGGCCTCGACTTCCTCGTTTCCTCGTTCGGCTGGTGGGACTTGCGCGCCGCCTGGCTGGTCGAGGAAACCGAGGCCCTGCGCTGCTGCACCTTCCTGGCGGCCGAGCCGAGGCCCGCGCAGGTGCGCAGCGATAACCCGGCGGTTATCGGACGGGCCCTGATCGCCGGCGCCGCCACAACCGGGGGCATCATCGCCCCGCTCGGCGCGGTCCACTTGTGCCCTGAGGCATCGGCGCGAGCGACAGCGACCGCTCGCCGGGCAGCACGGCACCTCGGCGAGATGCGGCGGCTGACCGGGTCGAGCAGCCCGGTCACGGCGCTGCTGCGCAGCGACGGCGGCGATGTCAGGACCGCGTCTTCGCTGATGCTTGTCCTCATCAACACTGCCCCCGAGCCGCAACCCGCACCGGATCCGGACCTGCTGTTGCCATCGGTGGGGGCGAATTTCACGTTTGCGGAGGATGTCTTCAAGCCGCTGCGGGGATGCGAGGTCCGCATCGCGGAGGCGACTTCGGGAGCACCGATCCTGCTTGAGACCCCATCCACGGCCATGGGCGCGGTCGAGCAGCCCCGGCTGGTCATCGAGCAGATTTCACCGAGCGTCGACGGCGGTGATTTCCCGGTCAAGCGCGTGGTCGGCGAGACCGTCGAGGTCAGCGCGAAAGTCTTCGGCGACGGGCACGAGCAGCTTGCCGCGGAGATCCTCTGGCGTCCCCGCGACCAGGCGGACTGGATGTCCGTGCGCATGTCGCAGTTTCCGAACGACCTGTGGCAGGGCGCCTTTCCGCTGCACCGGCTGGGCCGCCATGAGTTCCGCATCAAGGCCTGGCTCGACCGGTTCGGGGGATTCCGGCGGGACTTCCGCAAGAAGCTGGACGCCGGCGTCGCGCAGAAGGTCGATTTTGCTGAAGGGCGCGTGCTCGTGGAGCAGGCCATCGCGCGGTCTTCGGGCGAGCTTTGTAAGGCGCTCCACAGATGGATGGAAAGGCTCAAGAAAGACGAGGATGACGAGGCGCTGCTCTCGGACGACCTCGCCGTGCTGATGGACGAGGCCGACGATCATCCGCACCTTCTGTTGTCGCCAGCCCAAAGCGTCGATTCGGAACGGCTTCAGGCCCGTTTTTCAAGCTGGTACGAGCTTTTTCCGCGTTCCGAGACCGATGATCCCGGCCGGCATGGCAGGTTCGACGACGTCATCAAGCGCCTGCCCGCCATTCGGGAGATGGGTTTCGACACGCTCTACTTCCCGCCGATCCACCCCATCGGACGGATCAACCGCAAGGGGCCCAACAACAGCCTCGTCGCGGGTGAAGGCGATCCCGGCAGCCCCTATGCCATCGGCGGCCGTGAGGGCGGCCATACCGCGCTTCATCCCGAACTGGGAAGCTTCGAGGACTTTGCGCGCCTGATCGCGGCGGCGCACGATCACGGCCTTGAGATCGCGCTCGATTTCGCGATCCAGTGCTCGCCCGATCATCCCTGGATCAAGGAGCATCCCTACTGGTTCGACTGGCGGCCTGACGGGACGATCAAATACGCCGAAAACCCGCCGAAGAAGTATCAGGACATCGTCAACGTCGATTTCTACCAGCGCGAGGCGATCCCCTCGCTGTGGGTGGCGCTGCGCGACGCGGTGCAGTTCTGGATCGATCGCGGGGTCAAGACATTCCGCGTCGACAACCCCCACACCAAGCCGCTGCCATTCTGGGAATGGATGATCGGCGACATCCGGGGGCGGCATCCCGACGCGATATTCCTCGCCGAAGCGTTCACCCGGCCCGCCATGATGTACCGGCTCGCCAAGATCGGCTTTTCGCAGAGCTATACCTATTTCACCTGGCGTAACCACAAGGCGGAGCTGACCGAATACCTTACCGAACTGACCACGACCGAACCCAAAGAGTTCTACCGCCCCCACTTCTTCGTCAACACACCCGACATCAATCCCCATTACCTGCAGACATCGGGCCGCGCCGGCTTTCGCATCCGCGCGGTGCTGGCAGGGACCCTTTCAGGGCTGTTCGGCCTCTATTCCGGTTTCGAGCTGTGCGAGGCGGAACCGGTGCCGGGCAAGGAAGAGTATCTCGATTCCGAGAAATACGAGATACGCCCCCGCGACTGGAACGCGCCCGGCAACATCGTGGGCGACGTGACCATGCTCAATCGGCTGCGCCGCAGCCATCCCGCTCTCCAGACCCACCTCAACACCCGGTTCCTGACCGCGCATAACGATGCGATCCTCTACTACGCCAAGCCCAGCCCCGATGGCAGCGACATCATCCTGGTGATGGTCAATCTCGATCCGCATCACGACCAGTCGGCGGACTTCGAAGTGCCGCTGTGGGATTTCGGCATCGACGATCACGGCAGCATCGGTGTCGAGGACCTGCCATCGGGCGCGCGCTTCCGCTGGTTCGGGAAATGGCAGCACGTCAGGCTCGGTCCCGGCCTTCCGTTCCGCATCTGGCGAATAGCTCCCGGAGCAGACGCATGAATGTCGAAAGCCCAGCCGCCCCGCTCTGGTACAAAGATGCCGTCATCTACCAGCTTCATGTGAAGTCCTTCTTCGATTCCAACGACGATGGCATCGGCGACTTTGCGGGGCTGATGCAGAAGCTCGACTACATCGACGATCTCGGCGTGACGGCGATCTGGCTGCTTCCGTTCTACCCGAGCCCGCGCAAGGACGATGGCTATGACATCGCCGCCTACCGCAATGTCAGCCCGGATTACGGTACACTGGAGGATGCGCGCCGGTTCACGGACGCGGCGCACGAGAGGGGCATTCGCGTCATCACCGAGCTGGTAATCAATCACACGTCCGACCAGCACCCGTGGTTCCAGGCCGCGCGCAAGGCACCCCCCGGCTCTCCCGAGCGCGACTTCTACGTCTGGTCGGACGACGACAAGCTCTATTCCGGCACGCGCATCATCTTCTGCGATACCGAAAAGTCGAACTGGTCGTGGGACGAGGAGGCGCAGGCCTACTACTGGCACCGGTTCTACTCGCACCAGCCAGACCTCAACTTCGATAATCCGCGCGTGCTGGAGGAAGTGATCGCGGTGATGCACTTCTGGCTCGACGCGGGGGTCGATGGCCTGCGGCTGGATGCCATTCCCTACCTTATCGAACGCGACGGCACCTCGAACGAGAACCTCCCCGAAACCCATGCCGTCCTCAAGAAGATAAGAGCGGACCTTGATGTGCATTATCCCGACCGCATGCTGCTGGCCGAGGCGAACATGTGGCCCGAGGACACGCAGCAGTACTTCGGCGACGACGACGAATGCCACATGGCGTTCCACTTTCCGCTGATGCCGCGAATGTACATGGCCCTGGCCCAGGAGGACCGCTTCCCCATCACCGACATCATGCGTCAGACGCCGGATATCCCGGAAAACTGCCAGTGGGCGATCTTCCTGCGCAACCACGACGAACTGACGCTCGAGATGGTGACCGACGCCGAGCGCGATTACCTGTGGGACACTTATGCCGCCGACAGCCGCGCGCGGATCAATCTCGGCATCCGGCGCCGGCTCGCCCCGCTGATGCAGCGCGACCGCCGCCGTATCGAACTGATGCATGCCCTGCTGCTCAGCATGCCGGGAACGCCGATCCTCTACTATGGCGACGAGATCGGCATGGGGGACAATGTCTTCCTCGGCGACCGCGACGGCGTGCGCACGCCGATGCAGTGGTCACTGGACCGCAACGGCGGCTTCTCGCGCGCCGACCCGGCCGCGTTGACCCTTCCGCCGATCATGGACCCGCTTTACGGCTTCCAGGCGGTCAACGTCGAGGCGCAACAGCGCGACGCGCATTCGCTGCTGGTCTGGCTCAAGAACATGCTGGCGGTGCGGCGCGGGAACCGGGCTTTTGGCCGTGGTTCGCAGCGCTTCCTGCGCCCGGCGAACCGCAAGATCCTTGCCTATCTTCGCGAGCACGAGGATGAACTGGTCCTGTGCGTGGCCAACCTCAGCCGCACGTCGCAGGCGGTGGAGCTTGACCTTCAGGAGTTCGAAGGGCGAACTCCGGTGGAGCTGTCGGGCGGCACGCCATTTCCCAAGCTCGGCCAGCTGCCCTACCTGCTCACGCTGCAGCCCTACGGCTTTCTGTGGTTCCTGCTGTCCGAAGCGGCAGCCCCACCGGACTGGTCGAGCGGCGCCCCCGGCGTCGAAGTCGAGCAGCATACATTCGTGCTTCGACCGCGCCTTGACGATGTCGTGAAGGGCGATGGACGCACGGTGTTCGAGCGCGAGGTTCTTCCCGATTACCTGACTCACCGCCGGTGGTTCGGCGCCAAGGACGAAGTCGTCAACTCCGTCAGAACCGGAAGCGTCGCCAGTCTTCCGGCGGCGGACGATCTGCTGCTGACCGAGATCGAAGTGACGACCGGTTCCGGCACCACCATCTACACGCTCCCCCTCGGCATCGCATGGGAGGGGACGCCGTCGGGAACCTTCGCTTCCAATCTCGCCATCGCCCGCGTCCGGCGCGGGCACCGGGTCGGGCTCCTGACAGATGGCTTCGCGACCGCCGCGTTCGCCAGGTCCATCCTCACCGGCCTGCGCGACGATGCGGTCATTTCGCTCGACGGTGGAGAGATCCGATTCGAGAAATGCGAGGGCTTCGACCTTGATCCGGACGCTGAGCCGGAATGGATCGCGGCGGAACAATCCAACAGCACGCTGGTTGTCGGCCGCACGGCGGTTCTCAAGCTGCTTCGCAAGATTCAGGCGGGGATTCACCCGGATCTCGAGATGGTGCGGTACCTGGCGGCGAACGGCTTTGAAAACGTGCCGCCCATGCTGGGCAGCGTGACTCACATTACTAATGGCGACCCTGTCCTGCTGATGCTGGTGCAACGCTTTGTCGCCAATCAGGGCGACGGCTGGCAGTGGACGCTGAACGCGCTCGAGCGGCTGGCCACCGACGTTGAGCTGAGCTTCTCCAATTACCAGAACTTCGCCGTCAATCTTGGCCGGCGACTTGCTCAGATGCATGAGGTGCTCGCACGCGGCAGCAGCGACGGGGCGTTCGCGCCCGAGCCCATGGTGCCGGACGATGCGGAACAACTCGGCGAGCGCATGGCAGCCCAGGTATGCAAGGCTCTCGATCTCCTTCTCGGCGATCCGCCGCTCGATGCCGAAGCGCGCGCGGCGGCCGATAGGCTGATCGCGAACCGCGACCTCCTCATCGAGAGCATTTCTCAAGATCCGCGCCGGTTCGTAGGGCGGCTGCGCACGCGGATACATGGCGACCTGCATCTCGGGCAGGTACTGGTGACCGGCCACGACGTGATGTTCATCGACTTCGAAGGCGAGCCCGCGCGGCCGCTCGAACAGCGGCGCGCCAAGGATCTGCCGCTGCGCGACGTCGCCGGCATGCTGCGTTCGTTCGATTACGCCGCCGCCGTCGCCGAACGCAACAGGCCGGCCGCGCCCGAGACCCAGGAACAGCGCGCTGACGAGGTGGCGGCCCGCTTCCGCGAGAAGGCGGGGAAGGCGTTCCTTGCCGGCTATTACGGTGAGGATGCGTCTCCCGATCCGCTGCTGGACTTCTTCGTGCTGGAGAAAGCGGCTTACGAAGTGGCCTATGAAGCGGCGAACCGGCCGGAATGGATGGGCGTTCCGGTAACGGGTCTTGCGCTGGCGGCGGATCGGCTCTTGTCCGGAGATACGCCGTGACTGCTGCCTTTGGTCTCGACGAACGGATCGCGGCCCTGCGTGAAGGGCAGCTCGGCGACCCGTTCGCTTTTCTCGGCCCTCACGAGGAAGACGGCCAGCGGATTGTCAGGACCTTTCAGCCGGGCGCCCTGAGTGTCGCCGTCGTAAGCGCAGATAGCGGCGAAGGCGAGACGATGACGAAGGTGGCGGACGGCCTGTTCGTTGGCCCCGCGCCGGATGCCGGGCGATACCGCTTGCGCATCCGCTGGCCGGGAGGCGAACAGGAGACCGAGGACCCCTACCGCTTCGGTGCCGTTCTGGGCGATCTCGACCTCTATCTGTTCGGCGAAGGGCGGCACTGGGACCTTGCACGAAACTTCGGCGCACAGTCGCGCGTGTTGGGCGGCGTGGAAGGCGTCGCGTTTTCGGTGTGGGCGCCAAATGCGCGCAGGGTTTCGGTGATCGGCGACTTCAACGCATGGGACGGCAGGCGTCACCCGATGCGGCTGCGGCACGGCGCCGGCGTGTGGGAAATCTTTATCCCGAGGATCGGCCCCGGAGCGCGCTACAAGTTCGAAGTGTTGGGCGCGGGCGGCGGCATTGCCCAGAAAGCCGATCCGCTGGCCCGTCAGACCGAACCTCCGCCGGCAACCGCCTCCATCGTTGCCGCCGCGCCAGACTACCACTGGACCGACGACGACTGGATGAGTGAGCGTGCGCGCCGCCAGCGGAGCGATGCTCCGATTTCGATCTACGAGATTCACGCCAGTTCCTGGCTGCGGCCGAAAGACGATCCGCAAGGCCATTTCGGCTGGCGGGCGCTGGCCGAGCGGTTGATCCCTTATGTCGCCGACATGGGCTTTACCCACGTCGAGCTGATGCCGATCATGGAATATCCCTTCGGCGGCTCGTGGGGTTATCAGCCGCTCTCGCAGTTCGCACCTTCGGCGCGGTACGGCACGCCGGAAGGTTTTGCCGCTTTCGTCGATGCCTGCCATCGCGCCGGGATCGGCGTTATTCTCGACTGGGTTCCCGCGCACTTTCCCACCGATGCGCATGGCCTTGCCCACTTCGACGGCACGCACCTTTACGAGCATTCCGACCCGCGCGAGGGGTTCCATCAGGACTGGAACACGCTGATCTACAATCTCGGCCGCAGGGAAGTCTCGGGCTTCCTGCTGGCCTCCGCGCTATGGTGGCTGGAAACCTTCCATGTCGACGGACTGCGCGTCGATGCCGTCGCCTCGATGCTCTACCGCGATTACAGCCGCAGCGCCGGTGAGTGGGTTCCCAATATCCATGGCGGACGCGAAAACCTGGAGTCGGTCGAATTCCTGAAGCGGATGAACACGGTCATTGCCGAGCGCTGTCCCGGAGCAATGACGATTGCCGAGGAATCAACCGCATGGCCGGGAGTGTCGGCGCCAGTCAGCGAAGGCGGGCTGGGCTTTTCCTACAAGTGGAACATGGGCTGGATGCACGATACGCTGAAGTACGCGGAGCGTGATCCGATGTACCGAAGCTGGCACCACAACGAACTGACCTTCGGCCTTGTCTACGCCTTCTCGGAGCGCTTCGTGCTGCCGATCAGCCATGACGAAGTTGTGCATGGCAAGGGGTCGCTGATCGGCAAGATGCCCGGAGACCGCTGGCAAAAGTTCGCGACGCTGCGGGCCTACCTGTCGTTCATGTGGACGCATCCGGGCAAGAAGCTGCTGTTCATGGGCAGCGAGATTGCTCAGGAGAGCGAGTGGAACCACGATGCCGAGGTTCGCTGGGACCTGCTCGACCGCGGGGAGCATGCCGCGCTGCAGCGGCTCGTGCGTGATCTGAACCGGCTCTATTCGGGTGAGGCCGCGTTGCACGCCGGAGATGCCGACCCCGCCGGCTTCGAATGGCTGGTCGGCGATGACAGCCGTAACAGCATCTTTGTCTATTCCCGGCGCGCGCCCAGCACGCCTTCGATCGTCATCGCGCTCAACCTGAGCCCGCAGCCGCACTACGGCTATGAGGTGCGCCTGCCGCACGCGGGAACCTGGCGTGAAGTCCTGAACAGCGATGCCTCGATTTATGGCGGAGCGAATATCGGCAATGGCGGAACGGTGCACGCCGGCAACGTGCTGGCCGAAGACCAGCCATCGGTGGCACGACTGGTCATCCCTCCGCTGGGCGCGACCATCCTGCGTCAGGAAGCCTGATGCCAGGACGGGTTGACCGAATTCCTTGCACACCAGTTTCGCCATCGCGGCGCGGGCCGGGACCGCGAAGACGCGTGGTGGCGCTTATTCGTTCCGGCGATCTCGCCGACGCGCGATTGGGCTGATCGCACCGTTGCGCTCAAGCACGGTCTCGTTGAGTTCGTCGGTGCTGGAGAGGCCCGAGAGACGCGCGGCCTCAGGCGCTTACCCCGCGCCCGCGCATCGTCTTGGCATCCGGCGTGCCAACTGCGCCGCCAGCCGGTTCATTACCCAGTAGGCGATGATCAGCAGCGTCGGTGCGCATAGCGTGGCCACCATCGGCCGAGACCGCTGACATTCGCCCCGAAAGCGCGGCAAAACCTATTGCAGCGAACGCGGGCGCGCCGGCGGCGCGGCGGACCCGCCAGGCGCACTCCCGAAGATCGGACAGACATTGTCCGGAGCGCCTCTCCAAGCCGGGCAGAGGCGAATGCGCGCGCTGGCGATGCAACGACTATGCACCCCAATTTTGGGGTAGGCTTTTCGCCCGCCGTTTCTTCCGAACCTGTTCTATGCAGGCTGGGCCGGGCTGTCTCAGCTAAGTCCCCTGAAAACTGGTGCTGCTGGGGAGGATTGAACTCCCGACCTCACCCTTTTTAAGGGTGTGAAGCCGGACGCTTCTGGACCCTTATGGACAATTAACATTCTGATAAAACAGTAGTTTTTCCAGATAAGTCGATTGCAATCCGCACATGTTTTCCGTAAATTTTCCGTAAGGAACACTTCGGAGGAGGAGATGGACCTCAGCACGGTCAAGGAACGCGACAATCTGAAGGCACGGCGCGAGCCTCACTGGCAGCGCCTTAGCCCTGGCCGGTATCTCGGCTATCGCCCGTCCGCGCGGGAAGGCGCGGGGACTTGGATCGCGCGTGCCTATGACGAGGACTACCGGAAATACCGTTTCAAAAGGCTGGGTGACTTCGCCGCTCTGCCATCTCGGAAGCAGTTTGCTGCGGCGAAGAAGGAGGCCGAGGCTTTCGCCGACCTCGTCGAGTCTGGCGGTGCCGCGCAGAAGAAAATCCAGACCGTCGCGGATGCCTGCCGCGACTACTTGACCGCCATCAGCGACGATCACCGAATTGCTGAGGGCGTCTTTCGCCGTCATGTATACAGTGATCTGCTGGCGAATGTGAAACTGGACAAGCTGCGTCGCCATCATCTGAGGGAATGGCGCAGGCGGCTGGAGGAGGCTCCTGCCGTGATCAGCCGTCGTAAGAAGGGCGAACAGCGCACGAGGGCGCGGGCAAAGTCTACCATAAATCGCGACATGGCCCCGCTCCGGGCGGCCCTCAACAAGTTTCTGGCACACGGCAAGCCGGGGACGGACGCGGCTTGGCAGGAAGCCCTCCAACCCTTCAGGAATGCCAATAGGCGGCGGTTGCTGTACCTCGACAAAGACCAGCGTCGGAGCCTGCTGGAGCATGTAGATGCCGAAGCTGCGCCTTTTGTACGAGCGCTGTGCCTGTTGCCGTTGCGGCCCGGTGCAATGGCCGCGCTGACCGTTGGCGACTTCGATAAGCGCACTTCGGAGCTGACCACCGGGACGGACAAGACTGGAAACGTACGGCGCTTCGTCATTTCGCCCGTGGCGGCTGCGCTATTCGCCGAACAGGCGAGTGATCAGATCGCCACCGTGCCGCTGTTTCGCCGAGCTAACGGTGATGCTTGGAACCGCAACACTTGGGGCGACGCGATAGAAAGCGCGGCAAAGGCTGCTGACCTTCCGGACAATACAACTGCCTATACCTTGCGGCACAGCACGATAACGGATTTGGTAAGGGAGGGTCTCCCGCTTCTCACGATTGGGCAAATCTCGGGAACGAGCGTCGAAATGATTGAGTGGCATTATAGCCACCTTGCCCGTGACGCGGCGGTGAAAGCGCTCGGGAAATTAGCGTTATGAATGGACCGGAGGCAAGGCAAAGGCCTTAGTTCGGCGCACTTCATCAACGCAATGAAGCCCTGCCTCGGCATTGCCGATCAAATGTCAAATGTGTGCTGCCGTCGCCATCCTTGATGTACCGGACCGAAGAGCATTTGGGCCGGGAATGGGGGGAGGCCATCTCGGATTGAGCTGCGCAGGCGTGGGTACTACGGTGTCGGGACAGTGCGCCGCCGCCGGCCTCCGCCCGGCAATGATCGGTTGTCGTCGAGCATGTCGTTCACCATCAGGCCCTCGTATACGCAGCGACAGCAGTTCGTCTCCCCCGCTCGCCAAGTCCTGAATCGCATTGAAAACAAAGGGGGTTGCGCCTGGCTGTTCGCACTGTAACCTGAGCGCGTGCCGCAGTTTCGTGCGGCGCCGAGGCGTGAGAACCTCGCAAGGGAAAGATCGACCCGCTTCAGACGCGGCCGGGTGGCCGACGTGCATGTCCAAGCCGCTTGCGGCCAAAGGCGTCGGCGCATGTTCTCTTGCATGTTCTCAACACCCGGCTCGCGCCGGGCCCGCCTCGCCGGTCAAAGGGAGGCGATCGATGGCTATGCAGCAAGAACCGGCGTCCAGGCGCCCAGAGCCATGCCGGCGAGTTTAGGCGCCCTGCGCGTGCCGCTCGAGGAAGGCGATCCGCTGCCGCCTGATTCCGACCGGCCGGTATCCGACGCCGCCTCGCTCGAGGACATCTACCGCCGCGAGCGCTCCGCGCTGATGCGTTTCGTGTCCGCCCGTACGCGGCGGGGTGAAGCCGAAGACATCGTCCAGCAGGTCTTCGTCCGAATGGCCGCAACGAGCGCGCGCGCCGCGATCGCCGCGCCGGGGGCCTATCTGCGCCAGGCCGCGCGCAACACGCTCAGGGACCAGGGCAGGCAGGCCGCGCGCCGCGGCGAGGCCGACCATGTCCCGATCGACGATGTACCCCTCTCCGGCGGCGATACCGTTGCCGCGCTCGAGGCACGCGACCGGCTGATGCGCATCGAGGAGGCGGTGAGCCGCCTCAGGCCGCTCACCCGGCAGATCTTTCTCGCCTGCCGTATTGATGGCTATAGCTATGCGCAAATCGCGCAAGCGACGGGACTGAGCGTGAGAGGAGTCGAAAAGCAGATGAGCCGGGCGATCAAGCAACTGGGCCGTCACCTGCGCCGCCATGACTGACAATCAGTCGCCGGACATTCCCGGGCGCGTGCACGACGCGGCGGCCCGCTGGCTGGCGCGGCGCGAGGCCGGCGAAGCGGGCATCGAGCGCGCGCTCGATGCCTGGCTGCGCGCCGATCCGCGCCATCAGATCGCGTTTGAAGAAAT
Source organism: Novosphingobium endophyticum (assembly GCF_014640675.1). Classification (GTDB taxonomy): domain Bacteria; phylum Pseudomonadota; class Alphaproteobacteria; order Sphingomonadales; family Sphingomonadaceae; genus Novosphingobium; species Novosphingobium endophyticum. The sequence continues at coordinate 65,231 of NZ_BMHK01000015.1, read as the reverse complement.
CGCGGGCGCCTGGCAGGAGAGTTCGGGGCTGGCCACAAGCCGGATCGCGCGGGAGCGCAAGCTGGCGAAGGCACCCTTGCATATGCGCCGCTCCACGCATCTGGCCATGGCCGGCGCGGGCCTTGCCATGATTGCGGGACTGGCAAGTTTCGGCCTTGTCCGTGGCATGTCTCCCTTCGGTCTTGTTTCGCAGGCCGAGGCGGCCACATACGAGACCGGCCTGGGAGAAATCCGTATCATCGCACTCGACGATGGTTCGCGGCTCGTTCTCGATACGCAAAGCCGGGTGAAAGTGATGCTCACCGCGTCGGCGCGCCGCCTGGAACTCGAGCAGGGAAGGGCGCGCTTCCATGTCGCGTCCGGACGCCGCCCCTTCGTTGTCTCGGCCGCCGGCATCAGGATCGTCCCGGCGGGCAAGCTGTTCGACGTCAGCCTGGTCGGCGGCCGGCCCGTCGTTGCCGCGCTGGAAGGTTCCGTCGAACTGCGCGGCGCCGGTGCTACTTCCCGCGACGCGGCGAGGCAAACACTGGCACAAGGCGAAAAGGTCGTGCCGGGATCCGGAACGGCGCCGACTCGGGTCGCCGAGGAGGACATCCAATGGGTCTCGGGCATGCTTGCGCTCGATGCTACGCCGCTCCGCACCGCGCTCGCGGCCATAAATCGCTACAACGAGGTTCAGCTGCGCCTCGCCGATCCGCAGCTTGGCGAGCTCAAGGTCACCGGGGCCTTCCCGGCGCGCGAGCCGGACAGGTTCGCCGAGGCCGTGGCCGGAATTTTCGGGCTCGGCATCGAACATCCCGATTCCGGAACAATTCTGCTCGGGAGGCAACCCGAACCCTGAATCGGCGCCTCGCTAGAAAATAGTTGGCGGGTATTCACGCCGCCCGCCGTCCTCCTCTGTGACCCGCCGATCGTCGGCCAAGGGGGGAGGACAAAAAACGATGCCAACACCTCAAAGCACAGCGCTCCATTGTCTGGGCAGGGCGGCCATTATCGCGCTCGCTGTCCCTTCGGTCGCACAGGCCGAGCCTGCCAGGCGAATCGCGTTCGACCTGCCCGCGCAGCCGCTCGGCGTATCCATCCGGGCAGCGGCGCTGCTCTCGGGCAGGACAGTTCTCGTGGAGACCGTGCTTGTCGGCGATCGGCGGGCACCCGCGCTCAAGGGCTATTACACGCTGGAACAGGCGCTTACGCGCCTGCTGGAAGGGACCGGTCTCGGCTTCGAGCAGTCCGGGGGCGGCTATGTGATCCGCGCCCGGGGCGAGGCTCGAACCTTGGGCGCGGGCAGCGACGGCGAGATCGTGGTAACCGGGAGCCGCATCCGCGGCGCGCCTGTCGCCTCGCCGGTCGTGCGCATCGATCAGGAGCAGATGCGCGAAGCCGGCCAGACTGGCACTGGCGATGTAGTGCGCGCCATCCCGCAGAACTTCGGCGGCGGGCAGAACCCGGGCGTGGGCAACAACGTGCCGTCCTCGAGCGGCATCAATGTCGGCGGCGCTACGACGATCAATCTGCGCGGCCTGGGAAGCGATGCTACGCTTACGCTGATCAACGGTCACCGCCTCGCCTACAACGGTTCGCGCCAGGGCGTCGATGTCTCGGCGATACCGCTTGCCATGGTCGATCGCATTGAGATCGTCGCCGACGGCGCCTCTGCGCTCTACGGCTCTGACGCGGTGGCCGGCGTGGCCAATGTCATCCTCAAGCGCGACTACCAGGGGCTGGAAACGCGCGTTGATATCGGCGGCTCGACCGAGGGCGGCCATTTTCGCCAGCAATACGGTGCTCTTGCGGGCCGACGCTGGGGATCGGGCGGTCTGGTTGCCGCCTACGAATATGCCCGCGAAAGCGACATCGTTTCCGGCCAGCGTTCCTACGCCGCCTCGCGCCCGGGCGTCACACTCTACCCGGCGCAGCGGCGCCATGCGGCCGCGATGGCCGGCCACCAGGCGCTCGGCGAGGCGCTGACCTTCAGGATCGATGCCCTTTTCAACAAGCGCTGGAGTACATCGGGCTTTCCGCTCAACGCTGCGGGCGATCTGGATGTGAGCCGGGCCGAGAAGCGATCGACCAGCCGCTCGCTTGCCTTGGCGCCCTCGCTCGAACTCGACTTGGCCTCCGGTTGGCGCGCGGTGCTTTCGGGCGTCTATGGCGAGGAAAAGGTCCGTCTTCGCAGCGACAGCTTCGTGGGCGCCGCACCGATCGCTTCGGCATTCGTGTGCTACTGCAATTCGGCGAGGTCCGCCGAACTCGCCGCCGACGGTCCGCTCTTCGCCCTGCCCGGCGGCGCGGCGAAGCTGGCGATCGGCGCGGGCTACCGCGACAATCTGCTCGACGCCTTTCGGGCCGAGGGCGATCCCAACAATGTCCGGGCCCGGCAGGACAGCTACTACCTCTACGGCGAAATCGACCTGCCGCTCGTCTCGGCGGCGCAGGACATCGCCGGGATCGACCGGCTCCATGTGAGCGGCGCGATCCGCTATGAGCGCTATCCGGGCATCGATGCGGTCGCGACGCCCAAGATCGGTGTGATCTACGCCCCGCTCCCCGATGTCGCGCTCAAGGCGAGCTGGGGCCGCTCGTTTCGCGCGCCGACGCTGTTCCAGCAATACCAGGCGCGCACCGCGCTGCTCTATCCGGCCGCGAGCCTTGGCGGTGCGGGATATCCGGCAGGCGCGAGCGCGCTTCTCATCCAGGGCGGCAATGCGGCGCTGAGGCCCGAGCGCGCGCGGACCTGGACGGCGACAATCGAGTTCCAGCCGCAAGGCCTTGCGGGCCTGCGCCTTCAGGCCGGCTACTTCTCGATTCGCTACGCGGAGCGTATCGTCACGCCGATCGCCTTCCAGTCCCAGGCGCTCAGCGACCCGCTCTATGCAGATCAGGTCGTGCTTGCGCCTGGCAGCGCCGCCGTCGCGGCGGCTGTCGCCGACGCAGCGCAGTTCTTCAACGTCTCGGGAAGCGCCTACGATCCGGCCCGGGTCGTGGCGATCATCGACAACACCAACCTGAACGCCGGGCGGCAGACGATTAGCGGGGTCGATGTCCTGGCCGAATACCGCGCGCGTCTGGGCGAAACGGGTGGGACTCTGCGCTTCGCGCTCAATGCGAGCTATATCGAAAGCAGCCAGCAGCTGACTTCGGGTGCGCCGATCACCGAGAAAGCCGGCACGCTGTTCAACCCGCCGCACTGGCGCGGCCGGAGCAGCGTGACCTGGACGAAAGGCGGCCTCACGCTCAACGCTGCGGCAAGCCGGATCGGGGGCGTCGAGGACACGCGCTCCAGCCCCGTCATCGCGGTGGACGGCATGACAATGTTCGATCTGACCGCGCGCTATGCCTTCAAGAACGGCGACGGGCCGCTGCGTGGGCTCGAGCTGAGCCTGACCGCGCAGAACCTGCTGAACGATCGTCCCGATGCGATTGCAACCACGTTCTTTTCCGACACGGCTTACGATTCGACCAACTATTCGCCGGTCGGACGCTACCTCGGATTCGGGATTGCCAGGTCATGGTAAGCACGCGCGTTCTTGGAGCCATTGCTGCCGCGAACTTCGCGGCATTGCCCGCGCCAGCGCTTGCGGCCTGCGACGACCTGCTGCCGCCGCCACGCGCGGCGGCAGCCAAGCGGCCTGTCACGCCGGACGATCTTGTCGGACTTCGCGACATCGGCCAGCCCGACGGCGCGATGTTCGGCCAGCCCAGCCCGCTTGGGGTCTCGCCAGGCGGCACGAAGGCGGCCTTCATTCTCAGCCGCGCCGACCCCAAGACCAACAGCTACTGCCGCGCGCTGGTGGTGATCGATCTTTCCGGAAGCGAAGGTCCGCGCATTCTCGATCGCGGGGGGGAGATGATCACGAACACGACGCTGGCGCGCGGCCTTGTCGTCGACGTTGGATTTCCGGCGATCGTCACGCCGGCTTGGTCGTCCGATGGCAGGTGGATCGCCTACCTGCGACGCGATCACGGCGTGACGCAGGTCTGGCGCGCGCGCGCCGATGGCCGCGGGGCATGGCGGGTCACACGCTCCGAAGTCGATGTGAAGACGCTCGCCTGGAGCGGGGAGGGCAAGCGCCTCGTCTTCGTCTCGCAGCCCGGGCAGGCGGAGGCGGCAGACAAGGTCGCGCGCGAGGGACGCGGGGGCTGGCTCTATGATGCGCGTTTCGCGCCCAACTACGCCATGCGCCCGCTACTGCCCGATACGCCGCGCCGGGCGTTCTCGATCGACCCGGAAAGCGGCGAGGTTCGATCCGCCAGCGCGGCTGAAAAGGCGCTGGTGGCGATGGAGGACCAGTCGGGCGCGTCGATCGCGCCGCAGGCAGCGGCGCCCGGCGGGCGGCGCGCGCTGACCGAGCGAAGCGGCGCCAGTCCGCTGGCGCCCTTGCGGCTCGTGGTCGAGGAACGCGGCGGCGAGCGCATCGTGTGCAGCGCGAAGGCCTGCGATGGGGGCTTTACCGCTATGTGGTGGGACCGCGAGGGCAGGGACCTCATCTTCCTGAGGCGCGAGGGCTGGGCAAAGGGACGCATGGGCCTATATCGCTGGCGCCCGGGCGAGGCCGCCGCGCCGCGCGCGATCCTGCGCACCGGCAATGTCCTGCTCGGCTGCGTTATGGCCGGCACCTCGCTGCTGTGCACGTCGGAGAACGCGACCACGCCGCGCCATCTGGTCATGATCGATCCCGACACGGGCGAGACGCGCCGTGCCTTCGATCCCAATCTGCAGTTCCGCGATATTGCCCTAGGGAAAGTCGAACGGCTGCACTGGAAGAACGACGTCGGGCTCGAGGCGCGCGGCGATCTCGTGCTACCACCCGGCTACAGGCCCGGCGTGCGCCTGCCGATGATCGTCGTCCAGTATCACAGCGACGGCTTCCTGCGCGGCGGCACGGGCGATGAATATCCGATCCACGCTTTTGCCGCGCGCGGCTTCGCGGTCCTGAGCATCGAGCGCGCGCCCTTCGTCGCGGCAAGCCGGCCGGGCATCCGCTCCTGGGCTGACGTCAATGCGGCGAATCTTGAAGACTGGGCAGAGCGGCGCAGTCTGCTCTCGTCGCTGGAAACCGGCATCGGGATGGTCGTCGATCGCGGCATCGCCGATCCGGCGCGCATCGGCATCACCGGGTTGAGCGACGGATCCTCGAGCGCGCGCTTCGCGCTCATCAACACCGATCTCTTCGCGGCCGCGGCGATCAGCACCTGCTGCATGGAGCCCCAGTCGATCACGACATATGGCGGCATCGCTTATGCCGAGACCATGGAGGCGATGGGCTTTCCGCCCGCGAGCCGCGATAGTCCGGACTTCTGGCGGCCCTATTCGATGGCGCTCAATGCCAGCCGCATGGATGTTCCCCTGCTGATGCAGCTTGCCGACGAGGAAACGCTGCTCGCGCTCCAGACGTTCACCGCGCTTCGCGAGGCCGGCCAGCCGGTCGAGATGCACGTCTTTCCCGGCGAACACCATATCAAGTGGCAGCCGGCGCATCGCCGCGCGATCTACGAACGCAATCTCGACTGGTTCGCCTTCTGGCTGCAGGGCAGGCGGGATACCGATCCGGGCAAAGCCGCGCAGTACCGCCGCTGGCAGGTCCTGCGCGAGGCAAGGCGGGAGAGGCCCTCGCACTCGTGATCGGGTGCCCTACGGCCGGTATCGGCCCTGCCGCGCCGCGTTTCATCGGCCTGGATGATATGAGCGCTCAAGCGCGGGGAGGGCAACCGGTCGCGAGCGCCGGTTTCGCCGACGGCTTTGGCCAAGGTAGGGCGCTGACCGCTTGCGGGTTCAGAAATTTCCATCTGTTCGCCGGGGCCGCTGGAAAGACCGCGTTACTCCCTAGCTGCCGATCTTGCACAATCTAGTGTTATCCACTAAATTGCGTTCATGGATAGAGCGATCAGTGCCAGCGAGGCCAATCAGCATTTCTCGGAGCTTCTGCGCGATGTCTCCGAAGGTCAGAGCTTTACCGTGATGTCTCGCGGTCGCCCCGTCGCGCGCGTGCTCCCCGTAGACCGCGATCGGGAACGCCGTTCGGTCGACCGGCTTCTCAAGTTCGTCAAGAGCCTTCCCGTCCGCCATTCCGGAGAATGGTCTCGCGGCGATCTTTACGACTGATGCGTGTCGCCCTCGACAGCGACATTCTCGCTTACCTCGCCGGCGTCAGCCGCTCGGCGCAGGACGATGACAAGATCGCGAAGGTTCGGGCGCTGGTCTCCCGGCTAGCGGAATCGGTAAGTATCGTCGCCCCCGCCCAAACCCTCGGCGAACTGTTTGTCGTGCTCAGGCGGAGCGGCGCGACGGCGAATGAGGCGCGCGAAGTCCTGCTCGAATTCGCTGAAGCCTTTGGAACCTCGGCTTCGGAAACACGCACCGCCCTGTCTGCCGCCGACCTGGTGATCGATCACAAGCTGCAATTCTGGGATGCCCTGATTCTGACCGCGGCTGCGGACGCAGGCTGTACGCTACTGTTGTCCGAGGACATGCAGCACGGATTCGTCACGCGCGGGCTGACGGTCATCAATCCGCTGGCGGACGACACGCATCCCAGGCTCTCGGCTCTGATCGGTGGCTCAGGATAGGCATCAAAGCGGCCGGATGGGGCAGCGCGGCTGAAGGCCTCGGGCTATCCCTGTGCGTTCGTGCGGGCCACGGACCGGCTTCCCGCTACGGCTGAACTGACAAGCTCGCGCCTTCGCGGCTAGCCTACCTTCACCGGCATGCGCGGCACGGCCGAGCGCGGGAAAGCGATCAGGCGCGGTTCTCCCAGCCGCGGGCCCAGGCTTCGACATCGACGAACTGGAGTACGCGGCGAAACCCCTCCCCGCTTGCCGGCCGCGGGTCGTCCAGCACTTCGAGCAGGCGGTTGCGCTCGATCAGGCCGCGCCTGACCAGCTGGCCATCAGCCAGCATTTCGCGCAAGGCGCCGCGGTGGGTCTCGAAGATCTCGGCGACGAAGCTGTCGGGCGTGCCCTTGGACCGCCTCTGAACGATCCGCGCCGGCAGCCTTCCGGCAAAGGCGCGGCGCGCGACGGCGCGATTGCGGCCCTCCTCAAACCATAGCCAGCTGGGGATGCGAAGACAGGTCTCGACCAGCGGCTGCGAAAGCAACGGCGCAACGCTTGCCGGCGAGCCCTGCGGATCGAGGCCTTCGACGTAGCTTTGGGCATAGGCGATGAGCCGCACATGCGCCGCCTTGCCGGGTAGCGCCCCGGGCGCGGCGGAAAACCAGGGATGACCGCCGGCAGGGGCGATGGCTTCAAGCGCGCGCGGCGCGAGCAGGTTGACGTCGCGAAAGGGCCTGAAGGCGCTGCTGCCCAGCCAGGCGCGCCTCGCGGCATCGTGCATCACCGCCGGCAGACTGGCCTGCGCGAGGCGGCTGATCTCGTAGGCCGTGACAAGGAAGTTCCAGCCGGGCCCCGAGGTGAGAAGGCGGTCGGCGGCAGGAGCGGAGGACTGGAGCGAGCAGAAGACATTGTCGCCCCCGCCGCCGCCAAAGACCGCGTCGGCTCCCGTGCGCCGGGCCAGATCGCGCGCAAGGCGCGTCGATTCCTGGAGGAACAGACGCACGCATGGGCGCGGCAGGCGGCTCGCGCCCGATCGGCCCGGATCGATCCGGGAAACATCGCGCAGGCCCTCCTCAAGCGGCACGCCGAGCGCCGCCGCGGTGCAGCGCGCGTAGTCGCGCTCGTCGCCGACGGCATCGCCGGTTACGAGCGTGAGCGCATGCGCCTGCGCGCTACATTGGCTGAGACCTGCCGCGAGAATCGACGAATCGAGCCCGCCGGAAAGCATGAGCACGCTCCTGCGGTAGTCCGAGGCCCTTGCCGCGATGCATTCACTCGCGGTGGCGGCGAGCGCTTCGACCGCATCCTCGATCCGCGCGATCTGCCCATCGCGTGCGGCAAAGCTCCAGGGCGACCACAGCTCGCGCCTCCTGGTTTGCCCGCTGGCGATTTCGAGGCGCTGCCCGCCCGGCAGTTCGGCAAGGCCCGCAAGGCAGGTCGCGGGCGTACGCAAGTCGCGTGCCGCCAGGGCGCGAACGACGGCGTCCCAGGCCACCGCGGGCCGGTAGAAGCCGAAGCGGGCGAGAAGCTCGGTGTCGGAGGCGAGGACGATCGCATCCTCGTGCCGCGCGAAATAACAGGGCAATTCGCCCAGCGGCGCGCGCACAGCATCCACCCCCGATCCCCCTGGTCTTGCCAGAATGGCGAGATAGGGGCCCCAGTAGTGCTCCACGAGATCGCCGCCGCGACTGGCCGCGATGCGCGCGGCTTCCTCCGGTTCGAGCCGGTCCGTCCGGCGACGAGCCCCGCGCCGGAACAGCGATCCGATTATGACTCCCGCGCCTTCGAGAATGAGCGGGCAGCAAGCGCTTGTCGCGACACTGAGCGTGCCCGTTTCAAGCACCGGTTCCAGGCCGGGCATTTCGCGCGATCGCTCCTCGATGCGCCGGGCTAGCCCGGCGCCGGCCTCTCGGGAAGGCCGCACGAGCGCGATGAAGCGTGCGCGCGTCATACCGCAAGGATCGGCGTGTAGGTGCGCACGGTGTCGAGACGGTCGTTCAGGAGCCAGGGTCCCGCCTGCACCCAGGCGTGCGCGGCAAAAGGGCGCAGGCGCACGCCGATGACGAGATCGGCCGCAAGCCCGCGCGCCGCGCAGTGCCGGGCAAGCGCGATCGATCGCGGCAGGCATTGGTCGTGCGAGCGCACGAGGCGCGCACTCATCTCGAAGGCCGCGGCCGGGCGCTGTAGCGCTTGCGGCATGTCGAGGCGCGCCGGCGCGCAGCTGGGCCTGGCTGCGGCCAGACGCTCCAGGCTGCGGCGAAGGCCGCGCCGCCGTAGCAAAAGGCCGGCAAGCGCCAGCCGTGACAGCGCGGCGAGAAGCTCGGCTGAAGAAGCACGCAGGCGCGGCAGGTCGAGAAGACTGGTCTCGGCGCGCCTGGCGAGCGAAAAGGGGCGCGGCACCTCGGCGTGCCGGGTCCGCACCAGCATCCCGGACTCCAGCAGTCCTGGCGCCGCCGCTTCGCTCGCGCCGGGATGCGCCACGAGACGGCGAAAAGCCGCCTCGGCTTCGGGCGCGAGGCAGAAGTAGCGATCGGCGTGAACGTCGAGGAAGATGAGGCGCCCGCCCGCATCGCAGTAACTGATCCCGGCGCGCAGACTATGGCCCATGGTGTGATATCCGGCGAGTTTTTCGGTGTCCGCAAGGACAAGCGGCGCGCGGCCCCCTCCCCACAGAAGGATCCGCGCGCCTTGTCGTCAGTCGTCGGAGAGTCCGGCCTGGAACTGGCCGAGGTTTTCATCGACCGGGATGCCGGAGGCGCCGAGCGTTTCGACGCTCGCCTTGCCGATCTCGATCACTTCGTCATGCGTTTCACGTTCCATGATGTGCTCCTTCTCGGTTCACTGCAAAGCGCTGCAGCACGAGAATGCTAGGAACGCGGGCGCATTATCCGAAACTTATACGCGCCTGATATGCCGATTGTTCGCGCTGGCGGCAGAGCAGGACGCGCGTCACTCCGCCCTGTAGACCGCGCGCACGAGTTCGGCCGCGGCGCGGATGCGCCGGCGGTGATAGGACGTGCAAAGCCGCCGCAGCCCCTCGCGCTCGCCTGCCGCGAGGACGGGAAGCCAGGTGTCGAGTTCCCCGTCGGTGTCGCCCAGAACCAGCGGCTCCACTGTCCTTACCGCATGGAGCCGGGCATTCAGACGCGCGAGCGCCCGCGCGTGTTCGCTGTTGGCCGAAAGGCGCGCGATGGCCAGGAACAGGGTGCCGGCGCGTTCGGCCACCGATGGCTCCGCAGACGTGGGGGGCAGGCTCGTCCCGGCCTCGCTGCGCGGCCAGCCGCGGATCGCCAGGAACACGAGCTCGGCGGACCAGTAGTAGAGATCCTTGAGCAGCGGCTCGTCGAGCGCGGGAATGTAAAATCCGCTTCCCAGGCGTGTTTCCACCAGGCCCTCACCGGTCAGACGGTGCAGCGCGTCACGCACCGGCGTAACGCTCGCGGCGAGGCCGGCCGCGAGCACGGCCGCATCGAGCCGGTCGCCGGGACGGAACTCGCGGCCGGCGATGCGCCCGCGCAGCGTATCGAGCACGCGCTCGGCGGTCGCGCCCGGGTTCATGACCGTGCCCGCTGCATCTCCAGATAGGCTTCGACCAGCGCTTCCTGGTCGGGCCGGAGCGCATCGACAGCGCCCAGCGGCCTCTCGCCGTCGCCCTGAAGCACGACCGAGGGGCATTGCCCCTCATAGTTGCCCAGGTTCGGCCGGTGCTGCCGGTAGCCGACGAGCGCCGCGAGATCGGCGGGGAAAGTGCGGGCGACCTCGGGCGGATAGGCAAGCCACTGGTTTTCGTAAGGCTTGAGCCACCCCAATGAGTAGCCCACGATCACGCCGCGTCGGACCTGGCGGCTGCGATTGGCGCCGGCGGCGTGCAGCGTCGAGCCCAGGAAGACGAGGGCGCTGCCTGGCGCCATGCGCGCGACGATCGGCGCTTCGCACGGCTGACTCGCCAGCGCCCGCGCACCGTGGCTGTGAGGCCAGACCAGCGTCGCGCCGTTCTCGCCGCAGAACTCGCTCAGCGGCCACATCACGTTGACGAGATATTCCGCCTCGCCCTTGGGCGCCTGCCACATGTCCTGGTCGCGGTGCGGAAGCTGTTCCGGGCTGCCGGAATGCACCGCGATCGCCTGGGCCGTGTTGAGCTGGATGCAGTCGCACCAGGGCGACAGAACCCTCTCGGCGATGCCGCGGACCAGCGCGTGCTGGACGAGCTCGGCCGCGCGGGGCGAACGCACGAGCAGCCGGCCGAAGCGCTTCGTGCGCGATCCGTAAAAGCCGCCTCTCCCGAACGGCGTCGATGCGAATCGCTCTGCAAGGTCGTTGTCGAGCGCTCGGAGGGTTCCGGCCGGCAGCGCGCCGGGAATTATGCAGAACCCTTCCTTCAGGAGGCGCGAGGCATGTGCTTCGATGGCCTCGGCAAGACCGATGGCTGCGGTCATGACCTTCTCCTCCCTCATGCCGCTGCGCACCGGGTGCGGCTGTGCTCGCCGGCCGGCCGGATGCCCGCGGCCGCGAGCAGGTGAGGGGTCTCGGGCGCGATATCGATGCGCAGGGCTGCGAGCTCCTCGCCGCCGATCGCGGCCGGGCGTCCCAGCATCGCGGCGTGCCAGCCGAACGCCACGATCTGGCGGGCCCAGCCGGTCGGCGCGACCGCGCTGTAGGCCGCGATGCCGTTTTCCAGGGCGTACTGGGCCAGTGCCATGACGAGCGTGTCGCGCGCCTCCCGGCGCGGGGCCGCGCGCAGCCGGCGGTCGAGGCAGAAGCGCGTGATTTCGAACACGTCGGTGCCGTGCGGCAGCGCCTGGTCGCACAGGTCGGCATAGAAGCTGTCGAGGATGTGGGGGCGCGTCGTCGGCAGAAGCCGCACGGAGGCGAGATGGGCGCCGTGCGCGTCGGCAAGCACGAGATAGGCGGCGTGGCCGTTGTCGAACCGGTCGATTTCGTAGCGGCCGGCCAGAACCGGTACGTCCCATTTGAGCAGGTCGACGAAGACCGACTTGCGCGCGGCGAACATCGCGCGAAGGACCTCGTTCGCAAGGTCCGGGCCGGCATGGGGCGTGAATACGTGCAGCATGGCGAAGGCTCCCTGGCAGCGGATGGCCAAGGCTCGCCGAGGGAGGCGCCGGATCGCTATCCCGGAAAAGGGGTATATCGGCGGCTGAAAACGTCGGTGAAAGTCAAGGTTCCATCGAACAGGGCCCGGATCACCAGCGATGTCCGCTTGCTCACACCATAACGTTCGCAGGCTTGCCTGACATGGCGGGCGACCGTTTCCTCGCTCAGCCCCAGGATGCACGCGATTTCCCAGTCCGTCTTGCCGCGCGCCACCCACAACGCGCATTCGCGCTGCCGATCGGTCAGGACGGGCAGGCGGGCACCGGGCCGCACCGTGCGCGGGGTGCAAAGCCGGCGCGCCGCCTCGAACGCGAGACAGCCCACCAGCTGGGCCGCGGGGAGCATTCCGGCGGGCAGGGCACGGCCGGTCTCGGTGGCAAAGGAGACCGAGCCGCGCGTTTCGCCAGGAACATGCGCGGGCACGGTGAAACCATCACCGATGCCATGTTCGCGGCTCATGAGCAGCATCCTGCGGTCGGCCGTTGTCAGCGGGATCATCTGCTCCAGGCGCGACCAGCGAAACCCGATCATGGTCACGTGGCTGGCGCGGTGAACCGGATCGCTCAGCCCGAGCGAATGGCTCTCGTAATACTCGGCCCATCCGGCCGGATAGTTATGGATCCATATGGCGCTGTCGCCCGCCTCGGCAAGATCGACATGATGGCTCAGGGCAAAATGCTGGAAACCGAGCTGCGCGCTCGCGGCCCTGATCGCGGCGGCAAGGTCATCAATGCTTGTCGCGGCTTCGACAAGCTCCATCAGCTGCGTCACCTCGAGCATCGGTCACGCTTACGATGGCCGGCGGCGTCTCTTGCCACCTGTCTCCCGGCGATCGTCCCTTCTCGATCGTTCGGGCCGAAAGGCAGGGTCTCAAGCTGCCTTTCGGCGATGGAAATCGCACAAGTGTCGCAACTTCGCCGGTCTTTTGTCCGAAGAGCGACGGGGTTCAGAATAGCGCCTGAAAGAAAATGGCGTGATTACAATCTTGTCATCGCGCATCCGCGCCTGTCCGGCCAGGCATGAGCGGCGCGAATCGGGCGCCGGGCCTTGCCGACTGGCGCGATGATCGCGTCTACGAACGGCTTTCGGGCATCGACCGCGCCGGTCTCATGTGGGAATGGCTCAGGCGCGATCCCGGCTACGTCGAATGGCATGCCCGCGCCAGCCGCGTAACCGGCGGGGCGCGCAGCGTGCCGCGCGGGTGGGGGCTTCACTTTCGCCGAAGATCCGGACCGCGATGCGCCTTCGGCCCGGATCATCTGGCATGCCGATCTCGATCCGTGCGCGATTCCGGTCGAGGCCCTGCCTGCCGATCCCGCTCATCCCGACAGTCTCTGCCTCGACACGGTCGCGCCTTGGCTTTCCTGCGTAGCGGGCAGCGAAGGGCGTGAGCATGTTGCGCTGTCCAATGGCTGGCAGCGTATCCGGCTCGATGTCCTGGACGGGCGCTTTGCCGGTGAAAAGGCCGTGCTCCTGCGATTTCGTCTCGAAGGCCTCGTTTCGGCCGAGTTGAAGGTCCTTGCGCTGCGGCGCTTCCTCGCCCTGTGCCGCTATGGCCGCTTCGCGCGTTCCCTGTTCCCGCCCGATCCCGGCATGGCGCGCGCGATCGCCGTGCTGCGCGCCCACGATGCGCTTGTGGCCGGGGCCAGCCAACGCGAGATCGGCTGTGTGCTCTTCGGGGCCGCGCGCGTCGAGCGCGAATGGAATGGGACCTCCGATTCGCTGCGCTCGCGGGTGCGGCGCCTTATGCGCGATGCCCGAAGAATGGCACGCGGCGACTATCGCCTGATACTGCGAAAACACCGCCAGCCCAGGGGAGAGGATTCTCGCGCGGCGAGCCGCGAGGCCTGAGATCATACGCTCGCTGGCGACGCACTGCGCCTTTTCTCAATCGCGGCTTGGTCGCAAGTCTCAGCGCAGTTTCGCCGCCGCCCGTTTCCAGACTTGCTCGTCCGGCCAGGGCAGCTCGAGGTCTCCTGCCTGCCATGGTACCAGATCCAGCCGGTCGGGCCGGATCTTGCGCCGCTGTCTTGACGCGCATATCCGGCACCAGAAGCGAGCCCGCGCGCAGGCGAGACTGTCGTCCCAGCCGCGCCGGGCAAAGTGCCACCACAGGCCATGCGCCTCAAACCTTGCGCAGTGGCCGCATCCGCACACCGGCATCACGGAGCGGTGCAGCGTCGCGGCCTCCAGGATATGCGTTGCCACCATGAGGCCATCGCTCGACCAGCGCATGTCACAGCGGCAGCTCATCCTGCTCGTTTTGCACCAGGCGGGCTTCCCTCATCCGGAGCGCGGCCGTGCGCGCGAGCTGGCGGGCGGCATCCTCGCGCATCCACGCGCTCGGCGAGGTCAGGCCCGCACGTGCCCATTCCGGCGCGCTCAGCAGCGCTTCGGTGAGGTCTGTTTCGTCGATTCGGTCCATGTCCGCAAATGGAACATATAAAGAACATTCGTGCAAGCCCCATGTGACGATCCGTCGCCGGCGGGCCGCGGATCGATTGCGGGCACCCGCGCCTGGATGCTATCCTGGCCTGCGGGACAAGAGGAGCACTGGCCGCATCTGCAATCTCTATCGCCTGACCAGCCCGGCAGAGGCCGTAGGCGCGCTGTTTCGCGCGGAAGTCGCGGGCGGCATCAACCACGCCTCCCAGATCTATCCCGGCTACAAGGGCCTCGTCCTCGCCGGAGGGGCCGTCAGAGCCATGACCTGGGGTTTCCCGCTCGCCGTGATAGGGCGCGGCGGCGTGCGAGGCAGGCCCAGGCCCGTCAACAATGCACGCTCCGACCGTCTCGCCAGCCCTTTCTGGAAAAGCAGCTTCGAACATCGCCGGTGCCTGATCCCGCTCAGTGCATTCGCCGAAGCGCAAGGTCCCAAGGGGTGCAAGACGCGAACCTGGATCTCGCTGCCAGGCGAGCCCCTGTTTGCCTGCGCCGGGCTCTGGCGCGAAAGCGAGGAGTGGGGGCCTGTCTATGCCATGGTGATGACTGACGCCGCGCTGGCGACGGCGCAAGTCCACGAGCGCATGCCGGTCATTGTCCCGCCGCAGGCGCACGGCCAGTGGATGCGCGGCTCAAGCGCCGAAGCGCTGGCGCTGTGTGAGCCGTGGACCAGAGCGGTCACGATCGATCGCACCGACGAGCCCTGGGCGGGCCGCGCATAATCACGCGGGACGGCTTTGACGGCTGCGCGCGTTAATTTTCCTGCGACGGGCGCGTGCTATCGCGCCTGATCGAGGGGAATTGCCGATGAAGCAGGCCATGGCCGCCGTGGCCGTCCTGTCGCTCGCCATAGCGCCGACCGCGGCGCGCGAGAGCGATGCGCAGGTCGGGCAGCAGGTGATCGAGGATAGCATCGCCGGCTACCCGAGAAGCTGTCCGTGCCCCTAGAACCTCCTCGACCGCGGCGCTCGCAAATGCGGCGCGCGCAGCGCATGGAGCCGCCCCGGCGGCCGCAACTTCCAAATGCTATCCCGGCGACGTGAGCGCCGCTGAGGTGGCGGTTTATCGGGGCGCCGCTGAGTGACTACGTGCCTGCCGCCGCGTTGCCAGCGTCGGCCGCATTGTCTGCAAGTTAACTCGCGTTTGCCTGCGCCTTGGGCCATCATCGCCCATTCAGATGGAATCGGGGCGAGACATGCCGCGCGAATGGGCAAGCGATGAGGAAAAAGCCCGTGAGGCCCGCGATACGAAGTGGCTTCGCATCGATATGTGGGCCGAAGACATTGGCCTGGCGGCGATCATGCTGATTGTCTTGAAGTTCGCGTTCGGCTGACTTTGCATGGCCGCCCTTCTGGCGGCCGCTTTCGCTATCCTGGCCGCGCGCTTCGCAATCCTCCTGCAGGAAGGCCGCATCGCCCGTCGGGGGCGGCGCGGCCACCACGCTTCAGCATGCCGCCGGGATACTCACATCCACGGCCGCGCGAGGCCCAGGGCGACGAGATGCTCGCCTGCGTCCTCGCCGTTGACCGAAAGCCGCGCCAGCGTCCGGCCGTAGCGGTCTGTGCCGCTACGCGATATGGTGACGGGACCGCTTGCCAGGAATGACGCCAACGCCGCGCGGCTGCGCTCGGCGAGCGCATAATCGCACCAGCCCTGCCGGCGCCGGTCGGTGCATTTGGGGCTGCCGCGCAGTTCGGGCGCGTCGATGTTCTCGACGCGGATCCTCTCGCTTCCGCAGGTGCGGATCGTGTCGCCGTCGTGGACGTTGTCCACGCACAGGCCCGGCACCGTTTCAGCACCCGTCACCGCGCTTGCGATTGCAGGGACGGGCCGGCCCACCTCCATCCATGTGACCAAGGCCGCGCCGAGCAGGCCTCCGGCGACCAGGCCGCTCAGAGCGAGCAGGGCGCTCGGCGATCGCCGGCGTCTCGTGCGCGGCAGGCCTGGCCGCGGAGTGTGCCCGCGAAACTGCCGCACATTGCCGGGACGCCGCGCGATCTTGGGTTTCTTGCGCATGCTTGCCCGTATCCCCGCCCGCGCGCGGTCAGGCAAGTCCGATTAAGACGGGCTCTGCAGCCTGCCGGCAAGCGGTCCTCTGCGCGAACTGCCGTTTGCCGCGTCGGTGCATCGCTCTTCGCGGGGTCGGGTCGCGCCTGTACGACTTCGATCCCGCGGCGCCCGGGCCGGATCCCGGGCGGACAGGCATGGTCCTCATCCATGGCGCCTCGCGGCCGCGGCGCGACCGCGCTCTACTGCGCTAGCCTCGCCGATACTCGGGCGAGCTTCGCCGGGTCGCGCTTCGCCGCGTCCCGGCCTGCAGAGACGATCGCATGGCGCGGGAAGGTTGGGACCGGGCGCGCCATGCACGCGCTCGGTGATGCTGCGGACCTGCCGGGTCCGCTGCCCGCTATGATTGCCGGCCGGTCCCGGCTCCGCGTCATGCCCCCGCCGGTATCGCGCGAGGCCTCCATGTCGGCCGGCTCACCGATGGCGTCTTCGATTCGGCCATCGCGCTCCGCCTCGGGCGCTCGGGCGGCTCGATCCCGGGCAGCCGCTCACCCGCATCTTGCGAGCCGCCCCACCGCCCCAACGCCTGCATCACTGCCCCTCATAGGCCGGCGTGGCGGTGGGGCGACCGGTGGCAACAGCATGCGGTCAGGCGAACGGGCATGTCCGGTCCTCCAGCAACCCGCGTTCCAGAACGAGCTCGACTGCCCAGCCGCGGTGATGGCCCGGAGACGGTTCCTCCCGAGCCGCGGACCACCCCAGCTCCTGGCGGAAGGCCTGCGCCGGTCGGCGCGCCCGCGCAACGGCATTGCCGTCCTTCGCTTCGCTGCGGCCCTGGCGGGTGCGCGCGCGCCCCTGTGCCCTGCGCGAACGGGCCTCCGCCGCCGGGGATGGTCCCCGGCGCGAGAACGGAGACAGCTCATGTCAAGCTCACCACGTATAGATGTCTACGCGCGCGTCACCGACGCGATCGTCGCCGCGATTGAAGCTGGCCCCGGCACCTGGCGCATGCCGTGGCATCATACAGGCGCCGACGTCACGCGCCCGACCAACGTCGCCAGTGGTAAGCCCTATCGCGGCATAAATACCGTCTCGCTCTGGGCCGCTGCCTATGTGTGCGGCTATGCGAGCGGGGTCTGGGGCACCTATCGCCAGTGGCAGGCGCTCGGCGCGCAGGTCCGCAAGGGCGAGAAAGCCAGTCTCGGCGTTCTGTGGAAGGAGGTCCGCGCGAAGGGGGGCGAAGGCCGCGACGATGACGCGAGCGATGACGCGGATGATCGCCGCCGGCTCTTTGCCAGGGCCTTCAGCCTGTTCAACGCCGATCAGGTCGATGGCTATGCGCCCGAAGCGGCGCCGGTCCTGCCCGAGAGCGAACGCCTCGCCGCCGCGGATGCCTTCATCGCCGCACTCGGCATCGATAAGCTCTACGGATCTGCAAGCGCCTATTATCATATCGCCGAAGATCGCATCCACATGCCGGATTTCAGCACGTTCCACGACGTCCACGGCTTCTACGCCACCCATATTCACGAGGCAGCCCATGCCAGCGGCGCGGCCCATCGGCTCGACCGGGATTTCACCAAGCGCTGGACCGGCCACGCGCTCGCGATGGAGGAAGCGACCGCCGAGTTGACGGCATCGTTCCTGCTCGCTGATCTCGGCATCGCACACGAACCGCGAGAAGACCATGCGGCCTACATCGCCTCGTGGTCTGAGCTTCTCAAAAACCAGCCCCGGGCGATCTTCGCCGCTGCGAGCAAGGCGCAGGCGGCAGCCGACTGGATGCACGCCCGGCAGCCGTGATTGATTGCCGTGCCCAGGTGATTTCGATGGTCAGATGCTCGATCTCGGACTCCGGGCGGAGGCGTTCGCGCACTGCCGCCCGGTTGGCCGCACCGCGTACCGTAACGATTGCGGCATGCGCCGAAGGGCCGACCCGCCATACGTGCAGGTAAATGATCGAGGCGTCACCTCGCGCATTGTCGTAAGCACGCTCTTCCTCGACGAGGTGACCGTCCGCAGTGTCGAGCACGACCGCTGACCTGTCGCGTATCAGCGTCCACGACCGGCGTCCGATCGCCACCGCACCAACGATGCCCCGCAGTCCGAATCGGCAAGCCCCGCCGCTCTCGCCGAGCCGGGACCCCGCATGCCTGGCGGAGTGGATGCAGCAAGACAAACGCCGCTCGCGGCGTGAAAAATGGGCCGGGCGGCTGCCGCCGCCGGACCCGATTTTGACTTGCCCGTTTCTGAGCGGCCCGGGACATGGGGCACAGGGGCACAAGAAAGTGACCGCACTCGATAACGTGACCAAGCTCATCTCGCGGCTCTCTCCCGAGCCGGTCTGCGATGACTGCATCAGCAGGACACTGGACCTTAGCGCGCTCCAGCGCGCCGATCACAACACGCGCGAACTGGCAGGATCGAACGGCTTCGCGCCGCGCAAGGACGCCTGCAGCCCGTGCGGCGAAACCAAGCTGGTCAACGCGTATCACTGATCGGGCAGCCCACGTTGCCGGCCTGAATGGTTCGCCGGCCTGCGCACCTTCGCATTGGGTTCAGCGCCCGTCCGGTCTTGTATTGAAGCGCCCAAATCCTGACATTCCCGGCTCTCGTCCGTCCGATTCGCGAGCGCTGTTCATCCCTCTCGGCCTGCTTTCTGGCAAAGTGACCGGCTGCATGGGCCATCGACCTGGAACGGTCGCGCATCCGGCAAAACCGCCGCCCGCGGCTTATTTCCCCGGCCGCCCGCGGCGGCCTCCTCGCGCACGCTTCGCTGCAAATAAGCCTTGTTGCTGGCGGCCCTGCGCTTCGCTGCGGCCCTTCGGGTTCGTCGGCTGCGCTATGCCCGTTCCTGCCGGCTCGACCCATCGCCCGGCACTTTCGCCGAGGCGAGGAGCAAGAAGGAGATGAACAATGGCAGCCATCGGTTTCGTGACGCGCGAGGGACAGGCCTTCAAGGGCGAGCTCAGGACCCTCTCGATCAGGGCGGACATCATGATCGTGCCCAATTCGCGCAAGACCGGCGAGAACCAGCCCGATTACCGGGTGACGTCGGGCAGCGTCGAGGTCGGCGCAGGCTGGCTTCGCCGATCGGAGACATCCGGGAACGCCTACGTTTCGCTCAGCCTCGCGGCTCCCGAATTCGGTCCGCGCCGGCTCTACGCCAACCTCGGCCGCGCCGCCGGCCAGGACGATGACGATACTTTCGCCATCATCTGGAACCCCGCCGACTGAACGGGCCGGGCCCCGCGCCGTAAGGCGCGGGGCCTTCCTTTTTCCGTTCCTGCGATGCGCGCGGCGACCGGATCTTCGATGCGCTTGCTGCCTTGGCGGGGAGAGGGTCGAATTTGCCTCTAGCCGTTTTCGACCCTGCCGCCCAAGGGCCGGCCCCGCCAGACCGGGTGCCTGACGCGGCGGCACGGGGCCGCCCGCGAGCAAAGGCCCTCCTGACATGGAAGACCCGGACAATATCGGCCGCGCGCAGCGTGCCAGGAACGGTTCACCGTTCCTAACAACGCCCCAGGCGGCAAATTACCTCAACATCTCCGACCGGCTCCTGAAGCGCCTGCGCGTGCGCGGGAAAGGCCCGGTTTTCCGCCGCCACAGCCGCTACGTTCTCTACCATATCGATGATCTCGATGCCTGGAGCTGCGAGCAGGCCGGCAGGGGGAAAGGGCAGTGAGTGCGCGCCGGACCTCGACGGGCGACGCGCCGCTTCTCGCCTGGGGCGAGGCCCTGCGCGCCGCGCGTGAGCGCCGCCGCAGGCGCATCAAGGCGGCCGTGGCCATCGCGGCCGGCAGCGCTGCGCTTGGTCTCACCATCGTCTGCCCGCCCGCGCCGCGCCTCGTGTGGAACGCCAGCGCAAGTGCGCCTGTCGGCCTCTACGCCGTGAGGCCGAAGGCGCGCATCGAACCGGGTGGGGTGGTGCTCGCGAGACTGCCGATGAGCTGGCGGCGCCTCGCCGCCCGGCGGCGCTACATCCCTGCGAAGGTGCCGCTGATAAAGCGCGTGGCGGCCGGTCCCGGCGATGAAGTCTGCGCACTTGGAAACAGCATTTTCATCAATGGCGCGCCCGCCGCGCAGCGTCTCAGGATCGACGCGCAAGGGCGGCCGATGCCGCGCTGGCAGGGTTGCCGGACGCTCAGGGCAGGGCAATGGTTCCTGCTCATGCGCGAGCGCCCGGGTTCCTTCGACGGGCGCTATTTCGGGGTCACGTCAGGGTCGGATATCATTGGTCCGGTGAGGCTCCTGTGGAGGCGCTGAGGAGCGTTGTCGCAGCCGCGCTGCTGCTTGCGGCGACGCCCCTTCGCGCCGATGAAGTCGGGCGCTGGCGCCCGCTCGTTGCTGAAGCCTCAGAGCGCTTCGGCGTGCCGGCAGACTGGATCGAGCGCGTCATGCGCGCGGAAAGCGGTGGCCGCACCCGCCTCGATGGCCGGCCGATCCGCAGCGCAAAGGGCGCCATCGGTCTCATGCAGCTCATGCCCGGAACCTGGTCGGACATGCGTACGCGGCTTGGCCTCGGCCGCGATCCCGACGATCCGCGCGACAACATAATGGCCGGCACCTTCTACCTGCGCCAGCTTTACGACCGGTTTGGTTATCCCGGTCTGTTCGCCGCGTACAACGCGGGTCCCGCGCGCTACGAGCAGTACCTGGCGGGGCGGCCTCTGCCCGCTGAAACCAGAGCCTATCTTGCCGGCATGGGCGTCGCCCCGGACCGGGCTGGGGAAGCCGAGCCGCAAACGCTTTTCCTCGTGCGCCGCGACCGCGCACCCGGTCCGAACGACGGGGACGCGGCCCCGCCGGTCGATCCCCTCTTCGCGGTCAGGACGGATGCCGATTAGAGCGCGCCGCACGGCTGAGAGGAGGGAGGGCTCGTCGGACGATTCCCAGCATGACGGGCGGCGGCGCGCCTATCAAGGCCCGCGGGTACCCCCCAATTTGCTGCGCAAATCGGTTCCCCCCACGTCCGCTTCGCGGCGCGCCGGCTTTGCCGGCGCGGCCCTGACAGCCGTGCCGCCGCCCGTCTCCGACAGGTCGTTCCAGACATCAGGAACGATCAAGAAGGAGCATCTCATGCATACTGAAAGCAGCATCACGCAGGTTCGGGACACAATCCTTTCAGCGCTGGTCCAAGGCCTTGAAACCGAGTTCGGCCACGGTGCGGGTGAGGCGCTCGCACAGCGCTTTCTCGAGGCCGAGGAATGCGATTTTCTCTGGGATGCACGGTGCTCGGAGCGCTGGCTGGGCAGCTATCCGGGCGCCGATGACGATGAAATCGAACTCGAACGCATAGCCATTTGCGGGCGGCTGGGCAGGTGCTGGTTCGCCGCAACGCTGATCGTTGATGGTGAAGGCAGTCCGCACGGCGTGATCGCGCGGCGCGATTTCGCTCGGCGCCAGGCAGCTGAGCGGGCCTATGCGCACGCGCGCTGAGGTTTGCGGCAGTGAGGAGCGGCGCCAGCCAGGCGCTGCTCTCTCTTTTTGTCCGTCGGGGGTGGTGAAGGGGCAGGAGAGGGCGGACAACAACAAGATAGAGGCAGTGTCTCGCGGACACTGTCAGGCCTTTGTCTACACATCGCTTTTTCGCGAGATTCCGGGCCTTCGCGCGAGACGGTCGCGAGACTCCCATTTCAGGAGTGCAATCCATGAGCGATGACGACCAGTTCGAACTGCGCCTTGGCAGGCAGCGCGGCGCGGGGACCAGGCGGCCGGCGAGCTATGCAAGCCGGGTTGCGGTTGCAGCCCGCCTCAATGCTGGCAAGGGCGCAGCCAGATCACGGCGTTTCGACGGCAGCCGGATCGGCCGCGGCGCGGGGCTGGGCCGGCTACTCTCCAGCCGCGACGGGCTGGCCGCCTCTCGTACGCGCCGCACGGTCGTGAAGACGCGGCTCGTACGCCTCGGCGGCCGGAGCATGGGAGCGGCGAAAGCGCACCTCCGTTATCTCCAGCGTGACGGCGTTACCCGCGAAGGCACGCCCGGCGAGCTGTATGGCGCCGAGACCAATCACGCCGACGGAAAGGCGTTCCTCGAACGCAGCCGGGATGACCGGCACCAGTTCCGCTTCATCGTCTCGGCCGAGGACGGTGATCTCTACCCGGATCTCAAACCCTTCATCCGCCGGCTGATGAGCCAGGTCGAAGAGGACCTGGGAACGCGGCTCGACTGGATCGCGGTCGACCATTTCAACACCGGTCATCCGCACAGCCATGTAGTGCTGCGCGGCGTCGATGATCGCGGGCAGAATCTGGTGATCGCACGCGAGTACATCAGCCACGGGCTGCGTGAACGCGCGGCGGAGCTGGTAACGCTCGATCTGGGGCCTCGCACAACCCACGAAATCGAGCAGCGATTGCGCCATGATGTCGGGCAGGAAAGACTGACCGCGATCGACCGGCGCCTCATCGCGCGAATGGACGCCGGGCGGGCTGTTGCGCAGCATGCGAATGATCCCCTGTTTCACGCCCTCGAGAGGGGCCGGCTGCAGGTGCTGAAGCGCATGGATCTCGCCGAGGACCTTGGCGGCGGGAACTGGCGGCTTGCCGCAGGAATCGAGGACACGCTGCGCACCATGGGCGAGCGCGGGGACATCATCCGCCTCATGCAGCGCGAACTGACCCGGGCAAAACTGGCGCGAAGCGATCATCGGATATACGGCCCCGGCTCCGGGCTGCTGGTTGGAAAAGTGATTACCCGCGGGCTGGCCGACGAGCACCGCGATCGCCATTACCTGCTGGTCGATGGCATCGACGGCCATTCGCACTACGTGGACATCGGCAGGGCAGGATCGCTCGAGTCGCTGCCCGAGGGAGCGACAGTGCGGATCGCGCCCGCAGCGGCGCGGGTGCGCGCGATAGACCATGCCATCGCCGACGTCGCCGCAGCCAGCGATGGACGCTATTCGATTGCGCTTCACTTGCGCCACGACCGTTCGGCGACGCAGGCGTTCGCCGAAACGCATGTGCGCCGGCTCGAAGCCATGCGCCGCGCGCGCCTTGGCGTGGTCCGCGATCCTGACGGCACCTGGCAGATTGCCGCCGACCATCTCGATCAGGCCGAGCGCTTTGAACAGCGCTTGCTTCGTGAACGGCCTGTCATCGTTGAACTGGTTTCCCCCGAGCCTGTTGATCGGTTGGCCGGGATCGAGGGCGCGACGTGGCTCGACAAGGAGCTGTCGGCGCCTTCGGGGATGCATGTGCGCGATGCCGGCTTCGGGCGCGAGCTGCGCGAGGCGCTCGATGCCCGCCGGCAATGGCTGGTCGACCAGGATCTGGCGGAAATGGAGCGGGAGGGGATCAGGCTGCGGACGAACGCGTTGACGATTCTTCAGCGCCGTGAGTTGTTGCGCATAGCGGCCCGGCTGTGCAGTGATACGGGCAAGGACTTTGTAGAGACGAAGATCGGCGAGCGGATCGAGGGCAGGGTGGTACGCCGGATCGACATGGCCTCGGGGCGTTTTGCGCTGATCGAGAAATCCCGGGAATTCACGCTGGTGCCCTGGCGGCCGGTGATGGAGAAACAGATCGGCCGGAAGGCCAGCGGCATCCTGCGCGAGAGCGGGATCAGCTGGCGTTTCGGGCGGGGGCGGAAAGGTCCGGAGATTTCGTGAATTTGGCGGCCAGCGCGGCGCTGGCTCGAGTTCCTGGAATGGGCCGCCGCTTTCGTGTCAAAGGGCCACAATGGTGAAACCGATCAGGGCGGATGGAAACAGTCGTGACGCGGCGCAGGGTGAAGGTGTTCTTCGATGGCGGCTGCCGCCCCAATCCCGGCCGCATGGAGGCAGCGGTTGTAGTGCGCGGCGCCGTGCACCTGTTCGATGACCTGGGACCTGGCACAAGCAGCGATGCCGAATGGCTGGCACTGATCCGCGCGCTGGAACTGTCGCAGTCGCTGGGCCTGACCGATATCGAACTGATTGGCGATGCGCTCGAAGTGATTACGCAGGCCAATTGTACCCTTACAAGCGGTGGCGCCGCGCGAAGTCACGCCGCCACGTTTCTGTCCTTGGCGGCCAAGGTGCCGCCAGCACGTATTCGCTGGATCAAGCGTGAGCAAAATCTGGCAGGTATTGCTTTGGCCGCCCGGCATCCGAGATAGCATCGCCCGGAAACTCTTCAGCCGGCACAGCACTCGTTCTCATCAGTATTGTGTTGCCTGAAGCCTTCAGCCTTTGGGCGTTACCCAGACCTCCATCGGAGCAACGAATTTACCCGGCGCCGGCTTTTCCGACATGTACGCGATCGGCAGTAACGAATTCTCCGGTTGCGAGGTTGAAACTGGCCCATGGCTTGGGCATCCGCCCGAAGGTCATCTTCTGGATCGGTTGGGCTTTGTCGCGCAAATCTCTGAGGGATTCCGGACATGAATCCAGTCTGTTAGTGGGCGGGGGATGAGCAAGCCGCCCCCTGCACGTTATCGCACGACGAACTGGAAGTCCTACAATGCGGCGTTGGCGAAGCGGGGCTCACTTCGGATCTGGTTTGATCCGGGGATGCAGTGGTTGTCCCCGCCGACCGGCAAGCGCGGGCGCCAGCCTGTGTTCTCGGATGCAGCGATCCAAGTTTGCCTAACGCTGAAAGCGCTGTTCAAGCTGCCTTTGCGCCAGACCACGGGCATGATTGCGAGTGTTCTGGAGATGGCAGGCCTCGATTGGCCGGTGCCGGATTTCAGCACGCTGAGCCGGAGGCAGAAGACCCTGCTTGTCGAAATTCCATGCCGCCCCAGTTCGGGAGCGTTGCATCTGCTGGTCGACAGCACGGGGATCAAGCGATGGGCGATGGAGAATGGTGCGCGCGCAAACACGGCCCTTCCAAGCGCCGCCAGTGGCGCAAGGTCCACCTTGGTGTCGATGCCCGGACACTCGAGATCCGCGCCATCGAGATTATCGGCAGCCGGGTCGGAGATGCTCCCATGTCGCCTGAACTGCTGGGGCAGATTTCCAAAGATCAGCCTATTGCCACGGTCAGCGCCGATGGAGCTTACGATACAAAGGCCTGCCACGACGCAATTGCCGCACGCGAGGCCTGTGCAGTCATCCCCGCCCGCCGGAACGCCCGGCCATGGCCCGAAAGCACGCCTGGCGTTCAAGCCCGCAATGAAACCGTTCGTGCTAGCGGCCGTCTCGGCAGGACAATCTGGAAGCGCTGGAGCGGCTATTGCCAGCGCAGCCGCGCCGAGACCAAGATGCATTGCTTCAAGCTGTTGGGCGCACGCGTCATGGCTCGAGAGTTTGATCGCCAGGTCGCTGAACTGCAAATCCGTGCCGCCATCCTCAACCGCTTCACTGCACTCGGAACGCCCGAAACTCAGAGCGTAGGGTAAACCCCGACCTCCAAAGCCCGAATGCTAACCCCGAGCCGATTTGCGCAACAAAGCCGGGTAGCGGCGGTTTTACGTTTTGCAGGCTGTCCATCAGACCACTCCTCAGAGAACATGCAACGCCGCCGCTGTAGCGCAGTTCCCGGCAGCAAATCTGAGGCTGATCCATATTGAGCCGGCGCCGAGGGTTTCGATCGCTGCCCGCATGTTCGGGACGGGCGGGAGGCGGGGAAAGCCGCCAAGAATGCGGTCATTCCCTCGCTGCGCGCGCGTTCCTGAAACCACTGTTCATTCAGAATCTGATTTTCGCAGACCCGGCCGTAAGATAATCGGGGACGACCTTGACGACAGCCTGTTGTCTTCGCTTGTTTTACGGGAGGTAATGTCCCGCAGCGTGACGACCGTGCCGGCAATGCTGCCATTGCGTTTCAGGAGGCCTATCGAACCTTCAAGTACGATGTCCGGTCGCAGCATCGGCGAGAATTCAAAAGTTCCACGATGCGCATGGCCGGTCCTGGCAGCAATGCGCATTTTGCAAGCAATGTCATGCGCGAGCGGCGATACGACATCCACCGATCGTCCCAGAATTTCCGCCGGGGCAAGGCCGAGATATTTTTGGAGCGGTCCATCTGCCCATCTGCATATGCCGGCAAGATCGAAACTCACCATGCCTTCGGGCGAATGGGCCATGACGAGCCGCAGCGCCTCTTCCTTTTCTGCCAGGAGCTGCTGGGTCTCCTTGCGAGAGGAAACGATCGCCGCGACCGGCAACGCCGTTGCAAGCAACACGGCCAGGTAGAACTGGAAATAGAATTCCTGCACATCGGGCGGATACTGTACCAAAGCAACAGGGCCATCGCCCCTGAACATGGCCGTCGCCCCGATGAGCGCTACGGTCATGGCGCCCACCATAGCCCCCGATCGACCGAGCTTGAAGGCGAGCAGCAGGAGGGAAGAAATCGGGAGGAAGAGTAAGGGAAGTTTGTCTTGGACGAAGACGAAGAAGGTGAGCAGGCCATGAAGACCGTGCAAGCCGAGCGTCTCGAGCTTCTCGATGGGCGTTTTTGACTTGAAGGAGCGGCCGTAGCTGCCGTCAAGCACGGCTTGCATAAACGGCGCCAGGATAAGAAAGCCCAACGCATTGCTCAGATACCACCGGACGAAAGAGGAGATGAAAGCTTCGCCATAATTGCCTTCGGTCGCCAGCGATCCCAGCGTTGCTCCGAAAACCGGAGCGACAAGGCCCGCGCAGAGAATGAATCGGAATGTGCTGCCGGCATTGGCAAGCACGCTCTCGGATTTGTCGATTCTTGATATTAGCCAGGCGGCGAGCCAAGTCTGCGCCATATTGATCCCGCCGTAGAAAATCAGTCCAGGCATCCAGCCGCGCGTCAGGGTATTTGCAGCCAGATTGCCGCACCAGCCGGCGAGCAAAATGTAGGGCCAATGCTGCTTCGGATGCTTGAGGAGGAGCGCCAGAATGATAGCGTCGGCAGGCCACATGGTTGCATGGTTGCGGCCGTCGCTCGTCAGAAAGATGGTCGTTGTCGCCAGCACAGTATAGCCGATGCCGCCGATGAGGGCGCCATCAACGCATTCGTGCCACGGTCCTTTGAGTGTACATTTTCTGGCAACCATAGCGGTTCCATGTACCGTGACCGGTTAAAAACTATACAAGAGCTGGCACTCTTGGTGGCGCGCACGCCAAGGACGGCGTCATTCGCCGACTCAAACTCGCTCGCTGATAGCTGCTGACCGTTCACACGGCATACCAACTCCCGGAGACGACCGGGGAGTTGGTAAAATGCGCATATCAGCGCTCCGAACGGATCCGTGCGAAGCCGACTTAGTAGCCGAGATACCGGAGTGAGGTCCAAAATGAGGAATGGTCCGGCGGTAGCACTGCCGTAGATTTTCCAGAACGGATTTTCGGCCGACGTGGACATGTCGTCAATGGGCACGTTCCAGAAGCAGGTGCCGCGAAACGCAGCCAACATGACGATGATCGGTGCCGCAGCACCCGCCGACGACGCGCAGGTTCGGGAGCAGCCTGGCAAGCTGCCCGTGCAGGAAGCCGAATTCCTCCGGATCGCCTTCATCGAGCGTCTCTGAAGCGTCGAGCGCCTCGTGGCTCAACCGAGAGGCATTGGCCCTCAGTCCGCCGATGCGCGACATCCAACCTGCGCCCGTTGCCAGGACATCGCGGAAATGGTCCGGATGTGCACAGTTCAGCATGTAGTAGGCCGGCACATAATCCGTCGCTTCGTCGACGGTTTGGATCGCTTCGCCGAGCGCATCCCCGCTCGGCAGTCGTCCATCCGTTTCCACCGTAAAGGAGACGACGACGGGAAGATCTTGCAACCGGGCGGCCCGCGCGATTCCGATGGCCTCAGCAACATTCGTCATCGTAATCGCCGAGATCATGTCCACCCCCGCATGTGCCAGCGTGCGAATCTGCGGCAGGTGCATGGCCATGGATTGGTCCGCGCTTGGCAGCCTTTCCGGAGCATACGCGTCGCCTGCCGGGCCGATCACGCCGTTCAGCAGGATGTCCGGCACACGGGCTTGCCATCGCGAACGCACCGACTGCGCAAACCTGACTGCCTCGCTGCTCAGGCGAAGAAGCTCGTCCGGAGTCAGCCGCAGCTTGGGGGCCCATTCAATGCAGCCACGCCATGTGTTGGTATCAAGCACGAAACCGGTACGCGCTTCCTCGGCGATCGCCAGAAAGCCGTCGAAATAGCTGCGCATTGCCTGTCTTGCGCGATTATCGTCCATCAGCGTGATCGCTGCGAATTCCGGTGCTTCGAAACCCTGCAGAAAGAACAGCCAGGTTTCCAGCCCGCCATCGGTCAGGAAGGGGCGATCGGCGTTGAGCAACTTCTCTGCTTTGGTCACAACAAGTCTCCTCATGCGGTGCTGTTTGCTGACCCGATTATGGAGAGGTGGCCGAGCCGGGAGATAGCCGTCTTGTGGTACGGCTGCGTACGGATTTGTGCTCTTTTGTTTTCAGTTACTTGGATATTTCAGCTGGGACTATGGGAACAAGGCGTTGGCAAAAACCACACTTGCGGTACTGTACCTCCGGTTCAGTATTGAGGGGAGTATCGGTGGCGCGCGGAAGCGAGACCCGCACGAAGATCCTGGATGTCGCACAGGCCGCAATCCTGACGAAAGGCTTCGATGCGACGTCCATAGACGAGATTGTGGCCGCCGCCGAGATCACCAAGAGTGGCTTTTTCTATCATTTTCGGGACAAGAATGCGCTCGCCCATGCGCTGATCGAACGTCACATCGAAATCGAGGACAAGCTTTTCGATGCCTTGTTCGACCGAGCCCGCGAACTGGGCGACGATCCCTTGCAGACGATGCTCATCGGGCTCAAGCTGCTGGCCGAACTGCTCGATATGCCCGGCGGCCATCCCGGATGTATCGTGGCGACCGCTGCGTATCAGGATCGCCTTTTCGACCGCAAGGTGCGTGATGCAAACGCACGCGCTGTACTGGGCTGGCGGCGACGTTTCCGATCCATGCTCGAAGCAATTGCCCAGGTCTATCCGATGCAGGATGATGTCGATCTGAACCATCTTGCCGACATGGTTAGTGCGGTTATCGAAGGTGGCCTGATCATGTCCCGCGCGCTGGGAGAATCATCCATCACATCCCAGCAGGTATTGCTCATGCGATCCTACCTGAAGATCCTGTTCTCGCCAGGAATCCAATAAGGTGAGAGAGCCGCCGACAATCCGGCCGTTCGCCCGCTCGTTGACAGCTGCCGATCGTCCACGATCCGATCCGACCCACGAGCATGCAACTGGTCAGCTGAATGCCCTGCCGCAAGGCCCGACTTGAACACCTGTCGTTGTAGATGTCTTCTGTATCAATGAGGTACGATGACAGGCGTGGTTCTTAGCACCACGCGCGGCGATCTGCGGAGTTGAGATCAGGCGGCGTGTTCGCGGATGTTGGCGGGTAGAGCGATGCCTGCAGCCTGGAAGACGGAGCCGACCATTCCGAATGTTGGCGTGCGTACGGTGATGACCTTGCCGTCCTTTTCGATGGTCGCCTGCTGAAGGCGGTCGAGATCGCCCAGCAGTGGCTGCCATTCGGGCTTGATACCCTTCTCCTCGCAAGCTCGACATGAAAAACGAGCATCGGATCTCCCTCCACGACACGCCCGCCAAACACCTGTTCCAGGAAGTGCAGCGGCAGCGCAGTCATGGATGCGTTCGAGTGGAGGATGCCCTGGGCTTCGCCGAAATGCTCGCGCGGGACGAGGGTGTGCTCGAAGAGTGGCATCGCGCTCGTGCGACCGGCAAGGAAACTTTCGTCGCGCTGCCGCGCGAGATCCCTGTCAGGCTCATCTATCAGACGGTGCTGTTTGACCAAGACGGCGAGCCGGCGATACGGTCCGATCCGTACGGTTGGAACGACCGCGTCGCGACTGCTCTCGGCTTTCCATCACGTCAAGCCTACCGGCTGCGGACTTCGGGTGGCGACATCGGGCCTTGATGAGCCTCAGCGCAGCCCGGCAGCCTGAAGCCTCCCAGGGCGAAATGCGCTGCTCGGCCTTTCAGCACCGGAGGAGAGTGGCTGCATCGCGGTAGGGCCACAACAACCCCTGCACATGAACCTTGGGCGCGACCGGGATCAAACATCCAGGTCAATCGTTGTGCTCGCGCATGGATCGCAACAATCCTCTTGAGGACTCGCGGTTCTCGGCCGATCCGGCAGGCGATGGCGTGCCGCCACAGGATAGCGCGTCAGCGCATGCGAAGCGCGGCCATAATGGACGGCGATGGTCAATGCTGGCGCTCAAGATATTGGGCGGCATCATCGGTGTTGTCCTTCTTCTCTGGGCCGTTCTCTACATCACGCGCGGAAGTTTCCTGAAGGAACCATTCGAGCGGGTCGCCACGGCCCAGCTCCAGCGCAAGGTCGAAGTCGGCGGGGATTTCCAGCTCTATTTTGCCCCCTTCAATGTCAGGTTCCTGGCCGAGGACATGAGCATCGCCAATCCGCCCTGGGCGCGGGACGATCAGCTGTTCAATGCGACATTGATCGACGCGCGGATTGCAACGCTCACTCTGTTTTCAGATGAATGGCGGTTCAACTGGCTGAGGGTAGTCGATGGACGGGCGGCTCTCGAATGGTCGAACGACGGGCTGCGCAACACGTGGACAATGGGTGATCCGAACAGGAAGGGCAAGGCGCTCGACCTGCCGCGAATCCGCCGTGCGCTGCTCGCCGGCACTGTGCTTCGCTATACCAGCCCGCCCGTGCAACTCGCCGCGGAGGTGCGGATCGACACGGTGCGGGCAAGCAATACGCGCTTCGAAAACGACATCCGCTTTTCAGGCGGCGGCACACTGCGCGGTGATGCCTTCACGCTGCGGGGCGGCCTGCTTTCCCCCAACGAAACCGTGCAGGGCGGCCGCAATCAGTTGGCGCTGCAGGCCCGATCGGGGAAGACCAGCCTGGAGGTAACGGGTACGCTCCCCGGCGCGACCGAAATCGAGGGGGCAGATTTGCGGGTTGTTGCGACCGGTCCCAATCTCAGCAGGCTTTTCGATTTCCTGGGCATCGCCATTCCCGAGACCCGGCGTTACCGCATCACATCCCATCTGACCAAGCAAAGCGACGAATGGCGCTTCACCGGTCTGCGCGGGCGCTTCGGGGACAGCGATCTTGCCGGACGGCTTACTATTTCCCTGCCTCAGGACCGCCTTCTGCTCGACGCCGATCTTTCGAGTCAGGTGCTGGATATACTCGATGTGGGGCCATTTATCGGCTACGATCCGGACCGGCTGGAAGCCAGGGGCGCGGCAGGGACTGTTGAACGCGAAGGGGGTGTTCCGCGCGTTCTACCCGATGCCCCGCTTCGCACAGAGGCGCTCCGCAATTTCGATGCGAAGGTCAAATACGCGGTTCGCCGGGTTCGGGCAGAGAGCTTTCCGGCTTCCAACATTGCCATGGACCTCACCTTGGACCGCAGCCTGCTGACCCTTTCTCCGCTGACCTTCGACATGTCGGGCGGTTCGCTTTCGTCCGATATCGAGATCAATGCGCGTCAGGAGCCGGTAAAGACCACGTATGACGTGCGCTTGTCGCCCACACCGATGGGAAGATTGCTCGCCAGCTGGGGCGTCGAACAGTCGGGAACCACCGGCGTGCTAAAGGCGCGCGCGCAGATGACGGGCTATGGGAATACGGTCCGCAAGTCACTGGCAAGCTCTACCGGCCGCCTCGCGGTCATCCTGCCCAAGGGAAAAATGTGGACCCGCAATACCGAGCTGTCGGAACTGGATATCGGCACCTTTGTGCAGAAGATGTTTGAGAAGAAGCTGAAGGAGCCGGTACAGATCAATTGCGGATTGATAGCTTTTACAGTGAGGGACGGAATCGCGACGGCGGATCCCATCCTCATCGACACGCGCAAGAACGTGATGCTGGGAACCGGCCGTTTCAGCTTCCGCGACGAAAGGCTGGATCTGGCCTTCCGCGCCGATTCGAAAAAGTTCAGCCTCTTTTCCGGCCAGTCGCCAATCGGCATCGGCGGCCATTTCGTCGAGCCCAAACTCGATGTCATCAGCGGTGAGCTGTTGGCGCGAGCGGGCGCGGGTTTTGGCCTTGCCGCCGCAGCCAGCCCGATTGCCGGGATTATCGCCTTCGTCGATATAGGAGATGCCAAGGCGACCGATTGCAGGCCGGTACTTGCCGGGGCGAGGGCTGCAGCGCAGCGGACCACGAAGGGTGAACCCAGGGACGATGTGAACGATGGAAAGAGCGCAAAGCGGTGATACCTGCGGACCACCCGTCACTCACACCGCTGTCGTTGAGACCTGTGAGATAGCCGCTGTAACAATTGAGCCGCGGCATTAACCCGGGGGGCGTCGGAGATGCGAGGAGGGAAGGCTTCGCGACCTCCTACCCTTTTCGCACATAACCATAGCGCCGATTGGACGGCGCCGCGCCAGCGGCGATATATTGCTGCTTCTGAACGGCAAAACGGTCGTGCTGCAGCATCTCGGCTTCGGCCAGGTCTAAGCCGTAGAGCTGCGCGTTATTGCGGCCGAAGATCGCGGCCTTCACCTCTCCGTTTGCAGGCCCGAGCGGCGAGAACCCGTGCGCCTTCTGCATGTCTTCGGGAATCTCGAGACGACGCAGCCCTTCGATCTGCCACTGCGGAGATCCGGTCCAGACGGCATCGGTGCCCCAACACACGTGATCCGCGCCGAGCCCCTTTATCAGCTGACCCATAATAGCCGCGCAGATGCGCGGCTGCGCGATCAACGTTTGCGCAAAGATCTGGCCAAGGTCGGCATAGACATTGGTGATGCCGTGCTTCTCCGGAATTTGGGCCAGATCGGTCACCCACTCGATGCGCCCGGTGCGTTCGAATTCGGCGAGCGCCCAGCCGGGGTCGTCGAGGCGGTAGCCCGCATGATAGATGATGAAGTTGAGCTGTGGCCAATCCTTCGCCGCCTGCGCCACATCGCCGACGCGGGCATAGGGAGCGAGGATCGGGAAGCGCTCGTCCATCGTCCGACCCCAGAGTCCCTTATGGACGCAGATGTTGCGGATGCCCGCTGCCGCGGCCTTCTCGTACCCGCGATAGGTCTCCTCGCTGTCCATGCGCCAAGGATGACGGGCGAGTTCCTTATGGGTGTTGTCGCCAACCGTATAGCCCTTTAGCGAATCCGGCTTGAGCTCGAGAGCGGCGTCGAGATCGTCGAGCCAACCTGGCCTTTCCGGGGTGATGATGGCGTGGGTCATCATGCGCTTTGAGCCCGCGCTCGCGTTGACCCGCTCGCGCGCATCGGCCATCTGCCGATTGGTCAGGAACCAGTCCTCAGGAATCTCGGAAGGGGCAGACGAGATTAGCGCGACCTTCGTATCGCTGTCGAGAAAGACCTCCTTGAAGTAATTGTCGAACTTGAGGTCCTCGATGGTCTGCCCGCCTTCGGCGAGCTGCGAATTCCACCCTTTCGCCGCCACCCACTTGCGCAGCCGCACAAACTGAGTAAGCCGCGTGTCGTCGCGCAGAAAATGCGTATGCATATCCATGATGAACTGATCGGCGAGCGCCCCGGCGCGCTCGGAGGCTTGCTCGGGAGCTGCCGCCTCGGCGGCACTGACCGAGAACAGCAGACCGAAGGTATCGTTCAGCGCCAGGAAGCCCGCAGCCATGCCGGCGGAAGTCTGAAAGAACCGTCGGCGGCTCATCCCGAGCTTGGGGGCGATGCCGTCGGCATACGCATACAGGCGCTGCTCGGCCTCGTGTTGCTTTGCCGTCTGCGGGATCGGGAGGTATTCATCGCTCGCCACCATCCGCACCGGAAGAGGTGTGCGCGGTTCGCGATTTTCGGCCGCCGTCAGTCCTTCGCCGCCGTGATCTGAAAAGAACTTCATTGTCGTTGCCTCCGCTGGAGGTCCCGTCGTCGCGGTGTTCGATGATCGCATGATCTGAACCTTTGGCCAACACCAGGCCTTCGCATCTCTGCGCATCTCGGAGACTGCAGTCGCCTTGATTGATTACCACCCGCCGATATCGGAAAAGTGCTAACCCAGCTTGACGAGCTTCGCGATTGAGCACGGCACTTCGCTATATGACCTTTTCGAGGCTGCTATGGAGGGACAATGTTGGAAATCTGGCGCGCCGGCGGAACAACGACTGGCGGTTCTGCCGAGCTCGCGCAGGCGATCGAGGCCCAGGGTTGGGACGGGCAGATGTTCATGGACTCGCAGTCGCTGAGTGCCGACCCCTACGTCCAGATGGGCGTTTGGGCAGCTTCGACTTCGCGGATCAAGCTCTCACCGGGGGTCACCAACCCGACTACTCGCAACCTTGCGGTGACGGCCAACGGCGCGGTGACGGTTCAGGCTGTTTCGGGGGGGCGCGCGGTGCTTGGGATCGGCCGCGGCGATTCCGCGCTAGCTTATCTCGGCTTCGCACCGGCGCGGCTCGGCAGATTCGAGCGGGATCTCCGGAACCTCCAGACTCTGCTGAGAGGCGAGGAGGTCCCTTTCGACCACCTTGGCGAACACGTTGACGAGCCATCTCTTGAAGAGCTGCCACTCGGTGCGCGCCCGACCGGGGTCAAGCTCAAATGGCTTCCCGATGGGTTTGCCAAGGTTCCGCTCGATGTTGCTGCGACCGGCCCCAAGGTCATCGCCATGGCTGCGCGGATCGCCGAACGGGTCACCTTCAGCATCGGGGCCGATGTCGAGCGCGTCGACTGGGCGCTCGGCATCGCTCGCGCCGCCAGCGCCGAGGCCGTCTCGTACGGTGCTCAGGTGATCGTGGTCTGTCACCCCGATGACGGCGCCGCCCTCGAGGTCGCGATGAGCATGGCCCCGGCATTGGCCCGCTTTCAGGTTATGCAAGGGGAGGCTGCTGGGCCACGCGGCTCGGACGATTCATCGAGTTACGATGCGATCCGCAGTGGCTACGACATGACCAAGCACGGCAGCGCCTATGAACGAAACCGCCTCACTCACGGCAGGCTCACCTCCGGTTTCGTTCGCCGCTTCGCTATCGTGGGTTCGCCCGATCATTGCACGGAACGCCTGCTCAAGCTGCGTAAGGCGGGACTGGAGCGGTTCGTCATCGTCGGCCCTGGATTTTATCCGCCCGAGTGGGGTGACGCAGCCAGTCTGTTCACTCGGGAGGTGATCCCGGCGTTGCGAGCAAGTTAAGTACTCGCTTTCTGGCGGGCGGGAATGGCAGCCGGGCCCTTTCGATCGTGTCGCTCCTCAACGGCGTTTTTCACCATCTCTGGCCGGACCGGTTCCTGGACGGTGGGTCGGAACTCAACCGTCAAATCATGAACCTGCAATCGCGCCTCACATCGCCACGCGAAAATGAAAGCTTGCCGCGTCGCGAAGAGTGTAATTTTCGACCAGCGGATGATGCCAAGGCGATGACGATCTGGCAGAGGGGATCGGCTGTCTCTGCGGCGGATGCAATCAGAGGCTTGTCGGTTTATCACGGATGACCAGCTATTTCATGGCGTATTCGCCGGCCTGGGCCCCGAAATTGTCGCGGGCAAAGGCCTTGGCGGAGGCCGCCGTCTTGAAAATCTGTTCATGGAGTTCGAGCTCGACGAGCGGATAGCCCCGGGAATTGTAGCGCGTGCTGCGCAAGGAGAGGCGGAAGTTTCCGTCCCTGTCCTTTTCGATAAGGAAAGGTCGTGTTTTGGCCTCGGCCATGTTCGGCCTCCTACGGGGCTGGGCAGGCGGAAGAGGAATGCCCCGCGGGCCATGCAAAAGGCCGAAAGGCATTGGTGCGGCCAGCCGTAGCCAACCGCACCGTTTATTCAGGCGGGCTGCAGATTGACCGCGGACATCTTGCCGCGCTGATCCCGCTCGAGATCATAGGACACTTTCTGGTCCTTATCGAGTGTACGCATGCCGGCACGTTCAACGGCCGAGATGTGGACAAACGCGTCGTCCCCGCCACCTTCCGGTGCGATGAAGCCGAAGCCTTTGTCAGGATTGAAGAATTTTACGGTTCCGATAGTCATATGGGTATCCTTTGTCCCAAGAGTGACGGGCATGGGCCAACACCGACACATCCCGGCTTTGTGAGGCTAGAAAGGGACAAGGGGGGCGCGAGGGCGGCCCGATATCCGTCGCATGCGACGTAAGCCCGCCTGATATAGGGTGTATCAGCCGTTATGCAATCAGTTCCGACGCAATCCTCTGTTCCAGCAAGGGGCTCGGGGTCAGTCTTCCTGCGGCTGACTGCTTGGTTCGGTTCGCTCTGTCAGGCAACCTGCCAATATTGCCCGAAACCGCCGACCTGATAACCGCACGTGTCCACGATGCAGGCAGTGACAATCGCGGACCCTGTTTGCGGCCGAGTTATGCAACAGCGCACATGACTTGACCTCCGGTGGGGCACCGGTCCGAATTCCGAATA
Organism: Novosphingobium endophyticum; assembly: GCF_014640675.1. GTDB lineage: Bacteria > Pseudomonadota > Alphaproteobacteria > Sphingomonadales > Sphingomonadaceae > Novosphingobium > Novosphingobium endophyticum. The sequence goes on along the minus strand of NZ_BMHK01000015.1, from coordinate 28,872 downwards.
TTGCGCCCGAATTCGTGCAAAAATTTTCCAAACATGTGCTACAGAACCTCCATCACCTGATTCCAAAAAAGCTCCATGTGACAGAGGAACAAGTTTTGCCCTCGCTTGATGCAGGAGCACACACCATGTGCGTCAATCAATTACTTCAGGACGAACAGATTGCGCTGATGGGTTATTCTGCAAAAAACGATCCGTCGGAGATCAATAAATACGGACGTCGGATTGAGAGTATTGGGCAATGCCTGAGGTCATTCGCTTATCGTCACCGTCCCTATTTCCCACAGAATGCGACGAGGGGCTGATTGCTTCTTCCCGACTGCGGCCTTCCGCCGATCTCTCGATCCGGCACAACCAAGATGGAGCCCACTGAAATGGCCAAATCGCAAAAACGCAGCAACCGCGAGCTTCGCAAGCCCAAAGCGGCAAAGCCGAAGCCGCCCTCGGCACTTGCCGTCCAGGAAACGTCCGCGGTCAAGATGATCGTCAAATCGAAAGGCAAGCACTAAGATGGCTTGCACACGCCCTCGCTCCGGGTTGCTTTTATCGGGAATGCCCTTCCGCGCCGCTGCGGCATAGCGACCTTCACCACCGATCTGGAACTCGCGGTCGGAGCCCTCGACGAGATCGCCGAAACGACGATTGTCGCGATGTGCGAGCCGGGCGGGAACCACGCTTTTCCCTCAATCGTCGGAAAGACGATCCGGCAGGAGGAAGCCGGCGATTACCGGGAAGGCGCCGATTTCATCAACCGTGAAGGGTTCGACCTTGTCTGCCTGCAGCATGAGTACGGCATCTTTGGCGGTGACGCGGGCACGCTCATCCTTGACCTGATCGCGCGGCTCGACGCTCCGCTTGTCACCACATTGCATACGGTGCTCGACCGGCCGGATGCGACGCAGCGCCGGGTCATGGACGCCATCATCGCAGCCTCCACTCGCGTGATCGTCATGGCCCGCAAGGCCCGAGAGATACTGATCGAAACCTATGGCGCCGATCCGGACCGGATCGATATCATCGGGCACGGCATTCCCGATGTTCCGCTCGCTTCGTCACGGGACGCGAAGGAGCGGCTGGGTTTTGCCGGGCGCAGGGTCATCCTGACCTTCGGGCTCATCAGCCCGAACAAGGGCATCGAGACGATAATCGAGGCAATGCCGGAAATCGTCAAGCGATCCCCTGACGTGGCTTATGTGGTGATGGGCGCTACCCATCCGGTATTGCACGCCGAAGAGGGGGAGCGTTATCGCGACAGCCTGACGGACCGGGTTCGTGAGCTTGGCCTCGACGACCATGTCGTTTTCATCAACCGTTTCGTCGATCGCCCAGAACTGCTGGAGCACATCGCCATGTGCGATGTCTATGCCACGCCCTATCTGGGGGTATCGCAAATGACGTCGGGCACCCTGGCCTATTCGCATGGTGTGGGCCGTCCAGTCGTCTCCACGCCCTATTGGCATGCCGCCGAACTGCTGGCGGACGGATCGGGTGTGCTGGTCCCGTTCGACAATCCCGCCGGCTTCGGGCCGGCGATCGCGGCCCTCCTGGGCGACGAGACGAAGCGTCTGGCGATGGGCCGCAAGGCCTATGCCGCCAGCCGTCCGATGACATGGGCCAATACCGCGCTTCGTTATGCCGCGAGCTTTCGCACGGCCTGCCGGGAGGGCAGGCTTGTGACAAGCGACAGGCCGGAGCCGTCCGGTCTCGTCCCAGACATCGTGCGCGGAATGCTCCCCTCAGCGCTTCCGGCCATGGCCATCGAGCATTTTACCGCCATGTGCGACGATACCGGCATTTTCCAGCATGCTGTCCATGCCATCCCGGACCGCGACCACGGATATTGCATCGACGATAATGCACGGGCGCTGCTGCTGTGCTGCAACCTTGCCAGCGGTCCAGATGCGCTCCTTGCCGACCGGCTGTCATCGACATTTGCGGCCTTTATCCAGCATGGCTGGAATCCCGACAACCGGCGCTTTCGCAACTTCATGGGTTTTAACCGGCAATGGCTGGAGCCCGCGGGATCGGAAGACAGCCACGGGCGCACGCTTTGGGCACTCGGCAGCTATAGCGCACGTGCCGGTGCGCCGGGACGTGCGCGCTGGGCGAAGGGGCTCTTCCGCGAAGCGCTGGAAAGCGTGACAGCTTTCACATCCCCGCGCGCTTGGGCGTTCACGCTGCTCGGGCTCGCTCCCTATTGTGCGGCTTACCCCGAAGATCACGCGGCTGCCCGGATGCGAGTTCAGCTCGCCGGCCGTCTGGAGGGCCTGCTGCGGGCAAACGAATCCCCGGAGTGGACATGGTTCGAGGGTTCCCTGAGCTATGACAACGCACGGCTGTCCCAATCGCTGATCGTCACGGGTGCAGCAATCGGCGCACCCAATCTCGTGGATGCCGGGCTGCGCAGCCTGGGTTGGCTCATTGCGATGCAAACCGCGCCGCAGGGACATTTCAGGCCAGTCGGTTCGCACGGTTTCCTGCAGCTTCGCAGCATGCCGCGGCCTTTCGATCAACAGCCGCTGGAAGCCTGTGCAACGATTGCCGCCTGTGCCGCGGCGCAAGGCGTCGATCCCGATTTTCCGTGGCGAAGGGAGGCGAAGCGCGCCTTCGACTGGTACCTCGGCGCGAACGATCTGGCTGTCGATCTGGTCGATATCGCAACCGGGAGTTGCCGCGACGGGCTTCATCCCGACCGCGCCAACGAAAACCGGGGTGCGGAATCGACCCTGTCCTATCTGCTTGGGCTGGCCGACATGAAGCGCCTCGAAGACGCGGACCGCCCGGACGCCGTGCGGGCCATGCGCGCGATGGAACCACTGTCGATGCGTGCCGTCGATGGCTGACGACGCCCCTTCAGCGCCCTTCTTCAATCGGCAGGCGCTCCACCTGCGGCCCGATCCGTCGCGCGTCGTCGTTCGCCCGTTCCGGCCCGCGGTCGAACCCAGGGACCTGAATCCCGTCGACAAGACGCGGGCCAATCACATCGTTGATCGCGTCCTCGCCCTTGGCGAGGATGAAACGCTGGAACTCCTTGCCGCAACATTGCGGAACTTCGACGACCGGCACCGAAATCTGCCGGCGATCTTCGAACGGCGCGCGGGGCAAATGGAAGATGCCTTTGCCAGCCACGCGACCTTCTCCAAAGCGCAGCGCCAGCTTGTCGGCGCCTATTTCCTCCACGAGTACAGTTTCGAGGCCGCCGCCCTGTTCAACCCCAGCATCGTCCCGCATCCGGACCAGTCGGGATTGGCCGAGGGTTGCAGCCGCTTCATCCTCAGCCTGCGCGCGGTCGGCGAAGGCCACATCTCGTCCCTGACCTTCCGGTCCGGAATCCTGGCTGCCGACGGACGGGTCCTCATCGACCCTCCCGAGCGGCTTGCCAGCACGCCGGAAGTGACGGCTCGCCTCGGCGATCATCTCGAACTCACTTTCGATCCCGACAGCGATATTGCCGAGCGGGTGATTTTCCCCGTGACCGACATGCAGGCGAACGGGATCGAGGACGCCCGCTTCGTGGCATTCAGAGACGAGGGACGAACCACCTATTATGCGACCTATACCGCCTACAGCGGCCGGGGCATTCGTTCGGAACTGCTGGAAACCAGCGATTTCCTTTCGTTCCGCCTCGCGCCGCTCAAAGGCGCCGCGTCGCGCAACAAGGGCATGGCACTGTTTCCGCGCAAGATCGGCGGGCGCTACGCGATGATCGCGCGCCACGACAATGAAAGCCTCCACCTCATCACCTCCGACACTCTGCACGATTGGGGGCTCGGCCAGGTGATCGTGAAGCCCAGGTATCCGTGGGAGTTCGTCCAGATCGGCAATTGCGGCTCACCCATCGAGCTTGACGAGGGCTGGCTTCTGTTCACTCACGGCGTCGGACCCGTGCGCCATTATTCGATTGGCGCCGTTCTGCTGGACAAGCATGATCCCTCGCGCGTGATCGGCCGCTCGCGCCTACCGCTCGTCCAGCCGGAAATTGCCGAGCGACAAGGGTATGTCCCCAATGTCGTCTATTCGTGCGGCGCCATGAAAGTGGGGGAGCGCATTCTCCTGCCCTATGCCATTTCCGACGCTTTCTCGACATTCGCCACGATCAAGACGGCCAGGCTTCTCGAACTTCTCGAAGGCTGAAAGGTCGATCTTGAGTCGATGCCTCTGCACGATTGACAGGATCGCCGGCGGGGACCCGAGGCGGGTCATCCCCGGTGTTCCTCCTGCAGAGGAAGAGGGAATAATAATGAATCTTTTCCATACAAATATTGCAAAACAATAAAGAAGATTAAATGCCTATTTGACGAAAAATCTTCGCGAAAAGAATTGGATACGCCCCATTAATAGGCGTAAATATTTTCAGCGACCCCTATCGTTAATTTTTCTCTGAACGATATATACCTTATGAGCGAATCAAAATATATTTTGATTATCGCATTTTAGTTGCAATTTTTCGAATTGTGTCCATATTATAACCATCGCGGAATGCAGCTATGTAGGCGACCGCGACTGAGAGACCGGCCGTGCTCCCGCTTACAAGTGGAGAGCGCGCATGGATCTCAACCGCAGCTATTTCGATCACCAGAGAGCATTGATGCGTGCAGCCTCGGCTGACGACCGCCAATCACGCGCGGTCCATCAGGCCCACGCCGACGCTTTCGCGCGCGGCATTGAAGTTTTCCAACGGGACGCCGGAGCCGCGGCAGCAACGAGTTGGCGCCGGCGTTCGGGCGTGGCCGCTTTGGATGGCTTTGACAACCAGCCCGCGGAGTGCGGCTTGTGAGTGAAGCTCCTGCCCCGCAGATCAAGTCCGGGCGGACCGCGTTTCGCAGGAGGGGGCCGGCTCTGTCCCGCGAATGCGCGAGGAGGCAAGGTGAGATCAGTCACCTCGCTTTCGTATTGCTGGGTGGCCGCGTGGCTGCTCTCAGCTTCCTCAATGGTTTCGATGAACGCTTGGGCGGGCGGCCGATCGATATCGCCATCGGCAGCCCAGATGGGTATGCGAGGGTTGAACAGGCGATGCGCAGCCTTTCGTCCCAATCTCTGGAATCCGCACCATGAGCCGGGCGCTGAACCTGTCGCTTCCCGAAGAGCAAGTCGTCGCGACTTGCCTGAAGCATGGCGTAAGCATCAGCGCGATCGAACCCCTGCAGTCAGGAGGGACGCATCTTGTCTGCACCACCAGCGAAGGTGCTGAGGAAATCCGCCTTGAATTCGAGAACCACATCATCGATGGCGTCGTGAAGCGCTTCCCGTTCTTTCGTGCTGGCGGACCTTGGTAGGGCGAGTCCGCGCCTCCGCAGAAGGTGCGAAGTACCATTCCTGAAAGATCCCATGGGGAGGGTGGATAGCGAAGCGCGAACAAAATCTGGCAGGCATTGCATTGGCCGCCCGGCATCCGAAATAGCGTCGCCCGGAAAGTCTTCAGCCGACACAGATCGTGTATCGCGGCGGTTGCGATTTTAGAACGGATGGAATCCTCGATCTTCCCGCCCGTGTCGATTTTCGACAGGGTCGCTGATGCCGCCGACCTTGAAGCCGTGTATCAGATTGAGAGCATGACCAACGATCGCCTGGCGAGAACCGGACGGCGCGCTCCGGTCCGGACTGATCGATTGGGGCAGCGTCGGGCAGATGTCCGTGGCCTCATCGATCTGGGGCTGCATAGGCGCGGCGGAGCCCGAAACGCATGATCGGGCATCTTGACGAATTGCTTGATCTCTTCGTCGACTAATATGCCCGCGCGGGGGCACCAATTCTCGATCGACGCGAGCTCGCCCAGCATCTGGAATTGCATGTGATGATGTCGGCCCTGCACATGACGACCGCCCCGCCGGCCATCCTACGCGAAGTGCCAGATCCGAAAGTCGCCGCCGACCGCTACGATCCGATCTTCACGGCGAATGAAACCGCGCGCGTGCAGCTGAAAATCACCATCTCGCTTTTGAACATGTGGGCGCGCCGCGATCTTGGCCGGCTTCTGCGGGCGGATGCGCCCTGGCGGCGCTAGGCCCCCGAAAAATCGGCTCTATGGGCTCGCAGACTGCCGCTAGCGGTCCGATAGGGCAGACGTCTGTGCCGTTTGACTGCGACCGCCGACTTTGACGCGGTCGTAGAGGATCTCGATCGGCACGCCGCCGGGCGCCTCGAAGGCCTGCATGCGACAACGCAGCAGCGTCTGCAGATCCTGATGCACCACATCGCGGGTGAACAGGAAGCGCGAGTAACCCAACACGAGGCTGATCAGCCATGGTGCTGCTCCAAGGGCCGGCTGGCCACTGTGAAGGATGCGCCTCTTGAGATTGGCACTTTCTATGTTATAACCATTGTATGAACGCGAGTCTCAAGATAACCAAAATCGGCAATTCTGCCGGGGTCGTGCTACCCAAGGAACTGCTCGCCAAGCTTCGCGCGAGCGTGGGCGACACACTGTACGTTTCGGAAACGCCGGAAGGTATCCGGATTACCGCCGCAGACCCTTCATTCGAAGCCAAGATGGCCCTGGCAGAACGGATCATGCGTGAAGACAGGGATATCCTGCGCGTTCTAGCCAAGTAAGACGATGCAATCACACGAGCCGGTCTGGATCGAGACCGAGTTGGCGCTTGCCATTCACGATCGCCAACTCGCCGAGCATGGTGGGCCGATCGGCCTGAGGGACGCTCCTGCACTGGACTCGGCGCTTGCTCGCCCTCGCAACCAGTGGGTCTATGGCGAAACAGAATTGTGCACGTTGGCCGCCGCATACGCATATGGAGTCGCGCGTAGCCATCCATTTGTGGACGGCAACAAGCGTACTGCTTGGGTGCTCGCCCGTTTGTTTCTGGTCTTGAACGATATCCGTGTCTCATTCGAGCCGGAGGAAGCTGTTCACATGGTGCTCAAGCTTGCCGCTGGAAAACTGAGCGAGCGGGACGTGGCCGAGTGGTTCGAGTCAAGACAGTCATAGCCCCGCCGACATGGACGTTTAACGCTCATTGCCGGGAGTCTGAAAGCCGCCATCGGTTCATTCTTTGTGCATCGGCGCGGGACCTGACCCCACCCATCCACCCACTCCCGTGGGTTTCGCTCGCCTATCGGCTTCGAAACGCATTGGCGATTCACATCGTGCAGATTCGAATACGCGCATTGCAGGGTCGGTGAAAGTGCTACATTACGCCCAGAATTCTCAGCAAGATCACGATCACCACCACGGTTACGATGAGGCCGAGGATACCTCGCATTTCATCATTCCTTCTTCAGGCTGTGAACGAAAGTCCACAATCATTCATCAACTAATGTGCCTATGGGTATGTTCCGGCTCGACAAGAATGGCGTCGTGATCGTGCGCCCTCGCGCTATTGGGTGGACTGGCGTTTCGCTTGAGTAAGATCGTGGCCGCAGACAGAGCCGCCGTTTCCGGGCTCGAAACTGTTCCATGATCGCTGTCGATCATTCATCGTCACCTGGCAGCGACGATAGGCCGGTATTGAGCAAGACTTCGGGGCGCCGCAACCGGGAGTACGTGTGCCGGGCCGAACCGAGGGCGTGGGGCGGTGGTCGTAGGGGCTTTCCGCAGTAATTTCGACGGGGTCAGCGCTTGCCGATGCAGCAGCCATAGAGCCCTTGCCACAGGATATTTACCATTCTCGGTCATACGGGCGGCTGGGTCACCGCACGAAGAATGCGTAAAAAAAGGATGCCAGATGATGATTATGGCGCTGCTGCAACGGATTACCATTCGGACCAAGATACTGGGACTCGTGTTGCTGCCGCTGGCAGCCCTTCTGTTCACAGCCTCGCTCGAAGTCCAGCGCCTGGACAAGCAGGCGACCGAACAGAATCAACTTGTCGCGATAACGAAAGTGGCCATTGCCGCTAGCGCTTTCGTTCATGAATTGCAGGTCGAGCGCGGCGCGAGTGTCGGATATATCAGCAGCGATGGAACGCAATTTGGCGATGTTTTGCTGAACCAGCGGCGGAAGGCTGACGAGCAGCTTGCTGGGCTGCGCAAAGTGATCGACGAGAACGACGTCGATCGCATCGATCCGAAGTTCAACCGAGCCCTGCAAGATGCGCTGCTAGCTGCCGGCAAAGTCGATGAGATGCGCGCCAAGGTTGATGGACGCTCGATCGAGCCGGCAGTTGCCGCCACTTTTTTCACCGGGATCGACGTGGCATTTTTCCACTCCATTCGCGCGGTGCTCACGCAAGTGCGCGATCCGGATTCGTTGCAGGATATTTCCGCCTACTACTTTTATCTGATTGCCAAAGACCAGGCGGGACTTGAGCGAGCCGTAGGGGCTATGGGCTTCGGCGCGGGTTGGAATAGCGTGACGCTTGTCAAATTTGCACAGATTGTCGCGCGGGAAGACGCGGATCTGGAAGCGGTGAAAGCCGTCGCCCGTCCCGGCATCCGTGCGAAGATCGAGACGACGCAGGCCCAGCCCATCTTCGCTCAGGTGGAGCAGTGGCGGCAGAAGGCGTTTTCCGGAGCTGGCGGGCAAAATGCCGGCCTGTGGTTCAAGACGGCGACGGAAAAGATGCAGACATTGAAGCATACCGAAGACGCGATGGCTGAAGACTTGCTTGGCAGCGCCACGCGCAAAGCCGCCGACGCCGTTTCCCAGCGCAACACGTCGGCGGTCACCGTCGGCGGCCTGATGCTGCTCCTCTTGATCCTGAGCTGGGCCATCACGCACGACATCATTTCCACAATCCGCAAGCTTAATGCCGCAATGGGCGATCTGGTCCGGGACAAGCTCGACAATACGGTTCCCGGCGCAAGCCGCGGAGATGAGATTGGCGCAATGGCGCGATCGGTGGTTCACTTCCAGGAAGCGGCCGTCGCCAAGCGAGAAGCCGACCATGCGCTCGCCCTGTCCCAGCAACAGCAGCAAGAAGTCGTCATCGGGCTCGAAGCGGGCCTCAAACGGCTGGTGGCTGGCGATCTTACCTATTCGATCATCGAGCCCTTCGCCGAGCAGTATGAAGGCCTCCGCAGAGCCTTCAACGCCACAGTGGAAGGTCTCGAGAGGAATCTATCCAAAGTGGCGGACACGGCCGAAAGCGTTCACGTCAGTTCATCCGAAATCCGCAGGGCATCGGAGGATCTTGCACAGCGCACCGAGGAACAGGCCGCTGCACTTGAAGAAACTTCGGCCGCCATGCGCGAGACGACTGCGCGCATCCGCAACACCGCGAACAATGTCGGCGATGTCAAGAATACAATTGGGTCGACTCAGCAAGAGGCCGTTGACGGCGGGCAGATCGTGCGCAACGCCATTACGGCGATGGATGCCATCGAGAAGAGTTCTCAGGAGATCGGCCAGATCGTCGCGGTGATTGACGGCATTGCCTTCCAGACCAACCTCCTGGCGCTCAATGCAGGGGTCGAAGCCGCGCGTGCGGGTGAGGCCGGAAAGGGCTTCGCGGTGGTTGCCAACGAGGTGCGGGCGCTGGCGCAGCGTTCGGCTGACGCTGCAAAAGACATCGAGACGCTGATCACGACCTCGAGCAGTCAGGTGTCCCAGGGCGTTCGCCTCGTGGGTGAGGCGGGCGAATTGTTCGAACAGATCGTCGGCAATATCGGTGCCATAAACGGGTCGATCGAGCAGATCGCCTCCGGAACGGAGACGCAGGCAGTCAATCTGCAGCAGGTGAACGTGGCCGTGGGGGAAATGGACCGGATGACCCAGCAGAACGCCGCCATGGTCGAGGAAAGCACTGCGGCATCTCGCAGCCTCGCAAGCGAAGCGGACGACTTGGCCGGCCTGGTTTCGCGCTTCCGCCTGCACTCGAGACCATCGGATGACCGAGCCACGGCCCGTGAACGGTCCATTGCGCCCTCGTTGCACCTTGCGCCGCCGCTCGAGCAGTGCAATCTGCGCTCGAGCCGCAAGCCGAAGAGCGCAATGGTGGGAGTGAAGGCTGGTTGCTTGTGACCATTGGGCCCTTCGCCAGACTCGAGGCTGAAATCGCCGCCAGGCACTAACCCGCTGTGCGGAGGTCTGCGTGGCGGCGCTCCAGCCAGGACCTCGCGTCCATACCGCGCTCGTCGTTTGACATCTGCGCCATCATCACGAATTGTTCACCTTCACCCCTCGATAGCAGGCGTTACGCCGATCGAGGCGAACATCCTCCTGTACTCACCTGGCGTCAGCCCGCTGCATCGCTTGAAAAGGCGCCGGAAAAAGGCGCAGTTCTCATACCCGACGGCCACGGCAACCTCTTCGACGGAGATATCCTCACATTCAAGCAGACGCTTGGCCTCCTCGATGCGCAGGTTCTGGATGTACGCGATCAGGGTCAATCCCGTTGCCGCCTTGAAGCGGCGCTTGAGGCTACGCTCGGGAATACCGCATTCGGCGATGACCAGCGACAGGGCCGTGAGTTCGCGGAAATGTTCGCGTAGCAGATCCTCGGCCCGGCGCACGATGGAATCGGCATGCGGTTGGCGACGCACGAGGCTTGTGTAGGGGAGCTGTCCCTCACCGTGCAGCTTGAGCAGGTAGATCTTGGCGATGCGCAGAGCCTCGCCCGGACTGCAATGGCGGGAGATGATGTGGATTGCGAGGTCATGCCATGACGTGGTTCCTCCGGCGGTCACAATCCGTCCCGTTCGATCGGCAAACACAAGGTTCGGTTCCGGCCGGAACGATACCTGCGGGAAACGCGTCCGGAACAGATCCCGGTAGGCCCAATGCGAGGTTGCCTCGCGGCCATCGAGCAAGCCTGAGGCAGCCAGCAGAACCGAGCCGGAACATGCCGTGTAGATGATGCTGCCGCCGAGGTATCGAGACCGGATCCACTCGACGACCTCTCGGTGCCGCCCATGCATGTCATCGTCCGGCGCCAGCCAGAGTTCCGGAAGAATGATGACATCTGCCTGGGGATTGTCGCCGACGCTGAAGTCGGGCTGGACGGGAATGCGGTTTCCGCAGTCAAATGCATGCGATGTGTGCGCCACAATTCGCGGCACTATTCGCCGCGCGCCGGTATCCTCTGCGACGAGTTGTTCCCACAGCGTGCCCGTGGCGGAGAGCACGTCGATCATGCCGTAAAGCGCCGAGCCGGCGGTTTCCGGCAGGGCAAGGATCAGGGCCTCGAGTGGCGGTGGCCCGCTCATGCTGCTTGCGCAGACACGGCGCTCTTGCGCCAGCTTGCCGGTGCGCTGCCGAACGCCCGCTTGAACGCCCGCGAAAAGGCCGCCTCGGAATCGTAGCCTACGACGTTGGCGATCTGCGCCAGCGAAGCTGCCGTATTGCGCAGTTCCTGCGAGGCGACCTGCATGCGCCAGTTGGCAAGGTACTGGATTGGCGGCACGCCCAGCAGTCTGACGAAACGCTCCGCGAGTGCCGAGCGGGACAATCCCACCTCACGTGCCAGATCATCGATCGTCCACGGACGCGCGAGATCGCCATGAAAAAGCGCAACTGCGCGTGACACGTACGGATCGCGCAGGCCCGCGAGCCAGCCCGTCTGTCCTTCGGGCATCGCCAGCGAATAGCGCCGGATCGCCTCGACGAAGAGCAGTTCGGACAGCTTCGACAGCACTGCCTCCGATCCCGGACGCCCGCTTGCCACCTCATCGGCCGCGAACTGGAAGGTTGAGCGGATCCACTCCGCTCCGCCGCCTTCATCGACATTGAGGACGAGCAACGGCGGCAGGGTGGAGAGGACAGGGTTGTTCCTGGCTCCGTCGCAGCCGAGGAAACCGCATACGACGCGGGCTGCCTTCCCGCCCCCGCCATGTCGCACCGAGAACAGGCCGCAACCCTGGGGAGGGCAGATGATGTCCCCTGCAGGAACAGGCGTGCCGCGGATCGCGCTCCCCATGAGATGCACGTCGTTGTGCGGAACGAGCACGACTTCGCCGGCCCCTAGCCGCACGGGTTCGACGTCACCGTCCGCGATCCGCACCAGGAGTTCGCCTTCGACGACGTAGTGATAGGGGATGAGGTGCTCGACCGGTCCCATGAAGGGTGCGCACAGCTCCGGCACCATCTGGGCCGCGATGCACCACGGCTCGGTGAATTCGGCATGGAGGAATACGCCTCCCTTCAGTCTTGCGATGCGCAATACGTCCGAAAGCGCGTCCATCGCCCGCCTCTCCCTCGCGATCAGGTGTTTCAGTCAGACCTGCCGGCAGGGTGATCATAGATCGAACCGCGCCGCGAGACCAAAACAAAGCATCAGCCCGGTGCAGTGAGCTGTGCCCCGACCCCAGATCAATTCTGGCACGAATGGATCGGTTCTGTCGCAAACGGCCCTGATCAGACCGGACGAGCAACCTAGAATTGGGGCCAGGGCGGCATTGATGCGCCGCCAGTCCCCAAAGGAGAAAGACAATGAACGCGATGTGCGAAATCAAGGAAGCCAACCGCTATGAACGGTGCATCAGCGCTTCGAAAAGAGTCCGCTGGGACATCGAAGACGATGTCATTCGCGGCCGCAGCTTCGACCGAAGCGAGAAGTTCCTTCCCGACGGCCTCTCGCTCGTCGATGAATTTCCGGGCCTGTCCGAAGAAGAGAAGCGTTTCGTCAGCCAGATTCAAGGCTGGACCTACGCCAACATCTTCGGGCTCGTCGAACGCTACATCAACGCCAAGATCCTCGAACTGAGCCGGGATTACTGGTTCGGCGACCAGGTCGCTCTCGAAGCGCTGGTGCGCTTCAGTGACGAGGAACTCAAGCACCAGGCCCTGTTCCGCCGCATCGACGGGATGATCGGCACAGTGATGCCCGCAGGCTACCGTTTCGACATCGATCCGGACGGCGTTGCCGGCGCGGTTCTCAGCAAGAGCACCTGGGCCGTCCTGATGCTCACGCTCGACATCGAACTGTTCACCCAGGCTCACTACCGGCAGAGCATCGATTCCGACAGGCATCTCTCGCCGCTCTGGAAGGACGTCTTCCTCTATCACTGGAAGGAAGAGAGCCAGCACGCGATCCTCGACGAGTTGGAGCTGAAGCGGCACGACGCCAGCGTCAGCGAGGCGGAGCGGGACCAGGGCGTCGACGACTTCATCGCGCTCGTCGCGGCGGTCGACGGCATTCTGCAGGTGCAGGCGGCGGCCGATGCGGCCTACTTCGCCGAGACGTGCGGCCGTCCGGTCAATGCCGCCGAAAGGCAAGCAATCGAGGCCGCGTTCCTCAAGGCCTACCGCTGGCAGTACATCCATTCCGGCGCTCACCACCCGCACTTCGGCAAGGTGCTGAGCGAAATGGTCACCGAAGAGCAGATGAACCGCATCGGGCAGGCCCTCGCCGGTCTGAAGTGAAACTGCCCGTGTCAATTTGCAGGAGAAGGAGAAGAAACATGAATACCATGACCGAAACGACCCGTCCCGAAATCGTCAACGGCATCAATGTCGACGACCTCAAGCAACTGGTGTCGGGCGTTGCCGCCGATCCCGCCAATGGAGCGACCCGCTGGCGCGTTTCGACCCAATGGCAGGGACAGACGCACAGCCGCAGCCGGGTGGACGGTTTCGACATGGCAGGCGAGCACGTGGAGCGTCCGTTCACGATCGACATCGACGAGCCTTGCGAACTCGGCGGCTCGAACCGCTACCCCAATCCGCAGGAGCACCTGATCGCCGCGCTCAATGCATGCATGACGGTGGGCTATGTAGCGCAATGCGCCTTGCGGGGTATCACGCTCGAAAGCCTCGAGATCGAGACGGCTGGCGACATCGACCTGCGCGGCTTCCTCGGCCTCGACGATGCCGTGGCGCGCGGATACGAAACCCTCGCCTACACGGTTCGCATCAAGGGTGACGGAACTCCCGAGCAGTTCGAGGAAATCCACGCAGCCGTCATGGCAACGTCGCCCAACTACTACAACATCGCCAACCCTATCGCACTGAAATCGAGTTTGACTGTCGAGTAATAGACCCAACTTCCCGGCACGACCTTTCCGTCAAGGTCGTGCCGGGCTCGACATGAAATATCGGCCGCATAAGCGGTCACCTGAAATCCGCAGATGCTGCGCCCGATCTGCTGAACGGCGATAGCGTTCAGCCCAGGTGCGCCGCCTTGGTTGGCCCGGATGGGTCTCGATTCGCCCACTGTCGCGACCGTGCGAAATTCCTGGCAGCATGCCGGTGCGCCGTCATGACGAGCTGAGATTCCCTGAAGAGGGAGCCTGCGGCACCAGCGGGTATCTGCTCTTCCGGCCCTGAATTTGCGAATCTCGGCACCGAGCCCGCGGAATCGATTCCCGATGCGGGCGGAGGCCCCGCATGACGCCTACCAAACTCCTGATCGGCCAGATGCTGGTGGTGATGGCCATCACTGTTTCCGGCGTGTGGTTCGCGACGCAGTGGGCCGCAGCATCGCTGGCCTATCAGCCCGAACTTGGAGCAGCGTGGTTCAGGCTCTTCAATGTCCCGGTCTATGCCCCATGGGCCCTGTTCGGCTGGTGGTTTCACTACGATGCCTATGCGCCGAGCGTCTTTGACAAGGCCGGCGCGATCGCAGCCGCCAGCGGGTTGGCCGGCTGCGGAGCGGCCATTTTCGGCTCGCTCTGGCGGGCGCGTCAGCGGCGGCATGTCACCACGTACGGTTCGGCACGCTGGGCACAAATCCAGGAAATCCGAAAAGCCCGCCTGTTTGCCGAACGCGGTGTTTTCCTCGGGCGAATGGGCGCGGCCTATCTGCGCCACGACGGTCCGGAACATGTCATGGCCTTTGCGCCGACGCGCTCGGGCAAGGGCGTGGGCCTGGTCATCCCGACCCTTCTCGGCTGGTCCGGATCCACGGTCGTCCACGACATCAAGGGAGAAAACTGGCAGCTGACGGCCGGCTGGCGCGCGCGCTTTTCGCATTGCCTCCTCTTCAATCCGACCGACGCCGCCTCTGCGCGCTACAACCCGCTGCTCGAGGTCCGGCGCGGCGCATGCGAGGTGCGCGACGTCCAGAACATCGCGGATATTCTCGTCGATCCCGAAGGCGCGATCGAGAGGCGCGGCCATTGGGAAAAGACCAGCCACTCGCTGCTCGTCGGCGCGATTCTCCATGTGCTCTATGCCGAGGAAGAAAAGACCCTGGGGCGCGTTGCATCTTTCCTCTCCGATCCGCAGCGCCCGTTCGCGGCCACCCTGCGCGCGATGATGGTCACCAATCATCTCGGGACCGACAAGGCTCCTCGGGTGCATCCGGTCGTTGCCTCGGCCGCGCGTGAGGTGCTGAACAAGTCGGAAAACGAACGCTCGGGTGTTCTGTCGACGGCCATGTCGTTCCTTGGCCTCTACCGCGACCCCATGATCGCGGCGGTGACGGCCGCCTCCGACTGGCGCATAGCGGACCTGATCGAAGGCAAGCACCCGGTATCGCTGTACCTGGTGGTGCCACCCTCGGACATCAGCCGCACCAAGCCGCTGGTGCGCCTCATCCTCAACCAGATCGGCCGGCGCCTGACCGAGCAGCTCCATGCAGAGCACGGTGTGCAAGAGATGGCCAGTTCGCGTCACAGGCTGCTGCTGATGCTCGACGAGTTCCCTGCGCTGGGCCGGCTGGACTTCTTTGAAACCAGTCTTGCCTTCCTTGCAGGTTATGGCGTGCGTGCGTTCCTCATCGCGCAGAGCCTGAACCAGATCGAAAAGGCTTACGGCGAGCACAATTCGATTCTCGACAACTGCCATGTGCGCGTCGCCTTCGCCACGAACGACGAGCGCACCGCCAGGCGCGTTTCCGATGCCCTGGGTACAGCGACCGAGCAGCGCGCGATGCGCAACTATGCCGGGCACCGCCTCGCGCCGTGGCTCTCGCATGTCATGGTCAGCCGGCAGGAGACGGCGCGCGCGCTCCTGACGCCCGGTGAAGTCATGCAGCTTCCCGCCAGCGAGGAACTGGTGCTGGTCTCGGGCATGGCTCCCATTCGCGCGAAGAAACTGCGCTACTTCGAGGATGAGGCCTTTTCCGGCCGCGTGCTCCCGCCGCCCGGCCTCGATCCTGAAGGCTGCCGCGACCTGCCGCCGGCACGGCCCGACGATTGGGCCAAGCAGGTCGCTCATGCCGACGAACGGCTGCAGGCGCAGGAAGGCGAGCCCGAGAGCGCCGAAACCGGCGGCCCCGAACAGGCGCGTGAGCCCGGCCATGAGATCGAAACACCGCCCGCCGAAGCCGAGGTGACCACGGATCCGCTCGGCATGGGCGCCGAGGACGACGACATTGCGGCCGAGCAGAAGGCCATGGACCAGAGCCGCCAGCACGCCGTGGTCCGGACTGCCTACGGAATCGCGGCGGCCGAACGTCATCCTGACGAAGTCGAGCTGGGGCTGTGACGATGGCAGGCAAGATCCGCCATCAGCTGTTCCTGCCCGGCGACGTGAGCAAGAGGCTGGAAGTCCTGGCCAAGAAGCCCGGCGTGACTAAATCTGCCATCCTGGCGGAGGCCGTAACGGCCTGGCTCGACCGCAAGGGCCGCTCGGCTCTCGATGACCGGTTCGGTCAGCGGCTCGACCGCATTGCCGGCCTGCTCGACCGGCTCGTGCGGGACAGCCACATCGAACTTGAAACGCTTGCCCTCTTCATCCGCTATGAGCTGACGATCAATCCCCCATTGGCAGCAGGCGACCAAGCGGGACGCGCAGCCGGCGCGAAGCGGTTCGAGGCTTTCCTTTCGCAGGTCGCGCGCAAGATCGCAGCCGGTCAGCGCACGCTCGAACAGGGGCGCGACCAATGAGCGCCGCTCTCTCTGCGGCCCGCTCGCGCGCCATGCTGCGCACCGCGATGGGACCGGCGATCGCGGCGGCGCTTGGCGATCCCGGCGTCATCGAAATCATGGTCAATCCCGACGGCGCACTGCGTCTCGACATCCTCGGGCAGGGCAGGGTGGACACCGGCCTTCGGCTCGGCGCTGCGCAAGTCGAGCGGATCATCCGCCTGGTTGCCTCGCATGGGCGCGGCGAAGTCCACGCCGAGCGGCCGATTGTTTCCGCAGAACTGCCTGCTCATGGCCACGGCGCGGGCGAGCGGTTCGAAGGCCTGTTGCCGCCGGTCTCGCCGGCGCCGTGCTTTGCGATCCGCAAGCCGGCCGCGCGCATCTATACCCTGGCCGACTATGCATCGGCCGGCATCGTGCCGACCGAAGCCGCGCGGCTGCTCGGGCGGGCCGTGCGCGACCGGAAGAACATTCTGGTGGCCGGCGGCACGAGTTCGGGCAAGACGACGCTTGCCAATGCGCTTCTGGCGGAAATGGCCGAGCTCGACGAGCGGGTGATCCTCATCGAGGATACCCGCGAGCTGCAAAGCCCCGCACCGGACACCGTGGCGCTGCGCACCCGGTTCGGGGCCGTCACCATCGCCGATCTCGTGCGCTCGACGCTGCGTCTTCGGCCCGACCGCATCATCGTGGGCGAAGTGCGCGGGCCCGAGGCCCTCGACATGCTCAAGGCCTGGAACACGGGGCATCCGGGCGGCATCGCCACTGTCCATGCCAACAGCGCGAGATCCGCGCTCTACCGGATCGAGAGCCTGGTGCAGGAGGCGGTGGTGCGCGTGCCCCGGCCGCTCATAGCCGATGCCATCGACATGATCGTCTTCATTTCCGGACGCGGCCTGGAGCGCCGGATAGAGACCATCGCGCGCGTGGCCGGGCTCGATCCGGACAGCAGCGACTATCGGCTGCTCGATCTGCTTCCTTCCGCCCAAAGCACAGGAGATTGATCCCATGGAGACGTGTCACGCCGCTTTTTCCGCAGGCCGCAGAGCGCTCGGCGCAGGCTGCGTGCTGGTCCTCTCGCTCGCGGTGACTGGCCAGGCCCATGCCGCCGGTTCGGGCATGCCCTGGGAAGAGCCGCTCCAGCAGGTGCTGGAGTCGGTGCAGGGGCCGGTGGCCAAGATCGTTGCCGTGATCATCATCATTGTGACCGGCCTGACCCTGGCCGTCGGCGAAACGGCCGGCGGTTTTCGGCGGCTGATCCAGATCGTCTTCGGCCTGTCGATCGCGTTTGCCGCTTCGAGCTTCTTTCTCTCCTTCTTCAGCTTCGGCGGCGGAGCGCTGATCGCATGACCTGGGCCGACCAGCATATCGAAGGCTTCGAAGTGCCAGTCCATGCGAGCCTGGGCGCGCCGATTCTCCTTGGGGGCGCGCCGCGCGGTATCGCCATCTTCAATGGCACGCTGGCTGCCGCCGTCGGCCTCGGTCTCCAGCAATGGCTGGCGGGCCTCATCATCTGGGCGGCCGGGCACAGCCTTGCCGTTCTTGCCGCCCGGCGCGATCCCGACTTTGCGCCGGTCCTGCTTCGCCATCTGCGCCAGAAGGGATATCTGGCATGCTGAACCTTGCCGAATACCGCAGCCGCGCCGCGCGCCTTGCCGATCGCCTTCCCTGGGCGGCGCTGGTCGCGCCGGGCGTGATCCTCAACAAGGACGGCAGTTTCCTGCGGGTTCTCGAATTCCGCGGCCCCGATATGGAATCGGCGACCGAGGCCGAACTCGTCTCAATCGCGGCGCGCGCCAATAACGCGTTGCGGCGCTTCGGATCGGGCTGGGCGCTGTTCTTCGAAGCCGAGCGGCGCGAGGCGGCCGCCTATCCGGATAGCGTGTTTCCCGACGCAGCGAGCTGGCTCGTCGATCAGGAACGGCGCGCGGCCTTTCTCTCAGAGGCCGCGCACTTTGAAAGCCGCTACTTTCTGACGCTCACCTGGCTGCCGCCGGCCGACAGCCAGGACGCGGCGGGTCGCTCGCTGGTCGAGCGCTCGGACGAAACAAAGGGAAGGGACTGGCGCGGCGCGCTTGCCGGTTTCGTTGCCGAGACGAACCGCGTGCTCGACCTCTTCGAGGGCTTCATGCCGGAAGTGCGCGCGCTTTCCAGCGCCGAAACGCTCACGTACCTTCATGGCACGATTTCTCAGCGCCCCCATGACGTCGCCGTCCCCGAAACGCCGATGTACCTCGACGGCCTCCTCGTCGATACGCCGCTGCTGGGCGGCCTGGAACCACGGCTCGGCGACAAGCATATCCGCACGCTCAGTGTCCTGGGTTTTCCCAATGTCAGCCGGCCCGGGCTTCTCGATGCGCTCAACCACCAGGATTTCGGCTACCGCTGGGTCACGCGCTTCATCGCGCTCGACAAGGCCGAGGCGACAAAGGCGCTCACGAGGGTGCGCCGGCAATGGTTCAACAAGCGCAAGTCGCTGACGGCGCTGCTGCGCGAGGTGATGTACAACAGCCCCGCGCAGCTTCTCGACAGCGATGCAGACAACAAGGTCGCCGATGCCGATCTCGCGCTCCAGGCGCTTGGCGGCGATCATGTGTCTTTCGGCTATCTCACCACCACGATCACCGTCATGGATGCCGAGCGCGAGGCAGCAGAACGCAAGGTTCGCAAGATCGAACGGATCCTGGGCGGTCTCGGCTTCACGACGATCCGCGAGCGCGTCAATGCGGTCGAGGCCTGGCTCTCCTCGCTTCCCGGCCATGTCTACGCCAATGTCCGCCAACCGCTCGTTCACACGCTGAACCTTGCGCATCTCATGCCGCTCCCGGCGGTCTGGGCAGGCCCGGCGCGCAATGCGCATTTCGGCGGTCCTCCGCTGCTTTACGCGCAGACATCCGGATCGACACCGTTTCGCCTGGCGACCCACATCGGTGATGTTGGTCACATGCTGGTGGCGGGACCGACCGGGGCGGGCAAATCGGTGCTGCTGGCCCTGATCGCCCTCCAGTTCCGGCGCTACGCGGAGGCCCAGATCTACATCTTCGACAAGGGCCTTTCGGCGCGCGCGGCGGTGCTCGCGATGGGCGGGGCGCACCATGCGTTGGGTCTCGGCGGCGATGGTGCCGACGCCTTGGCCTTCCAGCCCTTGCGCGGGATCGACGAACCCGCCGAGCGGGCATGGGCGGCCGAATGGCTTGCCGCCTTGCTTGCGCAGGAAAACGTCACGGTCACCCCCGAGATCAAGGATCAGCTCTGGTCGGCCCTGGGCAGCCTCGCCTCGGCGCCGGCGGAGGAACGGACAATCACGGGGCTCGCACTGCTGCTGCAATCCAATGCGCTGCGCACGGCGCTGTCTCCCTATACGATCGACGGGCCTTACGGGCGGCTCCTCGACGCTGCGGAGCAATCGCTTCGTCTGACGAATGTGCAGTGCTTCGAGACTGAGACGCTGATGGGGCAGGCGAGCGCAGTGGCGCCGGTGCTGACTTATCTGTTCCACCGTCTCGAGGAGCGCTTCGACGGCCGCCCGACGCTGCTCATCCTCGATGAAGCCTGGATATTCCTCGATCATCCCCTGTTCGCTGCGCGGATCCGCGAATGGCTCAAAGTGCTGCGCAAGAGGAACGTCGCGGTCATCTTCGCGACGCAAAGCCTGGCCGATATCGCCGGCTCGGCGATTGCCCCGGCCATCCTCGAAAGCTGTCCGCAGCGGATACTGCTGCCCAACGACCGCGCGATCGAACCGCAAAGCCGGGACGTCTACGAGCGTTTCGGGCTCAATGCGCGCCAGATCGAACTGATCAGCCGGGCGGCTCCCAAGCGCCACTACTACCTGCAATCGGCACGCGGCAATCGGCTGTTCGAACTTGGCCTTGGTCCGGTTGCGCTCGCGCTTTGCGGCGCTTCGGATCCGGACGCGCAGGCCCGCATCGGTGCCCAGCTTGCCGCGCACGGTAGCAAAGACTTTCTCGCCCGCTTCCTCGCCGCGGCCGGCACCGCCTGGGCGGCCGACCTGGTGCGCGCGTTTCCTTGCAAAAATCCCCGTTCAAATCCCCAGCCTGCAGGAGAAGTCCTATGAGAATCACGTTTCGTCCCCGCACGATTACTGGCGCTGCCGCGCTCGCCATGGCCGCGGCGGGTGTGCTTGCCATCGAGATGTCGGTGCCGAGCCGGCCTGCTCATGCCTTCGTCGTGTTCGATCCATCGAACTACGGGCAGAACCTGCTCACCGCCGCGCGCACGCTGCAACAGATCAACAACCAGATCCGCTCGCTTCAGAACGAGGCACAGAGCCTGATCAACCAGGCGAAGAACCTTGAGACGATCGGCTTTCCCGAACTGGAGGCGATCACCCAGACCTTGCAGCAGGTCGATGTACTGATGGGCCAGGCGCAGGGCATCCGCTTCCGGATCGCCAGTCTCGATGAACAGTATCGCCGGCTCTATCCGGAAGGCTTCGACAAGGCTCTCAGCCTCGAGGGCCACGTCCTTGCCGCGCGCGAGCGGCTCGAGACGGCCATGGCAGCCTATCGCCGCACGATGGGCGTGCAGGCGCAGATCGTCGAAAACGTCGCGGCCGATGCGCGGATCCTCGATGCGATCGCCGCGCGCAGCCAGAATGCCCGCGGCGCGCTTCAGGTCGGTCAGGCCACCAACCAGCTGCTCGCGCTTACCGCCAAGCAGCAGTTCCAGATCCAGCAGCTCATGGCCGCGCAGTACCGAGCCGATGCGGTTCGCGAGGCCAACCGCGAACAGGCGCGTATCGACGCCCGCGCCGCTACCCGGAAGTTTCTGGGATCCGGATCGGCCTATTCGTCCGACTAGCCCCCCACCGGGCCTGAGGCCTGATCCGGTCAGCGGCGGCGGCATGCCTCTCCCGCCGCCGCACTCCGCGGGGCGCGGTCAAGTCCCCGGCCGCGTCCCGCACCGAGCCGCCACAATCGAAGGAAAGTCCAAGCGCCCGTAGGATAAGTATGAAGCGCTACATCCCCTCTCGGAGACAAGTTTCTCCATACTCTCCTCCGAACCGGACGTGCGGGTTTCCTCGCATCCGGCTCTCCATGCCTGCACGGGGGGCCGCGCAGGGGTGGGCCTCAGACATGTCTGAGGCTGTGGAACGCATCCCAGAAGCCGCGCACGCTGGCGCGGTGTCTGGCCTCTCGGGGCGCATCCCATCCATTCGGTTTCGTAATAAGCTGGGTCGGGTAGCGACAGGTCCGTCCCTCAGTGAGGAACCGCAACCGAGTGGTCCCTTCGGTCCACTGCCGCCGTTTTCCCGGTGCGCTGTGATGGAAGCCACGTCGCACCACCGGCCACGACGCGTCTCCGTGCTTCTTTCTCAGCCAGCGCCCAACGCGCTCCCAGATCCAGAAGTCGAGCTGGTGGAACGCCCGATAAGCACCTGTGGCATACCGGTAGTAATTCCTCCAACCCAACAGGACCGGGTTGAGCTTGTTGATCAGAGTGGTGAGCATGCTTCCGGTGGAAGTTCGCTTCACCAAGGCCTTGATCTTGTAGCGCAGGTCGTTCAGCTTGCCCTTCGGGATGAAGAGGTTGCCGACACGGCGACCCGTATTGCGGGCTTTTGTCTGCGCCACCCGGTAGCCAAGGAAGCCGAAGCCTTCCCTGACGTCGGTGATCTTGGTCTTTTCAACCGACAGCTCCATACGAAGCTCCGTTTTCAGGAACTCCGCCAGCGCGAGCTTTTCCGCTTCCGCCTGCTCCCTCGTGCCGTCCACGAGAACGACGAAGTCGTCCGCGTATCTGACCATATAGAACACCGTTCTGCGCCGCTTATGGTCTCTGACCCTGCGGGCAGCAGCATTTATATATGGTTCGCGAGGTCGCTGGGACCATCGTCCATATCGCTCGTCGAGAGCTGTCAGGTAGATATTCGACAGCATCGGCGATATGATCCCGCCTTGGGGCGAGCCCGTTACGGGGTGACGAACGGTCCCTTCAACCATCACGCCGGCTTTCAGGAACGCGAGGATCAGCTTCAGCACCTTGCGGTCGCTGATGCGTTTGCGCACACGCTCCATCATGACGTGATGATCGATGGCGTCGAAGCATCCCTTGATGTCGCCCTCGATGACGTAGCGATAGACCGAGGGTCCGCGCTTTGTCGGGTGAAGGACCTTCACGATCCTCTCGAGTGCGTCGTGGGTGCTCCGGCCTATGCGGAACCCGTACGAGGTCGGATAAAAATCCGTCTCGAAGATGGGCTCCAAGACCAGCTTCAAAGCCATTTGTACCAGTCGGTCGATGAGCGTTGGAATGCCGAGCGGGCGGAACTTCCCCGGCTTGCCGGGCTTCGGGATGAGCCGTTGCCTGACGGGTTGCGGTTGATAGGTTCCGTTGCGAAGGGCCTCGCGAACTTCTTCGATCAGCCCTTCCGCACCACCGGGGCGCTCTTCGACCACGCGCCGCGTCATACCATCCGTGCCCGGAGTCTTGCTGCCGCTATTGCGGACAAGCCTTTCCCAAGCTGCGGTCAGTATTCTGCGGTCGCATACGATATTGAACAGATCAGCAAAGACCTTGTCAGGGTCTTCGTGACTCCACCGATACAGTTTGCGCTGCATGTCGAGGACGAACGAGGTATTCACCTCATCGGACATAAGTCCACCTCCTGCCTGCTCTCTGTACCCACTGCCTCCCTTCGCCATGTGAACGGCTTTCCCGTCCTCGGACTACTACGAAGGCTCCGCCCCCCATCACCGCGATCGCTGGTCGCTTCAGCCGCCCGACGTTTGGAGACGCCGGGAGCGATGGCAGGGTTCTCAGGTTCCGTAATTGATCTCTCGCCTGTTTTAGGCACCGACTTTACCCCGTGCGGATTCTGGCCACGACACACCGCAAGCTCGTGTCGAGGCTGGCGCGCGGCACGCCGCGCACCCCCAGTCCGTGCATCCACACCACGGACCAACGCTCCGCCGATCTGCGGTTCGCACCACAGATCGATCCGCCCACTTCCGAGTTGGCGGATGTTCAAGTCTACCGGGGCTTCCACCATCGGTTCGGTTTCCCTTGCCATGGCAAGCTCGCTCGCCGGACCAGCCACGGGATCGGAAGTCCCCGTCTGTCCGACTTTTATGGGTTCTGCTGATTTATGCCTCACCGGAAGCACCCGGCTCGACTCACCCACCGCTCGTCACCGCATGTTGCGTCACACGGCGCGCAGGGTCTTGCACCCTGCGAGATCAAAAACAGCAATAAAATCAAAGCACTCCTTTCTTTGATTAGGACCTGACGCACATGAACGACCTCAATGTCATCGATGCGTTCATGATCGCCTTCATCCGCTACATCGACAGCGGGTTCGGGCTGCTGGGCGGCGATGTGCGCTTCCTCACGGCCACGCTCATCGGCATCGACATAACGCTCGCCGGGCTGTTCTGGGCGCTGGGCGGCGAGGACAACGTCCTTGGGCGCTTCATCCGCAAGATCCTTTACGTGGGCGCCTTCGCGTTCATCCTGAACAGCTTTTCCATACTGGCGGACGTGATCTTCCGCTCCTTTGCGCAAGCCGGGCTTACCGCAGGTGGCGGCGTGCTGTCGGCGGGCGATCTTCTGAAACCCGGCCGGCTTGCCGGCACCGGCTTTTCCGCCGCCTGGCCGCTGCTCGACCAGGCTTCGCAGATGCTCGGTTTTACCAGCTTCTTCGACAATTTCCTGACGATCGCGGTGCTGCTGTTTGCCTGGGCGCTCGTCATCATCGCCTTTTTCATCCTCGCGGTGCAGATGTTCGTGACCATCATCGAGTTCAAGCTGGTGAGCCTTGCCGGCTTCATCCTCGTTCCCTTCGCGCTCTGGAATCGCACCAGCTTCCTGGCCGAGCGGGTACTGGGCCATGTCGTCAGCTCGGGCATCAAGGTCATGGTGCTCGCCGTTATCGTCGGCATCGGATCGAACTTCTTCGCCCAGTTCACCTCGGCGCTGCAGGGCCAGGAGCCCGACATCGGCCAGGCCATGAGCCTCGTGCTCGCCAGTCTTGCGCTCTTCGGACTCGGCATTTTCGCCCCCTCGGTCGCGAGCGGCCTCGCTTCGGGTGCGCCGCAACTCGGCGCGGGCGCTGCGCTCGGTACGATGCTTGGAGCCGGCGGGACCGCCATGCTGGCAGGCGGCGGCGCGATCGGCGGCGCGCGGCTTCTCGGCGGCGGCGCCCTTGGCGCCCTTCGCGCCGGTACGGCCATGGGTTCGGCTGCATCGAGCGCCTATGCGCTGGGCAGGGAAACCGCCTCCACGCCCAGCGTGGCCGCCGGGCTCGGCGGCGCTGTGCGGGCAGCCGGAAGGACGGCGCGCGGCGCTGCATCGGACGCGTTTGGCCTCGGTGAGGCGGCGCAGCGCGGGCGCAAGGCTGCGTGGAATGCTCTCAATGACGCGAACTCTCCTCCTCCGGCTTCCGGGGGAGGAGAGACGGCGCCCGCCTGGGCGAGGGCGCTGCAAAACCGGCAGACCGCCCGGCACCACCGGCAGCTTGCCGTCCATGCCCTGCAGCAGGGCGACCGCGGCGGCGGCGCGATGACCCCGGACATCAAGGAAAGGAGCGAATAGAGCCATGCGATTCAAGCGCAGCGTCCAGACCTACGGGCGGACTCCTCAGCCCGAGACGCCCTGGCAGCGGGCAGGGCAGCTCTGGGACGAGCGGATCGGCTGTGCGCGAGTACAGGCGAGGAACTGGCGGCTGATGGCATTTGGCGCGCTCGCGCTCTCGTGCCTCATGTCCACAGCGCTCGTCTGGCAATCGATGCACAGCCGCGTGGTACCTTACGTCGTCGCGGTCGACCGGCTTGGCGAGCCGCGCGCGATCAGCGAAGCCGAAGCGGGCTACAGGCCGACCGACCCGCAGATCGCCTGGGCCCTTTCCAGGTTCATCAGGCACGTGCGCGGCGTGTCGCTCGATCCGGTCGTCATGCGCCGGCACTGGCTCGAGGCCTATGACTTTGCGACCACGCGCGGGGCCGGGTTTCTGAGCGCCTATGCGCGCTCGTCGGGCGCGCTCACGCGGATCGGCGAGCGCACCGTTTCGGTCGAGGTTACCAGCGTCGTGCGCGCCTCGGACAAGAGCTTCCAGGTCAAATGGGCCGAGAGCGTCTTCGAACGCGGCAGTCCGGCCGGCACCAGCAAGTGGACCGCGATCCTTACCGTGGCCGAGAAACCGCCCAGGGACGCGGAAACGCTCAGGAAGAACCCGCTCGGGATCTATGTCGATGCCATCGACTGGAGCCGCGAACTTGAGCCGCAAACGCACACGGCGGCCCCGGCGCGCCCAGTCCGACGCGCCATCGATGCCCGCTCACCGCATGCTCCTGATCCTGCCGCTTTCACCACATTGATGGAGGTCCAGCCATGAAGACATTTCTCCTCGCATCGGCGATTGCCAGTGCTGCCCATCCAGGCTCCGCATACGCCAGGATTGCGCAGGTCTCGCCGGTCCAGACCATTGCCGAGGCG
Source organism: Novosphingobium endophyticum (assembly GCF_014640675.1). Lineage (GTDB taxonomy): Bacteria > Pseudomonadota > Alphaproteobacteria > Sphingomonadales > Sphingomonadaceae > Novosphingobium > Novosphingobium endophyticum. Next base: position 2,777 of record NZ_BMHK01000015.1, on the reverse strand, counting down.
ATACGCAAGGCGACGATCGAGCCGGAAGGGCAAGCCTTCATCAATGCACGTCAGGTCTATCTCTGGTCCGACGGCGCTCTCTATCACGCCTACACCGCGCCCGGCATGGTCACCGACATCGCCCTGCAGCCGGGCGAGGCGCTCATCGCGGTCGCTGCCGGCGATACGGCGCGCTGGGTGATCGGCGATACCACGAGCGGCAATGGAGAAAGCAAGCGAACGCATGTTCTGGTCAAGCCGTTCAGCGCCGGCCTGTCGACCAATCTCGTCATCACGACCGATCGGCGCGCCTATCACCTGCACCTTACCAGCGCTGTCAAAGGGGCCATGGCGGCCCTGTCCTGGACTTATCCCCGCGATGAACTTCTGGCCTACCAGCGGGCGCGGGCGGCGGCCGAAGCGGCAAGGCCCGTCTCCTCTGGCCTCAGCATCGAGCAGTTCTACTTCGGATATTCCATTTCCGGCGACAGGCCAACATGGCGGCCGGTGCGCGCCTTCGACGACGGGCGGCAGACCTTCATCGAATTTCCGGTCTCGATCGGGGCGAGCGAAGCGCCTCCGCTCTTCCTGATCGGCTCCGAAGGCAAGGCCGAGCTCGTCAACTACCGCATGCGCGGGCGCTTCTACGTCATCGACCGCATCTTCGACGTTGCCGAACTGCGTCTCGGACGAAAGAAGCAGCAGGTCGTTCGCATTACCCGCGGGCTAGGCAAGCGGGGGCAATCGTGAGCGAAGAGCAAGCTGCCGCCAGCGAGGAGGCCAAGGCGCCTTCCCCGCCGCCGAAGGTCGATCCGGAGACGCTGGCCATTCGCGCACGGCCGCCGCGCGCGATCCGCTTTCGCCGTGAGGTGATCATCGCAGGGGCAGCAGCAGGCGCGGCGGCGCTGGTGGCCGTGGCATGGATCGCGCTCGAGCCGCGGATCGTGCGGCAGGCGGCGCAGCAAAGCGAGCTGTCGCAGCCTGGTGCCAGGCCTGCGAACGAAGTGGCCCAGGGCCTCCCCGACAATTATGCGGGCGTGCCCAGGCTCGGGCCGCCGCTTCCAGGCGATCTGGGGCGTCCCATCCTGCGGGCCCGGCAGCGCGAGATGGCCGCGCAGGAAGGCTATCCCGGCAGTGCAGTCGAGGCTGCAATGCCCGAGCGCCAGCGCAAGGCGGCCGAACTCCGGGCGGCGCGAGAATCGGCATTGCTTGTTCAATCCGGGCGGCCGCCCGCGGCAGGTCCGGCAGCGCGTGACGCGGTGGCGCTGCCCGCGCCTCGTGTGCCGGAACTTGCGCCTGCCGATGCCGGGAGCGGTTCCCATGGGCAGGATCACAAGGCAAAGTTCGTCGCCTCGCTCGATGACGGTGGGGACATCAATCCGCATCGTCTTTCCGGGCCTGCATCGCCGAATTCGCTCGTGGCCGGCAGCGTCATTGCCGCCAGCCTCCTGACCGGTCTCAATTCCGATCTTCCCGGGATGGTCATCGCGCAGGTCACGCAGAACGCTTACGACACCGCGACTGGTCAGGTCCTGCTCGTTCCCCAGGGCGCGCGGCTTGTCGGCAAGTACGACAGCGCCGTCGCATTCGGGCAGCGGCGCGCGCTGGTGGTGTGGCAAAGGCTGATCCTGCCGGACGGAAGGTCGATGCGCCTCGACAACATGCCGGCGGCCGATCCGTCGGGCTATGCGGGGCTCGCCGACAAGGTGGATTTTTACACCTGGCGGCTATTGAAAGGCGCCGCGATTTCCACATTGCTTGGCGTCGGTGCCCAGCTCTCGGTGTCGGGTGAAAGCGACCTCGTTGAGGCCATCCGCGAGGCGGCGCAGACGAATATCGCGCGAGCAGGCGATCAGCTTGCCCAGCACAACCTGAATATCCCGCCGACGGTCACGATCCGGCCCGGAACGCCGGTGCGCCTGATCGTTCGGCGCGATCTCGTCTTCCCTCCAAGGGTGCACAAGGAGCCCGATCATGTCCGACCTTAAGCTTGCCCGCATTCCCGACCGCACGCCTGTGAAGGTTTCGATTTCCATGATGCCCGACCTTCATGCGGCGCTGCAGGACTACGCGCGGATCTATGCCCGGACCTATGGGCGAGAAGAACCCGTCGCAGAACTGATCCCGGCAATCCTGTCGGCGTTTCTGGAAAGCGACCGCGGTTTTGCCCGGGCGCGTGCCGAGCTGGAGAAGGAGGGGGCGACATGACCGAGCAGGAGCGCGACCGATTGATCCGGATCGACGAGGTCAAGCGCAGGGTCGGGCTCGCGTTGGCTCGGCCATGAATCCGTCACGATGACCCAGGCTCGTCTGCACGCTCACCTCGCGCTGAAGGAGGCGGCGCTGGCCCGGGTCAACGTTCAAGGGACAGAAGGGTGTGCGCTATAAGCCTGGGGACCGGCTGCTCGCCTTCCTCGATGCGCTATAATTCGGCCTTCTGGCGCAGCCCATCGAGCCACTCGCGCGACACTGCCTCGACCTTGTCGCGCAGCGATCGAACTGCGTTTGTGATGGCTACGAGATCGTCGCTGCCGATCTCGTAGCTGGCCGAGTACCTGGCCTCGACGTACGCGCGTTTGGCGAGCTCGAAGCGGCGCCGGTCCAGCCTGGTCGCGCGCGGCCAACTGGCGACGAGGCGCGGTTCCTTGTCCTCGGCCAGCGAACGCAGGAATTTCAGGTTGTGCGAGCGTGGAACTTATGCCGAGCGGCGGACTATGCCGAGTGGGTTTAGGATTCCTCGGTGCGCCAATGTATTACCGGTAATTGGCTCGGCATAGTTTAGGCTTTCTCCTCAGCAC
>NZ_BMHK01000014.1 GCF_014640675.1 Novosphingobium endophyticum | reverse complement strand
ATGCTCATCTTCACGTTCGACAAGTCAACGCCGCTGCCGTCGGACTTCACCCGAGGCTTCACGTTGTAGTCAATCACCCGCTTCACGGGCACGATGATCTTCATGCGATTCGGTCCTCTCTGATGTCAGGACGGCCAATTTAACCGCGCAGTTAAACGTTCCCGGCCGCTATTGCGCCCCCCACGCGCCGCGTCAAGCCCCGCGATATGAAGGCACTGAGCCGCGCCGTCGGCGGGAGCCGTGAAACCCCCGCCATTCGATATCGCGTATGTAATCGTCCCTGCGACGGGCCATCAGGCCGCCTTCTGGACTTCGGCGACGATCTTCTGCGCCGCGTCGCCCAGATCGTTGGCCGCCACGATCGGCAGGCCCGAACCCGCGAGGATATCCTTGCCCTGCTGCACGTTCGTCCCTTCGAGGCGCACGACCAGCGGCACCGAGAGGTTCACCTCCTTCGCCGCGGCGACGATGCCCTCGGCGATGATGTCGCACTTCATGATGCCGCCGAAGATGTTGACGAGGATGCCCTTCACCGCCGGGTCCGACAGGATGATCTTGAACGCCTCGGTCACCTTCTCCTTCGAGGCGCCGCCGCCGACGTCGAGGAAGTTGGCCGGGAAGGCGCCGTTGAGCTTGATGATGTCCATCGTCGCCATGGCGAGGCCGGCGCCGTTGACCATGCAACCGATGTTGCCGTCGAGCTTGATGTAGGCAAGGTCGTGCTTGCTGGCCTCGATCTCGGCGGGGTCTTCCTCGGTCTCGTCGCGCAGTTCCATCACGTCGGGGTGGCGGTAGAGCGCGTTCGAATCGAAGCTCATCTTGGTGTCGAGGACGAGGAGCTGGCCGTCCTTGGTCTCGACCAGCGGGTTGATCTCGAGCATCGCGCAGTCAAGCGCCATGAAGGCTTCGTAGAGCTGCTTCGTGACCTTCTGGGCCTGCTTGTTGAGATCGCCGCTCAGCTTGAGACCGAAGGCGACGGCGCGGCCGTGGTGCGGCTGGAAGCCTTCCGCCGGGTCGATGGTGATCGTGGTGATCTTCTCGGGAGTCGAGTGGGCGACTTCCTCGATGTCCATGCCGCCTTCGGTCGAGGCGATGATGGCGACGCGGCCACTGGCGCGGTCCACCAGCATGGAAAGGTAGTATTCCCGGGCGATGTCAACGCCGTCGGTCACGTAGAGGCGGTTCACCTGCTTGCCCGCGTCACCGGTCTGGATGGTAACGAGGGTATTGCCGAGCATTTCCCTGGCGCAGGCCTCAACTTCCTCGACCGACTTGGCGAGACGCACGCCGCCCTTGGCATCGGGCCCGAGTTCCTTGAACTTGCCCTTGCCGCGCCCGCCCGCATGAATCTGTGCCTTCACGACATAGAGCGGCCCCGGCAGCTGCTTGGCGGCCGCCACGGCTTCCTCCACCGTCAGGGCGGGGATGCCGGCGGGGATGCCCACGCCATATTTCGCAAGCAGTTCCTTGGCCTGGTACTCGTGAATGTTCATCGCTGAATCGCTTTCTGCTGGAGTTTCCTCGGTGAAGGCGCGGGGAGCCGAATTTTGTGCGCCGCCGCATAAGCACATCCCTGCGCGCTTGAAAAGTCCCGACCCCTGCCCACATGCATGGGCAATTCGCATCGCATTCGGGAAACAAGGTTCCCCTCAGTTGATTTCCTTCAGATGATAGACCGCGCCAGACTCGAATCGATCGTGCGCGAGGCTGGACGCCTCGCCCTTGCCGGCTGGCCGGGTGACGGGCACGCGCTCGATCACTGGGAAAAGACGCCCGGCAGCCCGGTCTGCGCGCTGGATCTGGCGGTCGACGCCTTTCTCAAGCAGGAGTTGTCCGCGCTGCTTCCCTCCGCGGGCTGGCTTTCCGAAGAAACCGCCGATGCCCCGGAGCGATTGCGCGACCAGCTTGTCTGGCTGGTCGATCCCATCGACGGGACGCGGGACTTCATTCGCGGACGGGACGGCTGGGCGATTTCGGTGGCCCTGGTCAACACCCGCCGGCCGCTGCTCGGATATCTCTATGCTCCCGCCCGCCGGCGCGAGGAAGGGGGCGAGTTCTGGAGCGGCGAGGCCGGCAAGGGAAGTTGGCGCAACGGCGAGCGACTCGCGGCCAGCAGTCGCGATTCGCTAGCCGGTGCCCGCGTCCCGGCCCGCAAGCTCGCAAGCGAGGACGCCGATCTGACCATGGTGGAACAGCCCAATTCGATCGCATTGCGCATGGCGATGGTCGCGGCGAACGAGGCGGATCTGCTCGCGACGCTGCGCTGGGGCTATGAATGGGATATCGCCGCCGCCGGCCTGATCGCCCGCGAAGCCGGCGCTACGGCGACCGACGCGTTCGGCAAGCCGCTCAACTACAACAAGCACGATCCGCGCGCCTTCGGTGTGCTGGTGACCTCCCCGGCGATCCATGACGAGGCGGTCGACCGGCTGGCCGCCCGCGCGCGCATGTTTTCGGCCTGAACAGACGGCGCATCCCGCGCCCTGCCTCATCCCGAGCGATGATAGGGATGCCCCGCCAGGATCGCGGTCGCCCGCCAGAGCTGTTCGGCCAGCATCGCGCGCGCCATGAGGTGCGGCCAGGTCATCTTTCCGAAACACAAAAGGTGGTCGGCGCCGGCGCGGGCCGCGTCGCCGTGGCCGTCGGCGGCACCGATCAGGAAGCGGCATTCGCGCACGCCCTCGTCGCGCCAGCGGCCGAGAAGGGCGGCGAATTCTTCCGAAGTCATCGGCTTGCCGCGTTCATCCAGCAGGATGTCGCGCGCGGGGGTTTGCGAGGGAGGCGGCACCTTGCCGCCGAGATCGGGCAATTCGGTGTGCCTGAAAGGCCAGCTTATCCGCCGGGCATAGCGATCCAGCAGCTCTGCCTCGGGCGAGCGGGCGATCTTTCCGCGAGCGATGATGTGCAAAAGCATGGTCTCGGCGCGCAATAGCCCGCGAAGGCGCCTTGCGCGTCTCAAATCCTCTCTGCGGAGCGCCCGGCCGGGCGGGGCTGGCGCTCAGCCGTCGCCGCTGTTCAAGCGGCGCCGGACGGCCCGTCGAAGCCCCACATCCTCTCAAGGTTGTAGAAGCTACGCACTTCCGGGCGGAAGATGTGGACGATCACGCTGCCCGCGTCGACCAGCACCCAGTCGGCCGCCGGCAGTCCTTCGATACGGGGATTGCCGAAGCCGCCCTGTTTGAGGCGCTCGGAAAGTTTCTGGGCCATCGCCGCGACCTGCCGCGTGGAACGGCCGGAAGCGATCACCATGTGATCGGCGATGCTCGATTTGCCTTCGAGATCGATCGAAACAAGATCCTGCGCCTGGTCGTCATCCAGGGATTGCAGGACAAGGGCCAATTGCGGGTCGTCACTGTCGACCATGGCCGGGGGCGTAGCGCCGGTTGAAGCCGGCTGTAGCTGTGCCTGTGGCATCTAGTTCGTTTCTGCTCCTTTCAGCGATCGTACGGGCAAGATGGGGACCATCTCGCCGCGTTCAATCAGGTTTTCAGAGTTTGGCGCGCGCTGGTGAGAGGCACGGGGCCTGCTCACGCTGCTTCTCCGGGAATCGGACGATATGTGACACCGTCCCGACAATGGCCGATGCGCGAAAGCCTTTCTGCCGACTTTCGAGCCCAGTCCGGATCGGCCCGGCGTATCGCCGTTGCCGAACGCGTGTCGGGGTCAAATTGCAATGTCACCAGCGCGGGTGCGCTCCACCTTTCCGGACCTCGAAGACTGGTCAGGGGCCTCCGGAATCTCCCCAGCCAGGCCATCGCGGGGCTCGCGAGGGCGACTGCATCATACCCCGGTCGGCTGATTACCGCAATCGGCATGAGCCGCGCGATCGTTCGCCAGTCCCGCCAAAGGTGCAACTGGACGAGATTGTCCGTGCCCATGAGCCAGACGAAGCGGCGCTTCGGGTAGCGCCGCAGGAGCTTCTTCAGCGTATCGACGGTATAGCGCGTACCCAGTTGACGCTCGATCGCGGTAACGCGAATGCGCGTACGCCGCGCCATCCGCCTGGCGGAAGCGACGCGCACGGCCAGCGGCGCCATGCCTTTCGCCGGTTTCAGCGGATTGCCGGGCGAAACGAGCCACCAGACCTCATCGAGCGCCAGCGCCTCCATCGCGAACAGGGAAATGCGCCGGTGGCCGCCGTGCGCCGGATTGAAGCTGCCGCCAAGCAGCCCGGTGACCGGGCCGCCGCGCCTTCTTGCGGAGCGCCCGTTCAGGGCCGCGCCTGCCCGGTCCCGCGCACCAGCCACTTGTATGTCGTCAGCCCTTCGAGCGCGACAGGGCCGCGCGCATGGAGGCGGCCCGTGGCAATGCCGATCTCCGCCCCGAGGCCGAATTCGCCGCCGTCGGCGAACTGGCTGGAGGCATTGACCATCACGATGGCGCTGTCGACTTCGGCCAGGAAACGTTCCGCCGCCGCGTCGTCGGCCGTGATGATTGCATCCGTGTGGTGCGAGGAATGCTCCGCGATGTGCTCGACTGCGGCTTCGAAGCCGTCGACGATGGCAACCGACAGCACCGCGTCGAGATATTCCGTATCCCAGTCTTCGTCGCTCGCGGGCAGAATGCGCGAATCGAGCGCGCGGGCGCGGGCGTCGCCGCGCAATTCGCAGCCTGCCTCGATCAGTGACGTCACGACGTCGCGCGACGCGGGGAACTGCGTGTCGAGCAGCAGCGTCTCCATCGCGCCGCAGATGCCGGTGCGGCGCATCTTGGCGTTGAGCACGACCGTTTTCGCCATTTCGGGATCGGCGGCGGAATGGACATAGGTGTGGCAGATGCCGTCAAGGTGGGCGAGAACGGGTACCCGGGCGTCGGCCTGGACGCGCGCCACGAGGCTCTTGCCGCCGCGCGGCACGATCATGTCGATCAGACCGGCGGCGGTCAGCATGGCGCCGACGACCGCGCGGTCCTGCGTCGGCACGAGCTGGATTGCCGCCGCGGGAAGCCCCACGCTTTCGAGGCCGCTGGCGAACGCCGAGCGTATCGCGCGGTTCGAATTCAGCGCTTCGCTGCCGCCGCGCAGCAGCGCGGCATTGCCCGAGCGCAGGCAAAGCGCGGCGGCGTCGGCGGTCACATTGGGCCGGCTTTCGTAGATGATGCCGATCAGACCGATCGGAATGCGCACCCGGCTGAGCCTGAGGCCGTTGGGGCGTTCGCCGGTGTCGATCACCTGGCCCACGGGATCGGGCAGCGAAGCGACCTGTTCCACCGCGTCGGCAATGCCGGCCAGCCGCGCGGGATCGAGCCGCAGGCGATCGAGCATGGCGCTTGTCAGACCCTTGGCTTCGCCGGCGGCAAGATCGAGCGCATTGGCCTCCAGGATCGGCGCCTCGGAATCGCGAAGGGCCGCGGCGGCGGCGCGCAGCGCGGCGGCCTTCTGCTCGTCCGTCAGCCGGGCGAGTACGCGCTGGGCGGCGCGGCCGTCGCGGGCTAGGCGCTCGACCAGCGCTTCAGGCGATTCGGCATCGGCATGGCCGGGAGAGGCTGTCTGAACGTTCATGCCCGCCGCCTAGCACCGGCAGGTCCGAATGTCACCGATCCTGAGCACCGCGAGAAACGTCTGCGCGGGGTTCAGCGCCCCCTCCTGAACACGAATCGCTTACTACCCTTGCGCGCTTGACCCGCAGAATCGCGAGACAGGCGAAGTGCAAGTTCCCTCAAGTCATCCCATCGACGGCTCAATTCACCCCGACTCGACAAGGAATTACGGTCAGCCGATTCGCGTTTTCGGCCTCCCGCTGCTAGCCCGCCACTCGGGTTTGGGACATAAAAACAGTCGAGCGGGGTCGTCTTGCAATTCAAATCAGCCGGAGCGCTGCTTAAGCGCTTCAGGGCCAAGTTTCCGGATCGCGAGTTCATCATGCGGTCCCAGGGACAGGTCCGCTTTATCCGTTTATCCTCGGGGATGCAGCTTGGCGCGCTGGGCATAGCGACGCTGCTGCTGACTGCCTGGGGCGGCTCGATGGGCGCGATGGCCTTCGAACGCTGGTCCGCCGACAGCGAGCGCGCCCAGCTGATCAGCCGCGAGGCACAGGTCGCTACCGCCGAGAGCCGGGTCGAGGAGTATCGCGACGGTATCGAGGACGTCACCTCCGATCTCGCCCGCCGCCAGAAATTCATCGAACAGATGGTCGAAGCGCATATCGGCGATCTTCCCGAGGACAGGAGCGACGGCGAGGCCGTTTCGGACAGCAAGGGCGAAGCCGCGAAGACCGTAAGCAAGGTCAGCGCCGTTCTTCCCGAAGCCGCAGGCCTCGCCCGCATCGAAGCCGAGCAGCTTGCTTTCGTCGAGCGCCTGACCCGCTATGCCGACCGCCGTTCCTCCGCCGCGTCGCAAGCCATCCGCAAGCTTGGGCTCAACCCCAATACTTTCGTCGCAGGATCGTCGCGCGCCGAAGGTGGTCCGTTGCTGCGCCTCGCCACCGGCAAGGATGGATTGCTCGACCCGCGCTTCAAGCGTCTGGGCGTCAGCCTTGCCCGCATGGATGCGCTGGAGAACGGCCTTGCCTCGATCCCGCAAGCGCAACCCGCGCATGTCGCATACGTTTCATCGAGCTTCGGCTATCGGTCGGACCCGTTCACCGGCGCCGCCGCGTTTCACGCCGGCCTCGACTTTCCCGGCCCGCTCGGCTCGCCGATCTATGCCGCCGCCAAGGGCAAGGTGACATTCGTGGGTCGCCGCCCCGGTTATGGCAACTGCATCGAGATCAGCCACGGCAACGGCCTGATGACGCGCTACGGCCATCTCTCGGCCTTCAAGGTCAAGGCGGGGCAGAAAGTCGACACCGGCACGGTCATCGCCGGCATGGGCAGCACCGGCCGCTCGACCGGCTCGCATCTCCACTTCGAAGTCCGCGTCAACGGCCGCCCGGTCAATCCGCGCCCGTTCCTCGAGGCTGCCGCAAATGTTCAGCAAGAAGCACACTAATATGGTCAAGACCGCCGCAAGTCATCGCGCGTCCAACAATGGTTCGACGTTTTCCATGCTCGGTTCCGATACGGGCATTGTCGGCAATATCGAGGCGACGGCGGACCTGCACGTCGACGGCCGGGTCGAAGGCGACATCGCCTGCAACGCACTGGTACAGGGCGAAGGCAGCGAGATCGTGGGCGCCGTGAAGGCCGAAATCGTGCGCATCGCCGGCACCGTGCGCGGCGTGATATCGGCGCGCGAAGTGGTCATCCTCAAGACGGCGACCATCGAAGGCGACGTCGCCTATGACGCGCTCACCATCGAACAGGGCGCCAGGCTCCACGGCCGCCTGACCCCGAACGGGGGCCATGTTCCCCCGGCGCTGGCCAAACCGCGCGTCGCCGAAGCCGAACTCGTCCTTACAGCCGCCGAATAAAGCAAGGATCCGTCGGCGGCCACGGGCCGCCGACGTCGCGGTCATCGCCGAAAAGGCAGGGCAGCGCGTCCGACGCGGAAGCGGCCCGAGAGCCTCTTTCCGCGCCGGATTGCAGTCTTTCGAAAAACGCTCGCGAAAACTACTGTCCGTTTTCCCCGCCCGATTCCGCCTCAGCCGCGCGCTTGGCCTCGAGCCAGGCGGCAACTTCGGCTTCCTGCGCGGCTTCGCTGGCGGCCTTGGCGGCAGCCTCGCGCTCGGCGCGCAGTTCCTCGATCAGCGCCTCACGGTCGCCGACGAGGTTTTCGTCACCGGTGCCCTCTTCCTCGATACCGGCCTTCTTGGCGGCCTTGGCGACGATCGCGTCGAGCTCACGCTGCGAGCACAGGCCGAGCGTGACCGGATCCTTCGGCGTGATGTTGGCGATGTTCCAGTGCGAACGCTCGCGGATCGCGGCGATGGTGTTGCGGGTGGTGCCAATCAGCTTGCCGATCTGCGCGTCCGAAACCTCCGGGTGGTTGCGCAGGATCCAGGCGATGCCGTCCGGTTTGTCCTGACGCTTCGAAACCGGCGTATAGCGCGGCCCCTTGGTGCGGCTGACCGTCACCGGCGCCTTGTGCATCCTGAGCTTGTATTCCGGGTCCTGCTGACCCTTTTCGATCTCTTCCATCGTCAGCTCACCCGCGCGAACGGGGTCGCGGCCGGTGTACTTGCTGGAAGCAAGATCGTCGGCCATGGCCTGCACTTCGAGCATGTGCAGGCCGCAGAACTCGGCGATCTGCTCGAAGCTGAGGGCAGTGTTGTCGACCAGCCAGGAGGCGGTCGCATGCGGCATGAGCGGAGTCGGCTGGCTCATTTTTGTGGATCTCCGACGAAACGTGAGCGAAAGGCGCAAACAATAAGGGCCGCCCCTTCGCGGAGCGGCCGTTCCCGACCCGATTTAGGGAAAGTTTGGGGATTCGGCAAGCGCGATGCCCTCAAATCGCGCCAATACGCGCTGCGGCGGCACAAACAAGGGCCCCGCCGGTTCATTTCGGCATCCTGGAGCGGCTAGTCCATGCGCACGTAACCGGAAAGCCCGGAGACGCGGTTCAGCCACTTGCAGACGGCCGCGTAATCCTGAAGCCGGAAGCCCCCTGCCTCGCACACATGAGTATAGGCATAGAGCGCGATATCGGCGAGCGTCACCGAATCGCCTACCATCCAGTCGCGGCGCGCAAGGTGATCCTCCATCACCGCCAGCGCCGCTTCGCCGCCGACGCGCTTGGCCATGATCTGGCCCTGCTGGAACGGGGTAAGGTTGGCTTCGCCGACGAAGAGGAGCCAGAAACGCAAGGTCGCGATATTGGGCTCGTGGTTGTACTGTTCGAAGAACATCCAGCGCAGCATGTCGGCCCGGTCGAAGCGGTCGGCGGGCACCAGCGCGGAGCCTTCGGCCAGATACCAGCACGCGGCGTTGCTTTCCGGAAGAAATCGGTCCCCGATCTGCAGCACCGGAATGCGGCCGTTCGCGTTGACGTTCGCAAGGAATTCGGGCGTGCGCGTCTCGCCCTTCATGATGTCGTATTGCCGGCGTTCGAGGGGAAGGCCGAGCAGCGAGGCCGTCAGGCGGATCTTGAAGCAGTTGCCGCTGCGCGGGTCTTCGTGAAGAATGAGATCTGCGGTCAAGCGGTCCTCCTCGGCCCGGCCGCGGGCCGCCGCGATCTTGCGCCTCGCCGCGTCATGGCGTCAACGCAATCCGCGGGGCAATCCACGGGCGCGCGCTACGCCTCAAGCACGATCTTCCCGATGTGGTCGCCCGCCTCCATGCGGGCATGGGCGGCGGCGGCGCGGTCCAGCGGAAAGCGCATGTCCATCACCGGGCGCAGCCTGCCCTGTTCGACCAGCGGCCAGGCATTGGCGCGGATTTCCTGGGCCAGCAGCGCCTTGAACTCGTCCGAACGCGGCCGAAGGGTAGAGCCGGTCAGCGTGTAGCGCCGGGTCATCACCACCGCCATGTTGATCTCGGCCCTGGCGCCACCCTGCACGGCGATGGTCACATGGCGTCCCTCGGGCGCGAGACACTTGAGGTTGCGCGCGACATAGTCGCCGGCGACCATGTCGAGCACGAGGTTCACCCCCTCTTTCCCGGTGATCCGGGCCACTTCCTCGACGAAATCGCTCGCCTTGTAGTCGATCGCGTGGTCGGCGCCGATCTCGATCGCCCGCGCGCACTTTTCCGGCGAGCCGCAGGTGACGATGACGCTCAGGCCGAAGAGCTTTCCCAGCATGATCGCCATCGTGCCGATCCCGCTGGTGCCGCCGTGAACGAGCAGCGTCTCGCCCTCGCGGGCATGGCCGCGCTCGAACACATTGTGCCAGACGGTAAACAGCGTTTCGGGAAGCGCCGCGGCCTCGTCGAGGGGAAGGTCGCCCGGCACCGGCAGGCAATGCGCCGCCTTGGCGAGGCAGAATTGCGCATAGCCGCCCCCCGAAACCAACGCGCAGACCCTGTCGCCTTCGGCAAGATCCGCCACGCCCGGCCCGACGGCGGCGACGGTGCCGGATATCTCCAGGCCCGGGATCGGCGAGGCGCCCGGCGGCGGGGGATACCTGCCCAATCGTTGTACCACGTCCGGTCGGTTCACCCCGGCGAACCCTACCCTGACGAGCACTTCGCCATACCCCGGCCTGGGTACGGGCAGCTCCTGAGCCTGCAGGACCTCAGGCCCGCCGGGGTTGAGAAAACCGATTGCTGTCATCGTTTTGGGCAAGTCTGCTGGCATGGGCACGTGCTTGCCACAGCGAATAGCCGGAGGGAAACCTCTTTCGCACCATTGACAGGGGCAAACTGCCGACCGATGCTGTTTCACGATGGACGATGACGATCGACCGCGGCTGCGGTCGCCCGAAGACGACTTCGGAGCCGCCAGCCTCCTGGCCAGTGAAAGCCTGGATGGCTATTCGCTGGAAGAACTCGACGCACGCATCGCACTTCTCGAAGCAGAGATCGCCCGCATCAGGGTTCACCGCGAAAAATCGGCCGCGCACATGCTCGCGGCCCGGTCCCTGTTCAGGCCGAAGACATCGTGACCCGGGCAAGGTTCGCTCTCGAACCTCGCAAGGCTACGGGATGTTCCTATATGGAGCTGGAAACGGTCTTGTGCCTAGAACCTCCCCGACGAGGAGAGTCGTCGCTCCCAATGAAAGTGTCGTAAATGCCAAGTTTCGCCCAAAGCCTCGAAAAGACACTGCATTCCGCGCTGTCGCATGCGTCAGAGCGTAGCCACGAGTACGCGACGCTCGAGCACCTGCTGCTCGCGCTGATCGACGATCCGGACGCCGCGCAGGTCATGCAGGCTTGCGGCGTGGACCTTGGCGATCTCGGCGACGTGGTGCGCCAGTACCTCGACCAGGAGTACCAGTCGCTCAAGACCGAGGACAAGGGCGACCCCGCACCGACCGCCGGCTTCCAGCGGGTGATCCAGCGCGCGATCCTGCACGTCCAGTCCTCGGGCAAGGACACGGTCACGGGCGCCAACGTGCTCGTCGCCCTGTTCTCGGAACGCGATTCCTATGCCGTCTATTTCCTGCAGCAGCAGGACATGAGCCGGTTGGATGCCGTCAGCTACATCAGCCACGGCATCGGCAAGGGCGGCAAGCGGATCGAGGACCGCACCCCAAAGGGCGCCGATGATCCCACCCCGAGCCCGGACGAAAAGGCAGAGGCCAAGGCCGCCAACAAGAAGGATTCGGCGCTCGACCAGTTCTGCGTGAACCTCAATGAGAAGGCGCTGGCCGGAAAAGTCGATCCGCTGATCGGCCGCGGGCCGGAGGTCGATCGCACCATCCAGATCCTCTGCCGCCGCTCCAAGAACAACCCGCTCTACGTCGGCGATCCGGGCGTGGGCAAGACCGCCATCGCCGAAGGCCTCGCGCGCAAGATCGTCGAGGGCGAAGTGCCCGAGGTTCTGTCCGAGGCCGTGATCTACTCGCTCGACATGGGCTCGCTGCTGGCCGGCACGCGCTATCGCGGCGACTTCGAGGAGCGCCTCAAGCAGGTTGTCGCCGAACTGGAAAAGATGCCGCACGCGATCCTGTTCATCGACGAGATCCACACGGTGATCGGCGCCGGCGCGACCAGCGGCGGCGCGATGGACGCCTCCAACCTGCTCAAGCCGGCGCTCTCGGGCGGCACGATCCGCTGCGTCGGGTCGACCACCTACAAGGAGTTCCGCAATCACTTCGAGAAGGACCGCGCGCTGCTGCGCCGGTTCCAGAAGATCGACGTGAACGAACCCACGGTGGAGGACACGATCAAGATCCTGAGGGGCCTGCGTTCGGCCTTCGAGGAGCACCACAAGGTCAAGTACACGCCCGACGCGATCAAGACCGCGGTTGAGCTTTCGGCGCGCTACATCAACGACCGCAAACTGCCCGACAAGGCGATCGACGTGATCGACGAGGTCGGCGCCATGCAGATGCTGGTGCCGCCCAGCCGCCGCAAGAAGACGATCACCGCGCGCGAGATCGAGGCGGTGATCGCGACTATGGCGCGCATCCCGCCCAAGTCGGTCAGCTCGGACGACAAGAAGGCGCTGGAAAACCTCGAACGCGACCTCAAGCGCGTCGTCTTCGGCCAGGACAAGGCCATCGAAGTGCTCTCGACCGCGATGAAGCTGAGCCGTGCCGGCCTGCGCGACCCGGACAAGCCGATCGGCTCGTTCCTGTTCTCCGGCCCCACCGGCGTCGGCAAGACCGAAGTCGCGCGCCAGCTCGCCTCGGTCATGGGCATTCCGATCCAGCGCTTCGACATGTCCGAATATATGGAACGCCATTCGGTCAGCCGCCTGATCGGCGCGCCTCCGGGCTATGTCGGGTTCGACCAGGGCGGATTGCTGACCGACGCCATCGACCAGCAGCCGCATTGCGTCCTGCTGCTCGACGAGATCGAGAAGGCGCACCCGGACCTGTTCAACATCCTGCTGCAGGTGATGGACAACGGCCGTCTGACCGACCACCACGGCAAGACCGTCGATTTCCGCAACGTGGTCCTCGTCATGACCACCAATGCCGGCGCGGCGGACATGGCGCGCCAGGGAATCGGCTTTGGCGACGTCTCCAAGGAGGACGCCAGCGACGAGGCCGTGAAGCAGATGTTCACGCCGGAGTTCCGCAACCGCCTCGATGCGATCGTGCCTTTCGCCTACCTCGGCAAGGAGACGATCAGCCGGGTCGTGGACAAGTTCATCCTCCAGCTCGAGCTGCAGCTGGCCGATCAGAACGTCCACATCCAGTTCGACTCCGACGCGCGCGAGTGGCTGGGCCATCGCGGCTACGACCGACTCTACGGCGCCCGCCCGATGGCGCGGGTCATCCAGGAGAAGGTCAAGCAGCCGCTCGCCGAGGAACTGCTGTTCGGCAAGCTCGCGCACGGCGGCGAAGTCCATGTTTCGATCAAGGATGATGCGCTCAATTTCGAGCTGACCCCATCGGCCCCGAAAGTGGCCAAGTCCAAGAAGAAAGCCGCCGCCAGGAAAACGGCGAAGAACAACGGCCCGCAGCCGGAGGAAAGCACCGACGACTGACGGCGTCGGGAATGAGTGACGAACGGGGCGGAAACCGAAGGTCTCCGCCCCGTTTTCGTTTCCATCCGGCCAAGCCGGCGATCCGGACCGATTTTCCCTGGTTGATCCCGATCAACGCCCTCGCGAACGCACCGCGATAGGAAAAAGCCAACGGTCATGTTCCGAGAGAAAACCAGTGTCGATCGAAGCTGAAGTCCAGACTCCCAATACCCCTTACTACCGTCTTGGCGGCGCGCCCGTGTTCGAGGCGATCTGCGACCGGTTCTACGACCTGATGGACGAGGATCCGCGATACGCCGAGCTGCGCGCAATGCATGCGCCGGACCTTACCCCCATACGCAAGGCCCTGCCGCAGTTCCTCGCCGGATGGGCGGGCGGGCCGCGCGACTGGTTCGAAGCCATCCCCGGCCGCTGCATGATGAGTGTCCACAAGTCCCTGACCATCGACCAGACCGTCGCCGTGCAGTGGGCCGAAGCCATGAAACGTGCCGTGGCCGATGTCGCGCCGGAACCGGCCGACATGGCACAGGCCATGGGCGAGGTGCTCGCGGACCTCGCGCGGGGGATGGGGAAAGCTTGACTTGCCGAATCCCTGAAGCCATGCTCAGTTGCAATATCTGCAACATCGCTGTTTAAGGCCTTTCGCGATTCGTCCTTGATTCCCGGTGACCCGACATGGGTTCCCTCCGGCCGGAATCGGGCTTTCGCTACCGGGACGATCATGGACTCTCTGCCGACGTCGCTCATGCGGCCCAAGCTGCTGACGACTCTGAAAACCTATTCGCTGGTGCAATTGCGCGCGGATGCCCTCGCCGGGCTGACCGTGGCCATTGTCGCCCTGCCGCTTTCGATGGCCCTTGCCATCGCGAGCGGCGCCTCGCCCGACAAGGGACTGGTCACGGCGGTGGTCGCCGGTTTCCTGATTTCCGCGCTCGGCGGATCACGGGTCCAGGTCGGCGGACCGACCGGGGCCTTCGTGGTCGTGATATCGGGCGTGATAGCCGAGCACGGCTATTCAGGGCTGGTGCTGGCTACGGGAATGGCGGGGCTGATCCTGATCGGCGCGGGCTATGCCGGGCTCGGACGCTTGATGAAGTTCGTGCCGATGCCGGTCGTTACCGGGTTTACGGCAGGCATCGCCGTAATCATCGCCTCAAGCCAGATCGGCGACTTCCTGGGTCTCGACGCAGGAAAGGTCCCGGCGGAATTTCTCGGGAAATGGGAGGCCTATTTCGGCGCGCTGGGTACGCTTTCGCAAGCAACGGCGATAATCGGCGCGGGGACGCTGGCCCTCATCCTGATCCTGAAGAAGCTGAATCCGAGGCTGCCCGGCTACCTGATCGGCATACTCGTCGCGTCGGTCGCGGTTTCCTGGCTGGCGCTCCCGGTCGAGACGGTCGGCCAGCGGTTTCCCGACATGCCGACAAGCCTGCCCGCGCCGCAGCTTCCGGTAATCTCGTTGCCCATGATCCGGGAAATCCTGCCCTCGGCCTTCACCATCGCCTTTCTGGCGGGAATCGAGGCCCTGCTGTCCGCCGTCGTGGCCGACGGCATGACCGGTTACAAGCATCGTCCCGGACAGGAACTGGTCGGCCAGGGAGCGGCCAATCTTGTTTCGGCGCTCTTCGGCGGCCTGCCCGCCACAGGCGCCATCGCACGTACCGCGACCAATATCCGGGCCGGCGCAAAGACGCCGATGGCAGGAATTTTCCACGCGCTGTTCCTGCTCGGCGCGCTTTTGGTCGCGGGGCCGCTGGTCGCCTATGTGCCGATGGCCGCGCTTGCCGCGATCCTGCTCATCGTCGCCTGGGGCATGAGCGAGGCCGAACGTTTCAAGGCGCTGATGCGAATGGAGGCAGGCGAGCGCGCCTTGCTGCTCCTGACCTTCGGGCTTACCGTGCTTGTCGACCTGACCGTGGCGATCGGCGTGGGCGTGACGCTCGCCTCGCTCCTGTTCATGGCGCGCATGAGCGAGACGACCGGCCTGCTCGGCGAGGACCAGAGCGTCGAGGATCCAGAGCAGCGTGCCGCGCTTCCGGAAGGAACCGAAGTGTTCCGCATCGCCGGCCCCATGTTCTTCGGTGTCGCCGGCGAGATGCTCGATGCGCTCAACCGCATCGGCCGGGCGCCGCGCGCCATCATCCTGCGTTTCGACCGCGTTCCCTATATGGATTCGTCCGGCGTCAACGTGCTCGAGACTTTCGTTCGCCAGGCAAAGGGCAGCGGCGCGCGAGTGATCCTCTGCGACATGCCGCCGCCTGTCTGGGACACGCTGGTCCGCTCATCCCCGCGCTTTGCCGGCGCCGAACGGGTCAAGACGCTGGCCTCGGCCCTGTCGCGCCTGGAACGCGTCGACCCCCGGTCGGAGTGACCCCGAAGTGACCGGAACTACAGTTCGATCCTGAATTGCTTCTCCCGGGAAGTTGCGCCGCGCAACAATTCTATTCGTGAGGGAGCCACACCGAGCGCGGCTGCAAGCAGACGGCGCACGGCATCGTTGGCCTTGCCGTCCTCGGGCTTGGCGCGAACTTTCGCGAGCAGGTTGCCCTCGGCAATCTCGAGCGCCTCGGTCCTGGCGCCGGGCGTGACCCGCACCGCCAGCCGCCCCTCGCCGTCGATCAGCGCGCGGACCGCTTCGGACGGCGGCATCTCGGGCCGGGGCTTCGCCATCAGTCCTTCAGGCCGAGCGCCTCGATGTGCATGCGGCCGTTAATGACGTATCCGGCGACGCCCGCCTGGTTGGCCGCGACCGCCGCGTCGTCAAGATCGCGCATATGCTTGGCCGGGCGGCCGATCCAGAGCTGGCGCGCACCGATGCGCTTGCCGGTAAGCATCGCGCCGGCCGCAAGCATGCCTTCCGACTCGATATAGCTGCCGTCCATCACGATCGAACCGAGACCGACGAAAGCGCGATCCTCCAGCGTGCAGCCATGAACCATTGCCATATGCCCGATCAGCACATCGTCGCCGATGATCGTCGGGAAGCCATCGGGATTGCTCGGCTTGGGGCTGTCGCAATGGACCACCGTGCCGTCCTGGATATTGGTGCGCGCACCGATGACGACGCGGTGGACATCCGCGCGGATCACGCAGTTGTACCAGATGCTCGCGTCAGGGCCGATCTCGACATTGCCGATAATCCGGCAGCCCGGCGCAATGAAGGCGCTCGAGTGAATCCTGGGAGCCTTGCCGTTGATGGCGGCCAATGTGATGTCGGTGCGATTCTCGGTCATGGGTTTCCTGTCAGACTGCGCCAGCGGATATGCGGCAGGATCGAGGCGTGGTTATCTGTCCACGGCCGCTCCGCCGGCGGCTCGAGCGGACTCCATGGGCTATCGGGGTGCATTTGCACAAGCCCGTCGATTTGCGATGAATCGCGCGAAAGGGCGATCCAGCGCGAGGGCGTATAGCGCTCCCGATCGTCAGGAAAATCCATCCGGGACCGGGCAAAAAGGCCCTCCCGCCGCGCCACCGCGGCGATCACCGGTTCGAGGTCGATGTAGCGGTTGGAGATGTGCACCATGAGGAGGCCGCGCGGCGCGAGCGCGCGCAGATAGACCTCGAACGCCTCCTGGGTGAGCAGGTGAAGCGGGATTGCGTCGGACGAGAAAGCGTCGATCGCCAGCACGTCGAAGGAGCCGGGCGAGGCCTTTTCCAGCTCCAGACGCGCATCGCCGAGGACCACGCGGGCTTGCGGTGTACAATCGCGCAGATACGTGAACTGGCCCGAGGTCGAATAGCGCAGGATCACGGGATCGATCTCGAAGAACGTCCATTGCTGTCCCGGCACGGCGAGGCAGGCGAGCGATCCCGTGCCGAGCCCGACTATGCCGATCCGCGCGCGCCCTCCCTGAAGCGCCGGCGTCGCCGCGAGCGCCTGGCCGATACCGGAGGTCGGGCCATAGTAGGTCATCGGCTTGTTCCGCTCCGCCGGGTCGAGCGACTGCTGGCCGTGCAGCGTGGTGCCGTGCGTCAGGATGCGCAGCCGCGAATCCGGATAGTCGCGCACGGTATAGATGCCGAAATAGCTGCGCGTGCGCTCACCCTTCAGGCTGGCGCGGATTGTCCAGCTGCCGCCCTGCGCCACCATGGCCATGACGAGAACCAGCACGAAGGCCCAGCGCCAGGCCATGACCAGAACCGCGATCGCGATCATGAACACGGTCAGCAGCGTGACCTGCAGCCCGGTATCGGAGCGCAGCGCGACATCGTCGAGCCGAAAGGCGAGCAGCAGTGCCAGCGCCAGGAACAGGACCAACACAATGCGCGCCATGCGCGGATCGAGTCCGTCCATGCGGCGCCAGCGCAGCAATTCGTGGAGCGGCATCAGCGCGGCGGCAGCCAGGATCAGCAGCGGATGCTCCCAGACCCAGTCGAACACGAGCGGAGCTATCAGCGCGGTGAACAGACCTCCCAGGGCCCCGCCGGCGGCCATGACCAGATAGAAGGTGGTAAGGCGGCCGGCGTCGGGCCGCAGGTCGTAGAGACGCGAATGGAGCGAGACGGCGACCGTGAAAAGCAGCAGGCAGCCTCCGCCCGCCAGCAATAACGTGCCCGCGCCGTTCGATCGCATCGCAAAGCTGCCGAAGGCGGCGACGACGACCGGCGCGATAACGGTTACGGTCCGCGCGGCCCCGCGCCAATCGGCAAAGGCCACGACGAAACTGAGCAGGTATAGCCCGAGCGGAATGACCCAGAGCAGCGGCGAGGCGAAGATGTCCGTGGTGAGGTGCGTGGTCGTCGAGAGCATCAGCCCCGACGGCACCGCCGAAAGCGCCAGCCAGTGCAGCTTGCGGCGCAGCGGCACGGGCTCTGCCGCCACCGTTGCCGAAGCCGTGGGCGCGGCGGCGCCGCGCCGGCTCCACGCGCAAAGCACGACCAGCACTATCAGCAGGCCATAGCCGAGCGCCCATCCCAGGCTCTGCGCATCCAGCGAAAGCAGCGGCTCGGCCAGCAGCGGATAGGTGATGAGTCCCGAAAAACTTCCCAGATTGGATGCGGCATAGAGTGCCCAGGGGGCACCGGCCCTCGCGTCGGCGACGAACCAGCGCTGCATGAGCGGGGCCTGCGCCGAAACGAGAAGGAAGACCGGGCCCACGCTCAACAGAAACAGCCAGGGAACCCAGACCGCTTCCCAGCCGGGCAAGGCGGCGGGCAACCGCGCAAGCGCGATCGGCAGGCTCAACACGGCGAGGAATAGCGCCGCGACATGGATCAGGACCTGCCGCGGCAAGGATCTTTGCGAAAGCCAGTGGGCATAGCCGTAACCGGCAAGCAGCAGTGCCTGATAGACCAGCATCGCGCTGTTCCAGACATTCGGCGCGCCGCCCAGCTGCGGCAGCGCCATGCGGGCCACCATCGGCTGGATGAGAAACAGCAGGAAGCTGCCGACGAAGACTGTCGCCACGAACAGCGGGCGCCAGACCAGAGGCGCGCCCGCACTCACCCGATTGCCCGCCACTCGTCCCTGTCGATGGAATAGACGATGATCCTGCCGGTCTCCGGGTCAAATTCGTCGCTGGCGAAATCAAGGTCCCGACGGCGTTTCATGCCGAGCCGGCACATGAGCCCCCAACTCGGCTCATTACCTTCGACCGTAAGCGCAATGACATGCGGCGCGCTGAACCGTTCGAAAGCGAGCGCCAGAGCAGCCTGCGCAGCCTCTCTCGCATACCCTCTTCCCCATGCGTCTTCGCGGAGCCGCCAGCCGATCTCGAAATCTCCGATCGGCGCGCCTTGCTGGTTTGCCTTTTTCAGACCGCAAAATCCGATCAGTTCACCCGACAGGTGCCCGCCATCGTCTTTTCTGAGGAGCACCCAAAAGGTATGGCCATGTTCAGCGTTATAGGCTTCCAGCCGTTCGCGCTGTCGGCGCATGCCTTCGGCATCGAGCACACCGCCGAGCCAGCGCATCACGGCGGGGGTGTTGGTCAAGGCGAAGCACGGCTCCCAATCCCTTTCCTGCCAATCGCGCAGAATGAGCCGGTCCGTCTCAAGATGGAAGGCCGCCATCGCTTCAGCCATTGAGCAACCGCGCGGCATGGGCGGCGTAGTAGGTCAGCACGCCCGAACAGCCCGCGCGCTTGAAGGCAAGCAGCGTCTCCAGCACCAGTGCGTCGCGGTCCCCCGCCCCGGCCGCGACGGCCGCCTCGATCATCGCGTATTCGCCCGAGACCTGATAGGCGAAGACCGGCACCTCGAACGTCTCCTTCACCCGGCGGACGATGTCGAGATAGGGCAGGCCGGGCTTCACCATGACGCTGTCCGCGCCTTCGGCCAGGTCCATCTCGACTTCGCGCAGGGCTTCCTCGCTGTTGGCGGGGTCCATCTGGTAGGTCTTCTTGTCGCCCTTGAGCAGTCCGCGCGATCCGACCGCGTCGCGGAACGGGCCGTAGAAGGACGAGGCATACTTGGCGGCATAGGACATGATCTGGATGTTGGCGTGGCCGGCATCCTCGAGCGCATCGCGGATCGCGCCGATGCGGCCGTCCATCATGTCGGAGGGCGCGATGATGTCGGCGCCCGCGGCCGCCTGGTTGAGCGCCTGCCCGACGAGCACTTCGACGGTCTCGTCATTGAGCACATAACCGGCGGCGTCGATCAGCCCGTCCTGCCCGTGGCTGGTGTAGGGATCGAGCGCGACATCGGTGAGCAGGCCGATCCTGTCGCCCAGCGCGTCGCGCACCGCACGGATCGCGCGGCACATGAGATTGTCGGGATTGAGCGCTTCGCCGCCGTTCTCGCTGCGCCGGTCGGGCTGCGTATTGGGAAACAGCGCCAGGCATGGAATGCCAAGCTCGGCCGCTTCCTTCGCCCGCGCGACCACGCCATCGACCGACCAGCGCGACACGCCCGGCAGCGCGGCGATCGGCTCCTCCACCCCCTCGCCTTCGGTGACGAAGAGCGGCCAGATCAGGTCTGCTGGAGTAAGCACGTTTTCGCGGTGCATGGCGCGGCTCCAGGCCGTGGCGCGGGTGCGGCGCAGTCGAGTGTGGGGATAGGATCCGGTCATGCCGGGTGCTTGCCCGAAATTTCGGCCTCGTTCAATTCGGACGGGTGGCCGATGGGCGGTCAGCCGATCTTCTTTGGCGCCAGCCGGTCGATCTCGCGTTCGGCCTCGGCGAGCTGTTCCTCGCGCGTCGCGAAATTGGCAAGGGCAGCGCCCGGCTCGACCGCCAGCAGCGCATTCATCCGCCGCTTGAACTCGCCGCGCTCCTTGCCGTCGAGCTGCGGCCGCGAGACGAAACGAATGCTCATCGGATCGACCGTCCTGCCGGCCCGATAGGCTTCGAAATGCAGGTGCGGCCCGGTTGAAAGCCCGGTCGAGCCGACATAGCCGATGACCTGCCCTGCCCGGACGCGCGCGCCGTTCTTCACCGCGATCCGGCTCATGTGGCCATAGCCGGTGCCGATGCCGCCGCCATGGTTGATGCGCACGTAGTTGCCATGGCCGCCATGACGGCCGGCATAAGTGATGGTTCCTTCGCTCACGGCATGAATCGGCGTGCCGTAGCCTGCCCCGAAATCGATCCCGGCATGCATGCGCTTGTAGCCCAGGATCGGGTGCCGGCGCATGCCGTAGCGGGACGTGATTCGCCCCGGGACCGGCATGCCGATCGGCGCGCTGCGTGTCTCGCCAATTCCCGAAGCGGCGAACATCTGCCCGTCCTTGCCCCAGCGCATGAGCTGCAGGCGCGGCTTGCCGTCGCGCTCGACCCCTGCGTAGAGCAGTTCACCCACCTGCCGCTCGCCCTTGGCGGAGCGCTTGTAGGCAAGGATCAGATCGAACGCGTCGCCTGAGGTGACATCGCTTTCGAGCGAAAGGTATTTGTCGACCGCGCGCAGGTAGGACTGGATCGCCGCGACCGGAGCGCCGGCGTTGCGCGCCGAGCGGTAGAGGCTGGAGCCCACCGTGCCGCGAATGCGCAGCGGCGTTTCATCGACCGCGATCGGGTGCCGCACCAGCGTCAGCGCTCCGTCGTTGCGTTCGATCGCAAGGTCGAGGTCGAATCTCGCGCGAAAGGCGAGTTCATCGAGCGCGCGCGGCGCGCCTTCGGCCGGGCGCTTGCCCAGCGTGATGTCGAACTGCGTACCCGACGCGATCTCGCCGGGCGGGACGGCGCGCGCGACAAGCTCGGAGACCTGCGAAATATCGGACGATCCCACGCCGGCGCGCTGCAGCATGCGCTGCAGGCTGTCCCCCTGGCCCAGCGTCGAGACGAGCTGGATCATCGGCCGCTCCGGCACACGGGCGAGCGGATGCACCAGCGGGCTGGCGCCCATCTTGCGGCCGCTATCGCCTCCCAGCGCGAGCGGCGCGATCGTCTGGCTGCGGAATTCGTCGCGGATGCGGTCGTTGAACGGTATCGGCGTCGCCGCCTCGACCGCGGAGAAGCTGGGCCAGAAGGCGACCGCGGCGGCACTCAGCCCGAACAGCGTGGCCAGCCCCCGGTACCAGCGCGGACTGCCGATGTCGGCAGCGAGATCCGGCGCCAGTTCGACGTTGTGGCACCAGGCCTCGATGTCATGCTTCCACTTGTCGAGGCGCGCGCGCCAGGGGAGCGGTGCTGGCTCCTGCTCAATTCGGTTTGCTTCAAGCCGTGGCAGGGGCGGGGATTCCACAAGAGCAGCATCCGGCAGCGCCTGTGCATGCGAAAGGGACGGCGCCTGCGCCGCGCCCCCGGAATATCCTTCCCCGGCATGAATGCCGGCGTCCCCGTCCAGCTCCTTGAACAAGCGCCCTTCCCTCGTCGCCACTGTGGGCTCTGCCGCGAGCCTCGCGCCCACCCCGGGGCACATTCGGTAAAATTCCTGCATGCTCAAGGTTAAGGCTCCCCTAACGCTGTGGATTACCGCCCTCGATTTCGGCGAGCCGACACTTGCGAGCGGCGGGCGGCAATGCCACACTCGACGGCGAAATGGCTCACGACCGGACTGTCTCGGCGCGCGGCGACACCCCCTCAGGGGTGAAGGCCGTGCTCGGGCCGACGAATACGGGCAAGACCCACCTCGCCATCGAACGCATGTGCGCCCATTCGAGCGGCGCGATCGGCTTTCCGCTGCGGCTGCTGGCACGCGAGGTCTATGACCGGGTCTGCGCGATCAAGGGCGAGAACAACGTCGCGCTGATCACCGGCGAGGAGCGCATCGAACCCAGGCACGCGCGCTACCTGCTGTGCACGGTCGAGGCCATGCCGGTAACAGATCGCAGTCTCGCCTTCGTTGCCATAGACGAGGCGCAGCTCGGCGCCGACCGCGAACGCGGCCATGTCTTCACCGATCGCCTGCTGCACGCGCGCGGCCGCGAGGAGACGATGATTCTCGGCGCCTCCACCCTGGAGCCGATGGTCCGGGCGCTCGTGCCCGAGGCGGAGATCATCACCCGGCCGCGCTTCTCCACGCTGAGTCATGCCGGAGCCAGGAAACTCTCGCGCATTCCGCCACGAAGCGCCATCGTCGCTTTCTCGGCCGAACAGGTCTATGCGATCGCCGAAATGCTGCGGCGCTTTCGCGGCGGCGCGGCGGTGGTCATGGGCGCATTGAGCCCGCAGACGCGCAATGCGCAGGTCCAGCTCTACCAGTCGGGCGAAGTCGACTACCTCGTCGCCACCGACGCCATCGGCATGGGCCTCAACCTCGATGTCGAACATGTCGCCTTCGCCGGCCTCTCCAAGTTCGACGGCGTGCGCCAGCGCCGCCTGACCACGGCGGAGATGGCGCAGATCGCGGGCCGCGCCGGGCGTCACCAGACGGACGGGACGTTCGGCACGCTGACCGGCTCGGGCAGTCACGATTCCGACTTCGACCCGGAAGAAGTCTACGCGATCGAGGAACACCGCTTCCCGCCGCTGACGAGGCTGTTCTGGCGCGAGCCGGAGCCACGCTTCGATTCCATTGCCACCCTGATCGAGGACCTCGAGACACCGCCGGAGCGGCCCGAACTGGGTCCCGCGCCCGAGGCGATCGACCTGGCCGTGCTCAGGCGGCTGGCCGAGGAACCGCAGGCCATCGATACGGTCCACGGCCCGGCCATGGTCGAGCGCTTCTGGGAAGTCTGCCGCCTGCCCGACTTTCGCCAGCAGGGCGCGGAAACTCACGCGCGCTTCGTCGCGCGCCTCTGGCAGGACCTGCGCGGCGGCGAACTCGGCGCGGATTACGTCGCCAACGCGATCTCGCAGCTCGATCGAACCGCCGGCGACATCGACACGCTGCAAGGCCGCATCGCCGCGATCCGCTCATGGGCCTATATCGCCCAGCGCCCGGACTGGGTCCTGGCGCGCGACGAAATGGCGGCGCGCGCCCGCGCGGTGGAGGCGCGGCTTTCCGATGCCCTGCACGGCAAGCTCACCGAACGCTTCATCAACCGCCGGACCGCCGTGCTCATGAAGAAGCTCGGACCCGACACCGGCCTGCTCTCGGTACGCATGGAAGACGAGGAAGTGCTGGTCGAGGGCGAGCATATCGGCAGCCTGCGCGGCTTTGCCTTCCACGTCGACCCCGCCGCGCGCCTGAGCGACCGCAAGTTGCTGCTGGCCGCGGCGGAAAGGCATCTCGCCTCGCTCCTGCAGGCGCGGGCCGACGCGCTGGTCGAGGCGATACACGCGGGAACGGCACAGATCACATCCGATCGCGGCACGCTAGCGTGGGACGGAGGACGTCTCGCCGTGCTGGCGCCGGGCCGTTCGCTGCTCTCGCCGCTGCTCGTTCCCGACCGCACGCTCGATGCCATCCCCGGCCCATCGCGCAAGGCGCTCGTCGCGGCGCTGGAGGCCTGGCTCGATACCGCGCTCCAGCCGCTCGCCCCGCTGCGCAAGCTCGACGAGGCGAGCCGGTCCGAGGAAGCGGGACCGGATCTGCGGGCCCTGCTGATCGCACTGGTCGAAGCCGGCGGCATGACGTCACGCGAGGCTTCGGGTGTCGATCGGCTCGACAAGCAACGGCGCATGATGCTGGCCCGGCTCGGCGTGCGCGTGGGTGCGCTCGATGTCTTCGTACCGGTCATGCTGAGGCCCGCTCCGATCGCGCTCTGGCGAGAATTGGCCCGTGTGGCCGGCAAGCCTCCGGGCGGCGGGGTGCCTGCCACGGAGATGCCCCCGGCCCTGCCCGCAAGGCGGGAGCAGCGTCCCCCCGGCTATCGCGGCCTGGGCAAGCAGCTCGTGCGGCTGGATATGGCCGAAAAGCTGCTGCGCGAGGCGCATGAGGCGCGCGGGGCGCGGGGCGGAAAGGCCAGCTTCGCGCTCGATCCGGCCAAAGCCGTCTCGATGGGCCTGACGACCGAGAGCTATGCCCGGCTTCTGCGCCTTGCCGGGTTTCAGCCGATCGCCCCGCGCGCCTTGGCGCACGAAGCCCATGGACCACCGGCGCCGACCCGCTGGCGCTGGCGTCCCCCGCGCCGGCAGGCCGGGGACGTCCGGCCGAAGCCGGTCCGCAAGGACGGCGCCTTCGCGGCGCTGGCGGACATGGTGCGCGGTTGAGCGGGCGGCGGGGATGAGCGAGGCGGCATGAGGATCGACAAGCTTCTCTGGTATCTGCGCCTCGCGAAGACCCGCGTCATCGCCCAGGGGATAGCCGAGGAGGGGCACATGCGCATCAATGGCCGCCGCGTGGAGCGCGCCCACCAGAAGGTTTGCGCAGGCGACGTGCTGACGGTGCCGGCCCGCTCGGGCGTTCGCGTGATCGAGATCGTGGCGCTGCCGGGCAGGCGCGGACCCGCTCCGGAGGCGCAGTCCTGTTACAGAGTGCTTGACGGCGGGGCCGCTGATCCCATAGCAGCGACCATCCGTAATGATGCCTGAGAAAGGGAATTCGCAGCCATGACCTATGTCGTCACCGACGCCTGCATCCGGTGCAAGTACATGGATTGCGTCGAAGTCTGCCCCGTGGACTGCTTCTACGAGGGTGAGAACATGCTGGTCATCAACCCCAGCGAATGCATCGATTGCGGCGTGTGCGAACCCGAATGCCCCGCGGAAGCCATTCTGCCCGATACCGAAAACGGTCTTGAGCAGTGGCTGGAGCTCAACACCAAGTACTCGGCGGAATGGCCCAATCTCACGTCGAAGAAGGATTCGCCGGATGACGCCGACGAGTTCAAGAACGTGGACGGCAAGTTCGAAAAGTACTTCTCGCCCGAACCCGGCGAAGGCGACTGACCCTTGCCTGCCCGGAGGCGATTGCCTCCGAACGGACATTTTCCCAGCACACCTCGACACGCTCCTGCGTGCCGGGCGTGGTGCGTTAGCGTAAACATTCGCTGACCTCTGGTAATTATGTCACATCCATGCTATATAATCGGCCGACTGCCCGGGCATTGCCTGTTTGGCAGGTGTTTCCATTGCGAGGCAGGGTTCGAAAGCAAACGGTTGGGGGAGTGATCTGACCGGGTGGCGGAGGCGGCTGAACGCCTCCTAGTCGCACCACCACGGTATCTCCCGCCGCGGATATGACAAACGAACCTGCAGGTGAAAGGACGATACATGGCAACCAAGGCCGAAGCCTTCGATGTTGGAGATTACGTTGTTTACCCCAAGCATGGGGTGGGCCGTGTCGTCGAGTTGCAGAAGCAGGAAATTGCCGGGATGCAGCTCGAGCTATACGTGCTGCGTTTCGAGAAAGAGCGCATGACACTGCGCGTTCCGGTCAACAAGGTTGAATCGATCGGCATGCGCAAGCTGTCTTCGGACAAGACCCTGCGCGAGGCGCTCGACACGCTCAAGGGCAAGCCGAAGGTCAAGCGCACCATGTGGTCGCGCCGTGCCCAGGAATACGAAGCCAAGATCAACTCGGGCGATCTCGTCTCGATCGCCGAGGTGACCCGCGATCTGTTCCGCGCCGACGACCAGCCGGAGCAGAGCTACTCGGAACGGCAGATCTTCGAAGCGGCCTCTTCGCGTCTCGCGCGCGAACTCGCGGCCATGGAAAAGACCGACGAGCCGGCGGCGCTGCAGAAGATCCTGGCGATCCTCAACGAGTACGCGCCCAAGTACTACGAGAGCGCCGAAACCGTCTGACCGGCGGCTTCGCCGCCATCGAGAGGGGCTGCTTCCGAAAAGGTCGCGGCCCCTTTCTCGTTTTTTCAGGCACGCATTCATTGCGATGAAACATTTCCCGTGACAGGGTCCGCCCCGATGATGCCACGCGCCCTGCCCCTCGCGGTCCTCGCCCTTGCCGCAGCCCCTGTGCTCTCCGGCTGTATCTCAACCGTCGCAAAGGTCGCCACCGCGCCCGTTCGCGTGGCCGGCAAGGGGGTCGACATGATGACCACCAGCCAGTCCGAGGCCGACGAGAAGCGGGGCCGCGAAATCCGCAAGCGCGAGGAACGTCTGGGCAAGCTGCAACGCCAGCACGACAGGCATATGCGCGAGTGCAACGAGGGCGACAGCCGCTCGTGCCTGAAGGCCCGCGACGACTACGCCGAGATCCAGCAGCTCATGCCCTCGGTGCCTTACGAACCGAGGTGAGCGCGGCGCCTAGAGTGATTTCGAAGCAGGTGGAACCGCCTGCTGACTCGGAAATCACGGTAAAACAAATGCATAGAGTGTCGGCTTTGATGCAATCAAAGTCGGAAACACTCTAGGATGCGGCGCGGCGCAGCCGGTCGTTGATCGCGGCGCCGATGCCCTCCTCGGGAACCGGCGCAACCGCAATCCTCGGGCGGGGAGAAGCGGCTCCCTCGTGAAGCAAGGCGTAGAGCCGCGACGCCGCCTCGGTCAGATCCCCGGAGGCCGACAACGTCGCATCGCCCGCGACGCTTCCGAAGCCTATGTGAAATTCGTCCGCTTCGGCCGTGACGGCCCCGAGCCGAACCGGCTTGCCCGGCGCGTAGTGACTCGCAAGCTGCCCCGGCGCTTCGATGGCCTGTGACGTCACGGCGTCGCTTGCGCATCCGAGAACTTCGGAAATCCGCGCCTCGGTTACGGGACCGGGGCGCAGTATCTGCCAGCGTCCGCCATCGCGCAGGGCGACGATCGTCGACTCCAGCCCCGCCTCGCAGACGCCGCCGTCAATCACTGCGTCAACGTTAGCGCCGAGCGATGCCGCCACATGCGCGGCACTCGTGGGACTGACGCCGCCGCTGCGGTTGGCCGAGGGGGCCGCCAACGGCAGGCCGGCCTTGCCGATCACCGCGCGCATCACTGGATGCGCGGGGCAACGCAGCGCCACTGTCGGCAGACCGGCGGTCACGGCCGGGGCAATCGGCGCGCCGGGACGCAGCGGAAGCACCAGGGTCAGCGCCCCGGGCCAGAACCGTTCCGCGAGCCGCAGGGCGCGATCATCGAATTCAGCAAGGCGGCGCGCTGAAGGCAGATCGGCGACGTGAACGATCAGCGGATTGAAGCTCGGCCGCCCTTTCGTCCGGTAGATCGCCGCGACGGACTCGTCCCGGTCGGCACGGGCGGCAAGGCCATAGACGGTCTCCGTGGGCACGGCGACCAGCTTTCCCTCGCGCAGCAGCCGCACGGCTTCCCCTACCCCCACCGAATCGGCGGGCAGCAGCGTCGGGCCGCTTGCCGGTCCATGTTCGCTGGAATGGTCCATGGAGCGCCGCTATAGCCGGAAACGCAAAATGCCAAGGAAAAGCGCCCGGCGGGACAGCCCGGCGATGAGCAGCCTTGGTTTCCCGTCCCTCTGCCTGCGAAGATCACTCATGACGAACCCTGACCTGCTTGCCCGCATCGCCAACGCTCTGGAGCGCCTTGCACCGCCGCCGGCGCCCACGACCGACTGGCTCGCTCACCCGGCCTATGTCTGGACCGGCAGCAGCGCCCGCGCCGTGTCGCACCTCGAAGCGCCGGAACTGGACCTGCTTCGGGGAATCGACGACCAGAAGGAACGCGTCGTCACCAATGTCGCCCGCCTGGCCGCCGGCCATGCCGCGCATGACATGCTGCTCTGGGGCGCACGCGGCATGGGCAAGTCCGCGCTCCTGCGCGCCGCGATCCGCGCAGCGCAGCAGAGCCATGCCGGCCGCATCGCCCTCGTGCAGGTGGCGCAGGAAGCGCTCTCGGGCGTCGCCGGGCTTTTCACCACGCTGGGGAATATCGACCGGCACTTCCTCGTCTTCGTGGACGACCTCGGCTTCGAGGAGAGCGAGACCAGCGGCCCGCGCCTGCTGCGCTCCTGGCTGGAGGGCGGGGTCGAGGCCCGCCCGGCCAACGTGCGCCTGGCGGTGACCTCGAACCGCAGGGCGATCGTCGCGCGCTCGATGTCGGAGCAGGACGACCCGATAAACCCTCGCGACGTGGTGGACGACCGGCTTGCGCTGGCCGATCGTTTCGGCCTCTCGATCGGCTTTCACAACTGCGATCAGGACGCCTACCTCGCCATCATCGAGGGCTATGCCACGCAATTCGGCCTGGCATGGGAAACCGGCGACGCGCTCGAATGGTCACGCCGCCGCGGTGCGCGTTCGGGCCGGGTGGCCTGGCAATATGTCAACGAACTGGCAGGCCGTACGGGCAAGGCGCTCTGACCGGCCCGATCAGTCCTCCATCATCGCGCGCAAGAGATCCTCGGGCTTGAGCTGCGTCGGATCCTTGATCTCGGTCAGCGGCTTGAGCTGTTCGGTCTCGACCTTCCCGGGCGCCGGCGACGGCTCGGCGCCCGGCGCCCACACCCGCCAGATCACGCCTGCGGTGTCATCGCTGACGAGCAGGCCGCCTGTCCGGTCCCAGGCCACCCAGGTCGGTCGGCCATGGGTCGAACCGTCAGTGAGGAAGCTGCCGAGTACGGGCACGGGCTTCACGTCCCGGGGATTACCGTTGTCGTCGAAAGGCACGAACACGACATCGTAGCCGACCGCGGGACGGCGGTTCCACGAACCGTGCCGGGCGATGAAGGTGCCATTGGCGAAGCGCGGCCCCATGCGCTGGCCGCCTTCGGCAAATACCAGCCCAAGCGCCGAGGCATGAGCGCCCAGGGCATATTCGGGCTTACGGGTATAATCGCCCATGCCGTACTGCATCGGCCACTCGACGCGGTCGTCGTAGATGTTCTTCCAGTAGATCCAGGGCCAGCCGTACTGCACCCCCACCGGCACGTTGGTGAGATAATCGGGCACGAGATCGGGCCCGAGCATGTCGCGCTCCTGCACCGTGGCCCACAGTTCCCCGGTGGAGGGATTCCAGCCCATGCCGTTGGGATTGCGCATGCCGGCAGCGAACTGGCGGCGATTGCCGGTATCGGTGTCGATCTCCCAGATCGCCGCGCGGCCCGCCTCTGCCGCCATGCCGTCGTCGGCGATGTTCGTGGCCGAACCGACCGCGACGTAGAGCTGCTTGCCATCGCCGCTCAGCAGCAGGTTGCGCATCCAGTGGTTGCCCCCCGGCGGCAGGTCCATCAGCTTTTTAGGCGTACCCTCCAACTGCGTTGCGCCCGGCTCGAACGTGAACTGGAGCACGGCATCGTGATTGGCGATGTAGAGCTTGCCCTCGCCATAGGCCATTCCCGAGGGCGAGCGCATGTCTGCCGTCCGGAAATCGAAGCGCTGTTCGGCCTTGCCGTCGCCATCGACATCGCGCAGCAGCACGATCCGGTCCGGCGAAGGCCCGCCCGCGCCAACCCGGTCCATCATCCATTTCATCACGGCGCCCGTGATACCCTGCGGCTTGCTCCCGGCAGGTGCATTGGTCTCGGCCACGAGCACATCGCCGTTGGGCAGCGTCAGCATGGTGCGGGGGTGGTCGAGCCCCTCGGCGAACCGCGCCACAGCAAGACCCTCTGCGGCCTTCGGCGTCTGATCGCCCTCCCATCCGATGGTCCTGGGCAGGCTCACGCTGGGGATCCATTGCGGGTCCGGATCGACAAGCGTCGGCTCCTTGCCGGTGGTGGCGTCGCCGGGCAGGTCGGAACTGTTGGAGTATTGCGCCCAGGCAATCACGCCGATGATGACCAGGACGATTACGGCGAGGACCGCCAGGGCCCTGAGAAGGATCGATCGCATGCCGAGCGAAATACGCGTTCGCCGCCTATGCGGCAACCTCGCGTTGGGCTAACGCCGATCCATGTTCGACTTCGCTCCCGATCCCGATCTCGAGAAGCCCGTCCTCTACAGCGCGCTGGCCCGCGCGGCGCAGGCCCTTGTCGACGGCGAACGCGATTCGGTAGCCAACATGGCAAACCTGGCGGCGGTGATCTGGCAGTTCGTGCCGGACCTCAACTGGGCGGGATTTTACCGCGCCATCGGCGACGAGCTGGTGCTCGGCCCTTTCATCGGCAAGCCGGCCTGCATCCGCATACCCTTCGGGCGCGGGGTATGCGGCACAGCCGCTGCCAGCGGCGCTGCGCAGATTGTGCCCGACGTCCACGCCTTCCCCGGCCACATCGCCTGCGATGCTGAGACCCGGTCGGAACTGGTCGTGCCGATTGTGTCCGGCGGCAGGGTCATCGCGGTGATCGATCTCGACAGCCCGACACCGGGGCGGTTCGACGACGAGGACGCAAGCGGCATGCAACTGGTGGCGCAAGTCGCCGCCATGGCAATCTAGGCCGCACCATCCCTCCGGCATTGCGCCGAATCGGGACACCGCGCACGACCACGCCTTCAGGCGCTTGGTTTTCCGCACCTTACGATGCTAAATTTCGCGTTAACTGACAGGACTTACCCGTCCGTTCTCGCGAAAGGCCAATCCGGATGCGTCTTCCCCTCCTGACCGCCGTTGCCACGGCAACGGTTCTGACCGCCCAGCCGGCGCTCGCCCATGACGGCTACGGCGCCGAGCCGGCGTTTCATCGCAGCGACATGCGCTACGGCTTCGATCCGGCTGCTCGCGAGGCCTGGCTGGCCGATTGCCGTCACCGCCTTTCCGCTCGCGATTCGGGCCTGGGCAGCGCCGTGATCGGTGGGGTCGTGGGCGGACTGGCGGGCAACCGGATCGCCGGCTCGGGTAACCGCGCTGTCGGCACAATCGCGGGAGCGGCGGTCGGCGCGGCCGCGGGCGCGGCAATCGACAAGGCCGAGGACGCGAACCGCAACCGCGACGAATGCGAGGCCTACCTCGACGATTACTACGCGCGCTATACCCATGGCGGCTACTACCCCGCCCATGGCTACGCGCAGGGCCATGGCTATCCGCAGGGTTACGGCTATCCCGCCGCGGGCTGTTGCATGGCCGCCCGACCGGTAATGATGGTTCCCGTCGCCCGGGCCGAGCCCGAATGCACCGAGACCATCGAATACGTTTACGAAGACGTCCCGGCACGCCCGGCGCCGAGCAGGCGGTACATTCCCAGGCCGAGCAAGATCGTCCCGGACAAGCGCGTTCCGATCAAATAGACCGGCGCGAGATGCAAGCACGCCGCCGCAGGCCTGCGTTCTGCGGCGTCGCGAAATATCCGTTATAATTCAGTGTATTATATGGAACCGCCGGTCAAACGCTGACAGATCAGGTCCAACTGGTCCAGCGTGCCGTATTTGATCGTCACCGTGCCGGATTTGGGATCGGCATCGGCGTTGATCTTCACCGGCAGGCCAAGGCATTCCTCAAGTTGGCTCTGCACGGCAGCGATATCGGCATCGTCCGACGCGCTGCGAGCCGTGCGGGCGCGGCGCGGCGCGGTTTCGCCGCGCGCCTTCTTGCGCACTAGTTTCTCTACGTCCCGCACGGACATCTGCCGGGCGACGGCAGTCCCGGCAATCTCGGCAGCATCATCGCAACCGATCAGCGCGCGGGCATGACCCATCGAGAGATCACCCTTCTCGACCATGCCGATCACATCGTCGGGTAGTGCAAGCAGGCGCTGGAAATTCGCGACATGGCTGCGGCTCTTGTCGACCATCTGCGCGATCTCGGCCTGGGTCATGCCCTCAAGCTCGGCGAGGCGACTGTAGGCGCGCGCCTCTTCGATCGGGTTGAGATCCTCACGCTGGAGATTTTCGATCAACGCCAGAGCCATCACTTCGCGCTCGGTGAGATTGCGCACCAGCGCGGGAATCTCGTGCAGCTGCGCCTTCTGCGCCGCGCGCCAACGCCGTTCGCCAGCGACGAGCTGGTAGCGGCCATTGTCCATGGGGCGAACGATGATGGGCTGGATCACCCCGCGCTGCGCGATCGACGCCGCCAGTTCGTCCAGCGCCTCCTCGTCGAAAATGCGGCGCGGCTGATCGGGATGCGGCGTTATGTCAGCGACCGCGAGCGAGGCCAGGTCCCCTGCCCTCGGCGCGGCGTTTGCATCGCCCTGATCTGCCGAATGGGCAACGGGTTCCTCCCGGCGCGATTCGCCGAGCAGCGCACCGAGCCCCCGGCCGAGACCCTTGGGCTTCTGCCGGGCCGGCCTGGGCGCGTTGCCGTATTCGGCCGTGGGTAAGCTGATACGGACAATCGATTCGTCACTCATGCCGCTTTCCTCTTCTCGGGCAGTCGGGTGATCAGTTCCCTGGCCAGCGCCATGTATGCGCGGCTGCCGGCGCAGGCGTGATCGTAGATCAGCGCCGGGACGCCGTGGCTGGGCGCTTCGGAGAGCCGGACATTGCGGGGGATCGTGGTTTCGAACACCAGCTGACCCAGGCACGACCGTACGTCTTCGGAGACCTGATCGGTGAGACGGTTGCGGCGGTCGAACATGGTAAGCGCGATGCCGATGATGCCCAGATCGGGGTTGAACCGCTGCTGCACCCGCTCGACCGTCTGGAGAAGCTGGCTCAGCCCTTCAAGCGCGAAGAACTCGCACTGCAGCGGCACCAGCAGGGTATCGGCGGCCGTCAGCGCATTGAGCGTGAGCAGGCCGAGCGAAGGCGGGCAGTCGATAAGGCAGACGTCGTAGCCGATGTCCTTGCGCAGCGCCTGCTGGAGACGGTGCGCGCGATCATCGGCGCCGACGAGTTCGACTTCGGCCCCCGAAAGGTCAACCGTTGCCGGGAGAATATCGAGGCCCGGAATGCTCGTGGGCATGACGCATCCTTCGATCGCCGCCTGGTCGACCAGCACATCATAGGAGGAATATTCCCGCGCCGATGCCGAAACGCCGACTCCCGTGGAGGCATTTCCCTGGGGATCGATATCGATGAGCAGGGTCTTCCAGCCGGTCGCAGCAAGAGCCGTGGCGACATTGATCGCCGTGGTGGTCTTGCCGACGCCTCCCTTCTGGTTGGCAATCGCGATTCGGATCACTTGGCCTTACCCTTCCTGCCGGCGAGGGTGCCGACAATAATGCCTGCTTGCGGGTCCGTAAGAGACTGTTCCACGTGGAACACATGCCGCCACTTGCGAAGGTCATCCAATTCTTGCTGTGCCGAACGCCCTTTGGGCAACAGCCAGACCGTGTCAGCTGTGGAAAATCGCGCGGATAACACCAGCAAGCGCTCCAAAGGGGCAAATGCGCGTGCTGAAATGACACTCGCCGGACGGGATTCGACCATTTCGACCCTCTGGCCGACGACCCTCGCCCTTTCGAGCCCCATGGCGATTCTCGCCCGGTCCAGCCAATCGATTCGGCGCTTTCGCGATTCGACCATGAGAACTTCGCATTCGGGGCGCAGCGCAGCGATCACGAGACCAGGAAAGCCCGCCCCGGTGCCGAGGTCCATCCATGGAAGCGTGGTTCCACGTGGAACCTGCGGAAGAAGCTGGGCGCTGTCCGCGATATGCCTGAGCCAGACCTCGTCGAGACTTGCGGCCGAGACGAGATTCTGCCGCGCATTCTCCTCCCGCAGCATCGCGACCAGCAACTCCAGCCGCGCCATGGCGGCCGCGTCGCACTCGGGCAGGTTCAGCAGCCATGCCCGCGCTTCATCCTCGGTCGCAATCAAGCAGCCACCCGCCGCGCATGGACCAGAAGCGCCGCGAGCGCCGCAGGGGTGATGCCGGGAACCCGCCCGGCGGCAGAGAGCGTTTCGGGGCGCGCGCGCGTCAGGCGCTCCACCATTTCGCGCGAAAGCCCCGGAATATCGGCGTAGGGAAAATCCTCGGGCAGCGGCAGGGCTTCACTCGCCCGAAGCTCGCGCAGCTCGCGCTCTTGGCGTTCAAGATAGGGAGCATAGGCCGCGTCCTCCGCGACCTCCTCCGCGAGTGTCCCGTCCGCCAGCAGCTCAGGCGCGATCCATGGTGAAAGATTCTGCAGGTCCACCCCGCCGAAACGCAGCCACTCCCGGATCGGCAGGCGCCCGGCATCGGTGCGCACAGGCAGGCCGGCGGCCGCAAGCTCACCGGCCGATACCGGCCTGTCAAAAGCCGTGCCGAGCGCAGCCCTGCTCTCCTCCCGCCCCGCGAACCACGCCTGCCGCGCCGGACCGACAGCGCCGATGGAAAGCGCCAGCGGTGTGAGGCGCGTCGTGGCGTTGTTCGCCCGAAGGCGAAGACGATATTCGGCGCGCGCCGTCAGCATCCGGTAAGGCTCGCTCACGCCATGCAGCGTCAGATCGTCGATCATCACCGCCATATAGCTGTTCGCCCGATCGAGCGCGGCCGTTTCGCGGCCAAGCACTTTGGCGGCCGCGTGCATGCCCGCGACGAGCCCTTGCGCGGCCGCTTCCTCGTAGCCGGTCGTGCCGTTGATCTGGCCTGCGCAATAGAGACCCGGAATGTCGCGCAGCTCGAGACTGGTGCGCAGCGCGCGCGGATCGACGTGATCGTACTCGACGGCATAGCCCGGCACGACCATTTCGACCGCCTCAAGCCCCTCCATCGTGCGAAGCATCTCGAGCTGGACATCCGCCGGCAGCGACGTGCTGATACCGTTGGGATAGACGAGGTGGGTGTCCAACCCTTCGGGCTCGAGGAAGACCTGGTGCCCGTCACGGTCCGCGAAGCGGTGGATCTTGTCCTCGATCGACGGACAGTAGCGCGGGCCCTGTGCTGCGATCGCGCCGCTGAAAAGCGGCGAGCGATGGAGGTTCGCGCGGATGACGTCGTGGCTGCGCGCGTTGGTCCGCGTGATCGCGCAGAAGACCTGCGGGTTCGCGCGGCGCCCGCCCATTGCGGACATGGTCCACGCCTCGTCATCCGAAGGCTGCTCGCCCAGGCGCGACCAGTCGATCGTACGCCCGTCGAGGCGCGGCGGCGTTCCCGTCTTCAGCCGCGCCATGGGCAAGTCCGCCTCGCGCATCTGTGCCGCCAGCTTCTGCGCCGAGGCCTCGCCGATGCGCCCACCCACGATCCGTTCCTCGCCCCTGAACAGGGTGCCGCCGAGGAATGTGCCCGTACACAAGACCACCCCGCCGGCGCCAAGGCGAGTGCCATCCGCCAGTTCGATGCCCGCCGCCCTGCCCCCGTCGAGAACCAGCGCCGAGGCCTCGCCGGCGATCAGCGTCAGGTCGCCCTGCGTCTTGAGAAGACGATGGATCGCTGCCTTGAACAGCCGCCGATCGGCCTGCACGCGCGGGCCGTGAACGGCGCTGCCTTTCGAGCGATTGAGCATGCGATAGTGGATTGCGGCCGCGTCCGCTGCTCGGGCAATGAGTCCATCGAAGGCGTCGACCTCGCGCACGAGATGGCCTTTGCCCAGACCGCCAATCGCCGGGTTGCAGCTCATGGCGCCGACGGCCTCGATGTCGAAACTGACCAGCGCGGCGCGCGCGCCCATACGGGCGGCCACGGCGGCCGCCTCGCAGCCGGCATGGCCGCCGCCAATCACAATCACGTCGAAGAACTGCATCGCGTGCGCTTACTCCAGCGCGGGATTCGCGTCAAAGCACTTGCAGTGTTTCACGTGAAACAGACGCCGGTTACTTGCCGATACAGAAGCGGCCGAACAGCGCGTCGAGCATGTCTTCCGTGGTCGTCCGGCCGATCAGCGCGTCGAATGCCACCCGTGCCAGGCGCAGGGCTTCGGCCGCCAGGAGCGGATCGGTCTCGCGTCCGGCGGCGGCCACCGCGGTCGCGGCCTCGCCGATCAGTGCGTGTTGCCGGCGATTGAGCGCGGCTTCACCCGGACGCGGCATCATTGTCGCCGCCGTCGCCACCAGATCGCTTCGCAGACGGTCAAGCCCTTCTCCCGTCAAGGCCGAAACCCGGTGGCGCGGGTCGCGTTTGGGCAGGCTGTCGGCGCGGTCGCTTTGCGCGGCGATCTCCCATGCCCCCTGCGGGCCTTCGCCGTCGGGTCCGAGCCAGAGGACCAGATCGGCTTCAGCGAGTGCCGCCCTTGCCCGCGAGATGCCGATCACTTCGATTTCATCCCCCGCCTCGTCGCGGAGCCCTGCGGTATCGGCAAAGACAAACGGCATGCCGTCAAGGGCGACCGCGCGGGTCAGGACATCGCGCGTGGTTCCGGCAAGCGGCGCCGTAATGGCCGCCTCATCCTCTACGAGCGCGTTGAACAGGGTGCTCTTCCCCGCATTGGGCGGACCGGCAAGGACGACCCGAAAGCCCTCCTTCAGCCGCTCCGCGCGGGGGCGCGTGAGCCATTCCGAAAGTTCCACGTGGAACATCGCAAGGTTGCGGTTGAAGCCGGGGGGAAGCTCGGACACGTCGTCCTCGTCCCCGAAGTCGAGTACCGCCTCCACTGCCGCCGACGCCGCCAGAACCCGCTCTCGCCATGCCTCGACCTGGCCGGAGAAGCTTCCCTCGGCCATCGCCAGCGCGCTGCGGCGCTGGAGTTCGGTCTCGGCGGAAAGCAGATCGGCCAGCCCTTCGGCCTCAGCCAGATCGATGCGGCCGTTTGCAAAGGCGCGCCGGGTAAACTCCCCGGGAGTTGCGCGGCGCAACTTCGGCAACCCCGCAAGCGCGTGCTCGACCGTCGTGACGACCGCCCGTCCGCCATGGAGGTGGAATTCCGCGAGGTCCTCGCCCGTCGCCGTATTCGGACCGGGAAACCAGAGGACCAGCCCGCGGTCGAGAACGCCGCCTTCGGCATCGCGCAATGTGCGGACGCTCGCGCGTCGCGGTGACGGCAAAGTCCCGGCCAATGAAGTAATCGCGGCGCCCGCTTGAGGGCCGCTCACGCGCAGCACCGCGAGCGCTGCCGGCGGAGGACCACTCGAAAGCGCAAAAATCGTGTCGGTCATGGAAATTCCATGCCCTGCGGGACGGACCGAGGAAAGAGGCTATTCGCCTTCCTTCTTGGACTTGCTTTTCCCGGCACCGCTCATCGCCATTTGCGCGCCGCTTTCGAACATCTGCTGGAACAGCTTCAGGCCGAACTGGCCCACCGGAGCGATCTGCTTTGCCACGTCATTGAGCTGCTCGAAGCTGCCGACACCCTGCATGGCGTTGGTGATGGCGTCGACGTAGACTTCGTTGGCCTTGGTGACATCAGGCAAGCCCAGAAAA
The DNA here is from genome assembly GCF_014640675.1 of Novosphingobium endophyticum. Lineage (GTDB taxonomy): Bacteria > Pseudomonadota > Alphaproteobacteria > Sphingomonadales > Sphingomonadaceae > Novosphingobium > Novosphingobium endophyticum. The sequence continues at coordinate 74,048 of NZ_BMHK01000014.1, read as the reverse complement.
CGTCGGGCCTCTTCCGGAGAGCATTCCACCTCGACATTGACCTTCATGCGGGCCTCCCTTGCAAATTTTGCGTATCATAGCTGACACATGCGCTTGGCAAAGTCCATCGTCCGTGCCTAACTCCACGGGACAACGGCCAACCAGGAGAGTTCCATGACCACCACAAACACCGAAATCCCCGCGCTGGACGGTGACGGCAAGATTCCGGCCTATGTCGTGAAGCCTGAAGGAACGCCACGCGGCGCGATCATCGTCCAGCAGGAAATCTTCGGTGTGGATGCCGGCATCCGCAAGAAGGCGGACGGCTGGGCAAGCAAGGGCTACTTCGCGGTCGCGCCCGACACATTCTGGCGTCAGCAGCCCGGCATCGAATTCGATCCCGACAAGCCCGAGGAATTCCAGAAAGCGGTCGGCTACATGATGAAGCATGATTTCGATCTCGGGATCCGCGACATCGAAGCGGTGATCCACTGGGTGCAACGCGAGATGGGCGTGCCCAAGGTGGGCCTCGTCGGGTTCTGCATGGGCGGCAAGATCGCCTACATGGCCGCGGCGCGAACCGACATCGATGCCTCGGTCGGATACTATGGCGTGGGCATCGACCAGATGCTCAATGAAAAGCACGCGATTGCCCGGCCGCTCCTGCTGCACGTGCCTACCGCCGACGGCTTCGTCCCGCCCGAGGCGCAGAAAGCGATGCACGAAGGCCTCGACGACCATCCCAAGGTGACGATCTACGACTATGAAGGCCTCGACCACGGCTTTGCCGCCGAGCTCGGTTCCCGACGCGACGACGCGGCCGCCAGTCTGGCGGACGAGCGGACCGTCGCCTTCCTGGCGGAACATGTAGGCTGATTGCGCGATCAGGCTTGTCGCAGCGGGCGCCGGTAACCGCCCGCTGCACTCGCACCGTCAGGTTACCATCGGTGATACAGAGACCCATGACATGACCACCGGTTACAGGATGATTTCGCCTCGTCATGGCGGGCCCGAAGTGATCGAACGGGAGGACTTCGAAGTGCCCTCCCCCGGCCGGGGTGAAGTATTGATCGAAAATGACGCGGTCGGGCTGAACTTCATCGACACGTACTATCGCAAGGGCCTCTATCCCGACCCCCTGCCGATCCGACTGGGATCCGAAAGCGTCGGGCGGATCATCGCGGTGGGCGAGGAAGCAGGTGACCTTGCTGTCGGCGACCGCATCGGCTGCACGCAAAACGGCGGCGCCTACGCCACCCACCGTATCGTCCGGGCCGATGCGGCCATTCGCATTCCCGAAGGAATTGCACCGGAGATTGCCGCTGCCGTCCTGCTCAAGGGCCTTACCGCCTGCTATCTGGCCGAGGATACCTTTCCGGCCCGGGCAGGACACGTTGCGCTCGTTCACGCGGCCGCGGGGGGCGTGGGTTCGCTGCTGGTGCCGTGGTTGCTCGACAAGGGCGTTACGGTCATCGCCCACTCCGGCTCGCCCGAAAAGGCCGAAACCGTGCCGGGCATTCACAGTTTGTCATGCAGTTTCAATGACTTGGAAAGTTTCGTCAGGGAGATCACCGGTGGCGCGATGTGTCATGTCGTCTATGACGGCGTTGGCGCGGCAAGCTGGGAAACGTCGCTGGCCTGCCTGCGACCGCGCGGCATGATGGTCAGCTACGGCAATGCCTCGGGCGCCGTGCCGCCCATCACCCTGCTCGACCTGATGCGCGCCGGTTCGCTCTATGTCACACGGCCCACGCTCACCGACTATATCGCGACACCGGAGATGCTGGCGGCCAATGCAGCCAAACTGTTCGACCGCATTGGCAGCAGCGTACTCAAACCGCAAATCGGAGCCAGGTTTACACTGACCGAGGCCGCCGAAGCCCATCGCGCGCTGGAAAACCGCGCGACGACGGGCTCGACAATCCTTATCCCCTAAAACAGCGAGCTGATGCCGAGCGCCGGGTCCACCCAGCCCTCATAGATCATCTTCAGTGCGACATAGACGATCACGGCAAGCCCGAGATAGGCGATCCACCGGTAGCGCTCGATGTAGCGTGCGATGAAATTCGCCGCGATCCCCATGAGAAGGACGGAAAGCAGCAGGCCTACGATCAGGATGCCCGGATGGTCGCGTGCCGCTCCGGCAACCGCGAGCACGTTGTCGAGGCTCATCGAAACGTCCGCGACGGCTACCGCCCACGCGGCCCCTGCAAAAGTCTTCGCCGAGTGAAGACCGCTGTGTTCGTCACCCTGGACTTCGGGCGAACCCGTGCTCTCCTGACCACCATGGTGAAGTTCGCGCCAGAATTTCCAGGCGACCCAGAGCAGCAGCAGGCCGCCGGCGAAGATCAATCCGACAATCCCGAGCAGCCAACTCACCGTCAGGGCAAAGACAATACGCAAGGCGAGCGCCGCGCCGATGCCGATGAGAATGACCTTCTTGCGATCGGCAGCAGGAAGCCCCGCCGCCAGCGCGCCCACGACGATCGCGTTGTCGCCCGCAAGCAGGAGGTCGATCATCAGCACCTGACCGAACGCCGCCAGGGCCGCCGGTTCGGTAATGTTCGAAAAGTCGTTGACGATGTGCTGCCAGATCTCGGCAGGCCCGCCCAGCGAAGCGCCGGCGGCCAATGTCACAAGAATACTCAAGACGATGTGCCCCGTTTACTGGTTCATGGTCGCGAAGAAGTCCTCGTTGGTCTTGGAGTCCTTGATCTTGTCCAGCAAGAACTCCATCGCGTCGATGGTTCCCATCTGCATGAGAATCCGGCGAAGCACCCACATCTTGCTGAGCTGGTCCTTGGCCACCAGCAGTTCTTCCTTGCGCGTACCGGACTTGCCGACATCGAGCGCCGGGAAAATGCGCTTGTCGGCCACCTTGCGGTCGAGCACGATCTCCGAGTTGCCGGTGCCCTTGAACTCTTCGAAGATGACTTCGTCCATGCGGCTGCCGGTGTCGATCAGCGCGGTGGCAATGATCGAAAGCGAGCCGCCCTCCTCAATGTTGCGCGCGGCACCGAAGAAGCGCTTGGGCCGCTGCAGGGCGTTGGCATCGACACCGCCGGTCAGCACCTTGCCCGAGCTGGGAACGACGGTGTTGTAGGCGCGGCCAAGACGCGTGATCGAGTCGAGCAGGATCACCACGTCGCGCTTGTGCTCGACGAGCCGCTTGGCCTTCTCGATCACCATTTCGGCAACCTGGACGTGGCGGCTGGCAGGCTCGTCGAAAGTCGAGGAGATGACTTCGCCCTTCACCGAGCGCTGCATGTCGGTGACTTCCTCCGGCCGTTCGTCGACGAGCAGGACAAGGAGGAAGACTTCCGGGTGGTTGTCCGTGATGGCCTTGGCCATATTCTGGAGCAGCACGGTCTTGCCGGTACGCGGCGGGGCCACGATCAGCGCGCGCTGGCCCTTGCCCTGGGGGCTGATGAGATCGATCACGCGGGCCGACTTGTCCTTGACCGTGGGATCGAGGGTGTCGAGCTTGAGGCGCTGGTCCGGATAGAGCGGCGTCAGGTTGTCGAAATTGACGCGGTGACGAACGACGTCGGGATCGTCGAAGTTGACGCTGATGAGCTTGGTGATGGCAAAATAGCGCTCGCCGTCCTTGGGCGCGCGGATCTCGCCTTCGACGGTATCGCCGGTGCGCAGGCCCCATTTGCGGACCTGGTTGGGCGAAACGTAGATATCGTCGGGGCCGGCGAGATAATTCGCCTGAGGGCTGCGCAGAAAGCCGAAGCCATCGGTAAGGACCTCAATGGTGCCCTGGCCGACGATCTCCTCGCCGTCCTCGGCAACCTCCTTGAGGATACCGAACATCAGATCCTGGCGGCGCATGGTCGAGGCGCCTTCGACACCCATTTCTTCGGCCATCTCGACGAGTTCAGCCGGGGTCTTCTTCTTGAGTTCTTTCAGATGCATCTTGTATGGATTCCGGATGGAAAAATGAGAAAGGCCGGCGGATCGATGGGCTTGGGGAAAGCAGATCCGGACTGACGAACGGACGTCGCAGCACAATGCCGGAACACCGTCCAGATAAGCGCTGGACGGCATGGGGTCAACGCATCACGTGCAAGCGGCGAACAAACCGGGACAGCGCGCGCTGTTTGCGCGGCGGACGGCCGCCGGCGAGCAGCGAAGGTTCAGAAGGGCTTGACGACGGCAAGCACCACTATGACCGCGACGGCCAGTCCCGGTACCTCGTTGAGCAGGCGCAGTTTCTTGCCGGTGAGCGGACGCTGGCCTTTCGCCAGCTTCTTGCCGTAGCTCACCAGCCAGCCATGATAGGCGGAAAGCCCCAGCACGAAGAGCAGCTTGGCGTGAAGCCATCCGGAACTCCAGAATCCCATGGCCGTGGCAAGCGCGATACCAAAGACCCAGACCATGATCAGCGAGGGTGTGAGGATGATCTTGCGCAGTTTGTTCTCGCGATCGATCCACCGGGTTTCCTCCTCGGAACCGGCCGGCGCTTCCTGGTGATAGACGTAGTAACGCGGCAGCATGAACAGGCCCGCCATCCAGAAAATCACGAAGATAACATGACCCGCTTTCAGCCAAAGGTAGGTGGTCTGCAAAATCTGCTCCATGCGTCAACTGCGGCGCGAAAGCCGCGCCCTCCTCATTAGTCAGACATACGCCAGACGCTGCCAGGCGCGAACGGTCGACAGCAGTTGCTCGACATGCGCGATCGGTGTGTACTGACCGATGCCATGGCCGAGGTTGAATACGTGGGGACGCGCGGCAAAGGCATCAAGCACCGCAAGCGTCTGGCGTTCCAGTTCATTCCCGCCGGAAAGCAGCAGCAGGGGATCGAGATTGCCCTGCACCGGCATGTTCGCGGGAAGCTCGCGCGCGGCCCAGAGCGGATCGATCGTCTCGTCTATGCCGACCGCGTCCACGCCCGTCTCGCGCGCATAGGCCGCCAGCTTCTCACCCGCGCCCTTCGGAAAGCCGATGATCGGCGTGTCCGGGTGGCGGGTCCGCACCTGCTCGACAATCCGCGCATTGGGCGCCACCACCCATTTCTCGAACTGCGCCGGGGCAAGACTGCCGGCCCAGGAATCGAAAAGCTGGATGGCTTCGGCGCCGGCTTCGATCTGGCCGCAGAGATATTCCACCGTGACGGCAACGATCCCGTCGACGATCGTCTGGAAGGCCGCAGGGTCACGATAGGCCATGGCGCGCGTCTCGTGCTGGTCGCGGCTCCCCTCGCCGGCGACCATGTACGTCGCGACGGTCCAGGCGCTTCCTGCAAAGCCCAACAGGGTCTTGTCGGGATCGAGGAGGCCGCGGACCTTCGCAACAGTTTCATAGATGGGGGCAAGCCTTTCGGGCACGGCCACCAGCGCGTCCAGTGCATGATCGACAAGGCGCGGCGTCAGCTTCGGCCCTTCGCCCGTAAGGAATTGCAGGTCCTGACCCATGGCGTAAGGAACGATCAGGATATCGGAGAAGAGGATCGCGCCGTCGAAGCCGAAACGGCGGATCGGCTGAAGCGTTATCTCGGCCGCTGCATCGCTATCGTAGACCAGCGCGAGAAAGCCTCCCTTGCTGGCCCTCAGCTCCCGGTACTCGGGAAGGTAGCGGCCTGCCTGCCGCATGAGCCAGACAGGACGGGAGCTCGTGTTCTCACCGCGCAGTGTGTTCAGGAGAAGGCCGGGCATCGCGATTCACGTCCAATCAAAATAATTGAAGATTTTATAATAGGATGATGGAGTCTGTTGGTCCTGTGGATAGCGGGGACAGTGGCCCAATGCCTGATTTGTCCCGGCATGAACAGGGTGAAGTGCGCACCCGAATCCGGTTGGAGTCACGGTCAAGCAATCCTTTTGCGCCTTATCCCCAGGCTGTGGAACGCAGTCTCGCCCTGTCCACAAGTCGCCAGCTGGATTCAGGAGGATGGGGACGGAATCGACTGCGCGAGTTGTCACCGGAATGCTCCCGTGGTTTATGCCGGTGCATATCCACAGGCCGCCCGCAAGGACCTTCGCGAGACCCGTTTCATGGCGCGATTTCATCTCCACCTCTTATCGGATTCCACCGGCGAGACGCTGGAGATGATTGCCAAGGCCGCACTTGCCCAGTTCGACGACAGCGACGTGCTTCGCCATTTCTGGCCGATGGTCCGCTCGCAGCAGCACCTCGACCGGATCATGGGCGAGATTGCGGCCAACCCCGGGCTTGTCTTCTTCACGCTGGTCAACGAGGAAACACGCAGCCGGCTCGAGGAGCGCTGCCATTCGCTGGGGCTGCCTGCCCTTGCCGTGCTCGATGGCGTCACCGATGCGCTCGAGGCGCATCTGGGGCAGGAGGCGAAGGGCCGTCCGGGTCGGCAGCACCGGCTCGACGAAGCCTACTTCGCGCGCGTCGACGCCATCCAGTATACCATTGCCCATGACGACGGCATGGCGTGGGAGGACTGGGAGGAAGCCGACATCGTTCTGGCCGGTGTTTCGCGCACCTCGAAGACACCAACCGGCATTTATCTCGCAAATCGGGGCTACAAGGTCGCCAATATTCCGATCGTCGTGGAAAGTCCCCCGCCCACGGCCCTGTTCGGCTTGCGCCACCCGATGGTCGTGGGTCTGACCACGGCGCCCGAACGTCTGATCCAGGTCCGTCGCAATCGCCTGCTTTCGCTGAGCCAGTCCCCCGATACCGATTATGTCCAGGCCGAGAAGGTGGAGAGCGAAGTCAAGTTCGCGCGTCGTATCTTCGCGGACAATTCCTGGCCGGTCATCGATGTCACACGCCGTTCGATCGAGGAGACGGCGGCAGCGATCATCAATCTTTACAATGAGCGCAAGGCTGCCGGCGCGAAGGATCCCATAGGCGCGAAGCCGATCTGAAATTGCGGAAAAACAAGCACAAAAATGATCATTCTCGCATCCCAAAGCGCCTCGCGTCGCGCCATGCTCGAGGCGGCGGCCATTCCTTTTCGCACGCAGCCGGCCCGCATCGACGAACGCGGGATAGAGGCCGAACTTGGCGCCGCACCGCCGGACGAAGTGGCGCTGGCCCTCGCAAAGGCAAAAGCAATCGCGGTCTCGCAAAAGGCGCCGGGCGAACTGGTGCTGGGAAGCGATTCGCTCGTCACTTGCGAAGGGTTTCGCTTCGACAAGCCCGATACGCGCGAGGCCGCGACGGAGCACTTGCGCTTCTTCTCCGGCAAGGCGATGAAGCTGCACAGCGCCGCCGCACTGGCGCGCGAGGGTGAAGTGATCTGGTCTGGTAGCGGGCTTGCGGAACTGCATGTGGCTGCCCTGTCCGACACGTTCATCGGGGAATATCTCGATGCCGAATGGCCCGAAGTGGCAGGCTGCGTCGGCGTGTTCCGTTTCGAAGGGCGCGGGGTACAGCTGTTCGAAAAGGTCGAAGGCGACTATTTCACCATCCTCGGAATGCCGCTACTCAAGGTCCAGGCGGCGCTGCGCAATCTGGGAGCCATGAAACAGTGAACCTCTCGCCGCCGGGGACACGCTTCGCCGAAGTGATCGGCGATCCCATTGCCCAGTCGAAATCGCCGGCGATCCATACGTTCTGGCTGGAGAAGCTCGGCATCGCGGCGCGCTATGACCGCTGTCTTGTGCTATCCCACGAACTTGCCGATTACCTCGCCCGTCGTCGCACGAACGATGACTGGCGCGGGTGCAACGTCACCATGCCGCACAAGCAGACGATCATTCCCATGCTCGACCGGCTCGATCCTCTCGCGACGCGTATTGGCGCGGTGAATACGGTGATCGGAGAGGCTGACGGGACCTTGAGCGGTTTCAACACCGATGCGCTGGGGTTCCTCGAGCCGCTGCGCGAACGGCTCGGCAAGCCGCACCTGTTTCGCATGGCCCGCGTTCTCGGCACAGGCGGCGCGGCTCGGGCAATCGTGGCCGCGCTTGCCGCCGAAGGTTTCGTGATTGTCCTGGCGGGCCGCGACCCCGAAAAGGCGCGCGCCCTTCTCGAGGAGCTCGCGCCCGGGCCGGATCACCACGCCGTCGACATCCGGCATTTCGCAGAGCCGACCGATTTTGCCTTCGACGATCGCGCCGGTTGTCTGGATCTGGTCGTCAACGCCAGTCCGCTGGGCATGACCGGACAGCCTTCGCTCGATCTCGATTTCAGTCACGTCCCGCCCGCCAGCGTGGTCTATGACATCGTCACCAGCCCGCTGGAGACGCCGTTGCTCAGGCAGGCGCGCGATTCCGGGCTAGAGACGGTGGACGGTCTTTCCATGCTGATCGGCCAGGCGGCGGTCGCTTTCGAGCTTTTCTTCGGCCAGTCCCCACCGCGCGACTCGGACGCGGAGTTGCGGGAGATCCTGCTCAAATGAACGCGACCCGGCCACGGATTCTCGGACTCACCGGTTCGATCGGCATGGGCAAGTCGACCGTGGCGCAGATGCTGCGCGATATGGGGGTTCCGGTATTCGACGCGGACGCGGCGGTGCACGAGCTGCAGGGTCCGGGCGGGGCACTGCTTCCCGCGATCGAGGAAGCCTTTCCCGGCACCACGGGATCGCAGGGAGTCGACCGTGCCAGGCTCGGCGCGGCGGTGTTCGGCGACAGGGACAGACTCGCCCTGCTTGAGGCCATCGTCCATCCCGCGGTCGCCGACATACGCCGGAAATTCCTTGCGGAAAATGATAATAAGCCATTGATTGTAATGGATATTCCTCTTCTTTACGAAAAAGGCGGGGGACAGGGCCTGGACGCCGTGGCCGTCGTGTCCGCCCCGGCGGAAATGCAGCGCGAACGCGTCCTGGCAAGGCCGGGCATGACCGCGGAAAAGTTCGAGCAGATCCTTTCGCTTCAGGTTCCCGATGCGGAAAAACGGGCGCGCGCCGATTTCGTGATCGACACCGGCACCAGCCTTGCCGCTACGCGCGATCAGGTGGCCGGTATCGTGGCCGCGTTGGGTAGCGCATAATTTCCACTCACAGGCCTTGCGTACCGGGCCTGGCAGGCAGATATGAAAAGTGATGAGAGAGATCATCTTCGATACCGAAACGACGGGCTTCGACCCCAAGAACGGTGACCGGATGGTCGAGATCGGTTGCATGGAAATGGTCAACCGGGTGCTGACTGGTCGCACCTTTCACGCTTATTTCAATCCGCAGCGGACAATGCCCGCCGAGGCCGAGGCGGTGCATGGGCTTTCCGACGCGTTCCTTGCCGACAAGCCGCTCTTTTCCGAACGCGCCGGAGAATTCCTCGACTTCATCGAGGACAGCCCGATGGTGGCCCACAACGCCGGGTTCGACTTCGCCTTCATCAATTTCGAACTGACGTGCTGCGACCATCCGGAAGTCGACCGTCAGCGGATGGTCGACACGGTGGCGCTCGCCAAGATCCGTCATCCGGGTGCCAAGCTTTCGCTCGACGCGCTCTGCACACGCTACGGGATCGATCGCAGCCATCGCACGAAACACGGCGCCCTGCTCGACGCCGAGCTGCTGGCGCAGGTCTACGTCGAACTTCGCGGAGGCCGCCAGATCGGCCTCGAACTTTGCACCGAATCCGTCGAGATCGTGGCGCAAACGAAGGTCCTCGAACGAAAGGAGAGGCCTTTCCGCCAACCGCGTACCCACGCGGCCACCGACGCGGAGCTTGCTGCTCACGCGGAGTTTCTCAAGTCGGTCGATACCCCGCTTTGGGGTGCCTGAACTTCAATATGAGGAGAATACGCCCATGGATATCCGCGTCTCCGGTCACCAGGTCGATACAGGTGAAGCCCTTCAGGCCCATGTGGGTGAGCGCCTTACCAGTATCGTCGATAAGTATTTCAATCGCGCCCTGTCCTCGCAGGTGACATTCGGGAAAGCGCCGGCGGGCGCATTCCGATGCGACATCATCATGCACGTCATGCAGAACCTCGTGCTCAAGGCGACGGGTCTGGCACACGATGCTCACCTGGCGCTCGATCAGGCCGCGGAAAAGATCGACAAGCAGCTGCGCCGGTACAAGCGTCGCATCAAGGATCGCCACGAACAGGTGGCGCATGCCCTGGCCGTGGAAGAAGCCGCCTACACCATCTTCGAGGAACTGCCGGTCGAGCAAACTGAAGAGTTCGATGCCGACGCCCCGGTGGTGATCGCGGAAACCCGCGTGGACGTTCCCGAAGCCACGGTTTCGGACGCGGTCATGATGCTCGACTTGCGCAACACAACGGCGTTGTTTTTCAAAAACGCTGGAACTGGCCGCCATAATATGGTCTACCGCCGCGGCGATGGGTCGATCGGCTGGGTCGAACCCCATTGATGCCGAACGGCGATTTCGCCGGCGCTTGGATTCCTGATCTAAGGGAAAAACGATGGCTCCCGGTTTTACCGGGAGCCGGGTGCAATTTTTAGTTGTCAACCGGTCACCAGAATCAGAAATCGACAAATGAACGGTCTTTTTACTCTGCTGCCTGAGGCGGTCACGACAGCCGCCGTGGGCAGCAAGGATCTCATCATGGGCGAACTCGCCAGCCTTTTCGCGAAAGTCTACGATCTGGATCGCGACGCTGTTCTGGAACGGATGGTCGAGCGCGAGGAGCTTGGCAGTACCGGTTTCGGCCGCCGCATCGCGATCCCGCACGCGCGCATTGAAGGGCTGAAACGCCCCGTTGCCGCGTTCATGCGGCTCGAGGCGCCGGTCGAGTTCGATTCGGCCGACGGCATGCCGGTGGATCTCGTGTTCGGCCTGCTTTCTCCCGAGGGTGCGGGTGCCGCGCACCTTCACGCGCTCGCCGCGATTTCACGGATGATGCGCGACGAGCGTATGCATGAGGAGCTTATTGCCGCGCGGGGACCGGAAGTTCTGTACAGCCTTCTGAGCAATGTCATCGATCGCGATGCCGCCTGACGCTACCCCCGGAGGCGACCTGGACGCCGTCGGGGCCGGCCTGCACTGGCGCGCGCTGGAAGGACTCTACGCCTCCGCGCCGGTCAACCGGATGTTCCGTTCCCGGCTGGAAATCCTCGGCGAGGGCCTGTCGCGCATCACTTTTGACGTCGAGCCCGATTGTTTCCATGCCGCCGGCGCCGCGCACGGGACGATCTATTTCAAGATGCTGGACGATGCGGCGTTCTATGCGGCGAACACGCTGATTACCGATCGCTTCCTGCTGACCACCTCCTTCAATCTGCTCCTCAGCAAGCCGATACGCGGCGGCACGGTGGTCGCCGAAGGGCGCTGGGTCAGTGGTCGCCGGCGGGTCCTGGTGGCCGAGTCACGCCTGGTAGACGAGGAGGGCGACGAAGTCGGCCGCGGCACCGGCACTTTCATGCGCTCGCGCATTCCGCTTTCCAGTCTGCCGGGCTATTCCGGCACGGCGCCCTGACCGATGGAACAGCGTCTCCCCGCGCATCTTGAAGTGGCCGGGCTGATTCGCCGGGTTCAGGCAGAGGGAGGTTTCGCCACCGTTCTCAACAAAGGTGAACGCGACGCCGGGACGATAATGCTCGTGCTCACCGAAAAGGGCGGGAATCCGCGAATTTTCGAGCGGATGCCGCAACTCGACGGCACGCGCTCCTGGTGCCGCTCGAGACAGCAGGAAACTGACGATTCGCGGGCGATCTCGGCATTCATCGAGCGCCGCATCAGCCAGGATCGGGATCTCTGGGTTGTCGAACTGGACGTCGCGGAGGCCGAGCGCTTTATCGGATATTCTGATTAACGCGGTTGACTTGCAAGGAATGCAAGGTATGGGCCCCCCGCAGACGCGGAAGCGGCGGGGGGGCAATAAGGTCTGCCCGGCTAGCACGCAGACGGGGAATCGTCGGCAGGCGTGGACAGAAAGAAAAGGCCCGGTCGGGCCTTCTGTTTGCACCTGTGTCGGATGGGTTCACCGCTTTTGACAAAGTCCGAATGCGAACCAAGGTACAATGGGCGAGCGTGGCAGCGCTGGCCGCAACAGTAACAACCGCATTATTCAGCGCCCAGGGGTCGGGCGCAGCCCCATCGGAAATCGCTCCGATCCTGGCTAAACCGCAGGCCCCGACAACATTCGTCTCCGAGCCGGTTGTCCAGCCCCTCGTCACTGAGGCGGCGGAAGCAGCTGCCGACGAAGGCAGCCCTGGCGAGCCGGCCTCGCTGGCCGAACTGGTCGGCGAGCAGGCGATGCCCGAGACACTCGACGAGCAAATGCGCTGCCTTGCCGGCGCCATCTATTTCGAGGCGCGCGGCGAATCGCTGGAAGGTCAGCTCGCTGTCGGCCGCGTGATCATCAATCGTACCGAATCCGGGCGCTTCCCGTCGACTTACTGCGGCGTCGTCTACCAGCGCTCGCAGTTCTCCTTCATCCGCGGCAACCGCATGCCCAGCATTCGCGAGGGCTCGAAGGACTGGAAACGCGCCGTGGCAATCGCCCGTATCGCGGTTGAGAGCAGCTGGACCAGCCCGGCAAAGGGCGCCTTGTTCTTCCACGCCGCGCGCGTTTCGCCCGGCTGGCGCCTGACGCGCCTCACGCAAGTGGACAACCACATCTTCTATCGGTGATGCCGGCGGGGCTGATCAGTCCCGCAGTTCCACCCAGATCGGGGCATGGTCGCTGGCCCTCTCCCGCCCGCGATGCGCCTTGTCGACGCCGCAGGCGACCAGGCGGTCCGCCAGCTCGGGAGAAAGCAGCGCGTGATCGATGCGAAAGCCTTGATCGCGCTGCCATGCGCCGGCCTGATAGTCCCAGTAGGTCCATACGCCGCCGCGCGGGTTGTGGATGGCGAGCGCGTCGGTCCAGCCATCGCCGAGCAGCCGGACATAGGCGTCGCGCGATTCCGGCTGCATCAGCGCGTCGGCGGCCATCGCGGCGGGTGACCAGACATCGTGGTCGGTCGGGATCACGTTGAAATCGCCGGTGACGATGGCGGGAACTTCCTCGGCCGCGATGGCGGCCATGCGTTCGCGCAGGCGCTTCATCCAGCGCAGCTTGTAATCGAACTTGGGTCCGGGAACGGGATTGCCGTTCGGCAGGTAGATGCACACCACGCGCAGGCCGAAGACATTGGCTTCAAGATAGCGTGAGTGGTCGTCCTCGGGTTCGCCGGTAAGGCCGCGCTGGACTTCGACGGGCGCTTCGCCGTCGGCCAGGATGGCGACGCCGTTGAAGCCCTTCTGGCCATGCCAGATGCCCCGGTAGCCGAGCTTCTCGAACTCACCGATCGGGAAGCTCTCGTCCTGGCACTTGATTTCCTGCAGGCACGCGACGGACGGCCGCGTCTCCTCGAGCCATTCGAGCAGGCGGGGCAGGCGTGCCTTGACGCCGTTGATATTGAAGCTTGTGATTTTCATGGCGCCTTGTCGTCAGCCGGACGCCCGTTCGTCAAGCCGAAAGCCGGTTCAGACGCTGAAGCTTGACCCGCAGCCGCAGCCTGCCGCGGCATTGGGATTCTCGACCCGGAATGCCGCGCCGCCCAGCGATTCGACGTAATCGACGATGCAGCCGCTCACCAGATCCAGGCTTACCGGGTCAACCGCGAGCTTCACCCCGTCAGTTTCCGTCACCGAATCCTCCACCTCAAGGTCGTCGGCAAGGCCGAACCTGTACTGGAAGCCGGAACACCCGCCACCTTCGACCGAAAGGCGAAGGATGGCGGCCTTGCCCTGTTTGGCGGCAATGGCGGCCACGCGCGCGGCGGCCGAAGGGCTGAGTGTCGGGGTTTTCTGCTCCATGCCCGCCGATGTAAGCCTCCCGGTCGGGCGCGGCAAGGGACGACGCTACGCGGGCCGTCATGCCATCTGAATATACTCGCGCATCGCGGCGGCTTCGGATTCGACCTTTTCGATCCGGTACTTCACCAGATCCCCGATCGACACGAGGCCGATCATGCGGCCACCTTGCATGACCGGCAGATGGCGCATGCGGCGGCGCGTCATCAGCGCCAGGGCGGTCATGACCTGCGTTTCGGGCTCGACGGTGACCGCCGGCGCGGTCATCACTTCGCCGATGGGCCGTTGCAGAATATCCGGTCCGATCTCGTGCAGCCGGTAGATCACGTCGCGTTCCGAGAACATCCCGACGAGGGTGTCGCCATCGAACACCGGCAGGGCGCCGATGCGGCGTTCGGCAAGTATTCCGGTGGCTTCGCTTACCGTGTTCGAGATCTGGCAGGTCAGGACAGCCTCGCGACCTTCGATAATCCGCCCGATCGTCATCGTCGTACTCTCCCTGTTCTGGCTGTTGCCTCGCAGAGAATATCACAGAAGCCGGCCGCTAGCCACTTCGGCAGATTCCTCGGGCGACCGGGCGGAAGGCCCTTGCGATCGTATCAGCCAGCGCACACATGGGCTGAGATGATACCGCATTCCCCGCTCGAAGATCCGGCCAATGCCGCGCATGCCTGGGGCAGGTTTCGGCGCATCATGCGCTGGATGATGGCGACAACCGTTGCGCTGGTGGTGGTGGCGATCAGCGTGCTGTACCGTTCGAACGGGATGGTTTCGGTCCACCTCTACATCGCGACCGCGCTGGGCATCGGGTTCACCATGCTGTTGGCATCCGCGCTGATGGGCCTCGTGTTCCTGTCAAGCGGAACGGGACACGACGATTCGATCATCGATCCCCTGGAGGATGAGCTGAACCGCTGACGGCGGCGTTCAGTCGCCCGGCGGACGCAGGCGGAAGTCCTCCACCGGCTTGCCGCCGATCAGGTGTTCCTGGATGATCCGTTCGAGCGCCTCCTCGGTGCAGGAATGATACCAGACCCCGTCCGGCCAGACGACCGCGACCGGGCCGACGGCGCAGATGCGCAGGCAATCGGCCTTGGTCCGGGCAATCCCGCCCCGCGTGTCCGACCTGGGTCCGTCGAGACCGAGCTGCTTGAGCCGCTTCTTTAGGTACTTCCAGGCCGCCTTCCCCTTTTCAGGCGAGCAGCATTCGCTTTTCTGCGGTTCGGCGCAGATGAAGATGTGACGCCGGATGCCGCTGCCCCCCGCCTTCGCCAGCGCCTCGCGCGCCTGCTCGAGCTGCTTTTCGAACGTGCTCATGCGCGCAGCATCCATTGCGGGATGGCCTGCCTGAAGCGATCCGGCAGGGGGCTGGGGCCATCCGGGCCAACGGCGACGATCGTCGTTTGCGCCAGGGCGATTAACCGACCGTCCTGCGTGACGAGGTTGATGATGCGATGGCTGGTCCGGCCGACCTCGCCTACCGCGCTGTGCACGGCGATCGCGGCGGGGTACTGGCCCTCTCCGAGGAAATCGACCTGGAGGTTGGCTACCATCGAGGACTGGTTCACCAGGAGATCGCTGTACCCGATCTTCTGATGGAACCGGACACGACCGTCTTCGACCATGCCGGCCAGCGCCACGTGGTTGATGTGCATATTGACGTCGAGGTCGCTGAAACGCGTTTCGATCGTGCAGGAAAATGGATAGCGCGCGGGGTCGAGCAGCGCTGGATCGGGTTTGGCCATGCTTGGTCAGGTAGGGTGGGACTGGTCAGAGGTCCAGACCACAGGCCCGTCCGGACCGCCGGTACTCAGCCCTTCTTGCCGACGATCCGCGAGATTTCGGCCGCGACCATACGCTCGACAAGTGGCGGCAGGTTCTTTTCGAGCCATTCCGCAAGGGCCGGGCGCAGCAGTTCGCGCGTCAGCGCCTCAAGCGACGTTTCGCCGGACCGGACGATCTGCGGCGGCGCGCCGGGTTCGGACAGCATTGCGAGCGCGGCAAGCGATTCGCGCATGGAATTGCGCGTCTCCGGCTGAACCAGAGTCGGATTCTCATCGTCGTCGTCCGCGTCGGGTTCCAGTTCGGCGGCTTCCGCCAACTCGAGCACGTCGTCCTCTTCGGCCGGCTCGTCTCCGATAACCCCTTCGGTGGCGCGGCGGTTGCGCTCGATTCGGGCACCGGCACGGTTGTCGCGCGCGATCACCTGCTTGATCGACTGGAGAATCTCCTCGACCGACGGTTCACTGCCCTGACGCATGACGCTTGCCCCTTTCGAACGCCCCTGACCTGAGCGCGCACGTTTCGGCTGTCCCGATTCGGCCCGCGCGCTCATTGCTGCGGAATGTCTCCGTCCTGCACCGGCGTGTCAACGGTGCGCGTAGACCTGGCGACCGGAGCCGGATCGTCGTCCCAGTCAAAGATCTTGTCCCTGACGCGCTCGTAGTTGACCTCGGGGTCATAGAGCGTGCCGCCATCCAGATTGAGATCGCGGGCTTCGGCTCGGCCCATCGCCGCCAGCAGGGCGAACCCGGCGACATAGGCGTTGCGGCGCGCTGTCACGAGCTGCACCTGGGCGTTGAGCAGTTCTTGCTCGGCATCGAGAATGTCGAGAATCGTGCGGTTTCCGACGGTGTTCTCGGCGCGCACGCCTTCGAGGCTGAGCCGGGCGGCATCGACCGCGATCTGGTTCGATTCGATCAGATCCTTCGAGGCGAGCCATGAACTGTAGGCCGCGCGCACCTGGGCGATGACGTCGCGCTCGATCGCGATTTCCGTTTCCAGGGCAGCGGAGGCCTGCGCCTGCGCCTGACGGCGCTGGGCGGCGGGCAGACCGCCCTGAAAGATCGGTATCGAGATTGAAGCGCCGGCCTGTGCGGTCTTTTCGGTTTGCGCGATGTCCGCCGAGACGTTGCCGCCGAGCGTACCGAAATAGTCGTTGTAGCCGCCCGAGGCGTAGAGGCTGACCCTGGGCAAGCGTCCGGCTCCCGCGACGTCGATGTCCTTCTCGGCTGCCCTGGTACGCTCGCGGGCGGCGATGAGATCGGGATTGTATTCGAGCGCCTGGACGACAGCCTGCTGCGGGCTCTCCGGCAGGTTAGGCAGCGGCGGGGGCGGCTCGAGCCTCTCGGGCGCCTTGCCGACGAGCTGGATATAGGTCTCGCGCGCGGCGGCGAGATTTGCCTCGGCCGTGAGCAGGTCGCTCTGTGCAAGCGCTAGGCGCGACTGCGACTGGGCGACGTCGGTGCGGGTCAGGTCGCCGATCTCGAAACGGTCGCTGGTGGCCTGGAGGTTGACCTGGAGCACGTCCACCTGATTGCGGCCGAGGCCGACGATAGCCTCGTTGCGGATCACGTCCATGTAGGCGGCGACGACGGCCGAGAAGATTGAGCTTTCGGTTGCCCGCAGGTCCGCCTGCCCCGCCTCGACACGGTACTTCGCCGCCTTGATCCGGTTCTTTACCGCCCCGCCGGAATAGACCGGAACGCTCAGGTCGGTGCCTGCGCTCAGGGCGCGTTCCGGGCTGCTGAAGGAGTTGGCACTGCGCTTCACGAATTCGGTGTAGTTGACGTCGGCGCTGACGCTGGGCAGGCCCGATGCTCTTGCGATGGGCACACTCTCATCGGTGGCGCGCTGCCCCGCGCGCGCCGCTTCAAGCGATGGGTTGGTCTGATAGGCAAGGATCAGCGCTTCACGCAGGGTGTCGGCATGCGCGGCGGGCGCCTGCGCCAGTCCGACGCAGGCCATGCCTGCCAGCAGCCGGGCACGTCCCCCCACGTGTCGCATCCCGCTCAGAAGCTCCAGCGCTTCGGGGCCGCGAATTCGGGAAGAGCGGGAATGCCGAGTTCGGCCAGCGGAAGCAGCGAAATGGTGCCGGCGGCCTTGCGGCCAGCGGCAAGGCGCGGGACACCGCGGACCATAAGGCCGGTGACAAGGCGGCCATCGGTCGCGAGTTGGCCTGCCAGGCTTGCGGGAAGTTCCTCCACCGCGCCGTCGATCACGATCAGCGAGTAGCTGCCTTCGCCGGCCATCGCCGTGGCATCGGCCGGTGCGACCGCGTCGAGCGAACCGACCAGCGGACGCAGCAGCGCGGCGAGATACCCGTCTCCGTCTCCGATCAGGAGCGCCCTGTCCTTCAGGTTCGGTTCGGCTTCGGCCAGCATCTTCGCATGAACCAGCGGCGCGGCCAGAAAGCGGCCCTCGCCCAGCGGGATCGCGCGGTCGATGTAAGCCGCATCGCGCATGCTCCCCGGCACGAAATCCTCGCGCGCCACGCCGCCTATGGCCTTCAGCACCCAGGGTTCGTTGACGCCGCTGGTGCGCAGCTGGCTTTCGATCATGGCGCGCCGCGCCGGGTTCATGGGGCTGGGGGTTGCGGAAGCGGACCGATCCTCGGTCAAGGTCATTGCGAACTGTTCCCTCATGCGTGCGAGGCCGATGACCTGACGATCGATGGCTCGCAAATTCGGCAAATTGTGCGGCGCCTTCTAAGCGAAGGTGCCATTCAGGCCAAGCGCTTTGACAATACGCCGGTCGATTGATCGCGGCGCTTTGACGATCCCTTTGTCCCGTCTTATGGGAGCCAGCGAAATTCAAGGTATCCGCGTAACCGGGAGCGCATTTCCATGGCCGATTTGGTGACAATCCGCGAAGACGACCTGATCGAGAGTGTCGCCGACGCCCTGCAGTACATCAGCTATTATCACCCGATGGACTACATCCGCGCCCTCGGTGAGGCCTATGACGCGGAGCAGGGGCCGGCGGCGAAGGACGCCATCGCGCAGATCCTCACCAACAGCCGCATGTGTGCCGAAGGGCACCGGCCGATCTGCCAGGACACCGGCATCGTCAACGTCTTCGTCGAATGGGGCCAGAATTGCCGGCTGGACTCGGACAAGTCCCTCCAGGAAGTCGTCGATGAAGGCGTGCGCCGGGCCTACAATAACCCGGAAAACAAGCTGCGCGCCTCGGTTCTGACCGACCCCGCGTTCACGCGCCGCAACACCAGGGACAATACCCCGTGCGTGCTGCGCGTGGAGATGGTGCCCGGCTCCAAAGTCTCGGTCGATGTCGCGGCCAAGGGCGGCGGGTCGGAGAACAAGTCCAAGTTCAAGATGATGAACCCCAGCGATTCGATCGTCGACTGGGTGCTCGAGATGCTGCCGCAGATGGGCGCCGGCTGGTGTCCGCCGGGTATGCTCGGGATCGGCATCGGCGGCACGGCCGAGCACTGCGTCTACCTTGCCAAGAAGGCCCTGATGGAGCCGATCGACATGGCGCAGCTCAAGGCGCGCGGGCCGCGCGACGACGTCGAGGCGCTGCGCATCGAGATCTTCGACAAGGTCAATGCGCTCGGCATCGGCGCGCAGGGGCTGGGCGGTCTTTCGACCATCCTCGACGTCAAGATCATGGACTGGCCATGCCACGCCGCGGGTAAGCCGGTGGCGATGATCCCCAACTGCGCCGCTACCCGCCACGCGCATTTCGCGCTCGACGGTTCCGGCCCGAGCTTCCTCGAGAAGCCCAGGCTCGACGAATGGCCTCAAGTACACTGGGCGCCGGACAGTGCGGCCAAACGCGTCAATCTCGACACGCTGACGGCCGAGGAGGTGCGCAGCTGGAAGCAGGGCGACCGTCTTCTGCTCAACGGCAGGATGCTCACCGGCCGCGACGCCGCGCACAAGCGCATCCAGGACATGCTGGCCAAGGGCGAGGAGCTACCCGTCGATTTCCGGGGCCGCGTGATCTATTACGTCGGCCCGGTCGATCCGGTGCGCGACGAGGTGGTCGGCCCGGCCGGTCCCACCACGGCCACGCGCATGGACACGTTCATGGACATGATGCTGGATCAGGGCCTGCTCGCCTGCGTCGGCAAGGCCGAGCGCGGCCCGGCGGCCACCGAATCCATCGCAAAACACAAGTCGGCCTACCTCATGGCGGTGGGCGGTGCCGCCTATCTCGTGGCGCGCGCGATCAAGGAGGCGAAAATCGTCGGCTTCGAGGATCTGGGCATGGAGGCGATCTACGAGTTCACCGTGGAGGACATGCCTGTGACCGTCGCGGTCGACCCGGAAGGGCAGAACGTCCACCAGCTCGCGCCGCTGGTCTGGAAGGAAAAGATCGCCAGGGAATCGCTGCTGGCGGAGTAAGCCGCGCCGCCCTTTCGACGAACGATGCATTCACGCCGACCGAAGAACTGGCGCGGGCGGGAACTTTCGCGCTATTCCGACCGGTTATGAAGGATGTTCCCATCGAACCGAGGGTTCCCGCGCGGCTGGTCCTGCTCTCGCTCGCGGCGCTGTGGGCGTGCTACTTCCTGGTCGCCACCCTGCGCGGCGTGGTCATCGGTTTCGACTTTGCCTGGCCGATAGTCTCGCGCCGGCTCACGATCTGCATTCTCTCGATGCTTGTGATGGCGGCGGTCTGGCCGCTGCTGCAGATGCTGGATCGCAAGTCGGCGGGCGTGCGTCTTGCTGTCGTTCTGATCGGCGCGCTGCCGCTTGCCGTCGTCCTCAGCGTGATCAACGACACGATCTTCGCCGATATCGAGATGGCCAAGATGGCCGAGGATGAGAATTCGGCCACGGTGGAGACGGGCAATGTCCGGATCAGGCGCGACGAGGCAGGCAATATCCTCGTGGACCTGCCCGACCTTTCGCGATCGCCGGCGGAAGGGGAAACCGGCGCGCCTCCCGGCGCCGCCGATGTGGAAGTGCGGCCCGGCACGACCGAGGATGGGCAGTCCGCGATAACCATCCACACCGGCAAGTCGGAAGGCCAGGAGTACAAGCGCTGGGTGGGCATCGCCGACACCGCGTTCGGGCGCTACTTCCTGGTGTTGGCCTGGGTGGCGCTCTACTTCGCCCTCGCCAAGGCGGAGGAGGCGCGGGCGGCCGAGCGACGGGAGGGCGAATATCGCCGGGCGGCCGAGGCGGCGGAGCTGCGTTCGCTGCGCTATCAGGTCAATCCGCATTTCCTGTTCAACACGCTCAATTCGCTGTCGGCGCTGGTGATGACCGGGCGGCAGGATGACGCCGAGGCGATGATTCAGACGCTTTCGAACTTCTACCGCCACACGCTTTCGGGTGACCCGACGAACGATCTGCCGCTCGCCGAGGAAATCGAGTTGCAGAAGCTCTACTTCGCGATCGAGGCCGTGCGCTTTCCCAACCGCTTGCTGACGAAGATCGATATTGACGAGGCCGTGGTCGGTGCGATGGTGCCGGGTATGATCCTCCAGCCGCTTGTCGAGAACTCGGTCAAATACGCGGTCGCCGCCACGCAGCGGCCAGTGACGATCTCGATCGCGGCCCGCCGGGAAGGAGACGAACTGGTGGTTTGCGTCGCCGATGACGGGCCCGGTGTGGGGACGGGAAAGGCGCCAGGCTGCGGCATCGGTCTGGCCAACGTGCGCGATCGCCTGCGCGCGCGCTACGGCGAGGCCGCCAGCCTCGCATACGGTGAGCAGCCCGAAGGGGGCTTCTCCACCATTCTGCGAATGCCGTTGGAGCTGGGACGTGGGTGAGATTGCCGGAGGGGGCGCTGCCCTCAGGACGCTGATCGTCGACGACGAGCCGCTCGCGGTCGAGCGCATGCAGGTCATCTGCGCGCGGATGGATGGCATTATCGTGATCGGCACCGCGAGTGACGGGGAGGCCGGCCTGCGCCTGATCGACGCGCTGAAGCCCGACGTCGTGTTGCTGGACCTGACCATGCCCGAAACCGATGGCCTTGCCGTCGCCCGCAGGTTGGGCGGAAAGCCCGATGCACCGGCCGTGATCTTCGTGACGGCGCACGATGAATTCGCCGTCGAGGCCTTTGACCTCGATGCCGTCGACTATGTGCTGAAGCCCGTCGCGCCGGACCGGCTGCAACGCGCGATCGGCCGCGTCATGGCGCGGCGCGGGGAGCGCACCATGACCGAAAGCAAGTGGCTCGAGGAATTCTGGGTGCCATACCGGTCGGAGCTGGTGCGCATTCCGGCGAGCGATGTCTACCGCATCGATGCCGAGCGCGACTATGTGCGGCTCCATGTGCCGGGACAGAGCTATCTCCTGCTCCAGACCATCACCAGCCTTGAACAGAAGCTCGATCCGGCGCGCTTCATCCGTATCCATCGCAGCACCATCCTTCGCCGCGACCATGTTACCGGCCTGAGGCACGAGGGCCTGGGCGTCTGGTCCGCCGAAACCGGGGATGGGGATGCCTTGCGCATCGGCCGTACCTACCTGCCGGCCGTCAAGAAGATGGCGGGGCGCTGAGAACTGTTTGGAAATGCCCGGATGGGTACTTTCGGTGCGGCGAAACGCGCCTGCGGCGCATTTCCAAACCATCTTCCAAAGCGGGAAAAAGAAAACGGCGGGCCGCGAAGCCCGCCGAGTTTGTTTCGGGTCTTTTCTTTTTTGGGACCTCGTGGTGGGGGTGTCGGCCTCAGCCGCCGAGCTGCGCTTCCTGCGCGGCCTCGATCTTGCTGGCCATCATTGTCTTCGCGCTGTCCAGCGCCTTGTTGTAGCAGGCTCTGGATTCGGCCGTGGGCAGGCGCGAGCCGGTCACCCTGACGTCATAGTGGCAGGCTTCCCGGGCGGCGCGCTCGATCCGCTTATCCAGCGTCTTCTGCCCTTCGACGGTGGCGAGGTTGAGGTCGGAGTAACGGACTTCGACATCCTTCGCGAAGGCGGGGGTTGCGGTCAGGGCCATGCCCAGCAGGGCGGCGGCGATCGGGGTGCTCTTGAACATCGAATCTTCCTCCTCAGGGTGAGCCGGGGCGGGGGATGTTCCGTGCGGCTCGATGAGTGTGTTCTGCACGCGAAGCGGGCACCGTTCACGCGGGCCTCGACCGCGGGGCTTTCCCTTTCGACGAATGCGCGGACAGGCGGACGAACGACGTCCGCGGTCGACGAACGACATGGGCAGAAATCGACCAACAGCGCCGAGAGGATGGCCGCGCGGTAATTCGCATCCCGCGCTGGCCCGCGCGCGGACCGCGATGTAGAATGGCGGGGCAATGTTGGGCATTATCGTCGTCTTCTGCCTTGGTGTAGTGAACTTCGCCGCACACAAGGCCGTGCTCGAAAGCGGGCATCCGATCCTGGCGCAGGTCCCGTGGTTCTTCCGGCCGCTCGGTGGCAGGCTCAGCCTGGTTGTCGAATTCGCCATGCTGCTGGGCGCGTTGGTCATGGCCGCTTCCGGCTCTGCGGGGTGGGCGTGGCTCTATGCGCTCTACACGGGGCTTAACGGGATTTCGGCATGGCTCATTTTCAGCGGTAAGGTCTGATACCAGGCGGGAACCGGGGGAGGCCCGGCCGGTTCTCTGATACATGGCACAGGCAAGGAAAATCTGGCTCGTCAGCAACCCCGATAGCGGCAGCAACGACGATGAAACGCTGGAGCAGCTTGTGCATGCGCTGCGTGGCGCCGGCTACGACGTCGCGGGCATGACGCGTTTCCCGGAAGAGGATGCGCCCGGCATCGACCAACTGGTTTCGGAGCGGATCGACATCCTCGCCGTTTTCGCCGGCGACGGCACGGTCCACAGTACTGTCACCGGCGTCTACGGCTGGGACGGCGGTGTGCTGGTCCTGCCCGGCGGGACGATGAATATCCTATCGAAGCGACTCCACGGAGACGTCCCGGCTTTGGAGATCGCCGAGAGGCTCGCGAATGCGGAGCCACGCCGGGTGCGGCCCGGGGTCGTCGGGTCGCGCCACGGAGAGGGACTGACCGGGGTGCTGGCCGGTCCCGGCACGATCTGGAACGAAGTGCGCGAAGCCCTGCGGACCTCGAACGTGCTCGAAATGATGACCGCGACCAAGGACGCGATCGCCTGGTCCGCGACCGGGCCCAAGGTCATTTGCCCCGAGGTCGACTGCGCGCGCGAGGAGGGCTATGCCGCGATCACGGTGACCCCGCATGAAACCGGCCTCGAACTGAAAGGCTACTATGCCGAGACACTTGCCGACTACGCCGGGCAGGGAATTGCGCTGCTCAACCGCAATTACCGTACCGGGCCGCACGACGAACTCGGCTGTTTCCCTGAGGTCCGGCTGGTGTGTCCGGAAGGTGAACCCATGGGCCTTCTGATCGACGGCGAACCCTTCGACGGGGCTTCAGAGGAACTCTTCCGCCTAGCGACGTGCGAAGTGGACCTGTTGGAGACGATCAATGCACGGTAAGGTTTCCGACATGTTTTCGGGACCGATCAAGCTGTTCCATCTCAGCGACATTCACTTCGGGCTGGAGGATCGCCGCGCGCTGTCTTGGGTCGAAGCCTGCATAACGCGCGAAAAGCCGCATGCGGTTGCCATAACCGGAGACCTGACAATGCGCGCGCGGCACCGCGAGTTCGATGCCGCCAATGCCTGGATCTCCGCGCTCGATGTTCCGGTTACGGTCGAAGTGGGCAATCACGATCTGCCCTATTTCAATCTCATCGAACGCTTCGTGACCCCCTACAAACGCTTCGCGAGGATCAAGCGCTTGGTCGAAGCGCAACTCGATCTGCCCGGGCTTGCCATCGTCCCGCTCAAGACGACGACGCGCGGGCAATGGCAGCGCTTTCCCTGGTCGAACGGCTGGGTGACGGAGCGGGCGCTGGACGAGACGCTCGATGCCATTGATTCGCATCCGCCGGGCACGCGCATCCTCATCGCCGCGCATCATCCGCTGACCGAACGCCGCGAGCGCGATGGCAAGCTGCTGACGATAAACGGCACGCGGACGATGGAGGTTCTGGCCGGTCGGGGGGTTGCCGCGGTTCTTTCGGGGCACATCCACGATCCCTTCGATCTGACGGTGGATACCGCCGCAGGACCGCTGCGCATGATCGGAGCCGGCACATTGTCCCGGCGCATCCGCTCCACCCCGCCGAGCTTCAACGAGATCGTGATCGATGGCGCGCGGATTCACGTCACGGCACGCAATCTCGAGCATGTCGCGACGCCCGACATGCAGATCCGGCAGGTCCCCGAAAACGCGCTGCCGCCGCGCGAGAGCGGCGAGCCCGTGGCGCCCGTCGGAGCCGTGCCGCCGGTCGATCCGCCGGTCCACTAGCAGAAGGCCCTGGGCCGGCACGAGCACGGTCATTCGCTGCCGGGCCGCGTGAGGGCGCAACTTAAGCAAAGGTTTACCACGTTGTGCCAGAATGGAGGCCAGCTCGATTTCTCAGGGACTCCACATGGACACTATGCGCGGCCCATTTTCCGGAGAGGACAGGTCCGACGATGACCTTTCCCGCATGGACGACGCCAGCAGCAGCAGGCAGCCGCCCGAGGCCGTGGCCGGCAAGGACGAGCGCCGCATGCAGGTGCGCGCCTACAATTTCTGGGCCAGTCTGCTCGGCAACCGCAGTTTTCCGGTCGTCGCCGATCTCCACCCGGAGGAACTCGGGGATTTCGGCCCCCATAGCGTATTGCTGGATTTCACGGGTGGCGTCGACGACCCCCGGATTGCCTACCTTGGAGCCGAGCTTTCCGCGGAATGCGACGTTACCGGCGCGATTCGGTCGCTCAGCGAGGTTCCCAGCCGGTCGCTGCTCACCCGCATCACCGACCATTACATGCAGATCATCGCCAACCAGGCGCCGATCGGGTTCGAGGCGGAATTCGTCAACCAGCGCGGGGTGACGATTCTCTATCGCGGCATCCTGCTGCCCTTCTCCCGCGATGACGCGGCCATCGACCATATCTACGGTGTCATCAACTGGAAGGAGCTCGCCGACCAGTCGAGTACCGATTCGCTGATGAGACAGATCGACGAAGCGGTCGAGGCGCGCCCGGCCATGCTGCGTGCCTCGATGCCTTTGACGGACTGGGCGGACGGCCCCGTCGTGCGGGGAATGGTGGAGCCGTTGGAAGGGCCGGAGGAGATGGACCTGCCTCTCGACGGCTATGAAATCGTCGAGGAACATTCCGACGATGCGCCGCTGCCTTCGTCCGCTGGGCTCATGGGCCTGGGCGACTGGCTGGCTTCGGCGCGCGAGCTGGCGCTTGCCGCGCGCAGCAGCGAGGAACGCTCGCGCCAGGCCCTCTATTCCGCGATCGGCCGCGCGTACGACTTCGCGCTGGCCGCCGCCGAAGCGCCGGACGAATTCGCCGAACTGGTCGCGGACGCCGGGCTCAAGGTTCAGGATCGCGCCCCGCTGATTCCGTTGGTCAAGCTGGTCTTCGGTGCCGACTACGACAAGACCCGGCTCACCGAATTCGCCACCGTAATTGCTCACGGGCAGCGGCAGGGGCTGGAATGCGGCGCGCTGGCGGCCTTTCTCGCCGAAGCGCCGGGCGGGCTCAAGGGGCTGGTCAGGGAAGAGCGCCGTCTTCGCCGGGCGGAAAGCGGGAGGGACGCAAAGCTTCTCTCGCGGCATGAACGCCTGGTGTCGGGTCTGCGCGACCTCTCGCCCAAGCCGATTGAGGATGTCGCCAGAGACAGCGAGTTCACCGTCCTCGTCGCGCGCCGGCTGGAGTCGGGCGAAGTCGTGCTGCTGGGCGAAGTGGCCGACGATCAGGCGCTGCTTGATCGCGCCGCGCGTCATCTGCTGGACTGACGCCGCGCGGCACGGACATTTCGTCGTCTCTCTTGGAAACATCGCGCTGCATCGCTAGACTCGCGGAAGTGCGCTGAACCGCCCTTCCCCGGGCGCTTAAGCGCCTGTTCAGGCCGAAAGGCTCCAAGAGAGACGATGCCCTTCGTGCGAATTGCCGCTCCCTTTGCAAAATTCCTGGCTTTTCTTGCCCTGCTCGGGTGGATGGCGGCGCCCGCGGTGGCCCAGTCGATCCTGCGCGATGCCGAAACCGAGGCGCTGTTCAGGGACATGGCCACGCCGCTGGTAAGGGCTTCCGGCCTCGATCCGGCGAACGTCGACATCGTGCTGATCAACGACCCTTCCGTGAATGCCTTCGTTGCCGGAGGCCAGGCGGTCTATCTCAACAGCGGCCTGATCAACGAGGCCGAGACCGCCGGCGAAGTCCAGGGCGTGATCGCGCACGAGCTCGGCCACGTTACGGGCGGCCACGCCGTCCTCAATCTCGGCAGCCGGAGCGCCACCAACATCTCGCTGCTTTCGCTGCTGCTCGGCGCTGCCGCGGCGGCGGCCGGCGGCGGCGAAGCGGCGATGGGCGTGATCATGGCCGGCCAGCAGGCCGCCATGGGCAAGTACCTCGCCTACAACCGTTCGCAGGAGGCCTCGGCCGACGCCGCCGGCGCCAAGTACCTCTCGGAAGCGGGCATCAGCGGGCGCGGCTCGATCGAATTCTTCAAGAAGCTGCAGAACATGGAGTTCCGCTACGGCTACCGGCCGCGTGACGGGGACGAGTTCTATACCACCCACCCCCTTACCGGCGACCGCATCCAGACGCTGCAGGACACTTACGAGCACGATCATGCCTGGGAAAGGCCGGACGATCCCGAGCTGCAGCATCGCTTCCTGCGCATGAAGGCCAAGCTCTTCGGCTATCTCGCCGAGCCGCGCGACGTGCTGCGCAAGTATCCGCTTACCGACAATTCGATTCCGGCGCGCTATGCCCGGGCCTATGCCTATCACAGGGAAGCCAGGTTCGATCTGGCCCGGGCAGAGACCGACGCGCTGATCGCCGCCGACCCCGAGGATCCCTATTTCCTTGAGCTTGAAGGGCAGATCCTGCTCGAATCGGGCCGGCCGCAAGAAGCGTTGCCGGCGCTTCGCAAGGCCACCGAACTGACGGGCAACCAGCCGCTGATCGCCACGCTTTTCGGCCACGCGCTGATCGCCACCGAGGATCCCGCCAATTTCAAGGAGGCCGAGCGCGTCCTGCGCAACGCGGTGGCGCGCGATCGCGAGAACCCGTTCACCTGGTACCAGCTTGGCGTGATCTACGCGGCAGGCGGGGACATGCCGCGCGCCCGGCTCGCCAGCGCAGAACAGCAGGTCTTGTCGGGTGACATGAGCGCGGCGCTGGCGAGCGCGCAGGCGGCGGTGGCGGGCCTGCCGACCGGCTCGCCCGACTGGCTGCGCGCGCAGGACATCGAGATGCAGGCCCGCGCCGAGCTGGAACGCCAGAAGAAGCGTCGCTAGGAACGCAACGACAGGCCGGGGATGGACCGCGGTACGTAGGCAGGAACTCACGAATGGGAAGTGGTTTGAAGTTTGCGCTGGCGGCGGGATGCATCGCGCTGGTGGGGGTCGGGGGCTGGTTCGGCGGGCGCGCCGCAATCGAAAGCGTGGTTCACGACTATATTCTCGAGCATCCCGAAATCCTGCCCCAGGCGATGGAGAACCTCCAGAACCGGCAGAACAGCCAGCAGCTCGCCGGTGTGCGGCAATCGGTCGAGGCACCCTTCCCCGGCGCCGTGCTCGGCAACCCCGACGGCAAGGTCACGCTCGTCGAGTTCAGCGACTATGCCTGCGGCTATTGCCGCCAGAGCCTGCCCCACGTGAACGAACTGGCGAGGAGCAATCCCGATCTGCGCATCGTCATCCGCGAATTGCCGATCATCAGTCCGCACAGCGCCGAGGCGGCGAAAATGGCGCTCGCGGCCGCCGAACAGGGCAAGTTCGCCGCGTTCCACGATGCCATGTTCGCTGCCGGTCAGGTCGATCCGCAGACGATAGAGGCAGTGGCGAAGTCGGTCGGGCTCGACTTGGAACGTGCCCGCGAGACCGCCGCGAGCGACGCCGTCGAGGCGGAGATCAATCGCAATTACGAGATGGCCCAGAACCTCGGCTTCGGCGGCACGCCAAGCTGGGTGGCGGGCGAAAGGCTGATCGCCGGCGCCGTTGGCCTCGATCAGCTCGCGCAGGCTGTCGAGGATGCACGAGGGAGTTGATTAAGAGCGGCGCAATGTTCTGCTTTGCGCCGATCTGGGCTAGATACTGAGCCATGAGCGTCCTGCAGATCCAGCCGATCCCGTTCTTCGCCGACAAGGACAAGGCGTTCTGGCGCCTGCAGATCGTCGGCTGGGCCGGCGCGATGCTGCTGCGAACGATGTCGGCGATCGCCAACAACCAGCCGCTGTCCAACCTCGTGCTGGTGGTGATCGCGACGATCACCGGCTTTTCCATTTCGCTCGTGCTTTCGGTGGTCTACCGGACGCTCATCACCAAGCGCCCGATTGTGACCTGGGGCGTGACCGCGCTGATTCTCCCTCTGGCGGTGGGGCTTCACGCTTTCATCGATGCTTGGGTGATTTCGCTCTACCGCACCGACGGCGATGCGAGTTTCACGCAGCTGTTCCTCGGCGTGTTCTATCTTGATGCGACGCTGCTGGGCGCATGGTCCGCGCTCTACTATGCGATCAACTTCTACCTCCAGATCGAGGAACAGAGCGACCAGCTCATCAGGCTCGAGAACCAGGCGGCGCAGGCGCAGCTGGCGATGCTGCGTTATCAGCTCAACCCGCATTTTCTGTTCAACACGCTCAATTCGATCTCCACGCTGGTGCTGCTCAAGCAGACCGAGCCGGCCAATGCCATGCTCTCGCGGCTTTCCTCGTTCCTGCGCTATACGCTCGTCAACAAGCCCTCGGCGCGGGTAACCGTCGCGCAGGAAGTGGAGACGCTCAAGCTCTACCTCGACATCGAACGCATGCGTTTCGAGGAACGCCTGCGTACGAAATTCCATATCGATCCGGCGAGCGAGAGCTGCCTGCTGCCTTCGCTGCTGCTGCAGCCGCTGGTCGAAAATGCCGTGAAATACGCGGTTACCCCGCAGGAAAGCGGGGCGGAAATCACCGTCTCGACGCAACTCGTCGGGTCCACGCTTCGTATCACCGTTTCGGATACGGGCCCCGGCTTGCAAAGCCCCACGACCAACAACAGACTTTCAGGCATGACTTACGATGGAGGAGAGCCCGTTTCCACGGGCGTCGGCCTTTCGAACATCCGTGATCGTCTGTCGCAGGCTTATGGCGACCAGCATCGTTTCGAGACTCTCGAACCGATCGAGGGCGGCTTCGCCGTTCTGATCGAGCTTCCGGCCGAGCGCCAGGAAGCGATCGAGGACGCATTGGACGCTCCAAGACTTGCGGCAATCGCCGCAAGATGAAACAATTGAGGACCACGTGCGTTTGCCGGTCCGGAGAACTGACCAATATGACCATCCGCACCATCCTCGTCGATGACGAGAAACTCGCGATCCAGGGCCTTCAGCTGCGGCTGGAGAAATACCCTGACGTCGAGATCATAGACACCTGTGCCAACGGGCGTGAGGCGATCCGCAAGATCAAGACCGAAAAGCCCGATCTCGTCTTCCTCGACATCCAGATGCCCGGCTTCGACGGCTTTTCCGTCGTCAAGGGCGTGATGGAGATCGAGCCGCCGCTTTTCGTTTTCGTCACCGCCTATCAGGAACACGCCGTGCGCGCCTTCGAGGCCAATGCGGTGAACTATCTGATGAAGCCGGTCGACGAGAACAAGCTCGACGACACGCTCGCCCGCGTGCGCCAGCGCCTCACCGAGAAACGTTCGGCCGATGAGGCGGAAAAGCTCAAGAACGTGCTCGCCGAGGTTGCTCCCGATGCCATCGAGGCGATGCCCGAGGAAACCGATCCCGGCGCCGACCGCTACGAAAAGCTCATCAACATCAAGGATCGCGGGCAGATCTTCCGCATCGACGTCGATTCGATCGAACATATCGAGGCGGCCGGCGACTATATGTGCATCCGCACGGCCGACAATTCGCTGATCCTGCGCGAGACGATGAAGGACCTCGAGCGCCGACTCGATCCGCGCGTGTTCCAGCGCGTCCACCGCTCCACAATCGTCAACCTCAACCAGGTCCGGCAGGTGAAGCCACATACCAATGGCGAATGCTTCCTGGTGCTGGATTCGGGCGCGCAGGTGAAGGTGAGCCGATCGTACCGGGACGTGATCGCGCGCTTCGTGCATTGAACGTCTGTACCTCGACCCCGTCATCCCGGCCTGCGCCGGGATGACGCCCTGCTCTCGACATCCTGATGGGAACGCGCAAAAGACGCGGGCATGAACACCTTCAGCATTCCCGGTTTCGACCTTGACGCCTTCATTGCCGCCACGCTTGCCGAAGACCTCGGCGTCGGCCTGCCCGGTGGCGGGCATGACGTCACCTCCGAGAGCGTGATCGAGGCCGAAGCCCGGTTTTCCGGCGTGATGGATTCGCGCGATGCCATCACTGTCGCCGGATTGCCGATCGCCGCCGCCTTCTTCCGCAAGCTCGATCCGGCGATGGAGATCAAGATCCTGGTCGAGGAAGGCGCGCGTGTTTCGCCCGGCGCGGACCTGATGCGCCTGACCGGCAATGCCCGCGCCATGCTGACGGCCGAGCGCTCGGCGCTCAATACGGCCCAGCACCTCTCGGGTATCGCCACGATGACGCGCGAATATGTCGATGCGATGGGCGGGCACGCGACGCTGCTCGATACCCGCAAGACCATTCCGGGCCTGCGTCACCTCGAAAAGTACGCCACGCGCATGGGCGGCGCGATGAATCACCGGATGGGCCTGTGGGACGCGGCGATGATCAAGGACAATCACGTCCTCGTCGCCGGCGGTGTCGGCCCCGCCGTCGCGCGCGCCAGGGAAGCGGGGGTCGCGCGGATCATCTGCGAGGTCGACCACCTGGAGCAGATCGAACCGGCCCTTGATGCCGGCGCGCATCATCTCCTGCTCGACAACATGGGGCCGGACATGCTGCGCGAGGCCGTGGCGATCGTGGCGGGCCGGGTGCCTACCGAGGCTTCGGGCGGCGTCAATCTCAAGACCATCGGCGCGATTGCGGCTTCCGGCGTCACTTACGTCTCGGTCGGCCGCCTCACCCAGAGCGCGCCCGCCGCCGACATCGGCCTCGACTTCACGCCGCTGTGAGGGCGCTGTTCGCCGCTCTGGCGCTCCTGCCCGCCCCCGCGCTGGCGCAGGCCTACCAGTGCAGCGTGCCGCGCACCATCGAGGCTGTTCCCCCCGAAACGCCGGACGGGCCGTCGCGCCGCGTGGCGATTGCAGGCTACACGCTCGCGGCAAGCTGGTCGCCGGACTACTGCAAGGTGAGCGGCGAGAGATCCTCGATGCAATGTTCGCGCCGCCACGGACGCTTCGGCTTCATCCTGCATGGTCTCTGGCCCGAGGCGAGGTTCGGCCCTCCTCCGCAATGGTGCGGGAGCGGTTCGGCGCCTTCCCCCGATCTCCTGCGCCGCCATTTGTGCATGACCCCCTCCGCCCGCCTGCTGGCGCACGAATGGGCCAAGCACGGGACATGCATGACGAAGAAGCCGGAGACCTACTTCAATGCCAGCGCGATTCTCTGGCGCTCGATCCGCTGGCCCGACGCCGATCGCCTGTCGCGGCAGGACGACCTCACCGTGGGGGATCTGCGCAAGGCCTTCGTGGCGCTCAATCCCGACTGGATGGCAGATTACGTTGGTGTCGAACTGAGCCGCACCGGTTGGCTGCGCGAGGTGCGGCTGTGCTACGGCAAGGACTTCATGCCCAGGGCCTGCGACAAATGGCGGTTCGGGGCGGCTGATTCGGCGAATCTGAAGATCTGGCGGGGACTATAGGCCCGGCAAGGTCGATCTCACCTCCGTTCGCGGAAGAACTTTCGCAGCAGGTCCGCCGATTCGGCTTCGCCGATGCCCGGATAGACCTCCGGGCGGTGCAGGCACTGCTCCTGCTCGAATACGCGCGCGCCGTGTTCGACGGCTCCGCCCTTGGGATCGGAGGCACCGTAATAAAGCCGCGCGATCCGGGCATGGACGATCGCCCCGGCGCACATCGCGCAGGGTTCCAGCGTCACCCACAGCTCGCAGCCTTCGAGGCGTTCGTTGCCGAGAATGCGCGCGGCGGTGCGAATCGCCTCCATTTCCGCGTGGCTGGTGGGATCGTGCCGCTCGCGCGGGGCATTGCGGCCAGCCGCGATCACCTCGCCATCCTTCACGACCACCGCGCCGATCGGCACTTCGCCCGATTCGGCAGCCTTGCGGGCTTGCGCCAGGGCGAGACGCATGTATTCGGGGAGCGGCCAGCGAGTCATGACAACGCGCTAGCCTGCCAAAATCCGCCGCGCAACTTGACCTTCCGTGGGTGAGTCGGTAAGGGCGCGCCTTCCCGTACCAACGGCACAGATTTTTCGAGCGAGAGTAGACATGTCCCGCATCTGCGAACTGACCGGCAAGGGCCGCCAGGTTGGCTGCAACGTCAGCCACGCCAACAACAAGACCAAGCGCGTCTTCCTGCCCAACCTCCAGAACGTCACGTTGATGTCGGACGGGCTTGAGCGCAGCTTCAAGTTCCGCGTCTCGACGCATGGCCTGCGTTCGGTCGAGCACAATGGTGGCCTCGACAACTGGCTTCTCAAGACCGCTGACGCCAAGCTCAGCCCGCGCGCCGTCAAGGTAAAGCGCGAACTCAAGAAGCAGCAGGCCGCCTGATCTTCCGCTCCCTTCGGGGAGCATGGGGGCATTCGGTTTCCAAAAAGGCGTGCGGGGCTGTCCCCGCGCGCCTTTTCGCGTGCCGGGGATCCCCGGGGCGGATCAGCGAAGCCGGCGCGGATCGACCGAGAGTTTCCAGAGAACGGTCCGCTGCAGCCTGGAAAAGTTGTCGTCCGAGATGATCCAGACGGTCAGGCGACCGTCGCGGGAGGGCACGACGGCCAACCCCTCGAAGTTGTCCACCGGCAGGCTCGAGGCGATGCGGGCGACCTCACGCGCCTTCCAGACCTTGCCCGGACGAATGTCCGCGGGGTCAGCAAGGACGAGGCGCCCTGCGAAGCGCTGCGGCATCGGCCAGACCAGCCGCCGCATCAGAATCAGCAGCCGGCCATCGGGCATTTGCGTCATGTCGGTCGGGCTGAAACCGGCCGGCCCGTCGAAAACGAAATGCCACGATTTCGCGCCCGCCGTCGGATCGCCTTCGAATACCACAGCGTCGTGGCGCCATTTCGCGAGCCAGTCATCGGCGGCTTCGCGCAGCAGGACGAAGCGGCCATCGGCAAGCCGCGCCATCGCCTCGGCCCCGGAATTGCTCCCCCACCGCGAGATCGCGCGCGGACGAGCCTTGCCCAGCACATCAAGGCCGGGCGCGAGACGGATGACCGCGTTCGAGCCCTCCAGGCCCAGCCAGAGCTGTCCGGTCCGTGGGTCGCGTGCCGCCGATTCGATGTCGCGCTGTTCCTTGCTCCTGAATTTGCCGACCTTGATTTCGCCGGTCTCGAAGCGGCCGCGCTCCGCGCCGGGCGGCGTGAAGCGAAGATAGGTGCCGTTATCGCTCAGCGCGAGCAGCGTTCTGTCGGGCATCGCGAGCAGCGCGGAATAGCTGCCGAAGCCGTAGGAGCGGCTTGCCATCTGCCACGCGCCGTCGAGGCTGAACGCGCCGAGATGGTATTCCGCATCCGCCCACGGCGGGACAGCGAGGGGGACATACGCGAACGACTGCCCGCGATCGCGCGCGGGTTCCGGCGAACGCGCCCAGGTCAGACCGACGAGCAGGGTCAGGAAGGCAAGGGCGATGCTGCGGCGCACAAGGGCTGAATAGTCGATCGCACCCGCGCCGCAAGGGCTTGCGGCGTATCAGTCCATAGGTCCGGTGAACAGCAGCGGATCGAGCCGGGCGGACGCCCACTTGATGCTCCAGTGCAGGTGCGGCCCCGTTGCGCGGCCGGTCATGCCGATCCTGCCGATGACCTGCCCCTGCTTCACATGCTGGCCTTCCTTCACGAGGGTCTCGGAGCAGTGCAGGAACGCGCTGTTGAGGCCCATGCCGTGGTCGATCATCAGCAGATTGCCTTCCAGCGTGAAGGGATTTTCCGCCGCGAGGATGACCACGCCATCAGCGGGCGCGACGAAGGGCGTGCCGCTCTTGCCGGTCGTGATGTCGATTCCCGAATGATAGCTGCCCGGCTCGCCCCGATAGATCCGCTGCGATCCGAAACGGCCGGAAATGCGCCCCCGAACGGGCCAGATGAACTGCTGCCGCCAGCCTTGCGCACCGGTCCGCAGCGCGCGCGCCGCATTGATGCGTTCCAGCTCCGGCTGGCGCAGCTTCATGAACGCCTCGCTCGGCCCGCCGGCCCGCCGCGCGATGTTGACATGCTCGATGTGCCAGGCGCGCGGGCTGACCGTCAGCCGCTGCGTCAGCGAACGGCCGTCCGCCAGTGTCGCCCGCAGCGTCTCGGCGGGCTTTGCGTCGCGGTCAAAGGCGGCAAACCAGTCGCCTTCGGCGGAAATTTCCACGACCTGATCGTCGAGCATGAGCTGCGCCGTGCCGAGCGGCGCCACGCCGCGAATCCAGCCGCCTTGCGTCAGCTCACCGCTGAAAGTGAGCTTGGCCGGCCGCTCGGGCGGCGGTCCGGCGGTGGAAGCCTGCGCCATCGCCGCGCTACGCGGTTGTTCCTCCGCTGATGCAGCGCCCGGGCCGATCAGCCAGCGGCCGACGGCGAACAGCGTCAGGACCGCGGCGATCCCGCCGATCTTCAGCAGTGCGAGGCGGGTATTGCGTCCCTTCATGCCTTCCCGAGCAGGCGCCGGGTGGCGATTTCCGCAGTGGCATAGGGTTCCTGACGCTCGACGCTCCAGTAGCGCAGCGCCTCGAGAGCGATTCTCTCGCCTGTGACGGCGCAGACCACGAAGTGGCCGGAACTGATCATACGAAACCCGTTGGGGCCGTAACTGAGCGTGGCGGGACGGTCGGCGGAGGACATCAACATGAGCACATTTCTAGCAGAGCGCGAGGTTCAAAACAAATCGCCCTGCTTCGGCTCCCCTGATCCCCGCGGCGCCGGTCTGGCGGAGGGTTTGCGGGCGGGCGGGCGAGGCGAAGGCGTGGGCGCAGTAGACGCCGGATCGCCTGAACCTGCCGTGACCGGCAGCTCCCCGTCGCGGAATTCCAGAACCAGCGCCTGTTCGCGCGCGGCCTGTTCGCGGCTGGTCAGCGCCCGTCCATCGCTCGCCTTTACCAGCGCATAGCCGCGCTGCAGCGGCAGGCGCGGGTCGAGCTGGGGCAGCACGCGGGCGACCGGCGCGAAGGCGTCGCGCGCGAGCGCCCAGCGGCGGGTCAGCAAGGGCGGCGTCAGGCCGGCACGCGCCAGACGTTCGCCGCAGGCCTGCGCGCGGTGGCGCAGGAGCGGCAGCGGCCTTCCTACCGCGTTGAGGCGCTTTTCGGCGATGGCGGCGCGGTCCTGCAACCCCCTGCGCAGGCGTTCGGAAAGCTCGTCGAGTTTCTGGGCCTTGGCGGCGAGGATTGCTTCCGGCTTCGGAAGACGCTGCACCCGTGCCTCCAGCCGCTCGCGCCCGAGCGTGACCGGGCGCAGCGCGCAGCGGCGCTTGCGCAAGGCCAGTTCGTCGAGCGTCGCCATGAGTTCGGCGCGCACCGGCACCGCGATTTCGGCGGCGGCGGTGGGCGTGGGCGCGCGGCGGTCGGCGGCATGGTCGCACAGCGTCGTGTCGGTCTCGTGCCCGACCGCCGAGATCACCGGGATCGCACACTCGGCGACCGCGCGCACGACCGCCTCCTCGTTGAAGGCCCAGAGGTCTTCGATCGAACCGCCGCCGCGCGCGACGATCACAAGGTCGGGGCGCGGCACTGGTCCATCGGCCCGCATCCGGGAGAATCCGCGTATGGCATCGGCAACCTGCTGCGCGGCTCCCTCGCCTTGCACCAGAACCGGCCAGACCAGCACATGGCTCGGGAAACGGTCCGCGAGGCGGTGGAGAATGTCGCGGATCACCGCGCCGGTGGGTGACGTCACGACGCCGATGACTTGCGGCAGGAAGGGCAGCGGCCGCTTGCGCTCGGGCGCAAAGAGGCCCTCGGCGGCGAGGCGCGCGCGCAGCTTTTCGAGCAGCGCGAGCAGCGCGCCCTCGCCCGCGATCTCCATCGTCTCGATGACGATCTGGTACTTCGAACGGCCGGGATAAGTCGTCAGCTTGCCCGAAACGACCACTTCCAGCCCGTCCTCGGGCCGGAAGCCGAGCCGCTGGGCACCGCCGCGCCACATGACGCCGTCGATTACCGCCTTCTCGTCCTTGAGCGCGCAGTAGAGGTGGCCGGAGGCGGCGCGCTTGACGCCCGAAAGCTCGCCGCGCAGACGCACGAAGCCGAAGCGGTCCTCGACGGTGCGCTTGAGCAGCGCCGAAATCTCGCTGATGGTCAGCGGCGCGGCGTTGTCCCCGGCCGATTGCTTCGCTACCAGCCCCCCCGGACGACCATTTCCGTACTCGTCATCGTCGAAAGGCTGCGACATGAATATCCTTCTTCTGGGCTCGGGCGGACGCGAACATGCGCTGGCGTGGAAGCTGGCGCAATCCCCGCTTTGCCGCGCGCTATACGCCGCGCCCGGAAATCCGGGTATTGCCGAGGTCGGCACATGCGTCTCGCTCGACGCCGGCGATCATGCCGCCGTGGTCGCCTTTTGCGAGGAAAAGGTGATCGGTCTTGTCGTGATCGGGCCGGAAGCGCCGCTGGTGGACGGCCTTGCCGATTCCCTGCGCGCCGCCGGGTTTTCGGTGTTCGGGCCGAGCAAGGCCGCCGCGCAGCTCGAAGGCTCCAAGGGCTTCACCAAGGACTTGTGCGAGCGCGCCGGCATTCCGACCGCCGGCTATGTGCGCGTCTCCAGCGAGGCGGACGGCATGGCGGCGCTCGAGCGGTTCGGCGCCCCCGTGGTCATCAAGGCCGACGGGCTCGCGGCGGGCAAGGGCGTGACCGTCGCGATGACCATGGCGGAGGCCGAGGACGCCGTTCGCGAGATCTTCGCCGGCCGATTCGGTGAGGCCGGGGCGGAGGCGGTGATCGAGGAGTTCCTCGAAGGCGAGGAGGCCAGCTTCTTCGCGCTGACCGATGGCGGCACCATCGTCCCCTTCGCATCCGCGCAGGACCACAAGCGCGTGGGCGACGGTGATACGGGCCCCAACACCGGCGGCATGGGCGCCTACAGCCCCGCGCCGGTGCTCACCCCCGCGCTCGAGGCGGAAGCGTTCACGAGGATCATCGCGCCGACCGTCCGGACGCTGGCCAACGAGGGCATGCCCTATTCGGGCGTGCTGTTCCTGGGGCTGATGCTGACCCAGGAGGGGCCGAAGCTGATCGAGTACAACTGCCGCTTCGGCGATCCCGAATGCCAGGCGATGATGATGCGGCTCGAAAGCGATCTTGTCGAAATCCTCCATGCCTGCGCGGAAAACCGGCTCGGCGCGATTCCTTCGCCGCGCTTTTCGGAACAGACCGCGCTCACCGTGGTCATGGCGGCCAGGGGTTATCCCGGAACGCCCGAGAAGGGCGGGCGGATCGGCGGCATTGCCGAGGCGGAGCGCGGCGGCGCCAAGGTGTTCCACGCGGGCACCGCGATCGCGGACGGTGCGCTCGTTGCCAATGGCGGGCGCGTGCTCAACGTCACCGCGCTCGGAGCCTCGGTGACCGAGGCCCAGGCACGCGCCTATGCCACAGTCGATGCCATAGATTTCCCGACCGGCTTCTGCCGCCGCGACATCGGCTGGCGCGAAGTCGCGCGCGAAGCCGGCAAGGGCTGACCGGAACGCCGCGATGCTCGACCGTGCCGGGGCCATCCTCAAGCTCTGCGCCGCTCTGGCGCTGCTGATCGCGGGAAGCGGCGCCGGCTACTATTATGGAATATTCCTGCCGAACCACGCCCGGCTCCAGGCCGAGCGCCGGGAGGCCGAGGCCGAGGCCGGGGAGCAGGCGCGGCGCGATGCCGAGGCGAGGTTCGCGGCCGAGCAGTCGCGGCGCCAGCAGGCCGCCCGCGTCGAATATGAGGACTGCCTGAATTTCGCCGAACTGCGCTACAAGAACCGCTGGGCGTCAGCCTGCCGCGCGATGCATCGCAGCGATGTCGCCGAGTTCGAGGATTGCCTCGACAATTTCTTCAGCACCGAGAAATCGTGCCGCCGGCGCCATCCGATCCGGCCCGAGCGCGGCTGCGCCCTTCCCTCGCAGCTTGCCGCTGCCCTTGCCGAGGACCGCGACCGGGCGAAGGAGCAATGCCTGGGCAAGCTGCAGGCGAGCCGGACGGTGGGCTGACGGGCTTTTCCGGCCCTAGCCCAGCCGCTCGGCCATCAGCGCGCTCAGGTTCTTTTCGGGACGGGCGCCGTAGTGCGAAATCACCTCGCAGGCGCAGATCGCGCCGAGTCTCAGGCACTTTTCGAGCGGCATGCCGCGCACGTGGGCGAAGAGGAACCCGGCTGCGAAGAGGTCGCCCGCCCCCGTCGTGTCGACGACCCGGTCGATCGGCTCCGCCGCGACTTCGGCGCGCTCGCCGCCTGAAAGGGCGACCGCGCCGCCGGGGCCGCGCGTGACGACGAGCACGGGGATTTTCGGCGCCAGCATGGCGATCCCGGCTTCGAAGTCGTCGGTCCGGACCAGCGCGGCCATCTCGTGCTCGTTGCAGAACAGCACGTCGATCTCGCCCGCGTCGATCAGCGCCATGAAGTCGTCGCGGTGGCGCTCGATCACGAAGCTTTCCGAAGGGGTGAAGGCGACCTTGCGGCCTGCCCGGCGCGCGGCCGCGATCGCCTTGCGCATGGCCGCGCGCGGCTCCTCGGGATCCCAGAGGTAGCCTTCCAGATAGAGCACGGCGGCGCGCGCGATGGCCGCTTCGTCGAGCGCCTCGGCGGGGAGGTAATGCGAGGCGCCGAGGAAAGTGTTCATCGTGCGCTGGCCGTCCGGCGTCACGAAGATCAGGCAGCGCGCCGTCGGCGGGTCGCCCGCGCGCGGTGCGATATCGAACGCGATTCCGGCGGCGCGAATGTCATGCGCGAAGACTTCGCCGAGCTGGTCGTCCGCAACCTGGCCGATGAAGGCGCACCTTGCGCCAAGCGAGGCGAGGCCGGCCAGCGTGTTCGCGGCGGAGCCCCCCGAAATCTCCCGTGCCGGACCCATCGCAGCGTAGAGATCGCGGGCCTGATCGGTGTCGATCAGCATCATGCCGCCGCGTGCGAGCCCCAGCTCCTCGATGCGGCTGTCCTCGCAATCGGCGATCACGTCGATGATCGCATTACCTATGGCGATGACGTCCAGAACGGGCGCCACGGGATTGGAGGCCATGCAGGGAAGTCCTTCGATCAATTCGTTGGGAAAGGCGTCACGGCGCGACTAGCGCGCGGCCTGCCGCTCCGCAAGCGCGGCTTCGGGTTGCGCGGCGTTGACAGCGGCGCGGCGGCGCGCGATGCGGTGCCCAGCCATGATGACGACATTGTCCGGGTCTGCCCCGCGCCGCCCTTTCACCCGAGTGCGCGGATCCATCGCCAGTTTCTGCCTTGCCCTGGCCCTTGCCGCGTGCAGCGCGGTCCCTGGGGGCATCGTCAGTGCACCGGGCGGAGCCTCGTCGAGCAAGGTTCCACCGGTCCGTCAGCCCAGCCGCACCTTGCCGCGCGATCCGAAGATTCAGAGCATGCCCGGCCTCGAAGGCGTGATCGGCGCGAACCAGAAGCAGCTCGTCCGCGAGTTCGGCACGCCGCGCCTCGACGTATGGGAAGGCGATGCCCGCAAGCTGCAGTTCACCGGCGCGGCCTGCGTGCTGGATATCTACCTCTACCCGACTTCGGGTTCGCGTGAACCGCTGGCGACGTTCGTGGACGCGCGCCGGGGCTCGGACGGGCAGGACGTCGATCGCGCGGCCTGCGTGGCGGCGCTGCGGCAACGCTGAGGCCCGGTCCCCCGCGCACGCGTTGGCCGTGCCGGGGGAAAATACGAATTGTCAAAGTTAGTTATCCGGCGCTAGTCTGTGCTTCATGGCGACGGACAGTGTCTTTCTCGTGTCCTGTGAGCTTGCCGGCGACAGTCTGCCATTACGCCGGGAAGGCTACGCGGGCGCCTATGTCACCTGCCTTGTTTCGAGTCCCGACATTCGCGAGGCCATATGGCTCGCCAGCGAGGCGCTCGATGAGGACGAATACGAGGTCGTCGATATCTATAGCGCGGTCCGCTTCGATCCGCGCGAGTGGAAAGGCGATGCCGAAATGATCTCGCTGGCCGAACAGACGCGCGCCGACACCGAAACGCGCTATTCCACTTTCGACACCTGGGGTCACTGAAAACCGGCTCTCACGCCTCAGACCGTGAAGCTCTCGCCGCAGCCGCAGCTTCCCTTGGCATTGGGATTTTCGAACACGAAGCCGGCGGTGAAGTCGTCCTCCTGCCACGACATCGTCGAACCGATCAGGTAGAGCACCGAGGCGCCGTCGATGTAGAAGTTGCCGCCCGGCGTCTCGATCTTCTCGTCGAGCGGATTTTCCTCGCTCACGTAATCGACCGAATAGGCAAGGCCCGAGCAGCCCCGGCGCGGTGTCGAGAGCTTGACGCCGATCGCGCCATCGGGGGCCTGCGCCATGAGCCGGGCGATACGCTCTTCGGCGGAAGGCGTCAGGATGACGGCTGCGGGGCGCTGGCGTGTCGTCGCTGTTGTCGTCATGGCAGCTTCTTTTCCCAGAATTGCGCCGTTCCCTTCTCGGGATCGAGCGCGTAGTTTCCGTAGCCGAGCGATGCGTAGAGCGCCCTGGCCGGCGCATTGCCGCTCAGCACTTCGAGAGTGACCTTGCAGGCGCCGCGTGCGCGGGCCTCGGCTTCGATCGCCTGCATCAGGGCGCGGCCGATGCCTTGGCCCCGGTGACCGGAGGATACCACAAGATCATGGATATTGACGAGCGGCCTCGCCGCGAACGTCGAAAAGCCGGTGAAGCAGTTGGCGAGGCCCACCGCCTCCTCGCCGTTGAACGCCAGCAGCGTGAAGGCACCGGGGAAGGCATCGAGAGCGGGGACGAGCCTGCCGCGCACCGCTTCGTCCAGGCCCTCGCCGCCGCCCATCGGATCGCGCGCATAGGCATCGAGCAGCGCCACGACAGCTGCCGCGTCGCCTTCGTAGCCATAGTCGGCAAGGCGAACGGTCAATCCTTCGACAAGCTGGGGAAGGGCGAGCGTTCCGGTCACAGCATGCCCAGTTCCAGCTTCGCCTCGTCGGACATCTTCGCCATGTCCCACGGCGGATCCCAGACCAGATTGACCTCGCAGTCGCGCACGCCGGGGACCGAAGCGACGCGTAGCTCGACTTCGCCCGGCATCGATTCGGCGACGGGGCAATGCGGCGTCGTCAGCGTCATCGTCACCGCGACCGAGGCGTCGGGCGAGACGTCGACACCATAGATCAGGCCGAGATCGTAGATGTTCACCGGAATTTCCGGGTCGTAGATCTCCTTGAGCGCGGCAATCACGCCGTCGTAGACCGCTCCGCCCGGTTCGGCGGGATCGGAGTCCTGCGGCTTCTCGGCCAGGAACCCTTCGAGGTAGTCGCGCTTGCGCCCCAGCTTCTCGGCCGAACTCTCGGCAGACGGAGCCGCATCCTCGACCCGCGCCCGGGGCGGCGGCGTCGTTGCGTCGACTTCCTCTACCTGGAACTTGCGCGTCTCGTCGTTCATCCGAATATTCTCCTCGTGCGCTCGATCCCTTTCAGGAGCGCCTCGATGTCGCTTTCGTCGTTGTAGAGGCCGAAGCTGGCCCTCGCCGTCGCGGGAACGCCCAGGTGGTCCATCAGCGGCTGCGCGCAGTGGTGGCCGGCGCGGATGGCAACGCCTTCCTCGTCGAGGATCGTGCCGAGATCGTGCGGATGCACGCCGTCGAGCGCGAAACTGACGATTCCCGCCGAATGCGCGGGGCCGAACACAGTGACGTCATTGCGCCGCGAGAGTTCCTCACGCAGCTTCGTCGCGAGCGCCCGTTCATGCGCTTCGGCGAGGTCGAGGCCGACGTCTTCGAGCCAGTCGATGGCGGCGGCCAGGCCGATCACTTCGGCAATGGCCGGGGTGCCCGCCTCGAAGCGCTGCGGCGCGGGGGCCCAGGTCGTTTTCTCGAACGTCACCCGGTCGATCATCGAGCCGCCGCCGTGCCAGGGGGGCATGGCATCGAGAATTTCGGAGCGGACCCAGAGCGCGCCCACGCCGGTCGGCCCGTAGAGTTTGTGCGCCGAGAAGGTGTAGAAGTCACAGCCGAGCGCGGCCACGTCGAGCCTGATCCGCGGCGCGGCCTGGCAGCCGTCTATCAGCAGCTTCGCGCCCACATTGTGCGCCAGGCGGGCGGCATGTTCCACGTCGAGCACCGAGCCGAGCACGTTGGAGACATGGGCAAAGGCCACCAGCTTGTGCGCCGGGGTGAGCATGCGTTCGGCGGCTTCGAGGTCGATCCGGCCGTCGTCGGTGAGCGGGCAGACATCGATTTCGACCCCGGTGCGATCGCGCAGGAGCTGCCAGGGGACGATGTTGGAGTGATGCTCCAGCGTCGAGAGCAGGATGCGGTCGCCCGCCTTGAGGGTCTGCGCGCCCCAGGTGTTGGCGACGAGGTTGATCGCCTCGGTCGCGCCCCGGACAAACACGATCTCTTCCTCGCGTCCGCCGAGAAACCCGGCGACCCGCCGCCGCGCCGCCTCGAACGCCAGCGTCATTTCGGCCGAGCGTGCGTAGACGCCGCGATGCACCGTCGCGTAGTCGCGCCCCAGCGCGTTCACCGTGGCATCGATCACGGCCCGCGGCTTTTGCGCCGTCGCCGCCGTATCGAGATAGTGCCAGCCGCCCTCCATTCCGGGAAACTGGTCGCGCAGCGAGATTTCAATCAGGGTCTGGGTGCTGCTGCTCACAGTATCGCCTCCAGTCGGGCCAATGCCGCCTCGCTCAGGGCGTCTTCACCCGGCGCGCCGGTGAAGGCTTCGGCGATGAAGGCCTGCAACATCAGGCGCTTGGCCTGCGGCGGTGTGAGCCCGCGTGATTCGAGATAGAAAAGGCCCTGCGCATCGAGTTCACCGACCGCGCAGCCGTGTGCCGCCTTGACGTCATCGGCGAAGATCTCAAGCTCGGGGCGGGCGTTGGCCGTCGCCGTGCGCTCGAGCAGCATGGCGCGCACCGACTGTTCCGCATCGGTTCCGTCAGCCCCGCGCGCCACCGCGACGCGGCCGAGGTAGGTTCCGGTCGAATGGCCCGCAAGCACGGTACGCACAGTCTGCGAGGATGTGGCATCCGGCTCGAGATGGGTGACTTCGGTGACGATTTCCAGCGTCTCCGAACCGGTCGCGAGCTGCGCGGCGCCGAGCGTGAAGTCGGCGCCCTCGGCCAGTTCGACGTCGACCGCGATCCGGCCGAAGACAGGACCCGCCGAAAGGATGCGCAAGTCGAGCTTCGCCTGCTTTTCCAGCCGGATGACGAGATGGCGCGCCACCGCGCCTTCGCCAAGCTCGACGACCTGACGCGATTCCTCGGTTCCCGCGACGACGCAGATTTCCTCGCGCTCGACGGGCCATACACCGGCCAGCGCGTCGAGGTCGGTATAACGGAAGGCTTCTTCCCTGCGGGTGGGGAGGGTCTGGACCTGCGTCACGTCAAAAATCCCCGTCCGGCCCCGCGCAGGCGGGGATCGCGCTTGTCCGCGAGGTTGCATGGCGGCTGGAGCCCGGTCTTCGCGGGGCTTCCGGGAAAGAAGCTGCAATGCGTCATCACGCAGCCACCGCCTCGTAGCCTTCTTCCTCGAGCTGGTGCGCCAGCTCCGGTCCGCCGGACTTGACGATGCGCCCACCGGCCAGGACGTGCACCTTGTCCGGCTTCACGTAGTCGAGCAGCCGCTGGTAGTGCGTGATCAGCAGCACCGCCTTGTCCGGCGCGCGCATGATCGTGTTGATGCCCTCGCCCACGATGCGCAGGGCGTCGATGTCGAGGCCGGAGTCGGTCTCGTCGAGGATCGCCAGTTTCGGCTCGAGGATGCCCATCTGAACCATCTCGGCGCGCTTCTTCTCGCCGCCGGAAAAGCCGACGTTCACCGGACGCTTGAGCATGTCCATGTCCATCTTGAGCAGGCCCGCCTTCTCGCGCGCGAGCTTGAGGAACTCGCCGCCCGAAAGCGGTTCCTCGCCCCTGCCCTTGCGCTGCGCATTGGCGGCTTCGCGCAGGAACTGGACGAAGGAGACGCCCGGTATCTCGACCGGGTACTGGAAGCCGAGGAACAGCCCGGCGGCGGCGCGCTCGTGCGGTTCCAGCTCGAACAGGTCCTGCCCGCCGAAGCTCACAGATCCGCCGGTCACTTCATAGCCCGGCCGCCCGCCAAGCGTGTAGCCGAGCGTGGATTTTCCCGCACCGTTCGGACCCATGATGGCATGGATCTCGCCCGGATTGATCTCGAGCGAAAGGCCCTTGAGGATCGGCTTGTCGGCTACATTCGCCTGGAGGTTATCAATCTTGAGCATTGTCATCCTTCGACGCTCTCCATTTTGGGAGCGAACTGGGTGCGCGCGCGGCGCTTGTCGAACGGCTTGTTCACTTCGGCGTTGATGGTGTCGACGACCTCGTCGAGGCGGGCGAGCACCATGTCCTCGGTGAAGCGCAGGACGCGGATGCCGACGTCGGCCA
Organism: Novosphingobium endophyticum; assembly: GCF_014640675.1. Lineage (GTDB taxonomy): Bacteria > Pseudomonadota > Alphaproteobacteria > Sphingomonadales > Sphingomonadaceae > Novosphingobium > Novosphingobium endophyticum. Next base: position 29,103 of record NZ_BMHK01000014.1, on the reverse strand, counting down.
GCTTCTTGTCCTGCAGCGAATCCACCTCCGGGTTGGCGTCGACCGGGCTGATCGAGACGACGATCCAGCGCGAGGGGCAAGCGAAGTCGACCACGGACGAGCCGACCACGGCCTGCCGCGTGAACTTCACGCCGCCGAGCTTCGAACTCGACAGTTCCGTCCAGAGTGCCTTCTGCGCGTCGGTCGGGTGGCGGCGCATTTCGCGCGCGCGCTCCTTGAGCCGCTCAAGGCGGGCGCCGGTGACGTTGAATGTGCTGATGTCGGGCTTGGCGTCGCTCACGGACCGGCTGACACCGAGGGTCTTGCGTTCGGCCATCACCCCACGCTCCCTTCAAGCGAAATCCCCAGCAGCTTCTGTGCCTCGACCGCGAATTCCATCGGCAATTGCTGCAGCACTTCCTTGGCGAACCCGTTGACGATCAGCGCCACGGCCTCCTCGGTATCGAGGCCGCGCTGCATGGCGTAGAAAAGCTGATCGTCGCTGATCTTGCTGGTTGTCGCTTCGTGCTCGATCTGCGCGGAGGGATTGCGCACCTCGATATAGGGCACGGTGTGAGCGCCGCATTCCTTGCCGAGCAGCAGCGAATCGCACTGGGTGAAGTTGCGCACGCCCTCGGCTCCCGGCGCCACGCGCACGAGGCCCCGGTAGGTGTTGTTCGATTTGCCCGCCGAAATGCCCTTGGAGATGATCGTCGAGCGGCTGCCCTTGCCGTTGTGGATCATCTTGGTGCCGGTGTCGGCCTGCTGGTAGTTGTTGGTGACGGCGACCGAGTAGAACTCACCGACCGAATCCTCGCCATTGAGCACGCAGCTCGGGTATTTCCAGGTGATGGCGGAACCGGTTTCGACCTGGGTCCAGCTGATCTTCGAGCGCGCGCCCTGGCACAGACCGCGCTTGGTCACGAAGTTGTAGATGCCGCCCTTCCCCCGCGCATCGCCCGGGTACCAGTTCTGCACCGTCGAATACTTGATCTCCGCGTCCTCGAGCGCGATCAGCTCGACCACGGCGGCGTGGAGCTGGTTCTCGTCGCGCTGGGGAGCTGTGCAGCCCTCCAGATAGGAGACGTAGCTGCCCTTCTCGGCAATAATCAGCGTACGTTCGAACTGGCCGGTATTCTCGGCATTGATGCGGAAATAGGTCGACAGCTCCATCGGGCAGCGCACGCCCTCCGGGATGTAGACGAAGGTGCCGTCCGAAAAGACCGCGCAGTTGAGCGCCGCGAAGTAGTTGTCGTGCTGCGGCACCACCTTGCCCAGCCATTTCCGGACCATATCGGGGTATTCGCGAATTGCCTCCGAAATGGAGCGGAAAATCACGCCCGCCTGCTCCAGCTCCTTGCGGAAGGTGGTAGCGACGGAGACCGAATCGAACACCGCGTCGACCGCGATCTTGCGCGCGCCTTCGACGCCGGCCAGCACTTTCTGCTCCTCCAGCGGAATGCCCAGCTTCTCGTACACCCTGAGAATCTCGGGATCGACCTCGTCCAGCGACTTGGGCCCGTCCTTCTGCTTGGGCGCGGCCCAGTAATAGGCCTCCTGATAGTCGATCGGCGGCACGTTGAGCTTGGCCCAGTCCGGCGGCGTCATTTCCAGCCAGCGGCGATAGGCCTTGAGCCGCCATTCGAGCATCCACTCCGGCTCGTTCTTCTTGGCGGAGATGAAGCGCACGGTATCTTCGGACAGCCCCTTGGGTCCGAATTCCTGCTCGATGTCGGAAGCCCAGCCGTGCTCGTACTCTGCCGCGCGCGCGGCCGCCTCGCGAGCCTCGCGATCACGCAGTTCAGGTTGGATCGTTTCTTCGGTCATTCCACTTCCTCGACGAACTGCACCAGCGAGACTTGCGCCAGGGCACTGCGCAGCGCCGCGTTTACCGGCGGCCAGTGCGGTTGCGTGGTGCAGGCGCCCTCCAGCGTGCAGTCGTGTTTGCCCTGCTCGAGACAGGCGGTGAGGGCGATCGGCCCTTCGATCGCCTCAACGATGTCCGCGATCGAGATCGCTGCCGGCGGGCGCGCCAGCTTCAACCCGCCCCCGACGCCGCGCGAGGATCGCAAGAGTCCCGCACCCGTCAGCTTGCTCACCAGCTTCTGCACCGTCGGCGCCGGCAGCCCGGTTTCATCCGCAAGCTGCCCGGCGGATACCCGCGCACCGCCGCAATGCCGCGCGGCGGCGGACATGATGACAACGGCATAATCGGCCATGCTCGAAAGGCGCATTGCGAGTGGTTTCCGGTCCCGGAGCTAAATCGGAGTAATTCCTTCCGATTTCACCTAGTGCAGGGAACCCGGAGTTTCAATGGGCGTTTTTCTCGCGACGAGGCAAGCGCTGCGCCCCGGTTCGCCGGCAAAAAAACCGCGTTCGCCGGACAAAAAAAGGCGGTCCCCTGCCGAAGCCGGAAACCGCCATAAGGTAATAAAGAACTCGTGAGCATCTCGCTACGAGCCCTTCGGGTCGCATTACTGATCTAGGCGCCGGGCGTGAGAATTTATTGTAGAATTGCGACATGGCGCGGCAAAACCGGGACCGGCGGCGGATTATCTCATTGATTCAGTGGTCCAACGCAAAGAAGCATTTGAGATCGGATGCCAGCGGCCTTATCGGGCTCAGGTGCTTTATTCATTTCTCCGCCCCTTCCTGTTCCGAATCGACGCAGAAGCGGCTCACGGGCTCGCCATCAAGGCCCTCAAGCAGCGCTCGTCAGGCGTTCCGCAGCGCTTTTCGCCGGCCCTCGCCACCCGAGTCGCGGGGATCGACTTTCCCAATCCCGTCGGCATGGCCGCCGGATTCGACAAGGATGGGGAGGTACCGGACGCCCTGCTGGGCCTGGGCTTCGGATTTGCCGAAGTCGGATCGATTACGCCGCTACCGCAAGAGGGCAACCCGAAGCCGCGCCTGTTCCGGCTTGCGGAGGATCGGGCGGTGATCAACCGGATGGGGTTCAACAACCATGGTGCCGAGGCGGCGATGCGCCGGCTCGCGGCGCGCCGGAGGAACGGCGTGGTCGGGATCAATATCGGCGCGAACAAGGATTCGGCCGATCGTGTCGCGGACTACGCCGTCATGGCGCGGCTGATGGCGCCGCTCGCGAGTTATCTCGCCGTCAACATTTCCAGCCCCAACACGCCCGGCCTGCGCGCCTTGCAGGACGAAGCCGCCCTGATCGGACTGCTCGACGCGGTGATCGACGCGCGCGCGGAAGTCTGCGGCGAAGGCGGGCCGCCGATCTTCCTCAAGGTCGCGCCCGATCTTGAGCCGGCGGATATCGACGCCATCGCGCGCATTGCCATGGACCGGAAGCTGGGCGCGCTGATCGTTTCGAACACCACGATCTCGCGCCCGCCCCTGGCCTCGCGCCACGCCCGCGAAGCCGGCGGCCTGTCGGGCGTGCCTTTGCGAGACCTCGCCCAGCAGCGGCTGCGTGACTTCCACCGGGCGACGGGCGGCGCTTTGCCTCTGGTCGGCGTCGGCGGGATCGCCAGTGCCGAAGACGCCTGGGCGCGCATTCGTGCCGGGGCAAGCCTGGTCCAGCTCTACAGCGCCATGGTCTACGAGGGGCCGGGCATTGCCAAGGCCATCTGCAAGGGCCTGGAAACGCTGATGAAGCGCGACGGCTTCGGCTCGATCGCCGAGGCCGTGGGGACGGAGTAGCACCGCCCGGCCTCGAGCGCTTGCCGCTCCTGCCAGTCGCGCCTAGACGTGGCGCGGCGGGCGCACAGGAGTAGATGCCACAGATGAAACGTGCCGAGTTCGACAAGAGCACCAACGTCGTCTCCCTGTTCTTCGCGCGGGCCGATGCCCTGGGCGATGCGCCGATGCTGTGGGCCAGGAAGAGCGGCGAATGGGTCGCGACGAGCTGGGCCGAGGCCGCGCGACAGGTCTGCCTGATCGCGGCTTCGCTGCGGCGCATGGGGCTGGAGCCGGGCGATCGTGTCCTGATCGTTTCGGAGAACCGGCCCGAATGGTGCCTTGCCGATCTGGCCATCATGGCGGCCGGATGCGTCACGGTGCCGACCTACACGACCAACACCACGCGCGATCACATGCATATCCTGGAAAATTCCGGTGCAAGGGCGACGATCGTTTCGAACGCGAAGCTGGCAAGGCCATTGCTCTCAGGCATCATTCAGACCGACCTGTGCCGCCACGTGATCGGCATGGAGCCGGTGCCGTCAATCCAGGGCGCCACATACGCGGTGCACCGGTGGGACGAACTGCTCGAGGGCGATGCCGTACAGGCGCGCGCGGAAGTGGAGGCGCGCCTCGCATCGTTCACCCGCCAGGATCTCGCTTGCATCATCTATACCAGCGGCACCGGCGGTGCGCCTCGCGGTGTGCGCCAGCATCACGGGATGCTGCTGTCGAACGTCGCGGGGGCGGTGGAGATCATAGACGACGACTTCGGCCGGGATCCCAGCGAGATATTCCTCTCGTTTCTCCCGCTCAGCCACGCCTATGAGCACACCGGCGGACAGTTCTTCCCGATCGGCCTGGGCGCGCAGATCTATTATGCCGAGGGTCTCGACAAGCTGGCCTCGAACATCGAGGAAGTCCGCCCGACGATCATGGTTGTCGTGCCTCGCCTGTTCGAAGTGCTGCGCACGCGGATCATGAAGCAGATCGAGAAACAGGGCGGGCTCGCGCCGCGGCTGATGGATCTGGCGCTGGGTGTGGGCGCGCGCAAGGCCGGCGGACGCCGGCGTGTGATCGACTATCCGCTCGATTTCCTGCTCGAACACACGCTTCGCCCCAAAATCCGCGCCAGGTTTGGCGGGCGGATCAAGGCGATGGTTTCCGGTGGCGCGCCGCTCAACCCGGAGATCGGGGTGTTCTTCAATGCGCTGGGCCTGACGCTGCTGCAGGGCTACGGCCAGACCGAGGCCGGTCCTGTGATCAGTTGCAACCGCCCTTCCGCCGGCCTCGCGATGGATACGGTGGGACCGCCGCTGCGCGGAGCGGAGATCCGCATCGCCGAGGATGGCGAAATCCTGGCGCGCGGCGAGCTGGTGATGCACGGCTATTGGCAGAACGAGGCGGCGACCGCCGACTCGCTGCGTGGCGGCTGGCTCCACACCGGCGACATCGGCCATTTCGACGATGCCGGCAGGATCGTGATCACCGACCGCAAGAAGGACATGATCGTCAACGACAAGGGCGACAACGTCTCGCCCCAGAAGATCGAATCGATGCTCACGCTGCAGCCGGAAATCGCGCAGGCCATGGTCAGCGGTGATCGCCGGCCCTACGTCGTCGGGCTGATCGTTCCCGATGCCGACTGGGCGCTGGACTGGTGCCGCCTCAACGACATACCCTTCGACATCAAGGCCCTGCAGGATCTTCCCGCCTTTCGAAGGGTGATCCGTGCGGCGATCGACAGGATCAATGCCGACCTCTCGGTGATCGAAAAGGTCCGCCAGTTCGCGTTCGCCGACGAGCCCTTCGCCATCGACAACGAGGAAATGACGCCAAGCCTGAAGATCCGGCGCCACAAGCTCAAGGAACGCTATGACGGCCGGCTGGACGGACTTTACAAGAACTGAGCGGGGCCGCTGACACGCAGCGCAATTCCGGGGAGATCGAACGCTGTTCAAGAAACTCAATGACCTGACTGCCATTCTTTTCGTTTTCGTATCGATTCTCGCGGCGTCCCTGAACGCCATTCCCGCGATGGCGCAGCCCGCCAAGCAGCTTGTGGTCGCCACCCACCGCCCTTTGCGATGAAGGGCGAGGACGGGGAGTGGAGCGGCCTCGCCATCGATCTCTGGCGCGACATCGCGGTCGAGCGCGGCGATGACTACCGGTTCGTCGAGACGGACCTGCCCGGAATGGTCGACGGCGTGGCCGACGGCCGCTTCGATGCCAGCGTCGGCGCCCTCACCATTACCTCGGGCCGCGAGGAAAGGGTGGACTTTACGCATCCCTTCTATGCTACCGGATTCGGCATTGCCGTGCACAAATCGCCGGGCACATGGGTTACTCTTCTGGGCACCATTTTTCCGTGTCAGGGCATCCCACAAGGGGCGACAAACCGGCGGAAATCTGCCATTTTTAAGCCTCACCCCTCCCGGAGCGTGCCAAGCGATATCAGGCAATCCGGGGCCATGAGGTGCCACGGTTGGGCTAATATGGCCCCACCCAAAATTCGATGGCACCATGGCCCCGAAAAGCCCTCGCCGGTCTCCTCCCGGACCAGTTGAGGAGATTCGCTCGTGGCGCTGAAAGAGCTGCAAATCCGGAACATCCGTCCGACCGACAAAGTGACCCAATGCACCGATGAGCGAGGCCTCTATCTGGAGGTCCATCCAAACGGGTCGAAACTGTGGCGCTACAAATACCGCTACATGGGCAAGCAGAAACGGCTGGCCCTTGGCCGCTATCCCGATGTCGGCCTAGCCGAGGCGCGGAAACGTCGCGATGATGCGCGCAGGCAACTGGAAGCCGGGACCGACCCGCTGGCCGAGCGCAAGCACGAAAAGCTGGTCGCCGTGTTCAAGGCAGCCAACACCTTTGGTGAGATCGCCAAGGAGTATATCGACAAGCAGGTGGCGCAGGGCCAGGCAGACACCACCACGCAAAAGGCCAACTGGCTGCTGGAGCAACTGGAGCCTATCGCGGCACGCCCAGTCGCAGACCTCAAGCCCATAGATGTGCTGGCCGCGCTCAAGCGGATCGAGGCCAAGGGAAAGTATGAAACGGCGCGGCGTTGCCGATCCTTTGCCGGTCGCGTGTTCCGCTATGCCGTCGCCACCGGGCGCGGCGAGAGTGATCCCAGCTCGATCCTGCGCGGCGCGCTGGTCGTGCCGAAGGTCAAGCATCATGCGGCGATCCTTGATCCCAAACAGATGGGCGAGCTTCTGCGCGCGATAGACGCCTATACCGGCCATGCGATCACTCGCCTGGCCATGCAGGTGTCGCCACATGTCATGGCGCGGCCCGGCGAACTGCGCATGGCGGAATGGTCGGAATTCGACCTCGAAAACGCCGTCTGGAAAATCCCCGCCGAACGCATGAAGATGCGCCGCCCCCCATGAGGTTCCCCTGTCCCGGCAGGTGCTGGCCTATCTGCACGAGTTGTTCGCGCTGACCGGGCCGGAAGGTTATGTCTTTCCAGCGTTCCACACATCGCGGCGTCCGCTGAGCGAAAACACCGTCAATCAGTCGTTCCGCCGAATGGGGTATGCGGTGGGTGAAACGACGGCACACGGACTGCGAACCACCGCTCGACCCTGCTCAATGAGGGCGGCAAATGGTCCCCGGACGCCATCGAGCGATCGCTTGCCCATGCCGACGCCAACAGCATTCGCGGCGTCTATAATCGTCGCCGCTATTGGGGCGAGCGCGTCGCCATGCACCAGTGGTGGAGCGACTATCTGGACGAGATGCGCGACGCCGTCGCCACAGGCCAAGCCGAGAAGATCAGGGCCCGCGCCTAGCGCGTGCCCTGTATCCCGGCGACGCTGGGTTGAAACGGCGCATTACGAATTCTGGCTGGGCTGCTCTTCGCGATACCCAATCGGATCAGCGATCCAGCGGTTGACGGAGGACTCCCGCCAGCCCGCACCGTGAATGCTGATCTTCACCTGGGACGGAAATGACCCCTCGGCGATCTTGCGATACATGGTGGAGCGGGACAGGCCGGTGCGGGCGAGAACGGTCTTGATACGGATGATTTTGTCAGTGTGAGACATGGGGACGTTCTTCCATTCCTTGATGGTCAATGGCTCCCCATGAGCCAAACATTGGCGATCGGGATTCGTCGCGCAAGTACGTTTCTGGTGAATCTCGGCACCGGCGTACTGACGGCGGTAAAGACAGGGAAACGGTGGCAGACGGCCACGGACGGATAGGGCCGGAAGCGGACGGCGTGGCTTGGCGTTTGATGGCGTGGGAAAAATTTTCCGATCAGTCCGGCTTTGGGTCATCGACGACGATTTTCGCCTCGGTTGGCGGAAATTTGCTTCGGCAGCGGACGGAATCTGCGCACGAGTCGGACATTTCCGCCGCCTTGATCCCGGCGGGCGGCGCATCACGCCAATGACATTAAACGGAGAGTCGCAGCGCAAGACCGTATGGCGTCACTTGACGCCGAACGATCGGTTTATTAGGAGGGACCATGAGGATTCGAAACGTGATCCATAAAGGGCTGCGGCGGTTCATCAAGGATGACGACGCCAGCGGATTGCAGTCCGCCGTTGTCGCCAAGGTGCAGCGCATCGTCTCCTTCCTCCAGGACATGGAGAGCGAAGAGGAGTTGCGGACTGTGCCGAGCTGGAAGGCGCACATGCTGACCGGTGACCGCAAGGGAACGTGGAGCCTATTCGTGACGAAGAACCGGCGGATGACGTTTCGGATCGACCGCGAAGAGATCGAGATCATCGACCTCGATTACGAAGATTACCATTAGGAGGTGGCCATGAGTGCGATTGCAGGAATCCGTATGAAGAACCCGGCGCATCCGGGCGGTTTCGTGAAGACCGAGATTATCGAGCCGCTAGGCCTGTCGGTGACGGCGGCGGCGCAGGTGTTGGGTGTCACCCGCGCGACGCTTTCGACGCTGCTCAATGAGCATTCGCAGCTTTCCTCCGAAATGGCGTTGCGTGTCGAAAAGGCGTTCGGCGTGTCGATGGACACGCTGATGCGGATGCAGAACAGCTATGACATTGCGCAGGCCCGTAAACGCGAGGGCGAGATCAAGGTTATGCCTTACGTGAATGCACATAGGCCGCAAGGCGATCAAGAAGTGACCATATAACGCTCTTTTGCGATCTCGGGGGCGACATGGACACTGAAGCAGATACCTGCCGAAAGGAGGTTATTCCCAGGCTGGTTGAAGCGGGGTGGGATCGTGCGCCCTATGCCATCAACGAGCAGCGCACCTTCACGGATGGTCGAATCGTTTTTGTAGGCGGCAAGGCGAGACGTGGCCGCCAAAAGCGCGAGTGCGAACGTGACCAGGCGGTCTGTCAGGTGCAGCGTCAGGGTTCAGCCGATGGGTAATTGACGAAATAGGAAGAGGTCCTTTTGCCTCCCGGTAAACCAAGTCAAATTCTGGCATTTTGTTTTTCTTCTACTCGATGCCCGCCGACGTTCATCAGGGTCCAACTTTGTCCAGAACCGCACTTGCGATTCGAAGCGGCATGACCTCGATGCCCTCCCGGAGCGGATAGCTTTCTGAACCCGGATAGATGACAATTCGCCGCTGAGGGGTCAAATCCGCGCAGGCCTGATAAAAGCCCCGCTCCAAAGTCGGAGCCAGGCTCCGTTTGACCTCGATCGCCCAGAGCGCTCCGCCCGGCAAGGTCAGCAACAGATCGATCTCGGCACCGGCGGCAGTGCGGTAGAAATTCGCCTGCGTCCCTTCCGGCGCGGCTGCGATCATCGTCTCAATAACAAAGCCTTCCCAGCTTGCCCCCGCCACCGGATGGCCGAGCACATCTTCAAGAGTAGCGAGCCCGAGCAGCGTGTGCACGAGACCACTGTCGCGCACATAGACGCGCGGAGACTTGACCAGTCGCTTACCGGCATTGGCGTGCCAAGGCTCCAATCTCCGAACCAGCAACAGATCGATCAGCAGATCCAGATAAGCAGCGACAGTCTTGCCATCGACGCCGAGCGCGCGCGCGAACTCGGCGGCATTGAGCAAACCAGACTGGTGATGCGCCAGCATGGTCCAGAAGCGCCGGAGCGTCTCGGCAGCAATGCGCGGCCCCAGCATCGGCACGTCGCGCTCGAGATAGGTGCGGACGAAATCCTGACGCCAGCGCTGGCTGAGGCGGTCGTCGGGGGCAAGGAAGCTGTCGGGGAAGCCGCCACGATTCCACAGACTGGGCAGGTCTTCGGCCGGGAGCTCCAACCCATCAATCGGTCCCATTTCGAGATAGCTGATACGCCCGGCCAGACTTTCCCCGGATTGGCGGAGCAGATCCAGCGACGCCGACCCGAGGAGCAGGAAACGGCCGGCCCGACGTTCCTTGCGCCTGCCCTCGTCGATGAGGCCGCGCAGGATCTGGAACAGGCCAGGGAGCCGGTGAACCTCGTCGAGTATGACGAGTTTGTCCTCATGGCCTGCGAGATAGAGTTCGGGGTCTGCCATCCGGGCACGATCCGCATCGGATTCGAGGTCGAGATAGAGCGAGGAACGCTGATCGCCGATCATGCGCGCCAGGGTGGTTTTGCCGACCTGGCGCGGACCCAGAAGGGCAACGGCGGGTGTGGTGTCCAATCGCTCGGTTAACTGGGCGGTGATTCTGCGCTCGATCATCCTTGCATTTATGGATCATAATTCCAGATTTGCAAGATCACGATGCGTGCCTTGGTCACGCACCCAAGACCATATTATTCGATCGTATAGCCGAGGGCTCGATATCCAGTTCGCCGCTTTGCCGCCATACGCGCCAGCGTTGGAACCGCTTCGTCGACATAATCGACAACGAGAACGTCCGTCTTGCCGGCATGCTGGCGGTGCAGCCGCCCGACATACTGAGCCAGCGTGCCTTTCCATGAGATAGGCATCGTCAGGAAAAGCGTGTCGAGCCGCTGGTCGTCAAATCCCTCTCCGATGTAACGTCCGGTCGCCAGAATTAGACGCTCCTCACCGTCCGATACGCGCAGCGCGGCTTCCGAAGCCCTCCGTTCAGCCGCGGACATGCCTCCCCTCAGAACGACGAGATTGCGTACAAAATGTGAGAAGCGGCGTTGGAGATAGTCGAGATGATCCCGCCGCTCGGTCAGAACAACCGGCGATCGCTTCGCTTCGAGCGCCTTCAGAACATCGTCGAAAATTAGATCATTGCGCGGTTCGTCCTGTGCGAGGGCAGCATACACGGCCGGCATGGAAGGGCGATCTGCAGTAGCCAGCGGCGGCGGCAAGCGGAACGTTGTCCGGCGATGCCTGGCGCGATGCGCAATGCCCCGCTCAGCGGCCTGCACGCGCGCATCGACGCGATGACGGACAGGGCCACATTGCATGAAGATGATGGGGTGATGACCATCCTTTCGGGCAACGGTCGCCGATAACCCCAGCACGTATCGCGCCTTGGCCCGCCTTGCTACCAACTCGAAACTTGCCGCCGACAGATGATGGCATTCATCGACAACGATATGTCCGTAATCCGCCACCATGTCCGATACCTCGCCCTTGCGCACGAGGCTCTGGATCACCGCGACATCGATGATGCCCGTAGGTTTCCGGCGTCCCCCACCGACAATGCCGATTTCCTTGGGATCGATGTCGAGGAATGTCCGGAGACGTTCGACCCACTGGGTGAGCAACTCACGGCGATGAACGAGAACGAGCGTGTTGCGCGCCCGCTGAGCAATGAGTGCAGCGGCCACGACCGTTTTGCCGAATGCAGTCGTTGCCGCCAGTACCCCATAATCATGCGGTGCCAATGCATCGAAGGCCTTCACCTGAGAGCCGTGTAGCGTGCCCCGAAAGCAAACTTCCCCGGAAAATGGAGAGCCTGTCGTCCGTAAGTCTTCCATCACCGCTTCGGCCCCGTGAACACGAAGGAGTTCGACGGCTTCGTCCAGGCACCCCCGTGGCAACGCTACATGGCGCGGATGAAGTTCGGCGCAGGAGATGATCCGGGGCTTGCCGAAAGTCGGTAATCGCATGGCCTGGGAACGATAGAATTCGGGATTCTGGAAGGCCGCTAGGCGAATGATCCGCGCCGTCATGGCGGGCGGCAATGCAGTGCGGTCAACATAGAGTTGATCAGCGAAGACGATGCCGACTTTCTCCGGCAAGGGGGTGTCGATCGGTCCTGGCTCCCGGCGCCGTGATGGCGTCATGCGCCACGGCTCGTCGGCATCCTCATCGTCGACTGGCATCCGCACGCCCAAAACCGTGCCGCGCCTTTCCGCCTCGGCGACCATCTCCGAAGCGCGCTCGGGGGCCAACCGGGGCAATGACGACAGAAACGCCCATTGATCGTCATAGGGGCGAAGATTTCTGTCGATGAAGACGCTGTTGCCGTTCTCGCGCGCCCTGCCCTGCAAGGGCAATGCGATAAGGTTGCCAAAGCCGCCGGGCGGCATCGTATCCTGGCTTGGAAAGAAGCGGTCGTAGGAAGCGAAACCAATCTCCGGGCGGCGTTCCATCGTCTCGGTCATGATTGCCGCCCCGAGCTGACGGGCGATCCGCGCCGCAATCGGGGCCGCGAAGAAAATCCAGACATGCCCGCCATTACCGGATCGTGACCGCTCAAGAGCGGCAGGAACGCCCTTGGCGTGGCATGTGTCGATCATCGCCAATGCATCGTCCGCCCAGTCCTGCTTGTCGAAGTCGGCGGCGAGGAACCAGCAGGTTTCGTCCGTGAGCAGCGGGTAAACTCCGGCAACGAAGTCGCCAGCAGCGCGGCGCCGACCGTCCCCGCCGCGAAGATGCTTGTCGATCACCTCATCCGACACCGGGACGAATGCCTGATGCGGGCACTCGCCGCATTTGATCTGCGGCTTGCCGCACACCCCTTTTGCCCATTCATTCGCGCAAGCAGGGGAATAGCCCGAGCGCCCCGTCTTTGGGTTGTCCCAGCGGACAGGGAATATATCGGTGCGACCGACGAAGAGGCGGCGAAAAAGCGCCACTTTCTCTGCCGAAGAGGAGGAAGCCATAATGGTGGGCTTGTTCACGCCAAGCGCCGATTGCCGATCATTGGACCTGGGCGATGTTTGCTGGCATTCGAGCTTTCGAAGCATGGCTTCAAGCTCCGCCTGCTCGGTTCCGAGCGCAGCAAGCCGGGTCCGAATATGTTGAATTTGCTCGTCTGTCATGCGGTCGCCATCAATGTCCCCGACTCGTCTCTTTTACAGGATCAGTGCCGATTCGCATGCGAAGGTGATGCGATGACGGCCCGAATGCGCGCTTCATCAAGCGGTGCGATCTTCCATCGCAGGCGGCCGGTCGCCTATCGGCGACGTCCATGACGGTGGAGGCGCAGCGGAGGCAGGCGTGAGCGAATATCAATATTATGAATTCCAGGCGGTCGATCATCCGCTCGACGAAACGGATCGGCAGGCGCTCCGGGCGATATCGACACGGGCGCGGATCACGGCGACGAGCTTCACCAATTCCTACGAATGGGGCGACCTGAAGGGCGACCCCGCCGATTTCATGAAGCGCTGGTTCGACCTTCATCTCTATCTGGCAAACTGGGGAACACGGCGGCTGATGATCCGGTTGCCCAAAAAGCTGGTGGATCAGCGGTTTCTCAAGCCGCTTTTGCTCGGGATCGATTGGGCTACGCTGCAGGCGGCTGGCGACACCCTGATCCTCGATATCGCGCGCGACGAAGTCGAACTGGATGAGGATTGGGATGACGGCTCTGGCTGGCTCGCCGCGCTTGCGCCGCTCCGGGCCGATCTCCTCGCGGGCGACCTTCGGCTCTTTTATCTGTTGTGGCTGGGCGCGATCGAGGCTGAAGGGCTGGGCGATGACGAGATTGAGCCCATGGCAGGCATCGGGCCGCTGACGGGGGCGCTTGGAGCATTTGCAGAATTTTTCGACATCGATCCCGACCTTGTGCAGGCGGCGGCCGATCGCCCCATGGATATGATGGCGATGTCGCCCGCCGCCGCAGGAGAAGTCATTGCGGCCATGACCGATCGTGAGAAGACGGACCTGCTCACCCGCCTGTTCGGCGGCGATCCCAACATCGCCGTAGAGTTACGCGCGCTGGTTCGAAAACAGCTGGGTGAGCAACATGTCGGCTTGCCCAATGGTACGCGAACCGCTGGCGAATTGCGGTCCCGCGCACGCGCCATCCGCCTCGCTCGGGATCGTGCGAAGGCTGAGAAGGCGGCGGCCGACCGCCGTCGGCAACTGGAGGAAGCCGAGAAAGCGCGCCTTGTCCGGATCGATGCCCTTGCTCGACGCGGCGAGGGTGCCTGGCAGGAGGTGGAAGCCGAAATCGAGCGTCGCAATGCTCCCGGCTATGACAAGGCCGTCGCCCTTCTTGTCGATCTTCGTGCCATTGCCGAGACGCAAGGTGCAGTGGCCGAATTCGGCCGGCGGCTTCACGGAATCCGCGAGCGGCATGCTCGGAAGGAGCGTTTCATCGAACGGCTGACAACCATGCCCTAGCGGGGGCTGAGCGCCGCCTCCCGAACCGCCTTATCCATCCTCTCCTGGGCCGGGCATCGAGCTTCAATCCGAACTGCGCGAAAACCTCGACCAGAATTTTGAGTTAAGGTGCCCAGGCCAGTCCAAATCTGGAATTGTTAATTATTACTATTGTTGCCTCTTCTTGCAACTTCTTCACCCTCGATTCTCTCAAGGCGGTGCTGGCGCTCTCGGCGGTGCTGGCGCTCTCGGCGGTGCTGGCGCTCTCGGCGGTGCTGTTTTTTGTCGGGTTCCTGTTCTGGCTGGCCGAGCGCAAGCACAACCCGGAGGAATTTTCCCGGAGTCCCAGGGGCATCGGCTCGGGCTTCTGGTTTTCGGCGGTGACGATGACCACTGTCGGCTATGGCGACAAAGCGCCGCGCACGGCGGCGGGCAAGGTGATCGCGTTGGTCTGGATGTTCGCCGCGATCATCATCATCTCGACTTTCACCGGCATGATCGCCTCCTCGCTTACCGAAGGGCGTCTTGCGGACGCGATTGCGGGGCCGGATGACCTTCCCGCCGCCACGGTCGGTTCGACTCGGCATTCCGCCACCGACGAATGGCTGACCGACGCCGGTATCGTTTTTACCGGGTTTCCCGACGTCCAGTCGGGTCTCGATGCGCTCCGTCAGGGCCGGATCGACGCCTTCGTCTATGACAAGCCGCTGCTGCGCTATCTGTCGCGCAAGGAGGTTGGCGACGAACTGAGAATGCTGCCGGGCACTTTCGGACGGCAGGACTATGGTATTGCGCTCGGGCAGGGCAGTCCCTTGCGTGAGCCGGTCGACATCGCGTTGCTCAAGGAGATCGAGGGATCGCGCTGGCGCGACGAAATCCGCAAGACGCTCGGCAAGCGGAACTGACGGGTCAGGCGGCTTCCTTCTCGATGAACTCGGGATAGAAGCTCGGCTCGCGATCCGACCAGCCGGGGGCCGTTGCCGCCGCCTCGCTGATCGAATGGAGAAGTACCCTGCGGCGGTCCGGGCGGATCTGGGGCAGCGCGGCCGCGCCGCAGAAGGCGCCGGGAAGCCATGGGCGCACCCAGGCGCCGAGCAGGCGCTCGTAGAGGAAGCGGAAGGCCGAAAACGAATCGAGCCGGTCCTGCGCGAGATCGAAAGCCGCCATGCGCAGGAGCTTGCCCACAAAGGTCTCGATGTCGGCGAACGCCTCGTCGTCGGGCCGCATGGCTCGCAGCGCTTTCAGGTTCTGGTAAGCGACGTACTGGTCGCGAATCGAGGCGGACTCGTTGGCGTCGCGCGCCCAGAGCTTGAAGGCGTCCTGTCGCCCGAGGCCAACGTCGAGGCTGCGCCGGATGTAGCGCTGTTCGCTGGCGGAAAAGCTCGCGAACTCGCGCAGCTCGCTGATGGTCAGAGTGGCCGTTCCCGCGTAAGCCATTTTCGTGTTCCCAAAGACGTGAAGTACACCTCTCCACATCGCCGAGTTAACCATGCAGTGCTTGCCAACTCGTTAACTATACGCGGGTTTCGGCACGAACTTCCGGGCGGGTCTTGGGCAATATTCGCGCCGTCACCCTCCCCCGACAAGGAACGAAGGCCGTCCCTGCGCATTGCCATAGGGGAAGGTCCGTGCGCGGGAGAAGGCGATGGAATATCTCTGGGCGTTTGTTGTCATCGGCGGACCCATCCTGCTCGGCCTCGGCATTCTCTATGGCACGATCCAGTACCGCAGGCGCAACCGCAGGTTCGATCGGGTGTCCGATGAAGGCGCGCGCAAGCTTCGGGAGGAACTGGAAGAAGAGGACAGCCGGCGCGGCTGAAGCTTCAGATCAGGCCGGCCAGCGGGCTGGAGGGATCGGCATAGCGCCGCGTCGCCATGCGTCCCGCGAGATAGGCGTCGCGCCCCGCCTCGACCGCCAGCTTCATCGCCCGGGCCATGCGGATCGGGTCCTTCGCCTCGGCGATCGCGGTATTCATCAGCACGCCGTCGCAGCCCAGTTCCATGGCAACGGCCGCGTCCGAAGCGGTGCCCACGCCGGCATCGACCAGCACCGGCACGTTCGCGCCTTCGACGATCAGGCGTATGGTCACCTTGTTCTGGATGCCGAGGCCCGAACCGATCGGCGCGCCCAGCGGCATGATCGCCACCGCGCCCGCCTCTTCGAGCTGCCTCGCCGCGATCGGATCGTCGACGCAGTAGACCATCGGCGCGAAGCCTTCCTTCGCCAGCACTTCGCAGGCCTTCAGCGTTTCGCGCATGTCGGGATAGAGCGTGCGGGCCTCGCCCAGCACTTCCAGCTTCACCAGATCCCAGCCGCCTGCCTCCCGGGCGAGACGCAGCGTGCGGATCGCCTCTTCGGCGGTGAAGCAGCCGGCGGTGTTGGGCAGGTAGGTGATCTTCTTCGGGTCGATGAAGTCGGTCAGCATCGGAGCACTGGGGTCGGAGACATTGACCCGGCGCACCGCGACGGTCACGATCTGTGCGCCGGAAGCCTCGACGGCGGCGGCGTTCTCCTCGAAATCCCTGTACTTGCCGGTGCCCACGATCAGGCGGGAGCGGAAAGTGCGGCCGGCGACTGTCCAGGTATCGGAGGAGCCGGTCTTTGCGGAGGTATCGGTCAAGGTTCGCTTCCTTTCGGGGGAGCGCGGTAGGGGCGATGGCTGGCGGTTACAAGTGTCCGCCGCCCACGAAGTGGACGATCTCGAGCACGTCGCCGTCGCCGAGCCGGACCTTGGCCAGCGTCGAGCGCGGAGCGATCTCGCCATTGTGCTCGACCGCGACCTTGCGGGGGTCCAGCCCAAGGCTGGCGACGAGATCGGCGATGCTCGAACCCGGCGCGGTTCGGCGGGGTTCGCCATTGACGGTGAGCGAGAGTTCTGCGGGCATGTCTCCGCAGATAGCGTGCGGTGCCGTCAGTGCAAGGCCGCCCTGCTCAGCGCGAAACGTGCCCACGCAGGTTGCCGATGTGCGCGAAGGCGACGAGCGTGACGCCCATGACCGTAAGCACAGCTTCCGGCAGGCCGTGGCCCACCGCGATCGCGGCCGCCATCAGCGCAAGACCGATGCCCCCGATGACGAGCGGCCCGACGCGCCCGTGACGCAGGACGCCCAGGCCCAGCGAGACAAGGCCGACCACCAGTGCCAGTGCCAGGCCTACCTTGTGTATGGCGGGAGAAAGCAGCGCCTCACCGCCCAGACCCAGCACGCCGACGAGGAGCACGCCGAGAAAGCAATGCACCGCGCAAAGCCCGCTCAGGAGAATCCCCGCACGGTCGAGCCGATCACGAATCGCGAAAAGAGTGCTGCGCATGGCATATGCGTTATGTGATAATGTAACATTGCGCAAGCGTTGACGTTGCCCGCAAACGTTGCCCTTGCCTAATTCGTTCCAAGAACGCAGGAACGCGCGGCATGAGAGTCGCAGACGGTCGCCCGATAATTGGTACAACCGACGACATCACGCCGATGGTGCGATGGTTGTTCGCGGTCGCGGCGCTTGTCGTGCTGATCGTGGCTGTCGGCGGGATCACCCGGCTGACCGAATCGGGGCTGTCGATCACCCAATGGAAAGCGATCACCGGCGTGATCCCGCCGCTGACCGAGGCGCAGTGGCAGGCTGAGTTCGCCGACTACAGGAAGATCCCGCAATATCTCGATGTGAACGGCCCGGCGGGCATGACGCTGGCGCAGTACAAGTTCATCTATTTCTGGGAATGGATCCACCGCCTGCTCGCGCGCCTGATCGGGCTGGCCTTCGCGTTGCCGCTGGCGTGGTTCTGGTTCAGGCGCACGATCCCGCTCGGTTACAAGCCGCGGCTGCTGGCGCTGCTGGCGCTGGGCGGGTTGCAGGGGGCGGTCGGCTGGTGGATGGTCTCTTCCGGCCTCACGCCCGAAGCGGCCGACCGGGTGAGCCACTTTCGTCTCGCGGCCCATCTGCTGACGGCGCTGGTCACGCTCGGCGGCCTCGTGTGGACCGCGCTCGATCTCATGGAACTGCGACGCGGCCAGGCGCCGGCGCGCCTCCAACGGTTCGGTGTCGGGGTGCTGGCGGTGCTCATGTTCCAGCTGTTCATGGGCGCGATGGTGGCCGGGCTTCGCGCCGGGTACGTTGCCGGCGCCGGCTGGTTCAGCATGGATGCCTGGCCATTGATGCAAGGGCGCTTCTTTCCGGAAGGCGTCGAATGGGCGGCCGGCTTCTTCCATGCCTTGTTCAGCGATCCCTACCTCACGCACTTCATTCATCGCTGGTGGGCGTGGGTGGTCGCCGCCGCGCTGGTGGTTCTCGCTCGCAGGCTGCGCGCGCGTCGTCAGCGGGGCATTTCGGTGGCGATACACTGCGCCTTCGGCACGCAGGTGCTGCTCGGCATCTTCACCGTGTGGTCGGGCATGAGCCTGTGGCTGGCCGTCGCGCACCAGCTCGTCGGTGCGCTGCTTGTCATGGCTACGGTCTGGGGCGTTCACGCGCTTGGCCGCCGCGATCAGGTCGGATACGGCGTATGAGCGGGCCGGGCGAGAACGTCCCCGCGCTCGTCTGGTGCCCGTTTCCCGATGAAGAGGCGGCGCTGGCGGCAATTCACACGCTTCTTGACGAAAAGCTGATCGCCTGCGGCAACGTGCTGGGCGGGATGACCTCGGTGTTCGTCTGGAATGGCGAGAAGGACACGGCGCGCGAGGCGGGGGCGTTGCTCAAGACCAATGCCGCGCTGCTCGACTCCGCCGTCGCACGGCTCGCCGAACTGCATCCTTATGACGAGCCTGCGGTACTCGGCTGGCGCTGTGACGCGGCGGCCGCGGGAACGGCCGCCTGGCTCGCGGCGATCGCCGGGAATTGCTGAAGGTATTATTTTACCTCCACGGAATCCCGCGCTCTGCTTGACTTGGCGGAGGTTTTCGACGATTTGCCCGCCTTCCCGCGCATCGGGAGATTCGTACTTTCAAGCGATTCATCCGGGCCGCGCACGAAACATAGGGATTAGACCAGCCATGAAGGCGCTCACGAAGGTCACCCGGTCGATCAAGCCGGCCGAGGTGGAAAAAAAGTGGCATCTGATCGATGCCGAAGGTCTGGTGGTTGGCCGCCTCGCGGTCGTCATCGCCGACCTGCTGCGCGGCAAGCACAAGCCGAG
The DNA here is from genome assembly GCF_014640675.1 of Novosphingobium endophyticum. Taxonomy (GTDB): domain Bacteria; phylum Pseudomonadota; class Alphaproteobacteria; order Sphingomonadales; family Sphingomonadaceae; genus Novosphingobium; species Novosphingobium endophyticum. The sequence goes on along the minus strand of NZ_BMHK01000014.1, from coordinate 9,921 downwards.
CTTCACCCCGCACGTCGATTGCGGCGATCATGTCGTCGTCATCAACGCGGAGAAGGTCCGCTTCACCGGCAACAAGCTGAAGCAGCAGACCTATTACAAGCACACCGGCTATGCCGGCGGCATCAAGGAAGTGACGGCGGACAAGGTTCTCGCCGGCCGGTTCCCCGAGCGCGTCCTTGAAAAGGCTGTGGAGCGCATGATCCCCCGTGGTCCGCTCGGCCGCGCCCAGATGCGCGCGCTGCATATCTATGCCGGCACCGAGCATCCGCACGGCGGCACCCAGCCCGAAGCGCTCGACGTCGCTTCCATGAACCGCAAGAACAAGGTGGGCGCGTAATGTCCGATACCGATACCGTCCAGAGCCTGTCCGACCTCAAGGACATCGCCGGCACCGTTGCTGACGAGACCGTCACCGCTGCCCCCGTCTCCAACGTCCCGCTGCGCGAGCAGGAAATCGACGCCCAGGGCCGCGCCTATGCCACCGGCCGCCGCAAGGACGCCGTGGCCCGTGTCTGGCTGAAGCCCGGCACGGGCAAGGTCACCGTCAACGGCCGCGACCAGGAAGTCTACTTCGCGCGCCCGACGCTGCGCCTTGTCATCAACCAGCCGTTCTCGATCACCGGCCGCGAAGGGCAGTACGACGTCGTCGCCACTGTCAAGGGCGGCGGGCTCTCGGGTCAGGCCGGCGCCGTGAAGCACGGCATCTCGCAGGCGCTCACCAGGTACGAGCCGGCGCTGCGCGGCACCGTCAAGGCAGCCGGTTTCCTCACCCGCGACAGCCGCGTGGTCGAGCGCAAGAAGTACGGCCGCGCCAAGGCCCGCCGCAGCTTCCAGTTCTCGAAGCGCTAAGCCTCGGGAAGACCTCCAGGCCTTTGGAATTCAGGAAAGGGAGCGGAAGCGCTCCCTTTTTTGATTTGCCTGTGCGGCCCGGCATTACTGGTGCCGCAGAACACCTTCGCCGACGCGCGGCATCGGCGCGAGGAAACGCAGCACGCCGAACGAAACCACCAGGAAGATCGAGCCCGCGTGAAGCGCGAAAGGCAGATCCTTCCAGTCGGCGAGGGCGCCCCAGGTCCACGAGCCCAGCGCCATGCCGCCGAATGTCACGGCCTGGTAGATCGACAGGCAGCGGCCGAGAATCTCGTCGGGCGAGCGCATCTGCACCGCGGTGTTGATCGTGGTCAGGATCAGTACCCAGCCGATGCCGGCGGCGAAAGCGGCGGGCAGGGCGTAGAGCACCTCGTGGACTTCCGCGATCAGCGAGAGCGAGAAGACGAACATCGCCGATCCCGTCGTCAGGATACCCTCGAATCCGATCCTACGCAGGATCATGCGGATGAACGGCGCGATCACGATCGAGCCGAGCCCGAACAGCCCGAGCATCAGCCCGAAATCGAACTCGTCGCCCCGGATGTGATCGCTGACGACTGCGGGCAGCAGCGCCTGGTATGCGGCAAGGCTGAAGCCCAGCGCGAGCCCGCGGATCAGAATCCTGCGTAGTTGCGGCGTGGTCGCGCAGTACCGGAGCCCGACGCCGACGGCGGGAAGGATCGGCCGGCGTTCGACCTGACGCGGCGGCGGTCGCCACCAGAGCAGAACGCCGATCAGGCCGATATAGCTGATCGCGTTGATCAGGAATGCGAATGATACGTCCCAGATCGAGATCAGCACGCCGCCCAGCGCGGGACCGACGGAGCGGGCAATATTGAACGAGATGGAGTTGAGCGCGATGGCCTGCGGAAGCTGCTCCGGGTGGACCTGCTGGCGCACGGATGCCTGCCAGGCCGGTGAGTTGAGCGCGGTGCCGATGCCGACCGTCAGGGTAAAGGCGAGAAGCAGGAAGGGGCTGATCCAGCCGGCATAGGTGAGGGCGGCCAGCGCGCCCGAAACCAGTAGCATGCCCACCTGCGCGGCGAGCATGACCAGTCGCCGGTCATAGTTGTCGGCAATGGCGCCGGCGAAGACGCCGAACAGCATGATCGGCACGGTTGCCGAAGACTGGACGAGCGCGACGAGCTGATGCGAGGGCGTCAGTTCGGTCATCAGCCATGCGGCACCGACCGATTGCAGCGTCGCGCCGAGGTTGGAAAAGAGGTTTGCGATCCAGATCGCGCGGAAGACCGGATAGCGGAACGGCGAGAAAGTGCCGTTTTCCCGCACTGTGCCAGCCCGTCCGGCTACGGCGCCGGTCGCGCCTTCGTTCTCGCTGCTGCCCTGTACCACGGCCTCGGGGTATTCCGGAGGCGCGTCCCGGGCAAGCGCTAAGCGTGCCCGTCCTCTCGCTGCGGAGCTATTGGATAGCTACAGAATGTAACGCATCCGGATCGATACATGGGCGTCCTCTCCCCCGACGGGAAAGGCGGCCTCGGCAAAGCTGGGCGGCCCCATGCGCACGGGCGCGTCTCGGGAAAAGCCGAAACCTTCGCGCGGTATCATCAGGCGCTTGTCCAGCTTGCCGTTGCCGTTCTCGTCATGGACGAGGGCGATCGCATAGCGGCCGTCGGGCACCGCACCGAAATTGATGCGCAAGTTCGCTCCGGCGCGGACGATGCGGGTGAAGGCGTGCGGGTCCTTCGCGCAATCCGGGAAGGCATCGGGGCGGGTCGTCAGGCAGGCAAGGACCTGTCCCTTGGTCGAGCGCAAGCCGGTGACGGTAGCTGAAACGTCCGCCTTGTCGACGCTCGCCACCGGTGCGGCCCCGGCTGCCAGCGGCAGGCACAGGGCAAGGGTCAGGGCGCGGAGAGGCCCTTGTCGGTCCCGCACAGATGATCCCAGAATCGGAAGTAGAGTCCGTAGTTGCATCGATAGAACTCGTGATGACGGTTATGATGACTGGCGGTTATCAGCCAGTGCCCTGCGCGCGAATGAACGAGCCGACGGGGGAAGATGTCCCAACCCATGTGGTTGGTGATGCCCATGACGGTCATCATCAGCAGGACGAGTCCCAGCACGCCGACATGGATCGGCACGAAGAAGACAAGGGCGGGGATGACGACCGCTCCGGTCACGGCTTCGAGGGGATGAAAGCTCATCGCCGCCCAGGCCGTCGGCGGCCGGCTTGCATGGTGGACGGCATGGGCGATGCGGAACGGGCCGGGAAGGTGCATCCAGCGGTGCGTCCAGTAGAACCAGGTGTCGTGGAGGATGAGGTAGGTCAGCAGCGAGAGCGGCATCCACCACAGCGGGTAATCGTCCGCATCGGTGTAGATTCGCGTCCAGCCATGGTCCTGCCAGCCCCAGGCGACGATTCCGGCGGGAATGCCGTAGATCGCCGCCGAAATCAGCGACCAGCCGATCTCTCGGCCGATCTGCTGTCCCAGGCCCTTGTAGAGGCCGGGGCGCACCCTGCCTGTGATCCAGGCGAACAGGCCCGAAGTCGTCAGGTAGCGCACGCCCACGATCGCCGTCATGGCGGCGGCGGAGGCGATCACCGCCCAGGGACCCGGACCGAAGCTTTCTGGCATGGCGGAAGCCTTATGGCCCCGCCATGCCCGATAGGCTAGCCCGCGCGGCGCACCGCGCTCTTGTGCGCGCCGACGGTCTTGGGGGCGCGCGAACGGAACCGGCGCTTGCGCTGGCCGCCATCCTCGCTGCCGTGCTCGCCCCTGCGTTCGCCATGGGGCGCGTCGTGACGTGGGCGCTCGCCGTGCGGACGATCGTGGCGGCGTTCGTCGCTACGCTGGCCGCCGCGTGCCTGCTGGCCTCTCGGCTTGCTCGAACCTTGCGGCTGCGCCGGAGCCTTGCGGCTGGGCGCGGGGAGGCGCGCCGCCTGCTTCTGGAAATCCTCGGGCAGGGCGAGCGCGTCGAGCTTGATGCGGGTCAGGCGCTCGATGTCACGGATGTAGGGCTTTTCGTCCGGCGCGACGTAGCTGATCGCGATGCCATCCGCGCCGGCGCGCGCGGTGCGGCCGATACGGTGGACGTATTGTTCGGGCACGTTCGGGATCTCGAAGTTGTAGACGTGGCTCACGCCCGAAACGTCGATGCCGCGCGCGGCGATGTCAGTGGCGACGAGCACGCGCACGGTGCCCTGGCGGAAGCCTCCGAGCGCCGCGGTGCGCTGGCCCTGGCTCTTGTTGCCGTGGATCGCGGCGGCGGGGATGCCGGCCGCCGTGAGGTGGCGCACCACGCGGTCGGCCCCGTGCTTGGTACGGGTGAAGACGAGCGCGCGGTCGATTGCACCATGTTCGGCGTTATCGCCCGCGTCGGGCGCAAGGCCCTCGCGCAGCTTGATCGTCAGCAGCGCCTGCTTCTCGGCCTGGTTGATGAAGGTCGCGTACTGCTCGACGCGCTCGGCCGTCGTCGCCTGCGGGGCGACTTCCACCTTGACCGGGTTGTTGATGAACTGCTTGCCCAGCTCGGCGATCGCCTGCGGCATGGTGGCGGAGAAGAACAGGCTCTGGCGCGACTTGGGCAGCAGAGCGGCGACGCGCTTGAGCGGCACGATGAAGCCGAGGTCCATCATCTGGTCGGCTTCGTCGAGCACGAAGATCTCGACGTGGCGCAGCGTCAGCGCGCGCTGGTCGATCAGGTCGAGCAGGCGGCCCGGCGTGGCGACGAGGATGTCGGTGCCGCGCTCGAGCGCACGCGCCTGCTTGCCGACGGGAACGCCGCCGAACACGCACTGGACCGAAAGGTTCAGGAATTTCGCGTAGCCGCGCATGTTATCGGCGATCTGCGCCGCCAGCTCGCGGGTAGGAGAGAGCACCAGCATGCGGCAGCCGGCGTTGTTGCGCGGCTTGGGATCGTGGGCGAGGCGGTGGAGCGAAGGCAGCGCGAACGCGGCAGTCTTGCCGGTGCCGGTCTGCGCGATTCCGAGCAGATCGCGGCCCTCGAGCAGCGCGGGAATCGCCTTGCGCTGGATCGGCGAGGGATCGGTGTAGCCCTTGGCCTCGAGCGCGCGGAGAATGGGCTCGGCAAGGCCAAGTTCGGAGAAATAGGACATACGTCACTTTCAAAAAGTGCGGGGCGCACGGGCCATCATGGCCCGCGAACACAGCAAGGGTTCGTTTCGGGCGACCCTGCGTGAGGAAGGAAGCTTGATTCAGTTGGCAACCGCTCATCCGGGCCGGCCTTCGCGCATTTCGCACGTCGACCTCACGCTGCTCTCGGATTGCGGCGGGGACAGGTCCCGCGCGCCGGTTACGGAAGGGGCCTCTAGAGTGCATTGCAGGAAAGCGCAAGAAAATTACGCTTGCCCTGCGGGTCACACCTGCTCAAGGCAAGCATCATGCACGACGTGCCTTCGCCCTGCACCGGCGTATGCCGGGTCGACAACGCCACGGGCTATTGCCTCGGTTGCAGGCGCACGATGGACGAAATCGCCGAATGGCCGCTGCTGGGGGCGGGCGCAAAACGCGCGGTGCTGGCAAGGCTCGCTGGCAGGGCGGTTCCTTCTTTCCGCAAATGAGGGCCTAACCCTCCCTGCCCCATTGCAGGGTATGCGTATCCCCCAGGTTCACCAGCCGCCGCAGCGAGGCGCGCGCGAGGCGTTCAACTTCCACCTTGCGGCGCGCGGGGGCCAGTTGGCGCAGGGGGGCGGGACGCAGGATCTCGGCATCGTAGGCGTCGGCGACGATCAGTCCGCACCGCTCCGGCAAGAAGGCCTCGCTCTCGAGCGGCGCGCGGTCGAGCGCGGGAGGCAGGCCCCAGTAGAAGCGGTCGCAATAATCGAGGTAATCGGTCCACTTGCCGTCGCCCAGTAGATCGGCGCGGCTGACCTTGATCTCCACGATCACGACATGGCCCTTGGCGTCGATTCCCATCAGATCGGCGCGCCGGCCGCAGCGCAGCGGCATCTCGGCAAGACACCAGATATCGTTGCGCGCGAACAACCTGCCGATGCCGCGCACGACATTGGACGCCGCGAGACTGGCGGGGTTCGTCGCCGGAATCGCGACGCGGGAATCGGGTCCGGTCATGCCCGCATGATAGGAACATAATGGGAACTTGCAAGAATGGATGCGTTTGCCGCGGGCGCCAGGTCCGGGCTATCCTGTGCGCCCGAAGGCAATTGTCGGGCAGAGGCGCGGGCATGGCCGCGCGTGCGACGACCACCCGCCCCTTGCCGCCATTGCCCGTCGCAGGGCTACGAAGATTTTGCCGCTGGAATCTGCAAGCGGCCTCTGCTAACCGCCGCTCCACTGCACCCGTAGCTCAGCTGGATAGAGCGCTGCCCTCCGAAGGCAGAGGCCACAGGTTCGAATCCTGTCGGGTGCGCCATTTCGGTTCAAAACCACGAACGCCTAGCACCGCCGCCTCTACGCCAGAGGCGGCGGTGAGGGTTCGGAGCAGTTCGCTCCGCAGTCCGCGGATGCGGACTTCCCTCTTGCTCATGACTTCGACCCTCTGGGCAACAGCCCGAACCTGATCGCGGGCGAACGTCCCGTCACCGTTCCGCAGCTTCATACGCAGGGCCGCAGCAAACGCCCGGAGGGTTTCCGGTGTGATCGTCGGGCCGATCTTGAGGATATGCGCCAAGGCGCGCTCAGATTCGCCCTTGGCCTGATCGCGCGTCGCGGTCAGTTCGGCAATACGATCCTTGAGAGACGGGTCGCTTACGTCGATGACGCCATTCTCAATCGCCTCGTAAAGCCGCTTGAGCTTCGCTTCCGCCTCGGTCGCGCGTCGTGCAAGGTCGGCGACATGCTCGCGACGCTGGTTCACCCACTCGTCGCGGCGTTCGAGGATCTGATCCATCAGGGCTTCGAGCCGTGCCGGATCGAGTAGCCGCGCTTCGAGATGATCGACCACGGCCTCAGTGAGTCGGTCCATCGGCACGGTGATACCGGGACAGCCGGTCGCGCCCTGCCGTGCCTTCGTCGAGCAGGTGTAGTAGCGATATTCGCGTCCGACGCTGCTGGTGCCGGTGCGCAGCGTCATCGCGCCGCCGCAGCACGCACAGAAGCAGATGCCCGTGAGCAGCGTCGGGCCGCCCACCGCCATCGGCGCCATCATTTTCGGGCTGCGCGCCTTGAGCGAGCGCTGGACAGCCTCGAACTCGGCTTCCGAGACGATCGCCGTCACTCCCATGACAGCGTGCTCGCTCTCCGGCTTGGGTGTCCTCGTCTTGTGGTCGCGGGTGTTGAAACGGTGCTGGCCAATATAGGTCGTGCGGGTGAGCACCTGATGCACCGCGCCCACGCCCCAGCGCCCGCCATCGCGGGTCCGGACGTTGTTCTCATTGAGCCAGGTGGCGATCGACTTGAGGCCCATCGGGCCTTTGTTATCGACGCCATTCAACGCCATGCGGTAGATGCGCCGCACCGTTTCTGCCTGGATCGGGTCGATCTCCAGCTTCTTCTTGATCTTCGCGCCGCGCTCGCCGGCCGCGATCACGCGGTAGCCGATTGGCGCACGCGCGCCGTTCCAGAAGCCTTGCCGGGCATTCTCTTTCATCGCGCGCAGCGTGTGCTTGCCGTTCTCCTTCGACTGATACTCATCGAACAGCGTCATGATCTGACGCATCAACACGCTCATGGGATCATCGCCCAGGTCTTGCGTAATCGAGACGAGCTTCACGCCGTTCTTCGCCAGCTTGCGGACATAGAACTCGAACTGGAACTGATCGCGGAAAAACCGTGAGAAGCTGTGGACGACAATGACGGTGAATGACGGCGGCTTGGTCATGGCCGCGTCGATCATCGCCTGGAAAGCCGGGCGGCGATCATCCGTCGCGGTGTTACCCGGCTCGACGAACTCGGCCGCGACCTCCCACCCGCGCGACAGGCAATAGCCTTCGATCTGGCGGCGCTGATCGGGAATGGACAGGTCGCTCTCGGCCTGGCGGCCGGTCGAGACGCGCAGGTAAAGGGCGGCACGAGCGGCCGCAATGACCGGCGCCCCATCCTCATCCCGGCGCATGGCGGCGCTGGTCATGACGCTTCAATCCTGACTTCACGGCAGAGGGCCGAACAGCTTGTCCAGCTCCTGCCGCATATGGCCTTCGATCGCGCGCAATTCCGCGTCGCCAATCGGCACTTGCTTCGGCCAATCGTCGGATACGACGATTGGCCTGTCATCGTCGTGCGACCGGCGCGAAGCCCGGCGCGGCGCGACTTGGTTGGTATAGTCATGCAGGTCATCCGGGCATTCGGCCCAGCGACGAGGCGTGCGGCGGCGGAGCTTGCGAGGAAGGGCCATAGCGGCAGGCTGCCGCGCAGCCGCATCCCGCGCAAAGCCTCTCGCGAGGCGAAGCGCAGATAGGGGTGCACGGCGGCAGGCGTCATGCGTCGCCCCACGGATCGACGACCGTGATCCCGCAATCAACGAAGTCGCGGACGTTGCGAGTCGCCAGCCGCGCCCCGCGCGAGCGCACGATGGCCGCGATTTGCGCGTCAATCTGGCTGATCGGCTTGCCGCCCTGTTTCCGCCCGGCGGCAATCTCGGGATAGGCAAGAGCAGCGTCGGTATCAAACGACAAGACACGTCCGGCAAGATCGACATCGAACATGGGGCGTGCGGCCGCCAGAAGGTCATCGCGGCGACGGCCCTCGGGAAGTAGCGCCAGTCCGTAAAAGATTTCCGCCTGCGTCAGCGTCGTGGTGAACACGCCCGCCATTGGCTGCTCGGCGATCCACACCATGACCTTCGGATCAGGCTCGCGGCGCATCAGTTCGGAAATGACGTTAGTATCGAGGACGATCATTCGCCGAAGTCCACCGCCCGGATAGACTCACGGGGCACGTCAGGCAGATCGACCCCGCCCAGCGCACCGAAGCGGTCATGGATGGCCTGGCCCAGATTGCGAGGCCGCGGGATTTCGGTCGAGAGCGCCGAACGCAGGATATCTCGGGCCTCATCTTCCATCGAACGGCCGTGCATTGCCGCCCGCAGGCGCAGACGATTTTTGATTGCATCGTCGATGTTTCGGATTGTCATGACGGCCATATGCGCCTCCATAAGTCATTGACTGCATATTAGTCGATGAGGTCGAAAAATGCAAGGTTAGGGCTGGTGCCTCCCTGCGGGACCGCCGCTCTATCTCCGCTGCGCTCCGACCGAGCCCCTGCGGGTCTCGTCCCTGCCGGGTGACGCTAATGCGCCGATCGGCCAATCCGCCGCGCGGATTGTAGCTGTTTCAAACTGTGGAGATCGGGACAGGGCTGCGCCGGCCCGATCGCGTTGCTGCGTCGTTTCACTCCCGCGATGGGGTGGGCGTCGCTTCCCTTTAGGCCCGCCGCGCCGGGCCGCAACGCGCGCAGGGCGCGCTTACCTGAGAACACCGGCAATAAAAGGGGCCAGTTATCGGCCGGCACCTCCGGGATAAAAGGGGGCCAGTCCTGCTAGACCTCCGTTTTTGGGCGGGGGTGGAGGATGAAGAGAGTGGAACTTTATCAGAAGGTCCGCCGCGCCGTGATGATCGACGGGATGAGCCGGCGCGGTGCTGCGGCGTATTTTGGCATCAACCGCAAGACGGTGGACAAGATGCTAGTTTTCCCGGAGCCGCCGCAGCACGGGCGATCCGGCCGGACCTACAGCGGCAAGCTGGCGGAGTTTACCGGGATCATCGACCAGATACTGGCTGATGACTGTCCGCTGAGATGTGACCCGGGATTTTCATCGAGAACTGGCTCTGACTCACATTTGCTGCTGCTGAGGTAAGCTCCTCCCGCATCATTGGGAGGATCTGCCATGCATGGTCGATTTCAACGTGCGCGCCTGGCTCCTGAAGGCTTGGTGGTTGTATCAGTGCAAAGCGTCGGAGATGATTTCCAGATCATGCTCCGCTCACGGCGTAGTTCAGGTGTTTGCCCGGATTGCGGGCGTCCAAGCCGACGGATTCAGAGCCGGTATGTGCGCCGGCCGTCGGATCTCCCACTTGCTGGGCGCCGCGTCGTTCTCACGATCCTGGCGCGCCGCTTTTGGTGTGACACCGTCGTGTGCGGTCGACGCATTTTCTGCGAGCAGTTCGATGCCGGC
>NZ_BMHK01000013.1 GCF_014640675.1 Novosphingobium endophyticum | reverse complement strand
CCTCGGCTGCCGCTTCGCCGTTCCCAAAGCACGACACATTCCCTGGTTGCCAGACCTCGTCATCGCAGCTCAGGCATAAATGCCCCGGGATCTGCCCCGGTTACCCTGCCGCACAGCGGAAAATGGCCGCTGCCTGAACCTGGCAATGCCATCCGTACGGCTGAAGGGCGCGGGCTAACCGGCCCCATACGAACATCGCTTTGTTCACAGACGACTATCGACCCGGTTGACCAGATCGCCTGTGCGGCGAGGGCGGGTTTCGCGGGAATCAGCGACAACGGGCTCAAGGGACGACCGCCGGACGTCCAGCGCCGCATGGGGAAAGCGCTGCGCGACCATGGGCTGGCAATGGGCAGCTTCACCCACGCCATGCCGGGACGGGAACCGCCATTCTTCTGGGGCAGCCCTATCTCCGATGTCGGCGCGGCTCTCCACGAGACGCTGGCGGCGGCGGAGCGCGTGGAAGGCGGCCTGATCAATGTCATCCTGCTCGATTCGGGCGCTCCGCTGGGGAGCAGATCGCGCGTGCGAGCGAAAATCTTGGGAGAGCGGCGGAACTCGCCTCAGGCAGGGGGTTCCGGATCGCGCTGGAGGCTGTGAACCGGACGCGGGCGCCCGGCGTGCTTGTCGAGACCGTAGCCGATGTGGTCCGGCTGATGCGGGGGTGCTGCGACTCGGCCTGATCCTTGAAAGCTGTCACTGCCATTGCGCGGGCGATGACATGGCCGCGGCGATACTGGCCCATGCGGACGTGCTCGCGGGCGTCCAGATCGCCGACATGCCGGGGCGCGTGGAGCCCGGTGCCGGCGCCATTGCCTTCGCGCCGGTCATGGCAGCGCTCGCGCGGATCGGCCGGAAGGGGCTGGTCGAGGCGGAATTCAATCCCGCCCGGGCGGGGTGCGAGGGGGAGCAGGAGGCGCTCGCCGCGCTCCGGCGGCTGTCGCTGCTCAGTTCTGTCGATCCGGGGTGCGGACGATGAGGCCGTCCAGCGCCGGACTCAGTCTAATCTGGCAGGACAGCCGGGATTCCGGCCGTCGATCGAACGCGAAGTCGAGCATTTCGGCTTCGTCGGCAGAAGCAGGGCCAGCAGCTTTCAGCCATTTTTCGTCGACATAGACATGGCAGGTTGCGCAGGCACAGCACCCGCCGCATTCGGCGACGATGTTCTCTATGCCATTGCGTCTGGCGACCTCCATGACCGACTGACCGACATTCCCCTGGGCCGTCTGCGCGACCCCCTCGGCAGTGATGTAGGTGACGTGCGGCATTCGAGCTTTCCGGTGGCGAGCCTGTTTTCGTGAAGCCGATGCCGGGCCGGTGCAAGGCTCCGGCACAACATCATGATTGCGATCACTACGTCGCCGTCTTGCCATGCTTTTGGCCCTGCGGGCAATGTCGTCGGCAAGTAGACCGCTCTCGCGGCAGTTGAGGAGAAGGTCATGAGGGCAGCTGTTTTCAAAGGTGCCGGCACGCCGCTGGTCGTGGAAACCTTGCGCGATCCGGAACCGCGCGCGGGCGAGGCGGTGATCAAGGTGCAGCGATGCGGCGTGTGCGGCACCGACCTTCACATGACTTCCGGTCATGGCAACGACGCTCCGACCGACAGCGTCATCGGCCATGAATATTGCGGGGAGGTCGTGGCGGTCGGCGCGGGCGTTGAGAATCTGAAGGTCGGCCAGTTCGTAACCGCGATGCCGGTGGCGGGCTGTGGCCATTGCACGCCCTGCCTTGCTGGCTATCCGATGGCCTGTTTCCAGATGCAGGGCGTCGTCGGCGGCTTTGGCGAATATATGCGCATCGCCGCGCCCGGTTCCATCATCCTGCCTCAGTCCCTGTCACTAGCGGACGGCGCGCTGGTCGAGCCTCTGGCCGTGGGCCTGCGCGGGGTGCGGCTGGGCGCGATGCAACCGGGCGCGCGCGTGGCAGTGCTGGGCGCCGGATCAATCGGCCTTTCGGTCATTTATTGGGCACGACTGCTGGGCGCCGGCAAGATCGTCGCCATCTCCCGCTCCGAACGGCGGGCGGACCTCGCCATGCAGATGGGCGCGCAAAGTTTCGAGGCGCTAAGCGAGGGCGAGACGGAACGTGTCTTCGCCGCGCTGGGCGGGATGCCGGAGATCGTGTTCGAATGCGCGGGTGCGGTCGGCATGACACAGAAGGCGGTCGATCTGGTCGGCCCGGGCGGCACCGTAGTTTCGCTGGGCTTCTGCACGGCGCCCGATCCCATATTGCCGTCGCTAGCGACCTGGAAGCAGGTGACGATGAAATTCTCCTTTGCCTATGACCTGCGGGAATTTCAGCATTGCGCGGACACGCTGGCCGCCGGCCATGTCGAGCCGCGCGCAATGGTCTCGCGCATCGTTGCCTTGGACGCCTTCCCGGACGTGTTCGAGTCCCTGCGCGCGGGTGCCAACGAGACCAAGATCCACGTCGATCCCTGGAGCGCCGCATGAGCAGTCAGGCAACCGTCGACAGCGGCAGCCTGCTGACGCCCGAGGCCATGCTGGCCGCATCGACGGAGCGCACCGGCCTGTCCGATTTCGGCGATCCCTCGTTCCGGGAGGGGCTGGACCTGCTCCTGTCCGACATCCGGATGCTGGACCTCGATTCCGCCTGCGCGCAGGCCAGCGCCTACAGGATCGGCCAGTCGCTCGATACTCGGGCGCTGGCGGTGCAGGGCTTCAAGGCGCGGCCGGAAGTGCTGAAGAGTGCGATCCGGCAGCCCATCGTGATTGCCGGGCTAGTCCGGTCGGGCACCACCGCGCTGCACCTCCTCATGTCCCTCGATCCGCAGTTCCAGGGGCCAGAGCATTGGCTGACCGTCTATCCCATGCCGCGTCCGCCGCGCGACACATGGGATGACATACCGGGGTATTGCGCGGAAAAAACCGCCCTCGATGCCTTTCTCGCGATGTCGCCGGAGGCGGCGGACGATCACATGATGACCGCGGAGGGCATCGAGGAATCGCTGTTCATACTCGGCTCCAGCTTTGCCAGCAATATGTGGCCGTCAATGTGGAACGTGCCGAACTACGACCGCTGGTATCGGGATCGCGACGATACGGACAGCTATCGCTGGCTGGCGGACGTGCTGCGCCTGATCGGGGCGGACGATGACCGGCGCTGGCTGCTCAAGAACCCGACCGATCTCTTCTCGCTCGAGGAGGTGCTGAACGTCTTTCCTGATGCGATGGTGATACAGACGCATCGCGATCCGGTGGATGCCATGCCGTCGGTGAGCAACCTCATCTTTTCCGCCCGCCGCGCCTTTTGCGGCGACAAGGCCGATCCCGCCGATGTCGGCCGGCGCGAGGCGGAGGTGTGGGCGCAGGCGCTGGCGCGGGCCGAGGCGGTGCGGGCCAAGAGCGACAATGTCTTCGTGGACGTGGAGTTCCGCGATTTCACGCGGGACCAGATGACAACCATCCGCTCGATCTACGATCAGCTTGGCCTCGCCCTGACGGCGGAGACGGCGGCGGCGATGCAGGCCTGGCTCGACGCGCATCCGCGCCGGGCTGTCCAGGGCGCCAAGCACGACCCGGCGGACTTCGGCCTCAGCAAGGAGGGGCTGGCGGCGCGGTTCGAGGCCTATCGCACGCGGCGCGGCTATGTCTGAATCGGATCGCCTGCTGGACGGTCAGATGATCCCGTAGCTGGCGAGGCCGTCGATTGCGGCCTCGTCCAGGCCCAGTTCCTTGGCCAGAACCTCGCGCGTGTGCTCGCCCAGCATCGGCGGCGCGCGATAGTCGGTGATCGGCGTCTCGGAGAAATTGAGCGGGCTGCGGATCACGTCCAGATCGGGTTTCAACGGATGCGGCGCGCGGGCGCGCAGGCCGCGATGCATGGCCTGCGGATAGGCGAATACCTGCTCCAGGTCGTTGATCGGTCCGCTGGGAATGCCGGCCGCCCCCAGCTTTTCGAGCCAGTAATCCGCCGTATTGGTGGCGAAGATCGCATTGAACACTTCCGTGATTTCGTCACGGTGTGCCACGCGGAGGACATTGGTGTGGAAGCGCGGATGCGTGGCCAGTTCCGGGTGGCCGACCGCGTCGCATAACGCGACATATTGCTTGTCGTTGCCGGAGGTGATCATGATCGCACCGTCGCTGCACGGGAACATGCTGGTCGGCATGCCGCCGTTGCCCTGCGTCCCGCGCCGAACCGGCACTTCGCCGGAGGTCAGGTAGATCTGGGCGTAATGGGACAGCGCCGACACGCCGCAATCGAGGAGGGCGATGTCGATATACTGGCCCTCCCCGCCATTGGCATCGCGATGATAGAGCGCGGCGAGAATGGCATTGGCGACGTTCAGGCCGGTGAAGAGGTCGATGATGCTCGGCCCCACCTTCATCGGTCCCGCGCCCGGCTTGCCCTCGGGAACGCCGGTCACGCTCATCAGGCCGCATTCGCCCTGAAACACGGCGTCATAGCCCGGCTTGGCCGCCAGCGGCCCGGTCTGGCCATAGCCGGTGACGGAGCAATAGACGATGCCCGGATTGATGCTCTTCAGGCTCTCATAGTCGAGGCCGTACCGCTTGAGGTCGCCCACCTTGTAATTTTCCATCACCACGTCGCTGGACTTCACCAGCTCGCGGATCAGCGCCTGCCCTTCCGGTTTGGCGATGTTGAGCGCCACCGATCGCTTGTTTCGGTTCACGGACAAGTAAAAGGCATTTTCCCGCGTCGCCTCGCCGTCTGCGTTGCGTAGATAGGGTTCGCCGAAGATGCGGGCATCGTCGCCAGCCCCCGGTCGTTCGATCTTGATCACGTCCGCACCCATGTCGGCCAGTATTTGCGACCCGAAGGGACCGGCCAGCACGCGGGTGAGATCGAGGACGCGAATCTTTTCGAGCGGCAGTCTGGACATGCTTCACCTTGACGATGGTCCTGTTCCCTCGCGTCGGGTCTCGACAATGGCAAGCCCGGCAGGCGCTTCTTCACAACCGTGATATGCCCCCTCGCGCGCGGCGGCGGGCCGTTCCGACTGCTCGCATTTTGACCGGCAATGGTCCACATCCTTGGCAGCCAGAGCAAAATGGGAAGGACAGGACCTACATGGGCGACATAGTCCGCGATGCACCGGCGGAGGGCATATGCCGCCTGACACTGAACCGCCCGGATGCGCTCAACTCGCTCACCTTTTCCATGTATGCGGAGCTGATCGATCATCTCGAGGCGGTCCGCTACGACCATGACGTGCGCGTCGTGCTGCTGACGGGCGCGGGCCGCGCGTTTTGCGCAGGCCATGACATCCGCGCCGGCGGGACGCCCGACTGGGTCGCGAAGGGCCTCGGCAAGGCGCAGTTTCAGCGGCGGGTGATGGACAAGCTCGGTCAGATCCCGATCCGGATGCGCGCCCTGCCGCAGCCGGTCATCTGCGCGGTGAACGGCGTCGCGGCGGGTGCGGGCTATGCGCTGGCCATCGCGGCGGACATGACCATCGCGGCGCGCTCCGCCAAATTCGTCAACGCGTTCCACAATGCCGGGACGGGCCACGAAATGGGGTTCAGCTATATGCTACCCCGCCTCGTCGGGATGCAACGCGCGGCCGAGCTGATGCTGACGGGACGCCCCCTCATGGCGGAGGAGGCCGCGCGGATCGGCCTCGTGCTGCGCTGCGTCGACGATGATACGCTGATGGACGAAGCGCTGAAGCTGGCGGATGCGGTGATGGTGAACAGTCCCATCGGGATCGCCGTCACGAAAAGCTCCATGTGGCACAATGTCGACGCGCCGAGCCTGGAAACGGCCATCGAGATGGAGAACCGCGCGATCTTCATGAGCCAGTCCACGGCCGATTCTGCCGAAAGGCGCGCGGCCTTCGTCGAGAAGCGGCCTCCGTCGTTCACGGGCGAATGAGCGGGAAACGTAAGATGAGCGCTATCGATCCCCTGCTGCAACCGTTCACGCTGCGCGGTCTGACCTTGCCCAACCGCGTTCTGATGGCGCCGATGACGCGCTATCGCTCGCCGCTGGGCGTGCCTACCGATGAGGTTGCGAGCTATTATGCGCGCCGCGCCGCCACCGGGCTGGGCGCCGTGCTGACCGAAGGAGTGGCCCTGCCGCATTATGCCGCCGCGGACCATCCGGACGTCCCGCGGCTCGACGGGGCGGAGGCGCTGGCCGGCTGGAAGAAGGTCGTCGATGCGGTCCATGCCGCGGACGGGCGCATCATCCCCCAGCTTTGGCATCAGGGGCCGATGTGGAATGTGGAATATGCCGGCTCCGGCACGGGTAATCCCATGCGCCCGTCCGGCATATGGGGTCCGCCCGACGGGGTCATCTCGTTCCGGCCGGAAGGACGCGAAGAGAGCCTGGCGCCGATGCCGCAAATGTCGGACAGCGACATTGCGGACGTGATCGCAGCCTATGCCGCCGCCGCCCGCAACGCCGCCGGACTGGGCGTGGACGGTATCGCGATCCACGGCGCGCACGGCTATCTTATCGATACCTTCCTCTGGGACTATACCAACAGGCGCGAGGACCGGTGGGGCGGCGATCCCGAGCGGCGCGCAGCGTTCGGCGTCGCGGTGGTCAGGGCGATCCGCGCGGAAGTGGGCGAGGACATGCCGATCGTCCTGCGCTTTTCCCAGTTCAAGATGCAGGATTATCGCGCGGTGCTGGCGGAAACGCCGGATGCGCTGGGGGCGCTGATCGGGCCGCTCGCCGATGCGGGGGTGGACCTGTTCGATGCCAGCCAGCGCTATTTCGATACGCCGATATTCGAAGGCTCGCCGCTCAATCTGGCGGGTTGGGCCAAGAAGCTGACCGGCAAGGCCTCGATGACCGTGGGCGGTGTCGCGCTCGACAAGGCCAGGGGAAATGCGAGGCATATCGACGACAGCCAGCAGTCGGTGAACAATCTGCCGCTGCTGACCGAGCGGTTCGAACGGGGCGAATTCGATCTGGTTGCAGTGGGGCGCGCTATCCTCAACGACCCCAACTGGTTCAGCAAGGCGAGGAACGACGAGCCCTTCCTGCCGTTCGACCCGGCCAATCTGGAACGACTGGCATGAGCGCCGACCTTGCCGAACGCATCGACCGGCTGGAATCGCTTGCCGCCATCCAGCAGTTGCCGATGCGCTATGCGCTGGCGGTGGACGGCCGCGACATGGACGCGTGGGTGAAGCTGTTCGTCCCTGACGTCCACTGCGGGCGGCGCGGGACGGGCCGGGACGTGCTGCGGTCCATCATCGAGCCGGCTGTGAGGACATTCTACCGCTCAATCCACCAGATTTGCGGCCATCGTGTCGAGTTCGACGACGCCGATCATGCGCATGGCGTCGTCTATTGCCGCGCCGAGCATGAGGATGACGGCAAATGGGTGATCATGGCGATCGCCTATTTCGACACTTATGAGCGGCGCGGCGGCGAATGGCTGTTCGTGCGGCGCCAGGAAAAGCACTGGTACGCCGCCGACTGGCAGGAGCGGCCCGCGGCGCCGTTCACCGGCTGGGCCGCACACGAGACCCCGCCCCGCCTGCCGCAGGATTTCGAGAGCTGGAATGCGTTCTGGGCGGGTGAGGACAAGGACAGCATCGCCCGGATGACCCGGCAGCCGACAGGAGAATGAGATGACGGAGAGGCGGCGCTTCGAAGGGCGTTCAGTGATCGTGACGGGAGCGGGTTCGGGAATCGGCGAGGCCGCCGCCCATGCCTTTGCGGAGGAGGGCGCCCTCGTCACCATAGCGGAACTGGACGCGGGCAAGGGCGAAGCGGTCCGCGATGCCATCCTCGCCAAGGGCGGCAAGGCGCGGTTCGTGCCGACCGACGCAACCATCGAAGAGTCCGTCAAGGCGATGATCGAGGCGGCCAGCGCCGCGCATGGCCCGGTTCGTCATGCCTTCAACAATGTCGGGGCGGCAAAGCCCGGCAGCCTGGAGGATCTGAGCCTCGCCGACTGGGACTGGACCATCCGGATCTCGCTGACCTCGACCTTCCTTGCCATGAAGCACGAGATCCCGGTGATGAAGGCCAATGGCGGCGGCACCATCGTGAACACGGCGTCCATGTCGGGCCGCATCTTCACGCCGTCCGCGCCCCCGTCCTATTCGGCGGCCAAGGCCGGCGTTATCCACCTCAGCCAGTTTGCCAGCTGCGCCCATGCCAAGGACAATATCCGGGTGAACAGCGTCCTGCCCGGCCTGACCGCGACGCCCCAGATCGCGGGCATGTTCACGCTGGAACAGCAGGCGGACGTGGCGGCGGAGCATCAGGTGATCCACCGCTGCGTGCAGCCGTGGGAGATCGCCGCGACCGTCCTGTTTCTGTCGAGCGACGACGCGGCGATGATCACGGGACGCGGCATCGAGGTCGCCGGCGGCGGGGCGCATGGCGGCTGAGAACCACATAGGGAGCGTTTCAGAAATGCAAAAGATCGAGCGCCGCATCGACGTGACCGAGGCGGCCGCCCTCGACGAGCCCGTCGAACTGGCCGTCACCCTTTACCTTCCCGATCCCGCTCTTCTGCCGGAGCGGCCGGTCGCGATATTCGCGGCGCCGGGCGGCGGCTACTCCCGCCGCTATTTCGACCTCCGGTTTTCCGGTCACGAAGGCTATAGCGAGGCGTCCTGGCACGCGGAACGGGGCACTATCTACATCGCGGTCGATCATATCGGCGTGGGTGAGAGCACCATTCCCGATCTGTCGCGGATCACGTTCCCGACACTGGCCGCCACCCACGATAGCTGCGTGCGGCAGATACTGGAGATGCTGCGCGCCGGCACGGTGGTAAAGGACTTTCCGGCGCTGTCCTCCGTCTTCGCGGTGGGCATGGGCCAGTCTATGGGCGGCGGCGTGTCGATCCTGACACAAGGCCGCTTCGCGACCTTCGACGCGATCGCGCCGTGCGGGGTGAGCGCGATCCACACCGCGTTGCCCCAGCGCGACCGGGCTGCATTCGAACATGGCAAGGAGCGTTTTGAGCCGGTTCTGGAAGGCAAGATCACCAGCCACGAGACGACCAGCCATGAAGGCGTCGATTATCGCTATGCCTTCCATTGGGAGGATGTGCCTGACGATATCCTCCATGAGGACATGAAGGGCGGTTATCCCATCCGCCGGACCTCGCCTGATTTCGGGAGCCTCACCATCCCGCATTGTGCGGTGCAGATGATGCTGCCCGGCGCCTTTGCGGAGGATGCGGCGCGCGTTACCGTGCCGGTGCTGGTGGCCAATGGCGAGCGCGACACCTGCCCCGATCCCCATGCGGAAGCGGGTGCTTATCGGGCATCGCGCGACGTAGCCATCTTCATCGTGCCGACCATGGCCCATATGCATAATTTCGCGTCGACGCGGCGGCAGCTCTGGCAGCGGCTGCATGACTGGTGCCGCATGGTCGCGGCAGCGCCCGAATAGCAACCACCTTAGCCAGGCCGTCCGTCAGAAAAAACTCTCCCCCCAATTTACCGGTCAGGCGTCTGGTTCGGCATCTAATCTGCACATTCGTCATTGCGAGGGCCGCCAGGCCCGCGGCAATCCAGGGGCGGCGTTTGCGCGCTCTGGATTGCCTCGTCGCTTCGCTCCTCGCAATGACGATTCAAATTTAAAGACTTTGCGCTATGCGGACCCATCGCCGCTCCGCATTGGCCAGCTCCACCGCTTCCACAACGCGGTGCACTGCGGCCGCCTCCGTAAAGCTCGGCGAACCTTCCCGGCCGTTGCGGATGGCGTCAGCCATGTGGGAGAACATCCAGTCCATGGCGACGAACGGACGAGGCGCCGTCTCGCCCGAAATCGTTCCGGGCACGGCATAATACGCCGGGTCGATCGTCACTTCCCGGCAGGTTCGTTCGCCATAAGTGAGGAGGCGCGCGTCGCCCGCATAGAGCTTTGCGGAGAGGAGGTTTCCAAAGCTGTTGTCGACCAGCAGCAGCCGGCCGCGATCGCCCCAGATCTCTACCCGCCAGCCTTCCGTGTCGGGCACGCACCACCCCGCCTGGAGGCTGCCGATCGCGCCGTTCGCCATGCGCAGCGTCGCGCTGCCGAGGTCGTGCGTCTCGGGACGCAGTACCTCGCCATTGGGCAGGAACCACTCCGGTACGCCGGTCGTCAACATGCCGGTCGCTTCCTCGACCGGGCCAATCAGATGGGTGAGGAACAGAAGGCCGTGCGTCGCGAAATTGCGCCATGCGCTGCCGCCACTGCTTTTCTCCGCCAGCCAGTAATAGGGATCCGTATGCTCCGAACAGGCGCTGTAGGCATAGGGCTTGCCCTCATGCTCCACCAGCGGCAGCATCAGTTGCACGTTGAAGCCGAGCGGGCGTCCGATGAAACCGCTGTCGATCATCGCCTTCATCTGCTGCGCCGGAGGGGACCAGCGGAACTGGGCGTCCACCGTCCCGACGACGCCGGCGGCGAGCTGCGCGTCGCGCATCGCCTCCGCATCGGCGGTGCTGACGGCGAAGGGCAGTGCATCATAGACATGCTTGCCGTTGCGCAGGGCGGCCATGACCATGGGGAAACGGAAGGACGGACGCGTCCCGACGTCGATGATGTCGAGATCGGGATCGGCCGACATCTCCTCATGGTTCCAATAGGCCTTCGGAATATCGTATTCGCGCGCCGCGCGTTCCGCTGTTTCCTGCCGGGACGTGCAAATGGCGGCAACCTCGACGCACTCGATACGCCGCCAGGCAGCGCCATGCACTTTCAGGCTCCAGTTGGCGCTGATGATTCCCACCCGCAATCTGTCTGTCACGCCCTTTGCCTCCGCCCATGGAAGGGCCGGGCGGGATTGCGCCCTCCCAGCCCCATTTCATCGATATGGTTGATCAGGCGATTTCGCGCTGGGCCGTCTTTTGCGCCTCCGGTGCGGCCTGAACGCCCCGAACGAGGCGGCCAGGCAGCGCGCCGGTGGCCTCGCCGTCGCGGTAAGTGACGGTGCCGCTGACGATGGTGGCGACATAGCCCTGTGACTTCTGGGAGAGACGCTTGCCGCCCGCAGGCAGGTCCACCTTCACGCGCGGACGGTGGAGCACCATGTTCGGGATGTCGAGAATGTTGATGTCCGCCTTGTAGCCTTCCGCTAGAATACCGCGATCCTCGAGGCCGACCGATCTGGCCGGCTGGCTCGTCAGCGACTGGATCATCCGGGGCAGGCCGAGGCCGTCCCGATCCAGGCGACCGGTCAGCATGTAGGTTGTGTAGGCCGCATCGCAGATCATGCCGTAATGCGCGCCGCCATCGCCCAGGGCGGGAATGAAATTATCCTGCCCGATAAGGTCCCGCGTCTTCTCCAGGTATTCCGGAACGTCACTGGAATAGGAGCACAGGATCGCGCGGCCATCATCCTCCAGCAGCGCGTCGTAGATGACTTTGCTGGCGGGGACTCCCCGGCGTGCCGCCTCGGCCTGGAGGCTGTCGTCGGGTGCGAAATTGTAGTCGGCCGGGTCGGAGATGCGATAGAGCGCGGCGGTGGCCTTGAGCAGGGCGACAAAGGCGGGATTCGCATCTTCCGGTTCCTCCGCCAGCAGACGGGCGCGAAGCTCCGGATCCCGCATGCGCCGAACTTTCTCCTCAAGCGGGAGCGAGGCGATTTCGCGGAAGCTGGGGTTTAGCGAGAAAGGATTGAAGCTGAGGTCCAGCCCATAGAGAACACCCATGGGACGCGGCATGAACTGGGCGCGGATGGTCAGCCCGTCGGCCGCTGCCTTGCGGACGGCCTCGACATAAACGGCCCAGTTTTCCGCACGGAACGGGGTGTTGATGAGGCTGAACGTCACCGGGCAGCCGGTCTGCTCGGCAATGGTCCGGAACAGGGCCATTTCGGTGTCCGCATCGTTGTCGAGATTGGGATTGCACTGGAACACGCCGCTTCCGGCGTCGCGCAGGCCTTCCGCCAATGCCAGTACCTCGTCCAGTTCGGTGGTGACGGACGGCGCAAGGGCGCCCGAGCGGAAGCGGTGGAACAGATTGCGCGAACTGGCGACGCCCAGCGCGCCCGCCTGCACCGCCTCGGTCACGCAGCGGCGCATTTCGGCGAGATCCTCCAGCGTCGGCGGCTCGAGGTTCGCGCCGCGTTCGCCCATGACATAGACGCGCAACGGGCTGTGCGGGATCTGGGTGGCGAAATCGACGTCAGCCTCGCGCTTCGCCAGAGCGTTGAGATAATCCGGAAAGCTTTCCCAGTTGAATGGCACGCCTTCGGCCATGACGACCTCCGGGATGTCCTCCACGCCTTCCATCAGCTTGATCATGAGGTGGTGGTCGCCCGCGCGCACCGGCGCGAAGCCGACGCCGCAATTGCCCATCACAACGGTGGTGACGCCATGGTCGGACGAGGGGGCGAGGCGATTCTCCCAGGTAATCTGGCCGTCATAATGGGTGTGCGCGTCGACGAATCCGGGGGTTACGGTAAGACCCCTGGCGTCGATTTCCTCGCGTCCGGAGCCGTCGACACGGCCGATCGCGGCGATGACGCCGCGCGAAATCGCCACATCCGCGACATAGGGGACCCCGCCAGTCCCGTCGACGATTGTGCCGCCACGGATCACCATGTCATACTGATCGCTCATGTCTTTACCTCTCGCACTTTTCGAGCCTGATCGGCATATGCTAAATACCAGATGATATTTAACTGATGCAGCCCCCCAGAGACAATGGCGAAACGATCAGATGAGCGATTTTTCGGAGCCACCGCAAACCGCGGCCCCCAAGCGCCGGGGTCGCAGATCGACGGAGGAGATCCGCTCGCTGATCCTGGATGCCGCGCGCTGCGTCTTTGCGGAGCGCGGTTACGCAGGGGCGACGACGCGCCAGATCGCTGACGTCGCGAAGGTGGCGCCGCCGCTGATCTTCAACAATTTCGGGAGCAAGGCGACACTGTTCGCCGAGGCCGTGATCGCTCCGTTCAATGAGCGATTCAGCCAGTTCTTGGCAGTCAGCGACGAGCTGCCGCCTGATCGCGAGCAGCGCAGCGCCCAGTTCGTCCACGCGCTCTATCCATTTTTGCGGGATCATGCTGACCTGCTTCTCGCGCTGGTCAAATCGACGGGTGAAATGGAGATGGCGCCGGTCCACGGCCTTGACGACTATTTCGCGCGGGCGGTCGCGCGCATGCGCTCGCAATATGAGCTGGCAGGGCTCCGGTTCGACGTCGCCCCGGAACTGCTCGTGCGCTACTCCTTCGGCATGCTGGCGGGGGCCGTATTGTTTCGTGACTGGTTCTTCCCGGACCAGCCGCCGGACCCGCAGACCGCCGAAAGCACGCTGGCCCGCCTGCTATTCAAGGCTGCGGAGCCGCAGGCCCCAGATGGCGCATGATCCGGGCATCCAACAGGCCCAGCCATCACAACGCTGAAATCAGCCGGGCCCGTCTTGGCCGGGCCGTATGCGAAGGCCCATAGTCGGGGCATGGACAGATCAATTGATAAGTGGCCGGCGCCCGACGGGGCGCTGGACGAGACAGACTTCGTGCGCGAGCCCGCCGCGAGCATCCTCAACCTCGCCGAGGGGAGTGGGCCGGATATTTTCGTGGCGGGCAGCGGCAGCACGAACCATCTGGGCACGGTCTTTGGCGGGCGGCTCCTGGCACAGTCGCTGTGCGCGGCAGTGCGGACGATCGAGGATATGCCGCTCACGTCGCTGCATGCCTATTTTATCGCGCCGGGCCATACAGGGCGGCCGCTCGAATATCGCGTGACCCGCCTGCGCGACAGCCGGCGTTTCGCCAACCGGCAGGTCACGGCGCATCAGGAGGGGCGGCTCGTCTTCATGCTGCTGTGCCAGTTCCATGCACCGGAAGACAGCTTTGCCCACCAGGCCGCGCCGATGCCTGCCGTTCCGCCGCCCGAATCGCTTGTGCCGGTCCAGCATTATGTGCGGTATCACCAGGCGGAGCTGAATGCGGCCGCGGTCCATAATTTCGCCGGTGCGCTGCCGGTCGAACTCCGGCCCGTGGCGCCGGATACCTATTTCAAAAGTCGTCCCCAAGAGCCGATGCGCGATTTCTGGTTTCGCCTTCCGAGCGCGGACGCTCTTGCCGACCCGCGCCTGCATCAGTGCCTGCTGGCCTTTGCGAGCGACTACTGGCTGGCGGGCGTCAGCGCGGTCCCGCATGAGTTTCCCACCAACAGCCGGGCGCTGCTCATCTCCAGTCTGGATCATGCGCTGTGGTTCCATGGCCCCGCACGCAGCGACCAGTGGTTGCTCCACCACACGAAAAGTCCCTCCGCCGGCGAGGGGGTGGGCTTTGCGACGGGGCAGATCTTTGACCGGACGGGCCGGCTCGTCGCTTCGACCGCGCAGGAGTGCCTGCTGCGGCGGCTGGAGAATTGATCGCATATATGAACAAAGGTGGCGATCCGGTCTCGCGCCTTGTGCGGTCCGTCAGGAAAGCCCCAATCTACAGGAAATGGCAGCCGATATCGGACAGACGATCCATGGTTCTTGATAGCATCAACCTGTCTCCGGCGGTCGGGTCGCTGGTGCGCGGCCTGAATCTGCCCGAGGATATGTCCGACGAGACGATGCGGGCACTTCTCGATCTCCTGTTCGATCGCGGTGTGATCGTTATTCCCGGCCAGACGCTCAGCGACTCGGAGTATGTCCGTTTCGCGCGCTTCTTCGGGCAACCGCTGGAATTCTTCATTCCCGAGCATCGCAATGCGGAACATCCGGAGATCATCCGCATCAACAACGATGCCGCGACCCCGGCGGCGATGCGCGACGGCGCGGTCCACTGGCACTCCGACAGCAGCTACGAGACGGTTCCGGGCGCGGTGACGATGCTGTTCGGCAGGGAAGCGCCGGACGAGGGGGGCGAGACGCATTTCGCCAGTACCTCGGCCGCTTATGCGGATTTGTCGGAAATCATGAAGGCGCGCATCGACGGCCTCGTCGCCCGGCACGAACTGGCGCGCGCGCCCTGGATAGAAGGCGAGACGCAGCCGGACCCGGACCGCCCGCCGCGCAAGACCGACGCGCCCGAACACCCGCTCGTCATGATTCACCCGGTCACGGGGCGCCCCGGCATATTCACGTCGGGCACGGCTTATGCGATCAACGGGATGGACGATGCTGAGGCGACCGATCTCATCCGCGAACTGCGCGAACATATCGTCGAACCCGCCTATCGCACCAGTTACAAGGTGCGGCCGGGCGATATCGTCCTCTGGGACAATTTCGGCACTGTCCATTGCGCCAGTCCCATTGAATATTCGAACGAGAACGGCAAGCGGCGCCTGCTTCACCGGATCAGCACGAAAGGCCTGCCTCGCCTATGCGCGGGCAAGATCGCATGAGGGGGAGCAGGCGATGAGCGACGACGACGATATCCTGCTGGATCGGCCGGCATCTGGTATCTGTGTCGTCACGCTCAACCGTCCCGCGCGTATGAACGCCCTGACCCGTGAGACGGTGGCGCGGCTCAATGCGTTGCTGGATGAACTGGCGGACGATGGGGATTGCCGCGCCGTGATCATCACCGGGGCGGGGCGCGGCTTCTGCTCCGGCCAGGACCTCGAGGCGTCCAACAGCCGCAATCAGGCAGGCACCAGCGGCGTCATTGAAAAGCTTGCTTGGCAGGAACGCTTCGCGGGCATGGGCGGCCGCATCCGGGCCATGCCTAAAGTCGTGATCGCGGCCGTCAACGGTCCCGCCGTGGGTGCGGGCATGGCCATCGCTCTTTCCGCCGATGTCCGCCTCGCGACGCCATCAGCGCGGTTTCTGGTCGCGGCCGTGCGTATCGGCCTGACCGGCGGGGAAAGCGGGATCAGTTATTTGCTGCCGCGCATGATCGGCGCGGCGCGTGCGTTCGACATATTGCTGACCGGGCGACCCATAGAGGCCGAGGAGGCAGAGCGGACGGGACTTGTCCGCGCGCTCGTAGAGGCAGACAGCCTGCTGCCCCACGCCATCGCCTATGCCCGAACGGTGCTGGCCAACAGTCCCTATTCCGTTGCCGAAACAAAGAAGCTGATGTGGGAGAACCTGGACGCATCATCGTATCAAGCGGCTGTCGCGGCGGAAAACCGGACGCAGATACTGGGCACGATGACGCAGGATTACAGCGAGGCGACCGCCGCCTTCATGGGCAAGCGGCCGCCGCAGTTCACGGGACGGTGAGGCGAGGCCGGACCCGTCCGCGCCCGCTCAATCGATCAGCCGCTTCACTTCCCGGTCCCGGTCCAGGGTGGGATCGAGATAGCGACCGACCTTGTAATCGCCCATGATGGTGGTGCGTCGTGCGAGCCGCTTGCAATGCAGGGGAACGCCGTTGGCGCCGTGGATGATCCGCCAGTTGTCCCAGACCACCATGTCGTTCTTCTGCCATTCATGGAAATAGGCGAACGCCGGATCCACGAGGTGCTCGGCCACCTCGGTCAGCAGAGCGTCGCTTTCCGCTTTCTCCATGCCCAATATGTAGCGGGCATGCATGGGGGACAGCTTCAGGACCTTTCGTCCCGTTTCCCTCTGGACGATAACCATCGGATGCACGACCGGCGGGAAATCGTAACCCGGTTCGGAACTGACCCGCTCGCGGGGGAGGGCGGTTATATCCTTTGGGAAGCCGTACTGGCCGGAGGCGAAATCCGGATTGAACTGATAGACGACTTCCAGATTCTCGATCCTCTGCTTCAGCGCGGGGGAGAGGCGGTCATAGGCTTCGATCGCGTCGATGAAGCCCGTCTCGCCCATCTCGCTCGCCGGTTCGGCCATGCGCAGCACCGCGCCGCGCACGATCGTCGGCATGAAGCTCTGGTCCCAATGCCAGCCGAGCCAGCCGGCCCGGTCGATGCCGCCGACATTGTAATGCTGCTGGAAGCGGGGGGCGTTGTCCTCCGGATCATAGGCCAGCGTCATCATGAACTTGTTATCAGGATCGTTCATGTCGGCGGTGGCGGCCGGCTCCATCTCGCCGAAGAGGCGGCTCAGCCGCATCTGCGCTTCGTCGTCATTGGCGGCGCTGCGGAAGAGCAGAAGTCCCTTATCGATCCAGACCTGCCGGATCGCGGCCGCGGTGCCCTCATCGAGCGGCGCGGTGAGATCGACTCCGACGATTTCGGCCCCGAAGCCGGCGGTCAGAGGGCGGGTGGTCAGTCTTGCGTCGCCCGCCGCGACGGCATCCTCGGTCAGCATATGCTTCACTCCACTTGCTGGGACGGCCGGGACGCTGCCGTCCTCTCTCATCCGTTTTCGTTTATGCCACCTTACACTTCGAAAATCCGGGGTATAATCGGGCAATTTTCAAAATTACTTTTCAGCATTCCTGAATAATCTCCAGAGAAAACGATCTCCGGGGCGACATACCGCACAATCCATCAAGGTTCTGAATTGTCGTCCCTCGACGCTGTGTGCAGCGGCATCCGTCTTCTCATCCCCAGCACTCGCTCCGTATAGTGGCGGCCGATTCCGCTATCCTTTCGGGATCGGGCGAACGGCATCGGGAATGGCTCGACGATGTTGTGCCGAAGACGACGGGCCGCTCACCTCATCGCGAAATGCCGATCACCAAAGAGGGAACAGGGATGAACAATTTCACTGCCACGCCGTGGCCCAGAGATCGGGTGATACCCGCACCGGCGTGGCAACGTCCCGAGGGCCTGCGAGTCATTTCCAGCGACGACCATCTCATCGAGGTGCCCGGCCTGTGGGAAGACCGGCTGAAGGGGACCGACAAGGACCGCGCGCCCAGATACTGGAAGGACGAGACGGGTTTCCACCTCACTGTCGACGGCCAGGACTATGACGTGCCCGGGCTGCCGCCGGCATTCCCGGAAGGGCGCGAAGGATACTGGAACGTGTCGAAGCGGCTGGCCGACATGGATGCCGAGGGGATCGATGCCTCGATCGTCTATCATGGCCGTCTCAACAGCCTTATCCGCATGGCCGACAAGGATTTCTGGTTCCGCTGCGTCGATGTGTGCAACGAGTGGGCGGCCGAATGGAAGGAGGCCGCGCCGGACCGCCTCTTTCCTGTCGCGCTGCTGCCGACCTTTCTCTGGCCGGAGCGGACGCGGAATTATCTCCAGAAGCTGAGGCAGCTGGGGTACAAGGCGATCGACATTCCGGTCAGCCCCAAGGGCGTGCGCTACAACAGCCAGAGCATGGACCCGATGTGGGAGGCCATCCAGGAAAGCGGGCTCCCCCTGTCTTTCCACATCGGCGCCTATATCCAGTTCAACGGACGGGGATCGCTGGGCGCGAACCTCAACGCCAATCTCATGCCCTTCACCGGCCTGTTCGGCCAACTGGTCTTTTCCGGCGTGTTCGACCGTTTCCCCGGCTTGAAGGTCGTCTTTACCGAGGGCGGCGCGAGCTGGGTGCCCGGTACGCTGGAAAATGCCGACAAGGTCGCGCGCGATTATGCGTCCGAACTGCGCCCCAAGCTGGCGCAGAAGCCGAGCTGGTACTGGCACAACCACTGCTACACCACCTTCATGGAGGATGATGTGGCGATGGAGAATATCGGTCGCATCGGCGCTGACCGCGTGATGTGGTCGGTGGATTATCCGCACCCGGAAGGCGTGATGGGCAATTCCGACGCGATCCTGAAACGTATCTTCGATCAGGTCGGCGAAGAAAGTGCCCGCAAGATCACGGGCGGGAACGCCGCGACCCTCTGGGGCATCTGATGAAGGCCCGGCGGCTTCCAGGGGCCGCCGGGGATGGACCAGTTTTTACTCACATTTCAGCGCGCGGCTCCAGCCGTCCAGGACATGGCGCCTTCCGCCTTGCGCCGGGCCAGTGCGTCCGCCTCTATGGCAATGGCATCGCCCAGCGTCGTCTCCGAGCCGCGATCCAGCACGAATTTGGCGATGCGGATCAGGTCCGGATCATGCGCCGCGATGGCCGATGCAACCTCCAGCGCACGCGGGATCAGGAGATCGGCCGGCAGAACATCGTTCGCCAGTCCGATCCGCAGGGCGGTCGCGGCGTCGATTGGCTCGCAGCTCAACATCATCTGCCGGGCGAAGCGCGTGCCGACGGCATGCGGCAGCCGCGATCCCATGCCGCTGCCCGAAAGGGCGCCGATCCTCGCATGCGTGTCTGCGAAGCGCGCTTCCTCGCTCGCCAGGATGAAGTCGCAGCCGAGCGCCATTTCCAACCCGCCCGTATAGGCGGCGCCGTTGACCGCCGCGACGATCGGCTTGTCCAGCCGGGGAATGGACTGGATCAGCGCCGTCACCCGTTCACGCGGCGCATCGGGCGCGGAAAAGGTCTTGAGGTCAAGCCCTGCGCAAAAGGCGGGCGGGCGCCCCGTGACGACCGCCGCCCGCCAAATGGCCTCGCCTCGAAAGCGTTCGAACGCCTCCGTCAGCGCATCCAGCAGCTCCAGGTCGATCGCATTTCGCTGCGCGGGCCGGTCGAGCGTCAGCAGCATCACGCCGTCGCGCGCCTCCTCGACGGACAGGACGCTCATGAGCGGCTCCCGAAAAAGTCGATCAGGTCGCGGGCGAAGGCGGCGGGTTCCTCCATCGCCGCGAAATGACCGCCCGAAGGCATCTGCGTCATCCGCACAACGTCATGCTGGCGCTCGGCCAGCGCGCGGCTGGGCATGGGATAGAATTCGCCGGGGAAGTGGGCCAGCGCGGTCGGCACCGTTACCGGACCCGATGGACGCGTCTCGTTCTGGGTTCCGTAGTACATCCAGATCGACGACATGACTGCATCGTTGACCAGGTAGCTCATCAGGTTCGTGATGAGGTGGTCCTTGCCGAAGCGGCTTTCGATGTCGCCCTTGGTATCGCCCCACCGCCAGAATTTCTCGACTACCCAGGCAGCCCATCCGACCGGATTGTCGTGCAGCGCCAGGCCGATGGTCTGGGGTTTGGTCGCATGTTCGTGATGATAGCCGCTTTCGGCCTCCATCAGCCTGGCGACGGCGCCCCAATACTGAAGCAGTTCCGGGTCGGCGTCGGGCCCGGGCGTCGGAGCCATGAAGAAGTTGAGGTGAATCGCCGCCACGACATCCGCATGGTTGATACCCAACTGCACCGTGACCGCTGATCCGAAGTCACCGCCCTGCGCGAAAAAGCGATCATAGCCCAGGACGTCGACCATCAGCGTGCGCCACATCTCCGCGACCTTCATGGGACCGATGGGCCGGGGTGGACGGCCCGACCAGCCGAAGCCGGGAAGCGAGGGCACGACAAGGCTGAACCCCGCCTCCGCCAGCAACGGGATCACCTCCTGAAACTCGACCACCGATCCCGGCCACCCATGAGTCAGGAGGATGGGAACAGGATGATCGGCGTCGCCCTGGATATGATAGAAATGGATGGGAACGCCGTCCACGGTGGACCGGAATTGCGGCCACCGGTTGAGTTTCCTCTCCTCCGCGCGCCAGTCATATGTGTCGCGCCAGTAGGCAACGATCTCGGTGAGATAGCGGGCGTCCATGCCGTAACGCCAGCGCTCGTCGTCATCGGGCGCATAGCCGATACGCCCGTCGACGAGCTTCCGGTGGATGTGATCGAGCACCTGCTGCGGGACGTCGATGCGAAATTCTTCCACGCTCATGGCTCCCTCCATCGTGACCTCTCGTCTTGTAATGCGCTTTGCCGGGCGGAGGAGGAACGGGACGGAGACATCACGAACATGATCGTCGGCGGCGGTGCGCCCGATCTGGTGGCGTATGGAAAAGTGGATGGTACGCTACCGCATCCCATTGAGGAGAGGACCCGTCGTGACCATGATCGTGCGTTATCCCCGGATCGATTATTCACGCATCCGCGCACATTGGGCGCCCAATATCGCCTTTGCGCAGCATCAGAATGCCACGTCGATCATTCCGGCACCGGTCGAGCCATGGCTGATCAAGGTCTTGCAGCTTGCCAAGGACAAGCTGCCCGCCACGAGGGCCGATCTTCGCGCCGACATGGCGGCCTTCATCGGGCAGGAATCGCAGCACTTTCGCCAGCATCGCTTGTTCAACAAGGTGATCGCCGCGCAAGGCTATCCCAAACTCGCCGAATTTGAAAAACGGCTGGCCGACGATCTGGAGGGCTTCCTCCGGACGCGCTCGCTCAAGTTCAACCTGGCCTATGCGGACGGATTTGAGTCGCTGGGTGCGGTGCAGGGCGGTATGTGGTTCGAACGGATGGACGATCTGGTCGCGGGTGCCGATCCCAATGCCGTGGCATTGTGGAAATGGCACATGGCCGAGGAATTCGAGCATC
Organism: Novosphingobium endophyticum; assembly: GCF_014640675.1. Classification (GTDB taxonomy): domain Bacteria; phylum Pseudomonadota; class Alphaproteobacteria; order Sphingomonadales; family Sphingomonadaceae; genus Novosphingobium; species Novosphingobium endophyticum. The sequence goes on along the minus strand of NZ_BMHK01000013.1, from coordinate 90,956 downwards.
GCGAGGTCTGCTTCCAGATCTATCATGCGCTGTACAGTCGCGGCCTGTGGGGCAGGATCTGGAACGGCTATTTCTATCGCATTTATGGCTGCATCTACGCCATGGCGCATTTGCAGGGCTACATGGGCCGGATGTTCGCTTACATGATTGAACAGGACAGGCAGGCCATGGATGAAGCCGGGACGGCGCGGCTGGACCGCGACATCAAGGCCTTGAAGAAGTTCCAGATGCGGGTCTTTTTCCCGCAACTAATGAAGAATTTCCTGCCTTGGTATAATCCGGGCCGGAAACGCATCCCGCGCGACCTGTTCGACTATTTGCGCCGCTTCGAAAAGTCGGAGGGGAAGGCGCCAGCGGCGACGGCCTGAACGCCCGACCACCCTCCCCGTCAGACCGATTTCATCAATTCCCTGAGGGCATATTTGATGACCTTGCCGGTGGAGTTCATCGGCAGCTCATCCACGAAGGTCACGCCGCGCGGCACTTTGTAGTTGGCAAGGTTCGCCTTGCTCCAGGCGATGATTTCCTCCGCGCCGATGGTCGAACCGGCGGAGCGGACGATGAAGGCATGGCCGACCTCGCCCAGGCGCTGATCGGGAATGCCGATGATCGCGGACTGACGGATGCCGGGAAGGCCTGACATCTGCTTCTCGATCTCGGCCGGATAGACGTTGAAGCCGCCGACGATGTACATATCCTTCAGCCGATCGGTCAGCTTCAGATAGCCGTCCACGTCCAGATAGCCGACATCGCCGCTGTGCAGCCAGCCATCCGCATCCAGTGCGGCACGCGTCGCTTCCGGGTTGTCGAGATATTCGATCAGCAGCTTGTTATCGCGGATCAGGACCTCGCCCGGCGTGCCAGCTTGCAGGGATTTGCCGTCAGGTCCGGCGATGCGGATCTCCGTACCGGGGATTGCCGTTCCCACGGTGTAGGCTATCCTTTCCATCGCATCCCCCGGCCGGGTGTGGGTCGCGGAACCGCAACATTCGGTCATGCCATAGCCGGTCGAGATCTGCTGGATCGGGGTTTCCGCCTGAAGCCGCTTCATCAGTTCGATCGGCACCACCGTCGCACCCGTCGACATGAAGCGATAGCTGGACAAGTCCCAGTCGCGCCAGTTCGGGTGGTCCAGTATCTGCTGAAACACGGTGGGCGGCGCGGCCAACACCGTGATGCGGTCGTTGGCGATCATGTCGAGCACGCTCACCGGGTCATAGCTTTCCGGCCAATAGACCGTGCTGCCACTCATCAGGCCCGCGACCCAGCCGGCTTTATAGGACGCGTTGTGGGAGAAAGGACCGAACACGCAATAGCGGTCGTCTGGCGTCTGCTGCGCGATTTCGCACCATGCCCGGCCGCCTCCCAGGGAACGGCGGTGGTCGAACAGGGCGCCCTTGGGCGCGCCCGTCGTACCGGAGGTGAACATGATGTCGGCCAGCGTATCCGGCATGACGCCGGCTTCACGTTCCGCCAGTGCCGCGTCGCTGGTGCCGTCGGCCAGCGCGATGAAGTCCTCCCACCGTATCTCGCCGGGGCCGAGCTGGTCCGGCGACGCCCGCAACACGATGCGGCGGCGCAGATCCGGCAAGCTCTCGTCGCGCAGCATGGCCGGATAATAGCGGCCGAGGAACGGACCGATGACGAACAGCCGCGTGATCCCGCCGCGCCGCACGATGTCGGCGACCTCCCCGCCCTTGAGCCGGGTATTGAGCGGCACCATGACTCCGCCCGCGCGCTGTGTGCCGATGGCGGCGGCGACCCATTCCCACATATTGGGGGCCCAGACCGCCGCGCGGTCGCCGGGCATGGCGCCATCCGCTACCAGCGCTTTCGCCACCAGATCGGCCTGACGGTCCAGATCGCGGAAGCTGATCGGGCCGTCCACCTGGGAAACGAGCGCCGCACGATCTCCATGGCGCCGGGCGGCGTCGCGCATCAGGGCAGGAATCGTCGTGGTCATTACACTCTTCTCCCGGGCAGGGCGGCCGCTTCGGAACGAGTAGCCTGATGAGGGAGCATGTTCAGCAGAAGCTTGGAGCCGCGCCTGTTTCACCACATTTGTGATCGCTGGGCCATCATGCTTCCAGACGGCGGATGAAGTCCTGCCGGGCCCCTCGCGTCAGCCAGCCGCTCACCGGTCCCGCAACGAGCAGGCAGACGACAATGGCATATCGGATCATCGCCGGATCGCCGAAGACATATTCCGTAAGGAAACCAATCAGCATTGGGCCCAGCGCAAATCCGAACAGGTTGGAGCATAGCACGACCAGTGCGGCGAAGCGGCCTCGCATCTCGGGAGGAACGACCATCTGGACCGCGGCCATGGTCGGGCCGAAGCAGGCTCCCATGGTCATCATCATCAAGGTCACGGCCGCGAACAGGAGCCTGAAATCTGACAACAGAAAGGCAAGGGCGACGACAGGGGGGACGGTAAAGGCGAACAGCGCCGACAGGCGTAGCGCGATGTCGCGGGCGCCGCGCGCGAAACGGCGGTCGATGAAGAGGCCCAGGCTCAGCCCGCCGACGATGCCGCCAACGGCCACGGCCACGGACATCATTGTTCCGATTTCGGCGGCACTGACCCCCAGTGTCCGGCGCGCATAAGTCGGCGTCCATATCATGGTCCCCTGTATCGCCAGGGCCATGATCGACGAGCCGAGGACGAGGCCGAGCATGAGCCTGGCATTGTCCCCGATATAGCGAAAGAACCCGCCCCAGGTCGCGGCTTCGGCCGAAGGCGGAGGGGCGGAACGCCGGCGGGGCTCGCGGATGGAGAAGGCAAGGAGCGCGACGGCCAGGCCGGGCAGGCCCGTCACCACCAGCACTTGCCGCCAGGCGGCAAGGCCGGCGAGGGGGCCGCTCAGCGGGCTGGCGGTGAAGCGGTCGAGCAGATTGCCGCCCAGCGCGTAGGACAGCGATATTCCCAGCACTCCGGACACGGTGAAGCAGGCCATCGGCGTGGTCAGCCGATGGCGCGGAAATATGGACGACAGCAGCGACTGTCCCGCCGGCGCGATCGCTGCTTCGCCGAAGCCCACGAACAGGCGGCCGATGAACAGCTCCGCATAATTGCGCGCCAGGCCCGTGCCGGTGGCGGCCAGCGACCATAGCACCACGCCCGCGAACATGATTCTCTGGCGCGAATAGCGATCCACCATGGCCCCGATGACGAGACCCATGACGCCATAGAAGAGGGCAAAGGCAAGGCCCTGAACCAGACCGATCTGAAAATCGTTGAGCGCGAGATCGGCCCGCATTTCCGGGATCAGGACCGAAATGGTCTGACGGTCGATCATGGAAACGACCTGGAAGACGGAGAGAACCAGGACCGACCACCAGGCGTTCGACGCCCGGTAGTTGCCCGGCCAATCGTTCCGCGCGACAGGGGGTGGTGCGGCGGCCATCAACGCAGATGGGCCGGCAGTTCCTTCATGAAGATCGCCTTCACTTCCGTAAAGCCATGCAAGCCCTCGATGCCGCCCTCCCGGCCGACGCCCGATTGTTTGAAGCCGCCATAGGGGATGGTGTAGTCGATGACGCGGCCATTATGCCCGAAATTGCCGGTACGGATACGGCGGGCCACGGCGTAGGCACGCTCGACATCCTGAGTGAACACGCCGCCCGACAGGCCGTAATTGCTGTCATTGGCGATGGCGATCGCCTCTTCCTCGCTGCCATAGGGAATGATCGTGCCGACCGGGCCGAAAATCTCCTCGCGCGCGATGGTCATGCTGTTGGTCGCGTCGGTGAACAGGGTCGGCTCAACGTACCAGCCCTTGTCGAGATGCGCCGGACGGCTGCCGCCGGTCACGACCTTTGCCCCTTCCGCCTTGCCCTTTTCGATATAGCCGAACACGCGCCCATGCTGGTCGCGCGTGACGAGGGGGCCCATGTCGGTCGTTTCGGCGAAGGGATCGCCGATCCTGACATATTGCATGGCGGCGGCGAGCGCGTCGGTAACCGCACCCTTCAGCGTGTGCGGCACGAGGATGCGGCTGAAGGCCGCGCACTGCTGCCCGCACAGACCGACGAGATTGGGCATGATACCTTCGACCACCTTGGCGATGTCAGCATCGTCCAGGACGATCGCGGCCGATTTGCCGCCCAGCTCGGTGGTGATCCGTCCGCCCCGGGCGCTTACCACCGACGCGATGTGGAGACCTGCGGCGGTGGAGCCGGTAAAGCTCACCTTGTCCACCTCGGGCTTGCGGATGAGATAATCCGACACGTCGCGGTCGGCGGTGAGGACGGAGAAGACGCCATCCGGCACGCCCGCCGCAGCAATGCACTCGGCGAGGATCAGCGCCTCCAGCGGCGTTTCGGGAGAAGGCTTGGCAATGACCGTGCAGCCCGCCGCAAGCGCGGGCGCGACCTTCAGCGCCAGCGTGGCAAGCGGCGCATTCCACGGCACGACGGCGACGACGACGCCTACCGGCTCGCGCACGACGATGGCATGACCGCCCATCATCGGCGTGCGGACCTCTTCGAATCCCTTCTCGATCATGTCGGCATAATAGGTGAAATAGCCGCCCATATAGGGGGCCGTGGCAGAAGACTGGGCAAAGGGCATCCCGACCTGGAGCGACCAGGCACGGGCGAAATCATCGCTACGCTTCGCCATCTCCTCGGCTATGCGGCGCAGTACCGCCGCGCGCTCCGGCCCCGACAGCCTGGGCCAGGACCCATTGTCGAAAGCATCGCGTGCCGCCGCGACCGCGCGGTCCATGTCCGCCGTCGTCGCCTTGGCCACGCGGCCGACAGCTTCCTCGGTGGACGGCGAGATGATGTCGATGCCATCCGTGCCGGAAGAACTGGACCAGTCGCCGCCGATGAACAGCTTCTCCGGGCTGGCCAGGTTAACAAGCGTATCGGTCATGGTGCGGTTTCCTCACTCAAAGATCAAATATTCGGCCGGCGGAGGATCAGGTCTCGACAACCACGGGCAGCGACAGGATGTTGGCGACGCCGCCATCGACCGGCAGGATATGGCCGGTGATGTAGCGTGACGCCTCTGACGCCAGGAACTGGACAGGGCCGACCATCTCCGCCGGGTCGCCAAAGCGGTTGAAGGCGATGGCGTCGCGGAAGATCTTCGCGCGCTGCGGGTGGCCGACGGTCGGCGCGGCCATGTCCGTGTCGAAGAAGCCCGGCGCGATTCCGTTGCAGGTGACGCCATGGGGCGCCAGGTCGGCTGCAACCGCGCGGGTCAGGCCCTGCACCGCATGTTTGCTGGCGGTGTAGGCCGACAGGTTGGGGCGGCCGGTGAAAGCGACATAGGAGGCGAAGTTGATGATGCGCCCCCATTTGCGCTCGACCATGCCCTTCGACAGTTCCCGGCACAGCAGGTACATGGACGATACGTTGACATCGAACATGGTCTGCCACTGGTCGAGCGTGGAATCGTGCAGCGCGCCCCAACCCCCGATGGCGCCGTTGTTGACAAGAATGTCGATGGGCACGCCCTCGGCGTTGAGCTGGTCTGTGGCGGCCTGAACCGCGGCGAGGTCGGCAAGGTCGAAGGCGATGGTTCGCGCCTTGCCGCCCTTGCCGCGAATCTCCTTCGCGGTCTCTTCCAGCCTGCCAGCGTCGCGTGCGGCCAGGACCAGCGATGCGCCTGCCTCGGCTAAGCCCAGCGCGATGGCGCGGCCCAGCCCGCGCGAGGCGCCCGTGATCATCGCCGTACGTCCATCCAGCGAGAAAAGCGTCGTCATGACTGTCCTCTTCCAAACTCTGCACCCCAGACATAGCGCGGGGACCGCTGCCATTTCGATGGCTTTTCGCTAGCCATCATAAGAGTGATGTCCGCCCCATCGGTCGTACAAAGCCATTGAGATGCGGCGCGCTTGTGCATCTATGCAACGCCAGCACCAAGGAGAGGCGGATATATGGTCGATGCAGTGCAATCCGGCGCGCCGGGGGAAGCGCACCTGGAAGCGGATGCCGACTATATCGTCATCGGCGCCGGGTCCGCAGGTTGCGTGCTGGCGAACAGGCTGAGCGCGGATGGCCGCCACAAGGTCGTGGTGCTGGAGGCGGGCGGCGACGACCGGCCGACCCGACACCTCCTCAATCCCGCGCAGGCGCTCAGCACGCTCAACATTCATATTCCGGCGGGCTTCACCAAGATGCTGAAGGACCCGCGCGTCAACTGGAACTATATGACCGAACCCGATCCGGGCACGGATGGGCGGCAGCATTTCTTTCCGCGCGGCAAGGTGCTGGGCGGCTCCTCCTCGATCAACGGCCTGCTGTGGGTGCGCGGCCTGCCGGAGGATTATGACGGCTGGCGCCAGCGCGGTCTGGTCGGCTGGGGCTGGGACGACGCGGAACTCAATTTCCGGCGCATCGAGCGCCGCGCCGGCGAAAGCGCGCCGGCCGATCAGGACTGCGGGCCGCTCCATGTCAGCGATATATCCGTGCAGCATCCGATGCTGGACCTGATGGTCCGCGCGTTCGAGGAGGCTGGCGCGCCGGTAAGCGCGGATCTGAACGGAACGACGCGGGAGGGTGTGTCCCGGCTGCGGGCCACCACCCTGAAGGGCCTCCGCGTCTCCGCGGCGGTCGCTTATCTGCATCCCGCCATGGGCCGCCCCAATCTCCGCGTTGTCACCGGAGCCCATGCCTCGCGCGTGCTGTTCGAAGGCGGCAAGGCCGTCGGCGTCGAATACCATGTCGGCCATGAGCGGCGGCAGGTGCGCGCCCGGCGTGAGGTCATCCTGTCGGGCGGGACAATCAATTCTCCCCAGTTGCTCGAGCTTTCAGGCGTGGGCAACGGCGAACGGCTGCGCTCGCTGGGCATCCCCGTGATGGCGAACCGGCCGCGCGTCGGCGAGAATCTCCAGGACCATTTCGCCTGCATGGTTCGGGCGCGGCTCAAGCCCGGCACGTCCAGCATGAACGAGATGTCCCACGGCATGAGCCTCGTCGCGCAGGTGATCCGCTATGCCTTCACCCGCTCGGGTCTGCTCGCCTCGTGCGGGTCCAACCTGACGGCCTTCCTCAAATCCGACCCTGCTCTCGACCTGCCAGACCTGCAGTTCTTCGCAAGCCCGGCGACTGTGGATTTCGAGGCGCTGGCGATTAATGGTGCGATGACTATGGAACGCCAGCCGGGCATGACCATCGGCGGCTATGTCATGCGGCCGCAGTCGCGCGGCACCATCCATATCCGGTCCGCCGATTTCCGGGATGCCCCGTCGATCCGGCCCAATTTCCTATCAGCGGAGGCGGACCAGCGCGCGCAGATTTCATCGCTGCGCTGGGCGCGCAGGGTGATGGCCAGCCCGGCGCTCGCCCCTTATTTCGATCATGAGCTGACCCCCGGCGCGGCGATGCAGAGCGATGCGGAGCTGCTCGCCTTCTGCCGCGCGGCGGGATCGACCGGCTATCACCAGACCAGCACTTGCGCCATGGGTGTGGAGGAGGACGCGGTGGTGTCGGGCGCCCTCAAGGTCAACGGTGTCGAGGGGCTGCGCGTGATCGACGCCTCGGTCATGCCGAACGTCGTGTCCGGCAACACCAATGCGGCGACGATGATGATCGCCGAAAAGGGCGCCGACATGGTTCTGGCCGATGCGCGCTGACGGTTGCATGGCCCCGGCCGGGTAGCCGGCCTATGCGCTCTTCCCGGAACGGTCGACCTGGACTTGTTCGCCGAACAGCAGCAGCGATTGCGAGGGCGGCAGGGCGGCCCAGATCTGCTGTGCGGCCGTGTCGATGTCCAGCACGTCCCGGCCCTCTGCCATTTGTCGCCGCATGGCCGCGGCGACCGGATAGTCGGCGTCCAGCATGGCGGCGACATGGCGGATCAGGCCGGTGTCCACGAAGCCCGGCCGTACTGCCGTGACCCAGATGCCGGAGCGTCCGCGCGCCGCCAGTTCGCGCCGGATCACCCGGACCCACATTTCCAGCGCCGCCTTGCCTGCGCAATAGACCGACTGCCCTTCATAGGGTGAGCGGGCGGACGCGGACGACATCATCACGAGCCCAGCCTCCCCGGCATATCCGCTTTCCAGTACCGCGCGCAGGAACATCTCGCCGAGCCGCAGCGGCGCGGCGACATTGGCCAGGATGTCGCGCGCGTAATCGTCGGGAGGAACTTCGCCCGCAAAGCCTGTCAGGCCCTTGAGATGCGCATTCTGGATAAAGACGACGCGTTTTCCGGAAAAATCGCGCATCGTTTCCGCGAAATGCGCCTGCGTCCCGGCCCAACTGCCGGGATCGGCGAGATCCAGAATATGGGTGTCATAGTCGGGATGTTGCCGGCGCGAGAGATTGATCACGCGGGCATCGTCATAAGGGACATTGCGCGCCAGCCCGAGGCCGATGCCTTCCGTCGCTCCCGATATCCAGATCAGGCTTGAGGATGCGCGTTGCATGGCGTCGTGGCTATCCGGCGGGCAATGTTTGTCAAACACGCGGCCCATTCCATCGTATTAGTGATGGGTGCCGCGCCTCCGCTTGCGCGCGCTATTGGCCCGCGTCATTGCAGGGGTTCGCAAACAATTTGAGATATCGTCATGGAATTGCGCCTCGATCCTGAACTGGAGAGTTTCCGCCAGGAAATTCGCACGTTCATCAACGATGTTCTGCCGCCCGAAATAAAGGAGCGCCAGCGGACCAAGGTGCTCAACAACGCGACCGTGCCGGACCAGAACGAGTGGATGCGCATCCTCTATCGCCACGGCCGGTCGGTGCCGCACTGGCCGGTGGAGTTCGGTGGTTGCGGCTGGTCGCCGATGCAGATCTTCATCTTCAGCGAGGAACTGTACGCGGCCGACGCGCCGGAATTCGACTGGGGCGGCACCCATATGCTGGGGCCGGTGCTTTACACTTACGGGTCCGACGAATTGCAGGACCGCTTCCTGCCGATGATCCGCGAAGGCGCGACCAACTGGGCGCAGGGCTTTTCGGAGCCGGGCTCCGGTTCCGATCTTGCATCGCTGCGCACCTCCGCGGAACTGGTCGGCGACAAGTATATCGTCAACGGCCAGAAAATCTGGACCAGCGGGGCATCGCATTGCGACTGGGGCTTTTTCCTGGTGCGAACCGACAAGACGGTGAAACCGCAGCTGGGCATCTCGTTCCTTATCGTCAAGATGGATTCGCCGGGCGTCACGGTGCGGCAAATTCCCCAGATCAACGGCGATACCCATCTGTGCGAGGTGTTCCTCGACAATGTCGAAGTGCCCGCCGGGCAACTGATCGGCGAGCCGGGCATGGGATGGACCTATGCCAAGTTCCTGCTGGAGCATGAGCGCACCACGTCCAGTTTCATCTACTGGAGCAAGCGGGAGCTGGACCGCGCCAAGGAGATCGCGCGGGGTGAAAGCCGCGGAGGGCGCCGCGTCGCTGACGATCCGGCCTTCCGCGCGCGGTTCGCGCGGGCGGAGGCGGACCTGCTCGCGCTCGAATGGTCGGTGCTGCGCGTGCTCGCGCATGAGGAGACAGATACGCCGGAGGCGGCCGCCGCCTCCGTGCTGAAGATCCGGGGCTCGGAACTCCAGCAGGAGATCACCATGCTCCAGGTCGATGCGCTGGGCGAAAAGGCGCTTCGCTTCTACGAGGCGTCACCCGTGGCACCACCCCCCAGCGAGGCATGGCCCGATTATGTGCCGGGACGAACCGCAGTCGCCCTCATCGCCCGCGCCGCGACCATTTATGGCGGCACCAAGCAGGTCCAGAAGAATATCCTCGCCAAACTGGCATTCGGGCTTTGAGGGGCTGAGAAGCGCAATGGATTTCGCGAAGTCAGATATACAGACGATGCTGCTCGACAGTGCCGAGCGCCTGTTGTCGGACAGCTCCGGCGTCGAATATTGGCGCGAACAGCATCGTAGCCCCCTCGGTTTCGCCGAAGTGCGCTGGGCGCAATTCGCGGAACTGGGCTGGCTGGCCCTGCCTGTTCCCGAGGAGGCGGGCGGGCTAAGCGGCACGATCGAGGATGTCGCGCTCCTGAACATCGCGCTCGGCCAGGCCTTGGCGACGGAGCCCTATGTCAGCACCGTCGTGCTGGCGGGCCATATACTGGAGCAATCAGCGGGCGAGGCGGGAGCCATGGAAGCGCTAGGCTCGATCGCGGCGGGCACGCTCCGCATCGCGCTGGCCCACCAGGAGAATGGCGCCGATCCGCTGTCGCTCGATGGTGTCGCCATGACGGCACGGGCGAGGGGGGGCGGGTTCGTCCTCGATGGCGGAAAGATCATGGCTCTGGATGCGCCGAGCGCGAACCAGCTTATCGTCTCCGCCCGGATCGAGGGAGAGGAGGGCATCGGTCTGTTCCTCGTCCCCTCCGGCCATGACGGGGTTGCGGTCACGGCCTATCCGCTGCTCGACAGTACACGCGCCGCCGACATCGCTTTCAACGGCGTTGCACTGCCTGCCGATGCGCTGCTTGTTGGCGGCAACCACGCTCTTGCGGTGCTGCGGGAGGCGGTTGACCGCGCTTCGATCGCCTTCATGGCGCAGGCCGTCGGCGCGATGGAGGCTGCAGTCAAGATCTGCGGCAGCTATGTGCAGGAACGCAAGCAGTTCGGGGTGGTCATCGGATCGTTCCAGGCGATCCAGCACATCCTGGCGGATATGTTCGTTGCGGCGCATCAGGCGCGCTCGATGCTCTATCATGCGCTCGCCAATGCGGACCAGCCGGAGGCGCGCCGCGCCGCCGCCTTGTCCGCCGCGCGGATCGTGATCGGCGATGCAAGCCAGCTCGTCTCGCGCAATGGCATCCAGGTCCATGGCGGTTATGGCCTGACCGATGAATACGCCATCGGTCATTATTTCCGGCGGCTGATGTGCCTGGAAAAGCATTTTGGCGACCTCGCCGCGCATCTTGAGCGTTTCGGGGGGAGCGTGTTGGCCTGATCGCCGGATCGCCGCGCCGGCTGACAAGGGCGCGTGGATGCTGCCGTCTGTGGAGGGAATGTCATGCGAAGCAGATCGGGTCCGGTCGAGGCCGTCGCCGAGGAGGTAGGGCGCATCGACGCCTCGGCGCTGGTGCAAACCGCGCAGATCGTCGCGGGCAATTTCGATCCCGTCGATCCGGCTCTCGCGGGGAGGCTGAGCCGGTTCGTCGACTGGCTGAATGAACAGCCGCCGCTGCGCGCGGACCAGAAGCATGCGGCGGAGCGTCAGTTGCGCAAGATCCTGGCCACCCGCCTCCGGTTGGGCGCCGATCGCAAGCGCATAATCGGTATCGCGCAAGAAAAGATCGAGCGGCCCATTTTCGTTATCGGTTTCGCGCGGACGGGAACGACGCTGATCCATTCGCTGATGGCCGAGGATCCGAACGCCCGCGCACCGCTGTGGTGGCACACGCACGAGCCAAGCCCGCCGCCCGGCGAAGTACCGGTCATGGCCGAGCGCATCGAATATGCGGCCAGGGAGCTGGACGAGCTGATCAGGATCGCGCCCGGCCTGCTGACGCTCCATCCATATTGGGACAAGCGCGGCTATTGCCCGATCGAGTGCGAGGAGATCTTCACGCTGGATTTCCAGAACGCCTATCCGTCGCTGCTCTACAACCTTCCCGCGCTGGCGATGATCCTGGACGCGAGCAATATTGCAGACGCCTATCGGTTCCACCGTGAATTCCTGCAGCATCTTCAATGGAATCAGGAACCCCGCCACTGGGTGGTGAAAGGCATCTACCATCAGTTCGCGCTCAAGGAATTGTTCGAGGCTTATCCCGACGCCCTGTGCATCTGGCCGCACCGGGATCCGGTTGAGGTGCATCCGTCCACTCTGGCCATCACCGCGGTGCTCTATGGCGGCATCACTAACTGGCAGATGGATTTCAAGGCGCTCGGTCCCGCCTTTGTGCAGAGTATCGCCGCATCGGTGGCCGAAGCGATGGAAAGCCCGGTGGTCGACGATCCGCGGATCTTCCACGTCGATTTCCACGCGCTGACGCGCGATCCTGTCGATGTGGTCCGCCGGGCCTATGGTCATTGGGGTCTTGATTACACTCCGGAATTCGCGAGGCGGATGCAGAGCTGGCTGGCGGACCCGTCCAACGCGTCCAACCGCTATGGTCGTTACGATTATGCGATGGAGCCCTTTGGCCTGACGCGGGACATGATCGAGACAGCTTTCAAGGGCTATTCGCGGCGTTTCCGTCTCGGCGCCTTTGCCTGAGTGCATCCCAAGATAAAAATCCCGGGATTTCTTCCAATAGGCGTGATCGGCCAGCAGCGGCAGGCATCGCTTATCTGATCGCCAGTAGCCGCAGCCATCGCGTATCTGATCAAGTGTCAATGTGGCCCTGAACGCCTTGGTCGTGAAGGTAAAATACCGGTAGGTTTATGCCGGAATAGTCAGCGCACCGCTGGCTTGAAGCGTTTAATACACATAACATCAGAACGCATAACAAAGGTAAGGGGAGTACCATGACGTATCGACGTTTGCTGGCCACATCTTGCACATCCTTGCTGGTCGCATTCCCGGCCGCGGCCCAAACAACGGCGGACGATACCGCCTCGCGGGCTACAGTAGCGAACTCGGTCGCCGAAATCATCGTGACGGCCCGCCGCCGCGACGAAGTGCTTCAGGACGTGCCGATCTCCGTGTCCGCGCTCAGCGGCGACCAGCTTCAGCAGGCCGGCGTGACCGATGTCCAGGGGCTGCAATATCGGACGCCGTCACTCTCCATCACCAGCGCGCAGAGCCAGCGCAATACGGTGGCCTTCGCGATTCGCGGTCAGCGCACGCAGGAAACCCAGTTGTTCACCGATCCGCCGGTTGGCACCTATTTCGCGGAAGTCGTCCAGCCGCGCCCTTACGGCTTCGGCAATACGCTGTTCGACCTGGAATCGGTGCAGGTACTCAAGGGCGTGCAGGGCACGCTGTTCGGCCGGAACATGACCGGCGGCGCCGTTCTGGTCGAGCCGCGCCACCCTGAGATGGGCGTGTTTTCGGGTGAGATCCGGGCCCAGTACGGCAACTATGACATGCACGACATCACCGGCTCGGTGAACATCCCGGCGGGCGACATGCTCGCCTTTCGCCTGGCCGGAAAGACGCGCGAACGCGACGGTTGGGCCCACGATGTCGGTTCCGGCCTCGATCTGGACAACCAGAACTACGACGCCTTCCGCGTATCGGCGCTGTTCGAGCCTACGCCTGACATCCAGAGCCTGACCGTATTCGACTGGTTCAAGTCGAGCGAGAACGGCACTGCCTCGTTCCTGACGACCGCCGTCTTTCCGTCGCTCCTCTCGAATTACGAGACGTTGCGCTCCTTCGGCCTGATCGACACCAATATCCCGGCACAGTTTGCCGAAGCGCAGCAGCTCTTCCGCGATCGCCGCTTCACCCTGAATTCGGGATCGGGCAACGGCAGCAACCTCGACGTGTTCGGACTGCCTTTTGAGAAGATCAAGAACTGGGGCATCACCAACAAGACGACCTGGCAACTGAGCGATACGCTCACGCTGAAGAACATCTTCGGCTATCGCAAGCAGCGCCGCGACATCGTTCAGGACTATGACGGCATTCCCGCATTCCTGATCGCGCCGTACCAGTTTGCCCGGACTCGCAACATCAGCGAGGAACTGCAGCTTCAGGCCAAGGCGTTCGATAACCGCCTCGACCTGATCCTGGGCGCCTACTACTTCGAGGAAAAGGGCATCGACGGCTCGCGTGCCAATACCCTGCCAGAACTGAATATCATCGGGGCCGGCCTTAATGCCCGCACGACCGACGCGACGCTGTTCGTGACGGCCAATCCGGGACGCGGCTATTCCCGTACCGCCGCCGGCTTCATCGCCGGCACCTTTAAGGTTACCGACCAGTTGAGCTTGTCCGGCGGCCTTCGCTACAACTACGACAAGCGCAAGATCACCGTCTCGCCGTCGCGGCCCAACTTCGTGAATGCCGACGGCAGCGTCGGTCTCTGCAGTTTCGACACCGACACCGCGACCGCCGGTCTCCAGACAGTGCCGTTCGACGAATGCTTCTTCACCAACCAGAAGACGTTCAAGGAATGGACCTACGACGCGACGATCCAGTACGAGCCGAGCGACGCGGTCACGCTCTATGCTTCGTACCGCCACGGTTTTCGTGCCGGCGGATTTTCCACGCGTGCGACCAACTTCGTCACGCTGCGCCCGTTCCTTCCCGAATTCGTCGACGAATACGAAATCGGCATGAAGACGGACACGCCGCTGGGCGCCGGCCGTCTCACGACCAGCACCGCGCTGTTCCGCCAGGACGGCAGCGATGTGCAGAAGCAGCGGGCGACATTCGTGGACGGAAACGTCTTCACGGTCGTCGACAACACCGCCAAGCAGCGTAACATCGGCGGTGAGTTCGAAGCGACGTTCAATACCGACACGTTCTCGCTGACCGGCTTCTATTCGTACACCAAGGTCAAGATTCTCGAAGGCGCGGTGACTTCGACCATCGGCCTGCCTGAAATTGCGCAGCGCGGTACGCCCAGGCATCAGCTTGGCGCCACCGCCATCATATCCCCCCCGATCAGCGAGGATGTCGGGAAACTCAACGTCATTGCCAACTACACCTGGCGCAGCAAGATCTACCTCGATGACTTCGAGCTTCAGGGCAAGCAGCCGGCATATTCGCTGGTCAACCTGCGAGCCGAACTCAATAACGTCGGCGGCACGGGCGCTTCGGTCGCAGCTTTCGTGAACAATGCACTGGACGAGACATACCGCATCGGCGTGCTCGGTCTGATTGCCGAGGGGCTGGGCTTCCAGAACAGCGTCTATGGTGAGCCGCGGACTTACGGTATCGAGGTCGGATACAAGTTCTGATCAGGCCGCAGGATTGATAAAAGGGGAAGCCGGGGGTGCAGGATAGCGCCTCCGGCTTTGTCCGCCTGTGAGCCGGCGGACATGATGCCGGAGAGGAATGAGCAGTTGCCCTATGCGGACGCCCTTCCATTGCCGGTCACGACCGAGGCGATCGACGCCGACTGGCTGACGCGCGCACTGCGACAGACCCTGCCGGGTGTGACCGTAACGCATGCCGAGATCCGCGACGTGATGCTCGGCACTTCAACAAAGATCCGCGTCGGGCTGTGTGCCGAGGGCGAGGGCGCGTCGGCGATCGGCGACACCCTGATCGTCAAGGGCGGCTTTGAGGAGCACAGCCCGAAAATGGCGGCGATGTACGCCAATGAGGCGCGCTTCTACGCTGACGTACAGCGGCTGATCCCCATGCCGTCACCGCAATGCTTTTATGCCGGTTCGGACCCTGGATCGCACCAGTCGATTGTCATCATGGAGGACTTGCGCCGACCCGGCGTGGAGTTTTGCGATGCGCTGCGGCCGCAGAGCTTCGAGGCGATCGCACGCCGCATGGACACGATGGCGGCCTATCATTCTGCGACCTGGCAATCGCCGCATTTCGAGCCGGGGGGACGCTGGGCCGACATCCACAGCCGGTTCGAGCATTGGGGTCTGGAATATATGCGCCGCTACCTCGTGCCGGAGGTGTGGGCGCACTATATGGCGTCCCCGCGCGGCGCGGCCGTGTCCGTGCGCTTCCATGACGGGGAGTGGATGGAACGGGCCCTGATCGCGATCGGGAACATCCAGGCCGCCCAGCCGCGATGCCTGATCCATGGCGACACCCATCTCGGCAATCTCTACATATCGGAGGACGGCACGCCGGGATATTTCGATGCGCAAGTGGCGCGCACCGCATGGCATCACGAGGTGTCCTATCATATCGTCTGCGCCGCCGATCTGGCGGACCGGGCGAACTGGGAAAGGGAACTGCTCCGCATTTATCTGGCGGCGCTGAGGAATCATGGCGGGCCGGCGCTGGACGAAGAGGCGGCCTGGCTCGACTATCGCCGGTCGATCGCATGGGGCCTGTTCATCTTCCTGACCAATGAAGTCCGCTTCCAGACGGAATCGGTCAACACCGCTTATGCGGCGCGCTTTTCGCAAGCGGCGCTGGACCACGATCTCAGGTCATTGCTGCCCTGAGGCGAAGCGAATGCCCCCGCACTATCCGGTGCGGGCTTTCACCTGATCGCGGAGCACGAACTTCTGAACCTTGCCCAGGGGCGTGCGGGGGAATTCGCTGACCAGGAACAGCTGGCGCGGCACCTTGTAATTGGCCATCTGCTCGCGGCTCCAGTCGGTCAGCTCCGCAAGGGTCAGCGCGGCGCCCGGCTTCAGGATGACGCATGCGGCGCACACCTCTCCCATTCGCTCGTCCGGCCAGGCGAGAATGCTGACATCGGCAATGGCCGGATGCTTGCGCAGGATGTTCTCGATTTCCGCGGGATAGGCGTTGAAGCCGCCGACGATCACGACATCCTTCAGCCGGTCGAGTATGCGCAGGTTTCCATTCTCGTCGATGCAGCCGACATCGCCGCTGTGCAGCCAGCCATCGGCGTCGATGGCGGCGGCAGTTTGCTCAGGCTCCTCGAAATAGCCCTGCATGACGTTCGGGCCGCGGATCAGCAATTCGCCGCTTTCCCCCTGCGCCACCGCGTTTCCGTCCGCATCGACGATCTTGAGCTCGACGCCGGGCAGCGGACGGCCGACCGTCCGCGCGATCGTCTCGAAGCTGGCGTCGGGATAGTTCACCGTCGCGAGCGCCGTGCACTCGGTTTGCCCGAAGCTGGTCAGGAATGTATCGAAGCCAAAGACCTCGCGCCCCGCACGGATCAGGTCGACGGGCACGTTCGATGCACCGGTGTGGCCGACGCGCAGCGAGGAAAGATCGAACGTCCCGAATGCGGGATGTTCCATCAACGAGAAGAAGATCGTCGGCGGTCCCATCAGCACCGTGATCCGCTCGCGTTCGATAAGGCGCAGGACCGCCCCGGCGTCGAAGGTCGCGAGCGGATAGGTGGTGATTCCGGCGATCAGCGCCGAGACCCAGCCGGACCGGTAGCCGAAACTGTGGAAGAAGGGATTGATGATCGCCATGCGGTCGCCAGCGCGCAGGTCGTTGGACTCGTTCCAGATGGCCGGCATCCACAGCGCCTGGCCGTGATTGTGCATGGCGCCCTTGGGCTGGCCGGTCGTGCCGCTGGTGAATAATATGTCCGCGATGGCGTGCGGGGTTACGGCGGCGATGCGCGCGTCCACGCTGGCCTCCTCCGCGAGATCATGTTGGAATTCGCCAAGCCCCGCAGGGTCCAGCGGCACGATATGGCGCAGGGCCGGAAGATCGCGCACCGGTCCGTCGTCGCCAGCGCCCCCACCGGCCGCGCGCAGCAATTCCGCATAGTCGGTGCCGAGGAATCGGCCGACGGTGAACAGGATGCGCGCCCGCGTCCGGTCCAGCACGAACCGCGCCTCACCGCCCTTGAAGCGGGTGTTGATGGGCACCATGATCGCGCCGATGCTTTCGATGGCGCAGGCCGCGACGATCCATTCGGGGCTGTTGGGCGCCCATATCGCGACGCGGTCGCCATGGTCCACGCCGCGCGCGACAAGCGCACGGGCAAGCGTGCGAACCCGCTTCGCGAAATCCGCAAAGCTGATCGAACTGCCGTCCTCGCCGACAATATAGGGCCTGTCGCCGTAACGCGCCGCGACGTGCCCGATCACTTCGGGCAGCGTGTGGTCCAGTGTAATGTCCAGCCCCGAGAAATGCGGGCTCGCCATGCCGGTCATCCTGTCCTCAAGGTCAGAGAAGCCCGCGCTCTTCCGAAGTTTCAATGCCTTCGGGGGAGACACCGGCCTCCCGCATGGCTTCGATCACGGCCGTCGTGGCGGACGCGATGCAGGGAAAGCCGACATAGGGCGTCAATTGGATGAGCAGCCCTTCCAATTCGGCCACGGTGAGGCCATTGGCGATACCGATCTTCACATGATTCTTGAGTTCGAGGCTCTGACGCGTCGCGATCAACGCCGAGATGACCGCAATGCTCTTTTCCTTGCGATTGATGCCGCTCTGCTGCCAGGCGTCATGAAACGCCCAGCTGGCGGCCATGCGGGTGATATCGGATGCGAAGCCGTCCCCGGTCGCGCCGTTCCGGAACGCTGACCCGAAGGTGTCGCCCATGACGCCCGTGATGAAGGCGACGCCCGATTCCTGCTTTTCGTCCAGCTTCGCCATATCATTCTCCAATGCATGTGCGTGATCCCGAAGGCGTATGAGGGATGACGAGCAAGCGTCAATCGGGGAAGGCGCCCACGCGTACAAC
The DNA here is from genome assembly GCF_014640675.1 of Novosphingobium endophyticum. Taxonomy (GTDB): domain Bacteria; phylum Pseudomonadota; class Alphaproteobacteria; order Sphingomonadales; family Sphingomonadaceae; genus Novosphingobium; species Novosphingobium endophyticum. Next base: position 72,820 of record NZ_BMHK01000013.1, on the reverse strand, counting down.
GGCGGGACTCATCGGTCATCTGATGGCACGGCCAGGGCCCATCACATAGACGATGGGGCGGGGCGCAGGGCGTGCACTCGACCCGCTTGCGCGATTATATCGCGACTTGTCAGGCACTGAAGATCGGGCGACGGGACATCCTGCCTGCGTTTCGTCTTTCGGCTTCCATGAAGGAGTATTTCGATGTCAGCGCAGGTCGACACAGCGTCCAGGCCACCGCTTTATTCCGGTCCTATGTTCGATGCAGACACCCATTTCTGGGAAACGGACGAAGCGTGGACCAAGTATCTGCCGAAGGACGCGGCGGAGAAATATGGCGTTACCTTCCGCACGGGCGAGGATGGCGATTTCGCCATGTATGTCGGCCCGCGCAAGGTGGAGATCAGCGCCGACCACTTGTTCGAGGATGGCCGCGTGCCTGCTCCGGGCAAGCTCCACGAGTGGCTGCGCGCGATGAAGGAGGGCAAGGCCGAGATCGACCTGCACGTCCCCAAGACCGCCGATATGCTCGAGCCGCAGGCCCGCGTGAAGAAGCTGGATGCCTGGGACGTCCGCTCATCGATCCTGTTCCTCGGAAACATGATTACCGCGATCAGCTTCCTCGACGATCCGAAATATTCCTATCCGGTGCTGAATGCCTATAACGCGTGGATGTACGATCAGTGGAAGTACAATTATAACGACCGGATCTTCTCCTGCCCGGTCATCACGCTCGACAATGTGGAGGAAGCCTGCAAGCAATTGAAGGGCGTGATCGAGAAGGGCGCCAAGCTCATTCTGATGCCGATGGGTCCTTATAACAACAAGGCGCCCGCACACACAGATCATGATCCCTTCTGGGCGATCGCCAACGAAGCGGGCATTCGCGTGGTCTTCCATGTGTCAGAGGCCATCTACATGAAGCAGCACATGGCGCTGTGGGGCGAACCGATGCAGCAGTCCCGCATCCGCCAGTCCGCCTTTGTCTGGATGCACGGCTATTCGGAACGGCCGGTCATCGAAACGCTGTCGAGCTTCATCTTCTGGAACTTCTTCGAGCGTTTCCCGAATGTGAAGCTGCTGTCCGCCGAAAACGGGTCGGAATGGGTGCCGGCCATGCTGACCAAGATGGACAAGTGCCGGGGTATCGCCAAGAACGGCTATTGGCCCGCAGGCCAGTTGAAGGATCGGCCGAGCCGCATTTTCGCCCGCAATGTAGCGGTCGTCGCTTATCCCGAGGATGATCTCAAATCGATTGTCGACCAGGTCGGCAATGCCGACTGGGTGCTGATGGGGTCCGACTATCCCCATGCCGAGGGTGTCGAGGAACCGCGCCATTTCGCAGCCGAGGCATGTCGTGGCTTGTCCGGGGAGGATACGCGCAAGATCATGTATGAAAACGGGATGCGCTTCATGGGCCTGCCCGCCTGACCCGCGGTGAATGGTTGTTGCCTGTGGCCGACGGCGTCGGTCACGGGCGAACCACGCGCTAACCTGCCGACGCCATCTGCCCGGCATGGCGTATCGCTTGCAGAAAGCGGTCGAAATTGGCCTCCATCCTGCCGAGCGGCGCGGCCACCATCATGGCCCCAACCGTCTTTCCATCGGGACCGTGGACCGGCACCGCGATCGCGGCCGTGTCGCTCAGCATTTCGCCAAAACTGGCGCAATAGCCGAGATGCCGTATCTCATTCAGATTTTCCCGGATCTCCTCGGGACTTGTCCGCGTACTGCCGGTCAACGGCTTCAGATGCGCGCGGGCTAGATAGGCATCGGTTCGCGCCGGCGGCGCAAAGGCCAGCAGGACCCGCCCCGCTGCGCTGGCATAAAGCGGTGCACGAAGCCCTGCTTGCATGGCGTAGCGAACCGGCTGACGGCTGTTTACGGCCTCTGTGTAGAAGGCTTGCCCGATCTCCCAATCGGCAATTGCAAAGCCAACGGATTCACCGGTTTCCTTCGCCAGCGCCTTAACCTGGATCCTGATCATCTCCGGCGCGGACCAGCTGCTGACGATACGGGTGGCGAAGCGGTAGGAGGCCGAGCCCAGTCGGTATCGTCCGTCTTCCTGCGCCAGATAGTGCATGTCGCACAGGCCGCGCAGGGTATCGAGAAAGGTGCTCTTGGGGACCGACATCAGGGTGCTGAGATCGGACAGCGTCATGCCGTCCGGCTTGCCCGCCAGAAGATTCAGCACGTCGAGAACGCGGACCATCGCCTTCGGGCCTTTCGCTCGGTTTTTCGCCATTTCCTTGTCAGCCACTGCCTCTTGCCCCGACATGTTCGCCACATCGACGTCTCTAGCCGTGCGAATTTTCGAATGCAATTCGAAAAACCGTTGCAGGTTGCGTATGTGATGGTATGATCCGACTCGTGAAGCGGACATGAGCCCGCTCTAGGAAGAGGAACACCGATGGCCACCACCGCTTCCCGAACCATCAAGTCCGCGCATCGGGTGCTGGAAATCCTGGAGTATTTCGATCAGGATCGCCGCCATGCGACCGTAATGGATATGTCGCGCACCTTGAATTACCCGCAATCGAGCACGTCCGAGCTGCTGCGTTGCCTGACGCGCCTGGGCTATCTTCATTACAATCGCTTTCGGCGAACCTACAGCCCGACGGCGCGCGTCGCCCTGCTTGGCGCCTGGGTGAAACCGTCGCTGTTCCGTGGCGGGCCGCTGCTGTCGGCCATTGATGAGCTTGCACAGCTCACCAACGAAACAGTGCTGCTGTCCACCGCCTCAAACTATGTCGTGCAGCATCTGCACGTCATACACGGCAACACCGATCATTCGGTGGAGGCTCATGTGGGCGACACGCGTCCCTTGCTGCATACGCCGCAGGGCAAGTTGTTGCTGTCCAGTTACCAGACTGATCATATCCGGTCGGCCGTCCACCGACTGAACGCGGAAGAGGGTGATCAGGAGAAGCATGTGCGGGTGGCGGAGGTGCTTTCCGAACTGGCGGTACTGCGCGAACAGGGCTGGACCATCGACGAAGGACAGGACGGCGTCGGCTGCGTGGCCGTGCTCCTGCCGAGAGGTCATCATATTGACCGCCTCGTGATCAGCGTGCAGATGCCTTCGGTAATCGTCTGTGAGAGGGGCGAGGAGATACTCGAGATGCTCATGCAGCGTCGCGAGGAAATTTCCAGGCTCCATGCCGAGGAAGAAGGCAGAGATGCGGACGCGTCCAATGTTGTCCCGATGCCTGAACCCATGAAGATCCCCGACTATCGCAGGCATTTCGCCTGAATACGAGCAAGCGGCGGCAGCATTGATGTCGGACAATCTGGCGGTTCTGCCGGGGAGCGGCGGCCGAGTCCGTCTCGTGGAAATGCCCCGGCCTGCCCCGCTGTCGGATAGGGACGTACTGGTCCGGATGCTGTACGCGCCGATCAATCCTGCCGACCTGCTCGCCATTGACGGCCGATATGCGTTCGATCTGGGTTCGGCCGTGCCACTCGGCGCGGAAGGCGTGGGTCGGGTCGAGGAGGTGGGTGCGGCCGTGTCGGACTTGCGCCCGGGGGACAGGGTCTTGCCCCTGACGCGCGGCAACTGGGCCAGCTACCGCGTCCTGGACCGTGAGCAGTTGATAGCTGTGCCGGCGGGCATTCCGGACGAACAGGCGGCCATGCTGCGCATCAATCCCCCGACGGCCAGACTCCTGCTCGACAATGCAGGCGCCGGGGACGGCGCCGCCATCGTTCAGAACGCCGCGGGATCGACCGTGGCGGCATGGGTCAGGGCGCTGGCAGCGCGGCGGGCCATCCATGTCGTGGATGTGGTTCGCAATGCGGACGCGGCCCTTCCGCACGCTGTCGTCGACGGCCCCGCGCTCGCAGCCAGCGTCAGCGATGCAGCAGCCGGCCGGGCGGTGCGGGCAGCGCTGGACTGCGTGGCAGGCGAGGCAACGGGGCGGCTCGCCGAATGTGTGTCAGCAGGTGGGCGGATCGTCGTTTTCGGTCACTTGTCCGGCCAGCCCGTCGCCGTGCGTTCGCAGCTCCTGACTGGCGGCGGCCTGTCGATATCCGGCTTCAGTCTGCGTCCCGCCGAAACGGCGCTTGGCGCCGACGGGGTGAACCGCATGTTCGCCGAACTTTTCGACCTCTTCCTGGAGGCGCCGCCGTCCCTGGCGACAAGAGCGCTGATGCCCTTGCGGGAGGCGGACAGGGCGGTCGTGGCGGCTCGGGAGGGCGGCAAGGGGCGTATCCTCCTCGACCTCACCGCCTGATATCGGCCATGTGAAGCCTTCTTGCGTGCGCGTTGACTTGACCCGCCAATAACTGCTGGTGGCTGCACCGACATGGGGAAATTGCAATGAAGCTCGATTTCACGGCAGAGGAACTGGCCTTCCGCGATGAGGTGCGGGCCTTCCTCAAGGACGCTCTGCCCGGCGACCTGCGGCAGAAGATGATCGACCGCGAACATCTGGACAAGGCGGACACAGTTCGCTGGCAACGCATCCTCAATGCGCGCGGCTGGGCCGTCACCCACTGGCCGGTCCAGTATGGCGGCCAGAACTGGACCCCGGCGCAGCGCTATATCTTCCAGGAGGAGATGGCGCTGGCCCATGCCCCCGAAGGATCGCCGTTCAACGTCAACATGATCGGGCCAGTGCTGTGCAGATACGGCACGGACGCGCAGAAGGAGAATTTCCTCGCCGCGACCGCCAATATCGACATCTGGTGGTGCCAGGGCTTTTCGGAACCGGGCGCGGGATCGGACCTCGCCAGCCTCAAGACAATCGCCATTCGCGACGGAGACGATTATGTACTGAACGGCCAGAAGATCTGGACCACCCAGGCACAGCACGCCGACTGGATGTTCGGCCTGTTCCGCACGGACAACAGCGGCAGGAAGCAGCAGGGCATAACCTTCCTCTTGCTCGACATGAAGACGCCGGGAATTACCGTCCGCCCGATCGAGACTATTGATGGTGGGCACGATGCGAACGAGGTGTTCTTCGACGATGTCCGCGTGCCGGTCGGGAATGTGGTCGGCGAGGAAGGCAAGGGCTGGGATGTCGCCAAGCATCTGCTCGGCAGTGAACGCAGCGGCATCGCGCGCATCGGCCTGTCGAAGGAGCGGCTGTCGCAGCTTCGCGTGCTGGAGAGGCGACTGGCCGGCGACGGTACGCTGACGCAAGAGGAGCAACTCCGCCTCGCCTACAAGCTGGCCGAGGTGGAGGTGGAACTACGCGCGCTCGAACTGACGCAGCTGCGCGTCGTTGCGGCCGATGCGCATGGCGGCGGCGCCAATGCGGCCGCCTCCATCCTGAAGGTCAAGGGCACCGAGATGCAGCAGCGGATGACGGAGCTGGTGACGGAACTGGCGGGCCCCGCCGGTCTCGCCGTTACGGACCATGATCATCACGGCGGAGACCTCGACACGGGCTGGCTCGGCGCCGCCGCGCCTTTCTATTTCACGATGCGCAAGGTGTCGATTTTCGGCGGATCGAACGAGGTCCAGAAGAACATCATCGCCAAGACCATGCTGGGACTGTGATACGGGGATTTTGACGCGCCATGGACTTCGAACTTACCGACGAACAGAAGATGCTTCAGGAAGCCGTCACCCGTCTCGTGGCGGATACCTATGGCTTCCAGCAGCGCGAACATGCCCTGAAGACCAGCGACGGCTGGAGCCGTCAGGCCTATGCCGGATTGGCCGACATGGGACTGCTGGGCATGCCCTTTGCGGAAGAGGACGGCGGCTTCGGCGGCGGCGGTGTCGAAATGATGATTGTCATGGAGGCGCTGGGGCGGGGCCTCATGGTCGAGCCCTATTTCGCGACGGTGGTGCTGGCGGGCGGCGTGCTGCGCTATGGCGCTTCGGCGGAGCAGCGCGCCGGGATCCTGCCCGGTCTGATCGCGGGCGAGCACATACTGGCGCTGGCACATAGCGAGCGCGGGATGCCCCGCCATACGCTGGATGCACGGACGACCGCGACTCGTGACGGCGAGGGTTGGAAAATAGACGGACGCAAGATCGCGGTCATCCACGGCGCCAGCGCCGATACGCTGGTCGTCAGCGCGCAGACGGGGGAAGGGCCCGGCCTGTTCCTCGTCAATACCGCTGCCGAGGGCGTCGCGGTCGAGAAGGCGCGAGGCTATGACGGCGTGCCCGTGGCGGACATCACCTTCTCCTCGGTCGCCGTTCCGGCCGCTGCCCTGATCGGCGATGCGGGGCAGAGCGGGGCGATCCTTGCCCGCACGTTCGAGGTTGCCACGGCCGCTTTGGTGGCGGAAGCCGTAGGCGCGATGTCCGAGACCTTCGATGTGACGGTCGAATATCTCAAGACCCGCCGGCAATTCGGCGTCGCGATCGGGAGCTTTCAGGCGCTGCAGCATCGCGCAGTCGACATGCTGATGGAACTGGAGTTGTCGCGCAGCATGGCGGTACTGGCCGCCCTGTCGCTCGACATCGACGCCGATCAGCGGACGCGCAACATTTCCGCGGCCAAGGCGCAGATCGGCAAATCGGGACGCTTGATCGGGCAGGAGGCCGTGCAGATGCATGGCGCTATCGGCATCACTGCCGAGTACAAGGTCGGCCACGCCTTCAAGCGCCTGACCGCCATCGACGCGCTGCTGGGGGACCGCGACTATCACCTGGCGCGCCTGGTCGAGCTTCGCGGCGTCTATCCGGCCGCCGCCTGACGCGACCGGGGCAGCAAGAAGCCGGGGACAAGGCTACGGTTTCCCCGCCGTCCGGTCGTCAGCCCTCAGCCGCCTTGCGCAACATCACTGCCCGGTCGCCGTCGCGCACCACGACCAGCCTCATGCCCGGCCTGGTATATTCTGCAAAACCTTCGAACTTCTCCCGCACACCGGGATGGAGCACGCGGATGAAAGTGTCGCTGTCCACGGTGAGGGTACGCACGCCTAGTTCCTTTACATCGACTGTGATGGAATTGGGGGTGACGGCCGTCACGGTCGCGGCGATAGCGCTGGGATTGGCGGCGGACTGGACACGGGAGTCGAAGGTGATGCGCAGCCGGTCGGACCTGTTGGGCGTGCCGCAATGCGGCGTGCAGGGGTGCACGATCAGGACATCGCCCGGCATGTAGTCGGTCGTGGCCCAGGCGTCGTCCGGAACGGCGTCGCGCGGGAAGGGATAGGGCGACGGCTTGCCGACATTGTGGAAATAGCCGCGCCGGTTCTGGCCGATGGCGATGGCGAGGCCGCCCATGTCGCGCGCGCAAGGGGTCAGGGGCACCCACACCGGCTTGTAGTCCTGGATTCCGGGACTGTAAAAACCATCCTGGTGCACCACGGTGATCGGGCCGCCCGGCGGATAAGTGCGGTACTGGACGATGGGGACCGCACAGGCGGGTTCGCCCAGCACTTTCTCCATCACGGCGAGATTGGCGGGATGCTCGATCAGCGCCTTGGCGATCCCGGCATAGAGATCGCTCTCTTCCATATTAGCGGGCAAGGGCTTGCCCGTCCATTTGCCGACCGGATCACCCGGTTCGGTAATGCCGAGTTCGGCTGCCACGGCCAGCATCGCATCGCGCGCCTGCGCGACGGACTGGGGATCGAACACCTCTCGCAGGAGGATGTAGCCGTTCTCCCGGTAGAACGCCTCCAGCCCGGCGTGATCGTCGAGAAGATGATTGCAACTTTCCAGCTCGCGCGCCGGATCTACGTCGGCGGCGCTCAGATCTCGGGCGTCGGGCGCATTGATTACTGGCATGTTCATCGAAGTTCCTCTCCCCGTTGCTACCTTTCGCAGGTGCCGGGATATGCCGCTATCAAATACCAGAATGCCGCCGGATGGAGGGATATTTCCGATCAATCATCGGATAATTTCAGTCGTCCCGAGGTGTCTGATGCAACAGCTTCAGGATGCCCATCAGCTTCCGGTCCTGCCAAGAAGCGATTTCCTCCACCGTCCGGCCCTCGGCGGCATCTTCCATCTGCGTGGCGAGAAGCGCCTGGAGCTGCTCGTCGGCCAGGGGCGGGTCGGCCATGGTGGACCAGCGCCGGATGATGCTTGGCGCGAATTTCGGCAGGAACTCCGCAAGTCCGCCGGAGCCGCCAGAGGTGTGGAAAGTCGTGAACTGCCCCTGTATCGCCCACTTGAGGGCAGGGCCGTATTTGATTGCCTTGTCGATATCTCGGACCGTCGCATAGCCTTCCGCCACGAGACGCACCGCCTCCCGGAACATGGCGCTGGTCAGGCGATTGCCGATATGGCCGAAAATCTCCCGATTGAGCCGGATCGGCTCTTTGCCCATCGCCTGGTACAAGGCGAGCGCAATCTCGACCGCCCGCAGGTCGGTTGCGACGCCGCCGCCCACCTCGATCAGGGGGATGAGGTGAACCGGATTGAACGGGTGCCCGAGGACGAAGCGGGCTTTGGTCGCGAGGTCCTCCTGCAGTTCGGTGACCGGCAGGCTCGACGTGCTGCTCGCGATGAGCACGTCTTCCGGAACCAGCCGGTCGAGATCCGCGAACAGTGCCCGCTTTACATCCATCCGTTCCGGCGTGCTTTCCTGGACGAAATCGGCACCGTCCAGCGCTTCGGCCAGATCGGCGTGCACGGTCAGGCGTGCCTGCCAGTCGTCTCCCGGGCTTGCGAGACCCAGCTCCAGCATCTGATCCCACGCACCGGCTACGTGGGTACGCACTTTCTCGCCAACGCCCGGTGCCGGGTCGAACAGCCGGACGGTGCGGCCGCTGCCCAGAAAGGCAGCAACCCATCCTGCGCCGATCACACCGCCGCCGATCGCGGCGACGGTGTGGATGGCTTGCTTGTCGCGAAAGGCGGTCATGGCCGGTTCAATAGCCCTTGAAGACCGGCTTTTCCTTGTTGGCGAAAGCGGTCGTCGCAGCCTTGTAGTCGTTGGTCAGCATGGTCATGGCCTCATAGGCGATAGATAGCTCGCCGGTAAGGTTGACCTGGTCGCGCAGGCACTTGTTGACCGCCGCCTTGGACCAGCGGACCGCCCAGATGGGCTGACCCGCGATCTCGCGCGCGATCTTGAGTGCCTCGTCCAGCACCTGCTCCCTGGGAAAGGCATAATTGACGAGGCCGATCTCCTCCGCCTTCTTGCCGTTCAGCAGCTTGCCGCGCATCAGATATTCCTTGGCCTTCTGCGGTCCCACCAACAGCGGCCACATGACCGCACCGCCGTCGCCGGCAACAAGGCCGACCTTGACGTGGGTATCGCCCAGCTTGGCGTCGTCAGCGACGATGCTCATGTCGCAGAAGGCGAAGAGCGAGGTGCCAAGGCCGATGGCGTCGCCGTTGACGGCAGCGATGATCGGCTGCGGGGTCATCAGGATCTGGTCCCAGATGCGCAGCGTATTGATCGGCACGCGCAGCGCATATTTCAGGCCATATTCGGTCTGTGCGCGCTCGGCCATCAGCTTGATGTTGCCACCCGCCGAAAAGGCCTTTCCGGCGCCCGTCAGCACGATGACCTTGACGCGCTCGTCGCGCGCCAGCTTGAGCCAGATGTCCTCGAGCTGCCAGTGATTGTGCGGACCCACCGCATTCAGTTTTTCGGGATCGTTCATGGTGACGACGGTCACGCCGTCCTCGCCGATCTCGACCTTGAAGAAATCGAACTCGCTGTAGTCGATTTCGCGCTGGAACTCGTTTTCACTATCGTTCATCTGTGGCTCTCCTGAATCTGAATACTGAATCATTGAAACTTGCCGCGCTCACGCCGCTGCGCGGTTCTTCTGCCATTCCGCGAAGGTCTGCCCCTTTTGCGCCAATTCGCTGAGCAGCGATGCGGGCTGAAGAGAGGGATCACCCGGCGATTCCGCCGCGAATTCCCTCAGCCGCGCGACGATATGGGACAGTCCCGCCTCGTCTGCGTAGAACATGGGGCCGCCCAGGTGACGCGGCCAGCCATAGCCGTTGATCCAGACCAGATCGACGTCCGACGCGCGCAGGGCGATCCCCTCTTCCAGTATGCGGGCGCCTTCGTTGATCAGCGGAAATAGCAGCCGTTCCACCATTTCCTCCCCGGCAATCTCCCGCCGGACGATGCCGAGCTTCTCCGATGTGGCGATGATCAGCGCCTCGGTTTCCGGGTTCGGATAAGGTGTGCGGTCGCCCGGCTCATAGCGGTAATAGCCCGCGCCAGTCTTCTGGCCCAGACGCCCGCTCTCGACGATGGCGTCCGCAATGGGGAAGGGCGTCCCACGCCGCTTGCGGATCGAATAGCCGATGTCGAGCCCCGACATGTCGTTAGTGGTCAGCGGTCCCATGGGGAAGCCGAGATCGGTGAGCGCCGCGTCCACTTGTTGCGGGAAGGCGCCCTGTTGCAATAGCCGTTCCGCCTGGGCCGAACGCTTGGCGACCATGCGGTTGCCGATGAAGCCGTCGCAATTGCCGGACAGGACCGGCACCTTGCCGATCTTCTTGCCCACCGCCATCGCGGTCAGAATGGCCTCGGGGCCGGTCCTGGCCGCACGCACGACCTCCAACAGCTTCATCACGTTGGCCGGCGAGAAGAAGTGCATGCCTACGAAGTCCTCCGGCCGCGCCAGAACCGACGCGATCTCGTCAACGTCCAGCGCCGAGGTATTGGAGGCGAGCACCGTGCCGGGCATCACGCGCTTCTCGAGGTCGGCGAAGATTTCCTTCTTGACGCCCATGTCCTCGAACACCGCCTCGATCACCACATCGGCGTCCGCTGCCCCGGCGCGGTCGACGGAGGGGGTGATGCAGGCGAGTCGCGCGTCCATCTGCTCCTGCGTGATGGACCCGCGTTTCACGGAGGTCGCGTAGTTTGCCCTTACCCGCTCCATACCGCGGTCGAGCGCCTCTTTGGTGGCGTCGATGATCGTCACCGGGATGCCCGCGCCGGCAAAGCACATGGCGATGCCGCCGCCCATGGTGCCGGCCCCGACGATCGCGGCCCTGGACACCTCGCGCGCGCCGGTGCTCTCGGGCAGGCCGGGGATCTTCGCGGCCTCGCGCTCGGCAAAGAACAAGTGGCGCAGCGCGCGCGACTGGCTGCCCGCCATCAGCTCGCGATTGGCCACCGCGTCAATCGCCAGCGCCTCGTCAATGCCCATGGTGAAGGATCGACGTATGGAATCAATGTTGGCCTGCGGCGCATCCTGGCCCTTGCTGCGCGCGGTGAGCTTTTTGGCCAGCGCGTCGAAGGCGGATGCATTGGCGCGCGTCGCGGCCAGCTTGTCATCGCGATCCCGCACGGGCACGGCGGGAATGCTCCCGTCGATGACGCGGCGGGCGAAGGCGGCGCCGATGGCGGCGGGCTCACCGTCCTCGACCGCGTCGACGATACCGAGCGCCAGTGCCTGCCTCGCGCTCACCGGCTTGCCCGACAGGACGAACTCCAGCGCTTTTTCCGGCCCGATCAGGCGGGGCAGTCGCTGCGTCCCGCCGCCCCCGGCGAAAAGACCCAGATTGATCTCCGGCAAGCCGACCCTCGCGGCGGGAACGGCGACGCGGAACGGACACCCGAGCGCAATCTCGAGGCCTCCGCCCAGTGCGGTGCCGTGAATTGCGGCGATCACCGGCTTGGCCGAGCTTTCGAGCGCGGCAATCGCCTCCTGCAGGGTGGGAGAGATGCGGGGTTTGCCGAATTCCGTGATGTCGGCACCGGCGAAGAAAGTCCGGCCCTCGCAATACAGCACGATTGCCTTGACCGCGGGTTCCGTATTGAGGGCCTGAAGCGCATCGACCAGCCCGGTCCGCACCGCGATACCCAGCGCGTTCACCGGCGGGTTGTCACTGATGATGAAGCCGACATCGCCGTCGATGTGGATGGAAATTTTATCGTTGATCTGGGTCATGGCAGGATTGGGGGGCCCTTCACTCGTATCCGAGGCAGCGGTTGGCACTGTCTGTCACAAGCAATCCGATGCCCCGACTGTCAAGAAATGGGGTCACCGATCCCCAAGCATCGCGAATGTGAAGGATATCGCCCCGCCCCTTCGCATCGCGCCCGCCGGAGATTAGGCCTTCACTGTGAAGATGCGCGCAGCGTGATGCTTGATTGGGGAAACGATTAGATGCAGTTCGATCTGAACGAAGAACAGGCAATGTTCCGCGATTCCGTGGCCGCTTTCGCGCAGCGCCACCTCGCGGGCGGTGCGCTGGAACGAGCGCACAGCGACGATTACCCGTGGGACGTGGCCAAGCTGATGGCCGAGCAGGGCCTGATCGGCATCACCGTGCCGGAGGACAAGGGCGGGATCGGCGGATCGCTGATGGACGCGGTGATCGCGATCGAGACGATCGCCTCGATCTGCCCGCGCTCCGCCGATGTGGTGCAGGCCGGTAATTTCGGCGCGATCCGAACCTTCGCGCAATTCGCCAGCGACGCGCAGCAGGAACAGTACCTGGCGCCCCTGCTGCGCGGCGAGGGCCTGATTTCGGTCGCCATGACGGAGCCCAATGCGGGCTCCGCCGTCACGGAGCTGACGACGACCGCGGTGGAGGATGGCGACGGCTATCGCATCACCGGCCAGAAGATCTTCACGACGCACGGCACTCATGCCACGGTGTTCCTCGTCTATGTCCGCTACGGCCCCGGCACCGGCAATATCGGTTCCGTCCTGATCGAACGGGGCCAGGAAGGCTTCACCTTCGGCAAGCCAGTGCGTTTCCTGTCGGGCGAGGAATGGAACCCGCTGTTCTTCGACAATGTCTATGTGCCCAAGGACAAGGTGCTGCTCGGCCCCGGCGGCTTCAAGAAGCAGATGTCCGGCTTCAATGTGGAGCGCATCGGCAATACCTCGCGCAGCCTGGCGCTGGGCCGCTACGCCTTCAATGCCGCGGTCGAACATGCCAAGACCCGCAAGCAGTTCGGCCGCCACTTGTGCGATTTCCAGGGCCTCCAGTGGAAGTTCGCGGAGATGAAGCTGAAGCTCGATGCCGCGCAGCTCCTGCTGTACCGCGCGGCGACCAATGCCGATGCGGGCCTGCCCTCGCCGGAGGAGACGGCGATCGCCAAGGTCGCCTGCAACCGCGCCGGTTTCGAGTGCGCCAACGAGGCGATGCAGATCATGGGCGGCACCGGCTATAGCCAGGACAGTCTGGTGGAATATTGCCTGCGCCGCACACGCGGATGGATGATCGCCGGCGGTGCCATCGAGGTGCTGCTGAACCGGATCGCGGAGGGCGTGTTCGACATGCGCTTTCCGCAGGGTCCGGCAAAAAGCTGAGCGGCGGGGCGATCGGGAGAGGAAAGAGCGATGAACGAGATCAGCAATGTAGCGGCGGTAGGGGCCGTGACTCCGGACAGGGTTCCCATTGATGCCTATATCTCGCCTGAATATGTTCGGCTCGAAAAGGAACGCCTCTGGCCGCGCATCTGGCAAATGGCCTGCCGCGAAGAGGAAATCCCGCAGCCGGGCGATTTTTATACCTATGACATCGCTGACGAGTCCATCACCGTAGTGCGCAAGCAGGATGGCACGGTCGCTGCCTATCACAATGTCTGTCCGCACCGCGGTCGCCGCCTGACCGCCGGCTGCGGCCGGATGGGCAGGTTCCATTGCAAATATCATGGCTGGCAATTCGATTTGGATGGCAAGCCCGCCCATATCGTGGACCACAAGGATTGGGGTGATTTGCTGCCCGAGGCCGAGGTCAGCCTGTACCCCGTCAAGGTCGGGCTCTGGGGCGGCTGGGTGTTCATCAACATGGACCCCGACAGCGAGAGCCTCGAACGCTTTCTGGGCGAGGCGCAAACCATTCTCGATCCGTTCGAAATCCAGCACATGCGCTATGTCTGGCGCAAGCGGATCGTCATGCAGTGCAACTGGAAAGTGGCGCAGGAAGCCTTCATGGAGGGCTATCATGTGCAGACGACGCACCGGCAGCTCCTGCCCTACATGGACGATTACACGTATTCTCGGGCGTACGGCAAACATGCGATGTTCGGCTATGCGCCAACGGCGCTCTTCGGCCTGCCAAGCCCGCGCCTGGGCAACCAGGGCGGCGATATCCGGCATGGTCTCTATATGTTCAACAAGGAGATATGGGAAACGCTGAAGGCAACGTCGACCGAGGAGATGTTGGCCGCCGGCAAGCGGCTGATGGAACTGCCCGAGACGGCGACGCCCTTGGAAGTCTATATCGCCTTCGCCCAGTTCCACCAGGAAGAAGCAGCGAAGAATGGCCGCCCCTTCCCAGACATTACCGGCGAGCAGCTCATGGCTGCCGGAACCGACTGGAACATCTTCCCCAACCTGGTCTTCCTCCAGCAGCCGACCAATGTGCTCTTCTACCGTGCGCGGCCCAATGGCGATAATCCCGACAGCTGCATCTTTGAAATCAACGCTCTCGAGCGCTTCGCTCCGGGCGCCGAGCCGGCCAATGTCGAGGTCGATGTCGGCGAAGACTGGCGCACGGTGGACTGGGGCCTCATTCTCTCACAGGATTTCCAGAATATGGAGGAGGTCCAGAAGGGCATGAAGTCCTGCGTCATGACGCATGTCCGGCCGAGCCCGCTGCAGGAGGTGGAGATCAGCAATTTCCACCGCGCTTATCACGAGTATATGCGAGAGGGCGCCTGAATGGACGAGACCGCATTCGACGAGGTGGCCGACTTCGTCATCGTCGGCTCGGGCGGCGGATCCATGGCGGCTGCCCTATATCTCGATTCCGTCGGCAAAAAGCCGCTGATCCTGGAAAAGACCGACAAGTTCGGCGGATCGACGGCGATGTCTGGCGGTGTACTGTGGGTGCCCAACAACCATCTGCTGGCGCGTGCGGGGATCAAGGACAGCCATGAGGCGGGCCGCACCTATATGGATGCCACCGTTGGCAATGACGCTGGCCCCGCCGCATCTCCGGAGCGCAAGGAAGCCTATCTGCGCAACGGGCCGATCATGCTCAAATGGCTCGAAGAGCATGGCATGAAATGGCTGCATACCGAGGGTTGGGCGGACTATTATGACGACCGGCCCGGCGGGTGCACGCGCAGCCGTTCCATCGGCGCGCCGATGCTGGACGCGCGCGACATGGGCCCCCTGTTCGACAAGCTGCGCTTGGGACCGATGGTCATGCCGCTGCCGACCGACAGGGCCGGCATCATCGGGCTCGCGACGCGGACGCCCAGGGGCATGTGGGAGGGCGCGAAGCTCCTCTTCCGCATGTGGCTGGTCAAGAAGCGGGGCAAGCCCTTGCTCAGTTTCGGCGGCGCCTTGCAGGGCCGGATGCTGATGCTGGCGGACAAGGCAGGCATCGACATGAGGACCGAGCATGGCATCGTCGAGCTGATCGAGGACGATGGCCGGATCGTCGGCGCGATCGCCGATTACAAGGGCAAGCGCCTGCGCATCGGCGCGCGGGACGGCGTGCTGATCAACGCGGGCGGCTTTTCTCACAACGCCGAGATGCGCAAGAAGTACGGCCCACAGCCCAGCTCGACCGAATGGACCAACGCCAATCCCGGCGACACCGGCGAGATGATCCAGATCGCGGAGCGGCACGGCGCCGCGCTCGACCTGATGGACCAGGCCTGGTGGGTGCCCGGCACGATGGTGCCGGAGGGCGGTCCCGCCAACATGCACAATACCGATATTTCGAAGCCGCACTGCATCATCGTCAACCGGCACGGCAAGCGCATCCTGAACGAGAGCGGCTCCTATATGGAAAACGGCCAGCGGCTCTATAAAAATGATGTGCCGGCCTATGTCATCCTCGATAGCCGCCACCGCAAACGTTACGCCTGGGGCTATTACGAGCCCGGCAAGACGCCCCGGTCATGGATCGACAGCGGCATGATGAAGAGCGCCGACACCCTGGAGGAGCTGGCGGAGAAGGCGGGCATCGACGCTGTTGGCCTGAAGGCGGAGGTCGAGAAATTCAACCGTTATTGCGAGACCGGGAAGGATCTCGATTTCAACCGGGGCGGGCGCGGCTATGACAACTGGTTCGGGGACCCGACGGTCAAGCCCAATCCCAATCTGGGCAAGATCGAAAAGCCGCCCTTCCATGTTATGGAGATGGTGCCGGGCGATGTCGGCACCTCCGGGGGGGTCCTGACGGATGAATATGCCCGTGTGCTGAAGGCGGACGGGTCTGTCATCCCCGGCCTTTACGCGACCGGCAATTCCACCGCTTCGGTCATGGGCCGCTGCTATCCGGCGGCAGGTGCCAGCATCGGCGCCTCGTTCATCTTTGCGTGGATCGCGGCCCACCATGCGGCTGGTCGCAACGAATAGAGGCGCCCCGCTTGCCGCGCTCGGCCGCCGCCTTTCGGGCGCGTGCGCGAGCGCGCCATTGCGTCGCCGTCATGCCGGTCCGCTGGCGGAACATCGCGCGAAACAGGCGGCTGTCCGAATAGCCGACCAGTTCCGCGACGCGGTCGATCGACCGGCTCGACTTCTCCAGCATACGGATCGCCGCCTGGAGGCGCAGTTGCTGGACATAAGCCTTGGGCGAGAGGCCCAGCGCCTTTCGGAACCGGCGGTTGAGCGTCGCGGGGCTGGTCGACAGCCCGTCCGCAAGCTCCGCCAGGCTCATCAAGCCGGTGAAGCGTTGTTCGATCCACAATTGCGCGCGTGCGACCATGGGATCTGGCGCGAGCAGGTCCTCATTCTGGCTGTCCAGCCCGATGATGGACGTCAGCCAGCGCGCGATGTCGGGCGACAGCGTCCGCTCGACGACCCGGACGATCAGCGAAAGGTCGTTGGCGATGCCGTTGGCAATGAGCAGCGAGCCGCTGTCGGCGATGCCCAGCCGCTCTTCGAAACGCTGGCGCGGGAAGAAAGCGCGGGTCAGTGGTTGCAGCGCCCGCGCCACGGGCACTGCCATGCCGCCGGTCAGCCCCGCCGCCATCAGCAGCATCGAAGCCGATCCGCTGGCGCCGATGATCGCGCCGCGCCGCGCCTGATCGCGCAGCCAGGCGAGAATGTCATGACTATGGGCAAGCCGGGCCTCCAGTGCTTCCGGCCCGCCGGCGCGGAAGGCGGGAATCCATATGAACGCGTGCTCGGCATCGCTGTCCGGGGCGCCGTCCACCTTCAGCGTGGAGCCGTCGCTGAGCGCGACGGACCCGCCGTCGGCCGAATAGAGCCGCAGCCCCGTTTCCATGCGAACGTGGTCCACGCCGGCAAAGACATGCTCTATCCGGTCGCGCGCGAGCAGATAGCTGTCGGTCAGCGCGCCGACACTGCTGCGATAAGCGCCGTCGAGCGCAAGGAGGGCGAAATCGGCCATCGGGAAATCCGGTTGAAAATAGCCGCTAATTGCAGAAAATCAGCCTGTCAACGGCCATATCCTCTTCGGATATTCACCGGCATAATCCGCGATCGGCGACCGGCGGGGAGCGAGGCATGACGGAGGACGCGGCCAACCCTTTCCCCTCATTCGGTGCGTTCGTGTGTAGCGTCCCGTTATCCCCAATAGAACAGGAGCCCCAATCGTGCCCGAACCTACGCGCTATCTCGGCCGCCTGACCGGAAAAGTCGCCATCGTCACCGGGGCCGGAGCGGAAGAGGGCGAGATCGGTATCGGCCGGGCCATCGCCTGGCTGCTGGCGCGGGAGGGCGCGAAGCTGGTCTGCGGCGACCTCGACCTCGCCAGAGCGGAAGCGAGCGCCACCCAGATCGTGGCGGACGGTGGGGAGGCCGTGGCGCTGGCGGGCGACGTGAGCCAGCCCGATGACTGCATGGCGCTGGTGCGGGCGGCGACCGATCGCTTCGGCCGCATCGACATCCTCGTCAACAATGTCGGCATATCGGTGCCGACGACGCTCGAAACCGTCACCATGGAATTGTGGAACCGGACATTGGCCGTCAACCTCACCAGCGTGATGCTGATGAGCAAATACGCGGTGCCGGAAATGGCTCGGCGTGGTGGCGGCGCCATCGTCAATATCTCCTCGCTGGCGGGAATGCGGGCCATGGGCGCCGTTGCCTATGGCCCGTCCAAGGCGGCGATGGCCCAGCTGTCGCGGGAGATCGGCGTGTTGCATGGGCGGCAGGGCATTCGGGTCAACACCGTCGCGCCCGGTCATGTCATGACCCCCCATGCGATGAGCAAGCTGCCCGCCGACATGCGTGAAGCCCGCCGCAAGGTCGGGCCGCTCAATCTGGAAGGGGATGCGTGGGACATAGCGCAGGCCGTGCTGTTCCTCGCCAGCGACGAGGCGCGCTTCATCAATGGCGTCCATCTCGCGGTCGATGGAGGCGTGGAGGGGATTGGCCCGCTGGTCGGTCACGCCTTTGTTTCCGAACCCTGATTTTCCTGCCCAGGCGCCGCTGGCCAACACTTCTACATGTTTGGCGAGCAACATCGGCGCTGCGCTTATATCGCGCTCCACAGCCGCCGTCGGGATCTGGTCAGAACCCTTGAACGGGCCTAGTCTTCTGCACCAGGAATCGCGCCGGAAGGACGTCCTTCACGGACGCTGAGAAGAGGAACCGCAATGGCTGACGATATCAGCTTAGAGGAAAGCCGGAAAATCATGTCCGTGGCGACGGACATGCGGCCGGACGAGAATGTCCATCATGACCCGGCCATGTCGCCCGCGCCCGTGCCGACCGGCCGTCCCGTGAGCGCCGCCGAGAGCGCACGTATCATGGCTCTCGCCACGGACATCCGCCCACTGGAAAACATCCATGCGAACGATGTCGACGAGGGCGACGAGGACTGATCCTCAGCCGCGCGCCACATCCGGACCGAAATCGGGCCGGTCGGCGGCAACCCAGGGCAGGTGACGGAAATAGCGCGCGCCTGCTTCCGCTTGTGTGTGGACAGGGGTCAGGATGGTTTCATCCAGCGCTTCCGCGACGCGCGCGGCCACCATCTCGGCGTCGATGGCCGGTTCGAAGATTTCCCCCGTCTCGGCCAGGACGAGGCTCGACAGCCTCCCGCCGCCCGTCAGCAGGATGCGCCCGCTTTCGGTGCAGTCGCGGCTGAGGAACCAGGCCATGGCGGCGGCGACCTGCTGCGGCTTCAGATTGTCGCGGAACCACGCCACGGTCGCCGGATCGGGTATCTGCTCGATCAGCCGGGAGTAGGCGGTCGGCATGACCGCATTTACGAGGATGCCGAGCGGCCTGCCCTCGATCGCGGCATCCAGCGTCAGGCCCAGTATACCCGCCTTGGCCGCTCCATAAGGGGCATTGCCGCCAACGCCGATCGCGCCGTTCGAGCTGACATTGAGCACCCGGCCATAATGTTGCGCCGCCATGTGCGGCCATGCCGCGCGCATCAGGTGATGGCCGCCGATGAGGTTGGTGGCATAATGGCGCTCTACCGCCTCGTCCTCATGTGCGGTGAAGGGACCGGCAATGCCCGTGCCGGCATTGTTGACGAGGATGTCGACGCGGCCGAAGGCGTCCAGCGCCGCCTGAACGATGGCGCGGGCATTGGCGGCCGATCCGACCGCGAGGCTGTTGCCGACAGCCTTGCCGCCTATCGTGGCGATCTCCGCCACGACCTTCGCGGCGGGACCGCCGCTGCCGTCCCGCTCCCCCAATACCCCGCCGCCGTAATCGTTGACGACGATGCAGGCGCCCCGGCGGGTGAGTTCGAGGGCATAAGCGCGCCCCATGCCGCCGCCCGCGCCCGTGACGATGGCAACCTGTCCGGTGAAAGCGATGGTCATGACGACGCCTTCATCATCTCGGGCAGGATTTCGGCACCCGACGCAAACGAGCTGGTCCATTCCGGACGGGCCGTCAGGCTTTCCATCACCGTCCCGAGGCTGCCTTCCGACAGGTGGTGGACTTCCCCCTCCAGCACCTGCGCGCGGCGGACATTGCCCGCGCCCGCATGATAGATGCCGCCCGACGTCCGGCACTGCGCGCTGCACAGCCAGCCGACCACGGGCGCGACATGATCGGGCGAGGCATAATCCGCCCATTTCGGGTCCATGCTGCCCGATGACATCGGAGTATAGGCGGCGGGCGCGATCACGTTGACTCGGATGTCCGCTCCCTCCGGAACGTCCAGCGCGACAGAACGCGCGAGGCCGACCATCGCGCCCTTGGACGCGGCATAATCGGCCGATTGCATCTGGCCCCACAATCCCGCGCTCGACCCGGTCAGGACGATGCGGCCATAGCCCCGCTCGACCATGGCGGGCCACACTGCCTTCAGGCCGACGATGCAGCCCCACAGGTTGATGTCGAGCAGTTCCCGCATCTCCTCCAGCGTGACGGTGGAGAAATGCCGGAAAGCCTGGATGCCCGCGTTGCTGATGAAGATGTCGGGCGGACCGAAATGCCATTCGGCAGTGGCCACCAACTCCGCCGCCGCTTCCGGCGCCTCGACCGGGCCGGCATGGATGGCGGCGCGGCCTCCGGCGGCAAGGATCTCCTCCACCACCTTTTGCGCCGAGGACGAGCCGTCGGCGGCGGGCCGATTACTCACCACCACCGCGCAGCCGCGCGCCGCGAGCCACAGCGCATATGCGCGCCCCAAACCCCTCGACGCGCCCGTGACGATCGCGGTGCGGCCGGAAAAATCCATGTTATCCATGGCTCGCCCCCCGGTTCAGAGCATCATCTGTCCGCCGTCCACATTGATGGTCTGGCCGGTCACGAAGCGGCTGTCCTCGCTGGCGAGGAACAGCACGGCGGGCGCGATGTCGTTCTCGCAATCGCCAAGATGGCCGAGCGCGACGAGGTTCATGACCTTTTCCGCCTCTTCGGGGAAGTCCTCCATCCATTTGACCGCAATCGGGCTGAGCGCGGCGGGACAGACGACATTCACGCGGATCTTGTATTTGCCCAACTCGCGGGCGGCCGTGCGCGACAGGCCGCGAATGGCCTCCTTCGTCGCGGCATAGGCGGCAAAGCCCGCGCCGCCGTGAATACCCTCATAGCTGCCGAAATTGATGATCGATCCGCCCTTCTCCTTCATGTGCGGCAGGACCGCCTGCATATGATGGAAAGTGCCATACAGGCCGGACCCGAGGGTCAGCGCTAACAGCTCATCGTCATGATCTTCGAACGTGGTGCCGGGGCGGGAGGTTTGCGCGTTGTTGACGAGGATGTCGATGCCGCCGAACAATTCAGCCGCTTTCGCGACGGCGGCCTCCGCGTCGGCGCGCACGCCCGCCGTGCCTGCAATCCAGGCCGCGTCGCCGCCCGACGTCTTCAGCGTGGCGACCGTCGCCGCCAGCTTGTCGGGCGTGCGGCCGGTGATCAGCACTTTCGCGCCTGCTTTTGCAAAAGCGGTAGCGATACCCTGTCCGATGCCTTGGCCGCCGCCGGTGACGATTGCGACCTTGCCGTTCAGCCTGCCTGTCATGTCCACTCCTGATGCTTTGCCGTTACTCGGGCGATGAAGAATGCCGGACCGGCCTTGCGGCGCTGCGCCACTTTGGGCTGGATCTGATTGACCGGCTGATCCACGGACTTTGTCCTCTCTGCAATGGCGTCAAGGAGTTTGGCGTATGGCTCGCGAAGTCAACCGCGGCCCGCCGGAGGCACGCATCCATCGCCAATCTGATCGCTGCCGGGCAGGGCAAGGCGCCCGTCATCTCATGCCTTCATGGCGGCGGCGATCGACGCGTCGACCTCCTCCGCCGTCGGATTGCGGCGCAGGGTCAGCCCGCCGGTGACGTGAAAGGTCTGGCCGGTCATGAAGCACTCGTCGCTGGCCATGAACAGCGCGGCATTGGCGATGTCCTCGACCGTGGTGATCCGGCCGAGCGGATATTCCCGCTCATAAGCTTCGACGAGGCCGGGCATCTTGTAGTCTCCCAGCATCGGCGTGATCGTCAGCCCCGGCGACAGGATATTGGCCCTGATGCCATGCTTGCCATATTCGTAGGCGACGAAGCGCGTCATGTGGTTGAGACCCGCCTTCGCGCCCATGTAGCTGCAATGGTCGTCGGACATGATGTCGGCCACGGCGGATGAGATGTTGATGATCGAGCCGCCTCGCCCGATGGCCCGATCGCGCTTCATCGCGCCAACCATGACCTGCATGAAGAAGAGGCCGCCCTTGAAGATGATCGACAGGATGTCGTCAATCTGCTCCTCCGTCTCCTCCTCGAACTTCGCGGGAGAGCCGATGGCGGCTGCATTCACCGCAATGTCGATGCCGCCATGATCGGCCATCACCCGGTCCGCCAGGTCCTGGATCTGCGCCCGGCTCGCCACGTCGCAAGGGATCGCGATGGCCCCGGTCTCGGCAGCAAAATCTTCCAGACCTTCCCGGCTCCGACCGGAAACGATCACCGCCGCACCCTCTTCCATGAAGCGTTTGGCGATCGCCTGACCCATATTGCCCCGCCGGGTAGCCCCCATGATGACGGCGCGCTTGCCTTCCAATCGTCCCATGATGCGAACTCTCCCTGGCCTGTTCGACGGCGCCCCTTCGAGCGCATGGAGCCGTTCGAACCCCGCCGGGGCGGCGGCCGTGACAACGTTCGGATGCTCCGTCACAGACGAAAGACTGCCCGTTTGCCGGGCGGGCGGCAATCTAGGCGGCGGTATAGATCACATGCCCGATGCACGTCGCACCGGCGCGCGCCGCCCTCGCCAGCACGCATCCGGTGGAGTTATGTAGCGGTGACGGAAGTTGCACAGGGGA
Source organism: Novosphingobium endophyticum (assembly GCF_014640675.1). GTDB lineage: Bacteria > Pseudomonadota > Alphaproteobacteria > Sphingomonadales > Sphingomonadaceae > Novosphingobium > Novosphingobium endophyticum. The sequence goes on along the minus strand of NZ_BMHK01000013.1, from coordinate 50,340 downwards.
GTATACGCCATGGGCATGAAATGGCTGAAATCAACGGAATGCGTCAGCTTTGAGGTGCGTGACGCCGTCGCCCGCATCACGTTGAACCGTCCGGACAAGCGCAACGCCCTCTCCGCCCTTACCCTGCGCGAGCTGCATCAGGCGCTGCTGGAAGCGGACGATCGGCAGGACGTGAACGTCATCCTGCTGTCCGGCGCGGGCAAGGATTTCTGTGCTGGCTATGACCTGACGGACAGCTACGGCGGCAAGGGAGACAGCGCGACCGATTATGATCCGGCAGCCTATCGCACCCGTGCGGGAACGCTGGACGACGATATCTGGAACCTGGAACGGCAACAGGATCTGACGCTCGTCATGTTCGACCTGCACAAGCCGATCGTCGCGAAGATCCAGGGCAACTGCCTGGCGGGCGGAACAGACCTCGCGTTCTCCTGCGACATCGTTCTGGCGGCTGACACGGCGAGGATCGGCTTTCCCGCTGCGCGCGCCAACGGTACGCCGCCCACCAACCTGTGGTTCTATCACTGCGGCCCCCAATGGGCGAAACGGATGCTGTTCACCGGCGACACGATCAGCGGTCTCGACGCCGCGAAGATCGGCCTCGTGATGGAAGCTTATCCCGCCGAGGAAATCGACGCGCAGGCCGCAGATCTGGCGCGCCGCATCGCCAGAGTGGACGCCGAAATACTTGCCACGCACAAGCGCGTGGTGAACATGCAGATGGAACTGGCGGGCGCCAAGCAGTCGCAGCGTTACGCGGCGGAGTTGGATGCGCGCGCGCATCTCAGCCAGGGACCGCGCCGGGCGCAATTCAAGAAAGATATGGCGGAAAAGGGGCTGAAGGAGGCGCTGGCCAACCGCGATGCCCCGTTCGGCAAGGGACGGGTCGCATTGCGCGCCCGCTCAAAGCCGGCTGACTGATTACAAAGGCGGCGGCTCTTCAGCAAAATGCGGGGTTAGCTCCGCTCGAAGATCGTCGAGGATCAAGGTCGCGGCGCGCGACATGGCACCACGCCGACGGCTGATCAGTACCACTTCATAACTGTCGGAAACAAGATCGACGCAGTCGATCTTGAGCATGGTGCCTTCCGACAATTCGCGCATGACAACCGCGGGGGACGTCAGCCACAGGGTATCGCTGGACAGGGTGACGGACCTCAGAATCTCGTAATTGTCGCAGACGAGTTGCGGAGCATAGTCGTTTTCCATCGCGACGACACGATCGTCGATACTGCCACCGACGAGCGGAAAGCCGGCGAGATCGGCGACGTGAACGCCGCCAGTGCCGAGCGGATGGCCGGCGCGCGCGATAAGGCACAACGGTAGCCGTCCCATTGGCTCGATCGCGAAATCCCCGCGCGGCAACCCTTCGCCGGCGCAGATCGCGAACTGCATGGCGCCGCCGAGGATCTGGTCGAGCAAGGCTGCGGAACCGCCGATCGTTGCCCGTAGGTGGATGGATGGGAACATGCTCAGCAGGCGCGGCAGGGCATCTTTCAGACAGGCTGAGGCAATCAGTGGTCCCATGCCGAAGCGGACCTCCCCCGCCGTTCCATCGAGCTGCCCTCGCATGATGTCGTCGAGCGCCCGGGCGTCGATCAGCAACTGTTCGGCCCTGGCGACGAACTCGGCGCCAGCATCGGTGGCGACAACGCCGCCGCGTCCTCGATCGAAGAGGCGCAGGCCATAATCCGCCTCGATCGACTGTATGCTGCGGCTGAGGGCGGGCTGAGTCAGGCCGAGGGCCTGCGCCGCGCCGACGTAGCTGCCGACCCGGGCGAGAACGACGGCATGCTGCATGCGCCGCAAATCAATCAATGCCTAAATCTCATGGGAATCCACATTACTATGCATTGGATGTGATGGGCAAGCCGCGTTAGCCTGCATCCAAGGACAAGGAGATCGAGGATGTTTTACGGCATGTACATGATCGCGGCGACGCTGGTCGTGCTGGTCGCGGAGATACTCGCCGGACGCCATAAAGGGGTCCACACCGCCGGCGAGCGGCGCGTGCTGTGGGGCGCCGCCCTCACCGGACTGGCGGTCGCACGGCCGGTGTCGGCCCTTGTGCTTGGCTGGACGATCGGGCTGATCCTGCCGCAGTGGCGCGGCACTTTTGCCGGTACGCCGGTGCTCTACGGCTATCTCGCCACGTTGCTGGCGGCGGAGTTTGCCTTCTACTGGGTGCATCGCTGGGCGCATGAGGCCGCCAAATGGAAGAATCCGTGGCTCTGGCGCCTGCATCGCACGCACCATTCCGGCAAATACATGAGCGTCCTGCTGACGGTGCGGATCAATGGCTTCTGGTACTTCATCGTGCCGACGGCCTGGGTTCTGGCCATCGTCTTTTATCTTGGCCAGGAAAAGGCGGCCGCGCTCACATCCGTCACCATCTATATGTGGAACCTCATCACTCATGCGAATTTCCGCTGGGACGACAAGTTGCGTTCCCACAAGGTTGCCGGGCCGATGTTCCGCGCGCTGGAACATGTCATCGTCTCGCCCGGCATCCACCACAGCCACCATGGCTATGGCAAGGATGGGGGGCCGTTCCGCAACTATGCGGTGACGATCGCCCTGTATGACTGGATGTTCGGAACCCTCTACATCCCCAAGGGCCGGCCCTGGCGATATGGCATACCGGGCAAGGACCCGCACTGGACCGAGGAAGTCTTCTATCCGTTGGTGCGCGGTCGCCCCGATACCGCGCTCGACACGGCGCCCGATTCGGCGGTTGTCCCCAAGGTCTGATGAATCGGTCAGCCGAGCACGCGTCCCCAAAAGTCCTGGGCGTCGGCATCGAGCATGTCGGCGCCATAAGTGATCCTGCCGTCCTCGACGCGATACACCATCGCCCATTCGTAGCGAATATCCTCGCCCGTCGCCTTGCTCTTGCGCCGCGCTTTGGCATGGACGACCGCGCATTCGGCTCCGATGCCGTTGATTGACAGGATTTCGTCATGCCGGTCCGACAGCGCATCGGCACACCGAGCGACGAACGCCAGAAAGGCGTCCCGGCCCGCCAGCATTTCCTTCGTACCGCTCGGCCCGAAGAGGCTGTGGCAGACATCAGCATGGAAATAATCCGCCATGGCCCGGCCATCCGGCGGTGCGCTCGTACCGAAAACGTCGCCATCCTGCCCGCCGAAGCGGAACATCCCGCGCAGCAATTCTTCTGCAGCGTTCATCACCCTATCCTCCGATCAGGCGCGCGACAGGATCACCGTCGCCTCGCTCGACAGCACGCCGCCATTGCCATGGGCGAGGGCCAACTGGGCGTCCCGGACCTGCCGTTCGCCCGCCTCCCCGCGAAGCTGGCGCACCGCCTCGACCAGGAGGAACAGCCCATACATGCCCGGATGCACGCAGGACAGTCCCCCGCCATTGGTGTTGAGCGCAAGTCCGCCGCCCGGCGCGATGTGGCCGCCGGATATGAAACGGCCGCCTTCGCCCTTGGGACAGAAGCCAAGATCCTCAAAGAACAGGATCGGCGTGATAGTGAAGGCGTCGTAGAGCATCACGACGTCGATATCGCCCGGACCGACGCCGGCCTGCGCGAAAGCCTGCGGCCCGGAGATCGCCGCGCCCGTCACGGTAAGGTCAGGCATGGAACTGATTTCGCGATGAGTGACGGCATGGGCGGCGCCCAGCACATGGACCGGCGCCTTCGCGCAGTCCTTCGCCCGATCGGCGCGAACCATCACTACCGCGGCGGCGCCATCGTTGAAAAGGCAGCAGTCACGCACCGTCAGAGGGTCGGACACCATCCGGGCGTTCAGCACATCCTCGACGGTCAGCGCCTCGCGCACTGCCGCCTCCGGGTTCAGCTGGGCCCATTGCCGCGCGGCCACGGCGACTTCCGCCAGTTGTTCGCGCGTGGTGCCGTAGAGGTGCATGTGCCGGCTTGCCGCCAGCGCATAGGAGGAGATCGGCGCGAGAGGCCGATAGGGCGCCTCCCACGGGCTCTGCCTGGTCATGCCCACTCCCGGTGGCGGGTTGCTCGCCGGGTTGGAACCATAGGCGATCAGCGCGCAGTCGATCAGCCCCACCTCCAGCGCCAGCGCCGCCTGCTGCACATAGACCTCGAACGCCGAACCGCCGGTGCGATTGCAATCCGTCACCTTGGGCGTGACGCCCAGGTATTCCGCCAGCTCCATCCCGCCGAGCGCTTCGTAAGGGGCGGAGGTGTATAGTGCGTCCACTTCCGACAGGGCGATGCCCGCATCCGCAAGCGCGAGCAGCGTCGCCTTGGCCGCCATGTCGATCGCCGAGACGCCGGGGCATCTGCCGATGCCGAAAGTCGCGGCGCCGACGATTGCGGTGCGCCCGCGCGGAAATCCGTAATGAGCGCTCATGCCGGCACAAAGACGAGCAACGGCTTGTGCCCTTCGTCGATAATTCTGGCGCGGACCGCCATGCCGATTTTCACCTCGTCCACCGCGATAGCGTCGACGCGGCTCATCAGCCGCGGCCCCTCGGCGAGATCGACCAGCACGACATTATAGCTGTCGGCCGGGTCTTTCTTGCGGACCACGGTGACGGCATGGACCGTGCCCTTGCCTGACGCCTCGACCCATTCCAGATCGTCCGCGCCGGTGCCGGGATGCGCCACGCGCGGGTAGAAGACGTGACCGCCGGTCGAACGGCTCCGCTGGATCATGAAGCGGCCCTCCTCAAGATGAGCGCGCCATTCGGCTTCGGGCTGGATCATGCCGGTCACGCCCCCCGGAACTCGGGCTTGCGTTTCTCGCGAAAGGCCTTGAGCCCTTCCTCATGATCCTCGGTGCGGCTGGCGATCGGTTGCATGGTGGCTTCCATGTCGAGATATTGCTCGAAGCTGGCGTTCCAGCTGAGGTCGAACTGCCGCTTGGCGAGGGCCATAGCGACGGTGGGGCCGGCGGCGAAGCTGGCCGCCAGTTCCATGGCGCGGTCCATCAGGGCATCGTCGGCGACCTTTTCATAGGCGAGACCCATCGCCACCGCCTCGTCGGCGCGAATGACGCGGCCCGAATAGATCAGCTCCTTGGCCTTCTGCACGCCCAGCAACTGGCGCAGATGCCAGACAAGCCCGCCATCGGGGGCCAGTGCGATATTGCGGAAGATGGCGGCGAACTTCGCCTTCTCGCCCGCCAGCACGATGTCGCAGGCCAACGCATAGGAGAAGCCGACGCCGACGCAGATCCCCGGCACTGCCGCAATGGTCGGCTTCTTGAGGGAATATATGGCCCTGGCGATGCGGTTGAGCGTGTGCATCCGGTCCATCGACCCCGTGACGCCGCCCCGGCCCAGACCGCCTACGTCCATACCCGAGCAGAAATCGCCTCCCGCGCCGGTGAGGATCACTGCACTTACGTCATGGTCCAGCGCGATCTCCTCGAACGCCCCATAGAACTGGCCCCGCATCTCCTGCGTGATGGCATTCTTGGTCTGCGGACGGTCGAGCGTCACGATGGCGACCGGGCCTTGCTTCTCTAGGGTGATGGTCATGTAGGGTTCCTGCATTGACGGGTCGTTCCTGCTTTGTGGGCCGCGGCCACCGATGGTCAAGCCAACGGGAAAACATCGGAAACGTGATGAAGGCCCGCTGCCATGGTACCGGGATCGCCAAATGCCTAACTGTCGCCCGGACCTACGGGAGACATTCGAGAGATGAAGGAAGCAGCGATCGTCGCCACGGCGCGAACGCCCATCGGCAAGGCCCACCGGGGCGCCCTCAACAATCTCCACGGCGCGACGATGGCCGGGCATGTCATCGCGGCGGCCGTCGCCAGGGCGGGTATCGACCCCGGCGAGGTCGAGGACGTGCTGCTGGGCTCGGCCCGGTGCGAAGGCGCGGTCGGCTCCAACATCGCGCGTCAGGCGGCTCTGCGGGCGGGGCTGCCGATCAGCGTCTGCGGCGTCACGATGGACCGCAAATGCGCCTCCGGCCTCCAGACCATCGCCTATGCGGCGCAGCGCATTCGCGCGGGAGAGGGCGGCATTTATGTAGCGGGCGGCGTGGAGACGGTGTCGCTGGTCGATCCGCATCGCAACACCTTTCGCAACAAGGACGAATGGCTGCTGGAGCACAAGCCCGAAATCTACATGGCGATGAACCTGACGGGCGATCTCGTCGCCCGCCGCTACGGCGTGAGCCGCGAGGCGCAGGACGAATTCGCCGTGATCAGTCAGGCCCGCACCGTCGCCGCGCAGGAAAATGGCTGGTTCGACGAGGAAATCGTGCCAATCGCCGCGGTGAGGAACGTCGTCGACAAGTCGCTGGCCGTTGTGGGGCAGGAAGAGGTCACGCTGACGAGGGACGAGTGCAATCGTCCGGGGACGGACATCGAAGGACTGGCGAAGCTGAAGCCCCTCTTCGAGGGCGGCACGGTGACGGCGGGCAATTGCAGCCAGTTGTCCGACGGCTCCAGCGTGTGCGTCGTCATGGACGCCGACGAGGCGGCACGGCGCGGCATTCCGATCCTGGGCCTCTACAAGGGCATGCAGGCGGCGGGATGCGAACCGGACGAGATGGGCATCGGCCCCGTCTTCGCGGTGCCCAGGCTGCTGGACCGGCTCGGTCTGACGGTGAATGATATCGACTTGTGGGAACTGAACGAGGCCTATGCGAGCCAGGCCCTGTATTGCCGGGACAGACTGGGAATTGCGCAGGAGCGGCTGAATGTCGATGGCGGGGCGATTTCCGTCGGCCATCCTTTCGGCATGACGGGATCGCGCATGACGGGCCACGCGCTGCTTGCGGGACGGCGGCTCGGCGCCAAAAACGCCGTCGTCACCATGTGCATCGGCGGCGGGATGGGCGCTGCGGCGCTGTTCGAGCTTGTCGGTTGAATACCGCAAACCTTCACAACCGCGATATCGTAACGCGGCTGTGGACCAGGGGCTTCCGGCCCTCCCATAACTTCGGGACCGCATTCGGTAGCATTTGCGAACCGCCAGAAAAGGATGGTTGAACCATGAGCAACAGGGCAGTGCCGGATGCGGCGACCCAAGTGGAAATCTACCGCCGGATGGCCTTGATCAAGGCGAACGACGAACGTTCGCGCAAGGTCGTCATGAGCGGGCGTCTCGTCATGCCTTATTACAGCCCGCGCGGCCAAGAGGTCATTCCCAGCGCGATGTCCGTCAACCTGAACGACGACGACTATCTGTGCACCATCTATCGCGGCACCCACGACATGCTGGCCAAGGGCTTCCCGCTCAAGGATCTATGGGCGGAGATTGCCGGCCGCGTCGACGGCACCTGCAAGGGGAAGGGCGGGCCGATGCACCTCACCTATCCCGAAAAGGGCGTGATGGTGACGACCGGTATCGTCGGCTCCTCCATGCCGATCGCCAATGGTCTCGCCTGGGGATCTCAGATGCGCGGCGATGGCCGCGTGACAGTGGCCACCTTTGGTGACGGCGCGTCGAATATCGGCGCTTTCCACGAGTCCCTGAACCTCGCTGCCGTCTGGAAGCTGCCCGTGATCTTCCTGTGCCAGAACAATGAATGGGGCGAGCACACGGCCTATCACAAGACCAGCAATGTGCGCGTCGCGGATCGCGCGGCGGCCTATGGCATGGCGGGCGAACGCGTCGACGGTAACGACCCCTTCGCGATGTATGCCGCCGCCAACGAGGCCGTGGCCCGTGCCCGCGCCGGCGGCGGGCCGACCTTGATCGAAGCGATGACTTATCGCTTCCACGGCCATGTGTTCGGCGACCAGGACGCCTACATGGACAAGGCGCGCAAGGCCGAAGCCATGGAGAACGACCCCGTTTCCCGCTTCCGTGCAAGGCTGATCGCTGACGGAATTTCGACCGAGGAACAGCTCGCCGCCATGGAGGCCGCGACCGAGAAGGAGATTGACGAGGCTATCGAATGCGCCCTCGCCAGCGCCTTCCCCGGCGTCGAGGAACTGAAGCGCGACGTCTTCGCGGAGGAGCTGGCCTGATGAGTACCGAAACCATGACCAAGCCCGCCAAGGCGACCACCTTGCAGGCGATCAACGCCGCCATTGCCGATGCGATGGAGGAGGACGAGAATGTCGTCGTCCTGGGCGAGGATGTCGCCGACCCGGAAGAAGGCGGCGTCTGTGGCGTCACCAAGGGGCTATCCTCCCGGTTCGGCGATCAGCGCGTGCGTTCCACTCCGATCTCGGAACAGGCGATCATCGGCGCGGCAATCGGCGCCAGCATGATCGGGTTTAAGCCCGTTGCCGAGATCATGCTGATGAACTTCACCACGGTCGCGATGGACATGATCGTAAACCACGCGGCAAAGCTGCGCTTCATGTCGGGCGGCCAGACCCATGTGCCCATCGTTATACGCACCATGACCGGCACCGGCTTTTCCTCCGGCGGTCAGCACAGCGACTATCTGGAGGCATGGTTCGCTCACACCGCGGGCATCAAGGTCCTCGCCCCCTCCAGCCCGCAGGACGCCTATGGTCTGATGCGCAGCGCCATCGACGATCCAGATCCGGTACTGTTCATCGAGAACGGGCCCACTTACTGGACTCCGGCCGCGGCGCCCGAAAAGGGGCAGCGAGTACCGATTGGCAAAGCCAATGTGCTGGCAGAAGGAACCGACCTCACCATCATCGCCTATTCGCGGATGATCCACGAGGCGACGCCTGCGGTCGCAAAGCTGGCGGAAGCGGGCATTTCGGCCGAACTCATCGACCTGCGGACTGTCGCGCCCTGGGATCGCGAGGCGGTGCTGGCGTCGGTCGCCAAAACGGGCCGGGCGATGATCGTCCACGAGGCCGTAACGCCCTTCGGCGTCGGCGCGGAGATCGCGGCGGTGCTGAACGAAGAACTGTTCGGCAAACTGAAGGCGCCGGTCAGGCGGCTTGGCGGCGCTTTCTGTCCGGTGCCCTTCTCCAAGCCGCTCGAAACGGCCTTTGCCCCGCAGACCGCCGAGATTGTCGAAGTGGCCAAGGGCATGGTCGGCTGATCCGTCCGGAGTTACTCATGAGCGATGGCGATCCTTACGCAGGGTCACCGTCGCGATACATGCGCTCCAGCGTGCCGGCGAGCGGCATCGGGACGAATCCGTCGCCGAAGGGCCACTCGAGGAAACCCGCCGCCGCCATCGTCCCGCCATCCACGTGCAGCGTCATGCCGGAGACGAAGGTGGAAAGATCGGAGGCCAGGAACAGCACGGCGTCACCCAGCGCCTCGACCGGCGGCGCTTCGCCGTACGGGATGTACATTTGCAGGCCCTTGGGCTGCGCATGCCCGGACAGGCGCGTGAAGCCCTCCGCGAATTCGGGCGGCATCGCGGCGGCATTACCCTTGCTGAACGTGGTATCCGGCGCGATGCAGTTCAGGCGGATCTTCTCCTTGCCCAGTTCCACCGCCATCGAGCGAGTGAAGTTGGCCGTGGCGGCCTTTGCGCCCGCATAGACGGAAAAGCCCGCCGCGCCGCGATGCGCCTCAATGGTGGTGAAGTTGATGATGCTGCCTCCGCCCTCCGACCGCCGCAGGAGGAGGATGGCCCGTTGCACCGACTGCACGACATAGCCGTAATTGCGCTGGACATCGCGCGCGATGTCGGCGCGGCTGGCCTCCATCAGCGGTTGCCGCTTTGTTCCGCCCGCGACGTTGACGACAATGTCGAGCCGGGGAAATTCCGCCTCCACCGCGTCATAAAAGGCGTCGAGAGCATCGGCATCCGCGGCGTCGAGGACATGCGCCGACACCCGGCGTCCCAGAGCATCGATCGCGGCTTCCGTCGTCGCCTGCGCCTCCGCGTCGATGTCGCATATTGCCAGGTCGACGCCGGCGCGGGCGAGGGCCAGCGACACGCCCGCGCCGATGCCGCCCCCGCCGCCGATCACGACCGCGACCTTGCCATGCAAATTGGCGCGGCTGTCCAGATAACCGCTCATATCATTTTTCCCCTCGTTTTCACCATTTGCGGCGAAGCTGCGAGCCGATGCGACGCTTGCGCAATGCCTCGGCACGTTCCGCCTCGCCGATCCGGGGCGTGTCTTCGGGCAGATGCTGGTCGAGATCGGCGAACTTCACCTTCGTAATCGCCGGAAGAGGCTCGCTGGAACAGCGATACCAGCGGCCGATCATCATGCCATACAGATTGCCGCCCGTATCGAGCCAGTTGGCAATGCCCGGATCGCGGTGTGACAGCACGGCACGGAACCTGCCGTCGCTGTCCACCACTGCCTGATGGCCGTTCAGGCTCGACTGTTGATAGACATAGTCGACCTGGTTCCACAATCCGTCGATAACCTGCACATTCCAGTAGAGCCGCCGTTCGGGAAGATCGCTCTCGATGATGAGTGCCTCGTCCCCGGCGATGTCGAACACCGTTTCCCAATAGGTCTGCGGCCAATCCTCACCATTGCCCAGTTCCTGATAGCTGTTCAGGTTGAACCGGTTGATGAAACCGCGCTTCGCGCAGCGATTGACGGCGCCAAGACAGATGCCGGACAGGTTGCGGGCATAACCGCCCAACAGATGCGTCAGCTTCGCGTCGATCTCTTCGGCCGACAGGGCCGGGCGGATCGGCGACACCGCGTCGAGGCGCTCTATGGCGAGCACGACGTCCCGTTCCCTGCCCCAATCATAGGAGAACTGGCGGGCCATGATGAAATCCGTCTCCGGGTCCATCGGCCGCCAGTCGCCCCCGTAGCCCGCGGGTCGTTCGGTGCTGAAGATCACCTCGAACTTACCGTCGGCGTCGAGGCTGAGATCGTCCATGTCATGATTGCCGAGCCCGCGTCCGGGCAGCGCGTCCATGCCGATGATGCGGCTACCCAAAGCGAACCCCGCCACCGGCGCGTTGCCTCGCTCGCCGACCACCCGGTAGACGCCGCGGCCGTCCACCGGAGCGTAATAATAGACCGCATCGGGATTGGGCTGGGCGAGGAAGACGCTGTTTTCGAACGGCGCGAATTCGGGATGGTCCGGGCTCGACTGAAACAGCAGGAAATAACCCTGCGCGATGTTCATCGCGAATTGTCTCCAGAGCTGCGCCTTCATCAGATCGCTGTCGGGAAAAGCTAGGCGTGACGCGAGTTGTTCCGCGCCCTTCAGCAGATCGACATAATGCGGCCAATCCTTCATCCTTTGCCTCCTCACATTCTGTCGAAACAGTGAGAGCGCGGACCAAGCATCGCCAGCGCTGATACGCGGCAAATGCGAAGCACCATATCCATGATGGTCGACCAGCGGGGGCTGTGATGCGCGGGAACGCATGTCTATTCTTGTCGCGCGGTACGGGCCGGCGCGTGAAAACCGGCGCTGGAGACTCGGAAAAGCAGCGATGGATCGGCTCAACGCCATGGAAGCATTCGTCGCGGTCGCGGAGGAGGCCTCCTTCACCAAGGCCGCGGCACGGATGCGCCTGTCGACAGCCATGATGACCCTGCACATCAGCCGTCTCGAAGAGCATCTGGGTGCACGCCTGTTCAACCGCACGACCCGGCGCGTCGACCTGACCGCGGACGGTCGGCAGTTACTGGAACACGCACGAGCCGCGCTGGACGCCTACGCGACCGCGGAAAAGGCGCTGCATCCGGGTAGCGGGCCGCGGGGACGGGTACGGGTCGATGTCCCCGCCTCGGTAGGCCACGCCTTCGTTGTGCCGGCGCTCGCTGAATTTCGCCGTCTGCATCCCGACATCACCCTCGATCTCACGCTGGGTGACAGGGGAACGTTCTTTCGCCTGGACGGGTTCGATATCGTCATGCGTGCGGGCGAGATACCGTCGTCGGACTGGCTCACCGTGCCATTGGGGCAGACGCGGCTGGTCTGCGTGGCATCGCCATCCTATCTCGAGCAGCACGGCGTGCCCCTCGTTCCCGACGACCTCAGCCATCACCGCTGCATCCTCTATGCCAGCGTGGAGATGCCGGGCGGCAATCCGTGGATCTTCGCGGATGATGCCCGCAAGGTGCGTGTCCGGCCACCGGCAGCCTTCTCCTTCAACGACGGCGCCGCGATCATGGCTGCCGCGCGCGCGGGTCTGGGCATCGCGCAGAATCTGGAAATGCTGGCACGGCGCGATCTGGAGGCCGGTACGCTGTTGCCCGTCCTTCCGGACCTGGCGCAGTCACCGCTGTCGGTCGTGTTGATGGGCTCCAAGGAAAGACTGGCCATGCCGCATGTCCGCGCGGTGCTCAGTTTCCTGACCGAGCGGATCGACTGGGCGCTTGGCCCCGACTGACCGTGCCGGAACCGCTCCGGCAAGATTAAGCGCCCGTCGGCCCCGATCCGTATCAGGCGATGGCGCGCTCCCTGGTAAGCGGGCGAACATACGAAACGTCGCCCTTATCGCGGCGGCTGGGGCCGGATTTGTAGAGCATGTCCTTCCACGCCTCGGAGATGGGCGGTGCAATGAACTGGCCGGACAGTTCGTTGACGCAGACGCGATGTGCGATGCGCCATTCACCGTCCCGCCTTTCAAAGCGGTCGACGTAGCGGCCGAAGGCGAGGGTCGGCGGCCCCTCCCGGTTTTCGCCCCAGAAGATGTAATATGTCTCGCCATGGGCGGTGTCGCCGTCGAACTCGACCGTGTGATTGCTGATGATATGCTGATGCCTGGTCTGGTTCTCATGATGCCAGCCGAGCGCCCAGTCGACGAACTGCGCGGCGACGCCTTCGGCAACCCCGTGCTCGTCAAAGGCATCGGGCCAATAGGCGGAGAGCATCAGTTCCCGGTCATGCCGGTCGACGCCGCGCGTATAGCGGTGAAGCGCGGCCAGGATATCCGCCCGATCCTTCTGTTCCTGAACGAAGGCGATGAGTTCGGGCGTCAGCTTTGTGTCTGCCATCGGTGGTCCTCTTTCCAGTGATCGGCCGGTCATGCCCGCTCGAGAATTTCCTGGTCGGCGATGTGAGGCGCCCCGCGGCAGCCGCGCACCAGACGACCCGGCAGAGCTCCGGTCGAGCGGCCGTTGCGATACGTCACGACACCGCTGACGATGGTCGCTTCATAACCATCCGCGCGCTGCGACAGGCGCCGTCCCCCGGTGGGCAGGTCATATGTGACGTGCGGCGCGTAGAGGTGCAGCCTTTCCATGTCGATGATGTTGAGATCGGCCTTGTAACCCGGCCGAACCAGCCCGCGATCGCCGAGGCCTACCGCGTGGGCGGGTTCGAAGGTGAGCTTGCGGATGGCATAAGGCAGCTCGATTTTCCGGGCCTCCTCCGCGTCGCGTACCCAATAGGTGAGGAAGTAGGTGGTATATGCCGCATCGCAGATCATGCTGTAATGCGCACCGCCGTCGCCGAGTGCGGGAAATGTGCGGTCGTTCTTCACCAGATTGAGACCGGAACTCTGGAAGCGCTCACCCTCGGAATTGCCCAGCGGGCGATAAAGCACCTCGCGGCCGTCGCGCTGGAGCAGTGCGTCGTAGATGAGTTCCTTGGGATCAACCCCCATGGCCCGCGCCCGCGCCGCGATGCTCTCGTCGGGATGCGGATTGTAGTTCGGCGGGTTGCCCAGCACGAAAAGAGCGTCGAGGTCCGAGATGACGAACATGAAGAAGGCGTGCGGGTCCTGCGGTTCCTCCGCGATCAGGCGCTTTCGGTATTGGGGGTCGCGCATCCGTTGCACCTTTTCCACCAGCGGCAGATGCTCGATCTCGCGGAAGCTCGGGTTGAAGGCGAACGGGTGGAGCGACAGCTCCAGTCCCAGCATGGCGCCGGTCGGACGCGGGATGATCTGGCCCCGGATTTCCAGCCCGTCCTGCTTGGCGGTTTCGAGGGCGCCCAGCATTTCCTTCCAGTCGGCCGGCCCGCGCGGCGACTGCATGAAGGTGAAGGAGACGGGACGCCCGGATGTGCGAGCGATGTCGCGCAGCAGTTCCATGCGCTCGGCCGCCGTCACGTCATAGCTGGGCACCATCTGGAACACGCCCTTGCCGGCATCGTGCAGGCCCGCCGCCAGCGCCAGGATCTCCTGATCCTCCGTTCTTACCGACGGCGCGGGCCGACCATCGCGAAACTGATGAGCATAGCTACGCGAGGTGGTGACGCCCAGCGCGCCCGCTTCGATCGCCTCCCGGGTCAGCCGCCGCATTTCGGCCAGATCCCCGTCGGTCGGCGGTTCGAGATTGGCGCCGCGCTCGCCCATGACATAGACGCGAAGGGGGCTGTGCGGCAGCTGCGCGGCGAAGTCGATGTCGCTTTCCCGCTTTTCAATCGCGTCGAGATAATCAGGAAAGGTTTCCCAGTTGAAGGGGACGCCTTCGGCCATGACGACCTCCGGAATGTCCTCCACGCCTTCCATCAGCTTGATCATCAGGTGATGGTCGCCGGCGCGAACCGGCGCGAAGCCGACGCCGCAATTGCCCATCACGACGGTGGTGACGCCATGGTCGGACGAGGGGGCGAGGCGGTTCTCCCAGGTGATCTGACCGTCATAATGAGTGTGCACGTCGATGAAGCCGGGCGTCACGATGCGGCCGCGCGCGTCAATCTCCTCCGCGCCCGCGCCGCTGACCTGACCCACTGCGATGATGACGCCATCCTTGACGGCGACGTCCGCGTCGAACGGCTCGGCGCCGCTGCCGTCAAGGATCGTCGCGCCGCGAATGACCAGGTCATAGTCCGTCATGATGGATTCCTCTCAAAGCTCTGGCGGGTCGCCTGTCCGCCGGAGGTTGCGGACCCGCAGGGGCGATTGGGTTGCTCTCTTGGTGACTGAGGCGCGGGAAAAGGCCAAGCCGTGACGGGCGGAGCGGGCCGACATTTCAGATAGGCGATGGATGCGATTTCCTGTCGGTTCCCGCCCTTCAGTCCCAGGCCACGGGCAGTTCGCGCTGACCCCAGTAGATCCAGCTGTCGATTCGCTCCGGCGTGCCGGTAAGCCGCAGGTCGGGCAGCTGCTCGACCAGTTTGCGCAGGCTGATCTGCGCCTCCAGCCGGGCAATAGGAGCGCCGAGGCAGAAATGGACGCCGTACCCGAAGGAAAGATGCCGCTTCGCCTGGTTGAGCGGACGGTCGATCCTGAACCTGTCGGGATCATCGAATATATTCGGATCGCGATTGGCACCCATCATCGAGAACATCAGCTTCGAGAACATCAGCTTCGAGGGCATCGGCAATTCGGTGTCGTGCATTTTCACCGGACACAGGCTGGAGCAGGTCGAAGGCGCGCTTGTCCCGCGCGTTGCGCCGCCGCTCGAGGAGGCCCTGCTTCTCCAGCCGGGCGATGCGCGTGGAGACCACGGCGTTGGAGACAAAGAGGGTGGAGGCAAGGTCGGTGGCGCGCAGGGCGCTGCGTTCGTCTATGGCGAGCGTACCCAGGAGATCGAGGTCGGCGAAGCCGCACCCCAGCTTCCCGGCAATGGCGTCGAGGTCCGTCGCGACAAGATGGCCGACCGTGAAGAAATGCCAGAGCGGCCCGAAATGCTCGACATCGAGGCCGGGCAGTTGCCGCGTGTAGTAGGACCGGCCAACATTGAGCTGATCCACGGGTTTGCGGGGCATGGCACCTCCTTCGCAGGTCACGCGCCCGGACGACTATCAGCCCCACAGCAGGCTTCGGCAAGGACCGTCACCACCTGCCCCAGGTCCGCGCCCTCTGGCTTGGGGCAAAAGGCAGGAAACCTGAATCGAGACCCGCTCGTCCTGAGCTTGTCGAAGGACGCTGGCGCATCGCCAGGCTTCGCCTCCTTCGACAAGCCCAGGACGAGCGGGGGATGGTGCAGATTTCGCGCGTAATGCTCTAGGGCCAGACAAGCTCCAGACGCAGCACGCCATTGACCATCCCGGTGGCAAGGATCGGCCTGGTCTCCGGCCTGATCTGGAAATCGGGGATGCGGCTCAGCCATTCCTGCAGGAAGATGCGCACCTCGCGGCGCGCCAGCACCGCGCCGGGACAGGCATGTGCCCCATTGCCGAACGCCGCGTGGACAGGCTTTGCCCGCTCGAAATCGACGACAAGGGGGGCATCGTTCAGCCTGTCGTCGATGCCCACGAACAGATTGGCGGGCAGGATACGGTCGCCCGCGCGGAAGTGCACGCCGTTGTAGTCGAAGTCTTCGACGATGACCCGCGCCGTATTGGCGAGGCCATGACGGCGGATCAATTCCTCGATCGCGTTCTTCAGATAGGCATCGTCGTCCAGCCGCTTGACAAGCTGGCGCCGATGGCCGGGATTGAGCGCGAGGAACCGCGCAATGAAGCCGATCATGCCCGCGACGGTGTCGAGGCCGCCGAACAGGACGAGGGTGGCGTAGTCCACCGCTTCCTTTTCAGAGATCCGACCGTCGCCCAGATCGACGTTTACGAGCTTGCTGAGCAGGTCATTGCCCGGATTGTCCCGCCGGGCGCGCACCTTGTCGATCAGATAGGCGCCCATTTCCATATGGGCGCGCAGCCGCGTCTCCGCATCCCGGCCACGCACCGAATCCTCGGCGAGCGGGAGCAGCACGGCCTTGTCGGCGAGGGGCAGATTCACCAGCTCCAGAAAGACGTGGATCGGAAGAACCTTCGCGAAATCCTCGATGAACTCGCATTCGCCCTGCGGCAGCACTTTCTCGATTGCAGCGATGGCAACGTCACGGACCGTGGATTCCAGCTCGGCGACGATTGCGGGCATGAGCGCCTGCATCAGCGGCCGGCGGTATCGCGCATGTTCCGGCGGATCCATCTCCAGCGGAATCTGGCGTGGCGTACCCTCCGGCATGGGAGGCAGGACGATATGCTTGTGCGAAAAATGTCCGAAGTCCCGCTGCATGGCAATGATGTCGTCGCCGCGCGTGGCGACCCAGTGCCCGCCATTGTGCGGCGTCCAGAAGATGTCCGGGCAAGCCTGCTGGATGGCGGCAAAGGCCGCCTGCACATCGTCGGCGGAACCGGGAATATCGTAGAGGTCGAAATCGCGGACCAGCTCGGCGGGGATATGGTCGGGCCGATGCACGGTGGTGTCGGCAATGGTCTGCATCTCGGCTCTCCTGGCAAAATGGTTCGGTGGCTTGGCCGGTCGACGCCCGTCTCAGTCTTCTGGAGCGATCGTGAGGCGCATGCCCTCCAGAGCATCGCTGACCGGGATCTGGCATGATAGCCGCGAATGCTCGTCGCGGTGTTCGGAGCTGTCGAGCAGATCGCTTTCATCTTCGCTGATTGGCGGAAGCAAGGCCGCGAAGGCGGGATCGATTTTTACATGGCAGGTCGCGCAGGAACAGCATCCCCCGCACAGGGCAAGCAGTTCGTCGACCCCGGCATCGCGGATAACCTCCATCAACGACGAGCCGTTGCGGGCCTCCAGATTCCGTTCTTCACCGTCGCGCGTCGTGATGATGACAATAGGCACGCGTTTATCTCTCCAGAAAAATTGCTGGCCGATCAGGCACCGAAACGGACGTAAAGATGCTTGGGAACACGCATCATCGATCCGCGTATTTCCGGTCGTGGCCGGTCGGAATCGAACCGCAGATTCGGCAGATTATCTAGCACGGCATGGAGCGCGCGCGTCATTTCCACGCGGGCCAGATGCTGGCCTACACATATGTGGGGACCACGCGAGAAGGAGAAGTGGGGCTTGCGTTCCCGGAAAATGTCGAACTTGTCCGGGTCCGGAAAGATGGCGGGGTCGCGATTCGCCGCACCGGCGACCACGTCCAGCAGCGATCCCGCGGGAATCTCGACGCCTCCAAGCACCACATCATGTTTTGCCAGGCGCATCTGAACCGCGACCGGCCCATCCCAACGCAGCGCTTCCTCGATCGCCATGGGAATGAGCTTGCGGTCCTGCTGGATCGCCTCGAACTGGTCCTGATTGTCGAGCAGCGCGGTCAGCAGCACGCTCGTACCGCGATAAGTCGTGTCACCCGCGGCGTTCATCAACTGGCGCAGGAAGGAAATCAGGACGAGTTCGGGCAGATAGTCGCCATCCACCTCGGTCGTGGCGAGCAGGCTGACCAGATCGGTTCCGGGATTGCGCCGCCGCTCGTTCACCAGGGCGATGAAATACTCGCCCAACTTGTGCCCTGCTTCGATCGCCTTGTCCGTATTCATGTAGTCGGTCTGGCCGATGGCCAGTTTCTGGAACGTCGCGACGTCGGATTGCGGCAGGTCGAGCTGCCTGTAGATGACCTCGAACGGATAACGTATCGTGAATTCCTCGATCAGGTCCGCCTCGCCGCGCGGTATGAACTTGTCCATCAGATCGTGGACAACCGGATCGACGATGGATTCGCCCCATTTCGTCACAAATTGAGGCAGGAATATCTTCTGGAAGATCTTGCGCCAGCGGCCATGTTCGGGATTGTCCATGGTGCTGATGCTGCCCTGGCCGAAAGTGGCGCCCAGGTTGAACTTGTATCCCGCGTTGGAAAAGCGCTCGGTATCGGTCAGGCACTGGAGGATTTCGTCCGACCCGACGACGGTGAACATCCTGCGGTCGGGGTACATGGCCGATTGCAGGCCCATTTTCGGACGATAGTCACCTTCCAGCACCGGCGCTTCGGTCCGCCACTTCGCGATCTCGGGATAAGGATCAAGCGTGCTACCGAAGTTCGCCTCGTCCGAATTGAATGGATTATAATCGGGATCGTCGAACTGCCGAATCTTGACCGCGGTTTTCATCGCCTGTCGCCTTTCTATGAAGCAATCACTACATAGATTCGCGGAGCCCTTTTGTCAATCGGCGGGCCCGGCCAGAGAGCGTGCCACCAGCTCTTCCAGCGCATGGATCATCGCGTTGCGATCCGGCGTCCAGTCGGGGAAAAGCGAATCGCGCATCAGCACGCTGGATGCGATCATGCCAAAGCCCAGGCGCACACCGATCCTGAGGTCGAAGGACGGCTCCATCCCGGCGGCTTCGTAGAGGGCGCTCACCTGATCGACGGACTCATGAAAAAAGGCGGAAAGGCCCGCGAAGCCCGAGGCCCCGTCATTGCCGCCCGACACACGCGGTCCAGCCATCAGGGCGCGAAACATCTCCTCATTGGCCTCGAAAAGCTCGAACACCTGACGGGTGAAACGACGCGTATCCTCCTCGCGCGTGCCGGTGAATTTCGGATCGGGATTGCGCTGGACAAAATCGTCCATCAGCTTTTGGAACGGCTCCGTCACCACCTCGCTGAACAGCGTGGCCTTGTCGCCATAATAGCGGAACAACAGGGTTTCGCTGACGTCGGCGAGGCGGGCGATTTCCCTGGTGGTCGCCGCTGCATAGCCGCGCTCGGCGAACAATTGCCGGGCCGCTTCGCGGATGCGCTGCACGACATCCT
The DNA here is from genome assembly GCF_014640675.1 of Novosphingobium endophyticum. Classification (GTDB taxonomy): domain Bacteria; phylum Pseudomonadota; class Alphaproteobacteria; order Sphingomonadales; family Sphingomonadaceae; genus Novosphingobium; species Novosphingobium endophyticum. Next base: position 31,147 of record NZ_BMHK01000013.1, on the reverse strand, counting down.
CGCGGCTCCTGCGCTTGCGGCGCTGGCGGGCCGGCCCGTCGATCTTCGCCGCTGCTTCCTTTGCCTTCACCGCGTCAATAATTCCGGTCCTCCAGGATCAGATCCGCCGCCCGCCAGGCCGAAGCCATGATCGGTCCGTTGGTGTTGGCGGACACCATGGTCGGCATAATCGAGCCGTCCACGACCCGCAATCCGTTCACTCCGCGAACGCGCAGTTTCTCGTCCAGCACCGCGTCTTCGAAGTCGCCCATGCGGCAGGTGCCGCAGGCATGATAGCCGGCCTGGCCGATCCGGCGGAAAGCCGCCAGTATCTCCTCGTCCGTCTCCAGCGAGCGCGTCGGCTCCCGTTCGCCCGCGATCAGGGGTGCGAGCGCGGGCTGCGCCATGAGTTTGCGAAGATAGCGGTGCATGGCGACCGTGACCGCGCAGTCATAGGGGTCGGTGAGATATCCCGCGCGGATGCTTGCAGGCGCATCGGCGGCGGCGGAGGTGATCTTCACCGATCCTTCGCTTCGCGACCGCAGTGGATAGCCGAACAGAGTGATGCTATGCACCGTATCGGGGATCAGATTGCCCCTCGCGTCGGGAAGGGCGACGGCAGGAGAAAGCAATATTTCGATATCCGGCGTCTCCGATTCCGGCAGGACGCGCGCAAAGGCACCGACATTGCCATAGCCCGCTGCCATCGGGCCGGAGCCTTTGAGGTAATAGCGCAGAACATTGCCGACGAGCCTCAGCCCGCGAAGCTGGAGATTATGGCTGTACGGCTGCTTGATGTCGTACATCATCGAGAGCAGCCGGTGCTCCAGCATATGTTCGCCCACGCCGGGGCTGTTGGCCACGACTGGGATGCCCAGTCCGGAGAGCAGCGCGCCGGCGCCAACGCCGGACCGCTGCAGGATTTGCGGCGACATCAGCGCGCCCGCCGACAGGATGACTTCCCGCCCGCTCAGAAATTCCTCCGACGCACCGTTGACGGTCGCGCGCACGCCGATGGCGCGTTGACCGTCGAACAGTACCTTGTCGACCGCCGCGCCGGTGACGATGCGCAGGTTGGGACGGCTGCGCGCGCGCTTCAGGAAAGCCTGCGCCGAACTCTGGCGCTTGCCCTTCCAGATGGTGCGGCTGGTATAGCTGACGCCCTCGCGGCCAGAGCGGCTGAGGTCGGCCACGCGCGGCAGGCCCATCTGCTCACAGGCCGCAATAAAAGCTTCGGTCAGTGGATCATGATCGGGTTCGACGGAGATGCGTAACGGCCCGTCGCCGCCGCGCACCTCGTCCGTGCCCAGTTCATGCCCTTCCATCGCGCGGAAGGCGGGGCCGACCTTGTCCCAGCCCCAGCCTCTGGCACCCAGCGCCTGCCAATGATCATAGTCCTCCGGCTGGCCCCGGAAATACATCATGCCGTTGACGGAGGAGGAGCCGCCCAGCATCTTGCCGCGTATCCAGGTCTCGGACGGTACGTCGCCATGACCCTCTGTCTGGAAATACCAGACGTGCCTGGGATCGGTATAGAGCTTCGCCGCCCCGCGCGGCATGTGGATGAAGAGGCTCCTGTCCTTCGGCCCGGCCTCCAGCAGCAGCACCCTGTTCGACGGACTGGCCGAGAGACGGTCGGCCAGAACGCAGCCCGCCGAGCCGGCGCCCACGATGATATAATCCCAGTTCGCCGTCATGGTCACAAGGCGCCCCGGATAGCGTCGCCGACGATGGTGCGGCTGTCCTCCTCGATATTGACCGTGTCGAACATGCGATTGTGGCAAAACGCCACGGCCAGCTTCAGGTCGGGGTCGGCCCAGCCGATGGACCCGCCCATGCCCGGATGGCACAGCGCCCGCATGTTCCGTGGGGCGGAAACCGGTGGCGCCTCAGCTCCGCCGAGCCAGAAGCCCGCCCAGCCGATCGGCACCTTCATGCCAAAGAAGACCGGATCCACGTCCTCGAAATGGGGGCGGGGAGCAGCGAAACCGGCGACCCGCTCTTCCGACAGCAGGCGTACGCCGTTCAGTTGCCCGCCATTGGCCAGCATCGCCCAGAAACGCGCCTCGCTCCGCGCGTTGAAGATGCCGCCCACCGCCGGGATGCAGGCGCGGCGGACATAGGGACGCTCGAAGGGATCAGGCATCAGGTCGACGATCAGCGGCTGCGCCTCGCGCATGGCATTGCCGTCGGGGGCGATATAGACGGCGACGTCGTCAAGCTTCGCGACGCGCGGCTCGACCGCGCCGGGAATGCCCATCCACAGGTCGGTCGCGCCCAGCGGTTCCGCGATTTCCTGCCGGATGAACTGGCCGAACGGGCGGCGCTTCGGATCGGTGCGCCGGACGACCTCGCCGATCAGCCAGCCGAACGTCATCGACTGATAGGAGGAGCGGCTGCCTGCCGGGTAGGCGCCGGGCATTTCCGCGATGCGGCCGCACATCCAGTCCCAGTTGGTCATCAGCTCGGGCGTCACGTCGGACGGCATTCGCAGCACGCCGGAGACATGGCTCAGCACCTGCCGGACCGTGACATCGCCCTTACCAGCCTGGGCGAAGTCGGGCCAATAGGCGGCGACGGGCGCATCATAATCCACCAGCCCGCGCTCGACCTGGATGTGCATGGCGGTGGCGGTCACGGCCTTGGACACCGAATAGACATTGAACAAGGTATCGCCGTCGACCGGCACGCCGCTTTCCGCATCGGCGAGGCCGGCCCAGCAATCGACGATCTGTTCCTCGCCCTGCCAGGCGCAGACCTGAACGCCGATCTCCCTGCCCTCGGCCACCAGCCTGTCCAGCACTTGCTGCACGGCGTCGTTGGCCTTGCTCGCCACAGTCGTCTTCATCGCGGTCGCCTCTCCTTGTCGCACGGAGCCATGCCCGGCGCCGGCATATTATCAAGTGACCACTACACAGTACAGAGGGCAGGGCGCCTCGTCGAAGTCCCCGGATACGGCCGAGCAGATAGGCGATGCCTTTTGCCGATCCGCTTTGCACCCTTGCCGCGAGATTATCCGCCGATAGGCTCTGGTCATGAAGCAAGAGAAAGGGAGAGTGTGAGATGACGGCTGCGCCCTGGCTGCCGCTGGTCCCCGAGGATGTGACGGCGCGCTGGCTGGGCGAGGCGTTGTCCGGTCATCATCCCGGTCTCGCCGTCGAACGGCTCGACATCACGGACATCCTCTGGGGCACGGGTACCAAGATGATGGTTTCCGTCACATACAATGCGGTGGGGCAAGGTGCGGGGCTGCCCGATCGGCTCTGTATCAAGGCAGGGCTCGCCGAACATCGCGAGCTGGTGAAATTCTGCTACCAGACGGAGGCGCGCTTCTTTGCCGAACTGGCACCACGGCTCCCGATCGGCCTGCCCCATGTATTTTATGCGGCCGCCAATGACGATCAGGGCGTGGTGGTGATGGAGGATCTGCGCACCGCGGGCGCCGACATCTGCCGCATGCAAAAGCCCATGGGGCGGCAGCAGGCCGCAGCGTTTCTCGACGATCTCGCCGCGCTTCATGCCCGCTGGTGGAACAGCCCGGCGCTGGCGGACGATGGCGAGCTGGGATGGCTGATGCGGCATGATCCGTTGCCGGACGAGGCGTGGGGCGATTTCGGGCGGGGGCAGCTCCAGCCCGAAACCTGGGCGCATTATATGGGCCTGCCGCGCGCCTTGGCGGTGCCGGAGGCGTGCCGGGATCGGGAAACCATGCAGCGCGCGCTTCAGGCGCTGCGCCGTTATGGACAGGGCGAGCCGGTCTGTGTGATCCATGGCGACGCCCATCTGGGCAATATGTACATCGCCAGGGACGGGCGACCCGGCTTTCTCGACTGGCAGACGACCCGGCGCGGGCACTGGGCGCACGACGTCGCGTATTTCTATATCTCCGCGCTCGATCGGCTCGACCGCCGGACATGGGAGAGGGACCTGATCGCCGGTTATCTCGCCGCGCTTGTCCGGCATGGCGTGGCCGACGCTCCGGACGAGACCACGGCCTGGGAGGCGATTCGCGCGCACATCGTCTATGGCCTGTTCTACTGGATGGTGAACCCGGTCGAATGGCAGGCGGAGGAGAACAACACCGCCACCGCACCGCGCTTTGCCTGGGCGGCGGTGGATCATCACGCGCCGCCCATTGGACCCATCTAATCCCGACGGATGAAGCGGTTCCTTATATCCCCGAACAGATAGGAACGGTTGGCCTCGTCGTCGAAGGCATCCAGAGTCCAGCCGCCGGGGTTTATGCTGGTGCGGATCGCCTCCGGTTCAGGGATTACGGCGACCTCGTCTCCCTGGATATAGAAATCGCGGCCGCTGATATGCCCCGCCGCATCGCTGCACAGCCAAACGACCAGTGCCGCGACATGCTCCGGCAGTGCGGTCATGCGCGGAGCGGCCATGGGCTTGTTCCACAAGAGCGGGATGCCGAGCCGCGCGGACTCGGCGATCGTCTCGTCGATTTCCGGCGTGTGCGTGCCGGTCAGGTGCGAGACGGGGCGGATAAGGTGGCAGCGGATACCGAACTCGCCAAGGTCGCGGGCGATGCTGCGCGTGAAGCCCAGCAGGCCTTCCTTGGCCGCCGCGTAATTGGCCATGCCCCAATGACCGAAGCCGGAGGGCGATCCGGTGTTGACGATGACCCCCGACCGCTGCGCGATCATGTGCGCCGCCGCCGCGCGGCAGGTGTGAAAGCTGGCCGTCAGGCTGACGTCCATGCACAGCGTCCAGTCCTGATCGGTCATCCGGTCGATGCGTGCGGGGCGCACGATGCCGGCATTGTTGACGAGGATGTCGATGCGGCCAAAGCTGTCGATCGCCTGCCGGATGGTAGCCTCCGCACCCTCACGCGTGGCGACGCTGCTATGCTGCGCGACCGCCTCGCCGCCTGCGGCGCGGATTTCCTGCGCCACCTGGTCCGCTAGGGAGGCGTCACCCGTCTCCGTGCCATAGGCTCCGCCGCCCAGGTCGTTGACGACGACCTTGGCGCCCTGTTCGGCCAGCAGCATCGCCTCGGCCCGGCCGATATTGCGTCCGGCCCCTGTCACCACCGCAACCTTGCCCTTCAGTCTCTGCATCATGCTCTCCCGGTCTCGCTTCGCCTCGGCAGCGTAGCGGCGATGGTCGGGACAACCCATTGAGCTAGCCAATCATCATGATCGTGATGGCTATGCTGCGACGCTTGCCTGGCACTACGGGCCGAGAGAGGAGAATCGAATAGTCAGACAGGGCTGGAGCAAAGATGCATCGCCCGGCTGATCACATTGAGGGGAAGACGATGCGCGCGATCATCATGAACGGTTATGGCGGGGCGGATGTTCTCGAGATGGCCCAACTGCCACGGCCGGTGCCTGGAAAGGGCGAAACATTGGTCAGGATCAGGGCGGCGGCCGTGAACCCGGCCGACGGCAAATGGCGCGCCGGCATGTTTGCCGACTTCGCGCCGGTAAGTTTTCCGCATGTGCTGGGCTATGATGTGGCGGGCGAGGTGGAATCCGGGGCTGGGTTCCCAGCCGGAACGCGGGTATTCGGTATGCTCGATCCCTTCCGCAAGGGCGGCTATGCCGAGTACGTCGCTGCGCCTGCAGGGCAGTTCGTGATCATGCCGGACGCGCTGGCCTTTGCAGAGGCGGCCGCCATTCCCACGGCGGGCCTGACCGGAACGCAGATGGCGGAGGACGCGCTCGATCTGAAGGCGGGGGATCGCCTGCTGATCACCGGGGCGGCCGGCGCAGTGGGACGCTTCGCCATGCGCGCGGCAAAGGCGCGGCGCGCGCATGTCGTGGCAGCCGTGCGCGCCGGCCATCGCGCAGTGGCCATGGCGCAGGGCGCGGACGAGGTCGTCGCACTTGGCGAGGAGGCATGGACCGGCGCACCCTTCGACCATGTGCTCGATACCGTAGGCGGCGAGGCGGTGGGCCAGCTCTGCCTGCATTTGAAGCCCGGCGGCCGGATCGTTACCGTCGCCACGACGCCCATCGAGGCGGCGAACCTGCCCGCCGCGCCGGAGTTCTACGCCGTTCAGCCCAATGGCGCGGCCTTGCAACGGCTGGCGGCGGCCGTCGTGACCGGCGCACTGGAGGTACCCATCGCGAAGACCATGCCGCTTGCGGAGGCGGCCGAAGCACAACGCCTGGTCGACAGCGGCGGTGCGGGCGGCAAGATCATCCTGACCCCTTAGGCGGCACGGGGCTCAACCGCCGGCGATCATCCGCAGATGATCGGCCTTCTGGAGCACCGCAGGCCGCCCGTCGTCACCGACCAGCAACCGCAGCGGCGGCTCGGGAGCGGCAAGCGCGGCCATTATGGCGTCGGCCACGCTTTCCGGCGTGGAGGCAGCGGTAGCATAATAGCCCTCCAGCATCGCCTTGCCGGAACCGGAAAGGGCGGCATAGGCCTCGATAGGGCTGCCTGCCTCCCGTGTGCCATGGCTGATGAAACGCGTGGCGACTGCTCCAGGTTCGACGATCATCACGCGCAGGCCAAAGCCGGCGATCTCCAGAGCCAAAGTCTCGCTGAACCCTTCCAGCGCGAACTTGCTCGCGCAATAGGCGCTAAGGCCAGGCGTGCCGTTCAACCCGCACCCGGAGGAGACATGCACGAACTGCCCGGCGCCGCGCGCCCGGAAATGCGGCAGCATGGCACGCGCCAGCGCCCATGGACCAAAGACATTGACGTCGAACAGGGCGCGGGCTTCCTCGACCGGAACTTCCTCGAAGGCGCCGAACAGGCTTTGCCCGGCATTGTTGACGAGGATGTCGACCGGCCCGTGCGTCAAGGCTCGGTCCACCGCGCCCGCGATATCGGCGAGGCGGCTGACATCCAGCCGAATGCCGATGGCACGGCCGGGCGAGCTTTCCTCGAACCGGGCAATCGTGTTGTCGTCCCGGGCGGTGCCGATCACGCTGTCGCCAGCAGCCAAGGCAGCGTGCGCCAGCGCTTGTCCGATACCGCTCGATATGCCGGTTATGAACCAGCGCCTTTCGCCCGTCATGCGCTTTTCCTCCCTTTGGCCGCAGGGGCCGCTGCTTCTCAATCGCGGCTGATCGCGGCGAGTGTTCCGCGAACCGTCTTTCAGATCACGCCCTGTCGCCGCGCGGCCTTGGCCACCGCCGTAAACTCGTCATAGACGGTCAGTGGCTCGTGATGGATGTCGCTGTCGCAAATCCGGCCGAAATGCGCGGCGATATCTTCCGCCACGGGAGGCGTGCTGCCCATCGGCGCGACCCAGCCATCGGCGGCGCAGATGCGGACCTTTGCATAGCGGCCGCTGTTGGCGGTGTAGATGTCGTGGGTGGAAGCGCACTGTTCGCTGACCAGATAGACGGCCAACGGCGTGTTGAACGGCACCTCAATCCGGTCGGCACTGGCAGCATAATCCGCGCTCGTCACGGATTGCGCGAAGGCCGGGATTTCCATGAAGCCGGTGTCCATCTCGTCCGCCAGGCGGGACTGGGCCGTGGGCATCAGCAGATTGGAAGTGATGCCATAAGCGGAACCCTCGATCGCGACGACATGGCTCAGGCCCATCAGCCCGCCCTTGGCCGCGGCGTAATTGGCCTGCCAGGCATGGCCGAACATGGCGGAGGCGGAGCCGGTGAACAGGAAGCGGCCATAGCCGTTCTGCCGCATGGTGCGATAGGCGGGTTGGGCGACGTAGAAGGCCCCCTTGAGATGCACGTCGATGATCGCGTCGATCTGCTGATCCGTCAGGTCCTCGAAGCGGCCGTTGCGCAGGAAACCGGCATTGTTGATGCAGATGTCCAGCTTTCCGAATGCGTCCAGAGCGCTTTGCACGATAGCCGCGCCGCCCTCCCGCGTGGACACGCTGTCATAATTGGCGACCGCCTTCCCGCCAGCGTCGCGGATCTCCTCGGCCACCAGATCGGCGGCGTTGGTTGAGGCGCCGACACCCGCGCCGCTGCCGCCCAGGTCATTCACGACGACCCTTGCGCCCCGCCGCGCCAGTTCCAGCGCATAGTCCTTGCCCAGGCCATTGCCCGCGCCCGTTATGATGGCCACGCGGCCGTCGAAACGTAGTGCTTCCGTCATCCCTATCTCCTGAAATCTCTCAATTGACGCTCTGGACCTGTCCCCCGTCGACGCGGACATTCGCACCCGTCATATAGCCCGACGCCGGACTGGCGATCATGCAGACCACATGCGCGATATCCTCAACGCGGCCCACGCGGCCGACGGGAATCGGCGTGATCTCTCGCGTCATTCGCTTCTCCGCCTCCGCCAGCGTTATGTCACCCCAGCCCATGGTCGCGCGCAGGCTGCCGAGCCACGACTCGACGGCGGGGGTCATTATCGCGCCGGGACTGATGCTGTTCGCAGTGATGCCGCAGTCGCCGAGGGCCTTGGCGAGGCTGACCGTCATGTTGAGCATGGCGCCTTTCGCCGCGCCATAGTCGGGTCCGAAGGCAATGGGCTGCGTGCCGGCCGCGCTGGCGATATTGATGATCCGGCCCCAGCCCGTTGCTTTCATCCCCGGCAGCAAGCGGCGGATCAGGCGCGCGGCGGTGATGGCGTTGAGCTGATAAGTTGCCATCCATCCCGCCTCATCGACAGCCTCCCAGGTCATGGCGGAGGTTCCCGCCGCGCCGCCCGCATTGTTGACGAGAATGTCGACTGTCCCCGCCACAGCGGCGACGGCATTCGCGCCCTCATCCGTCGCAAGATCACCGATGGCGACGGCGGCCGCGCCTATTTCCCGTCCCACCGCCTCCGCACGATCGCGGTCGCGGCCATGGACGACGACCGCGCAGCCTTCCGCCGCCAGCATATGCGCGATGCCCGCGCCGATGCCTAAACTGCTGCCCGTGACGAGCGCGCGCTTTCCTCTCAGTCCCAGATCCACTGGCTGCTCCTTCGATTCATCAGGATTTCACGACATGCTCGATGGCGAGCATCGTGGCATATTCGCCGACAAATTCCGCGACATCGTCAGTGATTACCGCGACATCTTCGGCCGATCGGAACAGGCCGTCGCGCAATGCGGCGTCATCGGGGAAATGCAGGTGTGCCATGCCGAACCATCCGGCCTCGCCCGCCGAAAGCCGGTCCTGCACATAGCGGTCCATACCGACGTGGATGGCGGTCGCGAGCGGGATATGCTCCCCCCAGTGGCGCAGATATTCGGCGGGGGCCAAACCCGGCAGCGCGGCAATGAAGGAAAGCTGCGACAGCCCGGGCGTTACCCCGACGACCGCCGGCGCGGTGCCTTTCGCCACCAGTTCCTGGGACGCGCGAATATCCAGCAGGGCGCGCGCGGCAAGTTCCCTGTCGGCGGCAAGAGGCAGGGGGGTGTCGGACCAAAGTTCGATCACTGCATCATAGAGCGGCGGTTCCGGCGCCTCTGCCGGTGCGGGCGTTGATGGCATACCGACCTGCACGGCGATGCGCGACGCCTGCGCGGCCCACGGGCGGCAGGACAGGAAGCCGGGCCATGCTTCGCCTAGCTTTCCGTCGGGGGCACGCGCCAGGATAACCGTCTTCATCACCCGCTCTACCCCGCCACCGGAATCGTCGCCGCTGCACTTTGTGCCCATGCGGCAAAGCAGGTCGGGACCAGGCCCACGGCCCCCATCATCGCGGGACGGGCCGGATAGCCGACGCTGTTCATCCAAATCTGGGTCTCGACCCAGCCGGGGTTTTGTCCACGCTCGATCAGCGTCGCGGCGTCCAGCGTGGAAGCGACGACCCCGCGGCCCGTCACGCGAGCCAGGATCACCGCGATCTCCGGCGGGCTCAGCCAGTCCCCGGCCATTTCCAGCGGCTGCCCCCCGAACGCATTCGGTTCGGCGAGCACCGCGACTACCGCCGCACCAATGTCGCCGGCCGCGATGAGGGCGATGCGCGTCTCCGGCGCGATCGCCGTCATGATCCGGCCCTGAGCAAGGTCCGGGAACATCCATGCCGCCTTGGGCAGCGCGAAATTCTCCATCATGAAGGCGGGGCGCAGGATGCTATGGACGGGAAAGCCAGCATCCCTGACCATGGCCTCCACGTCCGCCTTGCTCTCCCAATAATTGCGCGCCCAGCGGCCCTCCGCCCAGCCCGGCATGGTGCGGAAATCACCCGTGTTGGACACCGAACTGTGAATGAAGTGATCCACCCCCGCCCGCCGCGCGGCCCCGATGAGGGCGCGTGCCTGATCGCGCTCGCTGTCCGGATCGGCAAAGGGTGCGGGCTGCACGGAGAACACCGACGCCGCGCCGGCCATGGCGCTGTCAAGCGAAGCTGCATCGCCAAAGCTGCCGAGGGCGAGGTCCGCGCCCAGCGCCGCCAGTTCCCGCGCCGCATCGGATGCAGGGTCCCGCACCAGCACCCGCACGGGCAGGCCGGCGCCGCGCAGAGCGCGAACCACCGCTCCGCCCTGGCTGCCCGTCGCCCCGGTCACAACCATCATCATCCGCCGCTTCTCCAAACCCTTATTCGTCCACTAGGCACGACGACCCGGCAATCAGGCAAGGCCGCCGTGCGACTGATCAGAGATGCGCTGGATGGAGGTGCACATTCCGCTGCGACGGCGACGTTCAGCCCTGGCCTGAACCCCAGATATCGTCGTCCACGGCAAAGCGCCGATCGTAGGCCGCCTGCCGCCGCGCGATCTGGGTGGCCCGCTCCTCCACCGTCACGCGCGCCACGCCTTGCTGCAAGGCAGCGTCAAGTTCGGCAAGTTTCACCCTGCGGCTTTCGATCGCTGGCGGCGGCGCGTCGGGATCGGGGAACCCCTGCCAGCGGTGCAGCACCAGCACATCGTGCAAGCCGCAAGTGTCGAGCCAGTTGTGTACGCCCGGATCGGCAATGGCGATGACGTAGGTGTACCGCCCATCGGCGTCGGGCATCATCTGCGCGTTGGTCAGGCTGATCTGGTTGTCGCGGTTGGGAAGACTCCGGAGCCACAGGTCGTGCAGCACGATGTCCCTGTAGGTCGCGCCCGCCGCATTGGCGGTGATAACGATCGCCTCGTCCTCCGCAAGGGTGAAATGGCCGAGGCTTCCCTGCTGCGTCAACAGGCCGCCGACGGACCCGGCCCCTTCCGGCGGGGTCAGCATCTGGGGTCCGTTGAAGAACAGGCGCTGCGCATAAAGGGCGTAGAAGACATCGGACAGGATGTTGTGGATCGCAGTTTTCGCAAGCTCATCCTCGCTCAGGGGGACACGCGTCGCCGGGTTGAGGCGGCGCACGCGCAGGGCATCGGGTGCCTGTGTCTCCCAGTCACCCATGGAATCGCGGATGAAGAGATACAGCGTCCCTTCCGGGATGGTCATGTGATTGCGCCGCCCATCGGCAGGCGTATCGTCAAGCGTCAGACGATAGCTGCCGTCCGCGGCGATCTCCATGTCCATCTGCTCCAGCGAGGCGAGCGTCGCCGAAGTGGTGCTGTTCCCCACCAGCTGGAAGGTGACGTAGGTGGACGGCTCTACCTGCCGCTGGCCGATCACTTCATAGCTGCCACCCGCCACGACGGGGATGATGCGGTAGGCATTGTCGGGATTGTCCCCGCCCCATTTCGACCCCGGCACCTTGTGCCCGAACCACTCCGCGCCCTGCGTATAGACGCGCAGCACGCGCGGATGATTGGCGTCGGTATTGGCGGCGACCATCGTGCATCTGAAGCAATAGTCGGAGACATGATCGTCGAGAAGCGCCATCTGGTCAGCGGGCATCAGCCGGTCGGCAACCCGCCGCCACATGATATCCGCGCGCAGGCGAGCGGCTTTTACATCGTCTCGCTCGAACATGCGAATGGCCAGCTTTTCCAGGTCTCGCTGGTCGACATTGGCGACGGGATTTGTCGAGGACAGGAAATAGCCTTCGGCATCGTGAGTCACTGCACCTCTCCCTCGCACCAACAAGAACTATCGTTCCCGCATGCGGCATTTCTACTGCGTTGCCGTGCGATATGGTGATCCGGGCAGAGCATTGAGGTCAAGGCCCCGGCGATACCATCAAGGTTGTGCTGGACGGACCGGAACAGGCGCCACTGGCGCCTTCATCAGGCCAGTCATCATGTCCTGTAGAGCGCGGCGCGGCTCATAGCGGGGCGGGTGCCGCGACAGCTATCGTTTCCTTACCCGGCAGGCCGCCCCGCAATGCTCAGGCAATTCCGCTCCAGTTCACCTATTTCCGCGATAGTCGAGTTGGTCTTCCAAACCAAGCAAGGCTGCCGATGACAGCGCGGTTCGCGTATCCCCCTCAGGAAGCGCTGCGGCCCGCGTCGATGAGATAGCTGCCGCCCGTAATGTGCGGCGCCTCATCGGAGGCAAGGAAGGCAACCAGGGCGGCAACTTCTTTCGGCTCGACCAGCTCGCCCTGCGGCGCGCGGGCGACCAGCATGTCGATCACCTCCTGCGAACTGCCAGCGAGAATGTCCGTATTGGTGGTGCCGGGGCAGACCGCGTTGATCCGGATATTGTCCTTCGCATAATCGACGGCCGTGGCGCGCGTCATCATCAGCGCCGCGCCCTTGGACGTGATATAGGGGCTGGACAAGGCCGTGGCGCGATAGCTGCCGATCGAGGCCATGTTAACGATGGCACCGCCGCCCTGGCGCAGCATATGGGGAAGGATGGCCCGCTGCGTCAGGAACATGCCGCGCACGTTGACGGCCATCACGCAGTCCCAGTCCTCCGGCGACTGCTCATGCAGGCGGACCCGCTGCCGGTTGCCGATGCCCGCATTGTTGACCAGGACGTGAATCGCGCCGAACCGCCCGATGATTCCCGTCACGGTAGTCGCGATAGCATCGGCATCAGCGATATCGCACATCATCGCGACCACGGTTCCCTGCGCAGCCGCAACCGCCTGATGCAGCTTGGCCGCATCACGGTCCAGTCCCACCACCGTAGCGCCCTCGGCCGCCAGCCGATTCATGCAGGCGCGGCCGATGCCTGCCGCGGCGCCGGTCACTACCGCGACTTTCCCGTCGAACCGGCCGCTCACGTCCCCGTCCCCCCGGCATGTTCCGCAAGGAAGCGGTCAATGCCCGCATTCAGCTTGTTGACGAGTGCGCGGTCGGACAGTTCCACGAAATAGCCGAGGCGCGCCACGGTATCGAGGTGGATAATGGCGGGATCGCCGTCCGGTAGCGTCGCGCCCCAGCTTTCGAATACACATTCCGCGCCACCGGGCTGCTGAGTCAGGTCGTCGACCGCATAGCCCAGATGGAAAATGCCCTCGCCCCGGGTTTCAAGCCATTCCTTGGCATTGCCTTCGCCGATGACGGGCTGCACCATCTCCAGATAGACATTGCCCCATTTCGTGAAGGCGTTCCTGTTGGCGAAACGGCCGTGCCAGTCGCGATAGCGTCCTTCATAATCGGTATCGAGCCGCCAGAAGGGACCAAGGCCGAGCAGCCGGTGATACTGCTCCATGCCGCGATCTATGTCATGGACGACGACCCCGATCTGGTAGAAATCCCCTTTGAACTGCATCTCGCTTGTCCTCGATCCCGGTTGCGGTCTGAACCAGCCCCCTGCATGAGTGCCACCGGCGGGGCGGTGCTATGCCGACGTCAATCGGGCACAGTCTCGGGGTATCGGCCCATGGCAAGATACAGGACGGCAGCCAGCGCGAAGGAGGCTGACGCCGCCATGATGGCGAAGTTGTAATCGCCAAACAGGTCATAGGCCTGGCCGATCATGCTCGCGCCGAAAGCCACGCCGAGTGCGATGCCGAGCGTCGACAGCCCGTAGATGGTCGCATAGCTGCGCAGGCCGAAATAACGTGCGATCATGAAGGCGACGATGTCGATCTCCGCGCCCTGTCCCAGTCCGATCAGCAGCACCGCCGCATAGAAAACGAGTGGCGACACGTCGCCGCCCAACAGGAAAAGGCAGCCCGCCGCGGGAAGGATATTGAGGGTGAAGGCAATGGCGGGCGCCCAGAAGCGATCGACAAGCACACCGCTGAGCAGCGCCCCGCAGGCAGCGGCCAGGCCCATCACCGACACTGCTCCCACGGCGGTCGCCGCCTCCAGCCCCTTGGACACGGCCAGCGGCTTCATTTGGGAAAGGAGCGACACGACCGGCACATAATTGAGGACGGAGGCGGCGATCAGCACCCGAATCCGGGGCTGATTGAGCAGCACCCGCCATTGGTCCGCCATGGCGACGGCAGAGATACGCCCCGCTTTCAGGTCGGCAGCGCGCGACGGTACCCAGAACCAGACGAGCGGCACGGCCAGCAACAATATGGTCCCGCCCAGCAGCAAGTAGCCGCCCGCCGTGCCTGCCTGCACTATCACGGGAAAGAGCAACAGCGGCATCAGCGCGCCCGTCAGGGCGAGGCCCGATCTTCCGATGGCCAGAGCCGTCCCGCGCGTGCGGTGGAAGGCTCCGCTCAGGATGCGCGTCACCGTGATCCCCGTCGTCGCCATGCCAGCCATGGAGAAGCAGAAATAGGCCGCATAATAATAAAGAAGCGATCCGCGCATCTGCGAGAGCAGCACATATCCCAGCGCCGTCGCCAGCAGCCCCAGCAGCAGCACCGGCTTGACGCCTTTTCGGTCGGTCAGCCGACCCACCACGGGTGCCGCAAAGGCGGTGACGATGCCAAAACTGTGGACGAAGGCGATGTCGCCGCGCGACCAGCCGAATTGCGCCTGCAACGGCTCCACGAACAGGCTGGAAACGGCGGCATAAAGCGAATAGCCGATGGAGCCGGCCACCAGACCAGCAATGCCAGGCCGCCATGACAGGCGCCATTCGTGGAGAATCAGGCGGAGCTGGGAGATGTCCTCCGTGCTGTCCTGCTCCGGCTTGTGTGCCATCTCCACATTCACTCTCCGCGCGTCGTTTTCTTGTCGGGGTCCCGCCGGGACTTATCCGTCGCTCAGGCCGAGCGCGCGCCGCGCCTCGAGCACCGTGTCCATTTCATCGAGGCCGCTGAGGGGGACGGCGTAGTGGTTCCGATCGTCGATCCGGTCGATGTGAGCCAAGATATCATCCGCACTCGGCGCTTCCGGGCCGGGACTGTACCAGCCGTCGGTGAGGCCCACGAACAGCCGGGAATATTTGCCGCCGAGCACGGAATACATATTCTGCGAGCGGTCGCACTGACGACTGGCCATGTAGCAGGCAAGGGCGGCGACGAAGTCCGGCTTCATGCCTTCCGCGAAATGGCGGGAGCGTTCACCGGCCGCCTGAAGGAAAGCAACGTCCGGTCGCTCGGACAAGGGCGTGCCGCCGAGGCGCCCGCCCTGCGCATTGGGGAACAGCGTATTGACGACGACACCCTCCGGCGCTTCCTGCGCGATGACGTTCATCAGTCCGATCAGGGCGGTCTTGGCCGAGCCGTAGTTGGCGCGAAAGGGATTGCCGAAAATCCCCGATTGCGAGCTGACCAGCACGAGGCGGCCGTAGCCCTGACGCACCATCTCGCGATAGGCGGGCTGGCAGACGAAGAAGGCGCCCTTGGCATGGACGGCATAGACGGCTTCGATATCTTCCTCGGTCAGTTCTCCGAAGGCGCCGTTGCGCTGATTGCCGGCATTACTGATCACGATGTCGACCCGGCCGAAGGCGGAGAGCGCGGCATCGATGATCGCCTGCCCGCCCGCGGCCGTGGCCACGCTGTCATAATTGGCGACGGCGCGTCCGCCGCCGTCCTGCAGTTCGGAGGCGATCGCGTCGGCATAGCCGTGTGAGCCGCCGGCCCCGGTGGGCGAACCGCCGAGATCGTTCGCGACCACCGACGCGCCGCGCCGCGCCAGCTCACGGCAAAAGGCGGAACCGAGCGCACCGCCCGCGCCTGTCACCACAGCGACTTGTCCGCTGAAATCGATATTGTCCATGGGCTCCGCCTCCGATGTCGGGAAATAGTGAGGGCGATGCCCGGCCTGGCCAAGCCTCGCGCCCGCTGATTTCAGCAATGGGATGTCTTTGACGACGCAGCTCAGGGCGTCCAGGTCAGGGGCAGGCGCTCCACGCTGCCGTTAACGCCGGTACGAAAGCGGGGCGGATCGTCCGGATCGAGCTGGAAATCCGGAATACGCGGCAACCATTCCTCCAGCAGTATCTTCAGCTCGATACGAGCCAGCATCGACCCTGGGCAGACATGCGGCCCCGCGCCAAACGTCGTCTTGCTGTTCGACGTTCGCTGGAAATCGACACGCAGCGGGTCGGGATAGTCGCGCGGATCGACCGCGCCGAAAGGGGTGGCGAGCAGCAGCTTGTCGCCCGCACGCATCGTGACGCCGTGGAACTCCATGTCGGCCACCACGGTACGCCCCGGATTGGTGAGAGCGAAGCGGCGCAGGAACTCTTCCGCTGCCGCGCCGGACAGGGACGGATTCTCAGCCAGTTGCCGCCGATGGTCGGGCGAGCCGGCCAGGAAGTGCATGACATGCCCCATCATGGACGCCACCGTGTCCAGCCCGCCGATCAGCAGCAGGGTCGAGACGCCCACCGCCTCCCGCAGGGTGATCGGCCGACCGTCTATCTCAGCCGTCGCGATCCGGCTGATCAGATCGTCGCCCGGCCTGGCGGCGCGTTCCGCGACATATTTGCCCGCATATTCAAAAAGCAGGGCCAGCTTTTCTTCCTTGGGCGCGTCCGCCGCCACTTGTGCATTGGCGAGCGGCAGAAGCGTCAGCCGGTCCTCCTCGGGCAGGTCGACCATCTTCATGAAGATCTTGATCGGCAGATGCTGCGCGAAGCCGGTCACGAACTCACACCGGCCCCGTGGCCGCAGATCCTCGATCAGTTCAACGGCGAGCGCCCTTGCCTCTTTTTCCCGCTCCTTGAGCGCAAGCACGGAGAAGGCAGGCGCGAACAGGCGCCGGAAGCTCTGCTGTTCCGGCGGGTCGAGTTCGATAGGCGCGAGCTTCGGGTCGCCGGGCGCGGCTACCTTGTCCACCGATGCTCCCTGGCTGGAGGTGAAGCGCGCCGGGTCGGCGAAGGCCTCGGCCAGATGGTCGCGCCGGGTCAGGACCCAGTGACCGCCGTTATAGGGCGACCAGAATATCTCCGGCGCGTTTGCCTGCAACTCCGCGTAAGGCGCGTGGTAGAAGGACGCGTCCTTCATCGGCCGATAGGCGTCGAAGTCCACCACCAGCGAAGCGGGAACATGGGCCGGAACCGGAGCGGGATCGGCGCCGGGCGGCAACGGCGAGGGCTGTTCGATGGTCTGCATGGGGCAATCCTGACGAGGCGATTTTTCCGGGTCAATCGGGGGGCCGGACCGATGGCCATTTTCATCCCTTTATTGATTGCGGACAACCGGTATGGAGGGCAGACGGAACATCATATCGCATCTCTGATGGTCTGCGGACGGCGTCGCCCGACATCCGTTCTCTCCACGGGTGTACCCTCGCTGATCATATTGCTGATGGATGCCCGATTCCGGGACCTCGTCGGACAATCGGTTTGACTTGGTCGACGCCATGACGGACGCGCGGCGAGGTTTTCCAGAGGAACGATCCATGACTGAGGCTTTCATTTGCGACGCGGTCCGCACGCCCATCGGCCGCTATGGCGGCATTCTGGCGCGGGTGCGGGCGGACGATCTCGGCGCCCTGCCGATCAGGGCGCTCGTGGCGCGCAATTCCGGCCTTGATCCCGCCGCTATCGAAGAGGTCTTCTACGGCTGCGCCAACCAGTCCGGCGAGGACAATCGAAATGTTGCACGCATGAGCCTGCTGCTGGCGGGGCTGCCCCACGATGTGCCGGGCGTGACGCTCAATCGCCTCTGCGCCTCCGGGCTCGAGGCCGTGGGCAGCGCGGCGCGTGCGATCCGTGCGGGCGAGATGGGCCTGGCCTTCGCCGGCGGCGTCGAGAGCATGACCCGGGCGCCCTTCGTCATGGGCAAGCCCGACAGCGCTTTCGGCCGCAATCAGAAGATCGAGGACACCACCATGGGCTGGCGGTTCGTGAACCCCGCCCTCGACGCACTGTACGGCACAGAAGCGATGCCCCGCACCGGCGAGAACGTGGCCGAGGATCACAATGTCTCCCGTGATGATCAGGACGCTTTCGCGCTGCGCAGCCAGCAGCGGGCGGCAGCCGCGCAGGCGAGCGGCTTCCACGCCGAGGAGATCATTCCCGTGGCCGTCCCCGGCGCAAAAAAGGGGGAGACGATCGAGGTCGGCATCGACGAGCATCCCCGCGGCGGCACGACCCTGGCGGACCTCCAGAAACTGAGGCCGCTTTTCGGTCCCGGCGGCACGGTCACGGCGGGCAACGCGTCCGGCATCAACGACGGCGCGGCGGCGCTGATCATTGCCAGCGAGACTGCCGCCAAGCTACACGGACTGACGCCGCGCGCGCGTATCCTGGGGCTCGCCTCCGCCGGCGTCGAGCCGCGTGTCATGGGCATCGGCCCCGTACCGGCCACGCAGAAGCTGATGGCGCGTCTGGGGCTCACCGTGGACGATTTCGACGCGATCGAACTAAATGAGGCGTTTGCCAGCCAATCTCTGGCGGTCCTGCGCAATCTGGGGCTCGCCGACGATGCCCCGCATGTCAACGCCAATGGCGGCGCTATCGCGCTGGGTCACCCGCTCGGCATGTCGGGCGCCCGCCTGGCGCTGACTCTGGTGCATCAACTGGAGAAGAGCGGCGGCAAACGGGGCCTCGCAACGCTCTGCGTCGGTGTCGGTCTGGGTCTGGCGCTGGCCGTGGAACGGGTCTGACCGGCAGATGTGCGGGTACGCATGGCGAGGGCATAATCATCATTCAGTGCCTGCGAACGGGGAGAGGCCAATGCTCCCGCCTACCGGCGCACGAAACAGTTGCGAACTTTGCAATCCTGCAGTCTTCTTTGCCGGGTGGGGTGGCGTGTACCAGTAACGGGCGAGGGTGTCGGTTGATCTTCGCGGGTTGTACCCGTTTTGTGACCTGCGACCGCGGTGGAGTTTTGTGACTCAGTAAGATTTGGAACCCTTGGGGAAAATCTCAGGTAAGCAGGCTGGTCCATCACATCCGCATAGGCTTGTTGGTGGTGTGGCCTGCCCCTTGTACGCTTCTTCGCTGGACTTACGTTGCTCAACCATCACGATCTGGGAGAACGAAATTGGCACAGGTCAATACGCTCACGGGCGCCGTGCCGCCGGGTGAGCTCGGTGTCACGTTGATGCACGAGCACGTTACGCTGCAGATGGCTGGGGCTACGTCCGATACCCTGGTCCCAGCGCCGTCGCGGGCAGAGATCATTGCCCGTAGTGTCGACTGGCTGTCGGAACTCAAAAGCCGGGGCATCGCGACAATCGTTGATCCCGCGCCTGGTGATATGGGCCGAGACCTCGAGCTTTCGGCAGAAGTGTCCGCCCGCTCCGGCGTACGCATCGTCGCAGCGACGGGCCTGTTCAACCAGGCGTTCGGCGGCGCGCCATATTGGAACGGGAAGTTGCTTTATCTGCGCGCACTTAACCGAGTTGGGGATTTCCGCAAATATGTGGCGGACATGTTCATCAACGAAATACGCAATGGCGTTGGTCCCGAACGGATACGTTGCGGCATCATCAAGGTCGCTTCGTCTGCCTCCGCGATCACCGATTATGAGGCGGAGATTCTAGCTGCCGCGGCGATAGCTTCCAACGAGACTGGCTGCCCCATCACGACGCATTCGGACGACGGACTGCTCGGTCGCGAACAACAGGCCGCACTCCTGGGCCACGGCGTCCCGCCAAACCGCATTGTCATCGGCCATAGCTGCAACACTGCTGACCATGGCTATCACCGGGCGGTCGTGGAGGCGGGTTCCTATATCGGCTTCGATCGCTTCGGCTACGAACTGGCAGGATCCGATGTCGGCCGCATGGACGCGTTGGTTCGGCTCATGCGTTCGGGCGCAACGGAATGTATCGTCATCTCCAATGACGCCTGCTTCTGCTGGGCCCAGAACGAGGAGCCGGCGGCGTTGCGAGAGATGCTCGCCGCTGAATATGAAAAGCGCTGGAACCCGCTCCGCATATCCGACGTAATCATCCCAGCGCTCAAGGCGCGCGGCGTGAGCGATGCAGAGATCCACACGCTGATGGTGGAAAACCCCAGGCGCTATTTCTCCGATGCGCCGCCGAATTCCGGTGCGCGCGAATGAACTCGCGCAGTGGCAGAGGTTGATCATGGCAAGCGCCGCGAGACCAGGATCAGCGTTGCCGTAGCTGCCGACTTTTGTCGGGTGAACACGAATATCATCTGTCTACTCCGGGCGTCGTCTGCCGGATTTGCAATATAGATCAACAAGTCCGCATTCTTTGATTTCAGAGAGAAGATAACATGGCTATCCAAGCTCCCGACACCGACAGCCCAGATCTAGAGGCGGCCGATATCACGCCGACCGGCGAGCTGGAATCCTGCAACCACCTGCTGGAAGACCACGTCGCGCTAATGTGCTTCTACGATGAAAAGGGGCTTTGTTGCGCAAATCGATCTGGGATTAAGGTCCCCGCTTGATGGTAGGCGGTTACGCAACGCGTTGAGTTTCGGGATTTCCGAGTTCCGTGAAGCGGTTGAGGATGGCGGCACGGATTTGCAGTTCGGCAACCTGGCGATCGAATTCGCGCGCCATGAGCCGCTCGCCCAGCAGCTTGAAGCAATGCATTGTGGTCTCGACGAGGCTTCGCCAGTGATAGCCGCTCCAGCGTTTCCAGATTGTCCTGCCGAGGCGGCGGCTAGCTAGCGCGGACGATTTCATTGCGAGCCTGGACGCCAGGCGTGTTTTCCGGCCACGACCGGGAGTTCCGACGGGCGGGAATGACGGCGCAGGCATCGCGTGCTGCAATAGCTTCGTGGCGTCGGACATCGTCGCTAGCCCGCAGCCTAATCGCCGACAGTCGCTATTTCCGCCGCTTTGTCCACTCATCCCAGTAGGGTATCAGTTCGCTTGGCAGATCGCCCGCAAACTCGTCGTCCAAGGGATAATGCGGCATGGCTTCAGAGACTGCGTCCAGTAGTGCGGTGCCCTGCACCGTGTCCTTGCGCCGCTTGAGGGGGTTTCGCTTCGTCTGTGCGCCCAGCCAGAGTTTGTGGAGTGCGAACCAGCGTGGGTCGGGCGCGACAATCCGCGCCGGATTGCCATCGCGGCAAGGAACGACCTGATCAACCCGGCGGCCGGGCAAGAGCCACTCCTGCTCGAGTAGGGGAACGGGTCGTGGCCGATCCTTTACCGCGAGCGTCGCAACGCGCGAGGGTGCGACCAGCAGTTCGACTTCATAGGCCTTTGCATTGCGCGCCTGAAACTCGCGCTCGCTGTTGACCGTGAAAGTGGGATCGACCGCCTTGAGCATGTCCCAAAGCTGCGTTCCGTCTTCTAGCTTGTCTGCCGCCCAGGCGAGATCGAAGTCTTCGGTTTCGTCAGGCACATCGCGAAAAGCGCCCGCCGCTTCGATGGAATAGGCGGCCATCGCATTGGTGCCAACAACCAGCACGTGGCTCCCAAGAAGCGACCGCTTGTCTGCTTCACGCAGGATAGGCCCGGCGTCTGCCGAGAGCATCGGCAAGCGTAACGCGCGGGCAATCCGGCTGCTCTCACCGAGCGCGCCCCGGGCACCGTCGCGGCGGTCCTTCAGTGCGACCTTTGCCGCCTTGTATTCCTCGAATTTAGATTCCCTCTCTTCGTCCCACGGACCGAGGCTTTTCCCGTTCCCGCCGCGATCGAATATCTCATACAGATATTCGTAATCGCCGACCTTCTTCCGCCTAAGATCGTACGGCATCGCGTAGAGTTCTCGCTCGGCCTCGATCCATGCATCATAGCGCTGGCGCATGTTGATGAGTGCGCGTTCCTGTTCGGCAGAGAAGGGCTGGATGACGGCCATTCGCGAGCTTTATCCCGCAAAATTACAATTTTCAACAGACGTGGGATAAATCGCTGTTCATCGAGCTGATTTGCAAAGATTTCGGAGGCATCCGCAACCGGTCGACCGTCATCCAGCAGAAGACCGGCAGACCGGTGCAGTTCGAGATCATGACCGAAGCCCGAAAGAGTCTGGAAGCATGGCTGGAACGGCGTCGCGGGACGATCCTCGATTTCGCCTTCCCTAGTCGTATCGATTACCTCGGCCACTTGAGCACGCGGCAGTATGCTCGATTGGTCGACGAGTGGGTCTCGACGGAGAGACGCTGGTAGAGGCCCTCTTGCCGTTGTGCGATTAGGGGACGCGGCATCGTGCCGCGTCGAGGGGATGCAGGCGTCGCCAATGTCGCTTCGAACCGGAACAGTCTCATGAACCTATGACAGCTATCAGGGAGCCGTTTCGAGCCTTGGAACGGCAATTCTGTTGGCGCGACAGCGGGGCCTGCCAGCGCCCCGTTCTGACCTCATGCCGTCCCTTTTCCGCGACAGAGAGGCAGCGCGACCAACGGTCGGCCATGACCTCGTACGGTGCTGGAGTTGGGCACGCTTGCGATACGAGCCCGCGCCGGGCGCGGCCTCTGCGTGGAAGCGCTACGGTCCTCTAGTAGTCTACTTCGTCCCGAACGGCGTCGATGAGCGCAAGGAAGGTCTCGACATCGCCCGAAAGCCTTAAGCGGGCCCCATCCAACGGCTCGACCCTGATAGCCATGTGTGCGTCCCTTCCATCGAATCGGAAAGGGCCTTGGGTAGAACATATGACGAACACGAAAAAGGCCGGCTGGAACAGGGGATGGGCTCGGGGACGGAGAAGACGGGAGACAGGGGGGAAGGCAAGTTAAAGGCGGACCCTCCAAAGACCTTCACGGCCACGCCATCGAGCGCGCAAAGCCCATGATGAGGGGCGTTAGGCGCCGTGCTTCAAGGGCCTCCATGCCGGTCTCGCGCGAAAGGCACGCAAATCCCTCGCCTGGCGCGAACCTAAGTCTTCCGCATGGAGGCGCTTTGCCGACCTGCCGAAGCTCATGTCTCCACCCCAAACGACGTGCAGACGCCACTTTGCGGGCCCGGCCGTGGTGCTGAGCCCAGGACCGTCTCGCGGCAGGGACTAGGCGGCCGAGGCCTTGGCTCTGCTGGCGGCATTGAAGGTTGCCGGATCGTAATAGTAGGGTTTGATCTCGCAGCACTTGCCGTCGCGGAAGCGGAACATTTCGCAAAGTTCCGCAGGCGCGAGATCGGGATCGGCGAAGCGGATCGAAAGGATGGTGACGGCGTGGTCCTTGCCGGCGGTCGTTTCGACGCGGTCAAACCCGACCGCGTCGCACAGGGCCATGACTGTCGCATAAAGATCCCTGAGGCCGTTTCTGCCGCGATATTCCCCTGCCATCGGCAAGCCGTTCGCTTCGTGGGCGACGAAATCGTCAGTGAGCATTGTGGAGGCCGTGTCCCAGTTTCCTGCGCCGGCGGCGGTGTAGAGACGGTCGACGAAATCGATCATTTCCTGTGCGGTCATCGTCATCGGTCAGGGACTCCTCTTCCGTTGTCAGACTGCTGCGAAACGCCGGAATCCGAACCTAGCGTTTCCGCTAGCCTTATCTTGGGTCGTCCAGCCGCTATGCGGGTGGTCATGGGAAAGGTTAAGCATGTGCTGCTCGCTCGGCGGCCCCACGGGGTCCCGGTGCCCGATGACTTCGAACTGGCTGAAACCGAAATGCCGGTTCCCGGAGAGGGCGAGTTCCTTGTCGCGATGCGCGTAGGCTCTGTCGATCCGGCGATCCGCGGATTTCTCGACGACCGACCGAGCTACCTGCCGCCGGTGGCGCTTGGCGCACCGGTCGCGGGGATGTCGCTTGGTGAGGTGGTCCAGTCGAACAATCCGAAGTATCCGGCCGGCATATTCGTGCGCGCCATGGGTACCTGGTCGGATCATTTCGTGCTCGACGAGAATGCGCTAGGGTTGGAGATCGTCGATCAGAAGGAAGGCACCGAACTTCATCACTACATGGGCGCGCTCGGGCCTGTCGGGCTGACGGCTTGGGTCGGCCTCTTCGCGGTGGGCCAAGTCAGGGCGGGAGAGACCGTCGTCGTCAGTGCGGCAGCAGGCGCGACCGGCTCCACGGTCGGCCAGATCGCGAAGGCGAGGGGCTGCAAGGTGATCGGCCTCGTCGGTTCGGCCGAGAAGGCGAAAGTGATCCGCGATCTCGGTTTCGATGCCGCAATCGAATACCGCGCTGCGCCCGATATCGCGGCCGGGATCGCCAAGGCAGCACCCGAGGGGGTGGACGTCTATTTCGACAATGTCGGCGGAGAGATGCTGGAAGCGATTTTGCCGCTGATGCGCTTGCATGGCCGCGTACCCGTTTGCGGTATGATCGGCCAGTACAACGATGCCGACCATCCTTACGGGGTGAAGACGCTGTGGCAACTCGTCGTGAACCGGATCAGGATGCAGGGTTTCATCACTTACGATTATCCCGACGTCCTCGACCGGGCTCAGGCCGAGCTTGAGGGGTGGGTGGCCGAAGGCAAACTGAAGCCTCTCGCCAACCTGCGCGACGGGTTCGAGAAGCTGCCCGAAGCATTCATAGACCTCATGTCCGGCCGCACGATCGGCAAGACCCTGGTGCGGATCTGAGCTGGCCCTAACTACAGTTTGCGGCCGCGCCGGACCGGCTAGAATGAGACGATACATAGAAACGTGCGGGAGACTGAAGACATGCCATATTCCGGTCCCATCGAGGATCGCCTCGCCATCCGTGAACTGCTCGAGGCATATGCCGATGCGGTGACTCGCTGCGATGCTGAAGCCTGGGGCGCGACTTGGGCCGATGATGCGGAGTGGTCGCTGCCGGATTATCCGGAAATCGGCATCACCAGGGGGCACGAGGCGATCGTCGCGATGTGGATCGAGGCGATGAAGTCCTATCCGGGCATCATGTTCGAGGCGTGGCCGGGTTCGATCGAGGTCGATGGAGACAGTGCCGTGATGCGCAGTTATACGTCCGAGGTCTATGATCAGGACGGCAATACCCTGCGGGATCGCGGCGTCTACGAGGATACCTGCATCAAGGTCGACGGCAAGTGGCTGTTCAAGAGCCGTTCCTTCATCAACATTCACCGTCAGTGCGCGCCCAGGGGTTGTTGAGGCCCGCCGCGTCGCCGCTCAAAGGCGCTATGTGACGGGCACCGTCACATAGCGGTGACGCCGCCGTCGACGACGAACTCCGCGCCGGTAATATAGCGGCTCTCGTCCGAAGCAAGGAACAGGTTCATGTTGGCGATATCGCGCGGCTCGCCGAGGCGCCGCATCGGGATGCTGGCGACGATCTGCTCGAAGCCCTCGGGATTGTCTTTGCGCGCCACGTCCTGCATCGCGGTTTCGATCATGCCGGGGTGAACCGAGTTGCAGCGGATGTTCTCGGCCGCGCACTCCATGGCGATGACCTTGGAGAAGATGCGAACGCCGCCCTTGGCCGCACCATAGGCACCGCACATGGGCACGCCGGCAATTCCGGCGATCGAGGACAGGTTGATGATCGAACCGCCCTGGCCCACCTTGCGCATCAACGCGACGGCGCGCTGTGTTCCGTAGAACACACTGTCGAGGTTGATGCGGTTCTGCCTTGTCCAGTCAGCGGCAGTGAGTTCGCCAATCGGCTTGAGCACGGCGATGCCGGCATTGTTGACGAGCACATCGAGACGGCCATGCCCTTTCTCGATTGCAGCGAAAATGCGATCCCATTCCTCTTCGCTGGCAACGTCGTGGGCCATCGCCTCGGCCTGCCCACCAGCCGCCCGGATGGATTGTGCCGTTGCTTCGGCTCCATTCGCGTCAAGGTCGCTCACATAGATGAAGGCGCCTTCCTCGGCAAAGCGCCTGGCGGTCGCACCACCAAGGCCGCGATCCGAGGCGGCTCCGGTTACCAGCGTGATTTTT
This sequence comes from Novosphingobium endophyticum, assembly GCF_014640675.1. GTDB lineage: Bacteria > Pseudomonadota > Alphaproteobacteria > Sphingomonadales > Sphingomonadaceae > Novosphingobium > Novosphingobium endophyticum. The sequence goes on along the minus strand of NZ_BMHK01000013.1, from coordinate 5,430 downwards.
CCGTCAAGACGGCCCATTTCCCGTCGCTCCAAACTTGTCGGGGGACGCGTGAAGCAAGAGAGCCCACGCGTCCCCCTTCAGGGTCAACGCCGCAACCCGCGCTTCAGTACTTGATGCCGAGGGTGACGCCGAACGTCCTCGGCTCGATCGCCGAAGCGAACGACCACAGCCCCGCCACGGTGAAGGCCGCGTTGGACCGGCGCTGGTCGAGCAGGTTTCGCCCGAACACGGTGGCATAGGCCTCGCCCCCAGCCAGGTCGAAGTGCGCGGTCAGGCTGGCATCGAGCAGATCCTGGGACTTCACCCGCACGCGCGGGTCGTTGCCATTGACGATGACCGGACCGTTATCGAGATCGCCTGTAAGCGGGCCGAGCGAGATCTGCTGGTCATAGGGGCTGATGTGGCGCAGGCCGACATTGCCCACGACGTCGCCGAACCCAGTCAGCAAGGTATACTCGGCGCCCAGCGATCCGCTGAATTTGGGCGCGTAGATCATGTTGTTCTTCGAATAGTCGAACAGCACGATGTTACCGGAGGTGGGCGAGACGTTGCCGACGATGAAGTCCTTGAACTGGCTGTCGAGCAGGCCCATCGTCGCAGTGAGCCTGAGCCCTTCGACCGGGCGCAGCGTCAGGTCCGCCTCGATGCCCTTGATCTTGGCAGAACCGGCGTTCGAGGTGATCGTCTGGTTGCCGGTCGGCCCCCCCGGGATTGTCGTATTCTGCTGCAGGTCGTCGTACTTCGAGTAGAAGGCCGCAACGTTGAACTGCAGCATGTTGTCCAGAAGGTCGAGCTTGGCGCCGATCTCGAAGCTGTCGACCTGTTCCGGGTTGTAAGGTGTGCCGGCCGTCTCCGCCGTCGCCGCGCGGGGGCTGAAGCCGCCCGAACGATAACCACGCGACCAGCTTGCGTAGAGCATGGTGTCAGGATTGGGACGGAAGTCGATGCCGACCTTGGGCGTGAACTTCTTGAAGCTGCCCGAACCGTCGCCCACTGGCCCGCTGACCAGGAACTGGTTCGACAATTCCTTGTGGTCGTGGGTGAAGCGGCCGCCGAACGAGAGGCGCCACTTGTCGGCGAAGGCCCAGTTGAAGTCTCCGAAGGCCGCGTAGGACTCGGTCTTTCCGTTGACCACCTGGCCGTTGGGATCAAAGACTTCGGGGTCGATCGTCGTGTCGAAGCCGAAGACGCGAGTGAACTGGGTGAGGTCGTACTTCGAGTTGAAGTAGAAGCCGCCTACGACATAGTCGAAGCCGTCGAACAGGTTGCCGGCGAAGCGCAGCTCCTGACTCCACTGGCGATAGTGCTGGGTGCGCTTGACGTAATAGAGGTCGGTCGTGGACGCGTCGAAGTCCTGGGTCTGGAATTCCTTGGACTTGCGCCAGCCCGTGATCGAGGTGATCTGTACCGCGCCGGCGTCATAGTTCAACTCGAGGGTCGCGGCGGGCGCGCTGTACGTGCTGATCGCCGGGCTGTTGAAGACCGTGTAGAGATCGCTGGTGTTGTTGCGATTGCACTGCTCGGCCGGCTCGAAGGCGCAGAACAGTTCACCGGTCTGGGCGATGTTGGAGTTCACGGGGTCGAACTTCTGATCCAGCTTCTCGACCGTGAGCTGCGCCGAGAACGGTCCGCCGGTGGGCTCGAACAGGAACGAGGCGCCGAAGTTCTCGTTGTTGGAACCGCCGACACGCTTGCCCGTCACGCCGTTGCGATAGTAGCCGTCGCTCTGGTTGTGGAAGTACCAGGCTTTGACGCCGAAATTCTCTCCGTCGCCGGCGTTGACGACCGCGCGAGTCGACCAGGTGTTCCACTTGGAATAGGAAGCCTCGGCCTTGATGCCGAATTCCTTAGTCGGCTTGGTGCGGCGGATATTGATGACGCCGCCGATGGTGTTGCGGCCGAACAGCGTACCCTGGGGGCCGCGCAGGACCTCGATCTGCTCGATGTCGAAGAAGTCGAGAAGCTGGCCCGTATTCGTGCCGATGAACACCCCGTCGATGACCACACCGACGGTCGGTTCCTGCGACTTTTCGATGTCGGCGTAAGTCAGGCCGCGGATCGAGAGGTTGGCGGCCTGCGCGCCCGAATTCTGCTGCGTGATGAGCAGGTTCGGGGCGGCGCCCTGGAGGTCGCCGATGTTCACCGAAGCCTTGTTTTCCAGCATCGCTGAATTGATCGCCGTGATGGCGACCGGCGTATCCTGCAGCGTTTCAGAACGGCGACGGGCCGAAACGATGATCTCGTTCGGATTGAGGGTTTCGGCGCTTTGCTCTGCGCTATCCTGCGCGAAGGCAGGAACGGCAATTCCTGAAAGTGCGGTTGAGGTGAGCGCAGCAAGCCACGCTCCGCGAATAGGTGCGGATGTCATCGGAATACCCTCCCCAAGGTGCCAGAATTGCTCGCTGGCCGTCTTTGCCCGAGCGTTATGCATCGGTTTATGATTTCGCTGACCTGCCAATTTGCACAGGTGCGCGCGAAGGGCTGAACGCCGAGCAAGCAGGCCTTGACAAGGGAGACAGATGCCATGGACGAGAACCGACGCTTCCTGCTCGTGCGCAGGCCGGAAGGCGCGCCCGTTCCCGAGGATTTCGCGCTGGTCGCAGAGCAGATTCCGTCACCTCCCCCAAGCGGCATCGTGGTGCGCAACCGCTATGCCTCGCTCGATCCGGCGCAGCGCGGCTGGATGGACGATGCACCCAGCTACATGCCGCCGATCCCCCTGGGCGACCCGGTGCGCGCGACGACGGTGGGCGTGGTCCATGCCTCGGACAGTCCGGACTTCGCGCCCGGGCAATGGGTTATGGGACTCAACGCGCTGGAAGACTATTCCGTTTCGATACCGGGGGGCTTCACCATGCCGATTGACATCGGACTGGTGGCCTCGCCTTCGAACTATCTGTCCGCTCTCGGCGCGGTCGGGCTCACGGCCTATTTCGGCTTGCTGGAAACGGCCAGACCGCAGCCGGGCGAGACGATCCTGATTTCGGGCGCGGCGGGTGCCGTCGGCTCCGCGGTCGGGCAGATCGGCAAGATCGCCGGCTGCCGCGTGGTGGGAATTGCCGGCGGCGAGGAGAAATGCCGCCGTCTGATCGAGGACTACGGCTTCGACGCGGCGATCGACTATAAGGGCAAGGACATTGAAGTGCTGGCTGCCGAGATCGGCGAGGCCGCGCCCGGCGGTGCGAATGTCGTGTTCGAGAACGTCGGCGGAACGGTAATGGAGGCCGAATTGTTCAACCTCGCCCTCCATGCCCGCGTCGTCCTGTGCGGACTCATCAGCGAATACAACTCGGCCGAGAAGGTCGGCATCCGCAACCTCTGGAAAGTGCTGACGCAGCGCGCGACGATCCACGGCTTCCTGATCGCCGACTTTGCCGACCGCTTCGCCGAGGGCGGACAGAAGATGGCGCAGTGGCTGGCCGAAGGAAAACTGCGCATGGACGAGGACGTTCAGGACGGGCTCGAAAACGCCTACGATGCCTTCATGCGGCTGTTCAGCGGCGCCAATACCGGCAAGCTGGTGCTGAAGATTGCCTGACGGGGGCACACGCAAAAGAAATGCGGCGGACCTCGATGCCGAAGTCCGCCGCCGGATCGCTTCTCGTAAGGGAATTCGTCAGAACTGGACGCGCTTGGTGTAACCGCCATCGATCACGACATTGGTGCCGGTGGTGTAGGATGATGCCGGGCTGGCGAGAAAGACGATAGTCCTGCCCACTTCCTCGGGTCCGCCCCAGCGGCCGAGCGCAAAAGTGGCCTCGGTTGCCTGGTAGAGTTCGGGCATGGCCTGGCCGATCGCTTCCCAGTTGCCCCCGGGAAACTTGATCGGTCCGGGCGAGACGCAGTTCACGCGGATACCCCTAGGGCCGACCATCTGCGCCAGCTGGCCGGAATAGGTAATGAGCGCGGCCTTCAGCGCATTGAATGCCTGCGGGACGATGAAGGTCTCGGTCGCGGCGGTGGAAGCCATGATGACGATGGAGCCGGCATCCGATTTCTCGAGGTATGGCTCGAGCGCCTCGCAGCCGAGCACGGTGCCCTTGATGTCGGCATTGTAGCACATGTCCCAGTCGCCGGTCGCTCCCGAGCCCGATGCGCTCACGCCCGGAACGAAGATGTCGCAGCCGCCGAGGCGATCGGCGGCCGACTTGAGCCAGGCGACGTAGGCATCGTGGTCGCTCATGTCGAGCGCTTCGCCGATGATCTTGCCACCGTGCTTCGAAAGCGATTCCCTGGTCTCCGCAACCTGCTCGGGATTGCGCGAGAAGAAGGCGACGTCGCAGCCCTCGGCGGCAAATTGTTCGAGCGCCGCGCGGCCGATGCCGCGGCTGCCGCCGGTGAGAATGACTTTCTTGCCCTTGAGTCCGAGATCCATGTCCGGCTTGCTCCTCTGCCCGCTCGAAATTTGTGGTGAATGCCAGCTTTCGCCTCTCCACGCCGAGCCTTCCACTGCCATTTTGGTCAGGAACGGTCGCATGCTCTCCGTGCTAGCGATGCTTGCAACAAGAACAGGCAATGTGAAGGAGAGCAGCGATGGCACGCCTTGAAGGCAAGAGAGCCATTATTCTCGGCGCTAGCAGCCCGGACAACATGGGCCAGCACATCGCCGCGCGTTTCCTTGGGGAAGGCGCGAAAGTGCTCGTCTCGGGACGCAAGGAAGATGACCTCAAGGAGTTCGCCGTCGCGAACGGCTGCGAATGGGCAGCCTGTGACCTGACCGACGAAGCGAGCGTCAATTCGCTAGCCGATGCCGCACAAGCGAAGCTGGGCGGGATCGACATCGCGATCAACGCAACCGGCTGGGGATTGCTCAAACCCTTCCTTGAGACGACCCACGAGGAGCTGATGGATATGACCATGCTCCAGTACGTGGGGCCGTTCCATTTCTATCAGGCCATGTTGCGCAAGATGGCGCGCAGCATGGGCGGGCGGGGCGGCTCGATCATCCAGATCAGTTCGGCCACGGCGACGATCATGCTCAACGACCATGCTGCCTACATGGGAACCAAGGCCGGGGCCGATCATGTGATCCGCTGCGTCGCGCACGAATTCGGCAGCGAGGGAGTTCGCGCCAATTCGATCTCGCCGGGCCTCACCGACACGCCGATGACGTCCGATGCCAGGCAGGTGCCCGGACTGTTCGATGCCTTCCTTGCCGGATATCCGCTCGGCCGGATCGGCACTTCCGACGATATCGCAGCCGCTGCCGTCTGGCTGGGCAGCGACGAATGCTTCATGACCGGCGAGAATCTCCAGGTGAATGGCGGCTTGACACTGCGCCGCAACCCGATGAAGAGCGAGATCGAGGCGGCCGTCGCTGCCGCCCACGGCAACGAGTCCAGGTTAACGAATTTGGGGCTGGAGGAGTGAAGTGAGGAAGGCCGGGTTCCATCCGGCGGCTTTGCGGGCGGTTTTGATGGATTTCTTGCC
>NZ_BMHK01000012.1 GCF_014640675.1 Novosphingobium endophyticum | reverse complement strand
CATCCGACCAAGCTATCCATGACATCAAAGCGCTTGGCCGCCAGCTGGGACGAGGACTTCCTCGTCAGCCTCATCTCGTGAGAACTCATTCACCCGATTCCCCTGCCTCCAAGGGGACTTTAAAGCGTCGTGAAGATCGCCCCGAAGTCCTTGCCGCCGCCGCCGGCCTCGACGAAAGCATCGTAAATCCTCGTCGCATGTTCTCCCATCGGGACGGTAGCCCCGGCACCTGCCGCGCCCTCCATGGCGAGGCGCAGGTCCTTGAGCATCAGCGCGGAGGCGAAACCGCCCTGGTATCCGTTGTCCGCCGGGCTGGGCGCGCCGATCCCAGGCGCCGGCGTATAGTCGTTCAGCGACCAGTTGTAGCCGGTGGACTTCGAGGAGATTTCGTAGAACGTCTGCGGATCGAGACCGGCCTTTTCAGCCAGTGCCAGTGCTTCGCAGGTGCCGATCATGTGGATCGCCAGCAGCATGTTGTTGCACATCTTGGCGACCTGCCCGCTGCCGATAGCACCAGCATGGATCACCGCCTTGGCCATGGGTTCGAGAATGGCCTTTGCCTTCCCGAACGCCTCATCGGCGCCGCCGACCATGAACGTCAGCGTGCCGGCGTTGGCCGCGGCAATTCCTCCCGAGACCGGGGCATCGACCATCCGGTATCCAGCCGCCTCGGCAAGGCCGGCCACTTCCCGCGCGGTGGCGACATCGATGGTCGAACAGTCGAGGAACAGTGCACCCTTGGGGGCCTTGCCGATGACCTCCCCGGTGTAAACGCTCTTCACGATGGCCCCGTTGGGCAGCATGGTGACGACCGCATCAACATTCGCCACCGCCTCGGGAACCGCCGAATGAATGGCGCAGCCGTGCTCCTGCGCCTTGGCCAGCGCATCCTCGGACAGATCGAAGGCATGAACCTCGTGACCGGCCTTGACCAGATTCGCGGCCATGCCGCCGCCCATGTTGCCAAGGCCGATGAATGCGATCTTCATGATATCTCTCCTCCTCGTCATCCCGGACTTGCTCCGGGACCGGTGGAAGTGTTTACGCGCAGCCTCGCAGAGAAGCTGTGCCGATCGACAGCCACCGGTCCCGGAGCAAGTCCGGGATGACGCCTGTATTACCGCCCCTTCCAGACGCCCGGACGCTTCTCGACAAACGCCTTCATCCCCTCCACCTTGTCCTCGGTGGCGGTGAGCACCTGGAACATGCGGCGCTCCATGATAAGGCCGGTGTCGAGCGTGGTCTCGAAAGCCATGTCGACCAGTTCCTTGTTCATCATCGCGGCGAGCGGCGGCATCGCGGCGATGGTCTCAGCCGTTTTCAATGCCTCTTCAAGCAGTTTGTCGGCGGGCACGACGCGGCTCACCAGACCTGAACGCTCGGCCTCGGCCGCGTCCATCATGCGGCCGGTGAGGCACATGTCCATGGCCTTCGACTTGCCGACAGCGCGGGTCAGTCGCTGCGAGCCGCCCATGCCCGGCGCCACGCCCAGTTTGATCTCGGGCTGGCCGAACTTCGCGGTTTCGGAAGCGATGATGAAGTCCGCCATCATCGCGACCTCACAGCCGCCGCCCAGTGCAAAGCCGTTGACCGCCGCGATCCAGGGCTTGCGCACGGCCTTGACCAGCTTGTCGGTCCAGCCGGAGAAGAAGTCTTCCGAATAGAAGGCTGCGCCCGGCTTGTCCGACATCTCCTTGATGTCCGCCCCGGCGGCGAAAGCCTTGTCGCCCGAGCCGGTCACGACTGCGCAGAGCTGCGACTTGTCCGCCTCGAACCGTGCGAAGGCACCGATCAGCTCGTCCAGAACCTGCGAGTTGAGCGCATTGAGCGCCTGCGGGCGGTTGAGCGTGATCAGGGTGACCGCAGCCTTCTGTTCGACAAGGATCATCTCATAGCTCATAGGGGTTTCCATTCCTCTTGCGTGGGGAGCGGCGCGAAGATCGCGTCCAGCATTTGATCGGTCACGCCTTCGGGCGTTGCGGGCTGCCATTTCGGGGCGTTGTCCTTGTCGACGATCACCGCGCGCACGCCCTCCGCAAAGTCAGGCAGCGTCAGCACGCGCGAGCCGATGCGGTATTCCATCGTCATGTTCTCCGCGAAAGTCGCCAGCTTCCGCGACCCGGCAAGCTGGCGCAGCGAGACCTTGCAGGCCTGCGGGCTCTTGGTCCTGAGCGTGGCCAGTTCCCTTGCCGCCCATTCGCTGTCGTCGGTTTCCAGAGAAGCCAGAATCTCCTCGAGCGTATCGAAGGAGAAATGCCTGCGGATCGCGGCTTCGTGCTCGGCGATCTGCGGTTCGGGCGGCGTCACGGCGAGCGCGCTCAGCACGCCCGCGATCTCGTGACCCGCGGCAATGCGCCGCTTCGCCTCCGGCAGGGTCTCGCTGGGCAGGTAATGGGTGGCAAGCCCGGCCCAGAGGCAGTCCTCCCCCTTGAGGCGCGCGCCGGTCAGTGCAAGGTACTCGCCGACGCCGCCATCGAGGCGCGACAGGTACCAGCCGCCGCCGACGTCGGGAAACAGGCCAATGCCCGTCTCCGGCATGGCGAAACGGGTGTTTTCGGTCGCGACGCGATAGCTGGCGGGCATGGCGATGCCGACACCGCCCCCCATGGTGATCCCGTCCATGAAGGCGACGAGCGGCTTGGAATATGTGAACATCTGATGGTTGAGCCGGTATTCCTCGAAGAAGAACCGGCGACCTGAAACGCCACCGTCACTGAGGGCTGACTGGCGCAGCAGGTTGATGTCGCCGCCCGAGCAGAAACCCCTGCCCTCGCTGTGGTCGAGCATGACCGATGCGACGTTGTCGTCCTGCTCCCAGTCGGCGAGTGCGGCGCTCATGCCCCGGCACATGTCGAACGTAAGGGCATGGATCGCCTTGGGACGATTGAGCGAAATGTGTCCGGCAACGCCGTCGCGCCGGATGAGCAGTTCGTCGGTCATCACTTGAGCAGGTCCCGCCCGATGATCATGCGCATGACTTCGTTCGTCCCTTCGAGGATACGGTGAACCCGAAGGTCGCGCCAGAAGCGCTCGATCGGATAGTCCCTGAGATAGCCGTAGCCGCCGAACAGCTGCAGCGCCCGATCGACCACCGAGGAGCCGGTATCGCTGGCCAGCATCTTGGCCATGGCCGCAAAGCGGGTCTTGTCCGGCGCGCCGGCCGTCACCTTGGCAGCGGCGAGATAGAGCAGTGCGCGGGCCGCCTCCAGCTCGGCGGCCATCTGGGCAAGCGTGAACTGGGTGTTCTGGAACTCGGCGATGGGCTGGTCGAACTGCTTGCGGTCCTTGACGTACTGGATCGCCTCGTCGAGGCAGCGCTGCGCGCCGCCCAGCGAGCAGGCGCCGATATTGAGACGGCCGCCGTCGAGGCCCGCCATCGCGAACTTGAACCCGTCGCCTTCCGCGCCGACGCGATTTTCGGCGGGAATGCGGGCATCCTCGAAGATCACCTGCGCGGTGGGCGAGGCGTTCCAGCCGAGCTTCTTCTCGGGCGCGCCGAAGCTGACGCCGGGCGTGTCCTTGTCGATCACGAAGCAGGAAATGCCGCGCGACTTGTGCTCGCCGGTGCGGGCCATGACGACATAGACGTCATTGTAGCCGCCGCCCGAGATGAACTGCTTGGTGCCATTGAGCACGTAATGATCGCCGTCCAGCCGGGCGGAAGTCTTGAGCGCCGCCGCGTCGGAACCCGAACCGGGCTCGGTCAGGCAGTAGGAACCGATCTTCTCCATCGTCACGAGCGACGGGAGATAGCGATCCTTGAGCTGCTGGTCCGCGAAGGTGTCGATCATCCACGAAACCATGTTGTGGATCGAAATATAGGCGGAGGTCGCCGGACAGCCGTAGGACATCGCCTCCATGATCAGCGCGGCGTCGAGACGGCCAAGCCCGATGCCGCCGCTCTCCTCGGAGACATAGATAGCGCCGAAACCCAGCTCTCCGGCAGCCTTCCACACGTCGACGGGATAATGGTGCTGCTCGTCCCACTCCGCCGCAAAGGGCGTGATCATGTCCGCGGTGAACTTGCGCGCGGTCTCCTGGATCGCAATCTGATCTTCCGTCAGGCCGAACTGTTCGGTCATGTCTGCCCCTGTAGTGTCTCTGCCCCTACGGGCACTTCGTATAGGTGAATGGTCCCGGCTGCGCGTCCAGACCAGTGTCTTCCCGCACCAGCGTCTTGCCGCCATCGGGCGTCGAAAGCGTGACTTCCTCGATCCAGGATTCGCCCTCGCCAGAGAACGCGAACGACGCGCTGATGCTGTCGGGGCCAGCTTCCCTGATCGGCCCCAGCGATGCGACCGATTCGTAGAATTCCAGCTTGTCGGAGCCGATCGTAAGCAACCCCTTGGCATCACCCCGGGTGCTCGTGCAGTCCGCCGGCACCATGCCCCAGCGCCCGCGCAGCACGTCGGGAATCGCGTTTTGCTCCACCGGATGCGCCGGCGCCACCGAGGCGTCGCCGGTTGCCGCCGGCCCGGCCGCTTCGGTTTGCGATGCCTCTTCGCCCGCCGGTTCCTTCGAACAGGCGGCAAGAGCCATCGCGAGCGCGGCCGCGGCAATCAGGGAAGTCTTATTCATCAGTCTGCTCCTTCACGATTCCGGAATGGACCGGGAAACGCCCCCGACCCCTTCCGGTTGCCGTAAAAGCTCAGCCCACAAGCCCGATCACGTCCTTGCCGAAAAGGTCCTCGTCGCTCGGAAGCGCCTTGGGGGTCGGCAGTGGTTTCGAGACCCAGGTTTCATTGATCAGGTCGCGCCACGAGACGTTGTTGTTGGTGGCATTGCCGCCCCACGAACCACATCCCAGCGAGAAGGTCTGACGCATGCCGTTCCAAAGGTTACCCGAGTTGGAGGCGGACTGCGGCTGGTTGACCATGACGCGGCTGGTCTTGGTATGCATCGCCAGCTTCGTGATGTTCTCGTCCGAAGACGAGTAGATGCCGCAGGAGTGACCTTGTCCTTGGTAGGCCTGGATGGAGTTGGTCAGCTCGATCGCCTCGTCGAGGTCCCTCGCGCGATAGAGCGCCATGGTCACCGTCATCTTCTCGCCCGAGAAGGGGTGCTGCTTGCCAATGCCGGTCTCCGGCACGATGAAGAACTGCGTGCCCTCCGGGATCTCGAAGCCCGCATAGTCCGCGATGAACTGCGGCGACTGGGCGACGACCTTGGCGTTGATATGCTCGCCGTCTTCCCAGATCGCATTCTGCAGTTTGGTCCTCTGTTCCTCGTTGAGCACGAGACCGCCCTTCTCCTGCAGCTTGGCGAGCATCGTGTCATAGATCGGCTCGAGCAGGACTACCGCGTTGTCCGAAGAGCACGAAGCCGCGTAGTCGAGCGTCTTCGAGATCAGGATCTTCTCCGCCGCGTCGTCGAGGTCGGCGGTTTCATCGACGGTGATGACGGCATTGCCGACCCCCACGCCGAGCGCCGGAGTGCCCGAACTGTAGGCCGCATTCACCATCGCCGAGCCGCCGGTGGCGAGAATGCGGTCGCACTGCTTCATCACCTCGTTGGTCTTTTCGACCGAGGGCTGCTCGATCGGTATCACGAGATCGGCCGGCGCGCCCATCTTGACTAGCGCATCGCGCATCAGGTTGCAGATCTTGGCGTTGACGAACTTGGCGCGCGGATGCGGGCAGATGATGACCGAGTTGCGACCCTTGACCGCGCAGATCGCCTTGATGACCGGGGTCGCCTCCGGATTGGTCGAAGGCGAAAGCGCGCCGATCACGCCGACCGGCTTCGCGATCTTGACGATGTTGCGCTCGGGGATTTCCTCGATCACGCCGACGGACTTGTCATCGATGATGTCCATCAGCGCCGCGCGCGTCTTGATGGAAATCTTCTTGAACTTGCCCTCGTAGTTGCCGAGCTGCGTTTCCTCGACCGTCTCCCGCGCGATTTCCTCATCCATGCCGGGCTTGCACACGGCATAGACCATGCCGCGAATCAGGCGATCGACCTGCTCCTGCGTATAGTTCTCGATCTGCGCCTGCGCCGCGCGCGAACGGGCGACGAGTTCAGCGACTTCGGCAGCGACGGGCGTCTCTGCGACCATTTCAGCAGTAGCCATTTCGAATCTTCCCTTGTGTCTTGCACACCAGTTTCCGGCCGATCGGTCCAGACGAAAAGCTCGACGTCGACGACCGGGCCAGACCGCCAACAGCGATCAGCCACAAGCCTGTCCCCTGCACTTTTGACGAAGCGATGGCAAGCGTTTTAATTGCGCGATTAAATCATAAAAATGCAACATTCCACGCAGCGGCACGCCCGGAAATCCGGGGTAGCATCGACAAGTTCGGGCAATCTTCCCTTGTCGCGGATGCCTTGAGCGGGCAGGACGCCGACGCGACATTCCTGGTGAGCGGCGCGCTCCATGATGGCGACAGGAACTGGGCATTGCGAATGCCCTGCCGTATCGGCAGAGACAGGCTTCAGCACCTCGGAAAGGAAGACCAGCGTGAGCGAGACAACGATCGATCCAGCCGAATTCCGCAAGGTGCTCGGCAGCTATCCGACCGGTGTCTGCGTGGTCACCGCGCTTGCGGGTGAAACGCCGACGGGCATGGTCATCGGGTCGTTCACGTCGGTTTCTCTCGACCCGCCGCTGGTAGGCTTCTTTCCGGACAAGAAGTCCGCGTCATGGCCGCTGATCGAAAAGGCGGGGAATTTCTGCGTCAACGTGCTGGGCAGCGATCAGCAGGACGTGTGCCGTTCGGCAACCGCGAAGGGGCGGGACAAGTTCGTCGGCGTCGAATTCACGATGTCCGATCACGACCTGCCGGTGATCGCCAATTCCATCGCATCCATCGAATGCCGCCTGTATTCCGTCACCGAAGCGGGCGATCACTGGTTCGTGATGGGCGAGGTTCTGCGCATGGAAACATTTCGCGAAGACGATCCCATGCTGTTCCACCGGGGACGCTATGGCGGTTTCGCCGAGCGAATGTGACGAGCGGCGTGGATGTCGAGGCGATCTGGCCCCGCATTCGGCGCCTTGCAGCATGCAAGCGCGGCGCTAGGCTGGGCCAATGATGGCCGTCCCGTTTCGTATCGACATGCCTCATGGCTCGCTTGCCGGTGATCGCCGCGAAGGCAGCGGCACGCCGCTCGTTCTCGTCCATGGCTTCGGTGGGTCGCGGCACGACTGGGAACCGCTCGTCACCGCCCTGCCCGCGGAACTGCCATTGGTCGCCTACGACCAGCGCGGTTTCGGAGAATCGAGCGGCGAGGCTGGAGTTGCCTTTTCCCACGCGGACGACCTGCTGGCCCTGCTCGACGCGATCGAGGTCGGGCGGGCGGACCTGTGCGGCATGTCGCTGGGCGGGGCGACGGCGCTCAATTTCGCGCTGAACCACCCGGAGCGGGTGCGGCGGCTGGTGTTGATCAGTCCGCTGATGGTCGGATGGACCTGGACCGATGACTGGGTCGAACGCTGGAAACAGATCGGCCGCGCCGCGCGCGCTGGAGACATCGGGACCGCAAGAGAGCTGTGGTGGCGGCATCCGCTGTTCGGCACCACCCGCGCAGGCCCCGCCGCGCCGCTGCTGCGCGCGTCGATCGAAGCGTTTCACGGACGGCAATGGGTGCAGGATGACCAGCGCCCCGAACTGCCGGAAGTCGACCGGCTTGCCGAGCTTTCAGTCCCAACCCTGCTGCTGACGGGCACGCGCGACACCGAGGACTTTCGCCTGATCGCCGACCTGATCGCGGCCGCCGGACAGGACGTGACCCGTATCGACCATGCCGGCGCGGGGCACCTGCTCAACCTGGAAACTCCCGGCACGATCGCCGGGGAGATCGCACGGTTTCTGCAGAGCGAAAACTGAGTTCAGCACCGTGAGCGCCGCCGGGCGATTCACGCCCCCTTCATCGCCGCGACGCGGGCATCCATAATCTCCTGAAGATGATTGACCGGATCGCCCACGGTCACTCCACCCTCCACCGGAAGCACCGCGCCGGTCATGTGTCGGGACATGTCGCCAGCCAGAAACAGCGCGACCTGGGCCACATCCTCGGGCTCGCCGCGCCGCTTGATGAGCTGGTTCGAAAGATAGACGGCATTCACGCCCTCCTCGATCCGCGCCGCAAGATCGCCGTCCGCGCCCTTCTCCGCAAACGACGACAAGTCGGTGCGGACGTGACCGGGAACGATGCAGTTCACCCGGATGCCATGCCGGGCAAGGTCTATCGCCGAGGACTTGCTGAACTGGATCAGCGCCGCTTTAGATGCACGGTAGGTCATCATACCGTGCCCCGCGAGCACCCCTGCGATCGAAGCGTTGTTGAGGATCACCCCGCCCTTTCCGCTGTTCGCCATTACGCGGGCGGCATTGCGGGTGGCCAACATCGGCCCGAGCACATTGACACGCATGACACGGTCAAAATCATCGAGCCTGTCGTCAAGGTAGCTCGGGTAGGCGCCGCACGACATGCCCGCGTTATTGAACAGGATGTCGAGCCCGCCGAAGCGTTCGACGGCGAGATCGACCATCGCCTGCGCATCGGCCTCGCTGCTGACGTCGACATGCCGGAACACCGCCGCCGCCCCCAGCTTCGCCGCAAGAGCCTCGCCTGCTTCATCCTGAATGTCGGCGATGACTACGGCGGCGCCCTCGGCAACGAAAAGTTCCACCGTGGCCTTGCCGATGCCGCCGGCGCCCCCGGTGATGATGGCGACCTTGCCGGCCAGTGCATTTGCCACGTGCTTCTCCCCCGCTCTGGTTCAGCGCGCTTCGAAAGTGATGGGCAGCGACTCGATAGTCCGCGTCGCGACAGTCGGGGTATAGCGAATCGCGTCCTCGGGAATGGCCAGCCTGATATTCTTCATCTGCCTGGCAATCTCGCGCGCGGCGACTTTCACTTCCATGCGCGCCAGGGCCAGGCCGATGCAGCGGTGCGGACCTCCGCCGAAAGCCACATGGCGGCCGAGGTTCGGGCGCGTGATGTCGAACTTGCGCGGCTCGGGGAACACGGTCTCGTCGTCGTTGCCCGAGCCATAGACCAGCAGCATGTGGGAATGGGCGGGAATGGTCGTGCCATTCACCGTGACCTCGCGTGTAGTCATGCGCGAGAGCGCGCGCACCGGCGGTTCGCTACGCAGATGCTCCTCTATGAAACGATTGAGTTGGCGCTCGTCGTCCGCCACGCTCTCCAGCAGTTCGGCCATGCCCGGCCTGGTCAGCACGTAAAATAGATTGCCTATCGCCGTTGCGGTGGTGTCATTGCCGGCTATCAGCGTCGCGCGCACAAGCGAAACGGCTTCTTCAAACGTCAGCCTCTCCTTGCTTCCGTCCTCATTGGTGACTTCGGCATGGACGAGATCGGAAATCATGTCCTCGCGCGGGTTCGCCTCACGCTCCTTCATCTTGGCGATAAGGTAGTTTTGCAATTCAGCGATTTGCGCGGCGTTCTCCAGCATAGTCTCCCGGCTCTGCATCGCGCCGATCTGCGCGGTGACCGCCACCGACCAACGCGAGATCCTGTCCTCCATGCCGTGATCGAGGCCGAGCTGCTCGACGATTACGCGGATGGTGAGCGGAACGGCGATATCCTTGACCGCGTCGCACCGACCCTCGCCTTTGGCAACGACATCGGCGATCACATCGCGCACGACTTCGGAGATTCGCGGCTCCAGTTCCTTTACGCGATGAGCGGTGAATGCCTGCTCCATCAGCTTGCGGATGCGCGTATGATACGGCGGGTCGGACATGATTGCGTCTGGAAAATACCCCCCGCCATGTTCGCGCAGGTAGGCCTCAAACTCCTCGCGCATGCCGCGCGCCTGCTGTTCCGAATACCCGTGTTTGACCGAGAATGTCACGGGATCGGATTGGATCTTGGAAATATCCTCGTGCCGGGTAACCAGCCAGGAACCGAGCTTCTCGTCGTAGTGGATCGGATCGCCATGGCGCATCGCACGATAAAAGGCGAGCGGGCGCGCCTGGATCTGCGTGTCGGAGAGCGTGCCTTCCGCGAGCAGCGTGCGCTCGTCCGGCGTCAGTTCGAGCCGCTCGCTGACGCGGTCCTCGGGAATCTGCGTTGCCATTTTGCCTGTCCTGTCATCCGGCCCTGCGCTCACATCCTGCCATGAAGGGATCGGGCGCGGGGCTACTCACTTCACAGGTCTTCATATGGACTTGCCGGCCCGCCCTCGCCATGCCCGCCTTCGAAGCCGCGCTTGCCCACGGGAGCAAAACGCGCCGGCGACACGCGCAGCCGGTTTAGACAGAAGAGGCCGGCGCGACGGAAACTTCGATGCCGTCCAGCTCCGGAGTCATCTTTATCTGGCAGCCCAGGCGGCTGTTATCCTTCATCACGTCCGCGACCATGTCGAGCATCGCAAATTCGATGTCATCGGGTTCGCCAACTTTCTCGAACCATTCCTCCGCGACATAGACATGGCAGGTGGCGCAGGCGCAGCCGCCGCCGCAATCGCCCATGATTCCGGCCACGCCATGCTGCTTGCCCAGCTCCATCAGGCTGACACCTTCCTCCACGTCCTCAAACGTCAGGGTCTGGCCCTCGATGTCGGTCATGATGACTTTCAGATTGCCCATTCGCGTGGCCGTCCTCTTGATGCGTTCGCTTGATTGATCTGGAGACTCCCATGCCCGAGGGCAAGGCGATCTGCAAAGAGCCAATGGGGCTCCTGCATTTGACTGGCGGAGCAAGACCGCAGTCGCGCCAGCCGCCAGGGGAAACCGGGGCTACGCAGCCAGTCATTTTTCTACAGGCCGGCGAGACCTAAGGTGCCAGACATGATGGGCCGGCCCGCTCGCCGGAAACGATAAGGAGATGACCCGTGGGCCGGACCCGGATCCAGAACGCCACGATATTCACGGCGACGGGCGCGGCCCCGTTCACCGGCGACGTCGTAGTCGAAGACAACCGGATCGTCTCGGTGGAAGCGGCCGCCCGCGGCGAAGCGCCTGCAACGGACGAGGTGATCGACGCCACCGGCATGTTCTGCATGCCCGGCATGACGGAAGGCCATGCGCACCTCTCGTTCGAGAATGTACTCGGCGCCGAAGATCTGATGGCACCGTCTCCCGAGACGCAGGCCTTTACCACCGCTCGCGGGGCCAAGGCTCTTCTCGAAGCGGGCTTTACCAGCGCCTATGGGGCATCGGAGGCCAAACTGCGCCTCGCCGTGGCGGTTCGCGAGGAGGTGAATGCCGGACGCCTGCCCGGCCCGCGCATCCGCGCCGGCGGTGTCGAAATTTCGGTGACCGGCGCCATGGGCGACGAAAGCCGGGAGCACAATCCGCGCAGCAGTCCGTCGACCATCGTCGACGGCGTAGAGGAAATGCGCAAGGCGGTCCGACTGCACTGTCGCGAGGGCGTGGACAACGTGAAGCTCGATGTGTCGGGCGATCCCTTCTACCCCAACACGCCCGGCCACACGACGCCCATGACCTTTGAGGAGGTCAAGGTCGCCGTCGAGACCGCCCATGCCTACCGACGCAAGGTCAACGCGCATTCGCGCTCGATCCATGGCAGCAAATCCTGCGTGCGAGCCGGGGTCGACGCACTGCTCCACTGCGAATACGCCGACGAGGAACTCCTCGACATGCTGACGGAAGCCAGGGACCGCATTTTCGTGGTGCCGACGGTCGGCCTGTTCGCGCAGATCATGGCGGGCGAAGCCACGGTTCACGGCATCTCGCCCGAAGTCGGCGGCTACATGAATATTCCGGACCTTCTCGAAAATTCGATCCGGACGCACACGGAACTGAGAAAGCGAGGGGTGCGTCACCTGATCGGCGGCGACTACGGCCTGGCCTGGAGCCCGCAGGGGACGCAGGGCCGCGACCTCAAGTTCTTCGTCGAATACTATGGCTACACGCCCGCCGAAGCGCTCGTCTGCGCCACCCGCAATGGCGGTCTCGCCATGGGTTACGACGGCGAACTGGGCACGCTGGAGGCCGGCAAACTCGCTGACCTGATACTCGTCGAAGGCGATCCCATCGCCGACATCTCCGTTCTTTCCGGGCCCGACAAGGTCGCGCTCGTGATGAAGGACGGGATCATCCAGAAGATTTCGGCGCCGCTGACGGCGCGACAGAACACCCCCGCCCGTGAAGCGGCGCAATAGGCAGGAGCCCACGCAGATGAAGGTCGAAACCGGCACGTTGAAACCCGGCGAGGCCCGGTGCCCGGCCGAAAGCACGCAGGACATCATCGCCCTGGACAGGGTGAAGGCGCCGTCATGGGCCGCCAGCGAAAACTACGAATATCTCGGCAGCGAGGACATCTCCAAAAGCCGCTATGTCGACCCCGAATTCGCGCGCGGCGAATTTAACCGAATGTGGTCCCGCACCTGGCAGATGGCCTGCCGCGAGGAGCACATTCCCGAAGTGGGCGACTATTACGTCTACGACATCGGGCAATATTCCTTCATCGTTACCCGCTGCGACGACGACGAGATTCGCGCCTACTTCAACGCGTGTCTGCATCGAGGCACAAAACTCAAGCCCTCCGGCACCGCCGGCTTCGCGATGAACCTCAAGTGCCCATTCCACGGCTGGACCTGGAAATTGGACGGCTCTCTGAAGGAAATCCCGGAAAAGTGGGACTTCGCGCATACAGAAGGCCGCAACATGTGCCTGCCCGAGGCCCGCGTCGCGAGGCTGGGCGGTTTCGTATGGATCAACATGGACGCCGATGCACCGAGCCTGGAAGACTATCTAGGCGAGGAAGCACTTTCCCACCTCAAGGCGTGGAAGCTGGAAGACCGCTATATCTATCTTCACGTCCAGAAGAGCTATCCGGCCAACTGGAAGCTGACCATGGAAGCCTTCATGGAAGCCTACCACGTCGGCGACACTCACCCCCAGGTCGCGCCTGCGAACGGCGACGTCAATTCGCAGTACGACGTTTACGGAAGCCACGTAAACCGCTTCATCTCGACGCTCGGCGTGGTCAGCCCCAAACTGCGCGACAAATATTCCGAAGCGGACATCATCGAAAATTTCACACTTGGCGATAGCTCTTCGCTCGGTGGCACCAAGCCCAAACTCAAGGAAGGCGAGCGCGCCCGGCAGGTCATGGCCGACATGTTCCGCGAGATGTTCGAGACGGCGACCAATGCCGACCTGAGGAACGTCTCGGACACCGAACTGCTCGACACCTACAGCTACACATTCTTCCCGAACCTGTTCCTGTTTCCCGGCATCTCCCTGCCGATGATTTACCGTTTCCGCCCCGATGCTCGGGATCATCGCCGCACGATCTTCGAAGTCATGTTCATGCGCCCCCGGCCCAGGGACGGCAGCGCAGTCGAGACGGCGGAGGTGCAGATCCTCGGCGATCACCAGTCGTTTGCCGAAGCTGAAGGCATGGACCCAGGATTTGGAATCATCCTCGATCAGGACACGGACAACCTCTTCGCCCAGCAGGAAGGCATCGAGGCGAGCGCCAAGCCGGGCCTCACGCTCGCCGACTATCAGGAAATCCGCATCCGCCACTTCGAGCAGGCCATTGACAGATACATGGCGATGGAACCCAAGCTGCCCGACATGAAAGAATTGCAACGCAAATGACTTTCTCTGGCCGCAAAGTCACGTGATGTTGACCGCCGGCGCATCTTCGGACAGCGGCGCGGGTTTCGCGCGCCTTGTCCTCCGCTGCTGATGGCCTTCGGGTCTTGGGGTGCGTCCCTTGGTCGCCCGCCAAAGAGAAAGCGGGAACCCCGTGTTTCCGGCCGGCGTGACGGGGGGCGGCGATCAGTAATTGTCAGTCCAGCCGCAGAAGTCCTGGCGCGGGAGGCCCTTAGCCATGACCGTGGTCTTTTCGGCGAAATGCAGCGTCCGCGAATGCGACCGGGTCAGGCGCTTCCACTCGGGGCGCTTGCCGGCGCTAGCGATCGGAGCGTTCGGGTCGCCCGCCATGGCCAGCGCAACCCAATAGTCCTGCATCCGCGCGCCGCCGCCCGCAGGCTTGGCATCGAAGACATAGGACACTTCGTAGGCATGGCGCGTCAGGCCGCCGTTTTCGCCAATATCGAACTCGTATCGCCACACCGGCCAGCCCTCGCGCGTCAGCAGCCCGGCCAACCGGTTGGCGGGGCAGTGGAACTGCGCGTCGGACTGCATGCGCAGTTCCAGATTGCCACGGCGCGGATCGGCGCCCTTCGTTTCCTCGGCGCGGTAGATGGCAAGCGCCTTGTCGCTATTGGCGCCAAACCAGAAGCGCGAAAAACCAGCCAGATCCACGCCACCCGGCCCCGGACCAAATTCGACCGTGTCGGTGCCGATGATGACCGGCTTGGGCGCGACGTTCTTCAGCAGGCGATCGGGCCTATCGGGCAGCACCGCGCCATCGATGGTCGTTCGCAGGAACAGGAAATCGTTCCCTTGCGATTCCGGTTCCGTCAACCGCGATTGCAGGTCGAACAGCGCCACGGGGGACAACGCCCGCAGCTTCGCTATATCCCCGCCGCTATCGGCCATCCTGTCAAGCTCGTCTCCGATCCTGAACCCGCCTTCAAGCGTGCGGAAGGACATGCCGAAACCGGGCGTGCCGCTCTGCAAGATCGCGGCCCTGAAGAGGCCCTGCGCCGAGGGCGCCGCCAGCAGCAGCGACACGTCCTGCGATCCGGCGCTCTCGCCGAAGATCGTCACTTGCGCCGGATCGCCGCCGAACCGGCCAATGTTGTCGCGCACCCAGCGCAGCGCCGCGATCTGATCCATCAGTCCGTAGTTGCCGCTTGTTCCGCCCTGCTGCTCGGCCAGCTGACGATGGGAAAGGAAGCCAAGGATGCCCAGCCGATATTGCACGGAAACGACCACGATCCCGTGCCGGACCATCTGCGATTCCACCGGCCCGAGGGCGGAACCGGCACGGTTGCTGCCACCGTGAATCCAGACCATGACCGGACGCTTGCCTGTCAGCGAGGGAGTCCGCACGTTAAGCGTCAGGCAGTCCTCGCTGGCATACAGCCAGTCCGCCCGGTTCCAGCTCTCATCATTCTGCAGACAAGCGGGCGGGCGCGGGGTCGCGTCGCGTATTCCTTGCCAGGGCACCACCGGCCGGGGCGGGGACCAACGCAGTTTGCCGAGCGGGGGCGCCGCGAACGGAATGCCCTCGAAGACGAGCGAGTCGCCGCGTTCCGCGCCGCGAATCGTGCCGCCGGGGACCGTCACGACTGCGGCGTTCGAGTTGCCCTGCCCGCTCGCGCTGGCACTCGAGCCGCAAGTCAGTGCGGCAGCGGCAACCATGGCTGCAACGATTGCACCCCAGGAACCTCGCCTTTTCATCGTACTTCCCTCCCCATTTCTCGGTACTTTCCATTCCTTGTTGCTGTTAACCGTCACGCCGCCTTAAGGAAACATGCTTTATTTAATGTGAGAAATGATTATAGCTCGCTCCCACCGGGCCCGACAGGTCGTGCAGTGAAAGAGGATCGAACGTGAGGCTTGACCGGCGAACCATACTGGCGGCGCTTGGCACAACCGGATTTATTGCGGCCACTGGCTGCGGGGCTGTTCGGCAGCAAGGCAAAAGCCCGTTCGTGCGCCGCAGCGGAATCGGTTTCCGGCGCGGCGGTGGACCTTATCGCTTCACCGGTGCCAATGCCTGGTACCTGCCCTATCTCGGTTCGGACGCCGTTTTTGGCAACCGGGGCCGCTTGATCCGCGAACTCGACCGCCTCCAGAAGCTGGGTGTGCACAACGTGCGCATTCTGGCAGGAGCTGAGGAAGGCCCGCTCAAGGCCAGCATTAAGCCCGGCTTTGTCAACCGCGACGGCAAGGTCAACGAACAGCTCCTGGTCGGTCTGGACTTCACCATGGCCGAGCTCGCCAAGCGCGACATGACCGCCGTTCTCTACTTCACGAACAACTGGGAATGGTCCGGCGGCATGATGACGCGGCTGTGGTACGAAACCGGCCGGTACATCGACATGAACGACCCGGCCCATGCCTGGCCGGCCTTCCCGGACGCGGGCAGCGCGTTCTATGCGAACCCGCAGGCAACGGCGTGCTTCTTCTCGTACGTGCGAACGCTCGTCACGCGTACCAACACGATCACCGGCACGCGCTACGTCGACGATCCCTCGCTGATGGCCTGGCAGTTGTGCAACGAGCCTCGCCCCGGTGTCAGCCCGGATGTCATGGAGAAGGTCCTGCCTTCCTATTACAAGTGGATCGACGATTCCGCAGCCCTGATCCGCAGCCTTGACCCCAACCATCTCGTCTCTCTCGGCATGGAGGGCACAATCGCCACCAACGGACGTACCGACATCGTAGAGCGCGCCCACCAGAATATCGACTACATGACCGCGCATATCTGGCCGCTCAACTGGGAATGGGTCGATGGCAAGAACCTGGCCGGAACCTGGGATTCCGGCAAGAGCAAGGTGGAAGCCTATATCAATACCCACGTCGAGCTTGCCAACAAGGTCGGCAAGCCGCTGGTAATCGAAGAATTCGGCTTTCCGCGCGACGGCGAACTCTACGATCCATCGGCCCCGACCACTTTTCGCGAACGATTCTACGAACTCATCTACAGAGCGGCGGAGGCCAGTCTGACTTCGGACGGCCCGATCCAGGGCACCAATTTCTGGGCCTGGAACGGCGAGGCGCGCGCCGAACATCCCGACCACCGGTTCCGTGACGGAGACCTCTCCTACATGGGCGATCCCCCCCACGAACCGCAGGGCTGGTATGGCAACTTCGATACCGACGCCGAAATGATCGATGCAATCCGCAGGCACGCGACGCACTTCACGACTTCCGCCTGACTCATGCCCGGGTCAGGTTCAACCGGGTGCCACACCCCTCCCAACGCCACACCCGGTTGGCACCCTGGAGCCGCTTAACAACCAAGAGGCGGCTCCAGGGCGGGAAAACCGCAAGATAACAGAGCCCAACGGAACTACCGTCGGGTCGCGGCAGGGGCGTCCACTTTCACGGTGGGCGCCCCTGTTCCCTTTTTACTTCCTCGTGATCGGCAGTTCGAAGGCCGGCGGCGTGAGCGGACGGGAATCGTACAGATTGACCACCGGACTATTGGCCCACGCGTAGCGCACGCGCGTGGCCGTGCCTTGCGCATCGGGCAGGACCACGCTGTCGCCCTCTGCCTTTCCTGCAACAAAGCGGCAGGTCGATTGCTCTGTGCCGCAGAGTTCGAAGCCCAGCGGCGAATTCCCGCTCCACGCCGCCAATGTGCCCTGCACGCCGCTGAACGTCACACGCACCTCCCCGTCTTCGCGCACGGCGGAACGGGGTTGTGGCAAGGGCTCGCCAACGGCGGCGGCGGCAAGCCGGCGGCCGACCTCCTGCTTGTTGGCGGGGTGGATGTCGGTACGCTCGCCGATGTCGATGGCGGTAACCAGCGCGGCGTTGCTGTCCGCCGCCACGGCCTCGCGCTGCGCCTCGCGCAGTTCCGCCATTGCCGAAGCGGTCGGCGCCGGCTGCGGCGCCCCGAAGTTGGCGAGCTGCACGACCAGCATCCGGGTATCCCCGCCGAACTGCCGCCGCCAGCCCGCGAACAGCGCCTTGAGCCGCTGCACATAGCCCAGCCTGCCGACATCGCTTTCGCCCTGATACCAGGCCACGCCCTTGAGCGCATAGTGACCGATCGGTGCGATCATCGCATTCGCCATCACACCGATGCCGGCCTGGCGGTCCCACGGCGAACGCGGCGGAAAAGCCTTGACCGGGGAGATGCTGTAACGCCAGCCGCTTTCCAGCGCCACGCGGTCGCCATTGCCTGCCGTGAGCGCAAGGCGTGCGATGTCGCCAACCAGGCCACCGTCGCCCCAGCCGCTCGATACCGCGATGATCACCTCGTTCCTGCCCGGCTGCAACACGCCAGCGGGAATGCGGTAGTCCCGGTCCTGATCCGGGCCATAAGTGTTGCCGACCGGATGGCCGTTGACCCAGGTCATGTCCAGGTCATCGACCTTGCCCAGCGAGAGCGTGGTCTCGCCTCTGGCTTCCGCTGCGGTGAGCTCAACCGTGCGCCGCAGCCAGACCGTGCCGACGGGATTGGTCTCGAGCGGGGTGCCCGCCCAATGATTCCATGGCGACATCCTGGGAACGGCAAGCCAGTCGATGCCGTCGGGATCGGCCCAGGGGCGCTTGCCCCCGCTTTCCTTGCGATACCAGTCTTCCCAGCGCGGTGCGAACTGCGCGACGGCTCCGACGGGGTCGATGGCGAAGCGGTGAAGCAGGGCCATTTCGGCGTCGCCATAGAGGGCCCGGCCACCCTCCGCCGTCAGCCAGGGCCGGCTGGCCGATCCGCCCCAGCTCGCATGGATCGTGCCGATCGGAATGCCCAGGCGGCGGCGCAGATCCTTGGCCATGTAATAGCAGACGGCCGAAAAGTGGGGCAAAGTCTCCGGGGTTGTGGCCTGCCAGGCGACCGCTCCCCCGAAGTGATCGAGCGGGCGGTCGCTGACGGCCTTGGGAATGGTCACCATCCGCAGGCCATCATCGTACGCGGCATGAATCTGGTTCCAGGCGTCGAGCCCATTACGCACCGCATGCTCCATGTTCGACTGGCCTGAACACAGGTAGACATCGCCCACCACCAGCCTTTCGAAGCGGGCCGCCTCGCCGACCTTGCCCGAAACCGTGAGCGTAAGGGGCCGGTCGCTGGCCTCGCGCGCGGGGAACCGCACGGAGAAACGGCCTGCCTTGTCCGCCTTTGCCGCCGCGCTGACATCATCCAGCGTCACAGTGACGTTCTCGCCCGCGTCGGCCTTGCCTTCGATCACGATCCGGCGGTCGCGCTGGATCACCGCACGATCGCCCCAGATGGGGCCAAGCGAAGGCGCTGCCAGTGCGGGCACGGCACAACTTGTGGACAGGCCCACCAGCACGGCCTTTACCAGTCTGGCGTGCATCGCATTTCCTTTCTGCGTCCCATAAAAACGCACCCTCGTTCTCATTGCCCCGCCATCACCGGGTCGCCGTAGAGCAGCCCGCGTCCGTCGGTGCCGAGATAGACCCGGCCGAACCGCTTGGGATCGCCGGAAATCACGCGGAAACGCAGGCCCCACTGCTGATCGTCGCTGTTGATTCTCGTCCAGTTCCTGCCGCCGTCGAGTGATCGCCAGATCGCCCTGACTCCGTCAAGCTCGCCCGTGGCGTACACCGCCGCCACATCGCGACCCGGTGCGGGGCGGCCAAGCCCGAACAGTTCGACCTTCAGTCCGC
The DNA here is from genome assembly GCF_014640675.1 of Novosphingobium endophyticum. Lineage (GTDB taxonomy): Bacteria > Pseudomonadota > Alphaproteobacteria > Sphingomonadales > Sphingomonadaceae > Novosphingobium > Novosphingobium endophyticum. The sequence continues at coordinate 108,452 of NZ_BMHK01000012.1, read as the reverse complement.
CGCCGGACGGCGCCCAGCTCTCCCCGCCATCGGTGGAGTGATAGAGCGTCTCGCCCACCTGGAACCACAAGTGCCCTGCCGCCACACTGGAAGCCACGAGCTTGTAGGGCTGTTCGCGCCACCAGATGCTTCCGCCGCCCAGTCCGTCCGGAAGCCCTTTGCCGGCAACCGGTGCAAAGGTGCGTGCGCCGTCGCGGGAAGCCAGGATGCGATTGCCCTCGAAATCCACGGAGTAGAAACGCTCGGGATCGACCTTGTCCGCCACCGGACGCGCTCCGAGGTCGAGCCCCTGCGCCTGCGCCCAGGTCTTGCCGCCGTCGCGGGCAATCAGCGGAACCGGAATGCAGGCGATTACCGTCTCGCCATCCGCGCCTACGACGGCCGCCGCTTCGCCTTCAAGATCATAGCGTCGTCCGACTGCCTGATCGGGGGTGCGGATCGCCGGAACGCGGAGGGGCCGCCACGTCCGCCCGCCGTCAACCGAGAGGCCAATCGTCGCATTCTCGCCATGCAGCAGACGGCTGCCACTGCGAACCAGCACTTCCGGCCGCTGCCCCGCGAAATCGAGCGTGTTGGTGTTGGCCAGCGCAGGATTGAAGAACGTCGGCTGCGGCGAACGATCGAGTTCGGCATGCACGAAGCCCGAGATATCGCCCAGCCCGGTAATCACCGGCACTCCCGCCGTAGGACTGGCGAGCGAGATGACCACCGTCTCCTCTATCCCCTGTGTCCAGGGCCGCCACGAAATCGTGCCCGACGATGCCAGGGTATCGGTGCGGTAGATTGTCGCACCGGTCGCATAGGTCAGCACGCCGGGATCGAAGGGATCGAAGGCCAGCGCGCTAATCCAGTGGCCAAAGTCGGCCTCATTGCCCGGAACCGCGAGGAATGGTGTGGCGCTGACATCCCGCCGGCTGTGCTTGTCCAGATCGTCCCAGTGCGCCCCGCCATCGCGTGAAAACCACACGGTATCGCCCGGACGCCAGCGATCGATCGTGCCAACCGCCACCGTGCCCGACCGGTCGGGCACAACCGAAAGCCCCATGACGCCGCCACTGCCCAAACCTTGCGGCGTGATGTCGCGCCCCGCGGCGCGGTTGTCTAAGCGCCAGAGCGCCCCGGCCGAAATGCCGTTGGGCCCGATCGCATCGGCATAAGCAACGTACAGCGTTCCTGCCGCGTCAATCGCTCCCCTGACCGCCAGCAGCCCCGATGGCGCGCCCGCCACGCCGCGCCAGGTTTCGCCGCCATCCTCCGACAGAAACAGATGCGTTGCCCCCGGATCGGCAAGCCCGGCCCAGATCCGCCGCGCTCCCTTGCCGGGACTGCCGCTGGCCGGATCGGGCAAAACGAAAGCGATGCCTCCGTGGGTCTCGCCCCTCCCCGGCCGGCCCAGGCCCTGCACGGGAAAACGGGAAACCTTTCGCCAGTTCGCCCCCGAATCGTCGCTGCGCCACAGGCCGTCGTGGCGCGATCCGAAGAACAGTGTGGAGGTCCGGTTGGGATCAATGGCGAGCCGCTCGCCCAGCCCGCGCCCAGGCTCGTTCCCGCCCATCGCGAAAGGCACCGGCACGACGCGCCAATGGGCGCCGCGATCTGCGGAACGCCAGATCGCGGCCGGTTGATCCGACGAGATGCCGGTCGCGAGATAGACGACGTCCGGATCATGCGGATCGGCCGCGATGCTTTCCACGCCCATATAGCTGGACACGGCATTGCCATCCTGCAGCGGGATCCAGCGCCCTGCCCGCACGTCCCAGCGATAGGCGCCGCCGATATCGGTCCGGACATAGGCAAGGCCGCGCTCGGCCTGGCTCATGACAATGCCGGGCACGTAGCCACCTCCGCCAATCACGGCGTTGTGCCAGACATATCCGGAAGCCTGGCCCGCGGCTTGGGCCAGAGCGGCCTGCGACACCGGAGATGCGAGGCCCAAGGCGAACAACAGCCCGGCTCCTGCCCCCAGAATCCGCTGCGTTCTCCAAGGGAAATTGCTACCCCGCACAGTTCCTGCTCCTGCATGGCGTCCTTTGACCACCGCTCGTTTTGCCCGCCTTTAATCGCGATCACCCGTTGGTGCACAGACGTCAGGCGCGACCCTTGTGTATTCATGCTCCGTTTTGCGTGACCGCAATGTCCGCTTCAATCGCGACTTATCACCCAATCGGTAGGCCAAGCCCCATGTGCCGCGCGATGGGCACTCACAAGCGCGCCATAGATGCCCGCCCTGCTCCCCATGCCGGGCCGGGTGATGTAGTTCCGCGCGTCGCGCATCGAGGCTTCGCGGTCATAACCGGCGATGACCTGGGGATAGCGCTGGGCCACACGTTCAACGATGCCGGGATATTCCATCACCCCGCCGCCCAGGACGATCCGCTCGGGCCGCAACGAATATGTCAGGTTCGCGCATATCGTGGCGACATATTCAGCCTCGATTTCCCACCCCGGGTGATCCGCCGGCAGTTCCTCGGCCGGCCTTCCCCAGCGCGCATGCATCGCGTGGCCGGAGGCGAGGCCCTCGGCGCAATCGCCATGGAACGGGCAAATGCCCGCAAAGTCCACGTCCAAGCGCGCCCGGCGTAAAAGCATGTGTCCGGCTTCCAGGTGGTTGTTTCCGCCGAAGGGCACACCGTTGACGATCGCGCCGACGCCGACGCCGGTACCGATCGTAACGTAGCACAGACTGTCCAGCCCTCGGCCCGCGCCGAACAGCATCTCAGCAATCGCTGCACAGTTGACATCGGTATCCAGCGCCAGCGGGACACCCAGCGACTGGCGCAGTGGAGTCAACAGGTCCATCCCGCTCCAACCGGGCTTGCTCGTCGCTGTGATCGTACCGAAATCGACCGCCACAGGGTTGAGTGAAAGCGGCCCGAAACTGCCTACGCCAAGCGCACTCAACCGCCCCCGACGCCGCTGCGCTTCGTGAAAGAAGGATATGACCGCCATCATGGTGGCTTCGGCATCGTCGCCGGTGGGAATGCGAACATGCTCCAGGATCACTCCTCGGGCATCGGCGACAGCACAGACGATTTTCGTGCCGCCAGCCTCGATGCCGCCAAGAAGCTCACCGTTCACATCGTCAATCCGAAGGGGGCCTGGCACAGTTTGCTCCTTGCGTGGATCCGGGCGTCGTGACCCACGGTGTTTGTGGGGCAAGGTGAAATTTCGCCCCTTGCATTTCCCCCGGCCTGACAAGGGCCAGGGCACCGTCTCCGACAATGGAAACGGCGCCCCGATCTTGCCGAACGTGATGTCCGCGCGATCAGAAATTGCCGCGCAGAATGAACGAGAACCTGCGGTCGTTCATGAAGTAGGAACGCGGAGCCAACTTGCCCGGATCGCCGGTATAGGCCTGACTCGTCCTGGTCACTTCATTGAGCAGGTTCACGCCCTGAACGCCGATCTTGATCTGCTTCGTGATGTTCACGAAAGCCGAGGCATCAAGCTGTCCGGTCGGCTCGTTGAAGATCGCGAAGTGCGGGAAGACCACGTCCGACGCGGTCAACAGGAACCGCGAGCGCCAGTTGTAGGCCGCCCGAAGCGAGATCGGTCCCTTCTCATAGAACGCGGCCACGTTGATATTGTGCTTGGAAAGCTGCTCCAGCGGCAAATTGCCGGGCGGAACCGTCGATTCCTGAGCGAGTCCGGAACCGTTGAGGAATGAGTTGGGCAACCCCTTGCTGGAAATGTAGGTGTAGTTGGCATTGACGCCAAAGCCACTGAGCAGCCCCGGCAGGAAATCGAACGTGTGCTGATAGGCAACTTCGAACCCCTTGATCTTGCCGTGACCCGAATAGTTTTCAGGCCCCCGTACGATGACGGATTGCGTTACGCCGTTGCTTTCGATGTCAACCCGCCGGACGTTCTGGTAGAAGAAGTTCTTCACGTCCTTGTAGAACACGTCAAATGTCAGCGAACCGACGCGCGCGAAATACCATTCGGCGGTAAGGTCGAACTGCCAGGCAGTGGCTGGCTTCAGATAGGGATTGCCTGCCGTCGCCGAGAGCGCCGACTCTGCAAGGCCAATTGTCAGGAAGTTGCGAATGTAGTCATTCTGCGGCCGGGTCAGAACCTTCGATGCCGCAAAGCGTATGATCAGGTCGTTCGTAAGCCCGAACTTCAGGTTCAGGCTCGGCAACAGATAACTATATGAATTTCTTGCACGATCGAAGCGGTCTGAACCAGTGCCGGCCCACGTCTGCAAGGCATTGTACGCTGCCTCATCAAGAGTGCAGACGCCGCCCTGCCTCACCAGAACAATGCTTCCATCCGGCCTTCTCACTTCCTCAAGCCCGCAACGATCCGAGTAAGAAGTCAAGACCTGCTGGTCTTCCTCGATCGTCGCCAGGTTCAGTGCTTGCGCGGTGGGAACGTTGACGCTTCCGTCCGACACCACGTTGGTATGGACATAACGCACACCGATGTTGCCCGACATGCGCACGGTGCCGATATCGGATCCGAAACGGGTCATGACGTAGGCGTTGAAGTCGCGCTGGGTTACCGGCTGAATCTCGGACGGCAGGAACCCGTCGGCGTTGACACCCGGGCGCGCGTAAGACGACGTCCACGTAGGCTGGCCCCCTACCGCTCGCGACTCCGCCTGGACCCTGGAGGCGAAATCGACGAGACCCGAATAGTCGGAAATCATGTCTCCGTTGTAGTACCACCCGCCGGCCGGTCCCGAAGTCTGGCCGCGGAAGAAATTCGGAAAGCTGTCGAAGGATACGGAATCGCCGCCAACCGTTGCCACCGAGATGGGATGGGCGCCAGACCAGGTCTCGCTCAGCATGCCCCAGTTGTAGCTGGCATAGCGGACAACCTGGCTGCGATCCGCGTAACGGGCACCGACCTTCATCTCTTTGAGGAAGGAGCCTTCGTCAAACTGGTAGCTCAGATCCGCGCGAGCCGCGTATTCGCTGCCGGTCGAATGCTCGTGATGGTCCATCACCGCGCGCCAGAACTGCGTATTCGGGCTCTGGAAGTATTCGGCATCGCTCATCGCGGCCAGTTCAGGATTGAGATTGAGCGGCTGAGCCCAATCATAGAACAGCGCGTTCGGCTTGTGCGGCGTAATGACCGGCAGGCTTCCCGTCAGGTCAAGCTCTTCATCCGCGAAGTGGCCGCCGATCAGGCTGATGTCCGTGTTGTTCCTGACCGACTTCGTATAGTCGAAATCCAGATCGAGGTGCCAATGATCGTCAAAGTCGATCTTTCCGTTCAGGCCGAAGTCCTGATTGGTGACCTCTTCGAAGACCTGCCGGCTTGCAACGTTCTGCTGCATTCCCCCCAAAGGCACCCAAATCGAATCAAACGGACTGCCGCGCCAAGCCCCCCCGGGATTGGTGATATACCCGCTCTGGAATAGCCCCCCATCATCGTAGGTGTAATTTGTGAAGCCGCCGACCGGGCAATTCGCCTGGGTCGAAGTGCCGGCACCGGAGAGGTTCGTTTGACAACCAACCGGATAGGTATTGTATTCAGAGAGGTCAGAGCCGGATTCGAACGTGTGCTCTTTCCAGGCATTCGTCGAATGCGAACGCAGGTACTGCGCGGTGAATACGGCCGCACGATCAGCCGTCTCGAACTGCCCCGCCAATGCCACACCGTCGCGCTTGCGGTCGAAATTCTGCCTGCGAAACTGCCCACCAAGCGGCGCGTAGCGCGTGCTCGCGAAGTCAGCATTGCCATCGGCGCCGGCAGCAGCAGCCTCATAGCATGCATCGCCCGGTTTCGCCGCAAAGCCGCCCGTACCGTAAGCGACCGGCGATGGTGTGCCGAAGTCATCCGAATCCGAGGGCAGCGGATTGCGACACACGATGCTGCCATTACCGGACAGCGTATAAGAGCCATCGCGGGTCTGGTAGTTGGTGACCTGCAGACCATCCGCACGGCTGCGGATGCGCGAATAGGAAACGTCGGCGAGCAGGCCGAAGGTGCCGGCGCCGGTTTCCCAGGTGTCGCTGATCAGGATCGAACCGGTCGGCGTCCACTTCTTTGCCATGTCGCCATAGTTGGCCTGCATATCCATACCCATGTGGAAGCCCTTGTTATCGAAGGGCTTGCGGGTATTGAGGTTGACCGTCCCCGCCAGGCCGCCTTCAATCATGTCGGCAGTAGCGTTCTTGTAGACTTCAACCGAGCCCAGCAGTTCCGCAGGCACGTCGGCAAAGCCGATCCCCTGGCCATAGCCGCCGGCGGCAAAGGCATCGCGGCCGTTGAATTCCGAGCGAACGAAGTTCAACCCGCGAACCACGACGCCCGAACCTTCGACCGAGAAATGGTCGGGATCGCCCGCACTGGCAAAGCGATTGATCGAGACGCCCGGAACGCGCTGCAGCGCCTCGGTCACGGAGCGATCGGGCAGAGCGCCGATATCCGACGCGGTAATAGCGTCGACCACGGTATCCGAATTCTTCTTGATCGCCTGGGCATTCGCCAGGCTTGCGCGAATGCCGGTCACGACGATCGCGTCGACCGCTTCCACCGATGCCGTATCAGCACCGGCGCCCGCGTCGCTGGCGGCATCCTGCGCCCAGGCGGGACCGGCGGTCATCAACGCACAGACTGCAAAAGTGGACACGCCTGTCCTAAGGCCACGACGCGAAACGATGGCACGCGAATCAGCGCAAAGCCCCTGAGCCCCCACAAACTCCCCCTTTTTCAAAATGCGCCTCACCGCTCGAGGTCGCGACATTAACGAAACTATTTTTTGTTAATTGAATGCCGCGCGATTGGCAAGACCGCATTCCCGCGGCAAAAAGCATCGTAAGAACAAGTGTTGCAGGATCGCTACAGGGGGACGGGCCTTTTGAGAATCAAGGAGTTAAAGCGCATCGTAATCGTTGGCGGCGGCACTGCGGGATGGATGGCGGCGGCCGCGTTCTCCCGATTCCTCAACAATGGAGAGCGATCGATCGTCCTGGTCGAATCGGAACAGATCGGCACGGTCGGTGTCGGTGAAGCGACGATTCCCCCGATTTTGAATTTCAACGCGATGCTTGGGCTTGGCGAGAACGAGTTCCTGCGCGCCACACAGGGGACCTTCAAGCTGGGAATCGAATTCGTGAACTGGGGGCGGCAAGGCGATCACTACTTCCACCCTTTTGGCGAGTTCGGCACTGATCTTCAGGGCATCAGTTTCCATCAGCTCTGGCTCCGCGAGCTTGCGCGCGGTGCCGCCTCCGGGCCGATCTCCGCTTACTCGATGGCGGCAACGGCCGCCTTGCAAGGCCGTTTCGCACGCCCCTCGCCATCGGCCCGCCCTGCCCTGCGCAGCCTGCGCTATGCCTTTCATTTCGATGCGTCGCTCTATGCACGCTACTTGCGCGCCTATGCCGAGAACCACGGCGTGCGGCGGCAGGAAGGGCGGATCGTGCATGTGCACCGGCGCGGTGAAGACGGCTTCGTCGGATCCGTCGAACTCGAAGGCGGCATGCGCATTGAAGGCGAACTGTTCATCGATTGCTCCGGCTTCGGAGGATTGCTGATCGAAAGGACCCTGCAGACCGGCTATGAAGACTGGAGCCACTGGCTGCCGATGGATGGCGCATGGGCCGTCCCTACCGCCAATGTCGCGTCCCCTGAGCCGTACACCCGTTCCACCGCGCACGGAGCGGGCTGGCAGTGGCGCATCCCGCTGCAGCACCGCACCGGCAATGGCCACGTTTTCGCCAGCCGCTACACCGATGCCGACGCGGCCCGGCAAGTGCTGCTCGACAATCTTGAAAGCGAGCCCCTTTCCGAACCGCGCCTGCTTCGTTTCACCACCGGGCGGCGCAAGCAGGCTTGGAATTTCAACGTCGTGGCGCCCGGTCTGGCCTCTGGTTTTCTGGAACCGCTGAAATCAACCAGTATCCATCTCGTCCAGAACGGCATCGCCCGCCTTTTCGCACTGTTCCCGGACCGCAGTTTCAACCCGCTCGAACGCGACGAATATAACCGGGGCATGCGCGAAGCCTACGAAGACGTGCGCGATTTCATCATCCTGCACTACAAGGCAACGCAGCGCACCGACACCGAATTCTGGCGCGCGATGGGGGCCATGGATATCCCCGAAACGCTGGCGAAGCGCATCGAACTGTTCATGACTCGCGGGCGCATCTTCCGCGAGAATGCCGAGCTCTTCAACACGCCAAGCTGGGTTGCGGTCATGCTCGGGCAGAACATGCTGCCGCGCGGCTATGACACGCTGGCGGATTCGCTCGATGAAACGAAAGTGGCGCAGGCGCTGGCGCAGATGCGGCAGGACTATGCCACGGCAGCCGAAATCCTGCCTGGCCAGGAGGAGTTTCTCCGAAAGGCCGGCGCCTGGGCGGAAAGCGACCCGCTGTTTGCTTCCGCCCCCGCACCGTGAGAAGCCAACCGGGTCGCTCAGGCCCGGAAACAACGTCATGGAGGCGGCGGTTGCCGGCGAAGTGCCGGGCGTGGAAGCACCGTGCGGCAATGCTCGGCTACGCCGAACAGTCGAGCTTCGGCCGTGCGTTCAAGCGCTGGACCGACATTACACCTCAACAGTTCCGCGAGGGACAAAGGGCCTGCCGCGTGAACTGAGGCGTCTTTGCGCCTCGTCCCGGTCATGCCCGCCGGCGGCCATGGCGCACCGGCGCACACATGTCCGCGATATTCAGACGGTTACGCCGTCTGCTGCCAGCCGCGCGCGTTCCGAAGGACTGATTCCCAGGATATCGCCCAGCACATAGTCGTTGTCCTCGCCCAGACGCGGCGATCCCCGCATCAGTCTGGCAGGCTCGGTCATGTACCAGGATGGCCCCATGATCGGCCGTTGTTCGCCCTTGACGTCGAGCACGGAATGAAAATAGCCGCTGCCCCACAGGTCCGGATCGGCCACCAGGTCGATCGTGTTCAGACTCTTTGCGGCTGCGATGCCTTCGGACTGAAGAGACGTCACAAGTTCCGAGGCATCCCGGGATCGGGTCCATTCTTCCACGATCCGCTCCAGCTCGCCCAGGTTGCGCTGGCGTGAAGGCAGGTCCGCGAAGCGAGAATCGCCGACAAGCGCATCGCCGCCGATGAGGCGGGCAAGGCTCTTCCACGCTTGGTCGGAGTTCACCGCAATGCTGATCCATTCGCCGTTCCGGCTGGGGTAAGCTCCGTGCGGGGCCATCTCCGCGTGACGGTTCCCATCGCATGGCGTGGCGCTGCCATTGACCGCATGTGCCATGATCGTGTCACCGATCATGGTGCTGAGCGCTTCCACGGCGGACACATCGATAAACTGGCCCTCGCCCGTCCTGCGCTTGTGACGAAGCGCGGTCACGGCTGCGAATGCGGCGCAAGTGCCCGTCGTCGAGTCGCCATACCGGATGTTCATCCCCTGGGGCGTCTCTCCCTCGTAACCGACCATTGCGCTGACACCGCCCAATGCCGCGAAACATGGCGCATATCCGCTCTGATACGCGAGCGGCCCGTCATTGCCGTACATGCCGATGGATACGTAGACCAACCCCGGATTGACCTTGCGAACCTCTTCGTATCCAAGCCCCGCGCGCTTGATTGCTCCCGGACGCAGGTTCTCGATAAAGACATCGGCCGAGGCGAGAAGCTTGAGCATCAACTCTCGTCCTTCGGGCGTGCGGGTATCAAGCTGAACGCTCAGCTTCTGGGGGTTAACGGCCTGATACCCCGGAGCGTTGTCGATATCCTCACTGAACCAACGCGAGGAATCCAGCGCGCTGCGGCTTTCGACGCGGATCACTTCGGCACCGAGAAAAGCCAGCAGTTTGCCGGTGTAAGGCCCCGCCCAGACCTTGGTCAGTTCCACAACGCGCACCCCCTGCAGCGGGCCACCGCGCGCGCGCATGGTCTGCGCGGGCATCGTCGTCGTCATGCCTGGCCTCCCAGTTCCGAAACCACGGCCTGAGTATCGCCGCCCAGCAACGGAGCGGGCTGCGATGGCATCGGCGGCGTGGCCGACATACGATACGGTACCGTGGGATACAAAGCCTCTCCGAGCACCGGATGCTCAAGGCGATGGAAATACTCGCGGAACCTGTACTGCGGAGAGGCCATCAGATCCTCGGGATTGTTGACCGGGACAATCATGACGCCGCGCTTCTGGGCTTCCTCCGACACAGCGTGCTTGTCCTGCGTCGCCAGCCATTCGCTGAGGTGCCGGCGAGTGCGATTCACACGATCAGTCGTGCAGGCGAGCTGCAGCCAGTTGGGAGGAAAATCCTCGTCCATCCACGGGGCATCACCGATCATCCGCCGCAATTCGCACCACATCGTTTCATCGGACAGCCAGACGTAGACGAAGCCGTCGCGGCACGGAAGGACAGCGGCAGGGCCGCCCAGGTCCAACGCGGTATGCGCCTCGCTTACATCCATGTCGCCAATGATCATTTGGCCGAGCACGTAGTCGAGCCGCGAGTAGAGGACACGGTGCGCCGAAACGTCGATGAAGCGCCCGGGGCCGCCGGCTTCGCGGTCCATAAGCGCGGCCGTCATGCACAGCGCCGCGTCGAAGGCCGCCTCGTAGGACGCAAGGAATCGGCCAGCGCCCTTGAGCGGCGTTCGCCCTCGCGCATTCCCGCTGGGCGTGTGATAGCCCCACCCGCTGGCATGAAAGACATTCAGGTCTTCGGCATGGCGCTGCGTTTCACCAGCGTCCTGTCCGAACGGCGTGATCGAGCAAAGAACGAGGCCGGGATGGCTCTCCGGGATACCCGCAGGGTCAATCCCATACCGCGCCAGCCAGCCCGGCTCGTGATCGTCCACCACCGCATCGGCCCGAAGCAGAAGCTTCTCCAGAACCGAACGCCCGGCCTCCGTCTCCAGATCGAGTACGACCGACCGTTTGCTTGTATTTGCATACGCGAACAGCGCACTGTTTTCCGGCGCTTCGCCGCGCCCGAAGGGCGACAAGCGCCGAACCGGGCTCCCGCAGGGTCGCTCAATCTTGATGACCTCAGCGCCGAAGTCCGAAAGCAGCTTGCCGCAGAATTCGCCTGCGACGCCCTCTGCCAGTTCCACGATGCGCAGGCCGGCCAATGCCGACGGGTTCGTACTCGTCATCTCTCTACGGCCTCCACTGTATCATCGTTCGCCAAGGCGTTCTGGCCCACAAGCGATCCACCGAGCCTCTCGTCATAGTAATCCAGCCAGCGCGTAAGCGGTGTCCCCCACTCAGCGTGGGGATCGACCATAGGCGCGCCATTTTCCACGTACGCACGCCGCCGCACAGGCGTCTCCACTGAAGCGGCCTCCAATCCCTCGCTGATCGCTATTGCGCCACCCGACCGCGCCGTGCTGCCACCGAGCTTGTCAATTTTCTCGAGAATGAGAACTGACTTGTCCGCATCGCTTCCAACCACGACAAAGTCGAACCCGCACCCAAAGTCGGCCATCACGATCCCAACGCGCTCGCCGGCGGAGACTCAATCTCAGACATTCTAGACCGGAGCGACCAGGGCATTCAATTATAAAAATCTTCATTCATATATTAGAATTGACTCAAAGCCTGAACGGTGGGATTGCTGTGAATATACTTGCCTTGATGCACCGGGCACGCCACGTGGCGTCGCTCGCCGCAGCAAATCATCTGAAGAACGGTCCAGCGATGCAGGAACAGGAAACCACCGCTGACAAGTCCGGGACAAAAGTGAATTCTGTCGTAAAGGCAATCGGCATATTGCGCCACCTGGCTCAAACGCAATTGCCGGAGGGGGTAAATGCAATTGCGCGCCAGGTCGGCATCAACCCGAGTTCATGCTTCAACATCCTGAAGACCCTCGCGTCTGAGGAATTCGTCCGTTTCGACAAGGAAACGAAGACCTATTCGCTTGGCGTGGGCGTTATCGACCTGGCGGTTTCGGCGCTTGACCCGGACGCCGGTTTCCAGCGCACACGCCCTATCCTCGAACGGCTGGCGCGTGAGCATGGGGTGACCTGCGGATTATGGCGCAAGCAGGAAGATCGCCTGATCCTGCTCGGTACTGCCGAAAGCGAGAGCTTCGCCCGCATCCGCTTTACGCCGGGAAACCGTCTGCCGATGTATATCGGCGCGATGGGACGCTGCTTCATCGCCCGCGCGGGTATGGGAGAGGCAGAGATCGACAAGACAATCGCGTCTCTCAAATGGGCCTCGGCCCCGCCCCTCAGCCGCTATCTCGGCGAAGTTCGCCGCGCGGCTGTCGCAGGCTATGCAGTCGATGACGGGGACTTCCTGCAAGGCATTACATCCGTGGCCACGCCCCTGATCAGTCGGGAAGGCTCCATCACGCATTGCATTGCAGCCACGACTTTCAAAGGTCACCTCGATACGGCCGGGTTGAAACGGCTTGGAGAAGCCGTGAAAAAGGCGAGCGAGAAGGCAACACCGCTGCTATGGAGCGTTCGTTAAACGCCTACCTCCCAGGCTCGTGCCGGAACTGCGGCGTGGCAACGAAATTTCGCGTTCTATCGAGAGAGATCTCAGGATTTGCCCACCTTTCGGCATGATGTTCGCTGTGGCGATGCAACGGCAGATAGGGGGAAGCGGACGACCCCGGCCGGAGAAGCACAAGAGGAAAATGATGGCGATGCAACTGGATAACTATCGGCTGCTCGGGCGCTCCGGCCTGCGCGTTTCGCCACTGGCCCTGGGAACCATGACCTTCGCCGCCGATGGCTGGGGCAGCAGCGACGAAGAAGCCGCCCAGATGGTCGATACCTACCTCGACAAAGGCGGGAACTTCATCGACACGGCCAATTACTACGGCGGCATGGGAGGGTCGGAGACGCTGCTCGGCAAGTTGCTGCGGGACCGGCGCGACCAGGTGGTGATTTCGACCAAGTATTCACTGACGATGCAGCCGGGCAATCCCAATGCCAGCGGCAATCACCGCCGCAACATGGTCCGCTCCGTGGAAGACAGCCTGCGACGGCTCGGTACCGACTATATCGACCTCTACTACCTGCACATGTGGGACTTCCGCACCCCGGCAGACGAGATCCTGCGAGCCTTCGACGATCTGGTGCGTGCCGGCAAAATTCTCTACATCGGCATTTCAGACACGCCCGCGTGGCAGATCGCGCGCATGCAGATGATGGCCGAATTGCGCGGATGGAGCCAGTTCTGCGCGCTGCAGGTATCCTACTCGCTCATTGAGCGCACCGTCGAGCGCGAACTGATCCCCATGGCGCATGAAATCGGCCTCGGTGTCTGCCCCTGGTCGCCCCTTGGCGGCGGGGTGCTGTCGGGCAAATACACCGATGCCGACCTTGCCGGCGATGCCGGCCCCATAACCTCGCGCAAGGCGATCAACGTCCTCACTGGCCGGCTTTCAGACCGAAGCCTGACCATCGCGCGTGTGGTCGCTGAGGTCGCGACAGAACTGGGCCGGACTTCACCGCAAGTTGCCCTCGCATGGACACTTCGCGACCGCGCGATCGTCTCTCCCGTGCTCGGTGCGCGTACACCGGCGCAACTGGAAGACAACCTTGGCGCCCTGGGCGTCGAATTCACCGCCGATCAGATTGAGCGCCTGGATGCGGTGAGCGCCGTGCCGCTGGGCTTTCCGCACGAAATGCTCGCAGCGCCGACCAACGCCGCGGCATTCGGCAACGTGACGATTGAGAAGCGCTGAAACGGTCGGTGGGATGCGGAGCGTCCTGCCGGCATCGGCTCACTTGCGCATGGTAGCCAGTCGTTCAAGGAATTCGGGTCCGTGCCCCTCGCTGCGGTGCAGTTCCCAGGCCAGCCCCTGTTTCAACGGCATGCCGTCCGTATCCAGCAGCAGCTTCTTGATCGCCCGGTTTGATCGGGCACTGTTCTTGAGAATGCCCGCGCAAAACTCGCGGGCACAAGCGTCCAGTTCGTTGTCGGGCACACACAGGTTCGCAAGCCCGATCCGTTCGGCCTCTGCTCCGTCGCACTTGCGGCCGGTGAACATGAGCTCCTTTGCCTTGTAGGCGCCGATCCGCCGGGGCAGGCGCTGCGTAAGACCCCAGATCGGGACGAGATCCCACTTGCTGTGGGTATCGGCGAAGTGCGCGCCTTCAGCCGCGATGATGACATCGGCGGCAAGCACCAGTTCCAGGCCGCCGGTCATGCAGTGCCCCTGCACCGCGGCGACAACCGGCACCGGCAGCGTGGCAATCTTTTCCACGACTGCATTGGCGAAGCGCTCCGCTTCATAGGATTCGTTGGCGGCGAGATCATCCAGGTCGTGCCCGGCGCAGAAGCTGCGCCCGTTTGCGCGCAACAGCACGCAAGCCGCGCTATCGAGACTTTCGTTCAGATGCCGGTCGAGCTGGCGGAACATCGCAAAATTGAGGGCATTGAGCTTTTCGGGACGATTGAGACTGAGGACATGCACGCCATCGTCAATCTCACAAATGACGTTTTCGCCGTCCATAGAGCAATCCTCCCTGCGCGCTGCCACGCTATTGCACCTGCCGGAAAGCGGCTGGCACCGTTGCCGCCTACGGCGCGGACCCTAGTCCGGTCGCGCCGACAATTCAACCAGCGCGATGGATATTTCGATATATGAATGATCCTTCCAGCCCAGCCCGTGAAAGGAATTCCGTGCGAGGATCAAGGCATACCCGGATCATGACCTGCGACGGAACGGACGCGTCCGGGTTTTGCTTGAAACATGAGCGGATCCTGCGGAGGTCGGGTTTCTCGGCTCCCCACGAAGCGCGGCCTCGGCGACAAGCTACGGATACCGCTTTGGATACCGCGCATCACCCGACGGCTCGACCGGAGATCGGGCAACATCGTCAAATTCACTCTTGATGCATAATGCACTATCGTTAAGGTGCCGCGCCATGAATCAATTGAATAAGCCCCTTGCCGGTCGACGTGTACTCGAACTCGGCACGATGATCGCGGCACCATTTGCCACGCATATTCTTTCCCAACTGGGCGCCGAGGTCATCAAGATCGAGCCGCCGGCGGGCGACACGACCCGTTCGCTGGTACGCGGCGGGCCTTCGGGGACGATCGTGGCTTACAGCCATTCCAAGCAGGCGATCTGCCTCGACCTGACCACCGAGGGCGGCAAGGACGTGTTCCGCAAGCTGGCGGCCACGGCAGACGTCGTGATCCACAACCTTGCCCCCGCCGCCGCGCGCAAGCTGGGCGTAACCGCCGACGACTGCATGGCTGCAAACCCGGACATCGTGCACGTCCACATCAAGGGCTATACGCACGGCCCCCAGGCCGACGACCTGATGACCAACCCGATCGCCGAAGCCGCGACCGGAGCCATGGACGACCACCGTGTGGACGGGCGCCCTACCCGCTTCGGTCCGTCCTATCACGACCAGTTCGCAGGCACTTATGCCGTGATCCGTGTGCTTTCGACGATGCTCGATCCGCATACGAGCCCCGAATCGCGCCGCATCGAGATCGGTCTCTACGAAACCGGCCTGCACCTCGCCGCGCGCGATCTTGCCGGCATGCAGCTCAAGACGCAGCTCCTCGGCCGTCTCGAGAAGGAAGGCGGCGGAGAGTTCTCCATGCCGGGTTACGGCTCCTATCTCACGTCGGACGAGCGCTGGGTCTATCTGCTGATCCTCACCGACGCGCACTGGGCGAAGCTGACCAGGGCGCTCGACATGCCGGAAGACGGCAACCCCGAATATGCCAAGCTGCGCGACCGCAAGAAGGCGCGCGACACTGTGGAGGCCGCCGTGCGCGCCGCGGTCGGCAAGTTCGATTTCGAAGAGGTGGAGCGCCGCCTGCGCGATGCGGGGCTGGGCTTCAACGAAGTCATGCCACTCGAACGCGTGCTGGACGTCCCCCAGGCCCGCCAGCCAGGCAAGCTGCGCGAACTGGACTTTCGCGGACTGCATTTCGAGGTACCGGAATTTCCGGGGCAGAAGGCGGTAGCGGAGAACCTTCCGCCGCCCGAAATCGGCGAGCACACGCATCAGCTTCTGGCGGAACTCGGCTATTCGGACGGGGACGTCGATACCTTGTTGTCATCGGGGGCCGCCAGGGCCTATCAACCGGGCGATTTCGCCTGGGCTCCGGTGCGACAAAAGGAATGATGACGAACCGATGATGCAGTTTCGCACGAAAGAAGAGCAAGTCGCCGATTTCCTGCGCGAAGGCATCATTTCCGGCCGTTATCCGCGCGGCGCCCGGCTCAAGCAGCAGGAAATCGCGACAATGCTCAACACCAGCATCACGCCGGTGCGCGAGGCGCTGAAGCTGCTCGCCGCGGAAGGCTATGTGCTGGGCGACAGCTATCGCGGCGCCACCGTCGCCCCGTTCGACATCGAGGCATCGAGCGAAGTGCAATCGCTGCGCATCCTGCTCGAAACCCAGCTCGTCAAGGGCGCGGTCGAGCGGGTGACCGGAGAGGACATCGCCGAACTGAAAGTGCTGGCCGGCGAGTTCGCCGGCGCGTTCGACGCGGGCGACAACGAGGCGACGCGCGCGGCGAACTACCGCTTTCACCACCGCCTGTTCGAGATTGCCGCGATGCCGCAGACCCTGCATTTCGTGCAGATCCTCTGGGCGCGCTATCCCTTCGACCTCATCAACCGCCTCTCGGGCCGCGTCAGCCGCGCCGCCGACGAGCACGACGAGATGCTGGCTGCCCTGATTGCGGGCGACAGCGCGGCCGCCATGCTCGCCACCCGCCGGCATATCGAAGCGGGATACGACGAACTGCGCCGCTCCGTCGCGCTGGATGCGGCATCCGCGCGCGGCGGGCCCACCCCCAGGGAGAACTGACCCGCCATGAAGAAGACTCTCTTCCTCGTCATGGACATGATGAACGACCTCGTCGCCGAGGACGGCTTCAACGCCCAGACCTACGGCGTGCAGGTAAGGGAGCGCGGCGTGCTGGAAAACACCGGCGACGCCATCTCCGCCGCGCGCGCCGCCGCCGCGCTGGTCGGTTACGTGCGCGTGGGCTTTTCGAGCGATTATCGCGAGGCCCCCGAGGCCTCCCCAATCTTCTCGGGCGCGCGCAAGAACGGGATATTCCAGCTCGGCACCTGGGGCACCGAAGTCCACGCCTCGATCGCGCCGCAGCCTCAGGACTTCGACATCGTGAAGCACCGCGTCAGCCCCTTCTATGCCACGTCGCTCGAAGCGATCCTGCGCGCCAACAAGGTGGAACGCATCGTCATGTGCGGCGTCTCCACCAACGGCGTCGTCCATTCCGGTGCGCGCGAAGCCCACGACCGCGACTACGAAGTCGTGGTCCTTGAGGACTGCTGCGCCGGCGTCACGCCCGACGAACACATGCACGCAATCGCCTGCATGGGCCGTTACGGGCAAATCGTGGCAAGCACGGAATTCGACTGGGCGGCCTGACCGCGCTTACCTGACATCACCGAGGCGATACCGCATGCCGGTTCACACCGGTCAGGGGTGGACTCTTCGCCTCTCTCAAAATAATGCATTATCCATCGAACACGAAATCCGGCGAAGGGCACGTCCCCGATCGAGCGCCGATACAAGGAGCCAATCAATGACTGTCGAGACGAAGGACAAGGACGTCGGTGCTGCGCCGGCCGAAGGCAAGATCACCCCGGAGGCGATCAAGGCCGCCGAAAACATGATCGGCATGCAGCTGCGCCCCGAAGGGCCGTACCTGCAGGACGCGACCGCCGACACCATGCGCAACTGGTGCAACGGCATCGGCGATCTCAACCCCCTGTACCGCGATGAAGAGCACGGCCGCCTGTCGCGTTACGGCTCGATCGTCGCGCACCCGAACTTCCCGATGGCGTTCGGCTGGGTCGGTCGCACGCGCTGGGGCCTGCCGGGCGTCCACGGCTTCTACGCCGGCAACGACTGGGAGCTGTTCCGCCACATCCGCCCGGGCGACCGCATCACCGCGATCGAGCGCGTGGTCGGCATCGACGTGAAGGAATCGAAGTTCTCCGGCACGCTGGTGATCCAGTACGTCGAGGCGAGCTATGCCAACCAGAACGGCGACCTTGTCGCCCGCGCGCTGGGCACCTGCACCCGTCACGAGCGCAAGGCCGCGCGCGATGCCGGCAAGTATTCCGAGATCAAGACCCACGAATACTCGGCCGAGGATTTCGCGAAGATCGACGATGCCATCCTCAACGAGGAAAAGAACATGCGCAGCGGCAACGTGCGCTACTGGGATGAAGTGCAGGAAGGCGAGGAACTGCCCGAGATCGTGCGCGGTCCGCTGAGCCTCATGGACACGATGGGCTTCCTCGTCGGTTCGGGACGCGGCCACACCCACGGCGTGATCTTCAAGAACGCGGTCAAGCACCCCGGCCACTTCTTCCGCAACCCTGAAGCGGGCGGCGGCATCGAATACACCGGCATCGGCCACCACCGCGAATCGACCGCCAAGGAAGTGGGCGTCCCCGGCGTCTATGACTACGGCCCGCAGCGCTCGTCGTGGATGGCCAGCCTCGTCACCAACTGGATGGGCGATGCCGCGTTCCTCAAGCGCGTTCGCACCCAGATGCGCGGCTTCAACATCATGGGCGACTGCACCTGGGCGCGCGGCAAGGTCACGCGCAAGTACGTCAAGGACGGCCATGCCCTCGTCGACATCGAGATCCGCGGCGAGAACCAGCGCGGCGAACTGACCACGCCGGGCCTTGCCACGGTGCTGCTGCCCTCGCTGAACCCCGAGCACAAGGTGTTCTTCGACGGTCGTGACTGCGACCTCGAACTGCCGGTCGTGCGCTGAGGACAGCGGCGATGACACGGGAGGCTGACGTGCCGCTGACCGGACTGAAGGTCGTCGTCCACGCATCGGGCGTGGCGGCGGCCTACGCCGCGCGAATGCTGGGGACGATGGGCGGACAGGTCCTGCTCATCGAGCCGGCGGGCGGCACGGCGTTACGGCGGCAGCCTCCCTTCCTGCCCGGCGCAAAGGGTGAGGAGAGCGAGGAAAGCGCCCTCTTTACCTATCTTGCTGCCGGGATGGAGAGCGCCGTGATCGACCTCGCCGCGCCCGAAGGACAAGCCCGGCTCGCCGGCTGCCTGAACGGCGCCGACGTGTTCATCGACGACACGCCGATTTCCGCGAGGGAAAGGCTGGGCATCGACAAGGCGAGCCTGACCGAACGATTCCCGAACCTCGTCCACGTCTCGGTGCTGCCTTTCGGCGCCCATGGGCCCAAGGCTAGCTGGAAAGGCGAGGACGTGGTGGTCCAGCATGCGGGCGGCGAAGGTAACCTGCTGCCCAATGGCCTTGCCGTCGAGATGTTTCCGGACCGCGCGCCGCTCAAGATCGGAGGCCACTTCGGCGAGATGCAGGGCGGGATCGCCGCTGCGCTGGGTGCCTTGTCGGCGCTCTGGGCGCGGCCCGAATGCGGCGGGCAATACGTGGACATCTCCTGCCAGGACGCCAACCTCGCCGTCGGCGCCTTCGCGATCCAGCGCCTCGGCGACGGATCGATCGAGCATCGCGTCGAGCGCAGCTTCCGCTATGGCGGCGTGATCCCCTGCGCCGACGGATACCTTGAGATGCTGACCCTCGAACAGCGCCAGTGGGATGGCCTTGTCGAACTGCTCGGGAGACCCGACTGGGCGCTCGATCCTGCCCTTGCCGACAGCCTCGAACGCAGTCGGCGTGGCCCGGAGATCAACCGGCACATCCGCGAGTGGGCCTCGGCCCGAAAGGTCGACGACATCGTCGATGCCGGCCAGAAGCTGGGCGTACCGCTGGCCCGCTACAAGACGCCTGCCGAGATCCTGCGCGACCCGCAGGAGCGCCATCGCGGCCTGTTCCAGCCTATCAATGTCGACGGTGTCGGCCTGGTCGATGCGCTTGTCTCGCCATTCCACTTTAACGAGGCACCGCTGACGCTGCGTGGCGGACCACCGGCGCTGAACGCAGCGCAGGAAACCGCCGCGGCGGAGGGTTGAGCCAATGAAACCGCTTTCCGGCATCCGCATTGCCGATTTCACCGTGCACAATGCCGGCCCGTTCTGCACGCACCTGCTCTCTCAGCTTGGCGCCGAGGTCATCAAGATCGAGAGCGCCATGCGGCCCGACGCCTTCCGCAAGCCGCACCCGGTCTATGGCCGCATGGGCCCTGCGACGTTCGATCAGGTCGCCTCGACCAAGTTGTCGGTGCGCATAAACCTCAAGAAGGCGGAGGGGATAGCCCTTGCGAAGCGCATTGTCGGTGTCAGCGATATTGCCGCCGAGAGTTTCAGGCCCGGTGTGATGGACAGGCTCGGTCTGAGCTACGGGGCGCTGAAGGCGGTGAAAGACGATATCGTCATGCTGTCCGTTTCCTCGTCGGGACAGAGCGGCCCGGATTCGCACTTCGCCGGCTATGCCCCGCTGTTCGGCGCCTGGGGCGGGCTCGGCGAGCTGACTGGATATGAAGACGGTCCTCCCGTCGAGATCCGTCATGTCATGGATCACACCGTCGGCATGAACGCCGCAGCCGCCGTGATGGCTGCGCTGCATCACCGCCGCGCATCCGGACAAGGCAGCCACGTCGACGTCGCCGCGCGCGAGGTTGCCGCCTCGCTGGTAGGGGACATGCTGTTGCTTGCAGCGGCGGGAGGCTCGCCGCGCCGTATGGGCAACGCCCACGCATCCATGGCGCCGCACGGCGTCTATCCCGCGAGGGGCGAAGACCGCTGGCTGGCGCTCGCGGTCGGCAGCGACGCCGAATGGGCGACGCTTGCCAGGCTGATGGGAAAGCCTGAACTGAACGGCGACGCCCGGTTTACCGATGCCGCTTCGCGCCGGGCCAACACCGAAGCGTTGGACGCGATCGTTTCTGACTGGACGCGAACCCAGGAAGCGAACGAGGCGGCGGCGGCGCTTCAGTCTGCCGGGATAGGCGCCCATGCCTCATGGACCACGCCGGAGCTGGCAGCCGATCCGCACCTCAAGGAACGCGGCGCGATCATCGAGGTCGCCGAACCGGACGGCACGCCGCGCGCTGCCGTGGGTGTGCCGATGCGCCTGTCGAAGGGGCCGGAGATCGGCATTCACAGCGGCACACCCAAGCTCGGAGAGCACGAAGATTTCGTCTATGGCGAACTGCTCGGCATGAGCGAGGCGGAGCGCAAGCGTCTGGAAGACGCCGAAGTCATATATTGAACCAGCAGGCCAGGGAAAAGCCAACGCCATGAATGAGAATGCACCAGCGCTCGGTTTCATCGGGCTCGGCGTCATGGGCAGCGGAATGTGCGCCAATGCTGTCAGGAAGCACGGCGCCCCGCTCCATGCCTTTGACATGAACCCGGATGCGCTTGCCGCGCAGGTGGCGGGCGGCGCGGTCGCGGCTACCTCGGTCGAGGACGTGGCCGGCAATGCCAGAGTCATCTTCCTCTCGTTGCCCGGCGGCAAGCAGGTCAGGGCGGTCTGCGAGACGATTGCCGCGCATGCGTCGCCCGGCACGGTCGTGATCGATCTGTCGACCACCAGCGTTGCCGATGCCCGCGACGTCGCCGCGATGCTCGCGAAGCACGCCATGGCCTTTGCGGATGCCCCGGTCGCGCGCACCCGGCAGGCGGCGATCGACGGAACGCTCTCGATCATGGTCGGCGCGCCCGATGCGCTCTTCGCGCGAATCGAACCGCTGCTGCGCTACATGGGCTCGGATGTCACCCATTGCGGCGATGTCGGCTGCGGACAGGTGGTCAAGCTCATCAACAACACCCTGCTGTTCGAACAGGTGGCCGCGATCGCGGAGATGATGGTCGTCGCAGAGCGCGCGGGTGTGACGCCCGAGAAGCTGATCGAGGCCGTGGGCCTGGGATCGGGCAATTCCTTCGCGTTGCAGACACACGCGAAGAAGGCGATGGCGCCGCGCCAGTTTCCGGAGAAAGCGTTCCCCTCCCCTTACGTGCTCAAGGATCTGGGCTATACGATCGAACTGGCCGAGCAGATGGGCGTGGAGCCGCGCCTGCCGCGCCTCGCAGCCGAGTACTACCAGGCAGCAATCGATGCGGGGATCGGTGAGAAATACTTTCCGGCCATCATCGAAGTGGTCGACCGCAAATAGCTGCAATCGGGAGAGGGTCGATGCAGACACGCAAGCTGGAATACCGGGTCGTCACCGACGGGCTGGAATTTCCCGAGGGCCCTATCGCCATGGCCGATGGATCGGTGCTGGTGGTGGAGATCAAGGGCGGGCGGTTGATCCGCGTACAGCCGGACGGCGCCCGCGAAGTCGTCGCCGACCTGGGCGGCGGACCCAATGGCGCGGCAATCGGCCCGGACGGCGCGTGCTACGTCTGCAACAACGGCGGCTTCAACTGGCTCAGCGAGGACATCTTCGGGGTGAAGGACTTTCGCCGCCCGCACGGCCGCGCCGTGGACTACACCGGCGGTTCGATCCAGCGCGTCGATCTCGACACCGGCGAAGTCACCACGCTCTACACGCAATGCGACGGCAATCCGATCATGGGCCCCAACGACATCGTCTTCGATGCCGATGGCGACATGTGGTTCACCGATCACGGCAAGACCTATGGCCGGGTAATGGACTGCGGCGCGGTCTATCACGCGGCGGCGGACGGATCGTGGATCAGGCAGGCCGCCTTCCCGATGCTCACGCCGAACGGCTGCGGCCTCTCGCCTGACGAGAAGACACTCTACGTTTCGGAGACCGAGACCGGGCGGCTGTGGCACTGGCCGATCACCGGGCGCGGCGAACTCGGCAAAGTGGCCTGGCCGTCCCCGAACGGCGGCAGACTGGTGGGACAGGCCACGGGATACCAGCGCTTCGATTCCATGGCGCTGGAGGAAAATGGCAACATCTGCGTGGCAACGCTGGTCACGGGCGGCATCACCGTCTTTTCCCCGGAAGGCGAAAAGCTCGAATACTGGGAAGGCCCGGAGCCCTACTGCACCAACATCTGTTTTGGCGGGCCGGACATGAAGACCGCCTATGTCACCGTATCCGGCAGCGGCCTGCTCGTCGCCGTGGACTGGCCGCGGCCCGGCTTGCCGCTGCTGCACCAGCGGATCTGACATCGTGACCGACAGCCCCGCTCTCGCGCTCGAGGAAACCGGCCCAGGCCCGATGTGGGCAAAGCGGCGGGTGCTCGTGGCCGCGTTGATGGGTACGGCGGTCGAGTTCTACGACTTCTTCATCTACGGAACGGCAGCGGCCCTGGTGTTCGGACCGCTGTTCTTCCCTGCCTCCTCCCCCGCGGCGCAGACGCTGCTTGCCTTCGCCAGCTTTGGCCTCGCCTTCTTCGCGCGGCCAATCGGCGCCATTGCCTTCGGCCACTTCGGCGACCGGGTGGGACGCAAATCCACGCTGGTCGTCTCGCTGTTGATGATGGGCCTTTCGACCTTCGCCATCGCGCTGCTGCCCACTTATGCGATGGCGGGCTGGATCGCACCCGCCCTGCTGTGCCTGATGCGCTTCGGGCAAGGCTTCGGCCTCGGCGGCGAATGGGGCGGCGCCGCGCTGCTCACGGCAGAGCACGCGCCCGCCGGGTGGGAAGGACGCTTCGTCGCGATCATGCAACTCGGCTCCCCGATCGGCTTCTTCGCGGCGACCGGCGTTTTCCTGCTGCTCGGTTTCCTGCTCGACGATGCCCAGTTCATGAGCTGGGGCTGGCGCATTCCCTTTCTCGCCAGCGCGGTCCTCGTCATACTCGGCCTCTGGATCCGCCTGAAGATCGAGGAAACGCCGCAGTTCCAGACCGCGCTCGACAAGCAAGACGTCGTACGCGTGCCGTTTTTCGAGATCGTCGGGCGCCACGGCCTCCAGGTTCTCGCCGGAGCCGCCGGCGTGGTCTCGACTTTTGCGGTGTTCTATCTGGCGACCTCCTTCGCGCTGGCATTCGCGGTCGATCAGATGGGCTATGGACGCGAGGAATTCCTGACCGTGCAGTTGATCGCCAACTGCTTCTACGTCCTGGGCATCCTGCTCGCCGGGGTGTTCGCCGATCGCATCGGCCCGCGTTTCGTGCTGGCCGGCGGTGCGGCAGCGACGATTGTGCTCGGCCTGTTCTTCGAAACCGGCCTGCGTTCGGGCTCCTTGATGGTGGCGGGCGTGACGCTCTGCACCGCGATGCTGGTGCTGGGCTTCAACAACGGCCCGCTGGGAAGCTGGCTGGCAACGCTGTTTCCGGTTCGCACACGCTATACCGGCGTGTCGCTTGCCTTCAATCTGGGCGGGATTCTCGGCGGTGCGTTCGTACCCTTCATCGCCCAGCTTCTGGTGGTGCAGGGATCGTCGCAGGCCACGAGCGTCCTGCTGCTTACCGCCGGGCTGGCCACGCTTGCCGGAGCCATCCTCGGCCGCCGCCGCGCCGCCGCCGGCATGCGACGAGAACGGACAGCGTAAGCGGACTCCAATACCGATACCAGGCTCCCCGTCGCTTGCCGCTCACACGAAAGGCCCGGCGTGGGGGCCGGGCCAATTGTGGAGATTTGGCAAACCTTGGGGTACGTTCCTGTTCTTTCGCAGGTGTCGATCCACATGGTCGCCCACAATGGTTAATATTTAATTAGCGGGTAATATCTTTCTACGGGGTCACACCTAGGACTACCCCTGAGCCACGAGCCTGTCCGGCGCGGCAAACCTGCGCCTCGTGCGGAGTATCGAGGCCCCGATGATCGTGCCGTATCCGATCCAGAACATCGCAACAAAAGGAGCCTCGTTACCGAACAGGATACGCGCCGCGAACGTCAGCGCGATCATTACCGGCGCCCCCCAGACGACGCCATCCCACGCCGCGCGCAGCACCGGTTCAGCGTGCCCGCGCCGCCGGCGCTTGCCGAGCCAGATATAGACCCCGGTGGCACTCACGGCGGTCAGCGCCAGTCCGAACACGCCATAGGCGATCTTGACCCAGAGCCCTCCATAGTTCCCGAAATGAAGTCCGTAGATCGAAGCCGCGGCCTGCTGGCCGATCGCGCCGTCGGAAAGGCCGGCCGTCCCGTGAAAGCGCCCTTTCGCGTCGAATGCGTAATACTCGCCAAAAATTAGGCGCCGCTGATGCGGTCCTATGAGCTGAACGCGTTGCCCGGCGGTCATGGGATCGTGAAGGACCACGTAGGTAAGGGCCACGTCCGGATGATTGGCTGTCATGTAGCGCAGCGCCGCCGCCACGTCGGGAACGGGCGCGGACCTCTTGTCGGGTTCCGGCTCGCCTCCGAAGATCGGCGCATAGACCGCCTCGGTATCGCCGTCGTAGCTGGCACTGGCGATGCCGTATGCCGTGATTGTGCCCAGCCCGATCACCGAACCGGTCAGGGCAATGGTGATCGAGAACGGCAGGGTCCACACGCTCAGGCGGTTGTGCCAGTCGGCAAGGCCGATGCCGCCCTTGTCCCGCGCGCGCAGGCGGAATGCGTCGCGGAAGACGCGCGGATGCGCGACGACGCCGGACAGCGCCAGCGCCAGCATCATCACCCCCAGCACGCCGACGATCGTGATGCCGACGAGGCTGGGCAGGTTCAGCAGGTAGTGAAGTTGGACAAGAAAGTCCGACCAGGCAATTTCCTCAGGCTCCGCGAGCGAGCCCTCGGCGTTGAGGTGCCTTGCCTGCGTGTCGGTGATGGCGGTCGCCCGCGGCAATCCCGCCGTCGGCATGTGGACGAACAGATGCGTGGTCGGCGGCTTTCCGGCCTCGCTGGCCAACATGGCTTCCACCCCGCGCTGCACGGCGTCGGGATCGATCCGTGCCATCTCGGGCGCGCCGGGCTGCTCGACCCTTTGCAGTTCCTCGTAGAAGACCGAAATCGTGCCCGTCAGCGAGACGAGATAGAGCAAGGCGCCGGCGACCAGGCCAATTGCGGCATGAGCTGAAAGGGCGCGCTTGACGGTACCCGGCTCGAGGGATGTGCTCATGCTTGAACTCCCGTCAGAAAGGCGGGAACGGCGACAAGGCAGCCGATTGCCAGCATGGCGAGCTGGCGCCGCCGGTCCCCCGTCATCAACATGGCAAAAACAAGACCGCTCCACGCCAGCGGCGTCGTGAACAGGGCCAGCGCATTCGCATCGGCCTCCCCTGCCCCGCCCAGAAGCGCCAGCATACGCAGGCCGAGGGCAAGGCCTATGGCGGCGAAAACCGCCATCAGGCCGACCAGCGCGAAGGTCGTGAGGCGGCGCCGCAGCCGCAGCGGCGCGCCGCCTTCAGGCAGCATTCCCGCGCGGCGGTTGGAGGCCTTCATGACGCCCGGCGGCGAAGTCCAGCCGGCCCACGCGAGAAGGACGAAGGCCAGCGCCATGGCGACGAGCGCCTCTATCGCGACGCCCCACGCCCCGGCCGCCTGCGCGCCCGCCACAACGGCAAGCGCCAACAGGCTCCACCCGGCGAGATTGAGGCGATGCGAGCGTTTGCGCCGCGACCACGAGAACCGCAGCAGCGCCACTCCGCCGATCGCCGCCAACCCGCCGAGCAGAAGAACGCCGTCCCCGTTCATCAGAAATGATAGCTCACGGTGCCGAACACGTTGCGCTCCTCGCCCATGAAGCAGTCACCGCGCGCGAGGCAAGCCGAGTAGAAGCGCTTGCCCAGCAGATTGGTGGCGTTGATCCGGAAGGACCAGTTCTGCCAGCTCAGTTCGGCGAGCGCGTCGACCAACGTGTAACCGGGCGTGCGGACACCATCCGGGAAAGCCGGACCATAGGACCGGTGCGCGCCGGTATAGCGCACGCCGCCGCCGAGCAGCAGCGAGAGGTCTTCGCCCAGCTCGAACGGACGCGTGGCCCAGAGCGAGGCATTGTACTTAGGCACATTGTCGAGCTGGACCTCGGTTCCTTCAACTTCGGCCTCGTTGTAGCTGAAGTTCGCAAGGAGCTGTAGCTTGCCGGGCAGGACAGCATTGCCTTCGAGTTCGATACCCTTGGAAGTGAGCGAGCCGGCTTGCATCTGGTCTAACGGATCGGCCGTGCTCGGATCGTCGACCGGACGATTGTTTTCCTTGATGTGATAGGCGGTGACCGTCACGAGCGTCGCATCGGTGGGATGGAACTTGATGCCGCCTTCGAACTGGTGGCCCTGCTTCGGCCTGAACGGGTTTCCGTCACTCGCCGTGCCCGCAATAGGCTCGAAGCTCTCGGTGTAGCTGAAGAAGGGCGACACGCCGCGAACGACCTCGCCAATGATCCCCGCCCGGAAGGACGTCGCGCTGTCGTCGAAGGCTTCGACGCCGAAGCTCTTCGAGTTTACCAAGTCGTGACGGACCCCCAGAACGACCGAAACGCGGTCGATCAGCCGGATCTGGTCCTGCAGATAGAAGCCGAGCTGTTCCTGCTCGGTATCCTCGTATGGCACGGCGCCGTCGGGAAAACCGCCGCCGTAGTCGGACAGCGAATCGTAGTCGATGTCGTAGATGTCGATATACTCGTAACCATAAGCTCCGATCTTGCGCACACGGTTCCAGAGGTAATCGACCCCCACCAGCAGGGTGTGCCTGATCGCATCACCGGTATTGAAGTCGAATTGCAGGTTGTTGTCGGTGGAGAATATCTCCATCCGCGCCTTGCTGGCATCCGAGTAGAGGCCGATCGTGCGTTGCAGCGGATCCCTGGCCAACTGGTCCGTATCGGGATCTATCACGCCCGGCTGTACGTAGGGATTGGCCGGATTACCGTAGCTGTCGGGATAGTGCGTGAAATAGCTCAGATCGCTGTCGATGTAGCGGGCCTTGAGGTTGAGCCGCACGTTCTCGCCGAAGCTCTGACTTACCAATGCCGTGCCCTGCAGCAGGCGGCCGTCGTAGCGGTCCCAGCCGGGCTTGCCGATGAAGAGGCTGTTCTTCAGCCGGCCGTTCGGGTTGGGCAGGATCGTGCCGACCAACGGCAGGAACTGCGAGGTCGATCCGCCATCGTCCTCCTGATAGAGGCCGATCAGCGTAACGTCTGTCTCTTCGGTTGGCTGCCAGGTCAGCGAGGGCGAGAACAGGACGCGGTCATCGGGAACGTGATCGGTCTGCGTTCCCGAGTCGCGAACCCTCGCCACGACGCGCGCCGCAACCGTCGAGGAGAGCGGGCCGGTCAGGTCCGCCAGCGCTTCCTTGCGGTCGTGCGAGCCGTAGCGCAGCGAAACCTCGCCGTCCGTCTCGAATTCCGGCTTCTTCGATTCGAGGTTGATGAGGCCGCCCAGCGAACCGTGTCCGAACAGCACCGAGGCCGGACCGCGGATCACCTGGACCGAGGAGAAGTTATAGGGATCGGCGCGGATGCTGGCGTAGTAGCTGAAGATGTCGCGCATTCCGTCGCGAAACTGCAGCGCGTTGATGCCGCGCACGAAACCGCCGTCGACGCGGCCGTCCGGGCCGTAGGGATTCGCCTGTACGCCAGCGACGTAGCGCAAGGTATCGCTGATCGAGACGGCGCCTTGCGCGGTATAGAGATCTTCCGGAATGACCGTCACCGGCTGCGGCGTCTCGATCGCGGGCGTATCGGTCTTGAGTGCCAGGCTGCTGCCCGCGCGATCACCGGTCACGATGATCGAAGCGCCTGCTTCCGCGTCGTCGGCCGCAAACGCGGGCACGGAGACGAGTGCCGTGCAGCAGACGGCCAATGTTCGAAACGACTTCATCATTCCCCCTGTAGGTCTTTACGATTCGCGGGCTAACGCGAGTCATTCGCATTAGCAAGCCCAGAAGGCGTGATTAATCGGCAGGGCGAAATCAAGAACGCAGAACGGAAGAAGCCGGTCGGCACCCTTGGCGCGACCGGCTTCTCATGGAACCGGAAACGGATCTCAGACCGGCCTGCGGCCGGATCGCGGCAGTTGGATCAGACCAGCGCGCCGTGGCAGTGCTTGTACTTGTTGCCCGAACCGCAGGGACAAGGCGCATTGCGGCTGATCGACATGTCGGCATAGGGATTATCCGCCGAGCCGCCGGAGCTGGCTGCTGCCCGCGGGCTGCCGGCCAGCGATCCGAACAGGGCCGCGCGCTGGGCCGAGCCATCGCCGTCGTTCGAATTCTCGAACCCGGTCAGCGGGTCGATGTGCCCGGTCAGGAACTCGGGAAGCTCAGGAAGCTGCGCCTGCTCGGGCATGCGCAATTCGCTGACCGAGAGAATGCGGGTGACGTCCTCGCGGATCGTTTCCAGCATGTGCTCGAACAGGCCGAAGGCTTCCTGCTTGTATTCGTTGATCGGCTGCTTCTGCGCATAGGCGCGCAGGAACACCACCTGGCGGAGCGCATCCAGCGTAGCGAGGTGATCCTTCCAATGCTGATCGAGCCGGTCGAGCAGGATGGACTTTTCGACCTGACGCCAGATGGCCGGATCGTCCTTTGCCATCTTCGCTTCCATGTGCTCGTCGGCGGCCCGGGCAATGCGTTCCTCCATCACCTCGGGATCGATGCCGTCCTCGTCGATCCACTCCTCGATCGGAAGGTCGACCGCGAGAACGTCCTTCACCTTCTCCTTCAGCCCGGCAATGTTCCAGTGTTCGGGATAGGAGCCCTGGGGGCAGGCATCGGCAACGATCGCATTCACCGTGTCGTGGCGCATGTCCACGACCACGTCGTCGACGGTATCCGCATCCATGATGTCGGCGCGCTGCTCGTAGATGACCTTGCGCTGGTCGTTCATCACGTTGTCGTACTCGACGACCTGCTTGCGCACCTCGTAGTTGCGCGCCTCTACCTTCTTCTGTGCCGTCTCAATCGCTTTAGAGAGCCACTTGGACCCGATCGCCTCGCCATCCGCGAGGTTGGAGTTCATCATCTTGGCGAAGAGCGTGTCCGGCCCGAAGATGCGCAGGAGATCGTCCTCAAGACAGAGGTAGAACTTCGAAAGGCCGGGATCGCCCTGACGGCCCGAACGGCCGCGAAGCTGGTTGTCGATGCGGCGGCTTTCATGGCGCTCCGTACCGATGACACAAAGGCCCCCGGCGTCGAGCACGCGCTGCTTTTCCTCCGCGACTTCGGCCTTGATGCGGGCGAGCGCTTCCTCGCGCTCCGGCCCGTCGGGCACATCCTTGAGCTCGTCCTCGATGCGGAAATCGATATTGCCGCCGAGCTGGATGTCGGTGCCGCGACCGGCCATGTTGGTGGCGATGGTCACCCCGCCGAGGCGGCCTGCCTGGGCAACGATATGCGCTTCCATCTCGTGGAAGCGGGCATTGAGCACCGAGTGCTTGACGCCCTCCTTGTTGAGGAAGTCCGAAAGCAGTTCCGACTTCTCGATCGAGACGGTACCGACGAGAACCGGCTGCCCCTTCTCGTTCTTCTCGCGGATCAGCTTGGCGATGGCGCCGAACTTGTCGAGCGTGTTCTTGTAGAACTCGTCCTCCTCGTCGATGCGCTGGACCGGTACGTTGGTCGGGATGGTGACCACGTTCATCTTGTAGATGTCATAGAACTCGGCCGCCTCGGTGGCGGCAGTGCCGGTCATGCCCGAAAGCTTGGGGTACATGCGGAAATAGTTCTGGAAGGTGATCGAGGCGAGCGTCTGGTTCTCAGGCTCGATCCGCACGTCTTCCTTGGCCTCAACCGCCTGGTGAAGGCCGTTCGACCAGCGGCGGCCGTCCATCATGCGGCCGGTGAACTCGTCGATGATGACGACCTTGTTATCCTTCACGATGTAGTCGGTGTCGCGCTTGAACATGACCACGGCCTTGAGTGCCTGGTCGAGATGGTGGACCACCTGCGTGTTCTCGACATCGTAGAGATTAGAGCCGACCAGCAGCCCGGCGGCCTCCAGCATGCGCTCGGCCTTCTCAACGCCGTCCTCGGTCAGCGTGATGTTCTTCGTCTTCTCGTCGGCCTCGTAGTCCTCGGGCACGAGCTGCTTCACGATGGCGTCGACCGAGATGTAGAGTTCCGACTTGTCGTCGGTCGGCCCCGAGATGATGAGCGGCGTGCGCGCTTCGTCGATCAGGATCGAGTCGACCTCGTCGACGATCGCGAAGTTGAAGGGGCGCTGCACCATCTGGCTGCGCTCATGCTTCATGTTGTCGCGCAGGTAATCGAAGCCGAATTCGTTGTTGGTACCGTAGGTAACGTCAGCGGCATAGGCGTCGCGGCGCTCGAACTCGTTGAGGTTGGGCACGATCACGCCGACGGTGAGGCCGAGGAACTGGTGGAGCTGGCCCATCCACTCGGCGTCGCGTCGGGCGAGGTAGTCGTTGACGGTGACAACGTGAACGCCCTTGCCTTCCAGCGCGTTGAGATAGGTCGCGGTGGTGGCGACCAGCGTCTTGCCCTCGCCGGTCCGCATCTCGGCGATCTCGCCGCGATGCAGGACGACGCCGCCGATCATCTGCACGTCAAAGTGGCGCATGCCGAAGACGCGCTTCGATGCCTCGCGCACCGTGGCGAACGCCTCGGGCAGGATGTCGTCGAGCGTCTTGCCCTCGGAAATCAGGTGGCGGAACCTGGTGGTCTGGGCCGCAAGCTCGTCGTCCGAATAGGCCTCCAGCGTGGGTTCGAAGGCGTTGATCTGCTGGACGATCTTGTCGAGCGACTTGACGTAGCGGTCGTTGGACGACCCGAAAACCGATTTGACGATAGCGCCGAGCATGGCGGGAATCCCTGTTGATCGTGGAAAATCTATGTATCGGATGCGCACCCCCGCTTGCGGCAGGTGCGAAGTTCCTTGCGGAAAAGCGGTGGTCTGGCGGCAGCGCTATTCGCGCGCGCGGTCGATCCCGGCAAGGACGGCAGGCGCGGTCACGATCAGCGGATCGGCCGAGACGAAAGCCGGCGCATGCCTGCGGGCATTGCGCAAACCCGGCTCGGGCAGCCGTGCCAGAGCGACGGGCGCGCGCGGCGTCCTGGCGGACGCCGCCTCTACAACCGAGCCGACGTGCATGCTGGCAACCTGCGATGCGCGCGCCTCGGCAGGGCCGATCTGCGCGGCCCATCCCAAAGACAGGGAGCCCGTCAAAAACGCGAGCAGGGTCAGGATCAGGCGATGCCCCATGAGGCCCAGATAGTGGCACCCTGCCCGATAGTCCACCGAAGAGCGCATCCCGTCGTGAATTCTGCACGGGATATGATCGCCCCGCCTCATCCGGCACCGCGCCATCGGGCGCGTTCCATCCCCGCTTGACCTGCCCCGGCCATGCGCTAGGCGATTCATCCATGGCCTACCCCGTCTCGCCGCTAGCATCGCCCTTTCCCGATCTCCCGCCGATCGCCGGCGCGGTCCCGCGCGTCGCGCGCGCCGGCTACAAGGACTGGGACCGATGCGACCTGACCTATGTGGAACTCGATGCGGGAACCACGGTCGCCGGTGTGTTCACCCGCAACGTGTGCTGTTCGAGCGAGGTCGAGCTGGGGCGCGAGAACCTGCGCCAGGGCCAGGCGCGCGCGCTCGTGGTCAACGCCGGCAATTCGAACGCCTTTACCGGCTATCGCGGACGCGAGGCGGTGGAGCAGATCATGGAGCAGGTAGCGGCCCACATCGGCTGTCCGCGCGAGCAGGTCTTCGTCTCCTCGACGGGCGTGATCGGCGTGCCGCTGCCCAAGGACAAGGCGCGCGAAGGCGTGGCAAAGGCGCTCACCGCGCAGCCCTGCTCCTGGGAAGACGCCGCCCAGACCATCGCCACGACCGACACTTTCGCCAAGGGTGCCACTGCGACGGCGGTAGTGGGCGGCAAGACGGTCTCGATCAGCGCCATCATCAAGGGCTCGGGCATGATCGCGCCGGACATGGCGACGATGCTGGGCTACCTCTTCACCGACGCGGCGGTGGAGCCCGCGTTCCTGCAGCAATGCCTTTCGGCGGCGAATGTCCGCACGTTCTCGTGCATCACCGTCGATTCGGACACCTCGACAAGCGACACCGTGCTCGCCTTCGCCACCGGCAAGGCCGGCAACGCCCCGCTCGCTTCCTTCGACAGCCCCGGCGCGGACGCCTTCGCCGCCGCCGTCCACGACGTGTGCCGCCAGCTCGCCCACCTCGTGGTGCGCGATGGCGAGGGCGCGAGCAAGTTCATCGCCGTGACCGTCACCGGCGCGGTGTCGGACGAGAGCGCCCGCAAGATCGGCCTCGCCATCGCCAACTCCCCGCTCGTGAAGACCGCGATCGCCGGCGAGGACGCCAACTGGGGGCGCGTCGTCATGGCGGTCGGCAAGGCGGGTGAAGCGGCCGACCGCGACAAGCTCTCGATAGGCTTCGGCGGAGTGTGGGCCGCGCGCGAGGGGCTTCCCCTCGCCGACTACGACGAAGCGCCCGTCGCCGCGCACCTCAAGGGGCAGGATGTGACCATCGAAGTCGATCTCGGTCTCGGCGACGGTCAGGCCACGGTCTGGACCTGCGACCTGACGCACGGCTACATCTCGATCAACGCGGACTATCGCAGCTGATGGCCCACCCGATGTTCACGATCTGGGGACGGCTCAACTCCCACAACGTCAAAAAGGTAGTCTGGTTCGCCGAGGAACTGGGGTTGGACTACGTCCGCAACGATATAGGCGGCAGTTTCGGTTACACTGCGGAGTACCTCAACAAGAACCCCAACGGCATGGTTCCGATGATAGAGGACCGCAAAGTCGTCTTGTGGGAATCGAACACTATCCTGCGTTACATGGCGGCCGAGTACGGTGGAGACCGCTGGTTTTGCGCGGCCCCGCTCGACCGCGCCCTGGCCGAGCGTTGGATGGACTGGCAGCAGGTCTATGCCGAAGCGCAGCGCCTACCCTTCCTCAGCTTCGCCCGTACCCCCTGCGAACAGTGGGATATGTTCGCGATCGAGCGCGGCATTGACGAATGCGCGCGACAGCTCGCCGTGATGGAAAGGTATCTTTTGGAAACGCCGTGGCTTTCGGGCGAATATTTCGGCATCGGCGACATTCCCATGGGCGTATATGCGTATACTTGGTTCAGCCTGCCATTCGACAAACCTGAGTTCCCGGCGATCGCGAACTGGTACGAACGGATCAGGCGGCGCCCCGGCTATGCAGAACAGGTCATGATCCCGCTGACATGATGACGCCCGCCCTCACCAGTTCCGTCGAAGCGATCATGCGCGACGCTTCGGATCGCGCCATTACCCCGCGCTATCGCGCGCTCGCCAACCACGAGATCATCGCCAAGGCGGCGAATGACGTCGTCACCGTCGCCGATCATGAAAGCGAAGCGATCCTGACCGAAAAGCTCGCCGCCCTGCTCCCCGAAGCGGCGGTTGTGGGCGAAGAGGCGGTTCACGACGACGCTTCCATCATGGAGCGGCTGAAGGACCGGCTGTGCTGGATCGTCGATCCGCTCGACGGCACCAACAACTTCGCGCATGGCAAGCCGCCCTTCGGCATCCTGGTGGCGCTCGCGGACAGAGGCGAGACGATCGGCGGCTGGATTCTGGATTCGGTGAGCGGACGCTTCTGCCATGCCGGAAAGAGGGCGGGCGCATGGATCGATGGTGAACGTATCACGGCGCGCGCCAGCGGAGAGCCCCGTCCCGTCGCGGCGATCTCGACCGTATTTCTCGACGAAGGGCAGCGCGAGCGGGTCAGGAAGCATATCGCCCCGCATTACCGTCTCGTCGATATCCCGCGCTGTGCGGCCGAGCAGTACCCGCGCCTCGTCCTTGGCATCAACGACATCTCGGTCTTCAATCGCACCCTGCCCTGGGATCATGCCGCAGGCGTGCTGTTCCTCAACGAGGCCGGCGGCAAGGCCGCGCGGCCGGACGGCAGCGACTATCGCGTCGACGAATATGAACGGCCGGATCTGGTCGGCGCCTCGTCACCCCGCCTGTGGGACGAGTTCGTAGAGATTCTCGCGGGAATAGCGACGGACGCGAGTTAATCGCAGCTGCTCTGCGAGGTTCGAGCCGAAAGCGGCCGGACGGGCCACGCTGACAAAACGGACATAAGTTCCCCCCGGGCAGGGGAGGAACTGAGACGGCTGCGTTAACATGGGTCGGACGGCGACTGCGCCGCTCAGTATGGGCGCTGCCTGGCGAAGAGGCATGCCCATCAGGTCGTAATGGAACCCTGAGAACTCCCGTGCGATTGTATTGTGGAAAGACCGCGAAACACGACGAGGGTTTCTTCCGCGCGATGTCCAGCAGCCCGAACTGGGAGCCCTATTGCGGCGCAGCGCCCGTCCCCCAGGATTGGTACGCGCGCTGGAATCTGGATCCATGGCTTCTGGGCGCCGTGGCCGGGGCGGCCCTCGCATGGTGGCTGCTGCAGCGCGGAAGCAGGCTGGAGGAGCGTTCGGCCGCGCTCACGCTGGGGTGTGTGCTGCTTCTGTTCGTTTCGCCCTTCTGCGCGCTTTCCTCTGCCCTGTTCACGGCACGCGTGGTTCATCATGTGCTGCTCGCGACGGTGCTGGCTCCGCTTCTGGTTATCAGCCTGCCCGGGTGCCGTGATCGCGTACCAGGGTCCCTGATGGTCTGGACGGGGCTTCAGGGCGCAGTGCTCTGGGCCTGGCACGCCCCGCCGCTCTACGCGGCTGCCTTGTCGTCCGACGCCGTGTTCTGGGTCATGCAGACGACCATCACCGCCAGCGCCGCCATGTGGTGGTTCAAGGTCTTGCGTGCCCCGGCAGCCGCGTCGGTGGCCGCCCTGCTGGGGGCCATGGTGCTGATGGGTATCCTCGGCGCATTGATCACTTTCGCAGGGCGAGCGCTCTACACTCCGCACTGGCTGACAACGCAGCCCTGGGGCCTCTCACCGCTCGAGGACCAGCAGATCGCGGGGATCGTCATGTGGGCGCCCGCTTCGGCCATCTACCTGATCGCGGCGATGACGATCCTATATCGCTCCCTGGACGAAACGCGGCCCGCACGATGATCGGGCCGCTGCGCACCTGGGCCGAAAGCTATCGGGAACGGGGCAAGTACACCCCGGTCGGTGTGATCTTCCACTGGGTCATGGCCGCGCTCGTTCTTTACCAGCTTTATTCCGGCTGGACGATGCAACGCTACCTCGTCGGCGCGGACAAGCTGGATGCCTACAAGCTGCACAGCGAGATCGGTCTGGCGCTGCTGTTGCTCGGTGTCCTGCGTCTGGTCTGGCGGCTTGTCGTGCCCGGCCCGATCAACGATGCGGACAGGCTGGGCTGGCGTACGACGGCCGCGCACGTCACGCACGCGATCTTCTATGCGCTGTTCGTGATCCTGCCTCTGACGGGGTGGATCTTGTGGTCCTCGATCCAGCCGGCCCGCCCGCTGCACCTCGCGGGACTGATCCCGATTCCTGGGATGCCATTCCAGGACCTTTCTCCCGAATGGCAGTACTGGCTGCTGGACCATGCGGAGAACTGGCACGTCGCGGGCGTCATCGTGCTCACGCTGCTCGTGCCCGCGCACGCGTTCGCCGCGCTCAAGCACCATTTCTGGGACCAGCACGACGTTCTTGAAGGCATGATGCCGGAAGTGCCGGATACGCACCGGCACCCCGAAGGGCCGCGCTATAGCCAGCCAGAGGTTCCAGTTCCTCCTCGTAAAGGCGAAGGCTGACATGGAGCATTTCGCGCAGAGGATCGCCATAGCGCTTGCCGCTGCGCCAATGCCGCAACTGCGCGGCGAGGTAGTGGACCGGCTGGCCGGCCAGCGGCGGGTTGCCGGCGCCGACACCCAGTCCGTCGTCGCCATGGCAGCTCGCGCAGGCCTCGAGGCCCCGCTCGGGGGCACCTTCATGGTAAAGCCGCGCTATCGCCGTGTCACAGGCGGCCGGCGTGACCGGACCGGCGTCGGGGACTGCCTCGGGAACGGGCAGGCCCGCATAGTACTCTCCCAGCCTCAATCGGGCCGGCCAGTCGGTGTGGTCGGAGATCCACGTCATCTGCGGATGGCGCCGCAGGCCCGATGCGAAATTGTCGAGTTGACGCACGATGTAACCCGCGTTGAGACCGGCGAGACGCGGCGCATCGCCGCCGTTGCCCTCCCCCCGCAGGCCATGGCACGTGACGCAGGCACCCTGCGCGCCCGCGTCGCCGCCGCTCAGCGCGACAAGCTCCCCGCTCGTTTCGAACGGCCCCGTGGTCGGCTCCGCCTCGGTGCAGCCCGCCGTCAGACAGGCACAGGAGGCGCACAGGAAACGGCGCGCGGCATTTGCGGGAGTCCAAGCCATTCATAACGGGAACCTTCGCCAGAGCCCGACGGTTCCCAATGCCGATGCGGGATCGTTCGAAACTGCCGCTGCGGCCCGTCGCCCCCGTCTGGGCGATGATGGCCGGTCTGGCGCTGCTCAGCGCCTGCAAGCAGCCGCCCGCCTCCCGCATAGACGCGGACGCCGCAGCCGCGGCACGTGGGCTCTCCGCCATGGAAACGGTCGGCTGCGGCGCCTGCCACGAAATCCCCGGCCTCGATTGGCCCAAGGGCCGCACCGCTCCCTCGCTCGTCGGCTTCGACGATATCGGACCCATCGCCGGGCAACTGGCGAACACTCCCGCCAACCTCGCCGCGTTCGTCCGCAACGCGCCCGCCGCGAAGCCAGGCTCGCTCATGCCCGCCATGCCGCTGAGCGAAAGCGAGGCGCGCGACGTGGCCGCCTACCTCTACAGGATCGACGATGACTGAGCCTTGCCATGCTTGAGCCGCTCTGGGGCTGGCCGCCGCCGGTGCTCGATCCGGCCGGGCCTTATGCCGAAAAGGTGACCGTGCTCGCCTGGGCCCTGTTCGCCATGGGCCTGCTCGTTACCGGCGTCGTGATCGTCGCCTTGTGGGTGGCGATCAAGGGGCCGCCCTGGATCAAATCGAAGCTCGGCGGCGAGAAGGTCGTCTGGATCGGCGGCGTCGCTTTTCCCGCCGTGGTCCTGACAATCCTGCTCGTCTGGGGCCTGACGCTGACCGCGTCGCTCACACAAGGCATCACCGGCAAGGAGACGCGCATTCGCGTGACTGGCGAAATGTGGTGGTTCCGCGTGCAGTATCTCGGCCCGAATGGCGAGGTGATCCTGAATGACGCCAACGAGATCCATCTGCCCGTGGGCGAGCCCGTGGTGCTGGAGCTGCGCTCCGCCGATGTGATCCACAGCTTCTGGGTGCCCCACCTTTCCGGCAAGAAGGACATGATACCGGGCCGCAAGCTCTTCCTGCGCGTCCAGGCCGACAAGGCGGGGCGCTATGGCGGCGTCTGCGCCGAGTATTGCGGCGGCCCCCACGCGCTGATGGGCTTCGTCGCCGTGGCGCACGAGCGCGCGGCGTGGGAAGGCTGGCTCGCGGAGCGACACGCCGCGCAGGCCGCTGCTCCGGCGGGACCCGCGATGCCGGGAAGGCGGATATTCTTGGAAAGCGGCTGCGGTGCCTGTCACCGCGTGGCGGGAACCGAGGCGAATGGCCTTATCGGGCCGGACCTTACGCATGTCGGCTCACGCCTCACGCTCGGCGCGGGCATTCTGCCCAACAACCACGGCACGCTGATGGGCTGGATCGGCGACAGCCAGTCGATCAAGCCGGGCAATCGCATGCCCAGCTATTCCATGCTCCCTGCCGAAAAGCTGGACGCCATCGCCGACTGGCTCGGACGGCAGAAATGAAGTCCGAGACCGGCTTCGATCACGCGTTGTACGACCTCTTCCCGGTCCGCGAGCCCCGGCCGGAAGGCGAGGTCGAGGAACTGAACAGGATCTGGGCCGCACCCAGGGGCTGGGGCCTGATGACGGTGGTCAACAACAATTACATCGGATTCTTCTACGTCGCCGCAGCGTTCCTGTTCTTCCTGCTTGCCGGCATCCTAGCGCTAGGCATGCGCATACAGCTTGCCGCGCCCTTGCAGGAATTTCTGCCGCAGGGAACCTACAATCAGTTCTTCACGATGCACGGCACGATCATGATGTTCCTCTTCGCCGTGCCGGCGGTGGAGGCGATAGGCATCCTGTTGTTGCCGCAGATGCTGGCCGCGCGCGACCTGCCGTTCCCGCGCCTTTCCGCCTATGCCTTCTGGGCCTATCTGGTCGGCGGGCTGTTCTTCTTCGCCTCGCTCTTCGTGGGGCTGGCGCCCGACGGCGGCTGGTTCATGTATCCGCCGCTGACCTCGATCACGTACAGCCCCGGAATCAATACCGATTTCTGGCTGCTGGGCATCGGCTTCATCGAGATCAGCGCGATCGCCGGCGCGGTGGAGATCATCGTCGGCGTGCTGCGCACCCGTGCGCCGGGCATGACGCTGGACCGCATGCCGATGTTCGCCTGGGCCATGCTGGTCTTCGCGGTGATGATCGTGATCGCCTTTCCCAGCGTGATTCTGGGCACGCTGCTCCTGGAAATCGAACGCGCCTTCAACTGGCCGTTCTTCGACCCGACGCGTGGCGGCGATCCCTTGCTGTGGCAGCACCTGTTCTGGTTCTTCGGCCATCCCGAGGTCTACATCATCTTCCTGCCCGCCGCCGGCCTGATGAGCATGATGGTGGCGACTGTCGCGCGCACGCCGCTGGTGGGATACCGGCTCAACGTGCTGGCGCTGGTGGCGACCGGGTTCATCAGCTTCGGTGTCTGGGCGCACCACATGTTCGCCACCGACATGCCGCGCGTCTCGGCCGGCTATTTCAGCGCCGCGAGCATGGCGGTGAGCCTGCCGGCCGGCATCCAGGTGTTCTGCTGGATCGCCACTCTGGCCAGCGGGAAGATCCGCTGGAGCACGCCCGCGCTGTTCGTGGTCGGCAGCATCGTGCTGTTCACGATGGGCGGGCTGACCGGCGTGATGCTGGGCATGGTCCCGTTCAACTGGCAGGTGCACGACACCTACTTTATCGTCGCGCACCTGCATTACGTGCTGCTGGGCGGAATGGTCTTCCCGATGTTCGCCGCCTTCTACTACTGGAACGGGATGACGAGCCGCAATCCGCTCAGCGAGCGGCTGGGCAAATGGGTCTTCTGGCTCATGTTCACGGGGCTCAACGTGACATTCCTGCCGATGCACCTGACGGGTTTCATGGGCATGCCGCGCCGGGTCTATACCTATCTGCCGGACCGGGGGCTGGACGTCCTGAACCTCACCTCCACGGTCGGCGCGTTCATCCTGGCGGCGGGAATAGCGCTGTTCCTGATCGATCTTGCCCGCAATTTCCGGTTCACCACAGAGCACGACGCGGGCAACATCTACGGAGGCGGCACGCTGGAATGGCTCCCCACCGGCCTGTATTCGACCCGCTCGATCCCGCTTGTACGCAGCCGCGAGCCGCTCTGGGATGACCCCCGGATGTGCGAGGACGTGGCCGAAGGCCGCTATTTCCTTCCGAACAGCGCCACGGGCCTGCGCGAGACGATCATCACCAGCCCGGTCAACGCCGAGCCGCAATACCTGCAACTCATGCCGGGGCCCTCGCCCTTCCCCGTGGCAGCGGCCATATTCACGGCGTTCTTCTTCCTCTCGCTGACGATCCAGGCCTATTCGTTCGCGGTGTTCAGCGGCATAGTGGCCACGCTGTGCGTGCTGCGCTGGCTATGGGAAACAGACCGGCCGATCCACATCACCGAGGCTGAGATCGGCGGCGGAATCACCATTCCCATCGCCATCACCGGCCCGACCAGCCACGGCTGGTGGGCGCTCAATACGATGATGGCCGTAATAGGCATGATCGCCCTCATGGGATTGTTCAGCCACCTTTACCTTTACGGGATTCATCCAGAAGTATGGATAGCGCCGCCCGGTCTGGCCCAGACCGCCGGAATCGCCGGCGTACTGGCGCTGGCGTTCCTGTCCGCCCTGGCGTCGCGCAGGGTGCTCGCCGGGCACGATGCGGGCACCTTCCCCGGTCAGGGTCCATGGCTGCTCACCGTGCTGGGCGCCGGACTGCTGGCAGGCGCGCTCTACTGGGACGTCACCGGATGGCAAGCCGCCGGGCTCTCGCCCGCGGCAAGCGGCCAGGGCGCGACGGTCTTCGCGCTGCTCGCATTCCAGGGCTGTCTGGTGGCAGTCGCGATCATCATGGCCGGCTATCTGGGCTATCGCAGCGGGCGCGGACTGCTGACCCCGCCGGCCAACGTGACTCTGGACGTCGTCGTGCGCTTCATCGGCTTCGCGTCATTGCAAGGCGCGGTCATATCCCTGCTTCCTCGCATCTTTCCGGGAGGATAGCCCGATGGGCAACGACTTCCACAACCGTACAGACTGGGTGGCGCTCGTTCTCGCCATGTTCGTCTGGGCCGGGCATTTCACGCTGGTCTGGGCCGCCAGCAGCGCCTTTCCCGACCAGCCGGAGGCGCGATGGATCGCAATGGCGCTCAGCCTCGCGGCCGTTCTGCTCCTCGCGGCGCTGTGGCGCTGGCGAAGAACGAAAACGCTGTGTTCCGTTTCCGGACTGGGCATCGCCCTTGCCGCCGGGGGTGTCGCCTACGATACGCTTCCGCCACTCCTGGGCTGACGGCATCATGGATCAGAAACCGATCGAATCTTGATTTTTGAGCAGATATCGCACATACAGGCGTGGAGATAGGAGACAGGCCCATGGCCGCCGCTGCCCAGCCCACCCGTCGAGCCGCCCCGGATAAGACGTTCACCCGGAAGGACCTTTCCGGTCCTGCCCTGCGAACATTCTTCCGTATCGCGGAGGCTTGGGGACTCAAGGAAGCCGAGCAGATGAAACTCCTCGGGCTCGACAGCCGTTCGACCTTCCAGACCTGGAAGCGCGGTGCGGTCTCCGCGATCCCCAAGGACGCGCTTGAGCGTATTTCCTACGTGATGGGTATCTACAAGGGGCTCAAGCTTCTCCTTCCCCGCTCGGCCGACGAATGGGTCCGCAAGCCCAACGCCGCGCCTCTCTTTTCCGGGCGTCCGGCGATCGAGCGGATGACCTCGGGCAACGTCGCCGACTTGTATGTTGTGCGCCAGTATATCGATGCACAGCGCGGTTGATGGCGGACATCCCCACGGCGCACGTACAATGGGCGCCATGCTACCGGATCGTGGCGAGCCGGTTCCCGCCGATTTCGCTGTTCGAGGACATCGCCGACCCGGCCGACCTCGAGGCGGTCTATGCGATCGAGGCTATGACCAATGACCGTCTCCGCGAGGAAGTCGGCGACCTGACACTCGTTCCGCTGGATGATCGCGTCTCGGGGCCCGGAACCTCCGCCATAATGGCGGCGTTCACGCATCTTAATCCCGATGGCAGCCGGTTTTGCGATGGCAGTTTCGGGGTATTCTATGCGGCCCACTCAGTCGAGACGGCAGTGGCCGAAACCCGTTACCACCGGGCCAGATTCCTGAACTATACGCATGAGCCCGCGCAGGAACTCGATATGCGTGTTTACGCCGTCGACCTCGACGCCAAGCTGCACGACATTCGCGGCCTGCGCGGCACGCACCCTGCCCTCTATGCCGAAGGCAGCTATGTCGCCGGGCAGGCACTCGGCCTCGACCTGCGTGAGCAAGGCTCGAATGGCATCGCTTACCAAAGCGTGCGCCACAACGGCGGTGAATGCGCTGCGGTGTTCCGCCCCCGCCTCCTCGCCAATTGCCGGCAGGAACGACACCTCTGCTATGTTTGGAACGGCCGGGAAATCGTAACTGTTTACGAAAAGAAGGTCTTCAACTAGCCAATCATCTTGAACTGAAATTCGCTGCCAGGTCCTCCTCACGCCGAATCTGTTTCAGGGTGACGAGGACCCGGCAGCCGGTCCTGGGAAATCAGTATCCCATCAGGCTGAGCACTTCCTTGCGGCTGCGGTCGTCCTCCAGGAAAGTGCCCATCATCCGGCTGGTAATCATTCCCACGCCCGGCGTTCGGACGCCGCGCGCGGACATGCACGCGTGGTTCGCCTCGATCACCACCGCGACGCCGTGCGGCTGGAGATGGTCCCAGATGCACTGCGCGACTTCGGCGGTCAGGCGCTCCTGAATCTGCAGGCGGCGCGCATACCCGTGCAGCACGCGCGCGAGCTTCGAGATGCCGACGACGTGATCGCGCGGCAGATAGGCAATCGCGGCCTTGCCGATGATCGGCGCCATGTGATGTTCGCAATGCGACTGGAACGGAATGTCCTTGAGCAGGACCACTTCGTCATAGCCGCCCACTTCCTCGAAAATGCGCGAGAGATGGATGGCCGGATCTTCGGCGTAACCGATGCAGTATTCCTTCCACGCCCGCGCGACGCGCTGGGGCGTGTCCAGTAGGCCTTCACGCTCCGGATCGTCCCCGGCCCAGCGGATCAGGGTGCGGATGGCATCCTGTACTTCCGTAGGGACAGGGGGCTTGCCGAGCGGATTGTCTTCGTCGGGCCCTACCAGACTGCTCATCCCCTGGATCTCCTTTGTAACCTCAGCATCAGCTTCATCCGCATGAGTTGCCCCTTGCGGCGAAACAACCCGCGACGCTCGATCGGCTCGAACAATTCGCCAGGCCGCTCCGGATCGAGCAACGCGCTCTCGCCGAGCGCTCTTTCAGCATCCGAAAGATGTTTCAAGGGCAAGGGTTCCACATATTTGCCCGCCGGCACCAGCGATCCGATCGTTGCCGCCATGGAGCCATGGCGCTCCAGCCCGGTTTCGATCACTTCCTCCTTGACCCCGCAATGCTCGGCAAGCAGCCGGATGCGCAGGGATGTGATGGCTGGTCCCACCCCGGCATTGGCCGGCCGGCGCGTGTCGATGAATACGTCGCACTCGCTGTCGAGCCCCATCGAGCGGTTGTTCATGTTGGCCGAGCCCACGCGCAGGATCTCGTCGTCGACAATCATCAGCTTGGAGTGGATGTAGATCGGCGTGCCATCCGAGGCATAAGGCGCGTAGATGTGCAGGCGCCGCGCATGGTCCGCCTGCCTCAGCGCCTCCAGAAGGTGGACGCGCGCCGTGTCCATGACGATCTGTTCCAGCCAGCCGTCCGCCGCAAGCGAATTGACGATCACGATCTCGGGCGGATCGTCTTCCAGAAGCCGCTCGCAGATGACCTCCGCGATGGCCCGCGAGGCGAAATACTGCGTCTCGGCATAAATGAACCGCTGCGCGCGGCGGATCTGCTCGATGAACAGTTCCTCGATCTCCGTGACCTGCCCGCATTGGCCCCACGCCGGACGCGTGCGCGCGATCCCGACCTCCACGTTCTCGAACTCGGCTTCGATCGCGCTCGGCCACGGGCTCTCCCGCTGGGGCCGGCACGGTTCGAGCGGTTCGCCGCCCGCCGCCCGCCAGCGCTCTCGCCCGAGTTCGCCGAACGCGATGGCAACGTCGCCCTCCATCAGCATGGTGACGTCATGCCAGGGACCATAAAGACGCCCGCTGCTGCGACGGCGCCGCGTGTCCTTCGGCAG
This sequence comes from Novosphingobium endophyticum, assembly GCF_014640675.1. Taxonomy (GTDB): domain Bacteria; phylum Pseudomonadota; class Alphaproteobacteria; order Sphingomonadales; family Sphingomonadaceae; genus Novosphingobium; species Novosphingobium endophyticum. The sequence continues at coordinate 64,447 of NZ_BMHK01000012.1, read as the reverse complement.
GTGCTCGCTGGTGTCCCAGCGGTCCGACGTCATGTCGATGCCGCCGCACGCCGCCACGACATCGTCGATAACGACGATCTTCTGGTGATGACTGCAACCGATCGGATGCGCGGAATCGAACTTGAAGTCGATGCGGCGATGCATGAACCAGCGGACAAGATCGAAGATCATCGTCCCGCGAAACAGCGATTTGAACAGCGAGAACTGCCACTTCAGGATGCGTATGTTCAAGTCGCCGTTGCGGCGCACGAGCCAGAGAATGAACGAACCGAGTCGCGCGGGAAACCGCTCCTTGCGCCCGCTTTGCCACCAGCGGCGCCCGGACGAGAGCAGAATGCGCGAATCGAAATCCCAGAAGATCAGGAAAATGCGCTGTCGAGCCTCGAGCATCGCTTCGCGCATGGCATCGAAGTAGTCGTCAGCATCGATCACGAGATGGGCGCGAGTGGCCATGGCATAGCGCCATACCGACCGCCGGCCGCCTTCCGTTTCCTCTGCCGTTTCGGCACCCGTCTCGCTCATTACCAGCCTTGCTGGATCAGGCAGTTCACAGGATCAAGCCCGTTTTCCAGGCGCCGAGTCGCACCGGCGCACGCGGATTTATCCGAACTTTTACTCCGCATGGCGGATTTCTGCCATTCTTTGACGCCAAAACGTCAATTGGGCGGTTGATCTATCGCCGTTCAGCCGCCATTCGTCTTCGCGCGTGTAGCAATCACGCCCCGCTGTCCGCTTCCGGCAACGACGATCATCGTCGCGCGAAGCGGGCTCCTGGCCCTTCGGGTCGGGTCATTCGTCCGGCAACGATCCGGACCCCCTTTCGTGCTCTCGCGTGATTGAGAGCCAGTACCGGGGCCGCATGACGGTCTCGCACGAGAAGGAGTATAACATGAAGAAATCCCTCATCGCCGCCGCGATAGCTGCAGCGAGCCTGGCTCCCGTCGCCGCGGTGGCGCAGGACGCTGCCGCTACCGCGGTCGCCCCGACGGTGGGAGCCAAGGTCTTCGGCCCCGAAGGCAACGAAGTCGGCACCGTGGAATCGGTCCAGGGCGACGTCATCACGGTCTCAACCGGCACCGCCCGCGCTGGCCTTCCCAAGAGTGCCTTCGCCGTGCGCGAAAAGGGCCTGACCATCGGCATGACGAAGGCCCAGCTCGAAGCGGCCATCAGCGGCGCGGCGGCTCAGACCGACGCAGCCAAGGATGCCACTCTCGTGGTCGGCGCTGCAATCAAGAGCAGCGACGGAGTAGCGCTCGGCACCGTCTCGAAAGTCGAAGGCGACGACGTCACCGTTACGCTGAGCGATGGCTCCAATGCCGTGCTCAAGAAGTCCTACATCGGACTGACAGCGGATCAGTCGCTGGCGCTCGGCATGACCGCGGCGGATTTTGCCCAGGCGACGCAGGCCGCCGGCACCGCGCAAGCGAGCGCGGACGCCAGTGCCCCCCCCTCGAGCGAGGAGAACGCCGCGACGGTCGCCGAGTAAAACAAAGGCTTCCACGGCGTTGATAAGTTCGTCAGCGCGAAAACGTACGGGGCCGGGCGCGACAATTGTCGTGTCCGGCCCTTTCCTTTCAGCGAGACGATTGCTCGTCAGGGAGGAGTTTCCCGGGAAAATCCTTGCGGCGCCGCTGTGCAATAGCCAATAGGGGCTGGCGTTTCCGCCGCGTGCCGTTCTTCCCTTGCGTTTCCAAACCGAGCCGCCCCGCCTTGAACTTTCCGGAGAAAATCCTCAACTTGGCGAGGGCCGTCCCCGGCTTCGACACTTCCTTCGACCTCGCCCGGCGGCGCGCGGCGACGGCAATTGGCGCAATCGTACTCGGGCTGGTGGCCATAGTCTTCGCCTGGTTCGGAGACAGGGCGCAGGAGATCTTCACGAGGGCCGCGACCCAATCCCCCTACCTTCCCCTGATCCTGACCCCCACGGTATTCGCCGCCGTCGTATGGATTACCAATACCTGGGCGCCCGCGGCAAAGGGCTCAGGCATCCCGCAGGTCATTGCCGCCGGCAAGGACCTCGACCTCACCTATTCTAGGCTTCTCTCGCTGCCGACGGCACTGGGCAAGCTGCTCCTGACGATCGCCATGTTGCTTGTCGGCGGCTCGGTCGGGCGCGAGGGGCCGACGGTCCAGGTCAGCGCCGCGATCATGGTCGCCTGCCACAGGTTCCTGCGGGTGCCGATGACGGCCGGAGTGCTGATCGCGGGCGGCGCGGCGGGCGTCGCAGCGGCATTCAACACGCCGCTGGCCGGGGTCGCGTTCGCCATCGAGGAACTGGCTTCGGCTTTCGAGCAGCGCGTCGCCGTGCTGGTCATGGCGGCCGTGGTCGCCTCGGGCCTCGTCAGCCTCGCGATCGCCGGAAACTATGTCTATTTCGGCGTCATGCATGATACGCTGAAATTCGGCGCGGTGATCCTTACCGCACCGGTCGCGGGCATCTTTGGCGGCGCGCTGGGCGGGCTGTTCGCACGCTGCCTCCTCGCCTTCGCCCGCAGCGGACACGCCGTATTCGTCGCCGTGCGAAAGCGTCCCGTCCGCGCCGCGTTCGCCTGCGGCCTGATCGTCGCCGTCATCGGCGTGCTGACGGGCGGATCGACCTGGGGCACGGGTTACGAAACCACCAAGCTGATGGTCGAAGGGCAGCAAAGCGCCTCGCCCTGGTTTGGCCCGGCCAAGTTCCTGGCCACGACCGCGACCGCGCTGTCCGGCGCCCCCGGAGGCATCTTCGCGCCTTCGCTGTCAGTGGGCGCGGGCTTCGGTCAGCTGCTCTCCTATATGTTCCCCGAATATCCCATGCCGGCGATCGTGCTGCTGGGCATGACCGGCTATTTCGTCGGCGTCGTGCGCGCGCCGCTGACCGCCGTTATCATTCTCATGGAGACGACGGCCAGCCGGGGCATGATCCTGCCGCTGTTCATGACCGCGATCATCGCCGATGCCGTAAGCAAGCTGGTGTGCCGCGAAAAGCTCTATCACGGCCTCTCACGGGGGTTCATGGTGCAAAGCACCAAGCCCGGCGAAACTGCCGCCAAACAAGCCTGAGCGAGGAAAGCCAAGGTCGCGGCTGCGACCGCCCGGCCCTTGGGGCGAACACATAATGGCGCGCCCGGAACGATTCGAACGTCCGACCCTCAGATTCGTAGTCTGATGCTCTATCCAGCTGAGCTACGGGCGCGCACGAGCCCAAGGTTTCCGCGGGGGCTCGCCTTGCGGCGCATATCCCTCCGCCATGCCTGGCATGATCCTTTCCTCCTGCCCAGGGACGGGAGGAAATGGCGCGCCCGGAACGATTCGAACGTCCGACCCTCAGATTCGTAGTCTGATGCTCTATCCAGCTGAGCTACGGGCGCGTTGGAGGTGCGCCAATAGAAAGGGATTCGGCTTCGGTCAACGCCTATATCGTCTTCCCGGCCAGGAAACCGCACAAGGCGTCAGCCAGCGGATAGTCGAGCGGCGGCATCCGCAGGTCGCAGATCGCCGTGGGCGGATGCCAGGCGATTGCCTCCGCCTCGCGCGCATGCGGCGTGCCGGCCCAGGCACCGCAGGCGTAAAGAAGAATGACAAGCGGCCGGCGGGGAGCCGTGCCTTGCGCAGTCAGCCCGCTGGCGAAGCTCACCGGCTCCAGCGCCGCCGGATCGATTCGCACGGCGAGTTCCTCTTCAAGCTCGCGCACGGCCGCGTTTTCGGGCGTTTCGCCGATTTCCACCTTGCCACCGGGAAATTCCCACAAGCCGCCATGTACGGCCGAGAAATGCCGCTGCTGCATGAGGATACGTCCGTCTGGGCCAGTCAGCGCGACCGCGACGACCAGCATGGGTGTAAGAGTTTTTTCCAGTTCGGTGCGCCTTTTTAACAAGGAATTAAGATCGAAGTGACATCCCCCAGCATATCAGGGGACATGCAGGTAATCATGGCACGCAAACGCATCCTTGCCCAATTGCTGCAGGACGAAACCGGCGCAAGCACTGTCGAATATGCGCTCATCCTGGGAATGATCGTGCTCGCCATGTTCGCGGCGCTCAGCGGTGTCGCCACCGTCACGGTCGATATGTGGGACAACATGGCCAACACGAGTTCCGAGGCAATCAACGGCGGCTGACGAGCGCGCGGACTTAAGCATTTCTCAAGGAATCGCCCGTAATCACGTAAACGTCCGGAGAGCTAATGGGGATTAGAGCGGGCCGGGCCGGGTATACAAGACTGCTTATCAGGAGACATGTGATGAAGTTTCTCAGCAAACTGCGCCGCAACGAAGAAGGCGCCACCGCGATTGAATACGGTCTGATCGCCGCACTCATCGCCGTTGCCGCGATCGCCGCCATGCAGGGCATGGGCGAACAGCTGACTGCCACCTTCGAGAAGACCTCGAGCACGATGGAAGCAACCAACTAAGTAGCGCGAAGCCAATTGAAGAATTTGGGCGGCAGGGAAACCTGCCGCCCATTTTCGTTCGGCGATTCAATACGTAACGATCTTCACCTTCTGTCCCGGCGTCAGCGCGGAATCGGTCCGCAGGCCGTTGAGCACCAGGAACCGTTCCAGCTTCGCATCGCTGTAGGACATACGCTGCGCCAGCGACTGGAGGGTGTCGCCCGGCCTTACAGTCACCACATCGATCCGGCGGGGCTTCACCGTGCCGGCCTCTGCCGCCGAAAGGCGGCGCAGGCTGCGGAACATGGGATTGAACACGCCCGCGCCGCCCGCCTGGGAGACTGTCACGAAGTGATAGGCCTGGCCGTTTCCGAAATCGTAGGCGAAGACGACGACATCGACGCTGCCGTTCGATACCTGCGCCCGCGCAACGCCATAGGCCGCCGGTATGCCATTCACGGTGGTCCGCTCTATGGACGGCGTGAGACGAGGCTGCCCCGAACCGGTCAGCCCGGCGAAGACGCCCTGGACATACGCGTCGAGACCCGTGCCAAGCGGGCCGCCGGAGAACTGCGCCTTTGCGGACTGGCCGTTGATCGAAACCGCGCGGGTTCCGTTGACCATGTAGAAGCCGTCCGGCGTCTCGAACGCGAAGCGCAGGACCGGATGCGTAAACCTGCTGCCTTCGATCACGCCCTGCTTCGGATCGTCCCCGTAGACGAGCCCGTCGATGCCGGTGAGGAAAGCGTCGCGGTTGATCGTACCCGTGGCGCCGGCCCCGGCGCTCGCCATGGCATCACGCACGCGCGAAGCGGGATCGGGGTGCGTCGAAGCCCATTCAGGAACCTGATTGCGCGTGCCGCGCAGCTGCGCTTCCAGCGCGTTCTGCCGGGCGAGGCTTTCGAGCACCGTTGCCATCGCGCGCGGATCGTACCCGGCGCGATTGAGATAGGCGATGCCGAGCCGGTCCGCCTCAAGCTCCTGCGAACGCGAGTATTTCAGCGTCAGCAGCTGCGAGCCTTGCGAGAACAGTTCCTGACCGAGCTGTCCGAACGAATTGTCGCCAAGCAGAACGCCAGAGAGGATCGAACCGATCGCGCCGAGGATCTGGTTGCGCTGCGCCGTCTGCTCACGTTTGGCGGCATGGCGCGCGGCGACATGGCCGACTTCATGCCCGAGCACGCCGGCCAGTTCCGCCTCGTTGTTCATCAGCGCGGTGAGCTGGCGGGTGACGTAGACATAACCGCCGGGAATCGCGAAGGCATTGTTCACCGGTGAATTCAGCAAGGTCACGGTAAAATCACCGCGCGCGTTGCTGAGGCCGGACTGCACCGCGATGTTCTTGCCCACCGTCTCCACATAAGCAGCCTGCGGACCCGAAACGGACCCGCCGAACTCCGCGAGGAGCTGCGGATGCGCCTTAGCGCCTTCGGCCTTGTCGGCCTGGCTGATCGAGGCAGGCGTACCCGGAGTGCCCGCCGAGGCAACCCCGCCACCGGTGGCGGGCGTGCAGGCCGTCAGCGCCAATGCCACCGCCGTGCCGGTGGTGACGGCAAGGGCCGCGATCCTGACGCGTCGCGATGCTTTAATCATGTCCTTCCTTCCTGAAATGCTCGATTCTTGCGATCTTCCCTGCACGCGAGAAACAGCCCGCGCACCGGCTTGTTCCCTCATCAAGCCTTGCGCGTTCCTGAAAGTGGGTGCCGCGCGTTGACCAGTTCGACCAGCCGCGCGCTGTCAACGTGCGTGTAGATCTGGGTCGTGGCGATGTCAGCATGGCCGAGCAGCATCTGCAACACGCGTAGGTCCGCGCCGCCCTCCAGCAAGTGCGTGGCGAAGGCGTGGCGCAGGACGTGCGGCGATACGCGCGTGGGATCGAGCCCGGCGCGCAGGGCCAGTTCGCGCAGGAGCTGGAACAGCCGCACCCGCGTCAGATGCCCGCTGGCGCCGCTCGACGGAAACAGGAACTTCGGCTGCCCGCGCCGCACCGCCATCCAGCGCGAGAGCGCGATGCGCGCGCGGGTGCTGACCGGCACCATGCGCTGTTGGCCGCCCTTGCCGGTGACATGCAGGAACGGCGCGTCTCGCGGCACAGCGGAAAGCGGCAGCGACACCAGCTCGCTGGCCCTGAGCCCCGAGCCATAGAGCAGTTCGACGAGCGCCAGCAGACGCACCGCATCGGGCCGCTCTGCCGCAGCCTCCTCCTCCGCCAGCGCAAGGAATTGCTCGACCTCCGCGTGCGACAGCAGGCGCGGCAGGGGCCGGCGGGTGCGGGGCCGTGGCAGCGAGCCGGAGGGATCGTCCTCACGCACGCCCTCGTCTACCAGAAAGCCGTAGAACTGGCGCAGCGCGGAGCATCTCCTCGCCAGGCTCGACGCCGCGAGCCCGCTCCACGCCTCGCCAAGCGATGCGAGCGCCTGCCCCTCCGCCCCGGCAAGATCGCCCAGAACGTCCCCCGCCGCCGCCAGATCGCGCCGGTAGGCCTCAAGCGTATTGGCCGCTGCCCCGCGCTCGGCCGCCAGCATCGCCAGAAAACGCTCGGCGAGGTCTTCTCCCGCCATATGCAGGGATCAGGCCCGGCTCACCGCTTCGGCGGCAATCATGCGCGCCTCGGCATCGAAACCTACCCTGCGAAGCGCCGAGACGATGTGGAACAGGTAGCGCGGCGTCATGCGCTGCCAGTTCGTGCCCTGCATGCCAAAGCCGGCGAGCAGGGCCACGCTTGCCTTGTCGCCGCGCTCCGCCGCGCTGTCGATCGCCGTCGTCCAACGCGTCGTGCCGCCGAGGTTGAGTGAAAGATCATTCGAAAAGCGCGAGGCGTCGTTTTCGTCGATACGCCCGAGTCCCGCGAGACCGGCGACGAGGAACGCGGCCTTGCGCTTGTTCGCGCTCTCGTCATCGTCGATGAATCGATCAAGATCGCCGGTATCGACGGAGCGGGTCCGCCCCGGCGAGCCCACGGCAAGCAGACCCCAGGCAAGGCTGCCGTCCTCCACCACCGAAGACCAGCGCGCGGCGTTGGCGTCATAACCGGCCGACAGCATCGAGGAGATCAGCGAAGCCGCACTGTCCGCCAACTCGTCCGTGGCCGGCATGCGCGCGGCGGCGGCGGCGGTGAGCACGCGGCGGGAATAGGCCGCCTCGCTGCCGGGCGCGGCATTCCACAGCGCCTGCATGGCCGCAAGTCGGGCAGCGGGGCTTTCCAGCGTATAGGCATCGCGCAGCGATTCGGCGCGGTCCTGCCACTCGCCGGTAATGCCGGTATCCGCATAGATCTGCCCGTAGAGGTCCACCATCGCTGCGTTCGACAGGATGCCCGCCGCACCGGCGCGGTCCGTGGCTGCTGCCCTGTCCTGGAGGCTCACCATCGGCGCGAGCGCGGTGGTATAGGCGTACTGCGCCCCGGCACCTGTCATCAATCGTGCCGGCGGTTCGAGGCCGACACCGAGAGCGAGGCCATAGCGCCAGGGCGTCATGTCCTTCACCTTGTCCCATTCGATCGTGACGGCACGGCGCGTCTTGCCCGCCGCCCCGGCATACTTCTGTGCCAGAAGCAGGTCGACATTCGTCATTGTGCCGCGCCGACGGTCGCGTTCGAGCGTGGAAAGCGCCGAACTGCTGTTGCCGCGAAACGCTTCGCATATGGCCTTGGCCACATCCCACTGCGGATCATCGCGCAGGCTGCCGTGGGTCGCCAGGACCGGGCACAGACCGGTGAAATCGGACGTACGCTCATATGTACGCATGGCAAGATCGGCCAGCGTGGGCGTATAATTGTCGATGTCGATGTCCTGCAGCACGGCGCGGGCGGCGTCGATCTCGCCCATTCGCAGCAGCAGGCCGATGCGCAGCGTGGCGAACTGCTGCGGCTCCATGCCGGCTGGCGCCTGCAGGCGCGAAATGAGCGCCCGGCGCAGAAGGATATGGCCCCAGCGCGACACCAGCGTCCCGCGATTCGACGAGAGCGCGAGTTCGACGAGCCTCGGGTTCTGGCCCGCGAGCGAACCCTCCGGCAGACCGCCTTCGGACGCGGTGATGAGGCCCACGCGCTCCATCGAGCGGCGAGCGGCGGGCGGCATGTCGAACTGGACCTTGCTGCCCAGAAGCTCCTCGAAGTCCTCCGGCGTCATCCTCGCCAGTTCCTCGAGCGAGGGGATGCGCGAAAGCCGCGAATCGCTCTCCTGCCGCGCCTCTGCATCCGTCCCTGTCCCGCCCGGTAGCGCCTGGACCACGGGCGAGGAAACAGAACGCGGCGTGCCCGCGGCGCTTCCCGGCCCCGGCTGCGGCCTGGGGGTGGGCGTCGGGGCAGGCGCGGGCGCCGGATCCTCGAACATCTTGGGCAGCAGGGATTCGGGCGCGTCCTGGGCCACGGCCCAGACCGAGGTAAGCGCCAGTGACGCGCCGGCGAGCAGGTACGCCGCTCTCACTGCGCAAGCTCCGGAACGGCGACCGGCTCGACGATCTCATGCACCGGGACGTAACCGGCATCGATCCAGGCCCAGACCAGCAGCGCTATGATCGGAATGGCGACGGCTAGCCAGATCGCGCGTCTTCCCATTGTAACCGTCAACTCGCCTTCCTTCACCGATGCTTGCGCTGCGACCTAGCGCAACTATAGGCAGTGGGGCAATGGAGGTTCAACAGACCCGCTTCTCCGCCCAGGAGATTGCCGCGCTGGCAAAACGCATAGATCGTCCGATCGTGCTCGTCGGAATGATGGGAGTCGGCAAGTCGAGCGTCGGCAAGCGGCTGGCATCGCTGCTCGAATGCCCGTTCGTCGATGCCGACGACGAGATCGAAGCCTCCGCGCAGATGTCCATCCCCGAAATCTTCGAGACTTACGGCGAGACCTATTTCCGCGACGGCGAACGGCGCGTGATTGCCAGGCTGATCGAGGATTGTGACGGATGCTGCGTGATCGCCACCGGGGGCGGCGCCTTCTGCAACGATCAGACCCGCGCCTTGATTCTCGACAAGGCTCTCACCATCTGGCTGGACAGCGAGATTGACACGCTGGTCGAGCGGACCGGCCGCAAGGACAACCGCCCGCTGCTACAACAAGGCGATCCGCGCGAGATCCTCGGCCGCCTGCGCGAAGAGCGGCGACCATACTATTCGCAGGCGCCGATCCACGTCCTGAGCGCCAGCGGCCCGCACGTCCAGACGATCAACAAGGTGCTTCAGGGGATTTCGCAATGGCTGTGATTCCGGTAGATATCGCTGGTCGCCCGTACGAAGTCCGCGTTGGCGCGGGCCTGCTGGCCGAACTCGTGCCGCATTGCCGTGGCCGCCTGCGCAAGCGCGAGGTGCCCATCGTCACCGACGCCAATGTCCACGCCGCGTGGGGCGATGTCGTCGAAGCGTCCCTGCGCGATAACGGGCATGAGCCGCACTGGCGCATCCTGCCGCCGGGTGAGAAGACCAAGTCCTGGGACGAACTCGCCGCTACCGTGAACTGGCTGCTCGGCCTGGAAGTCGAGCGCGGAGACCACATCATCGCGCTCGGCGGCGGCGTCATCGGCGATCTCACCGGCTTTTGCGCCGCCATTCTGAAGCGCGGCTGCGGGTTCATCCAGGTGCCCACCACGCTCCTTGCACAAGTCGATTCCAGCGTGGGCGGCAAGACGGCGATCAACACGCCCGCCGGCAAGAACCTCGTGGGCGCCTTCCACCAGCCCGCGCTGGTGCTGGCCGACCTTTCCACGCTCGAAACGCTGCCGCCGCGTGAAATGCTCGCCGGCTATGCCGAAGTCGTGAAGTACGGCCTGATCGACGATGCGGATTTCTTCGCCTGGTGCGAAAGCAACGGCGCGAAGATGATCGCGAGCGACAGTGCCTTGCGCGAATATGCCGTCTCCCACTCGGTGGCGGCCAAGGCGCGGATCGTCGCCGAGGACGAGTTCGAGACCACCGGCCGCCGCGCATTGCTCAACCTGGGCCATACCTTCGGCCACGCGCTGGAAGCCGAGACCGGCTTTTCCGACGCCCTGCTGCATGGCGAGGCGGTGGCACTGGGCATGGTGCTCGCGGCCCGCTATTCGGCCCGCAAGGGGCTGATGGCAAGAGCCAGCGCCGAGCGCGTCGCGCGGCATGTCGGAGAAGTCGGGCTGCCCGCCAGCCTGGCCGCGCTGCGGCTGGAGTGCGACGGCGCCGACCTCGTGCGGCACATGCTCCACGACAAGAAGATGGATGCCGGCACCCTGCCTTTCCTGCTGATGAAAGGCATCGGCAAGACCTATCTGGACAAGGAGGTGTCGCTCGACGACGTCGCCGCCTTCCTCGACGAGGAACTCGTACGCGAGCCTGCCTGACCACCCTTTCCCCATCGCAAGAGAAGGTCCGCCCCGCAGTGTCGTACCGACGGCAGACCGTGCCGCGAACGGGAACGCACCGCACCGGATCGGCATTTTGCAGGTGAAGGAGACGAACGATGCCTGCCAAATCCAAGACACAGCAGAAGGCCGCCGGCGCGGCCCTGTCCGCCAAACGCGGCGATACCAAAAAGAGCGACCTGAAAGGCGCTTCGCGCGGAATGGTCGATTCGATGTCCGAGAAGCAGCTCGAGGAAATGGCCAGCACGAAACGCAAGGGCAAGCCGGAGCACGCGGACGACTAAATTTCCGGTGCGGCGGCGCCCCGGTGTTACATTGCCGGCGAACACACGCAAACGGCGTGATCAGCCGAACACCGCGATCGACTGCATGCCTGCGAGCATCGGCAGTCCCTCCGCGTTCCACAGCCCCATGCGCTGGCTGGAACAGCCGTGGTGCGCATAGTCGCCGGTGGAGCGCAGCAGCCACCAGCCGTCGCGGGTCTCCGGCGCCGTAGTCAGAAGATTGACCTGCCAGTGCATCGTGCTGACCGGCACCGTCGGTCCGAGCAGCGGCATGACGCCGGGCGGCAGCGCGTCGGCGCAAAGCAGCAGTTCGACCATCGGATCCAGCCCTTCGTGCTCGCGCGGGCGGACCCACCAGGAAATCTCGGGCCTGCGCTCCTCGGTCCTGGGCAAGGCAAAGCGCACGTCGAAATTGTGACGCAGGAAAGTCGCGCCGCGCTCGGTCGAAAGCGCGACCCCGTCCTCGGGCGGGATGACATGATCGGGAAGCGGCCGGTCGTCGATCGCGAGGCCGCTTTCGATCGGCCGCACGAAGACGAAGCTGGCCGTGAAGCCCAGCCCCTTTTCCCCCGAGATCTCGGCCGAAATCCAGGTGGCATTGCGCCCTTCCCGTTCGACTTTCGCGCGCGCCTCGATCCGGCCGTGGAGCGGTGCGATCATTGCGAGCTGCGCCGAGCGCGGCGGCGGAAGGTCGCCCCCCACCTGCTGCGCGACTGCAAGGGCCAAAGCCGAGGAGAACCCGCCATAAGCGGTCCGCCCCTGATGCCAGGTCTCGGGCACATCGACGGCGAGACCATCCGTGAGCGTCTCGCCGCTCGCCAGCACCTGACCGAAGCCCGGCATCAGAACAGCCGCGTCCCGTTCGGGACCGGCGTGTCCGGGCGAAACAGAACCACCCTGCCCTCCTCGTCGGCAAAACCCAGCGTCAGCACTTCGGACAAGGCCTTGCCGATCTGCCGATGCGGAAAATTGACCACGGCCGCGACCTGGCGGCCTATCAGTTCTTCGGGGGCATAGAGCGCCGCGACCTGCCCGACGCTCTTCCTCTCGCCGATACCGGGGCCGAAATCGATGCGCAGCCTGTAGCTCGGTTTGCGCGCGCCCTCATAGACTTCGGCCGCGACGACGGTACCGACGCGGATGTCGACTTTCAGGAAGTCGTCAAACGCGATCGTCTCACCCGCAGGCGCGGCCGGGTCATGATCGAGGTGCAAGCCTCACTCCATCTCGAGGATGATCGCATCAACGGCGAGACTTTCGCCCGCCTTGGCGTTCAACGACTTCACCACGCCCGCCTTTTCGGCACGCAAGGTGTTTTCCATCTTCATCGCCTCGACCACGGCGAGCGGCTGGCCGGCTTCGACCTTGTCGCCCTCTCCCACGTGGAGCGCGACGAGCAGGCCGGGCATCGGGCAGATCAGGAACTTCGAAAGATCCGGCGGGACCTTTTCGATCATGTGCTGCGACAGGTAGGCGACGCGGGTCGGCAGGCAGTCGATCTTGTGGATCGTGCCGCGGGTCGTCATCTTGAAGCCCATGCGCGTGACGTCGAGCTTGATGCCGATGTCCTCACCATCCACTTCGGCCTCGAGGTAACGGTCGCCGGGCGAGTATTCCACCGCGAGATCGACCTCCACGCCGTTCACCGAGACTTCCTCCTCGTCGATGATGACGTGGAACGGAGTCTTCCCGATGGTGACGCTCCAGTCGCTCGGCGCATCGGTTGGCTCGGCAAGCTGGCCGGAGACGCGGCGCGAACGGTCCGAACGCGCGGTGGCGACGAAAGCCGCGACGGCCGCCAGCTTGGTCTTGAGGTCGTCCGAGGCCGGAGCGCCGGTGAAGCCTTCGGGGTATTCCTCGGCGATGAAGCCCGTGGTCAGCTCGCCCGAGCGGAAGCGCGGGTGCTGCATGATGGCGTTCACGAAGTCGATGTTGTGGCCAAGGCCCTCGATCTCGAAAGCGTCGAGCGCGGCGATCTGCTTGTCGGCGGCCTCGTCGCGGGTCTCGCCCCAGGTGATGAGCTTGGCGATCATCGGGTCATAGAACATCGAGACTTCGCCGCCTTCATAGACGCCATCGTCCACGCGGATGCCATTGAGGCCCCGGCGACCGTTCGCCTCGCCGTCGTCCTCCCAGCCCGGCACCGGCGGGCGATAGCGGGTCAGGCGCCCGGTCGAGGGCAGGAAGCCGCGATAGGGGTCTTCGGCATAGACGCGGTTCTCGATGGCCCAGCCCTCGATCTTCACGTCCTCCTGCTTCAGCGCCAGTTCCTCGCCAGCGGCGACGCGGATCATCTGCTCGACGAGGTCGATGCCAGTGATGCATTCGGTGACGGGGTGCTCCACCTGCAGGCGGGTGTTCATCTCAAGGAAGTAGAAGCTCTCGCCCGTGGGGTCGGCGCCCGAGACGATCAGCTCGACGGTGCCGGCCGAATAGTAACCCACCGCGCGCGACAGGGCGACGCACTGCTCGCCCATGGCCTTGCGCATCTTGTCGGTGACGAAGGGCGACGGCGCTTCCTCTACCACCTTCTGGTGGCGGCGCTGGATCGAGCATTCGCGCTCGTTCAGGTAGAGGATGTTGCCGTGCTTGTCGCCGAGGATCTGGATCTCGATGTGCCGCGGGTTGAGGATGAACTTCTCGATGAAGACGCGGTCGTCGCCGAAGGAGTTGAGGCCCTCGCGCTTCACGCTCTCGAAGCCCTCGCGCACGTCCTTCTCGGAATAGGCCAGGCGCATGCCCTTGCCGCCGCCGCCGGCCGAGGCCTTCATCATCACCGGATAGCCGATCTCGTCGGCGATCTGCACCGCATGATCGGTGCTTTCGATCTCGCCCACAAAGCCCGGCACGACGTTGACGCCGGCTTCCTTGGCGAGCTTCTTGGACTCGATCTTGTCACCCATCGCGGCGATTGCGTTCACGGGAGGGCCGATGAACTCGATGCCCTCTGCGGCCAGCGCCTCGGCGAACGAGGTGCGCTCGGAGAGGAAGCCGTAACCGGGATGCACCGCCTCGGCGCCGGTCTGCTTGCAGGCCTCGATGATCTTGTCGGCGATCAGGTAGCTTTGCGCGGCCGGCGCCGGGCCAATGTGGACCGCCTCGTCGGCCATCTGCACAAACGGCGCGCGCGCATCGGCATCCGAATAGACGGCCACCGTCTGGATACCCATCCGGCGCGCGGTCTTGATGACGCGGCAGGCGATCTCGCCCCGGTTTGCGATGAGGATTTTCTTGAACATTGATTTCAGTTCCTAACGACCGGCTCGACCAATTATATTGAACATTTTATTGGAATTGCGGAACAAGTAGAAAATTTCTGACGTTCCTGACTCAGGAATACTCACCATGCAATCAATCTCGTGGGATTGAAGCTTCTCCTCTTCATGAGGATCCCAACGGACTTCGTAGCGTGTAAGTCGCTTGCCTTTCTTCACACGTTTGGGAACGATGTACCCCGCGCCAGCGCCTCCGTCGGAAATGACGAACTCGCCTTCCACGATCACACTGCTAATGCGATTGACAACGTCCATCGTTGGGGGAATGCAGGCACCGGCTGGTATTGATGAGCCCAGAAACGCCGCTACGGGCAACATCCACCTCATTGTTCCAGCTCCACTTCATCGTCACCCTGAACTTGGTTCAGGGGCCATCGCGCCACACAGACCGACGGTCTGTGGCGAGAAATGGATGCTGAAACAAGTTCAGCATGACGGGCTTGGGGAGCGGGACGGTGTGCCATCAATGCCCGCCCTCTCCTTCATCGTCGCCCCCGCGAAGGCGGGGGTCCCGCTTTTGGGCGACGGCGCACAAGGCAGCGGGACCCTCGCCTTCGCGGGGATGACGAGATCGGGCGAGGGAACGGTGCATTCTCACTCCGCCGCCTCCAGCTTCGCGCAGCCCTTCGGCATGCGCTGCGCATCGATCTCAGCCCGCGTTTGCGAAATAGCCATCGCCTTCAGACCAAGCCGCGCGAACATGGCCGCATCGGTGTCGTCGCCCGCATTGGGCGCGGTCAGCAGCTTGTCGCCGGTGAAGATCGAGTTCGCTCCGGCCAGGAAGCACATCGCCTGCGTCATCTCGGACATGGACTCGCGACCCGCCGAGAGGCGCACCATCGAGAGCGGCATGGTGATCCGCGCAACCGCCACGGTGCGCACGAATTCCACATCGTCGATCTTGGCGAGCGGGGTGTCGGCCAGCATGTCGCCCAGCACCGTGCCCTTGACCGGCACCAGCGCGTTGACCGGCACAGACTGCGGATGATCGGGCAGCGTCGCCAGCGTGTGGATGAAGCCCACCCGGTCCTCGCGCGTCTCGCCCATGCCGACGATGCCGCCCGAGCAGACGTTGATCCCGGCCATGCGCACGTTGGAGAGCGTGTCGAGCCGGTCTTCCATCGTGCGCGTGGTGATGACCTGATCATAGCGCTCTGGCGAGGTGTCGATGTTGTGGTTGTAGTAATCCAGCCCCGCTTCGCTCAGCATATCCGCCTGCTCCGGCGTCAGCATCCCAAGCGTCATGCAGGTTTCCATGCCCATCGCCCGCACGCCCTTCACCATCTCGATGATGGCGGGCATGTCGCGGTCCTTGGGGTTGCGCCAGGCCGCGCCCATGCAGAAGCGGGTCGAGCCCTGATCGGCGGCCTGCGCGGCGCGCTGGAGCACGGCCTGCACACCCAGCAGCTTGGTCGCCTTGACGCCGCTGTTTGCCTTCACCGACTGCGAGCAGTAGCCGCAATCCTCCTGGCACCCGCCGGTCTTGATCGAAAGCAGCGTCGAAAGCTGCACTTCGTTCGCCGGATGGTTGGCGCGGTGGACCTCGGCCGCGCGAAAGACCAGCTCTGTAAACGGCAGGTCGAACAGCGCGGCGATTTCCTCGCGGGTCCAGTCGGTGCGGGGGGCTTGGGTCATCATGTATTCCTCAGGCGGCCTTGGCCCGCGCGCGCTGCGCGGCGTAGCCCGTCAGTGCCGCTGCATAGTGCGGTCCGGCCCGGCGTTCCAGTTCTCCCTCGTCGAAACCTTCCACAGACTGTGCGATCCGCGCCACTGCCGCGTCGCTCAGGGCGCCGAGCGGCGCGCGGTAAATCCCGATGGTGAAGACGATTGCGCGCGATTTCGGCAGGCGGCGCAGCGCCTCGCGCTCGCAGCGCACGAACAGCGTTTCGCCGGCGTTCTCGGCCGTCACATGGGCAAACCGGCCGGCGGGCGGCAGTCCGGGGGTGTAGCGCAGCGCGTCGGACGCCACGACAAAGGCATTGGTGCGGCCAAAGATGTTGAAGGACTGAAGCCCGTCCATGAACCTGTCTACGCCCGAGGAAAGCTGCTCGGCATAGCCGTGGATCGGCTCGTGGACCTGATGGAGCGGGCGCCCGATCTTCTCGGCAAGGCGCCAGTCGGTGGGAAACGCCACCGCCGCCGCACCGAGGCGGAACGGCTCTCCCGGCGCGTCCTGCACCATGACGCACAGGTCTTCCCATACCGAACGCGCGCAGGCTTCCAGCCCGCCCTCAACGCCGAGCAGGCGCGCCAGTTCGGCAATTCCGGCCTCGGCTTCCGGCAGGACCATGACGCTTTCGGGATGGGCATCGAATCCCGCCTTGCGCGCTGCAAGATCGGGGTGTGGATCGAGCCACTCGCTCTCGGCGAGCTTGACCAGCCCCATGCGCAGCGGGCCGGAAACCCGTGCGCTCGGAAGCAGATCCTCCACCGAAAAGCCCAGTGACATCGTGCGGTTCGCCCCCTGCCCTGCCTACTCGGCCGCCTGGAGTTCGCTGCCGAGGGGCGGCATGTTGTGGCCGAGCAGACGCAGCATGTCGGCCGCGCATTCGACCACGTTCGAACCCGGGCCGTAGATGCCCTGAACGCCCGCTTTCTTGAGGAAGTCATAGTCCTGCGGCGGGATCACTCCGCCGGCGACAACCTTGATATCGGCGCGCCCCGCATTCTTGAGATGGCCGATCAACTCGGGGATCAGCGTCTTGTGCCCGGCAGCGAGCGAGCTTGCGCCTACCGCGTCGACGTTGTTCTCCAGCGCCATCTGGCAGGCTTCCTCCGGTGTCTGGAAGAGCGGACCGGAGACGACCTCGAAGCCCATGTCGGTAAAGGCCGAGGCGATCACGTTGGCGCCGCGATCATGCCCGTCCTGGCCCATCTTGGCGATAAGCACCTTGGGCTTGCGGCCGAGGCGGCGGGTTACCGCGTCGACCCCGTCAAGCACCTGCTGATAGCGGCCATCGCCGGCATAGGCTGAACCATAGACACCCTTGACCGGCGTCGGAACGGTTCCGTAGCGGTCGAACGCGACTTCCATGGCACTGGAAATCTCGCCCAGCGTGGCGCGGTGACGCGCGGCTTCCACGGCGAGTTCGAGCAGGTTGCCCTTGCCCTTCGCGCCTTCGGTCAGCGCCTTGAGCGCGGCCTGACATGCAGCCTCGTCGCGCGTAGAGCGGACCTGCTTGAGACGGGCGATCTGGCCTTCGCGCACCTTGTGGTTATCGACCTCGAGCGTCTCGAGATGGTCTTCCTGATCGCGGCGGTACTTGTTGACGCCGACGATCACGTCCT
Organism: Novosphingobium endophyticum; assembly: GCF_014640675.1. GTDB lineage: Bacteria > Pseudomonadota > Alphaproteobacteria > Sphingomonadales > Sphingomonadaceae > Novosphingobium > Novosphingobium endophyticum. The sequence goes on along the minus strand of NZ_BMHK01000012.1, from coordinate 46,897 downwards.
CGCCCCGGTCGACACGGGCCTGACGGGCGGCGGCGGCTTCCTCGATCATCGCCTTGGGCCAGCCGGCGGCGACCGCCTTGGCCATGCCGCCCTCGCGCTCGACGCGCTCGATGATTTCCCAGGCCTTGTCGACCAGTTCCTGCGTCAGCGCCTCAATGTAGTAGGAGCCGCCCAGCGGATCGACGACATTGCACATGCCGGTCTCTTCCTGGATCACGATCTGCGTGTTGCGCGCGATGCGGGCGGAGAAATCGGTGGGCAGCGCGATCGCCTCGTCGAGAGCATTGGTATGCAGCGACTGGGTGCCGCCCAGCATCGCCGCCATCGCCTCGATCGTGGTGCGCATGACGTTGTTGTAGGGGTCCTGCTCCTGCAAGCTGACGCCCGAGGTCTGACAGTGGGTACGCAGCATCTTCGAACGCTCCGACTGGGCGCCGAGCTGCGTCATGGCGCGGTGCCACAGCGTGCGCGCGGCGCGCAGCTTGGCGATCTCCATGAAGAAGTTCATGCCGATGGCGAAGAAGAAGCTGAGGCGCCCGGCGAACTTGTCGATATCGAGGCCGCTGGCAACGCCGTATTTCACGTATTCCATGCCGTCTGCGATGGTGAAGGCCAGTTCCTGCACCTGCGTCGCGCCGGCTTCCTGCATGTGATAGCCGGAGATGGAAATGCTGTTGAATTTCGGCATGTTGGCCGAGGTATATGCGAAGATGTCCGAAATGATCCGCATCGAGGGTTCGGGCGGGTAGATATAGGTGTTGCGGACCATGAACTCCTTGAGGATGTCGTTCTGGATGGTCCCGTCGAGCTGCTCGGTCGGTACGCCCTGTTCCTGACCCGCGACGATGAAGAAAGCGAGCACGGGGATCACCGCGCCGTTCATCGTCATCGACACACTCATCTTGTCGAGCGGAATGCCGTCGAAGAGGATCTTCATGTCCTCGACGCTGTCGATGGCGACGCCCGCCATGCCGACGTCACCCACCACGCGCGGATGGTCGCTGTCGTATCCGCGATGGGTGGCCAGGTCGAAGGCGACGGAAAGGCCCTTCTGGCCGGCGGCGAGGTTGCGGCGGTAGAAGGCGTTGGACTCTTCGGCGGTGGAGAAACCGGCGTACTGGCGGACGGTCCAGGGACGACCCGCGTACATCGAGGCGCGTACGCCGCGCGTGAAGGGGGCGAAGCCCGGCAGGCCGGGATCGGCCTTCACGTCCTCGGCAGTGTAGAGCGGCTTGACGGCGATCCCCTCGGGCGTGTGCCAGGTGAGGTCCTTGCCCTTGACCTCCTTGTCCGCCGCTGCCTTCCAGTCGTTGATGGTCGGTTTGTCGCTCATCGCACTACCCTTGCCGCTTCGTCATGCTGAACTTGTTTCAGCATCCATTTCTCATCCTGCTCCGTCCGTGCCGAGAGGCACAGTGGATCCTGAAACAAGTTCAGGATGACGGAGAAACCAAACTCAGTGGTCGCCCTTCGGCGTCTCCATGATCTCGGTGAGCTGCCCGCCCATGTCCTTCGGGTGGACGAAGAAAATGAGCGTGCCGTGCGCGCCGATGCGCGGCTCACCCAGCACCCGCTTGCCGAGGCTTTCGAACCACTTCTTGGCCTCGTGGATGTCGGGCACTTCATAGCAGATGTGGTGCTGCCCCCCGAGCGGGTTCTTCTCCAACCACTTGCCAACGGCCGAATCCGCCTGCGTGGGCTGGAGCAGTTCGACCTGGGTGCCCGCAGTGCCGTCCTCGCCCGGCGTATTGACGAAGCACACGCGGACCTGCTGGCTTTCGAGCACGAAAGGCTCGGTGATGTCGGTCGCGCCCATCACATCGCGATAGAACGCAATCGAGGCGTCGAGATCGGGCGTCGCAACGCCGATGTGATTCATGCGGCCGAGTTTCATACGCTTACTCCACGTTCTCGATGACCATGGCGATGCCCTGGCCGCCGCCGATGCACATGGTGATGAGGCCGTACCTGCCGCCGATGCGCTTCAGCTCGTACATGCACTTGATGGTCAGCATGCAGCCCGTGGCGCCAACGGGGTGACCGATGGAAACGCCCGAACCGTTGGGGTTCACCTTCTCCGGATCAAAGCCGAGCACCTTAGCGCAGGCGGCCGCCTGAGCGGCGAAAGCCTCGTTGCTCTCGATCACGTCCATCTGGCCGAGCGAAAGACCGGCGCGCTCCAGCGCGATGGGAACCGCCTTGATCGGGCCTTCACCCATATATTCGGGCTCGACGCCGGCGTGACCCCAAGCGACGATCCTGGCCATCGGCTTGAGGCCGCGTTTCTCGACTTCGCTGCCGGTCGCGAGGACAACGGCGGCGGCACCATCGTTGATGCCCGAAGCATTGCCGGCGGTGACCGCGCCATCCTTCTTGAAGGCCGGGCGCATGGCCGCCAACGTCTCGGCGGTCGTGTCGGCGCGCACATGCTCGTCGGTGTCGAACACGGTCACGCCCTTGCGGGTCTTGATCTCGACAGGAAGGATCTGCTCCTTGAAGCGTCCTTCCGCGATGGCGCGCGCCGCGCGCTGGTGGCTGGTGGCCGCCAGCGAGTCCATGTCCTGACGTGTTACCTGATGGCGCTCGGCGACGTTCTCGGCCGTGATGCCCATGTGGTATTCACCGATGGCATCCGACAGACCGAGCGTCAGGGCGTCTTCCTGCGTGTTCGCCCCCATTTTCCTGCCCCAGCGCACGCCATGGTCGTGATAGGGCACGTTGCTCATGGACTCCGCGCCGCCGGCCAGCGTGATCGTCGCCTCGCCCAGCTTCATCATCTGCGCGGCCGAAACTATCGCCTGCACGCCCGATCCGCAAAGGCGGTTGAGCGTCAGCGCCGGAGTGGATAGCGGAACGCCGGCATTGATGCCGATAACGCGGGACAGCATCTCGTCACGCGCGCTGGTCGGCATGACCTGGCCGATCACCACGTGCTCGACCGCTTCGGGCTCCACGCCCGCGCGCTTGAGCGCTTCGGCCGCAACCTTGCCGCCGAGGTCCGACGGCATGAACGACTTCAGCGAACCGCCGAAATCGCCGACCGCCGTGCGCACGCCGCTGACGATGTAGATGTCTTCCATGATGCTCCTCCTGTGCGCAGCTTTGCTCACAATGGAATGTTGTCGTGCTTTTTCCAGGGGTTCTCCTGCTGCTTCGTGCGCAGCTTGCGGAGGCCCAGGGCGATGCGGCGGCGGGTCGAATGCGGGTAGATCACTTCGTCGATATAACCCCGGCTGGCGGCCACGAACGGATTGGCGAAGCGGTCTTCATATTCCTTGGTGGCGGCGGCCATGCCCTCGGCATCGCGGCCGCGGAAGATGATTTCCACCGCGCCCTTGGCACCCATCACCGCGATCTCGGCGGTCGGCCAGGCGTAGTTGAGGTCGCCGCGCAGGTGCTTGGAGCTCATGACGTCGTAGGCGCCGCCATAGGCCTTGCGGGTGATGACGGTAATCTTCGGCACAGTCGCCTCGGCATAGGCGAAGAGCAGTTTGGCGCCGTGCTTGATGATGCCGTTGTGTTCCTGATCGGTGCCGGGAAGGAAACCCGGAACGTCGACAAGAGTCAGGATCGGGATGTTGAAGGCATCGCAGAAGCGCACGAAACGCGCGGCCTTCTTGGACGAGTTGATGTCGAGCACGCCGGCCAGCACCATCGGCTGATTGGCGACAACGCCCACCGTCTTGCCCTCGACACGCCCGAAACCGCAGATGATGTTCGCCGCGTGGGTCGGCTGGATTTCGAAAAATTCGCCTTCGTCCACCGTCTTCCTGATGACTTCGTGCATGTCATAGGGCTGGTTGGCGTTGGGCGGGACGATGGTGTCGAGGCTCGGCTCCAGGCGGTCCCACGGATCGGGACAGGGACGCTCGGGCACATCCTCGCGGTTGGAAAGCGGCAGGTAGTCAAAGAAATCGCGCGCGGCGAGCAGCGCCTCCACGTCGTTTTCCAGCGCAAGGTCGGAAACCGAGGTCTTGGTCGAATGGGTGATCGCGCCGCCCAGTTCCTCTTGCGTGACAACCTCGTTGGTGACGGTTTTCACCACGTCCGGGCCGGTCACGAACATGTAGGAGCTGTCCTTCACCATGAAGATGAAGTCGGTCATCGCCGGCGAATAGACCGCACCGCCCGCGCAAGGCCCCATGATCATCGAGATCTGCGGAACCACGCCCGAGGCCATGACATTGCGCTGGAACACTTCGGCGTAACCCGCCAGCGAAGCGACGCCTTCCTGGATGCGCGCGCCGCCGGAATCGTTGAGACCGATCACCGGGGCACCGACCTTCATCGCGTTGTCGAGCACCTTGCAGATTTTCTGCGCGTGGCGGTTCGAGAGCGAGCCGCCAAACACAGTGAAATCCTGGCTATAGACAAAGACGAGCCGGCCATTGATCGTGCCCGAGCCGGTGACGACACCGTCGCCCGGGATTCTCTGATCCGGCATACCGAAGTCGATACAGTCATGCTCGACGTAGAGATCGAGTTCCTCGAAGCTGCCTTCATCGAGCAGCACTTCGAGCCGCTCACGCGCGGTCAGCTTGCCCTTCGCGTGCTGAGCGTCGATACGCTTCTGGCCCCCACCCATCCTGGCGGCGGCGCGGCGCTTCTCCATTTCGGCGATGTTTGCGGACATTCAGCTTCCCTTATCCGAGGAGGTTTCGTGCGTTTTCGTGACCGTGCCTAAGGCAGGTTGTTCCGCTCAGGTCAATAGGTTTAATCGTGCGGTTAAACCAGTTCTGTTGAGGAAAGCCGCCGATTTCCCTTCGCAGCCCACGCGAAGTTCTAACCCGGAATCGCGCCGGAAAGCACGAAATCCGGCCTTTGTCATAAGGGCGATCGATCACCGCGACAACGCTAACCGCAACGGCCAGCATCAGAATGGCGAAACCGCGCCCCTCACTTGAGCAGCACGAGTTCCTCCGACATCGTCGGGTGAATCGCGACCGTCGCGTCGAAGTCCGCTTTGGTCAGCCTCGCCTTCACCGCAACCGCCGCCGCCTGCATGATTTCCGGCGCGTCGGGTCCGATCATGTGGATGCCCACGACACGATCCGTGTCCGCTTCGCAAACCATCTTGTACAGCGCGCGTTCGTTGCGGTGCGCGACGACGTTCTTCATCGGCCGGAAATCGCTGGTATAGACCTTGACCGCGCCGAGTTCGTTGCGTGCCTGCGCCTCCGTCATGCCCACGGCCGCGATCGGCGGGTGGCTGAACACGGCCGAGGGAATGCAGTTGTAGTCGATCGTCGTCGGCTTTCCGCCGAAGACTGTATCGGCGAACGCCTGCCCCTCGCGGATCGCCACGGGGGTAAGCTGGACCCGGTTGGTGACATCGCCCACAGCATAGACGTGATCGACGCTGGTCTTCGAATATTCGTCGACGCTGATCGCGCCCTTCTCGTCGATCTCGACGCCGGCATCCTCGAGGCCAAGCCCCTCGATGTTCGGCACCCGGCCGGTGGCGAACATCACGCAGTCGACTTCGAGCGGATCGTGGTTGGACATGTGGACCGTGAGAGAACCGTCCGCGTTCTTCTCGATCTTGCGGAAATCGGCGTTGAAACGGAAGTCGATGCCCTTGAACATCGAAATCTGCAGCAGCCGGTCGCGCAGGCTTTCGTCATAGCTTCGCAGGAGCTGGTCGGATCGGTTGATCAGCGTGACTCTGGCCCCGAACTCGTTGAAGATACCGGCGAATTCATTGGCAATATAGCCCGCGCCGGCGATCAGGATGCGTTTCGGAATGGCATCGAGATGAAACGCCTCATTCGAAGTGATGCCCAGGTCGTGACCGGGGCAATCGGGCACATGCGGGCGGGCCCCGGTGGCGACGAGAATGATCCTCGCCGTCTTCCTCTCGCCGCTCGACAGGGTGACCTCGTGCGGCCCGGTGATCCTGGCGCGTTCATGGAATATCTCGACTTCATGGTTCTCGAGCGTCTGGGTGTAGAGTCCGTTGAGCCTGTCGACATCGCTCAGGACATTGTCGCGCAGCTTCACCCAGTCGAAGGTGCATTCGGGGATATCCCAGCCGAAGTGCTTCGCGTCCTCGAGATCCTCGGCGAAGTGCGCGCCGTAGACGAGCATCTTCTTGGGCACGCAGCCCCGTATCACGCATGTGCCGCCGACTCTGTGCTCCTCGGCCACGGCAACGCGCGCGCCATGCGCGGCAGCCACCCGGCTGGCGCGAACGCCGCCCGAACCGGCACCGATCGTGAAAAGGTCGTAATCGTATTCGGACATGCACGTCTCCCGGTCGGCGCCACAGGTGAATCGGTCGCGCATATGGGGCATGAAATCCGGGATTGCCAACCATGAGGCGGCAATCGGCGGCTCAATTGAGCAACAGACGCCAGGTGCCGAGCGCGCGTATGTCGCGGACGTCAGCAGTTCCCGCCATGCCGAAGCGCAAATGGGAACGCGCTCCGTTCCGTTCGAACCCGAAAGTCAGCAGCGGGTCGAAGCCGCCCGAGAAATCCAAGCGGCGGTCGGTAAAGAGCAGCGACCGACTCGCCAGATCGTAGCCCGACCCGACAGTGTAAGTGCCCTTGCCCGAAACAACCGCCAGCGGCTGCGCCACGCCGAAGCGCAACAGGCCGCCAAACGCCCGCCGGCTCGCGGTGAGGCCGAAGCGGTTGGTGACGAGAGTGCCGGCCCGCGTCAGCAGCATGTCGTCGGCAAGCTTCAACCGGGTCGTGCCAAGGCTGGCATAGCCGCCCAGGCTCCATGCACCGAGCGGGACGTTCTGCGCGACTTCAAGGAACGCCGTGCGCGCGCCGTCGCCGAAGCGCAAGGCCCCCGATCCGGTGGGCGTGCCGTACACCGTGCCGCGCTCGTCGAGCAGGCCCGCCTTCACGCTGGAGCCCGCCTTGCGCCAGGACAGGACCGCCCCGTTCGCCGAACCGTAGTCTTCCCGCCCGCCGATCACCGAAAGCCCGGCCATGCCCCCGGCAAGCGGATGCTCGGCGCCGAAGGACAAGCTGGCGACCGGGGAATAAGCAAGGACCACATCCGAACTCGGCGCGAGGCCCATGAATTCGCTCGCAACGCTGTCATTCGAATGGAGGGCGGCGGTCAGCCAGGTTCTGCCCGCTCGCACCGAGACCTGCCCGTTGGTGAGCATGGTACGCACTTCGCGCTCACCCGGCCCGACCTTGACCGAGGTGAAGCCGGCGCTCGCGCTCATGTCGCGCGTGGCAAGGCTGGCGCTGCCGGCCCCGGCCTGGACGCGCACGCGGCGCTCCATCGAGAAACGATCGACCCTGGGCGTTGCAACGAGGCCCGAAAGGTCCCCGCTGAAGTCGCGCCCAAAGGCATCAAGCACCGTGACGCCGCGCAGCGCCGCGCCCCTGATGCCCGTGACATCCACGGCCTCCGGGACGATCATGACCGCCCCGCCGACGGAACTCTGGGTCACGCCGTTGGACAGCATCGGATCGACGGGAGCGAGCGCCGCGCGCACGTCGATCAGGCCGCGGCCGAAGACCGGATCGACACCACGGTCGCCGATATCGCGCGCGGTGTTGACGATGACCTGCCCCGCCTCGATCCCCGAGAGCTGCGGCCACTTGCTGAGGATCAGCGCGGCAAGGCCACTGACCTGCGGCGTGGCGGAACTGGTGCCGGCGAACCACACGAGCGAACCATCGACGTCCTGAGAAGCATTGGTCCCCATGGCCGCGACGCAATTGTTCATGGCCGTCGTGCCGCACTGGTTCGAATAGTCCGTCAGTTCGTAGCTGGTCTGCGTACCTTCCAGCGCGACGACGAACAGCCAGCTTTGCGAATTGGTCGAATCGAGGTCCAGATAGCCCACGACATTGGCGCCGCTTTCGTTTCCTCCAGCATTAACGAAAAGGCCGCCGGTGGCCTGGTAATCGCCGACTGCTCGGGCGATTCCGGAACTGCGCACTTCGGGATCGAGCTTGGCGATCGAGGCGTTGATCACCTTGATACCCTGATTGCCGGCATAGGCGATGGCCTGCGCCATGCCGATACCCAGTGTTTCCTGCTCCTCCGGATCGGTCGCATCCAGGTCGATCTCGCTGATACGAAGCGCGACGATCTCCACACCGGGCGCGATGCCCTGCACTCCGGTGCCGTTGTTCGCCGCCGCCAGCACGCCGGCCACCATCGTTCCGTGATCCGAATAGTCGTCACCTATCACGTTGCGCTGCGTGGTGACGCCGTTTTCGGTGACCGTTCCGTAGTCGCGGCTGAGGCTGGAGATCCTGCCCTGCAGTTCGGACACTTCCTTGACGCCGTCATCGAGCACGGCGACCTGCACGCCCTGCCCGGTCCAGCCGTTGTCGAGCGCGTAGAGGGCATTGACGTATTCGAACGAGACGTAGTTCTGCCGATACTCCGTGTCATCCTCGCTCGAACGCGTCCGCTGCTGGCTCTGCGGCGTAATGACAAAGCCCGGCGGAGGAGCGGGAGTGGGGGTTGGAGTTGGAGCGGGAGTTGGCGTGGGACTTGGTGTCGGTGCCGGCGTCGAATTGACGCTTTCCCCGCCGCCACCGCCGCATCCGCCAAGCGCCATGGCCAGCGCGCTCGCCATCGCGCAATTCCGTACTGATCCTGAAGGCCACGCCATGGCCCGCGCCCCTGTTTCCAGCAGAGCTCCACGGCCCGAATCCGGGAAGCTCCGCATGACTCTATTCCGCAATGCTCTCTACGTCGCCAATTCTTGCCGGATCCTGAAGAGGCGAATCTGCGTTACGCGCAGAATCGGGGCAAAACGGGGTCAGCCGATGCCCGCTGCCTCCAGCAGCGCCTCGGTCGAGGGGTCGAACGTGGTGTCACCCTTCTCGATCTCCCTGGCGATCTCCTTGCCCAGTTCGACGCCGAACTGATCGAAGGGGTTGATGCCCATGAGCACGGCATTGGCGAAAGTGCGGTGCTCGTGGAAGGCGATCAGCGCGCCGAAGGTGGCCGGGCTGACGTCATCGAGCAGGATCGTCGCGGAGGGCCGGTCGCCGGGATAGGCGCGCGCCGGATCATCGCTCGCCTTGCCCGCCATCAGCGCGGCGCCTTGCGCGAAGCAGTTCGACAACAGGATACGGTGGTGCGCGGAGTCCAGATCATGCCCCGGCACGATCGAGGCGATGAAATCGACGGGTACGAGATTGGTGCCTTGGTGCAGGAGTTGGAACACCGCGTGCTGGGCATCCGTTCCCACCCCGCCCCAGGTGATCGGCGCCGTCGGCCCATCGACCGGCAAGCCGTCCGCCTTCACGCTCTTGCCGTTCGATTCCATCTCCAGCTGCTGGAGATAGTCGGGCAACAGGCCAAGCCGCTCGTCATAGGCGAAAACGGCCCGCGTCTGGCAGCCGCGAAGGCGCGTGTAGTACTGGTCGGCAAAGGCCGCGCGCAGCGGCAGGTTCGCCCTGCCGTCGGTATCGCGGAAATGCCGGTCCATCGCCGCGGCGCCCGCCAGCATTTCGGCGAAATCGGGCCAGCCCAGCGCCATGGCGACGGGGAAGCCGATCGAGGACCACAGCGAGTAGCGCCCGCCCACGCTTTCGGCGAACGGCAGGACGCGCGTCTCATCGACGCCCCATTCCATCGCCTTTTCGGGCGCGGCGGTCAGCGCGACGACGCGGCCGTAGGGATCGTCGACGCCGTTCTCCTTGAGCCATTCGATCGCGCTTTCGGCGTTGGTCATGGTTTCGATCGTGGTGAATGTCTTGGAAGCGATCGCCAGCATGGTCGTCTGCGGATCGCAGGCAGCGAACACCTGCTCCAGCGCGCAGCCATCGATATTGGAGACGACGTGGACATCGACCATCGCCCCTTCGCGCGCGAGCGCGTCGATCGCCAGCGCCGGACCCAGCGCCGATCCGCCTATGCCGATGTGAATCAGATGCTTCACGTCCCCCATGGCGCCGCGGTGGATAGCCTCGACGATCGCCGCCATGCGGTGATGGCACTCCTGCGCCAGCGCGACGCTTTCTTCCTTGCCCTCGCCGCGCTGGGCGGTGTGCTCGGCTGCGCGCCCTTCGGTGGGATTGACGACCTCGCCCGCGAACAACGCCGCGCGGCGGCCCGAAAAGCCCGTCGCCTCCGCCAGTTCCTCGAACAGCGCGATGTGCGCGGCATCTAGGTGGGTCTTGGACCAGTCGAAACGGGCACCGCTGGCCGCCTCCTCGTCGCCAAGCTCGAACCGTGTCGCAAGAGCGTCCAACCGCGCCGGATCGGCCGCAAAGAGCTCGGCCAGCGTGGGCTTCGCCAGCCCTTTCAGCTTTTCCCAGACCGCTGCACTCATGTTACGCTCCTGATTGGGTAAATTTTGCGGCGTTATGCATTTTGCGCCTGCGAAGTCCAAGCGCGTTCTTCGTCGCCCCACCGCAGTTCTCGAACGGGATCGCACTTGACGTAACGCCGCGCGGGCAACATGGGTTCGCCCATGAGCGATACGAACAGCGACGCCGCCACGCCGGCCACCGAATCGACCGCCAGGGAGCCCGCCGCAGCGCCGAAGAAGGACGAGAATTTCTTTTCCTTCCTGCTCTGGCTGATCCTGATCGTGGTGGTTCTGCGCAGCTTCATCATATCGCCATTCAACATTCCCAGCGAATCGATGCTGCCGCGCCTGCTCAACGGCGACTATCTCTTCGCCACCAAGTGGTCCTACGGTTATTCGAAGTACTCGCTGCCCTTCAGCCTGCCGCTGATTCCCGGCCGGGTCTTCGCCAGCCAGCCCGAGCGCGGCGAGATCGTGATCTTCAAGGCCCCTCCGGGCAACGATACCGACTACATCAAGCGCGTGATCGGTCTGCCCGGCGATGAAGTGCAGATGCGGCACGGACACGTCTGGCTCAACGGTCAGCCTATCCCGAAAGTACGCATCGCGGACTTCGTTCTGCCGGTCACCCCCAATACCCGCTGCTACGCGCCCGAATTCGAGGGCACGGACAAGCAGGGCAATCGCGTCTGCAACTATCCGCAGTTCAGCGAAACCCTGCCCAACGGCACCAGCTACAACGTGCTCGATCTGGGGACTGCGCCGCAGGACGATACCGACGTCTACATTGTCCCCGAAGGCCACATGTTCCTGATGGGCGACAACCGCGACAACTCCATGGACAGCCGCTTCCCGGCGGTCGAGGGCGAGGGGATCGGCATCGTACCACAGGACAACCTCGTGGGCCGCGCCGCGATCATGATGTTCTCGACCAATGGCTCGGCCGAATGGTTCAAGCCGTGGACCTGGTTCACCGCCGCCCGCTGGAACCGCATCGGCGGGATGCTCTGATCTTGCTGGAAGACGCGACCCGCGCCTTCATCGCCGACGCGACGGGCAACCAGCCCAGCGACGAAACGCTGTGGCTGGCCGCCCTCACCCACGGCAGCACCGGCGAGAAGAACAACTACGAACGGCTGGAATTTCTCGGTGACAGGGTCCTCGGCCTCGTCGTCGCCGAATGGCTCTATCAGACCAGCGCGGAGCCCGAAGGACAGCTCTCGCAGCGTCTCAACGCGCTGGTCAGCCGCGCCATGTGCGCGCAGATCGCCCGCCAGATCGGCCTCGGCCCGCACATGCGCCTCGGAAAGCAGGCGCGCGACGATGGCGGCGTGGACAGCGACAACATCCTTGGCGACGTGATCGAGGCCCTGATCGGCGCCTGCTTCACCGAGCGCGGCTTTGCCGGCGGGCGGGACATGGTGAGAAAGCTCTGGGCCGATGCCATGCAAGGCAAGACCGGCAAGCGCAAGCACCCCAAGTCCGCGCTGCAGGAATGGGCTGCGGGCAATCGCCGGCGTATGCCGGAATACCGGCTGGTAGAACGCGCCGGTCCCGATCATGCCTCGCAGTTCACGGTCGAGGTCTCGGTGCACAACGTCGGCAGCGCGCAGGCCACTGCCTCATCCAAGCAGGACGCCGAAACCATGGCCGCCGAAGAATTCATGAGGAAGTTTGCATGATCCTTCGACAAACTCAGGATGAGCGGAAGGCAGGAACAATCGCATATCCGCTCGTGCCGAGCCGATCGAAGCTCGCTGGCACCCAACCCCGGTTCAGGATTCTTGACCTATGACCGAAAAATGCGGTCTCGTCGCCGTGATCGGCGCACCCAATGCAGGCAAGTCCACCCTCGTCAATGCGCTGGTCGGCCAGAAGGTGGCGATCACTTCGGCCAAGGCGCAGACCACGCGCGCGCGCCTGCTGGGCATAGCGCTAGAGGGCGAGACCCAGATGATCCTTGCCGATACGCCGGGCATCTTCGCCCCGCGCCGCCGGCTGGACCGCGCCATGGTCGCCGCCGCGTGGGAAGGCGCCCAGGAAGCCGATGCGATCCTGCTCGTCGTCGATGCGGTGAAGCAGCGGCGCCATGAACTTGAGCCGCTGCTGGAAACGCTCAGGGAGCGGCCCGAGCGCAAGTTGCTGGTGCTCAACAAGGTCGACGCCGGCGCCAAGGAAACGCTTCTCGTCCTGGCGGAGGACCTCATCGGCAAGGCCCCCTTCGACGAGGTGTTCTATGTCTCGGCGCTCACCGGAGACGGCGTTCCCGAACTCAAGACCCGTCTTGCGGAGATGATGCCCGAAGGCCCGTGGCACTACCCCGAGGATCAGGTCTCCGACGCCTCGGAACGGCTGCTCGCGTGCGAGATCACGCGCGAACAGCTCTACCGGCAGCTCCACGAGGAACTGCCTTACGACAGCGCGGTACGGCCTGAATCCTACACTCAGCGCAAGGACGGCTCGGTCGAGATCCGTCAGCAGATCGTTGTCGCGCGCGACAGCCAGAAAGCGATCGTGCTCGGCAAGCGGGGGGCGAGGATCAAGGCGATCGGCGAGGCCGCTCGTAATGAACTTGCACAAGTGCTCGGACAGAAGGTTCACCTCTTCCTCCACGTCAAGGTCGAGGAAAACTGGGCCGAGGCCCGCGACATCTACGAGGAAATCAGACTGGACTGGGTGAAATGAGCAAGACCGCCCTTTACGCGAAGACCGCCGCCATGCTGCTGCTGGGCGGTTGCATCATGCCTGCCGCGGCTTCCGCTTCCGGGAAACCGCCGGCGCAGGCAGTGGTCGCGGCGCAGGCGCCTGAAGCGGAAAGCGCGAAAACGGTTGAAGAGAGCCTGCTCGGCGCACGCTACGTGGCAATCGGTTCCTCCTTCGCCGCCGGGCCGATGCTGCCGCCCGCCAAGCCCGGTGCTCCACGCCGCTGCGGGCAGAGCATGAACAATTACCCGACACTGCTCGCCGAGCGCTTCGGCATGCTCCTGGTCGACCGGACCTGCTCGGGCGCCCGCACCGATCACGTCCTCGGCCCCTGGAACGATATTCCGCCGCAGATCGAGGCGGTGGATGCGGCGACCCGTCTCGTGACGGTGACCATGGGCGGCAACGACCTCAACTATATCGGAGACCTGTTCTCCGCGACCTGCGCCATGAGGGCCAAGGAAGCCGCGACGACAGGCCAGCAGCAGGCCAAGCCCTGCGGCGCGGTCCGCGTTCCCGTCGATGCGGACTATGCGCGCGTGGAAGCCCGGCTCAACGAAATCGCCCGCCGCGTCCGCCTGGCGGCGCCAAAGGCGCGACTGGTCTTCGTCCAGTACCTGACCCCGCTGCCCGCAAAACTTTGCGCCGTTACACCAGTCAGCGAGCAGGATGCCGCGACCGTCCGCCGGATCGGCACCCGCCTGGCCGAGATCACCGGCCGCGTGGCGCAGCGCAACGGCGCCATCGTCGTCGAGATGAACCAGTCTTCGGCCACACACACACCCTGCGATGCCGAACCCTGGATGATCGGCTCACCGAAGGGCTACGACGGCAAGCAGGGCCAGCAGTGGCACCTCAACCTCGCCGGCATGAAAGCCACGGCGGATGGTATCGCCTATTGGCTGACAGAGAGCGGGTTGACGCCGGGCACACCGCAGCAGACGGCGCCCGTGGCGACGCCGCTCAAGCCGGGCGTCCCGACGCCGGACGCCCAGGCACCGGCCAACGATGCGACGGCCGATAATGCGCCGGCCAGCGGGGCACCCGGCACCGGCACCTGACCCGCTTCGCCGGAAGTCAGCGCAGCTTCGAAATCGTCATGCCATGCTGGCGAGCCGCATCCCGCGTCGATTCCTCGGTGCGATTGAGCGCCTTGGCGATCTCCTTCAACCCCTTGCCCTTGCCGGCGAGCGTCTGCAGCTTTTGAAGCTCCTCCGGCTTCCAGGGTTGCTTGTGCTTGGCGATCTTCTGGCTCATTCGGCGGCTTCCTTCGCGGCCGGCTTTTTCTTCGCCGCGGCCTTCTTGGCCGCCGGCTTCTTGGCCGGAGCCTTCTTCGCACCCTTCTTCTTTGCCGGTCCCTTGGCCGCCTTGTCGTCGATCAGGCGGACGGCATCTTCGGCGGTCACATCCTCGGGCTTCATCGTGCGCGGAAGCGTGGCGTTGGTCGTACCGTCGGTGACGTAGGGACCATAGCGACCGGCAAGAACCCTGATCTCGCCGCCGCTGGTCGGATGCGCGCCGAGCACCTTGATCGGCTCCGCCTTGACCCTCTGCCCCCGGCCGCCGCCGTTGGCCGCCTCCGCCAGCAGCGAAACCGCCGCGTTCATGCCGGTCTCGAAGACATCGGCCGTGGAACGCAGCTTGGCGTACTTGCCGTCGTGCATGAGGTAAGGGCCATAACGCCCTATGTTTGAAACGATTTCCTTGCCGGTTTCCGGGTGCGAGCCGACTTCGCGCGGCAGGCTGAGCAGCTTCAGCGCCCATTCCAGGGTCAGTTCGTCGATGTCCTTGGGGATGGAGGCGCGCTTGGCCTCCTTGCCCTCGCCGAGCTGGATATAAGGGCCGAACCGGCCCACCCGGCGCGTAATCTCCAGCCCAGTTTCAGGGTCCTTGCCGAGTTCGACGTCGTTCGCCGCCTCACCGCCATTGCCCCCCGGTTGCGCGAACTTGCGGGTGTACTTGCACTCCGGGTAGTTCGAGCAGGCCACGAAGGCACCATAGCGGCCGCCGCGCAGTGACAGGCGGCCCTCACCGCATTTGGGGCACTGCCGGGGGTCGGAACCGTCCGCGCTGGGCGGAAACAGGTAATCGGACAGGAACTCGTCCAGCGCCTCGGTCACTTCCGAGGGCTTGCGTTCCATGACTTCGTCGGACTTGGGCTTGAAGTCGCGCCAGAAGGCCTCAAGCAGCGCCTTCCACTCGTGGCGGCCGCCCGAGACATCGTCGAGTTCCTCCTCCATTTCGGCGGTGAAGTCGTAGGCGACGTAGCGCTCGAAGAAGCGTTCGAGAAACGCTGTAAGAAGCCGGCCTGATTCTTCTGCGAAGAAACGATTTTTCTCGGTACGAACGTAGTTGCGGTCCTTGAGGACCTGGAGCGTCGCCGCATAAGTCGAGGGGCGACCGATCCCCAGTTCCTCGAGCCGCTTGACGAGGCTCGCTTCCGAGAAGCGCGGCGGCGGCTGGGTGAAGTGCTGCTCGGCGGTGGCGTCCTTCTTCGCGGGCGCATCGCCGTTTCGCATCAACGGCAGCAGGCCGGACTCGTCGTCATCGTCCTTCTGGTCGCGCCCTTCCTCGTAGACCGCGAGGAAGCCGGGGAACTTTACCACCTGGCCGGTCGCACGCAGTTCGTTGCGCCCGGTGCCGTCGCGCAGCGTGACGGTCGTGCGCTCGAGGCTGGCCGAGGCCATCTGGCTCGCCATGGCGCGCTTGAAGATCAGATCATAGAGGCGCGCTTCATCGCCCGAACCGTAGCGATCCTTGGTAAACTCGGTGGGGCGGATCGCTTCGTGCGCCTCCTGCGCGTTTTTCGCCTTGGTCGAGTAATGGCGCGGCTGTTCGGGCACGTAGTGGCCGTCATAACGCTCCGAAATGGCCTTGCGGCAGGCGGATATGGCCGAGGGGTCCATCTGCACGCCGTCGGTACGCATGTAGGTGATCGCGCCTGCTTCATAGAGCGACTGCGCCACGCGCATCGTCTGGCTGGCCGAGAATCCCAGCTTGCGCGAGGCTTCCTGCTGCAATGTCGAGGTGGTGAACGGCGGCTGCGGATTGCGGCGATGCGGTTTGGTCTCGACATTCTCGACCTTGAACGCGCCCGCCTCGACGGCGGCCTTGGCGCGCATCGCGGTCCCCTCGTCGCCGAGGCTCAGCCGGTCGAGCTTCCCGCCTTCGAACGTGACGAGCTTGGCCGTGAATTCGGTGCCGTCCTGCTCCATGAGCGCGGCGACGGACCAGTATTCCTGTGGCCTGAACGCCTCGATCTCGCGCTCACGGTCCACGATCAGGCGCAGCGCCACCGACTGCACGCGTCCCGCCGACTTGGCGCCGGGCAGCTTGCGCCAGAGCACCGGCGAGAGCGTGAAACCGAACAGGTAGTCGAGCGCGCGGCGGGCCAGATAGGCGTCGATCAGATCCTGATCGAGCTCGCGCGGGGCCTGCATCGCCTTGGTCACCGTATCCTTGGTGATGGCGTTGAAGGTCACGCGCTGGACGTCCTTGGGCAAAGCGCGGCGCTTCCGAAGCAGCTCCTGCACATGCCACGAGATCGCCTCGCCCTCGCGATCGGGGTCGGTGGCGAGGATCAGGCGGTCGGCGCTCTTGGCGGCATCGGTGATCGCGCGGACCTGCTTCTGCTTGTCGCCATAGAGCTCCCAGTCCATCTCGAAGCCCTCGTCGGGGCGGACAGAGCCATCCTTGGGCGGAAGATCGCGAACGTGACCGTAACTCGCGAGGACCTTGTAGTCCTTGCCCAGGTACTTCTCGATGGTTTTCGCCTTTGCCGGCGACTCTACGATAACAAGCTGCATTTGAGACTTTCGATGACCCCTCACGCGTACGCACGTACGCNCCCCCCCCCCCCCCCCCCCCCCCCCCCCCCCCCCCCCCCCCCCCCCCCCCCCCCCCGCGTGGCGCAGGAGCCTGCCTGCGATCTCCAGCTCCAGCAGCGCCAGTTGCACCGCCGCCGCGCTCTCACCCGATTGGCGGATCAGTTCGTCGACCGGAACCGGGGCGGAAGTCAGCAGTTCGGCAATCTCCGCCGGTTCATGTTGGCCGGGATCGTCGGGCACGAGCCATTCGGTCGCGGCATCGCGGAAGATCGAGCGCGGGGTACCGTCGAAGGCGGAGAGAAGTTCGACGACATCATCGGCGCTCTGCACCAGCACGGCGCCGTCGCGGATAAGCTGGTTGCAGCCCTGAGAGCGCGAATCGAGCGGTGAGCCGGGAACGGCCATGACTTCGCGCCCCATTTCTCCCGCGAGCCGGTGATCAGCGAGCCGGACTTCGGCGCGGCCTCGACAACCAGCGTTCCCGCCGCAAGGCCGGCGATGATGCGGTTGCGGGACGGGAAATGGCGGGCCAGCGGTTCGGTGCCGGGCGGCTGCTCGGCGATCAGCAGGCCCTCCTCCGCGACCTGCTCCTGCAGTTCTGCGTGCTCGGGCGGGTAGGCGATGTCGATCCCGCAGGCGATCACGCCGATTGTCGATCCGCCCGCGCCGTCCGCCGACAACGCTCCCCTGTGGGCAGCCCCGTCGATACCCCGTGCCAGTCCGGAAACTACCGTCAGCCCGGCATCGGCGAGCCCCACCGCGAAGTCGCGTGCCAGCTTCACCGCAGCCGCCGAGGCATTGCGCGCGCCGACCACGGCCACGGCCGGCCGCAGCGCCAGCGCCGTATCGCCGCGCACGGTCAGGATCGGCGGGGCGCCGTCGGCTTGAGCCAGCAGCGGCGGATAGTCCGGCGAATCGTGGAAGAGATGACGCGCGCCTGCCCGGCGCACCGCCTTGATCTCCTCATGAACCCGGCGCTCAGGAGCAGCCGCATAGGCCTTCCGGCCCGCCCGCCCGGCCAGATCGGGCAAGGCATCCAGCGCCGCGCGGGCATCGTCGAAGCGGGCAAGAAGCTGTGCGTAAGTGACCGGACCGACGTTGGGCGAGCGCAGAAGGCGAATGCGCGCGAAAGCTTCCTCCTGTGCCAGGCTCTCCGCCAGTGCCGCGCCGCTCATCGACGCGGCCCCGTCAGGATTTCTTGCCCCCGACTTTCGGTTCGGTGCCGGCACGCAGGCGGGCAATGTTCTCGCGGTGCTGGAACAGGACAATCGCCGCGATCACCGCAAGCACCAGCGCCGGGCGCTGCTCGCCAAGCGTCAGCGCGACCAGCGGCGCGACCAAGGCTGCGCTCATGCCCGCGACCGAGGAAATCCGCGTCGCCAACAGCAGGCCGATCCAGGTGGCGGCATAGGCCAGCCCCGCCGGCCAGGCGAGGCCGAAGGCGATCCCCGCGGTCGTCGCCACGCCCTTCCCGCCCCGGAACTTCAGCCAGATCGGAAAGCAATGGCCGAGGAAGGCGCCCAGCGCGGCAAGCCAGCTCCAGTCCGGCCAGACCTGCGCCGCGATGAGCACGGCCGCCAGCCCCTTGAGCAGATCGAGCAGCAGTGTCGCCGCCGCCAGCCCTTTGCGACCGGTGCGCAGCACGTTGGTGGCGCCGATATTGCCCGATCCGATGCTGCGCAGGTCGCCCGCGCCGGCAAGGCGCGTAATGATGATGCCGAAGGGTACAGAGCCGAGCGCGTAGCCCAGTGCCAGTGCGAGAATCCACTCCATTCGCCTCCCTTAGCCGTTTGCTCTGGAATGGCGAAGTCTAGTTGGTCTTTTCACGAAGCTGGCGTTAACAGGTCGCAAGGTTCAGGGAAAAGCGATGTATTCCGACAATGCCAGCACCGATTCCACCGCGGCCCGCGCGCACCGGATCGACCCTGCCGCGCCGGTCCTGCTGTTCGATTCGGGCGTGGGCGGGCTCACCGTGCTGGAAGAACTGCGCAAGCTGCAGCCCGGAATGCCGGTGATCTATGCCGCCGATACCGCCGGCCTTCCCTATGGTTCCAAGACCGAGGCACAGGTCGCCGCCCGTGTCGCCGGGCTTCTCGGGCGCATGACCGAGCGGTTCCATCCGCGCCTGGTCTGCATCGCCTGCAACACGGCCTCCACGATCGCGCTCGGCATGGTGCGCGAGGTGCTCGAAGTGCCGATCGTCGGCACCGTGCCCGCGATCAAGCCGGCCGCGACGCTGACCGAAACGGGCGTGATCGGCCTGCTCGGCACCGAGGCAACGATCCGCCAGGCCTATGTCGACCGGCTGGAGCACGAGTTCGCCGCCGACAAGATCCTGCTGCGCCATGCCGCGCCGGGGCTGGTCGAAGCCGCCGAAGCCAAGCTGCGCGGCGAGCCGGTCGATCCGGCGGTGATCGCGCAGGCCGCGCAGGCACTGCGCGCGCGGCCGCACGGGGACAGAATCGATACCGTAGTGCTCGCCTGCACGCACTTTCCGCTGCTGGAGGCGGAACTGGCCGAGGCCTTCGGGCCGGGCGTGCGCTTCGTGCACGGCGCCGCGGGAATTGCCCGGCAGATCGCGCGGTTGACGGAAGGGCAGGAATGCGCCCGCAAGGCCCCTGACCGGGCGCTGTTTACCGGCTCGGGGGGAACCGTCCCGGAAGCCTACCGGACAGTGCTGGCGCGGTATGGCTTACAGGATGGCGGGCGGTTCTGAGCCTGCCCGGCCGGCCGTTCGTTGCATGCGTTGACAACAATCAATGCGCCGATGAACCCCATTTCTGATATGACGGCCTTCAGGGGAGTGACTGCCATGACCGACGGGCACAATCGGATTGTTACGGATAAGCGACTGGTCATGCCCCGAAGTATAATGTAAACGGCCGCCAATCATGGGCCAGAAGCCCGGATATAGGGTAACGCAGGACGCAGCCTACGTGAACTACGAGCACATTTTCGACCAGGCAATCGAACGCCTGCATTCCGAAGGCCGGTACCGCGTCTTCATCGATATCCTGCGCAACCGGGGCGCTTACCCCAACGCGCGGTGCTTCGCCGGCCACAATGGCCCGAAGCCGATCACCGTATGGTGTTCCAACGACTATCTCGCGATGGGCCAGCACCCCAAGGTGATCGAAGCCATGGAGGGCGCGCTGCACGACGTCGGCGCCGGCTCGGGCGGCACCCGCAACATCGGCGGCAACACGCATTACCACATCGAGCTGGAGCGCGAACTGGCCGACCTCCACGGCAAGGAAGGCGCCCTGCTGTTCACTTCGGGCTATGTCTCGAACGACGCGACGCTTTCCACGCTCGCCAAGCTGCTGCCGGGCTGCGTGATCTTTTCGGACGAGCTCAACCACGCCAGCATGATCGCCGGCATCCGCAATTCGGGCTGCGAGAAGAAGGTCTTCCGCCACAACGACCTTGAACACCTTGAGGAGCTGCTGGCCGAAACCGATCCGGCGGCGCCCAAGCTGATCGCCTTCGAATCGGTCTATTCGATGGACGGCGACGTCGCCCCGATCCATGCGATCTGCGACCTGGCGGACAAGTACAACGCCCTCACCTATATCGACGAAGTCCACGCGGTCGGCATGTACGGCCCGCGCGGCGGCGGCATCACCGACCGCGACGAGGCCGCGCACCGCATCGACATCATCGAAGGTACGCTGGGCAAGGCCTTCGGCGTCATGGGCGGCTACATCGCGGCCGACCAGAAGGTGATCGACTGCATCCGCAGCTATGCGCCGGGCTTCATCTTCACCACCTCGCTATCGCCGGTGCTGGTCGCGGGCGTGCTGGCCTCGGTCAGGCACCTCAAGGCGTCGAGCGAGGAACGCGAGGGCCAGCAGGCTTCCGCCGCCCTGCTCAAGCAGCTGTTCCGCGACGCCGGCCTGCCGGTGATGGATTCGACCACGCACATCGTGCCGCTGATGGTGGGCGATCCGGTCAAGGCCAAGAAGATCAGCGACATCCTGCTCGCCGAATACGGCGCCTACGTGCAGCCGATCAATTTCCCGACCGTCGCGCGCGGCACGGAGCGACTGCGCTTCACGCCCGGCCCGGCGCATACCGAAGCAATGATGCGCGAGCTTACGGCTGCGCTGGTCGAGATCTGGGAACGACTGGAGATGCGGCTGGCGGCTTGAGTCTTTAGCGGGAAATTTACATCATCCCCGCTCGTTAAAGGCGGCTGGCAGTAGAGCGCCATCGTCAAACCGGGGCTCATCGATGTTCAAGCGTCGCGGCACAATCACTCAATTATCAATTGTGTGTCCGACACATCGACCTGGTTGATTTCCAATGCGTGGTCATTCTGCACAAAAGTGATTTGCAGACCCCACTGATTGGTGTCCACCTCTGAGCCAGCAGGATCTTTTGCAACCGCAATCTCCATGCATTCGCGCGGCTTGGAAGCAGTGCAATTCGAAACTCGCATAATCGCTCGCGGATTGATGTCCGAGACGGTTCTGCGAACGTCCTGCTCGCAAAGCGGTCGCGACAACTCCCCTCGGGGGAATGGCTCACATGTGAGAGTGAACGGCAACTCCCCCTGTCGCCTCGCCGAGGCCACGACGCTGTCTGCCAAACGCGCAGCGAGATACGCCTCTGAGGGTTCAGCTAAAAACCACCATCCAAGATCACGTCGGGCTGCGCAGGCTTCGGTGAGCCGAATTCGGTACGCGTTAGGCCAGGGCTTCGGCATTGGCGCAACGCTGCCCGCTACCCCATTCAGCGTTTCCCTCCATCCGATACGCACCACTTCCTCTTCGCGCTTTCCCCAGCGCAGAATCACGTAAAACGGCCTAGTTTGGCACATTCCCGGGTCGACACCAGCTCGCGCCACCGGGAAAAATCCATGCACCTCCTCTTGGCGAAACACACTGAAGACTTTCCGATGTGCTACAAACTCGGCAACTCGGCTCCCGATCATCTCATCTGCAGAACTTTGTAGACGCGCGCCTTCATAACGTTCGTAGGGGTATTCGCCGTTGGGCGTCGGCGGCGGCAATATTTTGTACTGACTGCCAATGAAGGTCGCTTTGCTATCCACAGTACCCGCGGCGGAGGTATAAACCTCAAATGCCCCGCCACACGATGAAATAGAGATAGCGGCAAGAATTACTGATGAAAACGTCCAGAACTTCAAGGCACAACCTTTCCCCGAGCGGCTTAATACGACAATAGCAGGCAAGGCCGCCGATCCAACCCATAGCCACTATGTCAGAGTGAGCCGACATCAGCCCCTCAGCTCACGATCCGCATGCTCTGGTTCGCAGCCCGCGTGAAAGAAAAACCCCCCGCCAGCCCACAGCCAGCGGAGGGTCCTTCATTCCAATCGCCGCGCTCAAATCAGCGCAGCGACACCACGTTGTCCGAAACGCGCGGGTCCTTGCGTTCGCCGGTGTAGAGGCTTGCCATCGGTTCGTCGGCGACGGTCACGGCATCGCCCTGGCCGAAGCCGTTGAAGGCGGTGCGCATGGCCGCGCCGTAGGCGCCGAGCATGCCGACCTCGATCCAGTCGCCCGCCTTGATATCCGCCGGCAGCATGAAGGGGCCCTCCATGAAGTCGGCATCGTCGCAGGTGGGGCCGTAGAACGAGTATTCCTGCAGCTCCTCACGCCCGAACGAGCCATTGTCGTTGCTGCCGTCGCGGGCGATGTGCCTGACCGGGAAGCGCCAGGCGACGTGGGCCGCGTCGTAGAGCGCGCCATAGGCGCCGTCGTTGATGTAAAGCTCGTCGCTCCGGCGCTTCTCGACCTTGACGATCAGCGAGTTGTACTCGGCCGACAGCGCCCGGCCCGGCTCGCACCACAGCTCGGCGTTGTAGGCAATCGGCAACGCCTCGAAGTGGCGGTGGATGATCGCGAAGTAGTCCTCCAGCGGCGGCGGCTCCATGCCCGGATAGACCGAGGGAAACCCGCCGCCGACATCGATCATGTCGATGACGACGCCGGCGTCGGCAATCGCGGCGCGCACGCGCTCGAGCGCCTGCACATAGGCGAACGGCGTCATCGCCTGCGAACCGACGTGGAAGCACAGGCCCAGCCAGTCCGCCACCTGGCGGGTCGCCTGCAGCAGCGGCGCGGCGTCGGCAAGGTCGATACCGAACTTGCTGGCAAGGCTCAGCTCCGAATAGTCGGAGGAAACGCGCAGGCGCACACAGAGGCGCAGGTCGGTGGCGAGATTGCCTTCGTCATCGGCGGTCGCGGCGAGGATCTTTTCCAGTTCCTCGAGCGTGTCGAGGCTGAAGGTGCGCACGCCGTGGTCGCGGTAAGCCTCACGGATGGCGCTCGACGTCTTGACCGGATGCATGAAACACAGCGTGGCCGTGGGCAGCACGCCGCGCACCATGCGCACCTCGGCAATCGAGGCCACGTCGAAATGCGTGATGCCGTTGTCCCACAGGATTTGCACGAGATCCGCGGACGGGTTCGCCTTCACCGCATAGAGCGACTTGCCCGGAAACTTCGTGGCGAAGAATCGGGCCGCGCGCGCCGCGGCGTGCGGACGGTTCAGGATAACGGGTTCGTCGGGCGCAAGGGCGCGAACTACAGCCGGTGCGTCAGGGTGAATGTGCAACTCAAGGGACCCCCAATCGGTGTGTTAACAACAAAGCTGCCTTGCGGTTTGGAAGTCCCCATGGGGCAGCGAGGGGCGGGATATAGGCTTGCGCACATGAATCGCAAGCAAAATTCCGGCGGTTTCACAAAAACGACAGGTAGGGTTTCCAGCCCTGCTCTGCAGGGTGGGACGCTACGAGAATTCTCCGTGATTTCCGTACCTTGATCAGAGCAACCTCTCCGCGATCAGTGGGCAAGAGCCATGCATGCGGCCTCCGTCCGTGTTTCCCGCGCAGCTCATAGCAGAAACGTGCCCCGGATTCGAATCGGTATGACCGCCCGCCCGATGGATCGGGCCCCTCTTGAGACCGCCCGGCATCAGCTCAGGCGGCCGCGAAAATCCTCGTAATCGAACTTGCGGATACATTCGAGCGAATCGGTTTCCGAATCCCAGAGCCAGATCGAGGGCAGAGGAACGCCGTTGAACGTCGTCGTCTTGACCATCGAATAGTGCGCCTGATCGAGGAAAGCGAAGCGCACGCCCGGTTCGGCCGGCACCGGCAACGCATAGTCGCCGATGACATCGCCCGCGAGGCACGAGGGTCCGCCCAGACGCACCCTGCCCCCTTGCGCCTCGTCGACAAGAATGTCGTCGTCGATCACCTGCTCGCCGAGCATGGCCGGGCGATAGGGCGCCTCGATCACGTCGGGCATGTGGCAGGTGGCGGAAACGTCGGTCACGGCAACGGGCATGCCGTTCCAGCCCACATCGAGGATCGTGCCGACGAGGATTCCGGCATCGAGCGCAACGGCCTCGCCCGGCTCGATATAGACTTCGGCCCCGGTGTCCTCGGCCATGTCGCGCAGGAACTCGACCAGTTCCTCGCGCTGGTAATCGGCGCGCGTGATGTGGTGGCCGCCGCCGATGTTGATCCACCTGAACTGGCCGAAGTAGGGCTCGAGATAGTCGAAGGCCTTGTCCCAGGTGCGACGCAGCGGCTCGAAGTCCTGCTCGCACAGAGTATGCATGTGCACGCCGTCGATCATCTCGACATGCTCGTCGGCAAGCTGGTCGATCGGAAAGCCGAGGCGCGAATGCGGCGCGCACGGATCATAACGCGGCACCTCGCCTTCGGGGTGCAGGGGATTGAGCCTGAGGCCGATATCGAAATCGTCGCCGCGCGCGCGGGCCGCCTCGATGACCGCCCGGCAGCGCTCGATCTGCTGCGGCGAATTGAAGATCACATGATCGGACAGGCGCAGGATCTCGTCGAGTTCGTCGGGCTTGTACGCCGCGCAGTACGTCGCGATCTCGCCGTCGTAGAACTCCGAAGCGAGCCGCGCTTCCCACAGGCCCGAGGTGCATACGCCGTCGAGATATTCCCCGATGATCGGCGCGGTCGACCACATCGAGAACGCCTTGAGCGCGGAGAGCACCCTGGCGCCGGACCGCTCGCCGATGTCCTGCAGCACGCGCAGGTTCTCGCGCAGCTTCGCGGCATCGACCACGAAGGCGGGGCTGTCGACACGCGACAGGTCGAAGTGGGCAAAGGCGCCCGGGTCGCCGGCTCTGGTTTCCATCGTAACTCCCTCTCCCTTCAGGAGAGTCATCGCGCCTGTGTGGAAGCGCACTTCGCCAAAGTCGTCATGCTGAACGTGTTTCAGCATCCATTGTGCCGCTCAGATCATTGGTTTGAAGCGAGACATGGACCCTGAAACAGGTTCAGGGTGACGATGTAGGATGAGTTCGGAGCATTGCGATGCCGCACCGCGTCACAATGTCCCCTTTCTGATCAAAACGGCAGCGGCCCGTCCAGTTCCTCCACCGTCCACGGCAGGCCCTGCTCATTCAGCATCGCCATGAATGGATCGGGATCGAACTGCTCCATGTTGAACACGCCGTCCCCCTTCCAGGCGCCGGTCAGCATCATGGCCGCGCCGACCATCGCCGGGACGCCGGTGGTGTAGCTTACGGCCTGGTTGCCGGTTTCCTCGTAGGCGTCCTCGTGGTCGCAGATGTTCTTGATGTAGAACGTCTTCTCGCCGCTGCCATCGAGCGCCTCGCCGGTGGCGATGTCGCCGATGTTGGTCTTGCCCCTGGTCGTCGGCCCCAGCGAGGCAGGCTCGGGCAGCACGGCCTTGAGGAATTGCAGCGGGATGATCTCCACGCCGTTATACATGACCGGGTCGATACGGGTCATGCCGACGTTCTGCAGCACTGTAAGATGCTGGATATAGGCATCGCCGAACGTCATCCAGAAGCGCGCGCGCTCCATCTCGGGCACGAACCTGGCGAGGCTTTCCAGTTCTTCGTGATACATCATGTACATGTTCTTCGGGCCGACCGCCTCGAAATCGAAGCTCTGCTTCGTGCTCATCGCCGGAGTCTCGACGAACTGACCGTTCTCCCAGTGGCGCGCCGGCGCGGTCACTTCGCGAATGTTGATCTCTGGGTTGAAGTTCGTCGCGAAATGCTGGCCATGATCGCCCCCGTTGCAGTCGAGGATGTCGAGTGTGCGGATCGTCTTGAGCTTGTGCTTCTTGAGCCACATCGCAAAGACGCTGGTCACCCCCGGATCGAAGCCCGAGCCGAGCAGCGCCATCAGGCCGGCTTCCCTGAAACGATCCTGATATTCCCACTGCCACCTGTACTCGAACTTCGCGACGTCGCGCGGCTCGTAGTTGGCGGTGTCGAGGTAATTCACGCCGGTCGCCAGGCAGGCGTCCATGATCGCCAGATCCTGATAGGGCAGCGCCAGGTTGACGACGAGTTCAGGGCCGATCGACCGGATAAGCGCAGAGGTTGCCTCCACGTCGTCGGCGTCGATGGCATACGTGCAGATCTCGATCCCGGTGCGCTCCATCACCGATTCGGCGATCGCCTCGCACTTCGAAACCGTGCGGCTGGCCAGATGGATATCGCTGAAGATGTCGGGATTCATCGCCATCTTGTGGACCGCGACCGAGCCGACGCCGCCCGCGCCGATCACCAGAACCTTGCTCACCGACTTTCTCCTTCAAATCGCCCGGCGCGCGGCGCCGCGCGAACATGCACGAATGGCCGCATATAGAATGCCTGTATGACAACTCAACGCCGTTCCGGCGCCGCGGTGCCCCATGCCGGCAGGACGCCCTGTCCCACCCGACCGTCAATCGCGTTCGAGCACGCGTGTCGATCTCAACAAACTGTAGCGCTCGGCGGAGGGATTCCCGCTCGGTCATTCAGATGGCGCACCTCTCCCGTTGAGGTTACAGGGCTAACATGGCATTGACTTCACAGCGCAATCCAACCGCACAGGGCGTCGCCCTCGCCGCGCGCAAGATCGCCGAAATCCTGGCGCCTACCCCGCTGCTCCCGCTCGAAGTCGACGGGCAGACGGTGTGGTGCAAGGCCGAGTGCCTGCAGCCAGTCGGCGCGTTCAAGATCCGGGGCGCCTGGCATCGGCTCACCGCGCTTTCGCAAGAGGAACGCGCTCGCGGCGTCGTGGGCGTGTCGAGCGGCAATCATGCGCAGGGCGTGGCCTGGGCGGCGCGCAAGCTGGGCATTGCCGCGACCATCGTCATGCCTGGCGATGCTCCGCAAGTAAAACTCGACCGAACCCGCGAACTGGGCGCGGAAGTGGTGCTCTACGACCGCCCTGGCGGCGAGGACCGCGACGAAGTGGCGAAACGCGTCACCCGCGAACGCGGCGCAACGCTCGTCCACGCCTTCGGCGACCCTTGGATCATCGAGGGACAGGGTAGCACCGGCATAGAGATCACAGCGCAGATGGGCCGTCAGCCTGACCTGATAGTCACGCCCTGTGGCGGCGGCGGGCTGACCGCCGGCCTTGCCCTCGCCTGCCCGGAGTCCGCGATCATCCCCGTAGAGCCCGAAGGCTGGGACGACGTGCGCCGCAGCCTCGAAGCCGGAACCATCGTCCCCGTCGCCGGCGACGCCCCGGCGACCGCCTGTGACGCCTTGCAGACCCCCTCGACCCATCCGATCAATTTCGAAGTGCTGAAGGCGCGCTGCCCGTTCGGCCTTGTCGCCGCCCCGGCGGAGATCCGCGCGGCGCAGCGTCTCGCATTCGAGCGCCTGCGTCTGGTTCTCGAGCCCGGCGGCGCGGCGGCGCTGGCGGCGGTCCTTGCCGGGAAAGTGGAGCTGCAAGAACATACCGCCGTCGTGCTTTCGGGCGGCAACACCGACGCGAGAAGCTTTGCGGCGGTCCTGACCGGCGCCGATTGACAACCGTCATTTCGAAGCCGACGCTAAGGTATTGGCAGAGGGGGCATTTGAAATGATCGGAATGGCTATCCTGCAACCGGTTGTGGCGCTGGCGGCATGGACCATGGTCATGTGGTTCTGGCTTTACGGAACGCGCATTCCGGCGCTGAGCGCAGCAAAGGTCGATCCCGAGGAACTGGTGAGCGATCCGACCGTGTCGCTCGACAACGTGCTGCCGCCGCAGGTCCAGTGGAAGGCCCACAACTACAACCACCTTCACGAAGCGCCCACGGTCTTTTACGCCGTGGCCATCACGCTCGCGATCATCGGCCAGGGCGATGGCCTCAATGCGCAGGTCGGCTGGGCCTACGTAGGATTGAGGGTGATCCACTCGATCATCCAGTCGACCATCAACAAGGTCACTGTGCGTTTCGGCATCTTCGCCCTTTCGAGCTTTTGCCTGATGTTCCTCGTCGCTCGCGCGGCGCTGGCGATGTTCTGATTTCAGGTCGCCGTTTCGCTGATCCCCCTTCGCCTTGTCCGTTCGAATTGATAGGGCGCGTGGCATGGATTTCGACGACCAACTGCGCCGCTATTTCGGCACCGACGATCCCACCACCGTCACCCCTGCCGCCCTGGAGGCGGGGATCGACCGCATGAAGGTCGATTTCGGCATGGAGAAGGACAAGGGGCGCAAGTTCGCGCTCTGGGCGCTGATGTACATGCTGGGCGCCGCCCCCGACCTTGACGTAGCCTTCAGCGATGAGGCCGACCGCAACACCGCGCGCGACTTCATGGACATGATGGCAAAGACGCAGGGAGGCGGCTGAGCCCCGCTTCCCGCAGCCCCATCACCTTACAAAAAAGCTCGCCAATTCAACGTGCGTCGACCAGCGGAATTGCCCGACCGGCCGCAGCTCCACCAGGCGGAAGCCCCCTTCGATCAGCCGCGCCGCATCGCGTGACCAGCTTGACGGGTTGCACGAGATGTAGACCACCTTCTCCACGTCCGAACGCGCGATACAGTCCACCTGCTCGCGCGCGCCGGCACGCGGCGGGTCGAGCACGACGGCGGCGAACTTGCTCAGCTCGTCGGGCTGGAGCGGATTGCGGAACAGGTCCCGATGAGCGCAAAATACGGGCAATTGCGCGCGATCGGCAGCAGCCTTGCAGGCAAGATGCGCATCGCGCGCGGCTTCCGCTGCAAACACCCTGGTCCCCGGACCGGCCAGCGCGAAGGCGAAAGTGCCGAGGCCGGAAAACAGGTCCGCGACCGTCGGCGCACCTTCCAGCCACTCGCTGACGGCGGCGACCAGCGCCCGTTCTCCGTCGAGCGTCGCCTGCAGGAACGCGCCCGGTGGGAACGGCACCGAAACCTGGCCAAGCTGCACCGTGACGGGCTCGGGCTCCCACACAACTTCGTGGCCGTAGCCCCCGTCCATCGTCAGCCGTGCCAGCCCCTGTTCACGGGCGAAGTCCAGCATGGCTTCGGTCGCCGCGAGGCCTTCAGCGGTCAGTCCCTTTATGCCGAGGTCCACGCCCTGCTCGGCCAGCGTCATCTCGATATCGGCCGCCATGCGCGGCTGCGAATGCCTGCCCGGTTTACCGCCCTTCCTGCCCGCATCGCCCTTGCCCATCGCAATGAGCAGTTTGCGCAGCGGTCCGAGCAGCGCGGCCAGCTCCGGCGCCATGACGTGGCATTCGGCCAGCTCCACCAACCGGTGCGACCTCGCCTCGCGGAAGCCGATCACGATGCGCCCGCCCGAACTTTCCGCGCGCAGCGACACGCGGCGGCGGCTCAGCGGCGGCGAGAGATGCGGCGGCGCGATCTTCTCGGTACCCAGCTCTTGCGAAGCGGACGCATTGGCGACGCGCGCCTCGACGAAAGCGATCAGGCTCTCCTCATCGAGCTGCTGGAGCTGGCATCCGCCACAATGGCCGAAATGGCGGCACGGCGGCTCCACGTGGTGCGGTCCCCATTTCAGGGTGCCGTCGGCGTGCAGCAGGTCGCCCGGCGCCGCACCCCAGGCAAAGCGGCCCGACGCGGTGACGCCGTCGCCCTTGGCGGCGATGCGCAGGATTTCTTCGGTGTCGTTCACAAGCACGCGGCTAACGCAGCCGGTATCCTTTCCGCAAGCGCGCTGGCCGTAAAAGCCGGCGGACAAAGCCGTGCCGCGCTGCCATGGAGCCAGACGCCCTCGCAGGCAGCCTCGAACGCGGGAACGCCGCTCGCCGCACGGCTGGCAATCACACCGGCCAGCACATCGCCGGTCCCTGCCGTCGAAAGCCATGACGTGGCGGACCGCGCGCAGGCAAGCCGGCCGTCGGGTGCGGCAATCACGGTATCGGGGCCCTTGGCGACAATGACCATGCCGCTCGCCCGCGCCAGCGCCAGCGCCCGTTCGGGCCGCGTCCCGCTGCCGTCGAGATCGAATGCACGTTCGAGCGCGACCAGTTCACCTTCATGCGGCGTGGCGATGGTTGACGCTGCCCGCTCCGCCAGCCCGCGCGGGGTGAGCAGGACCAGTGCGTCGGCGTCGACGACGGCGGTTACGGGATCGGCGAGCGCGATCGCCAGACGCTCGCGCGCCTCGCCATCGCGGCCGAGCCCCGGCCCCACGAGGATCGCGCGGTTGCGGTCGTCGGACAGCACTTCCGAAAGGATACCCGTGTCGACCACGACATCGACCGGGACGTTGTCCATGCGGTCAGCAAAAAGCCTGACATAGCCGGCCCCCGCGCCCCGCGCCGCCATGCTCGCCAGTATGGCCGCACCCGGCATTTTTCCGGCGACGACCGCCAGCAGCCCGCGCGTGTACTTGTGCGCGTCAGCCGGCGGTTCGTGGACACGCGGCCGCACAACCGTCCTGGCCGCGCCTTCGACGGGCTCGATGCCGATAGGGACGAGCCGCAGTTCCCCCACGCGCGCCGCAGCGGGCATCAGGAAATGCGCGAATTTCCACGCCCCAAGGGCGATAGTGAAGTCATAGCGCGGCAGATCATCGTTGAGCAGCATGCCGCTGTCGGACTGCACGCCGCT
This sequence comes from Novosphingobium endophyticum, assembly GCF_014640675.1. Taxonomy (GTDB): domain Bacteria; phylum Pseudomonadota; class Alphaproteobacteria; order Sphingomonadales; family Sphingomonadaceae; genus Novosphingobium; species Novosphingobium endophyticum. The sequence goes on along the minus strand of NZ_BMHK01000012.1, from coordinate 16,308 downwards.
CGGCAGGTCGACCGCGACCGCGCGATGATGCGTGGCGGCAAGTCGCTTGACCAGTTCGGCGTGGTCATGCGTCAGAGGACGGGTCAGGCCGCTGCCGAACAGGCAGTCGACAAAGACGTGGCCGGAGACGTCCGCGTCCGGTCCCAGCACCTCACTGGCGAACGCCTTGCGCGCATTCTTCGCGGCGTCGGTCCCCGGCTGGGCGGCCGCGACCACGACGACATGGCCGCCCCGCTCGCGAATGGCCTCGGCGATGACGTAGCCGTCTCCGCCATTGTTTCCCGGCCCGCAAAGGACGGTCACCTTGTGGCGTCCGGCCATGCGCCAGATCCAGTCGGCCGCGCCGCGCCCGGCGATCTGCATCAGCGCATCGATGCTGCTTCCCGCATCTATCAACGCCTGCTCGGCCTCGCGCACCTGCGCGACGGTAAGGATCTGGTCACCGGGCATCGGCCCCTCCGGTGGATTCGCCCCCCGGCTTCAAGGTAGCCGGGAAGAGATAGCGATCATCCCCGACCGTCACCTCCAATGCGCCGCCATCGAGCCGTGTAGCAGCCTCATCCGCGCCATCTGCAACGGCAATGCCGCGTCCGTCGGTCAGCACCGCGAAGCGGCGGAAGGCGCCCCCGGGATGTCGAATCACGAGCACGAGCTTGCCGTCTTCGTCCGTCCGCTCGACCGCGCAGGCATCGGCCAGCTCGGTTTCGCCGTCCACCGCGCATGCGACGTGCTCGGTGCCTTCGGCAACCGGCGGAACAATGGGCTGTTCCGACGAACACCCCGCCAGCACGAGAAGCGGGAGTATCGAACGAGCATTCTTCGACAGGCCCCGCATCCCGATCATCTCCGCTTCAGTTGCGATACGTCGCGCACGGCGCCCCTGGCGGCGCTGGTGGTCATCGCGGCATAGGCCTGGAGCGACGCCGAGACCTTGCGCTTGCGCGGATGGACCGGGCTCCACGCCTCATCCCCGCGCGCGTCCTGCGTGGAGCGGCGGTGGCTCAGCACCTCATCGGAAACCAGCAGGTTGATCGTGCGGCCGGGGATGTCGATTTCGATGGTGTCGCCGTTCTCGACCAGGCCGATCTCACCGCCTTCCGCCGCCTCGGGCGAGACGTGGCCGATCGAGAGGCCCGAAGTGCCGCCCGAAAAGCGTCCGTCGGTGAGCAGCGCGCAGGCTTTGCCGAGCCCCTTCGACTTCAGATAGCTGGTGGGATAGAGCATTTCCTGCATGCCCGGGCCGCCGCGAGGCCCTTCGTAGCGGATCACGACCACATCGCCCGCCGAGACCTCTCCGCCAAGAATGCCCGCCACCGCCGCGTCCTGGCTTTCATAGACGCGCGCCGTGCCAGTGAACTTCAGGATGGAATCGTCCACGCCCGCCGTCTTCACGATGCAGCCGTCACGCGCGATATTGCCGTAGAGCACCGCAAGGCCGCCGTCCTGGCTGAAGGCATGCTTCTTGTTGCGGATGACGCCGTTCTCGCGGTCGAGGTCCAGCTCATTCCAGCGGCGCGACTGGCTGAAGGCAGTCTGCGTCGGCACGCCGCCGGGTGCGGCCTTGAAGAATTCCTGCACCGACGCCTCGCTGGTGCGCGCGATGTCCCAGCGGTCCAGCGCATCGCCCATGGTCTTGCTGTGGACGGTCGGCAGATCGGTGTGCAGCAGGCCGGCGCGGTCCAGTTCGCCAAGGATCGCCATGATGCCGCCGGCGCGGTGAACGTCCTCCATGTGCACGTCCGCCTTGGCCGGCGCGACCTTGGAGAGGCACGGTACCTTGCGGCTGAGCCGGTCGATGTCGGCCATCGTGAAGTCCACGCCCGCCTCGTTGGCGGCGGCGAGCAGGTGGAGCACGGTATTGGTCGAACCGCCCATCGCGATGTCGAGGCTCATCGCGTTCTCGAAAGCCTTGAAGCTGGCGACGTTGCGCGGCAGGACACTCTCGTCGTCCTGCTCGTAATAGCGCTGACACAAGTCCACCGCGAGACGGCCGGCTTCGAGGAACAGCCGCTGACGATCGGCATGGGTCGCTAGCGTCGAACCGTTGCCCGGCAGCGAAAGACCCAACGCCTCGGTGAGACAGTTCATCGAGTTCGCCGTGAACATCCCGGAGCACGAACCGCAGGTCGGGCAGGCCGAACGCTCGATCGCCTCCACTTCCTCGTCGGTGTAGCTTTCGTCGGCAGCGGCGACCATGGCGTCCACCAGGTCCAGCGCATGCTCCTTGCCCTTGAGCACGACCTTGCCCGCCTCCATCGGCCCGCCGGAGACGAAGACCGCCGGAACGTTGAGGCGCATTGCCGCCATCAGCATGCCCGGCGTGATCTTGTCGCAGTTGGAAATGCAAACCATGGCATCGGCGCAGTGCGCGTTGACCATGTATTCCACGCTGTCCGCGATCAGATCGCGCGAAGGCAGCGAATAGAGCATGCCGTCGTGGCCCATGGCGATGCCGTCATCGACCGCAATGGTGTTGAATTCCTTGGCGACGCCGCCCGCCGCCTCGATCTCGCGCGCGACCATCTGGCCCAGGTCCTTGAGGTGGACGTGGCCCGGTACGAACTGGGTGAAGGAATTGACCACCGCGATGATCGGCTTGCCGAAATCGCCGTCCTTCATGCCCGTAGCGCGCCACAGGCCACGGGCACCGGCCATGTTGCGGCCGTGAGTGGAAGTGCGGGAACGATAGGCGGGCATGGAACGAAACTCCGGTCATGTAACGATGCGCCCAAAAAGCGCGGAAATGTGCTGCGGCCCCTACGCCATATGGGGCTTCACCCGAAGCGAAAAAATATCGGGAGCGCACCAATCATTGCACAAATCTCGCGCAAGCGGTGGAATTTTGAAGCCCGGCCGCCAACCTGCTATACTACTTTCATGGCGGTGCCGGACTCCCTTATCCTAGAGCCGGAGGAAGAAGAGTGGCTGGATCTGGCCAGAGGCTGGATCAAGGGCCATTTCTCGACCGATCCCGATGAGGCCTACGATACGATCGAAGGCAAGCTCGCCGTTATCCGCGCCAATCTCGTGCAAGGCTGGGTCGGTCCGGAGGACACCTGGAAGCTGCAGTCGCTCGGCATAGCGATGGGCGATGCCCTCGCCCAGGATCTCATGCTCGATTGGGTCACCGTCGATGACGAATATGGCCGCCAGCCCGCGCTCAACTGGCCGGGCACGAGCATCCTGTGCTTCCCCCTAACGATGATCTCGCAGCGGATCGAGGAAGGCGAGCGGGTCGACATCGACTTCATGTACGAGCTGACACGCAAGCAGCTGAACGAGATCGCGTTCGGCGGCGAGGCGGAGTAGCAACGCTTCCTATTCGTGCCCGATAGCGACCTGATTGCAGATGCGTGTCAGGCGTTCCGCCCATTCCTCCTGCCCGGCTTCATCCGCGATGAGGTCCTGCCGGATTTCGAGATAGAGATACGGCCGTCCCTCGCTTTCGACATGGCGGCAGATCGTCGAATTGTAGATCTTGCCCGAATAGGGAAGCTGGTCGCCGACGATCAGCCCCTCGGCCTCGAACAGCGGCTGGGCCAGGCGCGCGCCGCGATCATCCTCGTCGTAAAGCAAGCCGCAATGCCATGGACGCTCCTCCCCGGGACGCGTCTCCAGAGCGGGGGTAAAACTGTGCAGGATCAGGGTGAGCGCCTGCGGCGTGCCGTGCAAAAGCTCGCCCAGCGCTTCGTGGAACGGGCGGTGAAAACGCGCCAGCCGGGCTTCGCGGTCAATGTCGAGGTTTCCCGGAATAACCCGGCCGTCGCTCGTTTCGGGTATGGCTGCGGGATCATCCTCGTCACGGTTGGTATCGCAGACAAGGCGGCTGACATTGCCGAGGAACGCAGCGGTGCCGCCGCGCCGCGCCATCCTTTCCGCGATGCCCGCCACCCCGATGTCGATCGCGATATGCTCATGCATCAGTTCGGGCGCGATGCCGAGCACGATATCCTCAGGAACGCGGTTCGAGGCGTGATCGGCGACGACCAGGATACCGCCGAAACGCGGCGTTCCGACGATGCGATAGGCTTCGTGAATCAACACAGGGCTCCGCTCATCTGCCACCACCCGGGATGCTCGCGTGCAATGGACCCTGCCGCCGCCTCCATGGCCTCGCGGCTGTCATAGAGAGCGAAGCACGTCGCCCCCGAGCCCGACATGCGCGCGATGAAAGGTTCCGTCCGTCCGAGAGCCTCGAGCACATCCGCGATCGCCGGACAGATGGTGATGGCAGGTGCTTGCAGATCGTTGCGCCCCCGCATTGCGACCTCGCGCAGGGTCCCCTGAGGCAAGGGTCCGCGATCGACGCCGTCCCAGGCGCCGAACACCGGCCCGGTCGGCACCGGCTCTCGCGGATTGACGAGGAGGACCGGACAGCCGGCAAGGTCGTTCTCGGCGACGAGCTCCAGTTCGGTGCCCGTTCCGGTACCGATGCACGGCTTCGAGAGCACGCAGGCCGGCACGTCGGCCCCCAGCCTTGCCGCGCGCCTACGCCAATCGTCCGGCAGGCCGTGCGTGCGCTCCACCATGCGGAACACGGCGCCCGCATCCGCCGAACCGCCGCCCAGCCCTGCCGCGACCGGGAGGCGTTTGTCGAGGCTGACCGCCCAGCCCTTCCCGTGCGGCAGTGCGGAGAGCGCCTTGGCGACGATATTGCCAAAGGGGCCGTCGATCTTCCCGGCAAACTCGCCTTGCGTCGTCAGGCAATCTTGCCCGGCCGGCGAGACCGAGAGGCGATCCCCGTCATCGACGAAGGCGAACAGGGTTTCCAGTTCGTGATAGCCGTCCTCCCGCCGCTGCCGGACATGCAGCGCAAGGTTGATCTTGGCATAGGCGGTCTCGTTCATGCGCCATCCTCCCCTTTCCCGGTTCGGGGAGGATCACATGTTCGGATAGTTCGGCCCGCCGCCGCCTTCCGGCGTCACCCACTCGATGTTCTGCGTCGGGTCCTTGATGTCGCAGGTCTTGCAATGGACGCAGTTCTGCGCGTTGATCTGCAGGCGCATGCCGGTACCGTCCGGGTCGACGAACTCGTAAACCCCCGCCGGGCAATAGCGCGCCTCAAGCCCCGCATAGACCGGCAGGTTGATCTCGGTCGGGATCGCCGGATCCTTCAACTGCAGATGGCAGGGCTGCTCTTCCTCGTGGTTGGTGAACGAGTAGGAGACGCTGGTCAGGCGGTCGAAGCTGATGACGCCATCGGGCTTGGGGTATTCGATCGGCTGGTAGAGATCGGCGCGCTGCGTTTCGGAAGCATCGGTGTGGTGCTTCATCGGCTTGGCGAGGCCGAAGCCGAACAGCGTGCGCAGCCACATGTCGGCGCCCGCCAGAATCGTGCCCAGCTCGCCGCCCCACTTGGCAACCATCGGTTCCGCGTTCTGGACGAGCTTCAGTTCCTTGGCGATCCAGCTCTCGCGTACCGCCGCATCGTATTCCGTCAGCGAATCCTGCTCACGGCCCGCCTTGATCGCGGCGGCAATCGCCTCCGCGGCGAGCATTCCGCTCTTCATCGCGGTATGCGTGCCCTTGATGCGCGGCACGTTGACGAAACCGGCCGAGCAGCCCGCCAGCACGCCGCCGGGGAAGGCAAGCTGCGGCACCGACTGCCAGCCGCCCTCGTTGATCGCGCGCGCGCCATAAGCGACGCGCTTACCGCCTTCCAGGATCGCGCGGATCTCCGGGTGCTGCTTCCAGCGCTGGAATTCCTCGAACGGATAGATGTAGGGATTCTTGTAATCGAGCGCGGTGACAAAGCCGAGCGCGACCTGGCCGTTGGCCTGATGGTACAGGAAGCCGCCGCCCCAGGCGTCGTTCTCCGAAAGCGGCCAGCCCTGGGTGTGAATCACGCGGCCGGGCATGTGGTTGTCGGGATCGATATCCCACAGTTCCTTGATGCCCAGGCCATAGATCTGCGGCTGGCAATTGGCCTCGAGGTCATACTTCGCCTTGAGGCGCTTGGTCAGGTGGCCGCGCGCGCCTTCGCAGAACACGGTGTACTTGCCGAGCAGGTTCATGCCCGGCTGGAAGTCCGGCTTGGGATTGCCTTCGCGGTCCACGCCCATGTCGCCGGTCTGGACGCCGATCACCGCGCCATTATCGTCATAGAGGATCTCGGCGGCGGGGAAGCCGGGGAATATCTCGATCTCCAGTGCCTCGGCCTGTTCCGCAAGCCAGCGGCACAGGTTGCCGAGCGAACCGGTGTAGTTGCCCTCATTCGACATGAAGGGCGGCTGGATGATGTGCGGGATCGAGAACTTGCCCTTGCGCGTGAGGTGCCAGTGCCAGTTGTCCGTTACCGGGGTCTCGGCCAGCGGGCAGCCGTCTTCACGCCAGGTGGGCAGCAGTTCGTCGAGCGCCTTGGGATCGATCGTCGCGCCCGAAAGGATGTGCGCGCCAATCTCCGAGCCCTTTTCCAGCACGCAAACCTGCAGTTCGGGGTCGACCTGCTTGAGCCGGATCGCCGTCGACAGGCCTGCGGGACCGCCGCCGACAATGACGACGTCATATGGCATCGATTCACGTTCAATCATGGAATCCCCGATCTCGTTCTGCATTCTGGGCCGCTTTATTCGTGTTGTGCCTTGATTGGTGGAGTGCGACAGGTCAAGACCCACGCGATGGTTCACGCCCCCAATAACCAGTTTCTGAACGACATCACAGGCGCGCTCGATTGGTGGCGGGACGCGGGGGTCGACTGCGATTTCGTCGACAAGCCGCGCCAGTGGCTGGCGCCCCCGGAGGCAGAGAGCCGCGACCAGCCGCGCCCCGAAAGGCCGCGCCAGACGGCAGGGGAGGACGTCGCCGCCTCGCTGCCGCCGGCCCGCCTGGACCCTGCCTCGCTGCCGCAGGACCTTGCCGCATTCACGCAGTGGTGGCTGAACGAGCCCCTGCTCGATGATTACGGCACTGCGGGGCGGATCCTGCCCCACGGCCGGCAGGGCGCGAAACTCATGGTCGTGGTGGACATGCCGGAACCGGAAGATCGCGACGCGCTGCTTTCCGGAAAGCAGGGGCGGCTGCTCGATGCCATGCTGCGCGCCTTCGGGACGACGCGCGAAGACATCTACCTGGCAAGCGCCCTTCCCCGCGCCGTTCCCGCGCCCGACTGGCCCGCGGTGACGGATCGCGGCCTCGGCGAGGTTCTGGTCCACCATGTGCGGCTGGCGGCGCCCGAACGGCTGATCGTGCTCGGCGGCAACGTCCTGCCGCTTCTCGGCCACGAATTGCCGCAACGCTCTGCCGTTTTACAAACATTTAAGCATGAAGGAACAACGATACCTCTGCTTGCATCAAGGGGATTGCCCGCATTACTGGCGCAGCCGCGCTGGAAGGCCGTCCTCTGGCAGGCGTGGCTGGAATGGACTGCCCGATAAGCAGGCACCCCGGCACTGACAGTGCAAGCAGAGTGATCGAGCGTTCGAGGACATTCAACTTGAGAAGACTTGCCAGGGCAGGATTGGTCGCCGGTATGGGTATCGCTTGCGCCGCAAGCGTGGCCGTGATGCCTGCGTACGCCAACAGCGCCGCCGTAGATTATTTCCGCGCACGCGCGGACCGAACCGCCGTCCCTTCGCTGCTGAGCCAGGACGATCGCGCCTATTACCGGCAGATCTTCGACGCGATCGATGCCAAGGACTGGTCGCAAGTCCAGCGGATGCTCGCCGAGCGCCCCGACGGGCCGCTGCACCGGCAGGCCCGCGCGGAATACTACCTCGCCGCAGGCTCGCCCCGGATCGAACTGCCCGAGTTGCAGGCATGGCTGGCGGGCGGCACCGAGCTGCCCGGCGCGGACCAGATCGGCCGCCTTGCCCTGAAGCGCGGTGCTGAAGCCGTGCCGAGCCTGCCGAGCGAACAACAGTTCGCCCGCCTTCCCTCCATCCCCAAGCGCACGCGGCCCGCCTCGATCAGCGATGGTACGATGCCCGCGGCCATCTCGGCCGACATTCTCGACCGGATCAGGAACGACGATCCCGTAGGCGCGCGTGTTTTACTCGACGGCATCGACGCGGCCCTGAGCAGTTCGGCACGGGCCGAATGGCGCCAGCGCGCGGCCTGGAGCTACTACATAGAAAGCCAGGACGCTGCCGCCTACGAAATGGCCCAGCTTGCCGCCATGGGCACCGGTCCATGGGTGGGCGAGGCATGGTGGACGGCCGGGCTCGCCGCCTGGCGCCTCGGTGACTGCGAAGGCGCCGCCGATGCCTTCGGCAAGGCCGCGCGCAGTTCCGAAAACGACGAGATGACGTCGGCCGCGCATTACTGGCACAGCCGCGCCCTGATCCGCTGCCGCCGGCCCGATCTCGCCGCCGCGCCGCTCCGCCTCGCCGCCGCGCGGGACGAGACGCTTTACGGTATGCTTGCCGCAGAGCAGCTCGGCATGAAGCTTTCCGAACAGCACGCCGAAGCGGATTTCACCCAGTCCGACTGGCAGAAACTGCGCACCAAGGCCAATGTCCGCGCGGCCGTGGAACTCGTCGAGATCGGCAAGGATGGCCTCGCCGACGAAGTCCTGCGCCATCAGGCGCGTATTGGCGACCCGGAGCAATACGCACCGCTTACGCGCCTCGCCCGTGATCTCGGCCTGCCTTCGACGCAGCTCTGGATGGCCTACAATGCGCCGCGAGGCGGGAAGCCCGAACCCGCCGCGCGCTTCCCGACGCCGAAGTGGACACCGGCCGGCGGCTGGAAAGTGGATCCGGCGCTCGTCTATGCGCATGCGCTTCAGGAATCGATCTTCCAGGCCACGGTCGTCAGTCCGGCGGGCGCGCGCGGGCTGATGCAGATCATGCCTTCCGCGGCGAAGGACCACGCCGCCGCGATCGGCGTGTCCGGTTCTGCAAGCGACCTCAACAAGCCTGAAATCAACCTCGCATTCGGCCAGCGACATCTCGAGATGCTCAAGGACGCTGCCGGCACGCAGAGCCTCCTTCCCAAGGTCATTGCCGCCTACAATGCCGGCCTCACCCCGGTCACGCGCTGGAATAGCGAGGTAAGGGACGACGGCGATCCGCTGCTATGGATGGAATCGATCCCCTACTGGGAGACGCGCGGCTACGTGAACATTGTCCTGCGCAACTACTGGATGTACGAGCGTCAGGCTGGCGGCGTCTCGGAAAGCCGGATGGCGCTGGCACAGGACATGTGGCCGACTTTCCCGAGCCTGGCCGGCTCGCAAGGTGTGCGCATGGCAGCGAACGGAGCGATAATGCGTGGCCATTGATCCCGAACGGACCTTCAAGCCGATCAACATTGCCCTTCTGACCGTTTCCGACACGCGCGGCCCCGATGAAGACACCTCCGGCGATATCCTCGCCGAACGCATCCAAAACGCCGGGCACAAGCTCATCGCGCGCGCGATTGAAAAGGATGATGCGGGGCGCATCGTCATCCGCCTGAACAACTGGATCGATGACACGGGTATCGACGCGATCGTCTCGACCGGCGGCACCGGTCTCACCGGCCGCGACGTCACGCCCGAGGCGCTCGACAAGATCAAGGACAAGGAAATCCCCGGCTTCGGCGAGTTGTTCCGCTGGCTCTCCTACAAGACCATCGGCACCTCGACGGTGCAGAGCCGCGCCATGGCCGTGGTCGCGCGCGGAACTTACGTCTTTGCCCTGCCCGGTTCGAACGGCGCGGTGAAGGACGGCTGGGACGGCATCCTCGCCGAACAGCTCGACAGCCGCAACCGGCCCTGCAATTTCGTGGAACTGATGCCGCGGTTGAAAGAGCAATAGCGCCGGCACGGGGCGTCATTCCGGGCACCGGCAAAAGCCTTAGACAAGGTCAGGGCAAGCGGTTCTGCTTCGGACCCGCGCGTGGTTCTAGGCGAACAACGGCAGCCCGGCCGCTTCCTCGTCGGCCAGCGCGATCCGGAACGTCTCGCGCAAGGTCCGTGCATAATCCGCGGCGTCAGCAATCGTGCGCGTCTCGCTCATACCCTGACGGTAGATCGTCACCTGCCGGTCGCTCAGGGCCGCGAAGCCGTCCGGCAGAACGATGCTGGCGACGTGGAGCGAAGTGAAGCGCGTTCCCGGCCGCGTCGAGGTCCAGTGGTTGCCCTGTTCCAGATCATCGGGCGCCACCTCTGACAGCTCGAAAGTATACTGCGCCTGCCAGTCAGCGTGAGGGGAAGCGCGCCCGTCGGTAACCGAAGCCGGCCCGGCACGCTCCAGCAGCCATTCGCCACCGAGCGATCCGGCCTTGCCCGTCCGGCGCAGGCGATGGCGCGCGCCGTCCGCCGTTGCCGTCTCCACGCCGTCCTCCAGCGCCAGCGGGGGCACCAGACTGCCGCCGAAACCGGCATCCGCGATCCATTGGCCGCCGTCCATCTCCACCAGCAGCAGCACATGGGTGCGCGGCGGGTTCACCCCTTCGGGAAGGCCCAGCCGTACGCGGGCGAGCAGCGGCCGGTTCTCGAGGCCGAGCAGCGCGAGCATGTCGGAATAGAGCCGGTTCTGTTCGAAACAGTACCCGCCCCGCCCGCGCACCACGAGCTTGTCGAACACGGAGGAACTGTCGATGCGAATGCCGCGCCCCAGATGAATGTCCAGGTTTTCGAAACCGATCGACTGGCGATGCGCCAATTGCACGGCGGCAAGCCCTTCCACGTCGGCGGCGGGAGCCTGGGCAAGGCCAATGCGAGACAAATAGCGTTCGAGTTCCGTCATCAGGCGCCTTTGCCTGTGGACAAGGCCGTGGGCAAGTGCGCGAACAACCTGTTGACGAACGAGCGGCGGCCTTTCCCCATTCGCAGCCGCCGGTCCTCGTACGAAAAAGGGCCGGCGCAGCGCACCAGCCCTTTCCGTTTGGAAGCCCGTAAAGCCTCTGCTCAGAAGGAAAGCGCCTTCACCATCCGAACGCCCGGCACCTCGCAGGCCTGCTTGAGGACGCTTTCGGGAATCGCACCGTCCAGCGAAAGCAGCAGCACCGCCTCGCCGCCGGCCTCGCGGCGGCCGAGGTTGAAGGTGCCGATGTTGATCTCGTTTTCGCCCAGCAGGGTGCCGATGCGGCCGATGAAGCCCGGCGCGTCCTCGTTGACGATATACATCATGTGGCCCGCCAGTTCCGCCTCCACCTTGATGCCGAAGAGCTCGACCAGACGCGGCTCGACGTTGTTGAACAGCGTGCCGGCCACCGAACGCTCGCCGATCTCGGTCTTGACCGAGACGCGGATCAGCGTGTGGTAGTCGCCCTCGCGCTCGGTCTTGATCTCGCGCACTTCAAGGCCGCGCTCCTTGGCGAGGTAGGGGGCATTGACCATGTTCACCGTGTCCGACTGGACGCGCATGAAACCGGCCAGAACCGCAGCAGCGATCGGCTTCATGTTGAGTTCGGCGGCAGCGCCCTCGGTATGGATCGAGATACGCGGCACCGAATCGTGTGTGAGCTGGCCCACGAGGCTGCCAAGCTGCTCGGCAAGCGCCATGTAGGGCTTCAGCTTCGGCGCTTCCTCGGCGGAGAGCGACGGCATGTTCAGCGCGTTGGTGACGCCGCCGTTGACGAGGTAGTCCGCCATCTGCTCGGCCACCTGCAACGCGACGTTGACCTGCGCCTCGTTGGTCGACGCGCCGAGGTGGGGCGTGCAGATGAAGTTCGGCGTACCGAACAGCGGCGATTCCCTGGCAGGCTCGGTCACGAAAACATCGAGTGCGGCACCCGCGACATGACCGGAATCGAGCAGTTCCTTGAGCGCCAATTCATCGACGAGACCGCCGCGCGCGCAGTTGATGATGCGCACGCCCTTCTTGGTCTTGGCAAGATTCTCGCGGCTCAGGATATTGCGGGTCTGGTCGGTCAGCGGCGTGTGCAGCGTGATGAAGTCGGCCTTCTCCAGCAGCGTGTCGAGGTCCGCCTTTTCGACGCCCATCTCGACCGCACGCTCGGGGGTCAGGAACGGATCGAAGGCAACGACCTTCATCTTCAGACCCAGCGCGCGGCTGGCGACGATCGAGCCGATATTGCCCGCGCCGATCAGGCCCAGCGTCTTGCCGGTGACCTCTACGCCCATGAAGCGGTTCTTCTCCCACTTGCCCTGCTGGGTCGAGACGTCTGCCTCGGGCAGCTGGCGGGCGAGCGCGAACATCAGGGCGATGGCGTGCTCGGCGGTGGTGATCGAGTTGCCGAAAGGCGTATTCATCACGACGACGCCCTTGGCCGAGGCGTTCGGGATGTCGACATTGTCGACGCCGATGCCGGCACGGCCGACGACCTTGAGATTGGTCGCGGCGTCGAGAATGTCCTTGGTGACCTTGGTCGAGCTGCGGATCGCAAGACCATCGTACTTGCCGATGATTTCCTTCAGCTCTTCGGGCTTGAGACCGGTGATCTCATCGACTTCACAGCCGCGAATGCGGAAGATCGCGGCGGCATTCGGGTCCATCTTGTCGGAAATGAGGACTTTGGGCTTGGTGGTCATGTCAATCTCCCTTTCCCTTTCGGGGGAGTGTTCCGAAATTCGGCAGTGAAATTCGGTGTAGAAATCGTCGTCATCCCGGACTTGCTCCGGGACCGCTGGAGGGTCGTCCGGCACGCCGTCTCGGCGAAAGCGCGGGTCAACATCGCCAGCGATCCCGGCCTTCGCCGGGATGACGGATGGATCAGCCGTTCTTGGTCACGGCGTAGGCATAATCGAGCCAGGGGCCGAGCGCCTCGATATCGGCGGTGTCGACCGTGGCTCCGCACCAGATGCGCAGGCCGGCCGGGGCATCGCGGTAGCCGGCGATGTCGAAGGCAGCGCCTTCCTTTTCGAGGACGGCGGCGAACTTCTTGATGAAGTCGGTATCCGCGCCCTCGACCGTCAGGCAGACCGAGGTCTTCGAACGATTGGCCGGGTCGGCGGCGAGATGGCCGAGCCAGTCACGCTCCGCGACGATCTTGTCGAGCGCGGCGGCATTGGCATCGCTGCGCGCCTTGAGCCCTTCGAGACCGCCCAGCCCCTTCGCCCATTCGAGCGCGAAGATCGCATCCTCGACGGCGAGCATCGACGGGGTGTTGATGGTCTCCCCCTTGAACACGCCTTCGGTCAGCTTGCCACCCTTGGTAAGGCGGAAGACCTTCGGCAGCGGCCAGGACGGGGTGTAGCTCTCCAGCCGTTCGACCACGCGCGGACCGAGGATCAGCACGCCATGGCCGCCCTCGCCGCCCAGCACCTTCTGCCAGGAGAAGGTGGCGACATCGATCTTGTCCCAAGGAATGTCGTAGGCGAAGACGGCGCTGGTGGCATCGGCGAAGGACAGGCCCTCGCGGTCCTCGGCGATCCAGTCGCCATTGGGGACGCGCACGCCCGAAGTGGTGCCGTTCCAGGTGAAGAGCACATCGTTCGACCAGTCGACCTGCGACAGGTCCGGCAGCTGACCGTAGTCGGCGCGTAGGACGGTCGGATCGAGCTTGAGCTGCTTGACGGCGTCGGTGACCCACCCCTCGCCGAAGCTTTCCCAGGCCAGCGTCGTGACAGGACGGGCGCCGAGCATGGTCCACATCGCCATCTCGAAAGCGCCGGTGTCCGAACCGGGCACGATGCCGATGCGGTGCGTGTCGGGAAGCTGCAGCACCTCGCGCATCAGGTCGATGCAATGGGCGAGGCGCGACTTGCCGATCTTGGCGCGGTGCGAGCGGCCCAGCGATTCGGTGGCGAGCTTTTCGGGGGAATATCCCGGCGGCTTGGCGCAGGGACCGGAAGAAAAATGCGGACGCGCAGGCTTGCGCGCCGGTACCATAATATCAGTCATTTCTGACTCTCCTTGCAGAGAGCTCGCGCGGCGTTGGGACCGCGTGGCCCGGAGCCGCGTCTAGTGGCCAGCGAGAATTTGTCAATCATGATCGACGGCCCGCGCAACATTCCGCCTTCAGCTCGCCGCAAATGGAATTTACAGAGGTTTCAGCAAGTTTCTGTTAACCATTCGCTGCGAAAACTCCCGCCATGCGCAGAATCCTGCTTATCCTGCCGCTTCTCGCCGCGCTCGGCGCCTGCATGGACATTCCGCAGGCACCGAAACGGCAGGGATCCCGTCCGGCCTCCGGCAGCATCAGCAACCGTCCCGAATACCGGCAGTGCCTTTCCGAACTCGGTACCCAGCAAGCCTCATTCATGCCCCTGCCCGACCAGTATTTCTCCCCCGGCTGCTCAAACGTCGGCACGGTCAGGCTTGCCAACCTGCGCAGCGATTCGGCTTTGCTCGAACTGTCGAACCTCGGCCCCGTCACTTGCCCGCTGGCGACGACTTTCGCCGCGTGGGCGCGCTTTGGCGTGGACCGCGCGGCCGAACAGATTCTCGGCAGTCGCCTGGTACGGATCGAAACCTTTGGCAGCTATTCCTGCCGCAACATCGCCGGCACCAATCGCCGCTCCGGCCATGCCAGCGCCAATGCGATCGACGTGTCAGCCTTCGTGCTGGCGGACGGGCGCCGCATCAGCGTACTCGGGGGCTGGAATGGGGGAACGCCGGCAGAAAGGCGCTTCCTGCGGATCGTGCACGAGAGCGCCTGCAAGCGCTTCGGCACGGTGCTGGGGCCGGATTACAACTCGGCCCACGATAACCACTTCCACCTTGAGGCGGACGGCGCACGGTTCTGCCGGTGAGGTCATGCAAGATGTCGTCATCCCGTGCTCGACCCGGGACCGGTGGCGGTGTTTACGCGGGGCCCCACCGAGACGGTGTGCCGAGCGACAGCCAGCGGTCCCGGGTCAAGCCCGGGATGACGATAACAATCAGAACGGCAGCTTGTAGAAGCGCACCGCGTTGTCCTGGAGAACCTTCTTCTTGACCGCGTAATCGTAGCCGCCGAGCACGTTCTTGATGTGCGCCTGCACGCCCGGATAGAGCGAGGTCGGGTGCGGGAAGTCGGTCTCGAACATGACGTTGTCGACGCCGATCGTTTCCAGCAGCAGCTTGGGCGCGACCTTCTCGAACCAGAAAGTGCACATGAAGTGATCGCGGAAGTAGTCCCAGGGCTGCTTCTTGAGCACGTCGCGCTTGCGCGGCAGCATTTCCTGGAACTGGTGCTCCAGCGCCTCCACGGCGAACGGCACCCAGCCCATGCCGCTCTCGATCAGGCCGATCTTGAGATTCGGATGCTGGTCGAGACGGCCCGAGACCATCCAGTTGCCGAGCGTGGCGGCATTGCCGATCGAGAACATCGTCGCGACGACCGAAAGGATCTGTTCGAACTCGAACCCTTCCCAGGTCAGCGTGTTCGGGTCGATCGCGGCGTTGAGGTGGAAGTTGAGGGGAATGCCCTCGGCATCGATCATCTCAAGGAACGGCGTCCAGTAGTCATGGTGGAAGCTGGGCACGCCGACGCGCTCGGGCGTATCGGGCAGCACGAAGCCGCGCAGGCCCATGTCGATACAGCGGCGCGCTTCCTTCTCGAGTTCGGCCTTGTCCCACAGCGGCAGGTGCGCCATCGGGAAGAGACGCTCGCCGGACTCGTTCTGCCAATCAGCGTTGAAATCGTTGTAGGTCTTGATGATCTGCAGGGCGAGGTCGTTGTCGCCCAGCGTCATCAGCATCCCGGCCTGGGTGATGCCCGAATTCTGGAAACAGATCTGGGCATAGACACCCATGTCGTCCATCGCGGCAAGGCGCGGTGCGACCTCGTGGCCGCCGGCATGCGCCTCTTCAAGCGTCGGGAAGGCAAGGCGACCGAGCAGCTTGTTGTTGTCCTTGCGGATCACGTTGCCGCCCAGCGTGCCGCAGTTGCGATCGCCGATGTACCAGCGGTCGACGCCGTCGGCATCGCGCTTCACGTAAGGCATCTTGTCCTTCATGCCGGCCGGCGCGCGGTCGGTGAAGAGCGTCGGCGGCTCAACGATGTGGGTGTCGGTGTCGACGATCTTGATGCCCTCGAGCGAGGGATCGAGACCGCCCGACTGGGTCGCATAGTCCACTTCACGGATGACGCCGCCGGCGGTGTAACCTTCGGCGGACCAGTATTTCCGCGCGGACTCCTGCATTTCCTTGGCGTCGGTATCGGCCATTGCGAGATCTCCTGAAAAAATATGCTTGAGGCCCATTTCGCAACCGGCCCAGCGAATTACAATTGCGGACCCCAACGCCAAGACGATGAATCCGACTGCGCGCAACATGCCCGCCGGCCATCACGTCTCCGGCTCGCGACGCGTTCCAGCGGCAGGCAGCGAAACACGCGCTAAACGATTATGACACACATTATGGCGCTTGGCGACATTGGCATGGTTCCGGGCACGGCAACGAGTCCAGGTTAACGAATTTGGGGCTGGAGGAGTGAAGTGAGGAAGGCCGGGTTCCATCCGGCGGCTTTGCGGGCGGTTTTGATGGATTTCTTGCC